>PHBZ01000025.1 GCA_002840755.1 Chloroflexi bacterium HGW-Chloroflexi-10 | reverse complement strand
TGGGCTGTTCCTGATTTGGCTTTTCCGACGACACCTTCCGGGGTTGCGGCAATTTCAATCGCAAAATGACCTTCACCTTCAGACCAGCGGCTCGGTCGGCCAAATGGGTCTACGGATTTGTCGAAATGCCCTTCCGGCAAATAGCTCTTTCCTTCTGTATCGACTGCATAATTCATGTCAACCATTTCAGGATGCAGCAGCAGGCTGAGGGAGGTCTCGGATTCATCAGCATGCACAAAATTTGTATCCATTTGACCACCACGTTCGCTTGGGCGGAAGAATTCGCGTACGCCGCGATGCCAGTCGATCACACGGAAAATGCCGGGCAATTGGTAGCGTTTTTGGAATTCCTGTATAGCTGACTCGAGCATCCACAACTGTCCATGATTATTTACAATCAATTGTTTGCGGAATCCGTCATTCCATAAACCCAGCATGACGTCGATCATCATCTCACGAACGACATGTTCGCGGACGATGACAGTCCCTGGCATACCCAGGTGATGGAATGGGTGGCCGCCGTAATTAAGTGGGGGTAAGGCCAGGTTAATCGGTGCTCCGCGTTTGGCTGTGAAGCGTCGAACGCCTTCGCAGATGGCACTGACATACAGTGTATCGGCAGCGCTGGGTAAATGTTGACCGTGTAATTCAGTACAACCGACGGGGATAAAGACAACATCGTTTTTCTTGCGGTTTTCTTCCACCTGCCAACGGGTAGTTGTTTGAATGTAAGAGCCTGGTTTTCCCCATTCGACCGGGGATGGCACACCATAGTCATCCAGAATTGCATCAATTTGTGCATCACTGGCTTCCCATACTTCTTTCTTTAATCTACCAACCGCATTATCTTCAAAGAAAAGATCTGGTTGATTGGTGGATAAAAGGCCATTAGGTACTTTATTGCTTGTCATTTTATTACTCCTTTACGAATCAGTTGATTTTGAATAGGTTTTTGATTTTCAATCTGGTAAAACTTTCCCAGGGTTCAATATATTTAATGGATCAAAGACTTGTTTGATTCTCTTCTGGTAATCAATGGATACAGTACCAAGAGCTCTTTCAATATACGGACGTTTTAGTTTTCCCACACCATGTTCCCCGGAAAGTGTTCCGCCCAATTCCAGAGCGATGTTAAATTCCTCGGATACCATCTTTTCGACTTTAGCCCATTGCTCCGGCTCGCGTTTATCAAACAAGATATTCGGATGTAAGTTTCCATCACCGGCATGCCCAAAAATGACAATTGGTAAACCATATTTTGTACTTACCTTTTTCAGGCGACGGATTGCCTCCGGGATGGCGTCACGGGGTACTGTGATGTCTTCGCCAAGTTTGTTAGGCGCCATGCGGGCTAAGGCAGGAGAAACAGAGCGGCGTGCTTTCCATAAACCGGCTCGTTCTGCTTCATCTTTTGCTACGCTGACACGGTTTGCTCCCGATTTTTGGCAAATTTCTGCGACACATTCTATTTCCCGAATTACGGAGGCTTGATCTGCCCCATCGGTCTCAATCAAAAGCACTGCTTCCATATCTAATGGGAGGCCCAAATGCATGGCTGCTTCAATACAAGCAATGGCTGTATTGTCCATCAGTTCCAATGTTGCTGGCACAATCCCTGCGGAAAGGATAGCATTCACGGTTCGGGACGCATCATTGAGATCAGAAAACTCTACTAACGCCGTCCGCGCATATTTGGGTTTGGCAGTAAGTCTTAATAACGCTTCGGTGATAATCCCTAAAGTTCCTTCAGACCCGGTGAATAGGGCAGTTAGATCGTAACCTACAACGTCTTTTATCACTTTTCCACCAGTTTTAAGAATTTGACCATCTGCCAGAACAACCGTAAGCCCCAAAACATAATCACCGGTCACACCATACTTTAAACATCGCGGACCACCGGCATTACAGGCAATATTTCCGCCAATCGTGGAGTGGCGGATACTGGAGGGGTCTGGTGGGTAGAAAAGATTTTGTTTTTCAACCATGGCTTGTAGTTCGGCAGTGATGACACCGGCTTCTACGTGTGCAATCGCGTTGGTTTCATCAATTTCCAGAATTTTATTCATCCGAGTCATAGAAAGAGATATTCCACCACTAAATGGAACGGATGCGGCTGCTAAGCCGGAAGCCATTCCCCTTGTTACAATTGGAATTCGGTTTTCAGCTGCAAAACGTACAACCTGGCAAACCTGATCAGTGCTTTCCGGTAAAACCACAACATCCGGCCGATGCTCTTCAAAAGTACTGTCATAGCTGTAAACTGCAAGGTCTTCAGGAGTGAATAGAACACCAGTTTTTCCGATGATTTTTTCTAATTGTGAAATCATATTTTTATCCACTATTCCTCCTTCTTGTTGTTATAAGCCCGGTCAAGCAATTCAATGGGATGGACTACTTTGATATCCAGATTATTGCGAAGAATCCCAGCATTGATCTGCATTTGACAACCCGGGCAGCCCGAACTGATGTAATCCGCTTGGGTTGATCTAATATTCTCTATCTTACGATCCATCACTTTCAGTGAGGTCTCATAATGGGTGATCAATTGGCTGCCGGCAGACCCACAGCACCAATCCGCTTCCGGTAATTCAACGAATTCGATACCATCGATCATTTGCAATAACGCTCGTGGTTCTTTCCAAATTCCCTGTGCCCGCCGCAGGTGACACGGATCATGGTAGGTGACTTTCGCCTCGACCCTTCCTTCCGGTTTCTCAAGGGGAATAGACATTAAGAATTCACTGATGTCTCTCACTTTTTTGCTAAAGGATTCTGCACGTGCTGCCCATTGCGGATTACCTTTTAGAATCTCGCCATACTCTTTTAGTTTGGATCCACAGGTGGCACAATCGGTTACGATATATTCCACATCCGCTTTTTCAAATAGCTCTATGTTTTGTTTGGCATGTACTTCCACCAAATCCTGCCTTCCATAACCGGCAGCCGGCATTCCACAACAGACAGTCTCTTTAGGAGTGATGATGGTGCAGCCATTCCTTGCTAAAACGCGAACTGTAGCAGCGCTTTCTTCTGAAAACATCAGGCTTTGGGCACATCCCAGGAAAAATCCAACCCGATAGCGGCTCTCATTCTTGGCGTTTGTTACTTCAGGAAGGACTTTGCGTAAAGGACGTTGAGGTAAATGCGGCAGCATCGCTTCCATGTCACGAATTTTTGATGGAAGTAAGTGACGAATTCTCAGCGTATAAACCATTTTCCGTACGCCTAGTTTTTGATATAAACGTAAGGGAAGCGTGGCTAATTCCATCCGCTGAGGTTTGGAAATTAGACCACCGAATAATGTGTTTTTCCATGGAGCCGGTTTAATTTGTTCCTGAACATAACGCATCTCCATTGCCAGATCAGCCGGTTTTATTCCCACCGGACAGGCATCGTTGCACGCCATACACGCAAAACAGGAATACATCTGCTCGATTAAATTGGGGCTGAGTTCAAGTTCACCTTCCAATCCTTTTCGGGCTAATGCAACCCTTCCCCTTGGTGAAGCTGTTTCATTTAAATATTCCCGATACGTTGGGCAAACAGCCAGACATAACCCACAGCGGATGCAGTTTAAGTATTCATTTTCTGAGGGTTGAATTAAGGAACTTAATGGGGTCAATGGGGGATAACCTTTCTTTTCTTGTGATCCTATCAAAATCCGGATGTTTCCACATTGAAGTAGGGCAACAATATCTGGAGTGCAAAGATCTTTGCTTGTTGCGCCACGTATAATGGATCCTGCGTCCAATATTCTGGTCGAAATAATTCAATGGAGCAGTGACCATCATATCCGATGTTTTTCAGGCGGGTGCAGATGTCATTCAACGGAACGACACCTTGGCCGGGAAAGAGGCGAGTGCCGTCTGTGATAGCTTCTTTGGGTGTATCTTCAAGGTCATCCAGATGCAATGCGAAGATGCGCTTGCCATCTAAGCTATCCAATTCATTCATCAATCCACCACCTCCGTAAAAATGAGCAGTATCAATAACCATACCGACATTTTTACGATCAGTTTTCCGGATGATTTCCCAAGCAGCCCGTGGGGTGCGAACCGAACACCAGCCAAAACCCAGAAACTCAAAAGCCAGTTGAATGCCATATTCGGCAGCAATATCGCTCAGGTTGCGCAGTACGGTGACGTATTCGTCAACTGTCTCTGACCATGTGATCTTTACGTCGGGGGACGGGCTGGGAACTACAGCGACGGTTGGGCAGCCAATTGCGCGGGCGATCGAACACATTTCACGGCAGCGCGTTTGAATCAGTTCAAATTCACTGCCTCGAAACCCGACAAACTCAAGCGCATCAAGTGCCACTGGCTTAATTTTATAATCAGCAAACAATGCTTTTAATTCGTCAATAGAATGAATTTTCAGGAACTTTTCAATTTTTGCATACCAAACTTCAAGGCCAATAAAACCTGCCTGACTGGAAATCTTAACATCCGTCTCTAAATCACTGGTCATGGTAGTGGCGCCGTGAAAACTCAAAATCATATTACCTACTATTTCTCTCTATGACTGAAGCTAAAAGAATATTTTTTGCGCGCTGGTAATTCAATTTGC
The DNA here is from genome assembly GCA_002840755.1 of Chloroflexi bacterium HGW-Chloroflexi-10. Lineage (GTDB taxonomy): Bacteria > Chloroflexota > Anaerolineae > Anaerolineales > Anaerolineaceae > UBA6170. The sequence goes on along the minus strand of PHBZ01000025.1, from coordinate 75,537 downwards.
ATCACTATCGTTTGAAGACAAAAATTCACTTACTTTTACCGGTCGATTTTCGTATACGGACCGCCATGCAGCATGACCTAAAACTACTGCCATCCGGCCATCTACTCCATTTGTTGGTGTCGGTTTGTCGTCGCGGATACACTCAATAAATTGGCGCACTTCTTCAATGTAGCAAGGGGCATAGCGCTGCATGAAAAAATGGGGGATCCGCGAAGCATGCAAGCCTTCCGGGTTTCCTTTAATAACCGTGTTTTCTGATTCATTTCCGGCCATAGCTACACCATTGGAGCAAAATACTTCAAGCCGTTGGTCGTAACCGTAAACCGCATGGCGGCTGTTATCAATCGTACCGATAGCGCCATTAGCGAATTTTAATGTGAGTACGTTTGTATCCACGTCGCCAATATCTTCAAATTCGGGTGAAACCAGCACTTTGCCAATAGCGTAAACCTCTTCAATATCACCCAGCAGATAACGAGCCATGTCAAAATCGTGAATGGTCATATCCAGGAACATACCACCGGACACACGTAAGAATTCCATTGCCGGGGGTTCGGGGTCACGGCTAATGATGTGTAAGATACATGGGCGGCCGATTTCGCCGGAACCAACTATTTCATGAACCCGTTTGAAACTCTTGTCAAATCGCCTGTTGAAGCCAACCTGTAATTTTACGCCAGCTTCTTTAACTGTTGTGAGTGCTTCATCTATACTTTTTAAGTCCAGCGCCAGAGGCTTCTCACAAAATATATGCTTTCCTGCTTTGGCGACGTCTTGCATGATGTAAGCGTGGGTATCGGTACTTGTGGCAATTAAAATGGCTTCAATACTTTTGTCTTCTAATAACTCATGATAATCTGCTACGACGCGCTCAATACCAAGTTCATCCGCAATTTTTTGTGCAACATCTAAACGGAGATCACAAATAGCCACAAGGTTTGCCTCAGGAATTTGTCGGGCGATGTTGCGCACATGTACACTACCCATTCGCCCTGTTCCGATTATTGCAATATTTACTTTCCTGGTCATATCTGCCCATCTTTCTCCCTCTCCTTTTAGGAGAGGGTTTTTTAGTCAGCAAAAAGTGAATTTTATGGACGCATTACGATTTTCATGGCATTCTTGGGATGGTGTTCCAGAGTTTTCATATTCAGACCCAGGTCTTCAAATGCACCAAGACCATCTTCCAAAGCAATGACTTTGGTGTAGAAGGGTTTCATATTCAAGCGGTTCTCCTGGAAGATACGAATGGATGGCACCATTGTGTTTTGGCCAAGATATAATCCCAAAATCTTTGTGGCCCAGCGAGTGATCTCATTGGGAACAATGCTGGCAGTTACACTGGAGTCCATGCCGAATGGCAGTACTTTTCCACCAGGGGTAACGCATTTGAGTGCTTGTTCGAGAGCATTTCCGGTTGCTTCAATGACAATATCAGCTTTGCGGCCATAGGTGAATTCAGTAATTTTTTCAACAACATCCACTTCATTCGGATTCCAAACGGTCAGACCGCATTCTTTTGCAATGCTGATGCGGAATGGATCGATTTCAGTTACGGCAACTTTTGCCGCAATGTTTTTAGCGAATTGGGCAAAGAGATAGCCAATTGGTCCGAAGCCTAAAATCATGACGTAGTCATAGGGCAACATTTGGAGCGTGTTCATACCATTGACAACGGTCGCCAATGTCTCGACCTGAGTTCCCATGATGTCATCGATTTCATCAGGAAGAACAAAACATTGTTTCTCAGGTACCAGACAATATTCAGCATAACCACCATTGCGCATCACACCCAGAGCACTGGTTTTGATATCTACACATTGGCTGGTCAGACCCATTCGGCAGAATGAACAAAATCCGCAGCGGATATTATTGTCTACTGAAACACGATCACCAATTTTTACATGATGTACATGAGAACCGATCTCTACAACCTCACCACAAAATTCATGTCCCAAAACAGTATTTGGTTTGTAATGGTGTTTTCCTTCAACGATTTTTACATCGCTGCCGCAGATACCCACTGCTTTAATCCGTAATAATACATCATCCGGATCTTTGACATGGGGGATAGGCAGATTTTCCATTACAACTTTTCCAACATCTTTCATTACAAGTGCTTTCATCGTATCCATTTTCATTCTCCTTATTTATATGTTTTGCACACGTGTGCATAAATTGTAAAATAAAAATTATCGCTGTTTTGCGATAGTTTTCGTTCTATCGTTGAATTCGCGCGGAGCCTCCCTTAGCGAATGACCATACCTGTTCCAGGGTTGCCATAGTGGTATCTCCGGGGAAGGTGGTCAATAACGCACCATGAGCCCACCCAAGATTGACTGCATCTTGTTCGTTTTGTCCGGTGAGTAAGCCATAAAACAATCCGGAAGCAAACCCATCACCACCGCCAACCCGGTCATACACTTCCAGATCACATGTTGGAGAAAAATAAGCCTTGCCATCAATCCATGCAACGGCACCCCAGGTATGTTTGTTGGTTGAGTGAACTTCCCTTAATGTAGTTGCGATGACTTTTATCTGCGGATAGGCTTTGACAACCTGATCAATCATGCCGATAAAAACGCTGGTGTCGAGTTTGGATTTGGCAGCTATTTGTGGACCGGCAATTCCAAGCCCTAATTGTAAATCTTCTTCGTTTCCGACGAGAACATCCACATAGTTAACGATTTGTTTTAGTATTTCTTGTGCTCTTTCTGCACCACCCCAAATGTTCCATAATTTCGCCCGAAAATTTAAATCAAAAGATACAACTGCGCCGGCTTCTTTGGCGGCCTGCATGGCTTCGATGATAACTTGTCCGGTGGTTTCAGAAAGTGCGGCAAAAATCCCGCCGCTATGGAACCAGCGCACTCCATTGGAAAATAGTTCTTTCCAATTAATATCACCCGGTTTCAGGAGGGCTGCCGCTTCATTTGAACGATTATAAAATACTACAGGTGCTCTTACTCCAAAACCTCGATCACTAAAAACGGTCGCCATGTTGGGTCCGTTTACTCCGTTATGTTGGAAAGGAACATAAAAAGGTTTTACACCCATGGCTTTAACCCGTTCAGCGATTAAATCCCCAATTGGGTAATTCACCATGGCGGTAACGATACCTGTTTGCATGTGGAAACAATCGGCAAGGTTGGCAGCGCAATTGAACTCGCCTCCACTTACATGAATTTGGCATTGGGTTGCCTTGCGGAACGGAATGATCCCAGGGTCTAAGCGATGTATTAATGCGCCTAACGAGACAAAATCTAAGCTTCCTTCTTGTGGAATATTCAACCCATATCTCATAATTCACTCCTTTTTCTGATAACCAACCATTTTATACGCCACTAAATGCCGAAAAACCACCATCAATTGGCACAACAATTCCGGTAACAAACGCGGAAGCTGGTGATAAAAGCCAAAAAACGGTACCAAGCAAATCTTCCGGATCACCAAAGCGGTTCATGGGGGTATGTTGCAGAATTGTTTTTCCTCGAGGTGTTAATTCTCCGCTTTCTTTTTCTGTGAGCAGGAACCGATTTTGTTCTGTAAGGAAAAAACCGGGGGCAATGGCATTCACTCGAATTTCAGGAGAATATTCCTGGGCCATGTGGACAGCTAACCACTGGGTAAAGTTGCTTACGCCTGCTTTTGCCGCAGAATAACCAGGTATGCGTGTCAAAGGACGAATTGCATTCATTGAAGAAATATTGAGAATAACGCCTTTTTTCTGTTGGCTCATGATCTTTCCAAATATCTGGCAAGGCAATATGGTGCCCATCAAATTGAGATCAAAGACCCAACGTAAAGCATCAGCAGGCAGGTCAAAAAATGGGGTTTCCGGTTTGGTGGTTGCTTTTGGGCTGTTTCCACCGGCTCCATTAATTAAAATATCCATTCCTCCGAATTTGGAAAGGACTTCTTCGGCTACATGTTCGATACTTGCTTTATCCAAAACGTCACAGGCAAACCCAAATGCATTTCCACCATTTGCTCGAATATCGGTGGCTAAATTCTCGGCTGCACCCAAGTTGATATCTAAAACGGCTACATTTGCTCCGGCTGCTGCCAATGATTTGCACATGGCGGCGCACAATACCCCGGCACCGCCAGTTACTACAATAGTTTTATGAGAAAAATCATAAAAGGCATTTAGCTTATTTTCTTCCATCGGTTACCCTTTTTCGAAAATTTATGAAATAGTTGAATCGATTGTGAATAGCAAGAAAATCTTAATTAATGAGAAGTGGAAACTGAGAAGGGTTGTAAGTGGCGTATAAAGTGCATTTCGAGATTTTTTGCATACGCATCCGGATATTTTTGTAACAGATCAAATATTCTGTTAAAGAACAGGAACTTTCCATCATTTGTTTTATAGGTAAGCACAGTCCCAAAAGTGACGTGGAAAATCTCGCGCGCATCAAACTGGTATAGCAAAGAAGGCCAATCCTGAACTTTTTCCGGAGTGGGTGCTTTTGTAAGGTCAGCGGAAACGTGATAGCTTTTGCGGTCATTTTCATAATGTGAGCGGGCGAATGTATAGATTTCTTTAAGCAGATCAATATCCAAATCTGCAATTGTATGTAAGGCTTCCAAATAACTTGTTCCGGCAGTTTTGAGATGAACCAACCCACCGGTATGCTGCATTGCAATGGGGTAGATATTGAATTTATCTGATCCCGAGTGCAAACTTAATTTGTAAGGTCCTAATTGTTTGGCAATAGCAGCATGGCCGGCCATGTCTTTTGAGAAAACATCCAGATCACCAATATACTCTACTCCTTTTTCAAACCTACCTACATAGCGTGGTGCTAGACTGACCCATTTAACTCCAAGGCGTTTTAACTCACTCGCTATGTAAAAATGCTCCGCATGCGTTGTGGGTTGATCAGTTTCATCAACAGAAACCTCCAACTCAAAGGGACGGCTGCCTGATGCAGAAACCAGATATTCATACATATTTTTTACATGCCAAATGGCACGGCCATATTTAACCATTGCTTTAAACAAAGTCATCTCATCGAAAACAAGTTTCATGCCATCAATGGAAAAAGTTTTGTTTAATAAATCATTGGCTTTGGCTTGAATTTCTTCCGGTAATTTCGTTATCAATTCGTTTAAATCACTCAGGCTGGCAGTTTCAGCAGCGTTGTTTACATGATCGCCGGGATCTATTGTAAAAAAAGTAAAACCAGCAGCCTGGCAAAGATCAATATCCGCGGTAGTTTTCAGGTGGTCTGCATCAGCACCCACACCATTTTTCCAATTTTCCTGGAAAGTTCCCCAGGTTGCATCATCCATCACCTGGTAGGGGGTGCGGTTTGTCCGTCCCATTTCACGAATGGATTGCTGCGCAAAGATTGGGGCAATCTTTCCACCAGTTTTTTGAGTAGCGCGTACATGTCCTGGGGTAGCCAGGCCTAAACGATCTCCCATGCCAGCCGAAGTACTTAATCCTAAAAGGCGAGGTTGTAACCAGGGTAAGTTTTTCCGCAAGCTATCTGCATTATTGTGGTGTAGCGAGCAAACTGTGAGTGCGGAGTTATCAAATTCAGAAGAATCACCCTCAAAACCGAGTTGCTGAGCATATTCTTTTTCAGCCAGGATTACCAATTTAAGTCCATTATTTATTTTGGCAAGGCCAAACTCAACATTTTTTTCAACGAGAAGTGATTGTTGTAGAATATCCAGGGTAGAAGAAGAAAGTCTGAATTGAGATGAGTTCATGGGTTTCCTTAGATTTTGACCAGATTAGGATTTGTGGTTGATTGCCGGATAAGTAAGTTGCCTTTAAGAATTTTTTCTTTCGGTTGAAATGTATTTCCATTATGATGGGACCGGAGCAGATCAAGCAGGAGCTGGGATGCTTCGACGCCTATCGAGCGTTTAGGTTGGTCAAATGTTGTTAATGAGGGGGTTGTGTAAGCGGAAAGGGTAATGTTATCAAAACCGGTGACGGAAAGTTCATCAGGTACTTTTACACCGGCTGCCTGTAAACCGTTCAAAACGCCAATTGCCATCATATCATTAAAACACACAATTGCGGTTGGTATATCGTGTAATTTCAAAAAGTATTCAACACTATTATATCCATTTTGAGGAGTGCCACCAGCTTCATGGTGAATATAATCTTCCTGGATTGGAAGTCCGAAAGCCTGTAATTCCATTTTAAACCCGTTTACCCGGTCAAGGACTGTACGTCCGGATAATGAATTTCCCAGGTAGGCTATTCTTGTATGTCCCAGATCGATCAAGTGACGCGTAATTTGCCGGCTGCCATCAATATCATCATGGAAAATTGAATAATGAAAATTTTCTGCAGCCTGGTGATTGATTACGACGATCGGAAATTCATGTTTAAGTAATTGCCGGCCTTGCTCTGCGCTAAAGGATGAAGAACAAATAATGACACCATCTGTGCGGTGCTCCATCATTGCTTGAACGATTTTTTTCTCTCGAATAGGATCGTGTTGTGATGCAGCAATAAAAAGGCTATATCCGGCTTCTTGTGCACACTCTTCAATTCCATAAACAATCTCACTGAAGAATGGATCATCCATACTATTTAGAATAACCCCAATCACATTGGTGCGGTTGGTTTTAAGTGAGCGTGCAGCTGCACTTGCCTGATATCCCATTTCATGTGCAGCCAGGCGTATTCGTCCGGCAGTTTCTGCAGAAATTAAGGAATTACCGCTCAGCGCTCGAGAGACTGTTGAGTGTGAAACCCCGGTTCTTTTTGCAATATCCTTGATCGTAGTTGCCAACGAGTATCTCCATTGCACACGTGTGCATAACCATTTATATAGTTTACACAAAGAGCTTGGAAATGTCAAGATCATTACGAAAGAATACTTGCAAAATTTCTAAAAATGTCGTACGATAAACAAATGAAGGAAATATTTCATAAAAAATCAAAATGTAAGTAAATTTGAGTAAATTTTCTGTTAGGAGATGGCATGGATCACAATATTGAAGCAATTTTTTTGGATGTGGGGAATACTCTGCGTATTGTAATCGAGGATGATGCATTCCAAGAGCAGGCAAAGAAAGATTTGATGCAACTGGTTGAAGCAAAAGAAACACCCGAAGTGTTTTTTGAAGAGTTGAATAAAAGATGGAAAGTGTATCGCAATCAATCCAAAAAATCGCTGATCGAAGCATCAGAAAAAGAATTGTGGAGCAAGTGGTTATTGCCGCATTATCCAACCGAAAAAATCGCTCCGCTTGCCGGAAAATTAACCCGTTTGTGGCGTGACCATGATGGACGCCGTGTTCCAAGGCCAGATGTTACTAAAGTTGTATTGGAACTTTCAAGGCGTGGATATATCTTGGGCATTATTGCAAATACCATCACCGAAACAGAAATTCCGGATTGGTTGATTTCAGATGGACTTGCTGATTATTTTAAACTCGTAGTTCTTTCATCCAAGGTCGGAATTCGTAAACCAAACCCACAAATTTACTGGGATGCGGCAAAAAATATCAATGTTGCCCCTGAATGTTGTGCATATATCGGCGATAACCCGGTAAGGGACGTGGAAGGTACTCAACTCGCAGGATTTGGTTTGAGCATCATTCTGATTGAGCCAGATACGATGAAAAAAGAACCACCGACTGATGAACACAAACCGGATTTTCTGATTAAAGAATTAAGTGATTTGCTCGATATATTTCCACAACGATAATTCATTTTTTTCAATCCCTTATTAAACAATAATAAATAGAGGTGATCTTATGGTGTCTCAAATTGATGCAATATTTTTGGATGTGGGTAATACTTTACGAATATTAACAAAAAATGAAGAACATCAATCAGAAGCCCGGCGAAAAATTACTCAATTGGTTGGCACACAGGAAGATCCTGAAGCATTTTGTAAAAAATTGGATGAGCGTTACAAGATTTATCGAAAATGGGCTTTTGAACAACTTTCAGAAGCACCTGAAGCAGAAATTTGGACACGCTGGTTGGCTCCTGAATTTCCGACAGAATACATAGCCCGGAATTCTGTCGAATTAACATACCAATATCGACAATCCCTGGGTTTAAGGGTGATGGTTCCCAATGGAAAAGAAGTTATTATTGAACTTCATCAGCGTGGTTATACCCTTGGGATTATCAGCAATGTGATTACCTCACAGGAAATCCCGGATTGGTTAGAAGCAGATGGTCTCAGCCAATATTTTCAATCAGTGATTTTATCTTCCGTACTCGGAATTCGGAAACCGGACCCCGCAATTTATCTGGAAGCAGCCCGTCAGGCCGGAGTAGACCCGCAGCATTGTGTTTATGTAGGCGATAATTTGAAACGGGACATAACTGGGACGCGTAAAGCCGGATTTGGTATGGTGGTGATCATGTTGCTGGATCCGCAGGAAAGTAAACCGGAAGAGATTGCTTCAGAAGATCAACCGGATCTGATTATTCATCAATTTAGAGAATTACTCGATATTTTTCCTGCTCGTTCTCAATCGGTGGTTTCGCAGCCAATGGGATTAAATGTATGAAAACGGAAATTCAATCTCATGGCGGTTATTCTCTCGCTACAGAAGTTCGCAAGGTCTATCTGGAAGGACAAGTTGATTATTCTCTCGAACCGTTAGTAAGAGTTGATTCTCAAGGAATCCCTTTGGGTAATATTGAAAGTGGTGACTCGGTGGTTTTCTGTTGTCGCCGGGGTGAAAGAGAGATTGAACTTACTGAAGCTTTCACCGAAACTCAGTTTCCCTATTTTACCCGCCCAGAGCTTAATAACCTTTATTTTGTGATCCTGACACTCTATCATGAAAAATTTAAAGATCTACCGGTAGCGTTTGCCCCTTTTAAAACTCAGGATACTCTGGGAGAGATCATAAGCAAAGCTAATTTAAGTCAATTTCACTGTGCTGAGTCTGAAAAATATGCCCACGTTACATTCTTTTTTAATGGGGGGAACAACCAGCCATTTCCTGGAGAAGTTGATATACGGATTCCTTCCCCAAAAGGAATTCCATTTGATCAGATTCCGCAATTAAGTCTTGAACAAGTTTCACAACGAGTCTTAGAAGGTATTGAACAAAAATTTGATTTCATTGTCACTAATTTTGCCAACGGAGATGTCATTGGTCATACTTCGAATCGAGAAGCGAAAATTAAATGCGCTGAGTTTGTAGATAACGCACTCAATCAAGTTGTTGAATCCGCTTTGGAAAAAGATTACGTTGTTCTTGTTACAGCAGATCATGGTAATTTAGAGGAATTAATTACCACAGATGGAAAACCTCATGTGGCGCATACTACCAATCTTGTCCCATTTATTTTAATTGACCCTCGACCAGAGTCACCCTATCAATTAAAAAATGGAAAATTAGCTGATATTGCCCCGACCATCCTTCAGCTTATGAGTATTTCAGCACCACCTGCAGTAAGTGGTGCAAGTCTGTTGGGTTCTCCAGTTTTTTGCGAGCCTCGACGTGTATTGTTAATCATTCTTGATGGGTGGGGGATCGGTAATGAAGATGACACAAACCCAATTTTTATAGCAAACACGCCTTATTGGGATCAATTGATTAAGAACCACCCACCTGTGTTTTTACAGGCTTCCGGTGAAGCTGTTGGATTACAAGCTGGAAAAACCGGCAATTCCGAAGCAGGACACATGAATATCGGGGCAGGACGGGTTGTACCACAAGATGATGTGCGCCTTGACCAGGCGATGAAAGATGGATCTTTTTATACTAATGAGATTTTCTTAAAGGCAATGGAGCATGTAAAGCAGCAAAAGTCGAAATTGCACCTGATTGCACTCCTGACGGATAAAAGCTCGCATGGTTCAATTGATTACCCATTAGCAATGTTGAAAATTGCTAGAGATAATGGGATTGAAGATGTATTTATCCACGTCATTTTTGATGGTCGCAGCACAGAACCAGGTAGTGCTCCAGCTTTATTGGAAAAGCTAGAAAAATCTATCAGTGAAATTGGGGTAGGCCAAATTGTTTCGGGTGTTGGCAGGGGGATTGCACTCGATCGGGATGGAAACTATGCCAAAATAAAACGAACATTTGATTCTTTGGTCTTGGGCTCTGGCAGGACATTTTTTGGTGAAGAAATTCTATGAAAATCATTCAAGAATTAGAGAACCCACATTTGTTTTCCCAAAACCTGTTTCAAAAAATGAAACAGGTAAATCCAGCTTTTGAAAACATAGAATTCTACGAATTTCAATATGGGTTGGATAATTTAATACCCAACCAGGGATGGATCGCGATTGATCTTTATCCCATTCAAAAAATTGAATTGGATATCTGTCAAATGGAATTCTATACGAACGTTAAAATCAAACCCATCGTAAATAATAGAATCGTTCCGGATGAACAAATCACTCAATTAACCCGAATGTTATTTAAAGGTCTCGTAACAGATTTCTATTCCACAGATTGGGTAAATACTTATTTTTATTTTGACATCCGTGGCTTCTTTTTTTTACCACGAACGAATTATTATTCCAAGGAAGTTATTGATCATTTTGGTGGAGTACCTTACCTGAGTTTTGAAAAAAAACAAACCCGGTTTAAACGTTTTTTGGACATTGGATATAAAGACTATAAGAATGCAAATGCAGAAGTGGATCTTGCTTTTATAAAGATAATAGAAGAAGTAATTAAAAAGGACGGAACTCCAATTCTATTAACGATTGCAGGCCCAACTGCAGCAGGGAAGACAGAGATAGTTTCTCGATTACGGGTAGAATTGGAAGGTAAAGGTCATTTTGTCACTTCCATTGAAATGGATCATTTTTGGAAGGACAAAGACTATCGTGATACCCATCAAGTTACTGGCATAGAGACAATTCACTTTGAGTTGTTTAAAAAATGCATGCATGATATTTTGCAGGGGAGAAAAACCTGTATTCCCCAATATGATTTTTACACATCAATTTCCAGCCATGATTTGCAAGGTGAAATAAAACCTGGGTATACCTCTATTGAAATTGAACCAGCAGATATTGTTTTTCTGGAAGGAAATTTCCCTTTTCATTTAGCGGATATATCGCAATTTCTTGGAATTAAAATTGTTTATATGTCTGATGACGATATTCGTCTAAAAAGAAAATGGAAAAGAGATATCGATTATCGTAAAAAATATGATCCAATATATTTTCAAAATCGTTATTTTAAAACACAATTTATTCGCGCACAGGAAATCTATCTGCCTTTAATGAAAATTTGCGACATAGTTGTTGATACCAGTGCGGCAAATTTGTGGCTAACAGATAACTTAAAAAATTCATTGAATTTGTAATGGAAATATTCAAACAATCAAGAAGTTAAATTACGGCTTGTGAGGTTATATGGATCCAAAATTTCTTAAGAGGTTAATCATTCCGGCGCAAACTAAAATAGTGATGATTATTATGGATGGCTTAGGTGGTTTACCCAGACAAGCTGGTGGAAAAACTGAATTGGAAACGGCAGAAAAACCAAACCTCAACTCATTGGCGTCGCAGTCTGCACTTGGGTTAACCATTCCTATCGGCCCCGGAATAACGACGGGCAGTGGACCGGGACATCTTTCTATTTTTGGCTATAACCCTTTTGATTATGAGATAGGACGTGGGGTTCTGGAAGTTTTGGGTGTAGATTTTGAATTGGGTCCTGATGATTTGGCCGCACGTGGAAATTTTTGTACGGTTGATGATGAGGGGATTCTATTGGATCGAAGAGCGGGTCGTCTTCCGACTGAATCCAGTATAAAACTGGTCGAAATGCTGAGAACAATTAAGGTTGATGGGGTAGAGTTCTTTATTGAACCTGTAAAAGAACATCGATTCGCTTTTGTAATGCGTGCATCCGGGTTAGGCGAAGATCTGAGTGAAACAGACCCATTAAAAACAGGTGTACCACCTTTGCCTGTAGTAGCGCAGAATTCAAATTCCGAATTGGCAGCCAAAAAGGTCAACCTGTTTATTACAGAAGCCCGAAAAATATTAAAGGATCGGCACCCCGCGAATATGATTATGCTGCGCGGGTTTGCGAAGTTTCCGCAGGTGCCTTCTTATGCAGAAATGTTCGGGTTGCATGCAGCGGCGATTGCAGTTAATGGCATGTACCGGGGTGTTGCCAGGTTAGCGGGGATGGATGTTTTACATGTAGATGGTCAGACGCTTGCCGATGAATTTGATACCCTTGAGAAAAACTGGATGGATTACGATTTCTTTTACCTGCATTTTAAAAAGACAGATACCTGCGGAGAAAAGGGTGATTTTGAAGGAAAGGTCAAGGCGATTGAAGAAATGGATGCGTGTATTCCTCGCCTGATGGCCCTCAATCCGGATGTGGTCATCATCGGGGGAGACCATTCTTCCCCGGCGGTAATGAAATCCCATAGCTGGCACCCGGTACCGGTTCTCTTGTATTCGAAATATGTTCGATCCGATGATATACCGGAATTTGGCGAACATGCCTGTTCGCGTGGAAGTTTGGGTTTGATCCCAGCCAGGCACGTGATGCCGATTGCATTGGCAAACGCAGGGCGGATTGCAAAGTATGGCGCCTGATAATTTTGGAGGAAAGTAACTTGACTGAAAAAACACAGATATTGGATAAACCGGATGAATTCTCGGAAATATTATTCGAAAAACTGAAGCTTTTAAATTTCGGTTTGCGGGATTTGGAAATCTACGAGTTTCGATATGCCCTTGAGAATGTTCTCCCTGCCGGTGGTTGGAATTCCATAACATTAGCATCAGCCTCTGATATTGAAAGTCAGCTAACAAATCAGGTCACCTATAAATCCATCCAGTTGAAACCGGTTCTGGATGGGAGAATTCAATTAGATCCGCAAATTATTCGTTTGACTCAAATGCTTTTCGTTGGTCTGGTAACCGGAGAATATACTGGCGAATGGTTAAGAGAAAATTTTTATTTTGATATTCGTGGTTTTTATTTTTTGCATAGAACAGTTTATTTTACCCAGGAAGTTCATGATTACCTTGGAGAAAAACCATTCCGCCGCTTTACACGCAATCAAAAAAAATTTGAAACACTTCAAGAAATTGGTTACAAAGATTTTATGCAGGCCAACCAGGAATTGGACCAGTTCTTTATTAAATGTGTAATTGATTTGGTTGCCCTTAAAGGGACTCCGATCATTCTTGGGATTGCAGGCCCAACAGCAGCGGGGAAAACAGAGATTGTTATGCAGCTGCGGGATGCATTTGTAAACATTGGTAAGAAGATTTGTACGATCGAGATGGATAATTTTTTAACAGATCGGGAATACCGGGAACAAAAAGGGATAGATTCATTAGGCAAAGAAGCGCTCCACTTTGATTTATTATTACAAAGCTTAGAACAGATCTGCCGGGGAGAAACCATTCAGATCCCACAATATGACTTTGTCGCTGCCACATCTACCCACGACATAGATGGAAAGTTAAGACCGGGTGCTACAATGCTTGAAATTGAACCGGCAGATATTATCTTTATTGAAGGAAACTTTCCTTTCTTATATCCTGAATTAAGCAATCTCGTAGGGATTAAAGTTGTTTATATGACCGACGATGATATCCGTATGAAACGAAAATGGAGGAGAGATATTGATTTTAGAAAAAAGTATGATCTGAATTATTTTCGCAACCGGTATTTTCGAGAGCAGTTTATTATGGCGCAAGAAGTTTATATCCCACAAATGCTAATTTGTGATCTCGTTGTCGATACGACCGGAGCAGCATTATGGTCTTCACCCATTACCAGAGATCTTTTGAGGTTTTGAACCTAACGAGAAAGTGACATATGTTCAAAAATTTTATGAAATATTACTTGCATATCAATAAGAATTGTTGTATTATTTAGCAAATGTAAGAAATATTGCAAAAAATATAATTTTGTAATATATCCCGCCACCCCAAAAAACAATAACTTAATAAATGAGGTCCGATTATGGTAGAGGCTTTTGACCCCAATGCTGATGATTTCAGCCAGGTTATAAGTGCCTGTTACAGCAAACTCACAAAAAGTGAGAAAAGAATAGCCAATTACCTCAGAAAAAATCAAGAGGAATCTGCTTTTCTTTCCGCAAGTGAATTAGCAGAACGTTTGTATTTAAGTGAGGCGACCCTGGTTCGATTTGCCCGTACGCTGGGTTATAACAGTTATCCGGCAATGCGAACGGTTTTACAAGAATCATTTCGACGAAGGGTAACTCATTCAGCCCGATTGCGTGGCAAATTAGATGATTTACGGGATTCAGGAGATATTTTTGAACGCCTGGTTGTATCTGAAATGGATTATATGACCCAGGCTTTGGAAACAGTATCCCGTGATTCTCTGGATCAGGCAGTAGATTTGCTGGTTGCGTCTAAGCGTGTATTTGTATTTGGACTAGGTCCGTCCATAACGTTGGTAGATTTGTTAGAAATCCGATTAAACAGATTTGGTCGTCAGGTAATTCCACTAACAACCGCAGGCAGGGAATTTCTAGAACCTTTACTTTTGATGACGGAGCAGGATCTTTTGTTTGTTATCTGCTTTTTTGATGTTTCTCCGGCTCTACAGCTGCTTTTAGATTATGCAAATGAAGTTCATTGCCCAGTAATCATGCTCACTGATACATTGGGATCCATCATTGGGGAAAAAGCGAATGTTGTATTAAGCGCCAAACGTGGACCGGTATCTGAGTTCCATTCCCTGGTTGTACCAATGACCATTATCAATGCACTGCTTTTAGCACTTGCCAGCCAGAACCAAGAAGAGGTTATTGCTCACTTGGATAAGCTGGATCACTTCCGACAACACCTGAAAAAAATAAGTTAATAGCTCTAAAGCGTAATAAATTCATTAAGGAGTTTGTTTAATGGCTGGTTTTTCAGATACTTCTCTCCCTTGGTCCCAGCGGTTGACTGCAATTGTTCGCAGAGTTTTCCACTGGTTGACAAAACCGCATGTCTTCCTGTCCTTGATCATGCTGGTAATCATATTCTATATGGTCATTATCCCGCTATACCGCATGGTTATGACCACCATTACGGTTGCGGAAATTGACCTCCGAGCCATTGATGGAGCAGAGATTGGCGATTTTACACTGTATCACTGGGTTAGAATGTTATCCAGTAAGATCGCCGTGATTATGACGTTTGAACCATTGGTGCATTCGTTAACGATATCGCTTGGCGCAACTGTTCTGGCTTTAACCATTGGTGGTTTGATGGCCTGGATGGTTGTTCGCACAGATATGCCAGGGCGTGAAATAGTCCATTTATTAGCAACAATACCTTATATTATGCCTTCCTGGACAATTGCAATGGCGTGGACTGTGCTCTTTAAGAACCGGACGTCCGGAGGTACTCCGGGTTTACTCGAATTCTTAACCGGTTCAGCACCACCAGATTGGCTGGCATATGGTCCAATTCCGATTATTATCAGCAGCGGGCTGCATTACTATACCTTCTTTTTCCTTTTTGTATCTGCTGCCCTACTCTCGATTGATTCATCGCTTGAAGAAGCTGGAGAATTGGCAGGCGCCAGCCGTTCCCGCATCATGCGCAAGATCACCTTTCCGTTGGTGATTCCCGCCATTGCTTCCGGTTTTATTATGACCTTTTCTAAAACCATGGGTACGTTTGGTGGTCCTAATGTTTTGGGTGTGCCGGTACGATATTACACACTCTCAACCATGCTGCGCTCAAATACTGGGATCGGGAATTATGGTGATGCATTTGTCCTTGCAGTAGTACTGATCATGTTCGCCATGACAACGGTGATGCTTAATCAAAAATTGGTAGGTACCCGTAAGAGTTATGAGACCATCGGTGGGCGCGGTTTTATGTCGAAAAAGATGAAACTTCGCAACTGGAAAGGTATTCTTACCTTTTTCATGCTCATTTTCGAATTTATCATAGCGGTTCTACCTTTGTCCCTGTTGATCTATAGCACGCTGATGCTGCGAACCGGAGACTATAGTCTTAGCAATTTCACATTGGCGCATTGGATTGGCCAGGGAGATTTAACAGTAAACAATGGAGAGCCAGGCGTTTTACTTAATCCAAAAATTTGGAAAGGTGCCTGGAACTCTATCCGACTTTCATTATTTACCGCTTTTTTCACAGCCTTATTCGGAGTGATCCTTGGGTATGCAATTGTCAAAGGGCGCGGAACAAGGCTTTCCAAACTGGTTGAGCAACTATCTTTTATCCCATATGTCATCCCCGGAATAGCATTTGGTGCGGTTTATATCTCCATGTTTACCAAACCTTTTGGGCCAATCCCGGCTTTGTATGGAACCTTCGCGTTGTTGGTTGTCGTATCTGTTGCCAAACACATTCCCTACTCCTCACGAAGCGGTGTTTCTGCTATGTTGCAAGTGAGCAAAGAATTAGAAGAGGCAGCTGCTATTGCTGGAGCTGGCCCATGGCACCGGTTTAAACGGATCATTTTTCCACTTACCAGTACGGGGTTTGTTTCGGGATTTCTGCTTACGTTTATTACTACGATGCGCGAACTATCGCTGATTATTTTACTGGTAACCCCATCCACTGCGGTGTTGGCAAGTATGACCATGCGATATATTGAAAACGGAAATGAACAGCAGGCAAACGCTGTCATCATCATTCTGATCACCTTAGTCTTGATTGGTAATTTCATCATCAGCCGCTTCCGCGGTGGCAGCCTGAAAAAAGGGCTGGGAATGTAGAGCGAGGAAAACATGGAAAACCCTATTATTATAAAAAATCTCACAAAAAAATTTGGTAATGTAGTCGCTGTAAATAACGTCAGCCTAACGATTGAACCAGGAACATTTCTGACTCTATTAGGGCCTTCAGGCTGCGGAAAAACCACATTGTTACGCTGTATTTCCGGATTGGAAGATCCCAATGAAGGTGAAATCTATATTGGTGACAAACTGATCTATTCTCACGTGAAGGGGATTTCTTTACCCCCCGGTCAGCGTGAACTTGGATTGGTTTTCCAGAATTACGCGTTATGGCCGCACATGAATGTTTATAAAAATATTACCTTCGCTCTTGAAATTCAGAAACTTTCCAAGGAGGATATGGATAAACGGGTAAAGGATTCTCTGGCTGAGGTTCAAATGTCAGGATACGAAGACCGTTACCCACGCGAAATGAGTGGCGGACAGCAGCAGCGTATTGCTCTGGCGCGTATGCTTGCTTATCGCCCAACTGTGTTCCTTATGGATGAGCCGCTTTCCAACCTGGATGCCCGTTTGAGAATGGACATGCGCACAGAACTCAAACGTTTACATCATGTTTCTGGTGCTACAACAGTATATGTTACTCATGATCAAATAGAAGCTATGACCATGTCTACGAACATCGCCGTCATGAAAGAAGGTGTCATTCAGCAGATGGATACTCCTGATAAGGTATATCACTTCCCTTCCAACCTGTTTGTGGCAGATTTTATTGGTAATCCCAAAGTAAATCTGATGCCGGGCCAGGTCTCGGGTAAGAATATGGTGGATCTCGGAAGGTTTGATGTTCCGGTGAAAACCTATAATCAAAAAGGAGAAGTCGTCATTGGTATTCGACCTGAAGATATTACCTTGACCACGAATTCGGATAACGGTGGAGTGGAATTCATGGCGTATTCCGTGCTGCCGTCAGGCGCCGAAACAACAATCATTGCGCGCAATGGTGACACTGAACTGACAGTAAAGGAAATGGGTGTAAGCAAAATCCAAATGGATCAAAAAATCTGGTTGAACTTCAATGAAGATGCCATCAACCTTTACGATAAAGCAACCGGCAATTTGATTACTAAATAGTTGCAAGGATTGATTTTTTCTCTTCAGACATAGACACCATCAACATAAAGGAGGCAAAAGGAAAATAATTAGGCCCCACTGGATTCACAAAAAGTGATACTGTTTCCTAACTAGTTATGGAGGAAGTCAAATGAAAAGTCTTTTAAGAATGGTTATATTGATTGTAGCGATCAGTATGTTGGCGGCTTGTGCCCAACCCACAAATGTGCCCAACAATACCAATGCACCCGTAGAAAATAATGTGCCGGCAGCAACTGAAGTACCAGCTACATCAGCACCTGCAACAGTCGCTCCCTTATCTGCACAAGAAGAGTGGTTGAAAACCAACCAGCTCGGTCAGTATTATACGGATACGCACGATTGGGCAGCGATTGAAGCCGCCGCCGTTGCCGAAGGAAAATTACTTGTTTATGCGAACTCTTCAAAGGTTGAAAAAGCCGCCGAAGCATTCATGGAAAAATACCCCGGAATTAAGGTTGAAGCATTTGACCTTGGCGGTGATGATGTTCTTCTCAAGACTGTTGAAGAACAAAAAGCCGGCGCATTTACAGGTGATGTCTGGTTTAGCAGCGGTGGTGCTGAACTGATTGGCAGCGTTATGCCGAAGAACTATGTCTGGCGGTTTGTACCAGAGAGTGCTGCTGCAGTGACTGATGAGAAATATACACAACCATTATTGATGAGCCGTTTTGGTACCGGTGTGTTTGCATACAATTCGGAATTAAATGAAACCTGCCCGATTTCCAACATTTGGGAACTTACTAACCCGGAATGGAAAGGAAAATTTTTCATTGAAGATCCCATGAATGATTCTTCTACCCTCAGCAAACTGATCACCATCGCTGCTCATCCTGATGAGATGAAAGCAGCCTATGTTGAACTATACGGTTCAGAACCTGTTCTGGATGATGACACCCCGGATGCTGGTTGGTTGTGGTTGAAGCGTTTTGCTCAGAATGGTCCTACACCTGAACCGGGTGGAGATGAAGTCGATTCCGCATTTGCTACACCAGGAATGACTGATAGCTATATGGCACTGACCTCTTATTCCAACATGACGGATGTGTTGGAAGGCAACTTAGCTTTCGAACCCTGTTGGGGGCTTTCTCCCACTGTAGGTATTCAGAGCCAGAGTTATGTCGGTATCATCAACCAGGCTCCGCACCCCAACGCAGCCAAGTTGTGGATACAGTTCATTACGAGTGCAGAAGGTAGGGACCCCTGGGCAAAATTTGGTACCTATTTCCCGGATTCTACCTATGAAGTTCCCGAAGGCCAGAAAACATTAGACGAAATCTTTTCTATGACCTGGTTCATCGCTGAACAGTATGCTTATGATCATATGATCGAAGCACGTGACTTCTATCTGATTAATCTCGGCAGATAGCAGCTATTGGACTGATAAAAGTTAATTATGCAGGGCACGGATTAATAAACCCGTGCCCTGCAATCTGAAGAGTTCTAATACCTGGCAGTTTATTTATGAAATAACAATTGTGTATCTGGTGCAAATTTGTTTGCCTTGGGTAAATCCTTATTATTTTTAGGAGAAATGGTGTGACAATTAAAGCAGTTTTCTTTGATATGGGTGGAACTATTGAAACATATGGGTATACCCGTGAATTACGATTGGCAGCAACTCCCGGAATACAAGCAACCCTTTCCAAGGTCGGAATCGATCTGAATCAATCGACCCTTTCCCTATATGAGATTGTAACGAACGGAATCAAAGAATATCACGAGACAAGTTTGAAAACGCATGAGGAATATTCTCCATTCCGAGTCTGGTCTGAATTTGTTTTTAAAGGTTTTTCAATTGATCCGGAAAAACTTTCTTCTATCTCAGAAGAATTAATGGTTTATGTAGAAACGAATTTTTACTATCGCGAGATGCGTCCGGAAATACCTCAGGTTTTAGAAGAATTACAACGCATGAATTTAAAAATAGGTTTAATCAGTAATATCAATAGTGTTGGTTTGGTTCCATTGAATTTGAAAAAATACAATATCAGTCATTTTTTTAACCCAATTATCCTTTCCAGTGAGTATCACCGGCGTAAACCTGATCCTTCCATTTTTCACTACGCTGCCAGAATGGCAAATGTTGCTACCAGTGAATGCCTATATGTGGGTGATCGGGTTGAACGAGATATTAAGGGGGCGCGTAAAGCAGGATATGGAATGGCTGTTCAGATTGAACATGATTTTAAACATGGTGAAGACGATTCTGGTCCGGTTCCGGATGCAATTATTACAAATATGAGTGAATTAATTGCCCTGGTTAAAAACGTAAATACACAAACCGATAAAAAATCTTCATTACCCATCCAGGCAATACTTTTTGATGCGGGTGATATTCTCTATTATCGGGAAGATCGCGGTAATGAATTTGTGAAATTTTTAAAGGAATTAAATATTGATTTTCTAAACAATCATGCACAGGAAAAAAATGTGTTAACTCAAAAAGCCTATCGTGGTCAAATAAAACAGGATGAATATCGCGAAGCGTATTTACATTTATTTGGAATTTCTGACCCTACCTTGATAGAACGTGGCAAACAAATTCTCGAAGATGAGGATAATAGTGTTCATTTTTTTGATGGTGTTAAAGATACATTGCTGGAGTTAAAACGGAGAGAATTCTATTTGGGAATTATTACCGATACTGCAAATCCCATATCATCCAAACTTGCGTGGTTTGAAGATGCTGGTTTTGGCCATATTTGGGATTCCATCATATCATCCAAAGAAATAGGCGTCCGTAAACCCGACCCGATCATCTATCAAGCTGCCCTCAACCAATTGAATATTGAGTCTGGTCAGGCTGTCTTTGTTGGTCATAAAAAAACAGAAATTGAGGGTGCGCATAGTGTAGGCATGCAGACCATTGCATTTAATTATGAAAATGGCGTCGAATCTGATTTCTATATTAAGGAATTCTCAGACCTCCTGAATGTTCCAATCATTTGCCCTTCTTCCAATATCCAGGGTAGTTGAGAATAACCTGTTATTAAAGGAAGAAACAGCAATATAACTCTGGGTTTATCTATAAATTTATTGCTTGAGGATAATGAAAAATGATCAATAATATTGAAGCAATTTTATTTGATATGGGCGGTACCTTACGAGGTTCAAGAAAAAGTACCGAATCTGAAAAGCAAAATGCTATCGTAGGGATAATGAAAATAGCAGGAGTGGAAGCTTCTCCTGTTGAATTTGCCAGCCTGCTTAATCAGAGAGCCTATAATTACAAAAAATGGGCCGAGGAAACATTCATTGAATTAACTGAAGAAGAGTTGTGGACGAAGTGGATGCTGCCTGATTGCTTGGAGCCACTGGTTCACCAACATGCTATTGAATTAAATCAACTCTATCGAGATTCCATCAATCGCAGAACGGTTTTCCCTGAAACAAAAGAGGTTGTCATCAACCTCTTTCGGCGGGGCTATCGCCTGGGATTGGTTAGCAATACTACCAGCAGTGTTGAAGTACCGGCTGCATTAAAAGAGCTGAATATTTCCGGTTGTTTTGAAACAGTTATATTGTCTGCTGTGATAGGAAAACGGAAACCTGACCCTTCCATATTACTTGAAGCTATTCAACGGATGGGTGTCAGCGCCGAGAAATGCGTTTATATTGGTGATCGTGTAGAAAGAGATGTATATGCTGCCAAAAAGGCAGGCTTTGCAATGACCATTATCATCGCTGACCCTGCCAACCCCGAAGGACAATTGGTAAAAGATCCATCACTTGCTCCGGATTATTTTGTAAATAATTTGACCGATTTACTTAACATTTTCCCTGTTTTATCAAAAAATTATTTAAAACCAAAATACAATGCCGCTTTTTCAACCATGTGGGCTATCAAGAACTTTCCTGCCCTGGCGGATTTTTTTGAGTCTTCCCGCCGTTTAGGCTTCGCCGCTGTTGAACTTAACCATCTGGTCAACTCAGCTATGCTCGAACACGCGGATATGAGCGTTATGCCTATCAGCAGTATTCATGAGCCATGCCCGGCAGATATTTCTGCAGAGGCTTTAAAAGAAAAAGATTATCTGATTTCATCCACTAATGAAGAGTTTCGTATAAAGGGCGTTCATTCGATAAAACGAAGCATTGATATCGCTAAACGGTTTGGAGCTTCGTTAATCGTGATTCACGCCGGCCATGTTCAACCACAGAAACACCATGAAAATCTTTTACGCTCGATGATTGCAGCCGGCACAGATAGTACCGCTGAATATAAAACCATAAGAGACGGCATGATCAAATTGCGCTCTGAATTAGCCGTTCCTCATTTTGAATCGGTCAAAAAAAGTGTGCGTGAGTTGCTGGATTACGCTATTCCGCTTGGCATCCGGTTGGGAATTGAAGTGCGTTACCATTTCATGGAAATCCCCAGTCCGGACGAATTGGAAATCTTATTAAACATGGCCACTCCTGAACAGATTGGCTTTATTTATGATGTTGGCCATGCCCAAACACTGGACCGGCTTGGTTTTTATCCCCATCAGGAATGGCTCGACCGGTTTGCCTCCCGAATAATCGAAACCCATATGCACGATGTACTAGGGACAACCGACCACCTGGCTCCAGGGATGGGAGAAGTTGATTTTGATATGGTGGCCAGATATTTACCTCTGAATGCAATTCGTACCTGTGAGTTTCAGGAGTTTAACACCGTTGAACAGGTGAAATCCGGATTGAATTATCTGCTCGAAAAAGGCTGTATATTCCCCGTATAAATTGAAAGGATAGAATTCATGTTAGGCTTATTCAAAAAACGAAAGAACATTTTTCATACATTAATTGCGGACCAAGCCGCATTGACGCTGGAAGGGTTGGAAGCTCTCAAGAAATACTTTGAAACCAATGATCCCATCTACGCAGAATTAGTCACTAAAAAGGAAAAAGAAGCCGATGAAGCGCGTCGGATCCTCATCGATGAGCTAAATCGCACCTTTGTGACCCCGTTTGACCGCGAGGACATCTTTAATCTTTCCAGAACAATCGATGATGTTTTGGATTATGCCTATAGCACTGTCGATGAAATGGTCATATTCAAGATCGAGGCAACCCCGCACATGCTGCGCATGGGCTCTTTATTGCGTGATAGCGCCTTTGAGCTTTATCAGGCAGTTGAACGTATGGAAAGAAACCCGGCCGTCTCCATTGAACATGCCCAACGGGCTAAGGCGCTTGAAAATCAGATTGAAAAACTCTACCGCGAAGCCCTGGCGGATATGTTCAACAATGTAACCGATATCAATGAAATGATTTTAGTCTTAAAACGCCGCGAAGTTTACCGCCACCTTAGTAATGCATCTGATCGCGGTGATGAGGCTGCCAATGTGATCGCTGATATTGTTGTTAAAAGAACATGAGGATCGTTATATGTCAATAACAGTTATTATCGTGATTATTTTGGCGCTCGGCTTCGATTTCTTGAATGGTATCCATGATTCCAGCAATGTGGTTGCCACCATGATCTCTTCCAGGGCTCTCGCACCCCGTACAGCATTAACCATGACCGCCCTTGCAGAGTTCACCGGACCTTTCATCTTTGGAGTTGCCGTTGCCAATACCATCGGACATGAAATCGTAACAGCTAATTCGATCAATATCAACGTTCTTTTGGCTGCCCTCTCCAGCGCCATCATCTGGAATCTGCTCACCTGGTATTTGGGTTTCCCCAGCAGTTCATCCCATGCGCTAATTGGCGGCTTCATCGGCGCCGTGATCATGGGTGCGGGTGTAGGAGCTATCCAAATGAAGGGTCTGGAAAAAATCCTGATCGCTTTGTTTACTTCACCGATTATCGGTCTTGTGGTCGGGTATATTATCTTACGTTTGAGTGTTATTTTTAGTTGGAATGCGTCTCCAAAAATTAACGGCTTTTTCAAACGCAGCCAAATAGTTACCTCTTTAGCATTAGGGCTCAGCCACGGCACCAATGACGCCCAGAAAACAATGGGTATTATCACCCTGGCCCTGGTTACCGGCGGCTATCTGGAAAAATTTGCCGTGCCCGTCTGGGTCATTGTCGCATGTTCTACCATGATCGCTCTCGGAACCTCTTTGGGCGGATGGAAATTGATCCGCACGTTGGGTAGTAAGTTCTATAAAATTCGTCCAATCGATGGATTCTCAGCTCAATTAGCTTCAGCGGTTGTGATCCTGAGCGCGTCCCTGGTAGGCGGTCCCGTCAGCACCACCCAGGTGGTCAGCTCAGCGATTATGGGTGTTGGGGCAGGAGAACGACTAAATAAAGTGCGCTGGAACGTAGCCACCGAAATTCTCACAGCCTGGTTATTAACCATACCCGCCGCCGCCCTAATGGCTGCCGGTTTGTATTGGGTCCTTTCCCGCTTCCTTCCATAACCAGGTTGTTTCGGAATTTTTCTGAAAAGTGGATATAATCACTAACTTCGTCAAAAAATAAATTATTATCAATAAAAGGCAGAATCAACATGAACCAAACCAAATACGATGTTCTCTACGTTGGAAACTATACCAAAGACAAAATTATCACGCCGACTGAAACCAAATTTGTCGATGGCGGCGCTATCAATTACTCAGCTCACGCGGTAGTCAATCTCGGTTTCCATGTCGCCGTCGTCACTCGTTTAGCCCGTGAAGATATCGGTGTTGTCGAAAAATTCCAATCCGCCGGTATCGATTGTTATCCCACTTATTCGCCCCAATCCACCACCATGCTCCTAGAGTACCCCACTGCCAACCCGGACATTCGTAATTTGTCTGTCTCATCCATCGCCGGCACCATCACCCCCGCCGCTGTCCAGGATATCGATTCCCAGGCTGCTGTGATCGGTTCCAGCATCCGTGGTGAGGTCGGTCTGGATGTTATCGAAGCCCTGCAGGCAAAAAATATGCAGGTTGCCGCCGATATGCAGGGTTTTGTGCGTGTCCTGCGTGGAAAAGAGCTCAAGTACGAGCCATGGGAAGATATGAAAATAACTCTTGCCCATCTGAACATCCTCAAGAGTGATGCGGTTGAGGCAGAATTTCTCACCGGTGAAGCCGATATCCGCAAGGCTGCTAAAATTTTCGCAGACATGGGCCCTCAGGAAATTGTCCTGACCCACAAAGATGGTGTTCTGATCTATGCGCTCGGCGAATTCCATGAATTTCCGTTTTATCCTTCACAACTAATCGGGCGCAGCGGACGCGGTGATACCTGTATTGGCACTTATGTAGCCATGCGTCTCACCAAAACCCCCTATGAAGCTGGTATCTGGGCCGCTGCGGTTACCAGTATGAAGATGGAAAAACTGGGACCCTTTGATCGCACCCTCTCAGAAGTACAGGCTTTCATTCAGAAGAACTATAATCATGGTTCCAGTTTCTAATCGCCAGGAAGTTGTTACGGCAATAAAAAATCAAATAATTTCATCCTATCCATCACTCTGGTCGGATATGATTACGCAATGGCAGACCAATAGTTCGGAAGACCGTTGTTGGTTGCTGTATTCTGCCAACTATCTCTTTCGTACCCAAAATATCCGCTGGGCGATTGACCCTTTCACCATTTACACCCGCCTTGGTCAAACACCTCCTTTTGATCTATCACATGATCTTCAGCAGCTTGATTTTGTACTTCTCACTCACAGCCACGCGGACCACCTCGACAGGCCACTCATCCGGTCACTTGCCCACTTACCTATCCGGTGGGTCATCCCCGCAATCCTCCAGCAGCAGTTGGAGGATTGCGGGTTGGATCCCGGTAACATCATTGTTCCCAAACCTCTCGAGCCCATTTACTTGAATGGTATCTGCATCACTCCCTTTGACGGGCTACATTTTCATACCACTGCAGATGGTGTTCCCCGCGGTGTGCCTGCGATGGGTTATCACGTCAGTTGCGGCGCTCAATCCTGGTTATTCCCCGGCGATACCCGCTCTCATCAACCTGAAAAAATACCTGTGTTTTCCCCACCTGATATCGTTTTTGCCCATCTCTGGCTTGGAAAAGCATGCGCGGATATGCTTAATCCGCCCAAGGTGGAAGATTTTTGCCGCTTTTTCCTGGCTCTCCAACCGCAGCGTCTGGTAATCACGCACCTGCATGAAATTGGCCGCGTCCTCAATGAATTTTGGGATTGCTGCCATTACGAAATGGTGAAAAACCGTCTTCAACAGCTAAATCCCGCTATTCCGGTTGCCTCCGCTCTTATTGGGCAATCCATTACGCTCTAGTCTTCATCTTATTGCAGCTGATAAAAAAATATTTGGTCTCTCTTCTTTCAATGCCCACAGTGATCAAAATGTTTATGGACACGGGCATACGTACCCGTGTCCATAAATGTAATTGTTTTATGGGGTCAGCAAACTGATTGAATAGAAGTCGTGGTATGCTGTGATATTTTTGTAAACAAACAAGTTGTCAAAGTTATAAACAGTCAGGGATTTGAACGGAAGGGCAGCTTCTCCTGGTATGATATCGGTTCGTCCAGAATATTGCCCAACCTGATTCCATGGTGCAAATCCTTCTTCGCTCAAAGCAAATCTGAGGAACAATTTGGCGGCATTAGGATGCGGGGCCTGGTTGATAATAGCCAAATAATTGTGTTTTTGAACACCAACTACAGGACTTAATTCAACACAGGGTTCAAAGACAGCTTTTCCGGAAATAACGTTTCGGTATTTTGACAACGGCAGCCATCCGAGCATATTATCCTGCAAACCTGGAATTGCCATGGCGCCCCATACATCATCGCTTCCCCCAACGCCAATGGGTTGATTTTGTGCAAACTTCTTTAACCATAACCAACCAGCATCAGGAGTATCTTCATCCAGGACAACATCAGTGCCATAGAGATCTTTATATGCTGCTGCCAGCTCATCGGCATGCGTGGTAACACTCATTAACATTCCAAGGTCTTCAGCACTATTGATTGGATCCTTGATAAAGATTTTTCCTTTCCAGGCCGGATCGGTAAGTTCCCACCAGTTAGAAATTGGGCAGGTTTCATTCAATTCGGAATTATAGACCCAACCAAATAATTCTGTGCTTGAAGTAACAACTGGCTCTTGGTTCTCGGCGGGGATAACAGAGAGTAATTCCGGGGGAATGTATTTCCAAATGTATTGGTTGGGAACAAACTCTCCTTCAATATCTGGTCCACCAGCACTGAACCAGACATCTCCGGTAAATGCGCCTGCTTTTTGTTCTTCACGAACCTTGGTGATGACGTCCGCTCCACCCATGTCATTGGCTTCGATAGTGATCTCAGGGTACAATAATGCCCATGCTGCGGCTGCATCCTGAATTCTGGAAGAATTGGCGTAGACAATTACGGAACCCTCTTTTTTAGCTGCTGCTTCAATAGCCGCCCAGTCCTCGGTTTCAGGTTGGTAAGTACCAATGCCATTGTCTTTTGCCCACTGCTCAGCCGGGCTGAGTGAAATTTCGGTAGGTGGAACAACTTTTTCTTCGGTTGCAGCAGGGCTATCACTGGGTGGAACAACTATTTCTTCGGTTACTGACGGCGCCTGATTAGTAACTGGCGCCTCTGTAGGCTGCGCACAAGCCACTAATAAGCTAATCATTAGAACAAGAGATGCAATTCTAAAAATCTTTTTCACTTTCTTCTCCTTAATGAATATAGAAATCTGATTGGATCAACTTTGAGAACAATCACTTTTATTTCGTTTTCGCCTCCTTTTTTGAACACTTTTTTACTTTATGAAATGGTCAAAATTCTCATTTAGTTCATTATTGGCAGGATTTCGCAGGATACTTTTAAAAAATTTGATCATCTTGGCCAAAAATAAGCGGCATGAAATACTCTCTTGTGGCCTTTCAGTTCCTGCTAGGAGCTTTACACAAGGAGATCTCTTATCTTCAGATAGAGAAGGACGGGGTGTGGTTACATATCTTTGAATTTAACTAATGAGGTGGAATTCTAAGTTGTAGTGCTATTTCCAAGAGTTTCATCAAGTTCTTAACTTTTT
The DNA here is from genome assembly GCA_002840755.1 of Chloroflexi bacterium HGW-Chloroflexi-10. Classification (GTDB taxonomy): domain Bacteria; phylum Chloroflexota; class Anaerolineae; order Anaerolineales; family Anaerolineaceae; genus UBA6170. The sequence goes on along the minus strand of PHBZ01000025.1, from coordinate 47,798 downwards.
ATATTCCTGTCATATTCAATATCTCCTTAAATACCTAACCCCTTTTCTAAACTACCTTTTCGGAAGCGGCTGATGAGCCAGTTTCCGCCAAGTATGAGCACGATCAACAAGATTATCACCGCGTCTGCCTTCTGTTCGCTTCCATTCTCGGTATAGCGCATAGTCATACTTGCGAGGACTTGAGTAGCCGGGGTTACCAACAGAATGATCAAAGATAACTCTCGCATAGTCGTAATGAAGGTTAGTAAAAATCCGGATACAAATCCACTTCTTGTGAGAGGAAAGAGGATCCTTGTAAAGCGAAGCCAGGCATTTGCTCCAGCCACCATCGCAGCTTCTTCCAGTTCTTTTCCAACCTGCATCATTGCAGTTACCCCCGTACGACTGGAAAAAGGAAGATTCTTGGCGACAGAAACGACAATCAGTAATGCGAAAGTTCCGTACAGAGCCGGGATAGGTCCAACCGGTTTTGCAAACATGGAAATGTATACCGCCCCAAAGGCAATTCCTGGAATCACGTATGGAATGAAGGCAAGCTGCTCAATGATTTTGGATAGCCTGGTGCCCCGGCCTTTAACAATGGCATAACCCAAAATCACTCCTAATAGGGCGGAAAAAAAGGCAGTACTAAAAGCAAGTTTTATAGAATTCCAGGCGCCACGATAGATTGCAGGATTTCGAAAAATTCCTGGCAACCCATCATCAATTAACGGGTCGCTCTTTCCAATCCAATGAATCAGAGACAAGTTGGATAAACTGTAATCCCCAGATGTTTTCATAAAGGTGTTCCACAATAAGAGACTTGCGGGAATGACAGCTATGATGATTTCGGTAGTAATCACCAGTGTTGTTAGAAAGATCCGCCAACTCCTTAATTGCACCTGCTTGATTACAAGACCTCTCCCACCTATGGTTTCAAAACTTTTCTTGGTTCCCATTGCTTTTTGGTTTATAAAAACAGTAATGATCGCAATCGCTATTAACATGAGTGCCAATACAAAACCATCTGCATTGTTCCCCAGTTTCATATCTGCACGAATCATGGTTGAAAGGGTGTAATAGCGGACGGGAACACCTAAAATATTAGGCCCGCCAAAGGTCCCCATGACCCTTGAGAAAGTCATAATAAAACCTGACATTAATGCTGGTAGAACAAGCGGGAATGTAATTTTCCGCAAGATTCGCCAGCGATTGGCTCCCATAATCTCGCCTGCTTCTTCAAGATTGGAATCGATGGACATTAACGCTGCAGAAACAAATAGAAAAAAGAATGTGTAATAATGCAGTCCACTGCTGATCATGATCGGTACTGGTCCATAAGCAAACCAGTCGGGTGGACCTTTTCCCAATAAAAACTCAAGAATTCCCGGCGCTCCACCAATTGTTCGGTTCTTAAATAATACTGTCCAGGCCATTGAAATTGTCCAGGATGGCATCATGTATGGAATGATTGCCAGGACATTTATTATTTTTCTACCGGGCATGTCCGTTCTAATAACAAACCATGCCATCAAACACCCAAACACGGCAGCAATAATCGTAGCCCCAGCTGAGACAACCAGCGAATGCTGCAACGGTGTGTACAATATAATCTGACTGATCTTGGAGGTAAGCATCCTGATCCAGTGGTAGAGTGTGAAGCTACCTACAACGGCATCAGGATACGTGACAATATCTTTTTCCTGAAACGTGAGTGTAGTGATGACCATCCGGAAAAGTGGAATAATAATCAGATAAATCATCAAAGCAAGCATAATAAGCGTCAGAAGTACGTGTGGACTTGTGAGCCAACGCATGAATCGCCTGAAATGAGCACTGAATGGTTGGTGTACTGATTTTTGGGGGTTTATGTGGGCAACCATCATAGGCTCCTATTTCTTTTTTCTGGCTAAAGGCAAAAAATTCTTTCGCCGTACGCTGTCCCGCAATTGGTCGAGTTTATCCAGATTATTCATGATTCTTTCCTGATCAACGGAACTCAAGACAAGCAGCAAGGTATTAATAATCGTCATTGGGACAGTCAGCGAGTGAAATGCAGAAACAGGTCCACGCCGAGCAGCAAGGACTACAGACGCCTTGTTACCCACAAGGTCACCCAGAGTATCAGTAATCAGAATGACAGGCGTGTTATACTCATTTGCTCGCTCAAGGACCAATTCCAAATAGGGGGTTACGCTATGGAACCCGATCGCAATAAGAAGGTCATCTTTACCCATTAATAGCAGGGGTTCTAACAATTCTCGTCCAGAGGTTCGAAGGGGAATAACATGCCTGGCAGAGCGAGTCAACCGGATTTCCAACTGATCCACGAGTGAAACGGATGGTCCTAAACCGAAAACAAAAACACGTTGATGGACGCGAAGGTATTCAACCGCCATATTAAAGGCTTCTCGGTCCAGAGAATGGAGTGATTCTGTAAGGAAATCAATCTCTGAAGTGACCAGTTGTTCATAAATATCGCCAGACACACGCAAATCATCCAACCGACTACGAATCCGAGCAGAGTGGTTGACAAGGTTACGAACTTTTGCTTGTAGCGCTACTCGCATGGCAGGGTAACTCTCAAAACCCAGCGTTCGCGCGAAGCGTAACATGGTTGGTTCGCTTAAATTCAATGCATCAGCAACTTCCGCTGCAGACATGAATGCAACTTCATCCTGATTCTGGCTTATGAAAGACGCTATACGTTTTTCACTGATCGTAAGTTCGTCGTAATGTTCAGCTATTAATTTACTAAATTCAACTTGTTCAATTCCATCACTGCTCATGGCACCTCTGTTTGTGATACTTACAAAAATTATAATTATGTAAGTTTACTAACATTTTTATAATACATCAAATGAAACCTATTTACAAGCAATAAAAATGCTATTATTTGGTTACTTCTACAGCTACTTACAAAACTTTCTAAGAGAACTCCCTAAGAACCTGATCCTTTTAAGGTCAATAGAACAATTTTGATATTTATTTCACGATTGACTCATGTATGGATTTTTGCAGAATTGGAAGATTCAATAAATCCAGTAGCGAACTGCAATAGTAATCTGCCTTAGCATCAACGTCATAGTTAATTGCAATCGTGGTCATTCCTGCTTTTTGAGCACCCTCGAGTTCAATACCGAGATGCCCAACGAAGGCGGATTCATCCGGTGTGAGGTTCGCTTGCTGCAATGCATATGAATAAACCACAGGATCTGGTTTATGCGCACCAAGATCCGTCGAGCAAGCGACGATTTCGATAAATTGAGCAACACCAGCTTTTTCAAGGCGGCGCATTTTCCATTCGACAGGGTACATCGTATCTGTGATAATTCCCATGAGAAAACCCCGGCGTTTTAATTCGGCAAGTGTCTCCCTGCTGCCTGGAATGGATTGAATGTTGTTTGAATAATTAATGATTTGTTCAATAAACTTTTTTCGTAGTTCAGGATCAGTGACTTTCCGCACCAACAAGTATTGTTCCCAATATATCTCATGGTTGATAACACCCTGGTTGGCTTGGGATCGTAATGAAAATTGTTTCTGTATTAGATCAGAGGAAATCTCAGTAGAAAATCCATTATCTTGAAGGAGATGTATCGCAAACTCCTCTGTTGGACCATTTCTTGTATATAATATTCCTGCTGCGTCAAAAAAAATTGCTTTAATCATTTTGTTATCTCCTATGTTTTATAAAATCAATAATAAAAAATAACTATCTATAGTGGCTTTCTCAGCTTGCATATTTTTTAGTTAAATTTGTTTTCAGGTTGTTTCCTGGCCGATGTGATAAGTGTGGCTAGATTATCGTAATATTGAAATTTTTATTAACTGTGGTTCACGTTGGCACGAATGACGTGTTTGTTTCGTAAAACTTACATAAATAAAAAAAATGTAAATTAACTTACATTAATATATCTTACAGCATTATTTATGTAAAAGCAAGACTTAAAAAAGTTTTATCGGGTAAATGCGTCGTCAACTATGTGCTTGAATTTTGTTGGTTGCGTGCGCCGGCTTAGAAAGCCGATAGTGTTCCTGGTTGAGCTGCATAATTTAATCAGGGATTTAAATATACAACTAAATCTCCTGGCAGGCACCTGTTGGCTTTTATCCTCTATTTTACAAAGACAGTTATTATCAGTTTAATAACAGAGAAAGCGGAAAATATTGGTTGCATAAATCAATTGCGAAGCCTTTGAAAAGGATATGCAGCCTAGAAAATTACAACGCAGTGCTTTCTGGATTAGTCAGTAGAAAAATATAAATTGGTTTACTCTGAGGGTTGTTATCCCCTACTCGCTCAGTTATGAGAGCGGGTAGGGGATTTCTCAGGTAGTGTTACTCTGGTATTTCTGATACTAAATTGAACCCTGTGAAAATCTATTTGACGAGCAAGGGCAGGAATACACTCCAGTTATTGTTTTCAACGTCGTTATCCTGATTGTTAACCCGGACTGATAGGGTTTCCATTGTGCGATATTCAGAGTCACTGCTTCCTGATGGATTCAGAATGATCTGATATTCAATAGTCCCATCAATTTGATCATCATCTAGACCGGTAATCGTTACTTGCTGCGGTGTGTTCCAGTTATCCGGCGTAAATACCAGGGTGGTTTTATCAGTGATGCCCTCATTGTCATTTGAACTGGACAGGGCAATGCTCACCGTGCTGTTCGGTCTGACACCTAAGCGAACGGAGAATACGGCTGTTCCGCCATCTTCGTTGGTCGTTAGCCCATTTAAGGGAGTTATCACAATGCTTGGGTCTTTGGCTGTAACGATAAAGGTTCGTGTGACCAGGTTGTTTGTCGTGCCTTTGTCATCAACGGTGACAGTGACCGTTGCCGTACCGGAAACTGCCGTTGGATGCAGGGTAAGTTTCCAGGTACCGCTTTGGTAAGTCGCTACCGGGTTGGGTAACACTGTCGAATTATTGGATTCAGCAGTTACTGTCAGACCGGCAATTTCGCCATCGCCTCCTGCCGAGATCCCGGTCAGCTGAAGTTCCAGGCTGGGGGCATTTCGGAGAATTTCGACATCAGCAATTTCATCCAGTGTGGGTGCGTCGTTGACGGAGGTTACAGTGATGTTGACCTGGCAGGCAGCGACTGCCATATTTACTCCATCGGAAGCAGTCCATGTGAAGGAGTCGCTTCCAAAATACTGCGATGCTGGGGTGTAGGTCAGACTGCTCAAGTTTGCCGCGAGGATTACCTGATTGAGCGTAATTGCGGTTGTGTTAATTTTGAGTACACCGTGAGTAGGCAGAGAAGTGACGGTTACACTGACCAACGCGTCATTATCGGCATCGGTATAAGCATCCGTGAAATCAGTAAGAATAAATGCGAGTATATTGTCCTCGTCCACCACCTGTGTGATATTAGAAAGCAGGGTAGGAGCGTGGTCGTCGTTTAATATTATTCCGGTGCCCTGGTTTGCAATCGGGGAAATTGTTGCGTTATCAGACATATTACTCAGGTTGACCACGAACGTATCGTTACTTTCTACCAGCCGGTCACCATTGATGCTGATCCGGATTGTTTTGATCGTATCCCCAGGATTAAAGGTAAGCGTACCATTTGCTGCCAAGTAATCACCTCCGGCTGTCGTCGCTGTTCCATTTTCCGTAGCATAATCAACCGTTGTTGTAAAGGCACTGGCGTGGTCCATCGTGATTGTAAAGACGAAATCGCTGGTTCCACTGTTGCCTTCGTTTTGGCTGACTGACCCGATTGAGAGAATCGGTTGCGCTTCATCATTTTCAATGGTTCCGGTGCCCTGGTTCGCTGTTGTAGATATCACAGCGTTTTCCGAGTTGCTTAGGTTGACGAGGAAACTCTCATCATTCTCATATACCGTATCCCCGGATACAAGAACCGTGATTGTCTGAGTGGTTTCCATTGGGCCGAACGTAAGAGTACCGGATGTTGCAGTGTAATCCTCACTGGCAAGCGTGGTGTTGTCCTCTGTAGCAAAATCGACGGTGACTGTTTCTATGGTGGGTGGGTTCATGGTAACCGTAAAGTTGAACTCAGTGTTCCCGTCATTGCCTTCCGCCATTGAGACATCGGCAATGTTCAACTCAGCCGTATCATTATCCCGGATCGTTCCGATTCCCGAATCATCCTGAATGGTGATGTTGATTCCGTTTGAAAGCCTCAAATGGAAAGTTTCAGTGGGTTCCTCTATCAGGTCTCCGATGACGGAGACATCGACGGATTTGCTGGTTTCACCAGGTTCATAGGTAAGTGTTCCGGATTTGAATACAAAATCTACATCCGACGTTGCGCTATCTCCCTCCAGTGTGTAATCAACCATACCGGTCTTTGTACTTTCGTGTGAGAGCGTGATAACAAACGTCAGGGTGTTTACTCCCGTGTCGCCTTCTGTTACCTCAGGATCATTTACACTTGTTGTGGGGTCCGGATCATCATCGGTGATAATTACAGTCGCAGAACTGGTGGTATCAGAGATGGAGAACAGACTGCTGTCTACTCCATCCGCTGGCTGCGGGTCGGAGATGGCCAGGGTGGCGGTTTCGTTTCCTTCGACAAGTGTATCCTCAATGACAGCCACAGTGATTGTTTTCGATGTTTCACCAGCCTGAAAAGTGAGAGAAGATCCAATTGTGTTGTAATCCGTGCCGTTAGCAGCGGAGCCAGATACTGCCACATTGATCGTTACATCAACGCGAGCAGCTTTGGTCATCGTAAAGGTGAATTCACCATCGGTGGGGGAACCCACACCATTCTCGGATGCTGCGTCTATAGAGGCTGTGATGCTGAACTCAGCAGTATCATTATCTGTAAAAGTGACGGTTGCCGATAGACCGGCATCAGATGCGACCGTAACAGCGGAATTGTTGGTTTCAGTGAGGGTCAGAATGACATTCTCATCGCCTTCGACGATAATATCATCTATAGAAGAGACGTCGATACTGACAGAAGAAGTCAGGGCGGGAATGATGATAGTGCCGCTCAAGGACGAATAATCAGTAGGCGATATGGCGGAACCCGAAACAGAATAGGAAAGGGTAACGGCAGACTGCGCCTGCTTATCCAGGGTAAAGATAAATGTACCTGGCGTGCTGCTGCCCTCCGCCGTGGTGGATGGGTTGGCACTGACACTGACCATCGCGGAATCGTTGTCGACAATGTCTACAGAAGCTGATTGGTTTTCCGGGGCAGTATCGATGGAGACGTGACTGTTGTTCACAGAGGCGAGGGTCACTGCAATGGTTTCCGTACCCTCGACCAGGTTATCCTCGAATGGTGTTATGGCGATGGTTGTTGTAAGGGTATTGGCTGGAATGGTAACCCAACCGGATAAAGCAGCGTAATCTGAAGCGGCAGTTGCAGAACCGTCAACCGAATAGGCAACAGTCACATCTGTGTCAACCATTTGTGTCAGGGTCAGGGTGAATTGACCCGCAGCCAGATCCTCTTCGGCGGCATTGTTGGTCGTTTCCATACGAACGACGGCCGTATCATTTTCCAGGATGGCACCCGCACCTTCCCCATCATTGAGGGTGGAGTTGATTGGGGTCTCTAAAACAACATTGTAAGACTCGTTCTCTTCGACAAGCACATCACCTGCAACCAGAACAGTAATGGTTTTAGTCAGTTCGGTGCCGCTGAAGGAAAGTGTTCCGTTTGTAGCGGTGAAATCATCCGGATCGACGGCAGTGCCGTTGGTAGTGCCATACTGAACCGAGACACCTTTCTCGCTCAGATGACTGAGGGTCACGGTGAAGTTGGCAGTGGTTGTTCCGCTGTCTGCTTCCGTAACCGAAACATCATTAATGGAAATGGTTGGGTCGGCTTCATTATCGTTCATAGTGACTGAGGCGGTCAGATTTGCGGGAGTGGTATCCAGCGAAACCAGACCACTCACATCGGTCAGGGTTACTATGACTGTCTCTGAATTCTCTGAAATTGTATCATCCAAAACCGGTACAGTAATCGTAACCGATGTGGATAGAGCCGGGATGGTAATTGTGCCTGACAGTGCTGTGTAATCTGTCCCAACGGAAGCTGTTCCCGCCACGCTGTACCCGATGGTGGTATCCACCTGTACCGGATTGGACAGGGTCAGGGTGAACAAACCGTTGGTTGCGGGTTCGGCACCATTCTGGGTGTTGGCGATACTCAATAAGGCGGTGTCGTCATCTGTCACAGTAGCGTTCGCACTGAGAGTGTCTTCCTCATTGGAGAATGTGGCATTGTTTGCCTCACTGAGTGTGAGAATGAAAGTCTCGTCACCTTCCACCAGGGTGTCACCCAGGATAGTCACATCAATGGTTGTATTGGTAACCCCATTTCCGAGGGTCAGTATACCGGCAGAGGTGGTGTAATCTGTGGGTTGCAATGCTGTTCCATCCAGCGTGGTATAGGCTACACTAACACCTTTTTGGCTGTCGCGGTTCATGGTGACGGTGAAGGTGGCTGTGGTTGTCCCTGTGTCGCCTTCGGTGAGGATACCAATAGGTGCCGCGAGGCTGACCACCGGGTCTGCATCATCGCTGGTGATGGTTGCCGAGGCCGTATCATCAGACAGGTCAATGGTGACAAGGCTACTGCTGGTTTCGATCAGGTTCAGTGTGACGATTTCGTTGTTTTCAGCGATGTTATCATCCAGCACATCTACAATAATGCTAGCGCTGCTGGCACCGGCAGGGATGATAACCGAACCGGTCAAGGCTGTGTAATCCTCATCAGGTGTGGCGGTGGAGGCGCCATCTACTTCATAAGTCAGGGTGACAGCTGATTGGGAGGCTTTGTCCACATTGACGGTGAACTGACCATTAATGCCCGGCTCTGCGCCATCACTTACCCCTGCAATACTGGCAATGGCAGTATCATCATCGGTGATGGTGACGATCGCATCATTGGCAGTTTCCGAGATGGAGAACAAGGCATCCTCCAATTCACCGGCTGCTTGTGGGTTGGAGATGGACAGGACAGCGGTTTCAACGCCTTCTACCAGGGAATCTTCAGTGACCATCAGTGGGATGGTTTTCATGGTCTCACCAGCGAGGAAGGTGATACTAGAAGCAATGCTGGTGTAATCCGTTCCATTGGTGGCGCTGCCGGTCACAGCCACATCAACTGTGACGTCGGCTCGGGCAACCTTACTTAACGTAATAGTAAATAGTCCATTAGTGGCTGCACCTAGCCCGTTTTCTATAGCAGGGCTTGTGGTCGCCAGAATGCTGAATTCAGCCGTATCGTTGTCCGCAAATGTGATCGTGGCTGGCTGAGCTGACACGGAAATACTTGGATTGTTGGTCCCGTTGAGGGTCAGGATTACAGTTTCATCGCCTTCCACAATGAGATCATCAATAGCAGAGAGGTCGATGTTGACTGAAGAAGTCAGCGCTGGGATGGTGACAGAACCGCTTAATGATGTATAGTCCGCAATTTGAGTGGCAGTACCTGAAATGAGATAAGAAACAGTAACTGCAGATTGAGACTGTTTATCCAGAGTCAGGGTAAAGGTAGCGGGTGTGGCGCTGCCTTCCGCCGTGGTGGATGGACTGGCACCAACGCTGACCACTGCAGAATCGTTGTCGACAATGTCCACAGAAGCTGTCTGGTTTTCCGGAGCAGTATTAATGGAAACGCGGCTATTATCTACAGTGAGGAGGGTCACAGAAACCGTTTCCGTTCCTTCAATCAAATCGTCTTCTAATGGTGTTACGGCGATGGTTGTTGTAAGCGTATTGGCCGGGATGGTTACCGTACCTGAAAGCGCTGTGTAATCCGAATCAGCGGTTGCAGAACCGTCAACCGAATAGGTAACCGTCAAAGCACTGTCAACCATTTGTGTCAGGGTCAGGGTGAATTGTCCCGCAGCCAGATCCTCTTCGGCGGCATTAATGGTCGTTTCCACACGGACGATTGCCGAGTCATTTTCAAGGATTGTTCCCGCTCCTACACCCTTGTTGAGGGCGGCATGGGTTGGGTTTTCCAAAACAACATTGTAAGACTCGTTCTCTTCGACAAGTTCATCACCGGCAACCAGGACAGCAATATTTTTGGTCAGTTCGGTACCGCTGAAGGAGAGTGTTCCTGTGGCAGCTGTGAAATCATCCGGAGCTATGGCAGTGCCGTTGGTGGTGCGATACTGAACTGTGACACCTTTTTCACTGAGATGGCTGAGGGTTGCCGTGAAGCTGGCTGTAGTGGTTCCGCTGTCTGCTTCAGTAACCGAGACATCATTGATCGATATGGTTGGGTCGGTTTCATCATCGGTGATATTGAGGATAGCAACCCGATTCTCCGGAGTAGCATCCAGTGTAACTATACCGCTGGAGGCGGTGAGGGTGAGCTGGACTGTTTCGCTGAATTCTGCAATCGCATCATTGATCACGGCTACAGAAATTGTCTGGCTGGTCTGACCGGCTGGGATGATCACCGAACCAGTCAGAGCGCTGTAATCTGCACCAGGTGTAGCATTACCGGTCACAGCGTAAGTGATCGATGTATCTACCTGTACCGGATTGGACAGGGTCAGGGTGAATTGTCCGTTTGTTGCCGGTTCGGCGGCATTCTGGGTGTTGGCAATGCTCACCGAAGCGTTGTCATCGTTGGTTATGCTTCCTGTGCCTGTCTGCTTGAGGAAAGTGGCATTTGCAGGGTTTGTCAGGTTCAGATTGAATGACTCGGTGTCTTCCACCAGAAGGTCTCCGGCGACCAGGACCGATACGGTTTGAGTCAACTGGGTGTTGCTAAATGTCAGTGTTCCGCTGCCGGCGGTGTAATCTGAACCGGCGATGGCGGTTTCATTGGCAGTGCTATACTCAACCGTGACACCTTTCTCACTAAGATGGCTGAGGGTGACGGTAAAGCTGGCAGTGGTTGTTCCGGTGTTGCCTTCCGTTACCGTGACATCATCGATGGAGATTGTCGGATCGGTGTCGTCACTGGTGATCGTCAACTCAGCCGTGTTGTTCGTTGTGTGCAGGCTGACCCGGCTGCTGCTTACGCCGGTCAGGTTCAGGGTTATTCTTTCGTCATTTTCTGCAATAGTGTCATCCTTAACGTCCAGAATAATGGTGCCACTGAATTCGCCTGCGGGGATAATCACCTCGCCACTCAAGGTAGTGTAGTCACTTCCATCTGTGGCCGTTGAACTTCCATCTACTTCGTAGGTTAAAGTGACGGCTGCTTGTGAGGCTTTATCCACGCTGACGGAAAATTGACCATCGCTGTCCGGCTCTGCCGCATTACTGTCTCGAGCAATGCTTGCAATTGCGGTGTCATCATCGGAGATGGTAACGGTTGCCGATGTAGCAGCTACCGAAATGGAGAACAGACCGCTGTCCAACCCATCAGCTGGCTGTGGGTTGGAGATAGTCAGGATAGCAGTTTCATTACCTTCCACAAGTGCGTCTTCGATGACAGCCAGGGGGATGGTTTTTGTGGTCTCACTGGCGAGGAAGGTGATACTGGAAACAATGCTGGTGTAATCCGTTCCATTGGAAGCACTGCCGGTTACAGCCACATCTAAGGTGACGTTGGCTCGGGCGGCATTGCTCAGCTCAATAGTGTATTCACCATTGCTGGGTGTACCTTCTCCATTTTCTGCAGCGCTACCTGGGGCGGCCAGGATGCTAAATTGTGCAGTATCGTCGTCGTTAATCGTTATTGTGGAAGATTGGGTTTCATCGGTTGCGATAGACAGATCAGTATTGTTGGTGCCGCTGAGGTTCAGGACTACGCTTTCATTTCCTTCAACAAGGGTATCCTGAACCGGTGTCAGGTCAAATGTTGCCTGGGTGATATAGGCAGGGATCGTTACTGATCCGGTCATGAGTGTGGACAGGTTGTAATCTTCCCCATTTTGGGCATTGCCTGTGAGCGTGTAAGTTACCTCTATCGGCTGCTGTGATGCAGCGGTCGTGGTTACTGTATACTGTAACCCTGCGTCGCTTTCCAAAATGGAAGAATCACTGGCATTGATCGAGATAGTACCACTGTCGTTATCCGTAATCAAAACCGTTGCTGCTCCGCCTTCGCTGGCAGATACAGGAGCCAATTCACTAGAAGAGCCGCTGAGGGTCAGGATAACATCTTCGGTTGTTTCCACAACGGAATCGTTGACGGCTGTCAAATCAATGCTTGTTGATGTCTCACCTGCCGGGATGATGATTGTCGTGGCTGTCAAAGTCTCATTTGTTGAGTTAAGGTTGAAATCCTGGTGATCTCCATCCTTATTCGCAGATCCACTGATGGTAAATGTCACGGTGATGTCTGTTGCAGATGGTTTACTTGAAGTGATTTCAAATTGACCGGTGTCTCCACCTTCGGCTGCATTGGAAATATTGGCAACTTCGATAATAGAGGTGTCATTATCAGCCAACACCATTGCAGCAGTATTGGGAGTTCCGACTGTTACGCTTCCTGTTTGTGGACTGGTGATTATGATCACCAGATTTTCACCACCTTCAACCAGGTTATCATCAATCGGAGTAACACGGATTTCTGCTGATAGTGCTCCTGGCGCCAACGTTACTACGCTGCTGGTCAATGATTGTGCATTAGGGGAGGATAAACTGTAATCACTCGGATTTGATGCTGTGCCGCCGATTGAAATACCTACGGCTACTGCGGATTGTGATGCTTTGGACACACTGACAACAAAACTGCCAACAGCGCCACCTTCAGCAGCGTTCGCTGAGGTCAGTACGCTGATAGCGGCAGTATCATTATCGATGATGGAAAGGTTTGCGCTTTTGCCGGTTCCGGTATCGATTTGAACCAATCCGCTGTCTGGTGATGTAAGGGTTAGAGCAATGGTTTCAGTGTCTTCCACAATTAAGTCGTTCACAATAGTGATTGGAAGATCAACAGAAGCGGTAAATGCGGGAATGGTTACAGTACCTGATAACGCTGCACCTGCAGAAGTGAAATCACTGCCATTGGCTGCGGTTCCTGTGATGGAATATTGGACAGTTGTTGACGTCTGCGAATTCTTACTGGTACTGATAGTAAATGCACCATTAGCACTGCCTTCTGCGGGTGAGCCGCTGGCAGAAATCGTTAACGTAGCAGTATCATCATCGGCAATTGTCATCGCAGCTGAATTATCTGTCTCGACAGAGGTTACTATGACCAAACCGGTGGTGGGTCCCTCCAAGTTGACGATGAGGGTCTCAGATCCCTCAACCAGGTTGTCATTTATAGGAGTAACAGTGAGATGAGCGGAACTGGCACCACCAGGTAGAGTAAGGGTAGATCCAGATAATACCGCATCCGCAGATGACAGGCTGTAATCCTGATATCCGCCGCTGCTGTCAGTGGTTCCACCAAGCGAGAAAGTAACCGGCAGATCTCCTTGAGAAGGTTTATCAACAGAAATCAGGAAACTTTCCGCGTTACCATTTTCGGCAGTATCGGTAAGTTTCTCTATGGAAATCAAAGCCTGGTCGTTATCCTGAATATCCAGAATTGCGGTACCACTGCTCCCGGAATCTATTTGAACCAGACCAGAGGTTGGAGCGCTCAAGGTAAGGATAACGCTTTCGGTGCCTTCGACCAGGTCATCATCTACAACGGTGACCGGAATAGTAACATTGGTTTGGTTTGCCGGTATGGTAATAGTTCCTGATAAAACAGTATAGTCAGCCTCGTTTGTGGCTGTTCCTGTAATTGTGTAATCTACGGACACCTCATCCTGCGAGGCTTTCGACGCAGTAATAGTGAACTCACCGTTTGCTGTACCTTCAATAGCCGGAGACGAAGTTGCCAGGATTGTAAGGGCAGCGGTATCGTCATCGCTAATTGTGACTGTTGCCAGATTGGCGGTTTCTGAAATTGAGAAGAGTGTATTACTTAACCCACCGGTCGCTTGCGGATTGGAAATAGTCAGAATGGCGGTTTCGTCGCCCTCCACCAGTTCGTCCTCGCTGACAGCCAATGAGATTGTTTTCTCAGTCTCGCCTGCGAGGAATGTGACAGGCGAGGTAATACTGGTGTAGTCATCTCCATTTGTGGCAGAGCCGCTCATGGTTACGTCAATGGTGACATTGGCTCGGGCGGCGTTGCTCAATGTGATCGTATATTGCCCATTCGTAGGCTCGTCGATTCCATTTTCTGCAGCGGCACTCTGTGTAGCTGTGACACTAAACTCAGCCGCGTCATTATCTTCAAATGTTATTGTAGCAGCCTGAGCTGCGACAGATACTCGGGAATTGTCCGTACCACTCAATGTCATAATGACGGTTTCATCACCTTCCACGATGTTATCATCAATGGCTGAGAGGTTGATGCTGATGGAAGAAGTCAGTGCAGGTATCAGCGCGTTCCCTGATAATTCGGTAAAGTCCGTTCCTGAGGTGGCCGTACCTGTAATCGAATAGTTAACGGTTATATCTGATTGTGATTGTTTATCCAGGGTCAGGGTAAATGTGCCAGGTGTGGCGCTGCCTTCCGTTGTACTGGATGGGCTGGCGGCAACACTCGTTACCGCTAAATCCTCATCTTCAATTGTTATGCTGGCAGTTAAATTCGTTCCGAGATCAACACCACTGTTATTCGTACCGGTCAGCGTTATAGATACGGTTTCGTCATCCTCAACCAGATCATCCTGGGTCGAGACTAAACTGATGGTTGCTGAGAGGGAGTTCGCCGGGATGGTAACCGAACCAGCTAATGCTGTGAAATCACTGCCGGCGGTTGCTGTACCTTCAATTGTATAGTTCACTACAACCGGGACCTGTGAGGCTTTTGTCAGTGTAACTGTATATTGTCCTGCCGTGCTGCTGCCTTCAATGGTAGTCGCTGTCGATGCGGTAACTTGTACCTCAGCTTCGTCATCATCATTGATTGTAGCAATACCGATACCTTTACTTATTACCCCGTTGCTGGAATTAACCAGGGTTAATTCAATATTGAGCGCTTCATCTCCTTCAACGAGGTCATCGCCATTTATAGTTACATCGAAGGTAAAACTGGTTTCGTGGGTGGCTGTATCAAAGGTGTGCGTCCCGCTTGTGGCAGTGTAATCACTTTCTGAGACAGCCGTATCATCCGCTGTGACATAATCGATTTGAACTGCCTTTTCTGTAGCTCTATTCAGGGTAACCGTGAAACGTGCTGTTGTTGCAGACCCTGCGTCCCCCTCCGGATCTATAGTCACATCATCAATGGAAATCCTGGGTAAAGCGTCATCATCGACCACCAGGATCGAAGCGAATTCCGTACCTGTCGAGAACTGACCATTTCCAGTAATTGTTCCCAGGGTTACAGTCAGCGTCTCATCATTTTCATCATAGGTATCATCAATCACCATTACTTGGATAGTGGCGGTGGTTTGCCCCGCTGGGAATGTAATCGTGTCTGGCAAATCTGCAAAATCCGAGGAAGATGCGGGGTTGCTGCTGATATCTACGGTTACAGCGTATTCCGCGGCATGGCTCATCGTCAATGTAAACAAACCGTTTGTTGATGGTTCTCTGGCAGCGGTTGTTCCAGCGATTGAGATTGTGGCGGAATCAACATCGGTAATGTCTACTGTAGCCGATCCGCTGACGCTGATCCGGGAATTATCGGTACTATCCAGAGTGAGAATCACTGTCTGGGTACCCTCAACCAGAGAATCCGTGAGCGCTTCCACATCAATCGTTGCTGATGACGTATAAGCCGGGATTGTGACTGTCCCTGTCAAGGGATCTCCACTGCCTAGCGAAGTGTAATCGGTATTGTTGGCTGCTGTGCCGCTTATTGAATAGGTTACCACAGTGTCTGTTTTGGATTCTTTATCCAGAGTTACGATAAATCGGCCATTTGCCCCATCTTCAACCGCTGTCGCAACATTGGCAGCGATTGTAGCAGAACTAAAATCGTCATCGCTAATGGTGACTGTTCCAGTATTTGCGGGCGGGCCGGCTACAACTACATCAGCATTATCTGTTCCTGTCAGAGTCAGAATTACGCTTTCATCACCTTCGACCATATCGTCATCGCTCACACTCACCGTGAGGTATTTCTCAGTTTCCTCTGCGAGGAATGTTACTGTTCCGGCGAGCGGCGTTACCCCGTCCAGCAGGGTGTAATCGGATGGTGAATCCGCTGAACCGGTAAGAGTGTAATTAATTACAACGTCATAGGGGTAAGATTTTTCGAGCGTAAATGTGAATTGCCCGTTATCCGGAATAGCTTTTTCATTTGCATTCACGGTATTAGAGATGCTGACTGTCAGAATATCATCCATCACCATAATTGTGAATGGTGTTGTAACGCTTTTTGATTCAATGTCTGTTGCGGTTATTTCAATATCGTATGAAGGCATTGATTCAAAATTAAACATCTCGGTAGTTTTTAGCTCGTTCCCAGCTATGCTAAATTTAGAAGCATCTGTCCCACCAAGGGTATAGGTCATTGTTTCATCACCCGGATTCGTTACCAAATCTGCATCTGTAGCAGAAACCGTCCCTATCAATGCACCAATGGGCATATTTTCAGCGACCTGGGTTGATGAAAGCAGGACGAGCGTTGGGTCATCATTTACCGGGGTAATTTCAGTTAACAAAGAAATGCTGTTACTCGAAAATGATCCGCTGGTACTGACCAGGCTGCTGATATCGCGCAGGATTCCTGCTGACCCAGATAAAAGGCCTGCTGTTCCATCCCACACGTGGATGGCAAGGCCACCTGGGGTACCGTTCCAGTTGGCAGCAGGCAAAAAGCGCAGCATGGCTTCGCTTTCCAAGACGAGTGCTTTAGTAATGTCGGGGTCGGTGCCAACTGCGGCTGGCAGATTTGTCCAGGTGGATCCACTGTTGGTAGAGAACTGCCAGAAACCCTGGTCTGCGGTTGAAGCATTCGCAACCACCGCAACACCGGCAAAAACGTCTCCATCCGCATCATAATAAGCGCTGGTCGCAGATGTGATAAGATCGGACACTGAATTTCCTGAAGGGCTGGATGTGTCTTCAGCAACTCCAGCCAGTGTCTTGGATGTCTGGCTGTTGGTGGTTGGGGCATCATTGATGGCTACCACGTTTATAGAATAAGTGGCTGCGAGCGTCGAGACTTTTTTGTCAGATCCAGGGATGCTCTCATTCCCGTTATCTACAGCTTTCCAGCGGAAAGAGTCCGCCCCGTAATAATTATTTGTTGGTGTGTAGGCGACTCCAGAGCCAATTTCCACCATAGTATCCAAAATAGCGGGTGCCCCATTAACTGTCAGGGCGCCGTGGGTTGGAAGTTGGGTGATAATGACTCCATACAAACCGTGTTGATCCGGATCTTCAAAGTGGCTTGCGTCTGAAAATAAAGCATCCATTAGGCTGCCATTTTCACTGATTGTTGTGCTGATGTTCTTTGCTAGCGGAAGCAGGTTCGGATTAAGGACAATAATATCCCGGCTATCTGTGCCATTCACGCCATCATGAAGAATTGAAAACGAGACTGTCCGGTTCGTTGTAACCGGGTTAATGAGCGTATTCTCAAAGGATACTGCCCGGATTAAATATTCGATTGCGGTTCTGGATGCATTACTGGTGAAGCTGATGACCAGGGCAGAAGAATCAGGAATCGCCTGGTATTTTCCGCCTGTTACCGTACCGATATTGGTCGATCCATCGTAGAGAATATAATAACTGCCACTATTGGGAATAACCTGGATTTTTGTGGTTGTTTTAATCCCCAAAACATCCCCGGATTGATGTGGTTCGGACAGTGATACCATTAATTGGTCACCGGTGGCATACGCGCTGACGTCATCTACATAACTGGCGATAGGTGCTATTTGAGTGGCGCCATCCAGTTCGGTATAACTCAGCTCGGTGGCGGTATTCACGGAAATCGTAGGTTGTTGAAATTCGAAAGCGCCAACATCGGGGTGTACACCGGTGGCACGGGTCTTTCCGCGTTGGTCAATGAGCAGGCTGGTAGAGCCGGCATCAATGGCAGGGTTGTTTCCGTTCAGGTAAGGCAGCGCATGCGTAAATGTCAGCCCACCGTTATTTGCCAGGGAAATCAATTGAGGATCCTTATTGGAACGATCCGGGGACAATCCGCAGGTTGTGCCGCTGTCCAGGTTGGTTTCACCCGTGGCATTGATAACACCGGAACAGTTTACATGCGTTATCCCCGTGCCATTTGCATAGAAAAGGCTGTTTTCTGCAGTAATTGCCCCGCTGCCGCTAATCACTCTCAGGCCTGAGTTGACATTACGAGCGGATATGTTATACGCAATGGTCAGGCTGTCCAGGTTCAAAGTGCTCGCGCCGGCTTTATAAATTGCGCCACCGCCATCGCTGGTTCCGGATCCGTTGGCTGTGTTGCCGGAGATAGTGGTATTCGCCAGGGTATTTGCACCACTGGTGCTGGCCAGGTATAACCCAGCACCGGATGTGCTGGCTGTATTTGCGTTGAATGTGCTGCTGTTGGTTACCAATGTGCCGGCCTGTTGATAAACACCTGCGCCAAGTACCGCAGCATTATTGTTTAATGTGGATTCGGTAAGTGTTAGCGTACCTCCAGCCTGGTAAATACCACCTCCGTTTAATGTGGCAGTATTGCTGCTGATCAGCACACCAGAGCTGGTTTGTAACGTTCCATTTGCCAGGTAGAATGCACCACCGGAGCCACTGGCGGTATTAGAAGAAAATGATCCGCCAGAGATGGTAGCAGCGCCTTCGGCCAGATAGATTGCTGCGCCGTTTAAAGCCTGGTTACGAACACTACTGCTGCCACCAAAGGTAGATGAAGTGACATTCAGGGTTCCAGTTCCGGCTTTAAAGATACCACCACCATTTCCTGTGGCGATATTGTTGGTGAAAGTTGAATTGCTAACCGTCAGATTTCCAGTGCCTTCAAGGTATACGCCTGCACCGTTGGCTGCCCGGTTATCCTTGAGTGTCACCCCATTTAACGTCAGGGAAGCACCGTTTGAAACCTTTGCACCGCCACCCTGCGTCCCAGATCCATTCCATATCGTCAGGTTTTCCAGTGTCACTAAAACATCAGCGCCCGAAACATCAAAAACTGACCTTGCAGTTCCTGAACGGTATACCATTGTATCGGTGGCACCTTGTCCCAGGATGGTCAGGTTTTTGTTTATGTTAATAGGCGTTTCGGTCGGAGGGAAGAAGATTCCTGCACCCACCAAAATGGTATCCCCGGATGCTGCATTTGATACAGCCTGGGCAATCGTCTCACATGGGGTTAACTCTGCCCCACAAGATCCATTGTCAGTTCCACTTGTACTTACATACCATGTGCTCGCTGCATGGACTGTATGAATGGGAATTAGCCCAGAAAATATCATGACAATAATACAGATGAAAAAAGACATGTGTTTCACGATACTGGTGCCGGATGAGGTGAGGCGATATTTCATTAAAATCCCTTTCCACAGCAAATTAAAGTGCTGGGATACCAAATTTTTATAAGGTTTCTTTTGATATTCACTGAAATTTCTTACCCTTCTTGTTTTAAATCTTAGAAACCCTTTACAAACCGACGCAAAGAACTGCTTTATGCGTGCAGACAGCGACAGACTATCAGCATTTTTATCAAGAATAGTCTATAACATGATAAAAATAGCATATATAGTGTGCTGTGCCTTTAAAATTTGAATAAATATCGGGTAAAATTCCCGTTAAAAGCTAAAATTCTAGCGGTATTCTTTCCAATATGAAGATTGTCAACGAAAATGGTCACATCCTTAATCTTTTTCGAAAGGATCGCACTTGTAAAACGTATGCGTGTAGCGACTTCAAGGTGTGAGAATATATTTTATGGATTCCTCTGAGAATCAAAAGAACCAGAGCATAATTACTCTGGTTCTTTCTCAGTAGTAGGTATTCCGGAGGTTTGTTAGCCCCACGCCTCCAGGCTATGTGACTGCATTCAAAGCAGTTTAAGTAGGGGTTTCAGTAGGTTCGGGGGTTGAGGTTGGCTCATCTGTCGGTGTTGATGTGGGTGGCTCATCCGTTGGCGTTGGGGTTGGCTCATCCGTTGGCGTTGGTTCATCTGTTGGCGTTGGTTCATCCGTTGGCGTTGAAGTGGGCACATCCGTTGGCGTTGATGTGGGCTCTTCCGTTGGCGTTGATGTGGGCGGCACAGGCGTGGGTGTTGGGGTAGGTTCATCCGTTGGTGTTGGTGTGGACGTTGGCAGTGGTGTAGGAGTATTTGTTGGAAGAGGAGTTCGGGTAGAAGTTGGCGTTGGCGAGGGTGTCGCAGTGTTTGTTGGTACCGGGGTCCTGGTAGGTATTGGTGTCGGTGTGGTTGTTGGGGTTGGTGTGGATGTTGTAGTTGCCGTTTTTGTCGAGGTAGGTGTGGTTGTTAAGGTTCGGGTAGTGGTTGGAGATGGCGAATAAGTCAGGGTTGGGGTAGTACTGGGCACCAGAGTCTTTGTTGGAATAAATGTATTTGTCGGGCCAGGAACAGAGGGTGGGTCTTCTGTTGCGGTTAAAGATGGAATTCTGAACGGTTTGATCGTCCGACTGGGGACTATAAATGGCGAAGGAGTGGTAAGAATCGTAGAAGCTGGTGTTGTGGTTGGTTTATTGGTTAGACTGGGTCTTGGAGAGGAGGTTGCTTTAAATAAATCTGGGTTAGAGAAACCCATTGTGAATTTCGTTGGTGTACTTATAGGAAGAATCGCCTGAATACTATTGGGGAATATATTAACCAATAGCTTTGTGAGGTCAGGATTGGGTTTGCTATCCATCCAGAGTGTTACCCAGTCTGAATAAGCAAAACCATCGTTGATCTGAATATTTTTTCCCTGTTGGATCTGAGCATTTTGCCCTGTTACCAATTCGTACACCCCATTCACAAGGCATTTTCCTACAAGACAGTCAGCTTTTGAAATTATCTGGCTTTCCAATGAAACTTCCAAACCCACAGCAGCCTGGAAAATTCGGATAATAACATCACCGCCAATAATGATCTGAGTGGGTGTCAGGCTGCTTTTTTCATTTATCACCAACACTTTTCCTTTCACCAGTTTAAAAGCAAAGGATGTTTCGGAGTTGTTTTCATTGGGTCGGTTAAACTCGATTGTCGAATCAGAGTCCAGTATTACAAGTGAACCATCCCAAAGCTGCACACTGGCAACTCCTTCACCAGTATTTACCTGGGTGGGCGAATTCAACGAGATGATGGCTCCTTTGCTTGTAACAATGTCAGACTTACCATCGTCGACCTTTACTGTTCCATTGACAACAGTCAGGTAGGTGGGGTGGGTGTAGGATAGATAAGAGGAGAAGACGTTCGTAGACATTAGAGCAGTTAATGCCAGTACAATGAAAACAAATCCTAATACAGTCCATTTTGGAATTATATTCTGGGAAAATTCACGCTTCATTTAAATATGTCCATTATCTTACCTCTGACCCTGATCACCGCGATTAATTACTATATGATGGGATTAAAGAGTTTTCATGTTCACACATGATCAATTCGTGTTTGAAACCAGAGTTGACCACTGCATGAGCAAGTTCCAAGGCAATCAATCCATCTTCTCCGGAGACTGCGATTGGCGCTTCGCCGCGTACGGCTGCCTGGAAGGCTTCATGTTCAACCCGCAGCGGCTCTCTTTTTTCTATGTGATAACGTACCATTCGCCCCTCGCTTACCCCACGCAGGACACGCATGGATTCCCATTCACCACCGTTAGCTTTTCCGTTCTCGAAGAAGTATAGATCCTGGGTCAGATAATCGACCTTGAACATGCCTCCTTCACCGGTTACATAGAACTCACGGATTTTCGTAGGTGTAATCCAGTTAATAAGTAGTGTTCCTATTGTACCATTGCTTAAACGTACAACTCCGGAAAGTAGGTCTTCTTTTTGGCTGTGAATTCCATTTTCGGTTTCGGCATAAACCCGGGTAATTTCTGCCTGAGTTACGTAGCGCATAATATCCAGGTCATGGACGGCCAGGTCTACAACTACACCAACGTCATTAATCCTTTCGGGAAGCGGGCCTTGCCGGCGAGCATCAACCTGGAATACATGACCTAATTCATTGTTAGCCAGGTGTTGTTTGAGTGCGATCACGGCCGGATTAAATCGTTCGATATGGCCAACCATGAGATGGACTTTTGCATTTTGTGCAGCATTAATCATGGCTTTTGCTTCTTCTATGTTGAATGCGATGGGTTTCTCGATTAACAGGTGAATCCCACGCTGGATCACTTCCAGAGCTACTTCTTGGTGACAACTGGTTGGTACTGCAATTGTAACCGCGTCAGGTTTTTGTTCATCCAATAACTGGCGATAATCGGTATAGGGCCTGGTGTTGTAGCGATCTGCGATTGTCCTGACAGTGGTTTCATTGCGATCAGCTACACCCACAAGATGTACATTTGGTAATTCCCAGTTCACGCGGGCATGATTGCGCCCCATACTGCCAACACCGATGACTGCTGTTTTTAGTGTCATAGCTTGTTTACCTCCATTACTATAGTTTCTAAATCCGTCTGGCTCAACTGTGGATGAACAGGTAAAGAAATAACTTCGTTCACTATGAGTTCCGTAACCGGTAGAGAAAGGTTTCCGTAACCTGCTTCGACGAGATGAGCTTGCCGGTAGGCCGGGATGGGGTAGAATATGCCAGTGCCGATACCCGCGTCAGTTAAGTTTTTTACGGCAGCATCCCGGCTGCGACCGCCATCAACCCGAATTGTATATTGGTGCCATACATGTTCATAGTCTTCTTTGACTTGTGGCGTTTTTACGCTGGTAATATGTTCGTTTAGAAAGGCTGCGTTCGCTTTCCGTTTTGTGGTGAAATCTTCTAACCGGTCAGCCTGAACTAAACCGATGGCTGAATGGAGATCAGATGTGCGGAAGTTGTAGCCCAACATTTCATGGTAGTAACGCCGCTGCATCCCATGATTGCGGATCATCCGGCAGCGCTGCGCGACATCTTCCAGGTTTGTAGTGATCATGCCTCCCTCACCAGCCATTATGTTTTTAGTCGCATACAGGCTGAAACATCCGGTACCAAAGGACCCCATAGCCTTACCCTTATATCTGGCACCAACGGCCTGGCAGGCGTCTTCTATGACGAGTAATCCATACTTATTCGCGATATTCATAATCATATCCATGTTGCATGGATATCCATATAAATGAACTGGTAGGATTGCTTTCGTTTTTGGTGTGATCGCTGCTTCAATCAACTGTGGATTAATATTAAACGTGTCTTCCTCAATATCCACAAAAACTGGCCTGCCACCGACATAGAGAATAGAATTCACTGAGGCCATGAAGGTAAAAGGAGTGGTGATTACTTCATCGCCAGGTTTGATGCCGTTGGCCAACAGAGCAACGTGCAGAGCGGTGGTTCCAGAGGATGTGGCAATAGCATACTGTGTGCCGCAAATTGCAGCAAATTTTTCTTCCAGTTTAGCTGTCCGCGGACCCTGTACAAGCATCCCTGACTCCATAACTTCAATAACAGCCTGTTTTTCTGCTTCGCCGATATACGGTTTCGAAATAGCAATCATTGTGTAACCTCCTGTTTCTATTTTTTCATTGGATTGGCTAAACGAGCTTTAATTCAAAATTGCATTTGGGGCAGGACAATATTGTTTCTCCTGGAAGTTTTTTTTTGGTTAGTAGTTTCTCTCCGCAGGGACATACATAGCCAAATAGCTTAGCCGGGTTTCCCAGGATGAGGCCATAATCAGGAACATCTCTGGTTACGACACTGCCAGCGCCAACCATTGCCCATTCGCCAATCGTTACTCCACAGCGGATAGTGGAATTAGCGCCTAATGCAGCTCCTCGTCTCACCTTGGTCAGGCTTAATTCCCAATCATCTGCTGCTTTGATGGAACCATCCGGGTTGATTGCGCGTGGCCGCATGTCATTGGTAAAACACACGTGTGGGCCGATGAATACCCCATCTTCAATGGTTACTCCATGGTAAACAGAAACATAGTTTTGAATCTTTACATGATTTCCAATGGAAACTCCGGCATCTACATAGACACCTCTTCCAAGGATGCATTTTTCCCCGATTGTGACGCCTTCGCGTATCTGGCATTGATGCCAGATACTTGTGCCGTCTCCTATACTTGCTTTATCCGATACTTCTGCAGTTGTATGTATGCGAACATTCATGAATACCTCGTTTTATTCCATAAAAAAGATGAAAGAATATTGGGATCTAAGCTGGTTTCTCGATTTAAATTGTTTTTTCTGTCGTTAGTATTAATGAAATACCTACAACAACCAATTCAAATTTAATACACTATGAATTGTTCGTTAGTGTCATATTGGTACCTATTCCCTGAGATTGGCTCAATTTTGATATTGCATACTGATGTTTTCCGGAAGGCATAGGAGAAATTTTCTCAGGGAATTCAAATTCGATGGCTATTTCTTCTCCAAATGCGGCTTGCATCGTCCGTTCGATCCGTTTCAATAAAGAAACAGGGACCTCACCATCTTTCACAAGAAGGACTTTGATATTGTCTATTGATTCCTGGATAATCTGAAATTGCTTGATGGATGGTTGCGCAAGCAGGCTGCTATATCCGTCTCCTGCAAATCCTGCCCAAGAAGCTCGTCCATCGCGGGTAACGAATTGATCTACGATGCGCCCCTCAACTGATTTAAGCCGGGGAGATAAACGACCGCAAGAGCATTTGCTTCCATCAGCCCAGGAAGCTTCGTCACCAATGCTGTAACGGATAAAAGGCATGCCCCAGTTATTTAGATTAGTTACAATGATGCTGCCAACCTCACCTGGTTGCGCCGTGTGCCCATCGTTCAGAATTTCGACCAGGTTATTCTCTACACTCACGTGTAATCCATTTTGCGCCTCACATTCGCTGGCAACTCCACCTAACTCTTTCGTGCCATAGCGGTTATAAACCCGGCATTTGAAAGTCTCTTCAATGATCTGACGAAAAGCTTCAGGCAGCACCTCAGCAGATGAAATGATTCCGTCGAAGGTAATATCCGGGTAAGATCCTTGCCGGACAAACTGCGCAAACGAGAGTAGACTGGATGCATAACCAAAAAGGATGCGCGGGCGTTGACGTCTAACCTGTTCAGCAAATGCAGCCATTTTTTCTTCGGTTAATGTGAATGCATTCGACAAAAAGCGGTTCCATTCCCAATCGATCAGACGGTTACGAACAGAGTGTGATAATGTTTCTTCAAATGCGCCGCCCCAAAGGTAGGCATGCAGCTGTCCCATTTTCCAACCGGCCCATCCCAAGTGGCGTTGGATATCGGCAGTGACGTTATCCCGAAAAGCATGATCCTGATAAAAAACCAGCGGCTGTCCTGTTGAACCAGAAGTTGTTACTTTACTTAACTGCTTGCGGCGCTGTGGCTCGGTCGTTTGCAACTCGGAAAAATTCTCACGAATCAAGCTTTTGGTCAGGATTGGCAATTTTTGAAAAGCTGCCGGATTGTCACGCATATCATTGGGATGAAAGCCTGCATTGTCGAAAATACGGTGGTAATAAGGCACATATTGATAGGCGTATTCCAAGAGGCGCTGTTGCTTGTAACGCTGCATATCCATCAGATTGTCATAACTGAGCCATTGAGTGCGATTTAGCTCATCCAGGCAATCCAGGATATGCCGGCCCGTAATGGCTGTGTGGAGGTTGAGTACTCCGCGACGGAAGGTTTCATTTATTGTCATTTTGACCACCTGCTTTTGTAATTGATTTCAAAACGCGAACCTTTAAACCATAGATCTTCATTTGTTAAAACAGTCAGCCTCAGTGATAACGCACCCGGTACCAGGGACCGATACGGATGAAGTCAATTGTACCGATGGTTTGGCTGTTAAATTTTCTCTGCCATACAGCTAACGATGGAGCATTTCGGACCTCGATGCAACAGATTGCCCGAACGCATCCTAATTCTCGAAACAAGTTGAAACGGGCAAGAGTCAATGCAGTTTGGATACCATGCCCACGAAATTCAGGGGCGGTAAAGGAATCGGTGCAAAGAACATCACCGGGATTGAGCCTGGGATGCACTCTTTCCAACCGCGTTTGCAGGTCCATACTTCCCCAGGTATATCCAGCAGGGTGATCATCACAAAACACAATTAATCCTCGATGACCATCTTTTAGTCGCTGTGCGCACAAGCGAGCTTCTGACGGACGATCTATTTGCCTTACTACATGGAGATCATCTTGCTCAAAAGGGCGAATAGATAATTTTTTTCGAGGTTGGTAATCAGGAAATGGTTCAAGTAGCGAGCGGGATAGAATAAAAAACCGGAGATGCCGGTAAGGTAACTTTGCAAAATCGGAGATGATGAATTGCAAAGATGACTTAAAACCGTTTCGGTCAGTAACATATTTCCAGTCTTCAGTTAATTCAGCTAACCGGATTAATGGATTCATTTCTGTATAAAGTGACGAAAAACGCTGTACCCTGCGGTGCTTAATCGCAATAGGACCGGATCATGCACACAGGTATTTCGACCGAAACAAACCAGATCGCCCCCAAATTTGGACTTGAAATCTCGAACACCGTATTTCTCACTCGGACTGCCCGCGCCGCCGAAATCGTATGTGCGATACCCATTCTCGGCGCCCCATTCAAGGATGCGCCATGTTAGCACTTCTGTGGGCGTATAATTTGAAAACGCCCGGTCAACCCCTCCGTACCAACCATAGATAACGTCTTTATACAGTAGCTCCACGGATGAGGCGATATATGTGTCGCCAATTCGCGCTAAGCTGAACTTAATCATTTTTTGAGGATAAAGCACTTCGAAGGCGGCTTCAAACAGAGAAATACTGGCAAGAGGGATATGAGCTTCAAGGTAAGATTTTTTGATCAACTCATAAATAGTTTTAATCTGATCTAAATCGCTAACCTCATCGACAACGATTTCACCTTTGTTTATTGCGCGCCGGATATGTTTGCGTGTTCGCGCCCCAATTCGATTAAACACCTCATCCTTCGTACAATCCAAACCAATCAGGTAATTCAGATGCTCTTCGTATCCAAATCCGCATTGAGTAAAAATGGGTTGGTAGGCGCTCAAGTCAGATAGGTGACGTAGTTCGGTAAATAAACCATCCCGCCCCGCTTTTTTTGTATAATCGCTCAGTAAAGCTTTCAGCGCTTCTTTACCGGCAGCATCTGGCGTACATAAGGTGCTGCCGTAAGCAATTGATCGTGTTGTCAGACGGCGTAACAAGCCATTTTTCAAGCTGACCTGGACCGGCACCAATAATGCCAATACCTGGCCATCTGTACCAATCGCTGCTCTGAGTTCCGGTTGGTAACCACTGGCTCGTGAGAAGACCTGGAACATCTCAGGTGTTTGAAAAATATTTCCCTGAGGATGTTGATCTACAAAATCCCTCCAAACTGTTTTGTCAAGCGTATCGGTAATGATAAAGTCCATTTTCCTTCCTTACCTGCTCCACTAATTTAACGTATTCAGCCCCTACTATAGACCAGTTATAACGTTGATTGAACTTTCGACTCCCCTGTGATAACTCTTTCAATCTGACTGGGTTGTTGTGTAAGTAAAGAATTTTTTGGGCCAGATCATTCACATTACCTGGCTCAAAGAACTCAGTGTTCGTGTCACTGAAATACGCCTGGATGGCTGTTGTCCGCGAGGCGATAGCAGGTAATTCCAAAGCTGCATATTCCATCAGTTTGGTCGGAAGCAGCCCATCCGTGAATACATCATTTTGGTAGGGAACAATGCCTAGATCACAAGTGCGGATAATATCTGGCAGTTCTTCTGCTAGATGAAGTTTTTCAATAGTGACAAACTCACTTAACTTGCGCTCCTCGACCAATTCGACAATGCGGGGTAGGAAATCTCCATTTCCGATTAACGTAAAGTGAATATTTGGAATTTCACTGCGTAACTGGTCGACGGCCCTCACAGCAAGATCCAGTCCGTAGCGTTCGTGAATGCTGCCATGGTAGATAAGCCGGAATTGATCAGATTGAGGAGCAAAGCCGGTTCTTTTTTCTACGGGATAAAAAATTTTATCGTCCGCGACATTCAGAATTACACTGCATTTATGTTCATCGACACCGCGCTTAATCAACGCCTTACGCCAATGGTCGCTAACCGTAATAACATGATTGGCAAATTTACAAGCCATGCGTTCCTGCCAGGTGACAAGTTTCGCTAAAAAGGACATACGTGCCTTAAACCGGCCTGCAAAGAATTCAGGCATCAGGTCATGCAGGTCCAGGATAATGGGCACTCCCATCAATTTGGGGATAAATGCGCAAAACACCAGGAAGTCGGGCAGGTTATGTACCTGAATGATGTCATACTTGTGTTTGAATTGCAGCCGGGTAATCCGTATAGCTGCTGAGAAAAAGAAGCGGATGTAATTTAAGAATCGCCCTTTCAAACCGGTTTTCTTAGACCCCAAAAATGGGAATCGATATTTCTCACGATAAATTTGAACACCTTTATAGTTATCTATAGGTAAATCATCCGGCAATCGCAAACAAATGACATCTACCTCATATCCATTCCTTAAGAGTATTTCCGCCTCACGTTGAACCCTGGTTTCAGCAAGTGGGTAGATAGCATAGACGATCATACAACAACGTTTTGGATTTGTTTTTTCTGTCATGCTTTATCTCCTGAAATACGATCTATTACGGAAAGTGTCGAAAAAATTTGTATTTCCATTGATTATTCGATAGCAGCATGAATGGGTAGACACATAATGCACTTGTAATTTGTAATCTCCCATCAGGCCTTGTCGTGAATTCTTGCTGGTCATATTTTTGTAATTTCTCCCTGCTTTGCTAAAACTTTACATATGAAATTGCTGTTAGCCACTACTCTCCTCAATCCCCGTGAATCGGTTTCCCTGAGATCAAACCAGCCAATTGTTTCATTTGTGTTTGGCGTACATAGCGTACAACCATAGGGTCGGCCAGTAATTCCTGTTTATGCAACCACGCCATGAAATATGCACCTATCATTGCTGCTCCCCCAATCAAAAAAGGTCGGTCAGTCATGCGGCGAATCCCGCGAGCGATCATGAAAAGTGGGTGGTACCCCATGCGGTAAGCTCCGTGACCTTGCTCTACGCAGCTTTTCAGAAACCCCGTTGCTGCTCCGGTGAAACGATAATGGTAAATTTTCAGTGAAAGAAAGCTGCGCACTCTCCATCCTTTGGCGAGGGCAATCCATTCATCGATCCCGTCCCAACCCATCGAAGCTACCAGGCCTCCAATTGCCTCAAAGCACTCGCGTCGGTAAACTTTTGTGCAACCGCGCACGTGGTTTTTCACCGTATACAAAACCCATGTAGTTCCATCCGGCCTTTCGTATAATCCGCCACCGGCTATACCCAGCAGAGGATCCTTGTAGAACTGCATAAACAAAGATTCGAAATAATCCGGCCCAAAAGTTACATCACCATCAAGCTTGACGATAAAGTCATATATACCGCTGAGGGTTTCATAACCGGCATAAAAGGCTTCCACAACCCCTTTGCCTCGCTTACGAACCCCAGAATCTTGGCGGTTGATTAACTTAATCCAGTTATATTTCCGGGTGTATTTCTCAACGATTGATTGGGTTTCATCGCTAGAACCGTCGTTAACAATTACCCAAATGGCTGGGCAAATTGTCTGTTCAATCATCGAGTTAATTGTAGCCTCAATGTAGGCTGCCTCGTCCTTAACCGGGGATATGACCGCGTACTTAATATTTTTCGTATGGTTATTATTTAAAACCGAAGATTCAATTGATAACATGACTTACCTCTTTCATGTCATTCTTAACAACACCTTTTCTAACTGTCTGGTGGAATAGTTCGGCAAGTGCTTGAGTACCTTTAAGCAGGTTGAATTCGTTTTCCACAACTTCTCGACCTTTATATCCCATTCTGGTTGTGCTGGCGTGATCCTGACTGGCTATTGTATAAAGGGCTTCTGCTAAGGCAGCCGGGTCATGTGGTGGAACAAGGAATCCTGATCCAGGCTGCACCAGCTCGCGAATACCGACGATATCCGTTGAAACAACGGGAAGTTTCATTGCCATAGCTTCCGCCAACGATACAGGTATGCCGTCCCGATCCCCATTTTCGGAGATGACGCACGCTAGTGCGAATACATCGGCCCATTCTTTGAGTAGTTGCAGAACATTGCCCTGAGGCAATCCACCCAGTAGACGCGCGTGATCCTGCAAACCGTGCTCAGTGATGCGTTCTTTTAATTTTGTATAAAGGGGACCTTCTCCCACTATTTGGCATTCGGCATCCACTCCCTTTTCACGCAAAAAATTAACGGCATCGATTAAGTCCAAATGTCCTTTCTTTTCAACCAGGCGCCCAACAGAAAGGATGTGGAAGCTGCCATGAGGTGGATGATTGCCGTTGGGTCTGAAATGTGAAACGTCAACCCATGGATGCAAAAGATGGATCTTATCTGCCTGAATCCCGGGATAGGCTGCCTGCAAGTGCTGCTTGTTGTAATGCGAAACGGTGACCATGAAGCTTGCATTCTCGATTTTCTCACGTACCAGGGTTGCTCCGGTATAAATGTCTGCTGCATGTGCTGTAAAGGAATAGGATTTCCCAAGAAAACGGCTAACCACCAAGGCGACCAAAACCGCACGGTCCATAAAATGGACATGTAAATGATCGAAATCTGTGTGACGTAAGAGGAAAGACGTGTAAACTCCTTGCCAAAAGTGCAAAATAGTCCTCATCCAGCCTTTCATCCCTTCCTTAGAATGTGTTAGTAATTCGAAAAGTGTGTGGAAATAAGGCTGAGGTTTGAAAAGAAGAAAGTATAGATTCGCCAGAATAAACTTTAAATAGTTAAAGCGCGACCAGCGCTCAGGAATCAAGTAAAGTGTTTCCTGGTGTAGTGCTTTTTGTTCCGGAGAATATGAATCGATTGTGTGAGGTGATCTGAGGGAAACAATCCGGATCTGGAAACCTCCCAGTTGTCTGAGGGTTGTAATTTCCCGGTCGATGAAGGTGTTGGTTAACTCGGGATAGGTACCAATGAGATATACCAATTTGATTTTGTTTAATTCTTGATGGTTTACTGTTTTCATGATTTAAGTAAGAATCTTTCAGGCAATACTTGAGCCAACCGTACGCATGGCCATTTCAACTGTCATTACCCGTTCCAGGAAAGACCATTGTTCGGTCTGACCTGTTTCTACCTCGTTTACTAAAGATCGCAATGATTCAGCCTCGTAGAGATTACCGCTATTCATTTTGGAAGCAGTAAAAAATCCATCGGCGTTGGCTTGCTTGACAAATGCTATTCGCCAGGGTTTTAAGGGATATTCATTAACTTGGGGTTTTTGGTTAATATGAGTTGATTTATGGAGTACTTTTTGTGATACCCGGTTGATATTTTTATCAAGTAATGAACTCCAAAGAGGCCAAAATCGATGTAGATTTCTGATTTTCATAGGTACAGCAGGTCCACCATTGGCCGTTTCTATATTCGCTAATTTGGGATTCTCCCTTTCCAGTAAAGAACGAATAAATGTATGTTGGTAGAAAAAGCGCCATTGATGGGGTAAAGAGAGAGCGAAGTTAACCGGTAATTTAAAACAGAATGGGCTGATTGAACGTAGAATTCCGGACGCGGCTGAAAGATAAGCGCCACCATGAGATGGATATCGGTACCGGATAAACATAATATGGCTTTTAATGTAATTAGGAAATTCTGAATAATTAGTTATTTGCTTTGATAAATAAGATTTCCATCCTTCACGGATGAGAGTCTCTCGATTTGTGCGCATAGTGGAAGCCGGGAGAGAACCGAGGATACCTGCATCTATAAGACGGTCAAAAGCATAATCCTTTCCCCAGTTGAATAAAAAGGAATTAAGATAGGCAATTTCTCGCCATTCATCTACGCCCAATCCAGTTACATTTGTTTTACAAATCGAGGATCGTTTCTGATGTCCATATAAAACGCCTGCTAATGAGGCTACACTCAGTCGCGCATCACCTTTATTGAGTGCGGTTTGTAGCCAATCGAATTGAATTTCGGACCAATTATCCGGTAAGGGCATATATTGGTATTCCCAGCCCGTAGCCTTGCTGATGAGCCTGGGTATCAATACATCTGGATGATTTTCAGAACCGACAGAATAGGTGACGAAAGGATTACCCACTTTTTCAATATACATTGAAGTGACCCGAGAATCAAAACCCCCTGTTAAATCAGCCAAAACTTTCCCTTCACGGCTTAATATGCGAGCCATCATATCCTTAATCATTTCATCTGCGCATATCATAGCTTCATCCAGGTTCAATTTTGTTATGTTTTCATCATAGTTTGGAGCCCAGTACTCAGAAACAACCAATTTATTGTCGCTAATTGTATAAATTGTCGCAGGTAGGAGGCGTTTCACATCTTGCCAGAAAGTCAGTTCGCCATGAACCATGCCACTTCTTAAGAAACTTTCTATGGTCAGGACATCTGGTTCTGACTTAATCAGCTTAGCAATAGCAAGCGCTGAAGTAGAGATAAATGTTTTATTTCCTTGTTTGCTATAGAAGATGGAAAAAAAGCCCATCGGGTCAGAAATAATGGAAAGGAGGTCATTAGGGCGATCATAGATGACCAGCGCAAAGTGACCATCATAACGATCTAATGCTTTGCTGCCGATTTTGAGGTAATCTTGGAGCAGATCCCGGAGAAGTGAATTGGGTTCGTTATTACCTGTTAAAGCGACAACTGTACCAGCTGCCAGCAGCCATGACCCGGATTGATTATCATGAATAACCCCTGGATGAATTGTAGCGGTTGAATCGAGTTTGGCGGCTAAACAATCTTTTCCAGAGATTGTGAGACTAGGTGTTTTTAATTGCTTATATTGGCCGGTTAAGTCCATCAGGTTCTGGAAATCGGCTTCGAGTGTTTGAGGTGAGGTACCTGGTTCGACCAGGATCGCAAAACCAGCCATTATTATCCTTTCTTCATAATTTGTTTCAACAAATCAGAGACACGTAAACGGTGAAATAAATTTTTTTTTCAGTTACAAATATCTATTAGCGGATGAAAATTCGCTTTCCATAATCCCAGATTGTAAAGGCGTCGACATCTCCGGTGATGGCTAACCCGCAGCGTGCAGCGTCTGGCCAGCGGGAAAGACGTACCAACGGTCTATGATCTTGTTTCAGCTCAGCCAATAAGGGCCGTTCATCCTCGCGGCTAAAAGTATCCCTGTCCAGATACACGGAATAATCTTCAGAATCGGCGCTCAATTCAACCAGATAACCTTGGCAGCGCAAGAACCGTTGCAAGGAAATGGAGGAGGATGGAGTGAGCCCAACCAGTGGCCGTTTGTCACTGCGTAGAAAAAATTCATTGGTACAGACTGCTTTGTAATCTATATCCCAGGGTTGGGTAGGTGCTATTATTTCGGATGACCGAACCAGAACGGTTGCTCGTTTGGGTCCAATAATTTGTACATAATAAAGAGAACCACCTTCATTTTCTATTTTGCAGGTAGTCTGTCCGAGGGAACGAAACCAGGCAGCAATTTCATCCAGACGTGCAATCCACACGCTTGGAGAAAGCGAGCGCGCCTTGGCCAAAACCGCATGCAGGGCTGCCTGGCAGGCTGAGGCGCGCTCGGGATGTAATCCCAGGGTAAATAATTCGCCTGATTGATAAACATGATCCAGCATTGCCAACCATATATGCGCCATGATGCCAGTATCAGTTATATGAAGACGATCAATGAGAGCTTCATCATCTGGTAAACAGTAGGGAATGCGGATTAAATTGTCAGACCAACTCGGCAGGGCCGGGTAATCATTCGCAGATTGTGCCCGATAGAAATCAAGCACCCGATGGTATGTTTCCGTCGAAAATTCATCCACAACATCCATAGACAGAGCCTGGCTGCTGTCGTAGTCAAAACCAGTTTCTTCCAGGGCGATTAATGTATCCTTATTCCAGCGTAGGTATGGGCAGCGAAAGCCTGCTACCGGGATGTCTAACTGGTGAAAGATTC
The DNA here is from genome assembly GCA_002840755.1 of Chloroflexi bacterium HGW-Chloroflexi-10. GTDB lineage: Bacteria > Chloroflexota > Anaerolineae > Anaerolineales > Anaerolineaceae > UBA6170. Next base: position 13,869 of record PHBZ01000025.1, on the reverse strand, counting down.
CTCGGGCTTCTCGTATATGTTTGAGTTGCTGTTCCAGATTGAGCTGTGAATAATCCACATGATACAGTCCGTGGACAGCAAATTCCAAACCTTTGAGGGAATTCTTTTTTATTGCGCCGGGGTTGGATGCCAGAGCAGATGCGGTAACTGGAATAGTAGCAGAACAGGAATAATGGGTTAATGGTTCCATTAATGCAGTTAATGCAGCATCCATTTTTCCAGCAGTAAGCCCATAGCGATTGACAATCATCCGGCTACGCGCCAGCATGGGCAGAAACCCCTTACCTTTCGCAGCGATTAAGAGTGGATTAGACATTACCTTTGTGTTCCTTAAATACGATTTGATGATAAATATTATTTGTATTCTGAGCGACACGTTCAATGTGGTAATTTTCCTCAGCATATGCCTTGCCAGTTTGCCCCATCTTTTCTTGCAGGTCCGGACGTAGCAGTAGATGAGTCATTGCTGTTGCCAAACCATCTATGCTGCCAACATTCACCAGAATTCCTCGTCCACTATCCTCACCGACCATTTCTGCAACGCCGCCTACCCGGGTAGCAACAACCGGTTTTCCGGCAGCCATTGCCTGCGCTATCACCATTGGTGCTGTCTCTTGCGAAGAGGGGAGTACCAGCATGCTGCAGTTGGCAAATTCTTGGAAAATTGCTTCTTCTGATAAAGCGCCTAAAAAACTTACCTGCTTTTCTATGTGTGTTTCTTTTACCAACTTGCGGATCGATTCGACGTAGGTTGGCTCTGTGCTGATCTCACCTGCAATGTGTAAGCGGGCGGATGGAACCTGGATGAGTACCAGAGAAAAGGCTTGCACCAAATCAAAGACGCGTTTACGAGGGAGAACACGTCCAGCAAATAATACGATCTGCTTATTTGAACCTTTTTCGTGATTGAAAAATCGTTCATCGATGGCGTTTGGTACATAATAAACCTGGATATCCGGTCTGAGTAAATCTTTGAAGTAACGGGTTACATAAGGGCTGATAGCAATCATGTTCTGCGCATGACGTACCGTATAGCGCTCTGTTATGAGACTGTCGTAATACATCCGCACTCGCTTGATCCACGAACTGTAGTGTTTTCCATCCTCCCAACGTATGCCATGCACTGTAATGACGGTTGGTATACCAGATCTTAGGGCGACGAAGGCATCTGCTCCGGCATCCTGAGCATGAATGAGGTCAGGGCGAAGTTGTGCCAATTTTTTGTTAATGACGCTCTGGTAAGTACGGTAGTTTCGCAGCCGTTCAAAACGAGGATAGGAGGGGAGTAAGTGTATTGTCAGGTTTGCCTGCTCGACCCGATCTGGTCCATTGTAATTGGAAGGGGTGAGGGTAAGAACATGCAAATCAAGGTTGTCAGTTTGCGCCAGTCCTTTCACCAGGTAAGCAAAAGCGGCTTGCACACCTCCATTGATTCGGGTAGCATCCATTGGATAGGCACCCAACATCACAACACCAATTTTCTTACTCATGGCGAATTTCCAATGCAGGTTGAAATACGGGCATCAATTCACGGTTTTTTAAGTATGGATAGACCATATTTGCAATCAGTCCGAGTACCATCCACCACAGGATCAATCCAATTCCAAACCAGCGCATGTCGAAGAAATTACAGATCGTAAAATTAAAACCCATGATTAACCATAAGGAACCCAATAAAGGCCGGCTCCAATATCCACTTTTCGGTATACGCCGCCAGACTCGGCCCGATAATATAAACCACCAGATAACTGGAAAGATATATAAAATGAACCCAAGCAATCCAAGTTCAGTCAGAATCGTCATGTAAGTATTATGTGAAGTAACCAACCGGGTTGAGATTGAAGCCTCTCCCACACGGCGATAATACTGTTGGATATCCCCATCCAGGGTTTCGTATCCCCAACCAGACATTGGTTTCTCTGCAAACATTTGTGACATTGCATCAAATACTACAAGCCGGTCGTAAACTGGATTCGATTCGCTAAAACGCTCAATCGATAAAGATACATGGGTAGACAATATTCCGGCGCTCAATATTATCGCAACGATTACGCCAAAAAATAACAGTCGAAGCATGGTCTTCGGAAACAGAAAAACCAGACCGATGGTTACAAATAAACCACCTAGCCATGCGGCGCGCTCTAAAGATAGAAATGCGAAGAGTGCACAAATACCTGATACCAGGTAAAAAAACAAACGGGTCAAAATCGACTTTTTATTCACCGCAGCATGGATCAAAAGAACGGCGCTGAAAACAAGCAATAAGGCGTAAAGGTCAGGGTCTTTTACAGTGCCCGTCGTTCTTATTCCGTTTAAATAATGCCAGATTTTGGGTAAAACATGCGGTGCGTACCATGATAAAAAACCAACGATCGACTGGCTTAATGCAATAAAAAGAGCAGCCCATACCAATTGGGTGAATTCTTTTTCCCGTGGAGCTAAAAGTCGCATAACCAAATACATGCAAAAAGGCAGGATTACCCGATCCCCGAAGCGAATGATGGCCAGGCTTGGAGAAGCCTGGGTTAAGATAATGGAGGCGGGAATATACATCACCAGGATAATCATTGTTAGTTCGGGTGGTCCCAGCCGTGCAGTTGGATACTGACGGTCTTTGACCATTCGGGAAAACACTGCTAGGAATAAAAGAAATGGCGGTAAAATGCGGTAAATCGCCCAGTATACCAGGTCTGATCTTGGTAATGCTGAGACAAATGGCATGATCACCAGCCACGCGATTACACCCAAAAACGGCTGTGCGAATAGTAATACAATCGCAGAGACCAGTGCAACGGTTACCCCGACAATAAACCAATTGCCCTCAGAGATATGATAAGACGCCAGCAAACTAATCAGAATTCCAATAAAGACCAACAGTGCTAAAGAGAGCCGGCTGTCCACGTCATGTTTGGAATGGATGGCAGTATTATCATGGATTTGTTTACTGTTTTCGATCAATATGCGCTTCCTACTAAATGATGAAGGTTGAAGTCAGGTTTTTATTTATTGCACGACAGGTCGGCGAAAAGGGTTCATGGACTTAAGGCGAGATTGGAGCTTGGTGAGGATGAGCAGGTCTTCCTCAGAAAAACCCAGGCGGGTTAAAATCAGAATATAGATACTCCATAAGATAGCACCTCCAACCAGCAGATACAGAATGGAGGGTAGAGCCAGATATGGATTAAGAAAATAGAACAATATTGCTGTGATGGCAAAGGCGAATAGCGGTTTGAAGATTTCTCGTCCGTAGGGATGAATTTTTAGCAGCGCATAAACTTCTACCATGCAGACCACATTCACGATAACGGTAGAAAATGAAGCAGCGGCAGCGGCTCCTATTACACCCCAACGCGGAATGAGAAGCAAGTCAGAGGCTATGGTTACAAAAACTAAAATAATTGAGTTGATGCTGTTGTATTTGGTATGATTGGTCATATCCAAAATGTTGGCCCCAATCCCTGTTCCTGTATAAACCAGATTACCAATCGCAAGGACAATCAGGGCTGTTGTCCCATTGGTGAAATCGCCGCCAAAAATTGAGAGCAGCGGTTTTGAAAAAAAGACAAAAGTGAGGAAAAGAGGTAGGTTGAACATTAATATCCATTTGGTTGTTGTTTGATATAAGCGTTTTAATTTTCCTGTCTCTCCCCGGTTGTGAAATTCAGCGATGATCGGAGTTGAGATATTGCCTACCGAAAGAAACAGCATTGTGCCCAGGGTGCTCAAACGAGATGCTACTGCGAAAACACCAACGCCGCTGATCAATCCAACAAAGCCCAGCACTAAAGTCTCCAAAGTGCCCCGAATTGTATTAAATACCCATCCCAGATGAACGGGAAGCGAGTAACGCAGTAATTGGGTTGCAAGCTGTTTGGAAGGGGTAAAGGAGCGGTTCAGCGCGAAGAGCGAATTCACATAGTAGATTATCAGAACCAATCCGATGAAGGAAGCAATTACATGGGCTAATATAATTCCGGAGACACCCATACCCACAGCCAGAAATCCCATGGTGAGGGCCAACTTTGCGAGAGGTAAAACCATGTTATTGGCGAGAACACTATATTGGGGTTTTTTGTAACTGATGATGATTTGGTAAGCAATGAAGCTGATTGCATCCAGCGGTATACTCACACTAACAATCTGCAGCAAGGGGATCAGCCGAGGATCATGAAAACCTTGAACCGCCACTGTTTCTGCAAACAGAAATAATCCGGCACCAAAAAGAAGACTTAATATCGCTGGAATTCCAGCACATACCTGAATTATCTCCCAAATGCGTTTATCATCTTTTTCCCGGATAGCTGGGGCAAGATAGGCTACTACTCCGGTTTGAAGCCCCAATAATGCCAGCATTGAAAGGATAGGGACGATAGTGAGCCCCAGTGTATACAAACCATAAAGTTCAGAGCCGATAGCTCGAGCTACCAGAATGCTAAAAATAAACCGGACACTATATTCAAATATTCTGCCAACGAAGGAAATACTGCCTCCTTTGGCAGTAATAAGGATGTTTTGCTGATAGGTTCTATCGTCAGTAGATTGTAAATTGTTTGTGAGTTTGTCCTGCATATTCAGACCAATAGTTTTCGTTTCGTCGCCGGCTAGGTTTGTTTCTTTTTGTGATTGATTATTAATTGGGTTGTTATCCGGCACCTAATAATCCTTCAAGTCTGATAAAAATGCTATCCCAATGCCTAGAACTAATCCCAATGCGGCACCCAGCATCAGGTTGATTTTCATGTTTGGTCTGATAGGCTGTTCCGGAGTCACGGCAGAATCCAAAAGCTGCAAATTATATACACCATTTAGTGTATTTACATAATCGATAGTACTTTTACCAATTTTGTTTGTAAAAACCTGAACAAGGAAGGGGTCATTGCCTTCAACCGTGATCTCGATTATATGGGTGTTTGTTCGCACTCTACTGAAGACGGCTAGGTTCCTGGCCTGGTCATTTTTTAACCCTAATGCTTCGGTGGCGTTTTGTTTTACAACAGCACTCGTGGCTATGGTTGCATAGGTGCTTGCCACTGTAGGCTGCCCACCCAGAATAGAAAGACCGCTCAAAAACTCTGTTCCATCTAATATTTGAGGAGAGGGAGATACAACATATGTGGCAGCCGCAGAATAGATTGGGGTTTTATAATACGTAAACAAAAAGGTACCAGCTATTGTTACAAACAGGATTATGGAAATGATCCACCATCTTTTTTGAAGCATTCGAAGAAATATGATTAATTCCATAGGTTCTTGCTTATCCTCCGTATTAAAACGGCCTCATCGCAGGTTGTAAATTGTGTTTGAAAACTCAATAGAGAGTTTATCCAGCACCTTTACTAAGAATGACCGATTTTACTGTGTTCCAGATGATTTTTAAGTCCAGCGCCAGACTTTGGTGCTCAATATAGTTGATATCGTATCGGACGATCGTATCAAAACTGATGTCGCTTCTTCCATTGATTTGTGCCTGCCCGGTGATGCCTGGCAGAACTTCCAGTCGTTCGTAATGCCAGGGGTAGTATTCATCAACTTCCCAGGGTACATTCGGACGTGGGCCAACAATACTCATTTCTTTCTTTAGAACGTTAATCAACTGAGGCAATTCATCCAGGCTTGTCCGGCGCAGGAAACGTCCGACTGGGAAAGTTTGCTCGTGAGTCACTGGTTTAAAGGTCGAAATGCCCGCTTTATCCATGTCGATTTTGCCGCGAACATAGGCTTTCATGAAAGATCGGCTTTCCCTTTCATCAAGTTTTGTCTTCATGGTGCGAAATTTATAAATGCGAAAGCGTCGTTCACCTTTCCCGATTCGTTCCTGAATAAAGAAAACCGGGCTGCCTGAATCAAGCATTATTGCGAGTGCACATATGATCAGGAGAGGGATGGCAATTGGCAGCGAGAACAAACATAAAATCAAATCAACCAATCGCTTTGCTGATTGATAAATGGGTCTGCGTGGGATGACCCGAGGTGGATTTATTATTACAGATTCCATAGGCTTTTCTCAAATCTTAAATGAAAATCAACGGATGATTTGCTGTTCTACTGGATAAGGTTCTATAACTTCAGATGGTTGCGGCTCTCGATCTTTTAACATTAATTGTGTAGCTTTTTCAAAAAGACCCTCAAAGGTATAACCATCTTGCGGAAGGTTTGCCGCCCCGATTTTGATCTCTACACCAATCAGCTCCCGGGTCTTCTGTTGTAGACGTTTTACAATAAAAGGCAATTCTTCAGGTGTTGTTTCTGGTAAAGCTGCCAAATAATGCTCCTTGTTTTGAACAATAACAGCACAATCTTCCAATTGCTCGCAAAGCAATTTAGATAAATTGTGGAAACTTACTTGTAACTTTTTCAACTGTCGGGAATTTTGCACCCTGCTATCAGGATGTTGGGCAATTGACTTTTCGTCGATGGATATGGATAGCAGGGTTAGAGGCCGTTGATGGTTCCTGGCTCGCCGCACTTCCCTGTAGATCAATCCTTGCCCCGAATCAGCTGATTCTGGATTTTGTGCGCCCTCTCCAAGGGAGTTACTCGCAACAGTAGGATCAAATTCACTTAAACCCATACTAACCCAACGGGAAAGGGTAGTTGTTATTACGATGCTAAAAACTTCAATAACGGAGAATAATATTGCCAGATTACCTGAAAAATCTTTAACCGTGTATTGGCTCACCATCAGCGCGATAGCGGGAATAATCAAAACGCTCCACAATGGCGCTTTCGCTATTTGTGGAATTACAATTACTGAGAATACTGTGGCATATACAATCCCGATCATCAGCATACTGAAGGTAAAAGAATTCAGCAGAATAGCGATGACGCAGAAGAAAATTAGCCAGCTTTCCAGGAGTATAATTCGAATTCGTATTGTCTTCATATCACTCTTCACTGCTCGGCTTCAGGCTCGAACCTTTTGATTCCTGCGTATGGATCCAAGCTTTATCCATTCGCATTGTGTGGATGAATCCATTTCTTTTATATTCGGGCATGCTCCGCCCTTTCGACATTGTCCAATTTGTCATTTTTTAGAAAATCCCAAATCTGATAACTGGATGAATTGGGTCTGGATGACTTTTTCTACAATGGCGCTTCACACGATCTCACGTACATTTATTGTTGCCTGGGTGAAGATTGAAAACTTAAAGTACCAATCCGAAGAATTTATTGAGGGGTACAAATGCATTCTGACTTATAAGAATGCATTTGTACCCTCTTTCGCACTTTTAGTTCTTTAGTAAGAGTGGGAGATAAATCTTCGGTAAGTTTTCTGGGTCTGGCTCAGCCACTTGAAGTGTCTGTGGAGCGGATGTAGCGCTAACAAACGAATTGTCCACAGTTACTGTAACCTGACAGATCCCGACCTCTGTAAATTTATAAATGATGGTGGAATTCGTGGTTTCTTTAGTCACACCGCAAAAGTCCCATGTGTAGGTAACCGGTATTGTCATATTTGAAGAAACATAGGATGCTGTGAAAGTTGTGTTTCCCAATGCCTGAACCGGCGAAGAATGTACGAAGGAGACGGATTGTATTGTTGGCGGCGTCACTGAAATAGTTTGTGGAATAGCGCTTGCGCTATCATAGAAATTGTCCACAGTTACCCCTACCTGGCAATCTCCAACCTCGGTAAATGTGTGTACGATTGTAGGGCTGGATGTTTCCTCACTCACTCCGCAAAAGTCCCATGTGTAAGTAATAGGCAGAGTCATATCCACAGAGACATAATTAGCTGTAAATGTTATAGCTGCCATTGCCTCAACGGGCGTGGAATGCGTGAAGGAAGCTGATTGGATGGATGGCCCGCCGTAAACAAACACATCATCGATGATCCAGACCAGCCCGGAAGAGTTTTGGGCGTTGAAACGGATCATTACGTTTTCAGTCTCTTCGTATGCACTCAGGTCGATCATTTTAGTGGACCAGTAAGCGGTACTCCCAGTGTAGGTTTCTAATGTGGTCCAATCAGTACCATTTGTGGATACCTCCAACAAAAGATTCTGGGCGGCAGACAATCTGTGAGCTGTGTTAAAACGTAACCAGGGATTGACAAATCCGCTCAGATCTAACGGCGTAGCAAACGATAATAACCCACTATTAGTAGTTGAACCATTTGCTATCCAGGAGTTTGAGCCGCTTCGAGAAGTTTTTACATTATTTGTCAGGTTCCACTGGGAAGGTGTTTCTTTGTACCAATTGGTTGCACCATTCTCGATATCATCCTCGAATACTGCATATCCTGGTGCGGAAGGTTCGAGTTGCGCGCGGGAATAAGCAGCTGTATCAAAACCTGGGATTGGAACAGCAGTCTCAATAACTGGATTGCCCGGGTCACCGCTAAAAAGTTGGACAGCGATAAGTGTAAAATTCTGGGTACCAGTCACCGGGAGATGATCATAAAGCATCTGAGCATCAAACACCATTTGAATAGTCTGACCTGCACTCGCTGTTAGGGTTTGTGGAGTGCCTACGCTCCAGGCCGCTGTCCGGTTATACTCTCCGACGAGTAGTCCTTCCATCCAGTAGGAGCCGGCTACGGATACATCCACTGTTGTTGATACAACCAGTTGGTCGATGCGTCCGTTGGCATTTGTGTCCAAAGTAGTTGCAGTGAATGGGCTGGTTGGAATTATAGTCTTCGGTGTGGGTAGAATAGCATTGCTGCTCAGGGTGATATTACTGTTTTCAATTTCTCCAGGCAGATCGTCAATCGTGTAAACTGGTGCGTACCGAGAATCGAGAGCCTTTCCTCGGTTGTCGAACAGATTCAGATGTTCTAAGCTATACGGCGGTTGTGTTCTGGCTATTGCATATTTCAGTAAGGCAGCCGAGCTGCTCCCGGTCCATTCAGCATGCCCAACAAATTCTCCTAGACCGTCAAATAAATCACCTTCTACAGTGAAAGTGCCTGGGAGGGCGATGTCCAGCGGGACAGAAATGGTAATAGAGTCAATTACTCCGTTGGTGTTTTTGGAGTTGGCGGAGTAGGAAAAATTGTTTGCGATGTAGGCTGCCCGCACAGTGAAATTATTGGCTTGATACGCCTGGGTAGTATATACATCGGTTGAGTACGCAGCCATTTCATCAAGAAGTACGGGTTCTGAAATTGCCTGGTCTGCCGGGGCGACCCATATTGCTTCAATCTGGTAAGGTCCATCGATTTGGCTATCACCAATGGCCTGGCCATCAAATGCAATCTCGACCAATTGCTTGCCGGAGATTAAAGAAACCCTGGAGGTCTCAGCACGGATTTGCTGATCCCCGGCTCTTAACCAGCCGCCCAGTTGATATTCACCAGCCAGATCACTGGTGATTTCAAACATGACGATGAGTCGATCAAAACGCCCGTCTTTATCATAGTCTGCGCCGGTATCACTGATGATATCCCCAATCTGGATGGATTTGTTGAAAGCAACAGCCGGAAGTTGAGCGGTCTGGAACGCCGGTGTTTGGGAACTGATCGACGCCTGTCCGGGCAGCGAAGTACAGGCGGCTTGCCAACTCGCTAAAAATTCTGTACAATCTTCTGTACCAGCTGCAGAGGGGCTGCAAAAATCTGGTTTGGGATTAAAGGGCCAGTTTTCTAATGGGTCGCTCGCATCCGGAATTCCCGCAGGAAGAAGATAGGTTCTTCTCGCGTTGCGTCCTTCTGGATCACTGATCGGTGGATCTTGCCACTCGCTCGGTGCCCAGGCATCTCCGTTCCAGAGTTGGCAATTGAATATATCCATGTAAGGAGATTGATAGTTCATGCTTAATGGTCTCTGGCTATCCCATTTGTAATCACGGTTGAGATAAGGATCTGATGGGTTAGCAGGGTTTACAAATTCTTCCGGCGGCACGCCTAGAGCGCCCCATACTGTGTTCACCATTCCGCCGCCGAGACTGCCGTCCTGAAAATCCCAACCTTCATTGGTTGATTGAATTAGGTCAGCATAGATATCCTGGAATTTGGCAAATTGATTTGAAGGATGAGTAGGATCATAAATTCCGACATTTGCGAAGGGACGTATGGGCGGAGGTGGGGAAGAGCCTACCCATTCAGGTGTGAATTGGTATTCATCTTCTGCAGTAATAGCAGTCCGACCGGCATACCATATATAGGTAGAATCGCTCTGACCTTTAGCCCACATCATGACGGCGTGATCATATTCATAAATGCCAGTGTTACCTAATTCCCCATGTTGATTCACGACTTTGTTGTAGTCCAAATTAAACATACGCGCAGCGATCCCCACTGAGCGTAACATCGAAGTAAATACACCGGAATTGGTTTCGCACGCTCCCCCGGTCATTCCATAGATTTTCCCCTCAGGTTGGTGAATATCAATATAATAGGTGGTTGCGCTTGAAAAGCTGTTCTTTGTACTTGGATAATTAACCCGCGTAGATTTATCGGCTTGTATAACGATAGACTCAGTGGCGGCTAATGTGTTGGTTTTACCCTGGATCACCGGCATGGTAAAGTCTATTAACACCTTTTTGGTAAATTGTTCTGTCCAGAATGCCTGAGCATAACCAAAATTTACATGGTACTTCCAATTTGAACAGATCGGGTCACTTTCTTCGCAGGGGGTCGGTGTTTCGGAATCGTCATTGTAGTATTGCCAATCTCGGACACGCCACCACACAGCGACTTCGTCGCGTTGGTTTTGCGGGTCGTCGTCATATAAGTAAGCTTCAATTTGTTCCTGGGTCATACCGGTAGGCAGTTCAAAGATGACATAAATCAACATGTTTCTTGACCATGCACCGGCAGTGATTGTTGCTGTATAAGTACCCACCGTTCCGTTGGGTGGAATGGTGACATTCCATCCGCCATAGGCCGGGTCACGGACGGGTGTTATGCTGGTCAACCCACTTCCGCTGATTGTTAATGTGGCTGCACTTGAACTGACTGCTGCAATTTTAAAGGTCGTTCCGCGTCGGACTACCAGCGCCTCAGTTAATAAATACTGATCTCCGCCTTGCACCATGCGCAGGTAGGCAGGGTCGGATGTACGATAGTATTCAAAAGTCTTAAAGGCGTCTTCATATTTAACGGCGATCCCTGGGCTTGTTGAGTCGATCGGATTGGTGTCAAAGAGCTTCTCTTCGGCGTCAGTCAGGCCATCTTGGTCGGTGTCAGCCATATTTGGATCAGTCTGATATGGCCCACCCGATAGATTGTGCCAACCCATGGTTTCCAACACATTTGATAAGCCATCCTGATCCAGATCTGGTGAAGGCGGAGTGAACTCGGCCTCGACCGGAGAATTTATTCCGGAAAAGGAAAATATCAGGCTTAAAATGATAACGAAAGACAAAAGTTTAGGTTTCATTTACTAATCTCCTTAATGTGGTATTCAGGTAATTGATGTTACGCAGCCTTGAGAATTTGTAATTCATCGAGGGCCACGTGAAAAGCTTTGAGATACAACTGAGCCCGCAAAGCAAAATGATTGAGGTGTCGCTTTATTGAAAGGCACTCCAATTTGAAAACGGCGTACAAGACGGCGAAAACATGATTGTTTTGTGTGATGACCCGGAGATTGACCCCTTGAACTGCGCGGCTTTTTGTATGATCGAAGTGCCAGCACACCACTTCGTTTTCGTCGGTGTACGGTTTTTCTTGGATCGTATCATCAAAAATTAGAACGGCTTCCTCCTTTTCTATTTCACGTACTGTTGGTTTCACCAATGTCCATAAATCTTTGGAGGTGAATATTTCTGCTGACAAAATCCGGGTGATTTGGTCATGCATCAGTAGTCCTTCAACCATCCGTGAAAGACCGGTTGCTGTTGTATAGCCGATTGTGCTCAGTAAATAAGATGTGTATGGTTCCATATATTGTTTGTCCATCTCAAATCTTGATCGGATTTCGCGCTCCGTACGTAACATCAGTTAAATTAATCAGGGTGGACTTGCAAATCTGCTTTTTTTTTACATTGATCTACTATATCGGTGAAGGGTATCTCTGGCTGTCAGCTGAAATTGATTTATGTGTAGGGAAATGACGAGTAAGGCCGTCAGTGTTTGGATTACAGGGTTTGGACTAGGAGGCTCATACGCGTGATGTGATTTAGGAAATTGAGTATGTTTTTGAAAAAGTGTATTGTTGGTTAAAGAATTATTTAAAATGAAGTAGTTTGAAAAATTTTTAGTTTATCTACTTTATCAGTTGGGCCTTCTTTGGTCGTGATTGTAGGGCCGAAATAGGCAATAGCCAATCAGAAAAGCAGATGTAAGTTTTGAACTTACAACCGGTTAGAATATTAATTTGATTTCAACTATGGAAATAGAAAACACCACAGCTCGAACCATTAGTGCAAACATCGTTTATCGAAAACGATATACCATGATTAGTGAATCATGGTGAAGTGTTTGCCTACAGGCTGCGTATTGTGCTGAAATGGGGTAATGATTAGAATGAGACTGTGAAAAAAATGGGATGGTGTAACAGAGATTCTTTAATGAGGCTATGATTTTCGTGGATGCTCACTGCAGTTATTTTGATTGGCTAACAAGATCAACGAAAATGCAAAAAATATAATCTTATAGATTTAGAAATATGTTTGTCTTTTAACCTCCTGTCTGCAATATTAAAACTAAATTTAAATACCCTTTAATTACCCAAATCCAGGTAATACAGCTGATTACGATACTAACTCCCCGATAACTTTAACGGCTTGTCCCAGTTAAGCGCCCTAGCTGTGATATCGAATCAAGCTTCCTATGTAAGTATTATATAACAATAATATTAAGTTTTCAATAGGGGCTTATACGCATTAATCTAGAGATTCGATACTGATCTCGCTTATATTTTCTGGTAAGAGTTTATAGATATAACCCATCAAATGATTTGTACACAATTAAATAGGACTTGATTTAGTAGACTTTTTTTTGTAAAATGTTTCAATATCAACATTGTTAATTTACAATCGACTGATTTGCCAAATCATTAGCAATTGCTGATCTGTCCTTTTTCATAGGGATCCAATAGTGAACAAAAATTACGCTAATGCAAACGGCATCGTTCGTAATAACTTCTATCATAGAGACTAATATCATAGTAGTTCTGGTAGTTTCTGTTAACATAGATTTTTACAATACGCACATTAAACAACCGGAATATGCATGCCTGTTTTGTTTAGAAAAAAAACAAAATTGTAACTTAACTGAAAAAGATGGATTTTAATAGACTTCGTTCGGTTTGTTGTTAACCCAAGGTTTTACCAATTTGCCTGGTAACGCATTTCAGGTATCTTCTTGTTGCTCCAATTTTTCGGCAGGTATGTCTAGAAAAACTTAAAAAATATTGTTAATGATCTGAAAATTACAGAAAAAATTAATGTTCAACTCAATAAATTATTAATACAAACGTCTTTAAAGGTGATTTTTGTCTCGATATTATTTTAATACAATGACAAAATAAGAATCCTACTTTTAAAGGAAAGGTATGAAGATAATAAACAGAGTGCCATTTACAATTCTTGTATTTTTCGGAATACTATTATTCCCTTCCTACAATGAGATTGGGTTGAATCGGATAGAAAACATGACTTTGGGTCAAAAGACCCAAATAGAAATGACATTTCCCAAAAATACTGCAACCAATAACCATTGGCACGAAACATTTGCAGCCATTACAGCCAAGTTAAAAACAATCAACTTTAACAGTCTCCAACCCTTTCAAATATTTCTTCCAACCATAATTAAGTCTCCTGAAAGTGCGTCAGGAGTCGATTATTTTGTTGCCCAAACCGGCAATGATTCTAACCCCGGAACATTTTCGAAACCCTGGCGTACAATCCAAAAAGCGGCCAATACACTGGTAGCAGGGGATACGGTCAAGATCCTACCCGGTACTTATTATGAAAAGCTCA
>PHBZ01000088.1 GCA_002840755.1 Chloroflexi bacterium HGW-Chloroflexi-10 | reverse complement strand
TCAGCCAGGTCTTCGTTCTTTTTGCTGAGTTCGGCGCGGTCTTCGTTGGTTAGCTTGACCTTGCTGTTTTCTTTTTCGCTTTCTTCCTGCTTGGCCCGGATCAGTTCGATGGCGTTTACCAATCCTTCGTTCTCACGCTTGAGTTTGTTGATCTGGAAGCTGATCGGATCCATCTTGCGGGCAAAGACTTCTTCAATCTCGCCCAACATGACCCCATTCAGACCGTACAACTCGACCAGGGCGCGGCGCATGAAACCGACCTGGCGCTCCCCCATCCGGCCAGCGTTGGCAAACAGGGTCGCCACGTTCGTGCTGTGCTGGATCGCATCTGTGCGTTTCGGCAGTTGCAGGAAGTTCCAGCGCAGCGGCCGCCTGGCCCCCGGGAACAGTTGGCGAACATCGACCCGACCGGCAAGTCCGTGAAAGTTCATCGCCCGCCGCCAGCCCTGGCCGAAATCCAGGACGATGGTGCGGTAGTGCCAGGCAACGGTTGTGCCAAGCGCCAGGTCTTCGGCGGCAACGGTTTTCCCGAAGCCGGTGTCGCCAATGATGGCCGTGTGGAAGTGCCTTTCCTGTGACAGGCGCAGGGGTGCATCGGTCAGTTCGCCGGTTTCCACAGACCACTGCCTGCCAAGGATGACATCCCCTTCGATTTGCGGGTAGTACGCAAAAGCCGGGGTTTCTTCCTGTGTGGTCAGGGCAATGCCCTGCTCGAAGACGCCCGGAGCGGTATAGGCTGCCAGTTGCAGCATGGTCAGCAGGGTCGAGTCCATGTAACCGCTGATCACGCCCGGCACGGTTTCCACGCGGGTTGAAGGAGTCCAGGCGCGGGCATGATGGCGGATGTAGGCTTCTTCTGCCGGGTTCAGGGTGCGGCACTGCACGCCCGTCACGACTTCCTCCGTTCCCTGAAACGCTTCCGGGATCAGGCCCATCATGGCGCGCAGTCCGCGTTCGGTCTTGGTGACGGCGTACACATCTGAGTAGTAGGCGCCCTCGATGCTGGCTGTCGTCAGCAGGCGTTCCTGGGTGCGCATGATGTTGGTGATGATCATGGCCGGGTCGTTCTGCCATTGGGCAGAGTTGCCGAGCGAAAAGGATGGGGCAACCCCAACCGCCAGACCCTGCGAAGCCGAGCGCGCCAGGCCGGTGTTAAGTGAGCTGCCCTGCGATTGGGTATGGGAGTTGCTTTTTGTGTCCGAGGCCGATACGGTTTCGGATTCGCTCTCGGTATTGGCAACCGAGTTGCTGACCGAGTGCGAGGTGCCGAAGGATTCCGAGCGTGAAACTGACTGCGATGCGCCCCTGGCAACGCTTGACGATTTGGTTTCCGATTCGGAGTTCGTCGTTCCGCTGCCGTGAGTGGTCGATGACATTTCTGACTCAGACCAGCCTGACATCGTGGTGTCGGACCAGCCGTGCATGTAGGAGCCGGTCAGGCCAACCCCGGCGGGTGCAATGTTGACGCTGCCGGTCAGGGAGCGTGATTCTGTGTGCGATGATGCGCCGCTGGTCGATGATGACGAGCCTTCGGTGGACGATTGACTCGTGCTGTGAGCAACGCCTTCAGTATGGGCATCGCCTTCGGTGTTCGTGAGCGATGTTCCCTCGGTCACGCCTTCTGAGACGGTATGTGACCAGCCATCTGTGATGGTGCGCCCAACTGTATTGGCCTTGCCTTCAGTATTGGCAATGCCTTCGGTTTGGGCTACACCATCCGTGTCGGCGATGCCGGTCGTTTCCCCGTAGCCGCGTGAGGCGGTATCTGCCATTGCCCCGGAGAGCATGGCCGGCAGGCTGATGCCGAAGCTGGCAGAGCGCACTCCGGTTTGCTGGCTGGCCCAGATGGATGCTTCCTGGGCGTACCCGGCCAGCATGTTGGCGATCCGGTCCAATGGCACGGCATATCCCAAAACCATCAGCATGAACTCTTCGCGCAAGGCGGACATGCCCCGGTACAGGATTTCGT
>PHBZ01000087.1 GCA_002840755.1 Chloroflexi bacterium HGW-Chloroflexi-10 | reverse complement strand
GGGGTGGGGTACCCCACCCCCCCAGGGCGCGAAGCCTCACTTCAACAGTCGCTCCAGTTCCTGCAGCCGGTAGCTCCGGCCACGGATGTTCAACACCACGCTCTTGTGCAGAAGCCGATCAAGAATCGCCGCCGTCATGGCGTCGTCGCCGGCGAAGATCCCCGGCCAGTCCTTGATGCTCTTGTTCGTCGTGATAGCCGTGGATCCCCGCCGGTACCGGTAGCTCACCAGCCGGAAGAACAGGGAGGCGTCCTCCCGGTCCATCGGCTCGAAGCCCACCTCGTCGATCACCAGGTACGCCACGTTGAAGTACTTCTTCCGCCGCAATCGCGCCGGCGGTACGTGGGCATCCTTGCGCATCTCGTGCAGCAGGTCCTCGAGGCGGTAGAACGCCACGCTGAAGCCGTGCTCGATGGCTTTGACCCCCAGCGCCGTGGCCAGGTGCGTTTTGCCCACTCCGGGCGGGCCCTGCAGGATCAGCGAGCTCTTCTCGCCCACGAACGCACACGTTGCGAGCGTCTCGATCTGACGGCGGTCGATGCCCGCCTGAAACCCGAAGTCGAAGTTGCCCAGCGTCATCCCGCCCGGCAGGTTCGAGAGCCGCAGCGATGTCCGCATCCTCCGTTCCTCGCGATACGTCATCTCCGAGGCGAGCAACCGATCCACCACGACGTGCGACGCGCGGTTGTGCTTTACTCCGTCACTGATTTCGCTCGACAGTACCTCGGCCGCGTGCGCGAGCCCCAGATGCACCAGACGCTCGCGCAGTGTGTCCAGTTCGACCCGTTCGGGCTTCTCCCGCACTGCTGTTCTCTCGCTCATGCCGCACCTCCCAGCACCAGGTTCGCGTAGTAGTCCGAACTGCGGTACTCGACTTCCTGCTCGGCAAGCTCCTTGATGCGTTTCGCGATGTGGCTCAGGGGGGTGGGCGCGTGCCGGTCCTCGGTCGATTCGCCCTCGTAGTGCGCATCGTCGACCAACAGCAGGGCGGGTGTCCCGCGCGGATGCACGGCGTGGCACTTGCCCTCGTAGTAGACGCGCACCGTGTCCGCGCACCCGCGCACTTCGACCTCCCGCTCCGCCAGTACGAACGGGACGCTGTACTGGTGGCTCTCGAAGGCAACCAGGCAATCGCGCGACACGCGCCGGGTCAGAGCCTTGTCGAAGGGCTCGGGGAGATCCGCGACCGGCCGCAGCAGGCCGAGTTCATCCCGCCACGTCTCCTGGATGCTCTTGCCGGTGGCCGGACAGACCCACCGTGAACAGAGCTGTTCCACCTGCTCGTCGGTCCACACCTGCAACTCTTCCAGGCTGGTGATCCGATCGGGGATCGTGTCGAAGAGCTTCTGCAGGCGGCCGATTCGTCGCTCCACCTTCCCCTTCCCCTCGGGATGACGCGGGAGGCAGGCCTCCACCAGGAACCCCAGCGAACGCGCGTAGCTCTTGTAGGCCTCGTTGATCACCGCGCGTCCGCCCGAACGCCCGACCACTCCCGTCTTGAGGTTGTCGATGCGCAGCACCGCCGGGACCCCTCCCAGGCGCCGGAACGCCTCGTTGTGGGCCTGGTGCCAGTGCAGTTGATCCATCCGGCGGCACCAGATCACCGCCGGCTTGCGGCAGTGCGAGAGCGACAGCACGAAGCCGTAGAGCGTCTCGGGGCCGTTGCCCAGGTCGATATCGCGGCGCTCGAGCCAGTCCACCTGGCCTTGCGCTCCGGGCGGCATCTCGACCCTCCGGTTGGGCCGCAGGGCCGGCGGCGGAAAGTGCTTGGCGAGGAAGCGGTGCAGGGCGCTGTAGCTGCCCTTCCAGCCGTGTTCGGTGCGAAGCCACTCCAGCAGATCCAGGCGGTTGCCCGGTCGCTGGCGGGACTTGTCATGCTCTTCGATCCACTCGCGGATCGGGCCGGCCACCTCGTCGGCCTTCATCTCCTTGTTGGCGCGCCCGTCGGGCGCGTCCTTCCCGCGGCGCAGGCGATAGCGCACCGCTGCTTCGGTGATCCCGAGCGTCTTGGC
>PHBZ01000086.1 GCA_002840755.1 Chloroflexi bacterium HGW-Chloroflexi-10 | reverse complement strand
AAGGTATCTGAAAATAAAAAACCGGACATGCTCTGCATATCCAGCAGGTAAATGTCCGGCCAACGATTAGGTTAAGATTGTCTATTTCTAATTATAGTGATGGAATAGCGTTATCCAAGATGGGCATAAAAGTAAAAATGTTAATTGCAGGTATGTTCAGTTCCACAACATACTTACTAACCCCAACTTGGAAATACTATATTTGGAGCTCCTGAGCATACTGGTAGGAAATGATTTCGCCATCTTTGGTGTTTTGATATCCTTTTTCCTGATGGGAGAAATCTCTGATTTGTCTAGCGCTGTATTTTTGGAACTTATCCTTGACAAATGCGAGAGCCGCCAGCTCTGAAGTGGAGAAAACAGACCAATCTGGCTCACCACTCGTATACACTTCACCAACATAATCACCAAAAGCCTGTTCTTCGCTGGTGATTTGTTTCTCCCATTCAGAAATTGCAACCAACCAGGTCTCAAATTGATCGGGAACTGGACCATGGTAGGCATGTGCATAACGAACTCCAGAAATCGAAATACCACTATCTTTGAAGTGTTTAAAATCAGCATAGAACAAGAGCTTCATAAGTTTCGTCTTGACTACTCGATCTTTAAGGCAAAAGAATTTCATAGCCTGGAAAAGCTTATTGACATCAAATCTAATGTAGCCGCTCAATAAGCTGGGAGAATAACTGCCGAATTGTTCAATAGCGTCTTCCAACAAATCTCCGCAGTCCTGGTCTTTTTCTTGGAGAAGTTGAATGATCCGATTCCTGTTAGATTCGGATAGCAATTTTGGTTTGCTCTCAAGAATTTTCAATAAATTTGCCGGCTGCATACTCAAACGGACAGCTTGATCATGTGCTTCGGATTGCAAAGCCCCATTTTCATATCGATTCAACGTTGCGATTCCAATACCGAGAATCTCACTCAATTCTTTTTGAGTGAGTCGTAACTCCTTGCGGAATTTCTTGATCTCTTCGGGTTGCGCCATTCCTTTTCTACTTCGAAATTCACGATAGACTGCATCCAGTGGATCATAATCGGGGCGAGGGATTTCAAAATCTTCGCCACATTCTTCACATTGATAGTATTCCATATGGATAGGGATCATTTCACCCCGAATGTTGATCTCTTCAACTTTGTCAACAAATTTTTGTTCGGTATCTTTTTCGCAATTGGGACAAAATGCGTTCATGCTTTTGCCTCATGTTCTTTTCTCATTTTAATGTGTCTCTTTCAACTCCGAAATGGATACTTCAAAGGATGTTCTGATGGATGGAATGAAAAACAAACTGCCCTTTCATTTCCATTGTTGTTAGCGACGATCTTAAGTTTGATATAAATTTCAATGGCATCTAAGTCTTTTCCAAAAATCCAATAGTAGCCGGGATGGTATTCGTCAGGATTCGGACCTGATGAATAATTTTCCATGGCAACCGAAAGAATTATTTCATCGCGTATTCTGGCAGTAATTCCCAAATCTCTCAATGCTTGGACGTTTTTGTGATGTTCTTTGACAAAATAGTAACCGTGACCTTGACCCATCAGCTCCTTAAAGTCTTTCAGAAAATTAAGGATTTGACGACGTAGTTCTTCTTCTGAAAAACCTTCCATGTACGCCTCAGTTATTTGTCTTTCAAAGGGCTATGATTAGTATATCAAATAATGTATTATGTGTCAATATTTATCAAATGATAAATACTGACAATTAATCCGATTCCGAAAAGAACTCCAGACATTTGCATGAAAAAGTGCCAAGTGAATTCTTTAAGGATCAGAAACAAAACCATTATAGCTAAAAAAAATGACCCACCTCGGTGCGCATGCATAGCAGAGACGTGGTGGGTACTGTTAATCTCAATTATACCGTCTTTAGACCACAGACAAACCTATGTTATGCCAACAAAATTTAGAACTTGAAATGAAATCACAGCTATTAATAACAACGGCAGCCCTGGAATTCTATGCAAACAGACTTTGTTTTCCTTGACCAAAGATCTAATGGCAAGCATTATGGTTGCAATCACATGCACAATCAAAAATGCAAGAATAAAAGTAATCTCTGAAAAGATAAGAATTATCGTCATGGTTGCCATCGCATCAGCCCCTCCC
>PHBZ01000085.1 GCA_002840755.1 Chloroflexi bacterium HGW-Chloroflexi-10 | reverse complement strand
TGTGGCTGGAATTCAGCGATAGCGCCCGCCCGGTCGATGGCGCGCACCTGATTCTCGAAAACGACCAGACACTCACAGCCTCATCCTGGCAGTATGCGCCCAACGCCCCCGAAACGCGTGGCATTCTGCTCGTTTTTCCCGCCCTTGCCGGCGACACCACTCACACAACGCTCGCCTTGCCCGAAGGTTGGAATCTGCCGCTGATCTGGCTTCCCGCCTCAGAGTCCAGCCTGCCGGATGTCTCTCTCGCTCCTTATCCAACCGCTTCCGCCGAATCCACAACTTGCCAGGAAAGCAACGGGCTAAAAGCTTGCCTGCTGGCCGCTGCGGCCACCGAGACAGAAACCTCCATCCTGATTGAAGTGCAATCGCTCCATCCTGAATTACAGCCCGGCGCATGGGTAGGCCAGGTATGGCAATTCCCAGATCAACCCGTTGAACTAAGGGATTCTCAGGGCAATATCTATCCGCTTGTCGACAGCCCAAGTCAAGCGCTGAGCTTCCCACCGCTTTCGCCGAACCAGAACATCACGCTTTCCATCCCTGCTTTGCTGGCAACCGCCGACCTGACCGGCCAATCCATCGCCGTTGATGTTGGCGATAACCCCCAGCCTGAAACCGTCATCCCACTGGATATAACCATCCCGGCAATGGGAATTGACATCCATTTCAGCCAGGCCACCTTCGAAGGCGATGGCGTGGCCAGCTTGAGACTAATTCTCAATGCTGATCCCATTGAGCCTGTCGGCGGCATCGTGCCGGTAGCGCTTGAAATCGGCAAACCAGACCGGGTGGATGACCTGTATGGCGGCGGCATGTTTGCCGGTAGCAAGGATATTTTCATCGAGTTATTGCGACCTTCCGGCAAAATCAGCGGGGTTATCCACATCCCGCTCGAAAAAGTTATCCTTGCAGTGCAAGGCCCGTTCGAATTCACCTTCACCCTGCCCGAATCTGCCAGCCTGCCCGGCGATCCCGCACAAGCGGACCCGGCGAACTTTTCCCCGCAACCCACCGCAACGCCACTGCCCCTGGATGGCTACTCGTTCTTTGGGGAATCCCCGCAGCCGGGCGAGTTACTTTTCTCAGCCATCGAGACTGACACGACAACGCTTTTCGCTCTTTCCCCACTTAGCGAACCGCGCCGCCTGGCAACCCTGCCTGGGGCAGTCGCGCAAGTCTATGTCCACCCGGATAATCAGGGTATAGACTACCTGGCAGGCTTGCCAGTCATGCGTGACGGTTTTTTCTACATCAAAGATTTGGGCCTGTATTCTCTGCGATTCGACGGCTCACTCCCAAAACTCCTGCACACGTTTCCGCCCGCCCCGGCCAATACGGTTGGAACGATTGTCGAAGGACATTGGTCTTTCGATGGACGCTATGCTATTTTCCGTTACGTCAACAACCAGCCCGGTAATAATTTTTGGCGATTTCTCTGGCTAGATCTGGCCTGCCGCACTGACGGAAACTGCGCTGCCCGCGAAACCACATCACAGCCTGACATCGAGCTATACAAAGCCCTCTTTGCGCCTTCCGATTATCGCATCTTGTTCACCGGCTCCGATTACTCTGGAACGGGCGAGACAGACCTTTTCCTTCTCGATTTCGACCCCGCTGACCCAGGCCGGCAGCCTGTCAACCTGACTTCTCAACCATCTGACCTCGCCGATGATGTCGGCGTTTCCCCAGCAATCTGGACGCCAGATGGCAGCATCTTTACCTTGTGCAACGACGGGCAAATGACCAACCGCTTTTGTGTGATCAACCCTGCCAGCGGGAGTATCACCAACGGCGCAGTCTATAACGAGCATCTCTTTCAATATGCGCTCACCCCAACCGGACGCCAGGTGATTGGAATTGTCATCAACCACACCGCTCTCGGTAAAGGAACGCTGGAACTACACCTGTTCGACATGGACGGCCAGCCCGGCCTGGCGCTGGTTTCTGCTCCGGCCATATCGAATGTCGTCATGTCGGAAGATGAGCGCTTCATTGCCTGCCTCACCGGTGAACCGGGGCAACTCACTTTGCTTGATCTTGCCAACGGGCAAATCCAAACCCTTCCATCTAGTGCGGTCTGGGGTATATCGTGGACCGGTTGGGTGCGCTGAAATTGCGTT
>PHBZ01000024.1 GCA_002840755.1 Chloroflexi bacterium HGW-Chloroflexi-10 | reverse complement strand
GAGAGTCCCGCGAGCGTCTCTCCGGGGTACCCAAGGGCACCAAACGAACACCTGCGCAAGCGGGTGTTTTTGTTTACTAATGTTACCAATGAATCCAGCCCTTTCTTCCCATCGAGGGTGCAATGGGCTTTTTAAGAATTTTATCGCGCAGAGCCGTAGAGACCGCTGAGAAAAAATATAAAAAATGGATCACACGAAACCGCGGAGATCACTAAGAAGACATTTTTAGGGTAGTACTGAATGGGGGAATTTCCAGAGGCTCACGATGGATATTTTGGCGTGGGTGGGTCTGGTTAAGGGTGAAATTATATATGTAATTGTTCAGACTCACCCGTGTTTGAGAGCGAGGGATTCGATGAGCAGGCTTTCAGGAAGCCAAGGGCAATATCGAAAGATGGGATATTGTCTATTACCAGATTCTCGTCTTACCTTTTATTATCGATTATGAACTACCAGGATAAATTCCGCTTTTTTACTATTGATTTGTGGAATGATATCGGCAAAACTTCCACGCAATATTTTTTCATTTTCGAGCGTGAGATTCAAGGCTAATGTAATTCGCCGGTTTTTTCCAAAAGTTTTCGCTGCTTCTTCCAATAATTTACCCAGACGGTAAGGCGTATCCATGAGAACAACGGGTACCGTCATATTCCGCAGTCCAGCCAAAACGTGTGCCCGATCAGCTTTTTCACGAGGTAAAAATCCGGCGAAATAGAACTGGTTTAATTTAAAATCCAGAATGGACAAAGTTGCCATCAAAGATGAAGCTCCAGGAATCGGAATTACCGGGATTTGAAATTGGGATGCTTCAAAAACCAGTTGGTGTCCCGGATCGGCAAATACAGGCGTACCGCAATCTGATACCAGAGCCAGGTTCTGCCCTTTCAATAAGCGCTGCAGAATCTCTGAAACCTGATTTTCTTCTTCATTATGTTCATTGAGGTTAAGAAGTTCTTTACCTGAGATATTCAGTTTTTTTAATAAAGTGCTGCCTTGTCTGAATTCTTCACAAATTACTGCATCGGCATTCTGCAATACTTTAATCGCCCGTAGTGTAATATCATCGAGGTTCCCGATGGGTGTTGCCACAATATATAAACAACCGATTTTATTCAATTCTTTGTGTTCCTATTTTCTATTCAAATTTATTTCTTTGCATTTTTGGCAAAATCCAAAAAGCTGCAACCAATGGTCGGTAATCTGGTAACCAAATTGTTCACCGGTACGATTAAAAAGGGGATTTAAATCGTCTCCTTCAAAGTATTCTGCTTTTCCGCATTGTTCGCAGATGATCAAGTGTTGATGTCCATTGCTGGCATGGAAAAATGATTGACAACCGTCCGGCATATGCACACGCCCAATCAGGCCTGCTTGTTCCAGCTTTTCCATACTGCGATAAATCGTGACAAGGCCAATATTGGAATTTTTTTCTTTTGCCAATAAAAAAACCTGGGTGGGGTTTAAGATCACATCGCTGGATGCCATAATTTCCACAATAATCTTAAGCGGATTTGTGATTCGGTATCCTTGTTTTTGTAATGATTCCAGCCAGATATTCTGTTGGTGTTCAAACACTGCGGATCCTTTTCTGATCTCCATTAATTGCAGATTGAATTGTAATCCAAAATAGTGTTTAAGACGTCAAACCATGTATAATTCAACCTGAATTTTAATTAAAATAAAATTTTTACAAAAATAAAAAAATGAAAATACAGAGTAAGGTATAATAGCCGACATGGAAAACACATCACCAATTCAAACACAAAATCTAAAAGAAAATGAAAAACAACTCAAACCCAGACGGGGAATTTGGGTTCTTATTGGCTTAATAATTATGCTGGTTGGCAGCAGCGCCGGTGGTTTTCTTGGCTATCAGGAAGGTTTAAACCTGCGTAACGAGGCTTACGATGAAGCCCTTGTTACCGAAGTTACTACCCAGTTTGATCGGGCTGTCCGTGAAATGGAAGAGGGTAGTCTTCAGAATGCGCAAAAACGACTGGAGTATGTCATTCAGCATATGCCTGAATTTCCCGGAGCCCAGGATAAATTAACCGAGGTAATGATGGCCCAAGCCTGGGTTGCTTCTCCGACTCCCGAACCTTTGCCAACCATGACGGCGACGCCGGATATGCGCGGCGAGGAAGATTTGTATAATCAGATCATCAGTTATTTGACCGCAGAAGATTGGAATTCAGCTATTATAACAATGGATACCATCCGGCAAACAAATCTGGGGTATCGCACTATTGATGTGGATGGTTTATATTACCTGGCATTACGCAACCGGGGAATTTTTGATATCTTACAAGGCAGTCTTGAACCAGGTATTTATGACCTGGCATTGGCTGAACGATTTGGCCCGCTGGATATAGAAGCAGACAACTACCGTAATTGGGCGCGTTATTATTTGTCCGGAGCCAGTTTTTGGGGAGTTGATTGGCCGCAAGTAGTAAGCCAGTTCGGTGAATTGATCAATATGGTTCCCAATTTACACGACAGTGACGGGATGACCGTTCAGGAACGCTATCGTGTCGGATTGATAAAATGGGGCGACGCGCTCGCTTTACGAGAAGAATGGTGCGCTGCTTCCGAAAAATATGAAATGGCTCTTGCATTCAGATTGGATGAGGTTGTAGCTCCGACTGCTACCGCGGTTTATGACGAATGTAACAAACCGGAAGAAACCGAAGAGTCTCAACAACCGACGGAGACGCCTACAGCGACCACCGAGACCACCATTGAAGTTCCCACTGAAGTTACCCCTGAACCAACAACCGGAGAGGTCCCTACAGAACCAGTGGTAACGCCAGAACCGTAAATAAATATGCATGTCGTTTTTGAAAGATAAATGAGTACAATGCCAGTTTGGGTCTTAACAATTGCTTATTGGTTCCATCTTATGGCGACAGTTGTTTGGGTTGGCGGAATGATTATTAACGCCTGGGTTATCGTTCCATTAACTCAGAAATATCTCAACTTTCAACAAAAAGCGGAGTTCCTCACTTCTTACCAGAAATGGTTCCAAACCATCAGTTGGTTGTCCCTCTTTATTCTTGGGGCAACCGGAATGTTTCAAATGAGCGAACATCCACAATATGGTGGTTTTTTGGCGGTTGAAAATCCCTGGTCAGTGGCGATTTTTATTAAGCATGTTTTCATCCTGGCATTGGCAGGGTGCATGTTGTTAATGACTTTCTTTATTTTGCCAGCACTAAAACGTATTGCTTTAAAACAACAATTAGGAAGAACAGTTGATTCAAGAGAAATTCAAAAGTTTGCTAAACTAGAAAAGCGGCTTACCTGGGCTAATATTGGATTGGTCGTCCTGGTTTTGATACTTACGGCCTGGGCGCGCTCTGTGTCTTAGTTGAAACTGGTCTTTCTGCTGAATACAAACGATAGGGTTCATCCGGATAATAATGCCAAAGAGAGCGTTGTGGAAAAAATTGCTTGAGCTGGTTGTCCACTTCCGGACCTCGGCTGTAAGTAAAAATTAATGGACTATCCAGGAAGGGGGAACTCAATTCCAAAAGGGTTGCATATTCAGTCCAATAAGAAATTTTATGTACGATGATTAATGCTGGCTGTAATTTATCCTGATTAGAAGATAAAAATGGGGTTAGCTGCGAGCTACTTACACCGGCAAAATTTTTCATGCCTCCCAAGCGAATGGGTGAATACAGGAAAATATTGGCAATCATCAAGAAAACCACCAATGCAGATCCAATGATAAACCGCACATTTGCTATAGAACGAGTATGTCTACCTACAGGACCGCTTATTTTTCCAACGAAAACCCGAATACCCAATGCACTGATAAAAGCTAAACTGAACAACGCTTCAAAATAATACCGGGGACCGTATAACCAGGAACCAATCCAATAAAATGTGTAAGCTAATACGATGGCAGGGAATATGGCAGCAATTAACCAGCGTTGTAAATTTTTTCCCAGCGCAACCACCCCGAAAGGCAAGAAAATCCAGGAGTGTTTAAACCAACCGAAAAGATCACTATAACCCACGCGCAGGCTGAATTTTGTATTCATTTTTGCATAAATCCAGGAAAAACCACCAGGTTGTAAGCCTATATCCGGACCAAACCCCAGTTTGTCATAGGGCCACCACAATTGATAAGGGTTTAAAAATAGATTACCAGTGACTGCAAATTGCCAAACAGGCAAAAACAAGGATAGAAAGCATGCCAGACTTGCGATGAATATTGCTGATAGTTTTTGACGTTTTGACCCGGTGATCAGTAAATAGACCCCATGGCAAACGAAAGGAAATGCTATTGCAATCGCAGTCAGTGGCCGGGTCAGAGTTAATAAACCCAAAGATAAGCCACTTATTATTAAGCCAAGCCAATAATTTGTGTTGAGGTTCTCTCTGTTTTTTACACTGTTCAACCAGGTGCTGATAAAAACGAGCATTAACCAGAATGACCAGATGTGTGATAATAATGAACCTGCGTTCATTAAGAACATTGGAGACGTAGCCACTAAAAATGCTGTCAGTAAGGCTGAAATTTCATCGGAAAGCCTTTTCGCGAGAAGGTATACCAGCCAAATGCTAAAACCGGCGAAAAATGGGTTTACCCAATCCCTGATACCGATTTTTACAGAAATTCCCAGGACAGCCGGCCAACCAATTGGGTACTTGCCAAATCTCAACTCGTTATGATCTACTACAAAGGGTACCAAAAAGCAATTTGGGCAAGGGGGAGAAGGAATGAGCAATTCACCACGCGCAATTAAATTGGCCTGCCAGGTATAAGCGAACTCATCTTCAACATGAGGCAGGTTTTCATAGATGTTTGCGGATATCCAGGCACATCCGACAAAGGTAATAATGGCAAGAACCAGGACAGCTTTGTCAAATTTTGACATATAGCTGATTATTTTTTCGGTATGCCGACCAGGTCATGCGTCATTGCGTCTGTGATTTGAATGGTATGGATATCACCGACTGCCAGGCTGCCTTCGACGAAGACCATTCCATCAATTTCCGGAGCATCGCGATAAGATCTTCCCACCGATATTCCTTCATTGCAGCCTTCAATTAAAACCTGCAACTCTTTTCCCACGAGAGATTGATTACGGCTTAAAGAGATATTTTGTTGGATTGACATGAGTTGTTCAATTCGTTTATCTTTAACCAGTTGTGATACGGGATCGCCCAATATTTCTGCGCTGGTTCCAGGTTCCTGGAAATATGGGAAAGCGCCAATATGGTCGAATTGGATTTCCTGTATAAAATCGAGGAGTGTCTGGAATTCGGTTTCAGTTTCTCCAGGATAGCCGACAATGAAAGTCGTTCTCAGCGCCAGGTCCGGCATTTTTTCACGCATTTTCCCCAATGTTTTTCGGACCGAATCCAAGTTGAAAGGTCGTTTCATGCTGCGTAAAATTTCCGGGTGGGCATGTTGTAGAGGTATATCCAGATAATGTAGGATTTGTGGTTGAGCAGCCATAATATTGATCAGCCGGTCGGTAACAACACCTGGATAGGCATAAAGAACCCGAATCCAGGGAATGTTGGGTACATTGACCGTCAATTGTTCCAATAGCTTTGCCAACCCGTCCTTTATCCCTAAATCTGATCCATAGTCGGTGCTGTCCTGGGCAATCAAGATGATCTCTTTTATACCCATATCCGCTAATATTTTAGCTTCTTCAACAATAGTTTCCACCGGCCGGCTGACCTGGGTGCCTTTAATGGCCGGAATGGCACAATAAGCACAGGTTCGCCGGCAGCCATCTGCTATTTTGAGATATGCGTTACTGCCTTGTATGGCGGCACGTAATATGCCATGCTCATCTACACCCACTGTAGCGGCTTCAGGTATGTGATAGCGTGGCTGTCCCGGATATTGGCGCAGGTCCTTTATCAGTTCAAGGATGTCCATCCAGCGCCGTGTACCAATGATACCGTCCAAACCGGGCACTTCATCCGCGATTAATTGACGGTATCGTTGGGTTAAACAACCCGCAGCTATCAGAAGTTGTCCTTTTTTCTTTTTACCAGCCAGATTGCGTAATTCTTCTACAGATTCATCGCGGGCCGGTTTGATAAAGCCACAGGTATTAACAATCAATATTTCCGCTTTCGCGGGTGTCTCAAGACCAGTGTATCCAGCTTGATTGAGCAAGGAGGCTATCGATTGAGAATCAACCAGGTTTTTGGCACAACCTAACGACAGAAGATAATAGGAATTTTTTTTCATTATGGACTCGGTATAAATGGGGTAACCGTTGGTGTTGCGAGCGGTGGCGTTTCAGTTGGAATAGCCGTTGGGGCAGGGGTGCCTGTAGGAATTTGGGTCTGAGTTGGGGTAAGAGTGAAGCGCGGAGTGGGTGTCATTGCACCTTCCAGTTCTGTAAACAATATATTCTTTACTTCTCCGACATCCCCAATAAAGCCGATAGACTCTTGTTTATAGTAAATGTCTAAAGCTGCTGCATTGCCTGTTAAAAGCTCAATTCTTTCTAATGCTGAAAATTCATAGGCGTTGCCAGGAACAATTCTACCGGAAAAGACCACTTCATCGTCCGCCGTAATTTTCAGAAATGCACGTTGTTTAGCGATAATATAGACTTGGACCGGGAGATCGCTGATCGGAATAGGTTCCGTACTAACAGGAGTTTCACCTGGAACCGCATTTTCATTTCCGTTCGTTGATGGTGGCGAATTTTCAGCAATTGCTGTTTCATTCGACAGAGAAGCAATGGGGGTGTCTTCCAATAATACATCTGAAATGGATGGCGCTTCTTCGGTGGTATTGGTGGAATTTCCTCCAGGCAGATTAATAGCACCCCATAATACGAAGGAAAATAATCCTAAAATCATTAATCCTGCAAAAATAAATTCTATAGAAAGATATCTCCGGAATCCGCGATCAACGATTTTGGGCTGAAATTGTGCCGGATTTCTTCGAGAATCCATTTTTTGAGGTGCGTATTGTTCGTTGCGCCTGGTTTGCAATCCTTCTGCAAATTGCAGTAAGATACGGTCCGCATCGAGATTTAAGAAGGCGGCATAATTACTCAGCATACCACGTGCCTGAACGAGTGAAGATAATTCTTCTACCTGTCCATGTTCAAGCGATTTCAAGGTTTGAGCACGAATATTTGTAAAGCGTTCGATATCGGATAAGGATAGGTTTAATAATTCACGCTGTTTTTGTAAATCCTGCCCAATTTTGATAAATATCTTTTGTGATTCACTGAGAGAACTGTTAATAATGGTTGAAGTATTCGATAAAGAATTCGGTTCTTCCTCTGTATGAATATATTTTTCAACCGGGGTTATTGTTGGGTTGTTTTTTATGGATTCGGATAGGGTGATTGGTTCCGGAGCAGTTACAGCGGGTTCTTTGGGAGGAGATTCAGCCTCGGTTATTGGATCTTCTTTTGGAATTACCAGGTGATCGGGCCGAATCCAAGCCTGAATCAGGGGTGCTTCCGGGATTCCAAGAAATGCTGCGTAAAGCCGGATGAAGCCTTTCCCCTGTGCTTGAGAAGGCAGTGCTTCTATCTGGTTTTTTTCCAACGCAAGCAAATAGTGCTCGCGAATGCGTGTTTTAAAGGCCGCTTCCGCAAGCGAAACCCCGCGGGCTTCCCGGGCTTTTTTTAGAACCTCACCAAAAGTTTCTGTCATAGATTAAGTTTAATAAAAGACCGGCCAATCAGCAAGACTGCTGACAATTGCCGGTCTATTTCATTTATGGAATAAGAGTATTACTCTGCAGTTTCTTCAACAACAGGTTTTACTTCTTCTTTTTTCACTTCAACAAGGGCAGCTGGTACTTCGCCTTCACGATGAACAATAATTTTGACGCTTGGTACTAAATCAACTGTGAGACGTACCAAAGCTTTGTGTTCTCCGAGAACACGAATGGGTTGAATTTCGATCTGATGGCGATCTACTTTTGTACCTAATTTCTGGTTGATGGCATCTGCAATCATTTGATTGGTGATGGAGCCATATAACTTGCCGGTTTCACCCGCTTTACTGGGAAAAGCAATGACCAGTTTGCCAATTAGCTCAGAAATGCCACCCATTTCGTTATTGATGACAACACGGCGTTCGGATGCTTTCTTGCGAATACCATCGGCCTGAAGAACAGCACCCGGTGTAGCAAGAATTGCCATACCTTGGGGAATGAGAAAATTGCGACCGAAGCCATCAGCTACTTTTTTGACATCACCGGCGCGTCCTAATTTATACACGTCTTTTAACAACAATACTTTCATTTTACAAGCCCTTTCTTGCTGGTATTTGGGCGAAGGGTACAACGCCCATAGCGGCAGGATTTTACCAAATCCCGGGTGTTCCGTCAATGATACAAAAGAAATGGTCTAATATTCCCTATTTTTTCTCAAGCCATAGACCCGTGCTACGGGCAAAACAATAAAAATACCAGTGTCGGGACCGTTTAAATCGCCTATCACATTTTGGGTTTTTTCCAAAATTTTATCCACCATTTCATCAGAATCGACAACAGTAAATAAAGTGCGACTCAACTTTTCGTCATGCTCGAGGATATCATGCAAACTGGGAAATAATGGAAAATCGTCCCGCAAACCCTGATTTAGACGAATGCGTCCTAATCCGGAACTAGCCAGAATGGTGGCGCCTTTCACGCCAGCATCTTCCCACTCCGTTAAAAGGTCATCACATTTGGAGGGATCACTTAAGACAAATAAAACAAAAAACATTTGATTTTCTCCTGTATTTGATCTAGTTGGTTGTGGGGATTGCTTTTTCTTGTTTTGGTTTTCCGAAGGACGCTCTTAACAAGGGCGGAGTGATTAATGTGGTAATAATAACCATACCCACGATAGAAGAGAAAAGGTCTTTACTTAGCAGATTTGCTTGTAAACCAACAGAAGCGACAATCAAACCTACTTCTCCACGGCTGATCATTCCGATACCTAATTGAAGCGATTCAAGCCATGTGAATTTCCCGAGTTTTGCGCCCAGGCCTGATCCAACAACTTTTCCTATCACTCCGGCTACAGATATCGACAGCATAAGCCAAAAGGCGTTTACATCAAGTTCACGGATATTTACGCTTAATCCTATCCCAATAAAAAATATGGGAACGAAGAAACTGTATGAAATTGCCCGCAACCCACGATCAATTTCTGATTTTTCTTTTGTTCTTGAGAACATCAGGCCGGCAATGAAGGCACCAGTAATTGCGGCCATACCGCCAACCAGTTCTGCTCCTATGCCATAAATCAACATAATGACAATGGCAATAGTCAACGGGCCCTGACTAATAGGAAGCCGGTTAACCCTTCTCGAAATCCAGGGTATACCTTTTAACCCCAGATAGACTGAACCAACGAGGAAGGCAACCATTTTCAGGACGACCAACAAAATGGTTACTAAATTGCCACCGGTTTGCAGCCCCATAAATATGGAAAGAAACAGGATGACCAGCATATCATCAAAGACGGCAGCTCCTAACAACCCTAAACCAACCCGGCTTCTGAGAACTTTTAATTCCATGAGTGTTTGCGCAGAAATGCTTACACTGGTTGCACCGAGGGTAAGACCCAGAAATAAGGAGTGTGTGTTATCCAGGTTGAAAAACTCACCGACAATATAACCGAGAATGATGGGGGTAATGACGCCCAGAATACCGCCGTAGGCAGAGGCGCTTTTATTTTGAGAGAGTTCTTCCAAGTGTAATTCCAACCCAGCCAGGAACATTAATAAAAGAACACCTATTTCTCCCATTTCTTTCACGACAGTCGCTACCTCTGGGGATGTTATAAATGGCAATTGGAACAGGTTGATTACCGAAGGACCTAAAATAATACCGACTAATAATTCCCCAAAAACGGAAGGTTGCCCCATTCGAATGCTGAGCGCTCCGCCCACTTTAGCGAAAAATAGAATAATAGCAAGTATAATGGCAAGTTGAATGAAGGTTGTCATTAGTGCCTTTCTATTTTGTTCAGGATATATGTCAAATTTTACCATATAAAAAATCACTGCAATTTGGGTACCTCATCCGGTATACTTGTCATACCCAAAACTAGAGTTAAAGGATGTTTATGGATCTCAAAGAACAAAAACAAAAGTGGGAAAGTGAAGTTTTATCCCCTTTGATACGAAAATATCCAGAGCGTAAACCAGAATTCAGCACACCGTCCGGAATCCCGCTGGAAAGTGTATCCATACCGGATTCGATGGATTATATGGAGCAATTAGGATTTCCAGGTGAATACCCGTTTACGCGAGGGGTGCAGCCCACCATGTATCGAGGCAGGTTATGGACAATGCGTCAATATGCAGGGTTTGCAACCGCTGAGGAATCCAATAAAAGGTACCGGTATCTTTTAGACCAGGGCCAAACCGGGCTTTCAGTGGCATTCGATTTGCCAACCCAAATCGGGTATGATGCTGATGATCCGATGGCAACCGGGGAAGTTGGAAAAGTTGGTGTTTCAATTTCCTCCATTCGGGATATGGATATTCTATTTAAAAATATTCCTTTGGATCGTGTCTCCACCAGCATGACAATTAATGCCCCGGCTTCAGCGTTATTGGCAATGTATATAGCTGTGGCAAAGAGACAGGGTGTTGAGACGCGACGCTTACGTGGAACCATACAAAATGATATTCTTAAAGAGTTTGTTGCGCGGGGTACCTATATTTATCCACCGCAACCTTCCATGAGGTTGATCACCGATATTTTTAAATATTGTAAAGAGTTTGTTCCGCATTGGAATACGATCAGTATATCGGGTTACCATATTCGTGAAGCAGGGTCTACGGCTGTTCAGGAAGTTGCATTTACACTGGCAGATGCTATCGCTTATGTTCAAGCTGCAATTGATGTTGGTTTGCAAGTGGATGAGTTTTCCCAGCAGCTTTCATTTTTCTTCGCTGCCCACAATAATTTTTTGGAAGAAATAGCTAAATTCAGAGCTGCCAGGCGTTTATGGGCAAAAATCATGCGGAATCGTTTTGGGGCGCAGGATCCAAAATCGTGGATGCTTCGTTTTCATACACAAACAGGTGGATCGACATTAACAGCCCAACAACCGGAAAACAATGTGGTTCGGGTTGCGCTTCAGGCGCTGGCGGCGGTTATGGGCGGCACCCAGTCTCTGCATACAAACAGTATGGATGAAGCTTTATGGCTCCCAACTGAAAAATCCGTCCGGGTAGCACTACGCACTCAACAGGTTATCGGCTATGAATCAGGAGTGGCAGATACTATTGACCCAATGGCTGGATCATACGTAATTGAATCTTTGACGGATGAAGTTGAACGTCAGGCAATGGAGTATATCCAGAAAATTGATGCTCTGGGTGGTTCCTTGAAAGCAATTGAGCTAGGCTACCTTCAAAATGAGATTCAAGAGGCATCCTATCGCTACCAACAATCGGTGGAAAAGAAAGAGACGCTGGTGGTTGGGGTTAACGCTTTTGAAGTACAAGAAAAAGTGGAACTGGAACGGCTAAGTGTTGATCCAACCATTGAGAAAAACCAGGTGGAGCGCCTGAGAATTTTGCGTTCCGAACGTGATGCTGCACGGACGAGTGATTTATTAACCAGGCTAGAACGTGATGCCCGAACCGATACCAACCTGATGCCGTTATTTATTGAATGTGTTGAACACGATATTACATTGGGCGAGATTAATGGGGTTCTGCGCCAGGTTTGGGGAGAATATCACCCGCCTGCCTGGATATAAAAAAGAGGAGATATGGCAACAGTTAAGAAGATTAATCACGTGGCGATTGCTGTAGCGGATATTGAAGCAGCTCTGGTTTTTTGGCGGGATGCTCTGGGTCTGGAAGTTGATCATATTGAAGATGTACCCAGTCAAAAATCCAAGGTTGTGTTTATGCCGGTTGGAGAGAGTGAAGTGGAATTGGTTAATCCAACCAGCACGGATACCGGCGTTGCCAAGTTTATTGAAGAACGGGGCGGTGGTATGCATCATTTATGTTTTGAAGTTGATGATATTGATGGCATGTTAGCCCAATTAAAATTCAAGGGCGTGCGATTGATTAATGAGACTCCACTGGAGTTGCCCGGAAGAAAAATGGCTTTTGTGCATCCCAAGAGTACCAATGGGGTGCTGGTAGAGCTTTATCAGATCATATAAATAAAACCGGCTTCAAATTTTGAAGCCGGTTTTTATAACTGCATTTTTCGTTAGTCTGCGCCGGCTGCAATCAGTGCCGCTTCTTCTGCTTCTGCAACGGCAATTCCTGCTTTTTCGTCGACACGGGTTAATAAGAACCCACCCAAGGCAAAGAAAATAATCAGGGAGACAATGCTCAAGCGGCTGCTGCTCATAATGCGGCTGACGAGTCCAAAGACCAATGGACCGACTGTCCCTGCAATTTTCTCACTGACACTAAAGAAGCTGTAAAACTCTGCCGATTTTGATTTTGGCATCATTCTCCCAAACAATGAACGAGAAAGCGCCTGGCTTCCGCCCTGAACGGTAGCGACAAAGAATCCCAAAATAATAAAATGAATTTCAATTTGCAGGAAATACCCACCAATGGCAATCAGGGTGTAAATTCCCAGACTGAGCAGGATTGCCGGTTTGGTGCCAATTTTCTTTGCCAGCCAACCAAATAAGAAGGCAAATGGAATGGCAACAAATTGGACCATCAAGAGTGTACCGATTGTTACAGTTGAACTGAAGCCTAATTCGGTACCATAAATGGTGGCCATAAAAATGATCGTTCCAATTCCGTTGTTATACAGCCAGAAAGCAAGGATGAATTTGGACAATTCTTTGTATTTGCGTATTTCAGAAAAAGTATGTAATAAGCGCGTAATGCTGGCTTTCACAGGGTTATAAGATATTTCAGACGCCTGGACCCGGCGTTCAGGTTCTTTTACATTTCGCCAAAGCGGGATGGTAAATACCAGCCACCATATTGATACAGTTAAAAAGGAAAGACGAGTCATTAATACGGTTAGGTGGTCAGGTGAAAGCATGATCATAGCCAGATTGACAGCCAGCAAAATGCCACCGCCGGCATAACCCATTGCATAACCGCGTGAGGATACCTGATCAATTTCATCTTCTCTGGCTATATGAGGCAGCAAGGAGTCGTAAAAGACATTAGCACCGGCAAACCCAATTGAGCCAACCACATAGAATGCTGATGCCATAAGCCAATCTCCGGATTGGACAAAAAACAACAAAGCGGTTCCAGTCACCCCGATGATAACAAAAACCGACATGAAGCGTTTTTTGCCCCCGGTAAAATCAGCCATTGCACCCAGAACGGGACCCAGAATAGCGACCAGAACCAGGGCGATTGTAGTCGTAAAGGCCCAATTAGATGTGGCAATATTAGGCGCAAGATTGGCAGAAGCAACCGACGAGTAATAAACCGGTAAAACTGCCGCGGCGATTGTGGTGGCAAATGTAGAATTAGCCCAATCATACATTGCCCATGCATTAATTTCTTTCTTATGTGATTTGGAATCCATATTTAATTCCTTTAAAAATGAGATTGAATTATTGAATCATTATACTGTTGAATTTTTAACAAATCACTCAAATTCGGTTAACATGTATTGATGATGTAAGCCATGTGATATGGGGTTGTAGAAGGGTGTGTTACTTCAACTGGCGAGAAGATTGATATAATACGCAAGCAATTATTCTGTTATTAATAAAACATTTGTGCTACAATATGTGCAATGTAAAGAATTAAGGTTAGGTATGTATGGATCATATTCGAGTTGTCGGTGCACGTGAGCATAATCTCAAAAACATTACCGTGGAAATTCCACGGGATAAATTGGTTGTAATTACCGGGCTTTCCGGATCGGGGAAAAGTACGCTGGCTTTTGATACTATTTTTGCCGAAGGTCAACGGCGATATGTTGAGTCCTTATCGGCTTACGCCAGGCAATTTCTGGGTCAGATGGATAAACCGGATGTAGATGCGATTGAGGGTTTATCCCCAGCGGTTTCAATCGATCAAAAAGCTACATCGCGAAACCCGCGTTCTACTGTTGGGACAGTGACTGAAATTTACGATTACTTACGTTTACTCTTTGCGCGCGTAGGTATTCCGCATTGCCCGGTTTGCGGCAGGGAAGTAGCCAAACAATCGGCACAAGAAATAGTCGATTCCATTCAGAAACTTCCACATGATACGCGGATTATGATTCTTGCTCCTGTGGTGCGGGGCCGTAAGGGCACATACCAAGCGGTGTTTGATGAGATTCGAAAAGCAGGTTTTGCCAGGGTGCGTGTGGATGGAACGGTACATAACCTGGAAGACGATATAAAGATGGACCGGTATAAGATTCATACGATTGAGGCCGTGGTAGACCGGATTGTGATTCGGTCACATGATCTGGACGAAGATCAACAGGCTGCATTAACCCGCCTGACAGATTCGGTAGAAACGGCTTTAAAAGTTGGTGAAGGTTATGTTACCATCCAAAATGTTTCAGCAGAACCTAATGAAGATTATTATTATTCCGAACATCTGGCCTGCCCAGAACATGGGAGTACGATTCCTGAGATTGAACCAAGGACATTTTCTTTTAATACACCACATGGAGCTTGCCAGGATTGCCAGGGTCTGGGGACCCGGATGGAAATTGATCCTGATTTGTTGGTTCCGAATAAGAACCTCTCATTAAGTCAGGGTGCAATTGTAACAACAGAATGGTCCGGCCCTAAAGAACAAGGTGGTTATTATTGGGCTATGCTGAAGTCTATGGCTGACGCGTATGGAATTAATTTAGAAGCACCAGTAAAAACACTCTCTCAGGAGCAATTGGATCTTGTATTATATGGAACCGGTGATGAAACATTTACCATTCGCATGATGGGTAAGAACGACCGCGAAGTCAGCTATGAGGCAAATTTTGAAGGGGTCATTAATAATTTGCAGCGCCGTTTTAAGGAAACTAATTCAGAATATATTCGGGAGAAGATTGGTTCATTAATGGGAGACCGTCCCTGCCCAACCTGCAAAGGCGCACGGTTGCGCAAGGAAGTATTAGCAGTTACGGTTGATGACAAAAACATTATCCAGGTAACAGACTGGCACGTATTGAAAGTTCTTGAATGGGTGAAAGAACTGATTAGCGAAGATACACCTTTTTCTGCGCGGGATCAGGTCATTTCGTCCAGAATTATGAAAGAGATTCAGACGCGGTTGGGTTTCCTGGTAGATGTTGGCCTTGATTATTTGACTTTGGGACGTTCGGCCACCACACTTTCCGGCGGAGAGGCGCAGCGTATTCGATTAGCCACTCAAATTGGTTCACGATTGATGGGTGTATTATATGTATTGGATGAACCCTCTATTGGTTTGCATCCCAGAGACAATACTCGCTTATTAAATACACTGGAAAGTTTACGGGATCTGGGTAATACCGTTTTAGTGGTTGAGCATGACGATGAGACTATCAGAACTGCCGATTGGATTATTGATATGGGGCCAGGTGCTGGTGAGCATGGCGGTGAGGTGGTAGCCGAAGGTACTATTGAAGATATTCTTATCTCTCCCAGATCACTGACCGGAGCTTATTTGTCCGGACGAAAAAAGGTGCCTTTACCACCTACTCGGCGAAAAGGAAATGGCAAGGCTTTATATATATATGGTGCAAGTGAGAACAATTTAAAAAATCTGGATGTAAAAATTCCACTGGGTAAGCTGGTATGTATAACTGGTGTATCCGGTTCAGGAAAATCTACTTTGATGGTTGATATTCTTTACAACGCTCTTGCCAGAGATGTGATGAAATCCAAAAGCCAACCGGGAAACTACGATCGCATTGAGGGGATTGAGTTAATTGATAAAGTAATCAATATTGATCAATCACCTATTGGTCGTACGCCCCGTTCCAATCCAGGAACTTATACCGGTATGTTTGATGAAATTCGTTCGTTGTTTGCAGAATTGCCGGAGAGTAAAGTGCGAGGTTACAAAGGCGGACGATTCTCCTTCAATGTGCATGGTGGTCGTTGTGAAGCTTGCCAGGGCCAGGGACAATTGAGGATTGAAATGCAGTTCCTGCCGGATGTATATGTGCCATGTGATGTATGCCATGGGCAGCGCTTTAACCGAGAGACCCTTCAGGTTAAGTTTAAAGGAATGAACATAGCCGATGTGTTGGATACAACGGTAGAGGCTGGATTGGAGATGTTTTCCGCTTTTCCTTCCATTTGTAATAAATTGCAAACCTTGATTGAAGTAGGCCTGGGATATGTCCGGATTGGTCAACCAGCACCTACACTTTCTGGTGGTGAAGCGCAGCGGGTTAAACTGGCAAAAGAATTATCGCGCCGGTCTACCGGGAAAACATTATATGTTTTGGATGAGCCTTCCGTTGGTTTACACGCTGCTGATGTTCATAAATTGATTGAAGTGTTACAACGTTTGGTGGAAGGAGGCAATACTGTCTTAATTATTGAGCATAATCTGGATATTATCAAAGTTGCCGATTATCTGCTGGATTTAGGCCCAGATGGCGGCGATCGCGGCGGAAGATTGGTGGCTTATGGAACCCCCGAAGAGGTGTGCAAGGTGGAAGAATCATACACCGGACAATATCTGAAAGCATATCTTGCTGAGCACCACCCAGAGGAAGCACCAGTGATATGTTGTGACTGAATTGATGTTGTCTGACAATTGACTTTTGATTGGATTCTTGTTAAACTGAGGTTAATGGATTAGTTGTCTAACAAATTAAAACCAGGTACCCAAGAACCCAAAATGAAAAAGAATACATTATTAATTAAACATGCTGCGTTGCTGGTAACAATGGATGATCATCGTCGTGAAATTCACGACGGTGGTTTATTTATCCGAGATGGATTTATTGAAGTAGTTGGCGAAACGAAAGATTTACCAGAGACCGCTGATGAAGTCATTGATCTGAGTGGACATATAGTACTGCCCGGGTTGGTGAATACACATCATCATTTTTATCAAACTTTAACCAGGGTGGTACCTGCTGCTCAGGATTCTAATTTATTTAACTGGTTAAAAACGTTGTATCCAATTTGGGCCAGGATGACTCCAGGCGATATTCACGTTTCCACCCAAACTGCTTTGGCTGAACTGGCGCTTTCGGGGTGTACTACTGCCTCTGATCACCTTTACTTGTTTCCAAATGGTTCAAAGCTGGATGACGAGATTGATGCCGCTGCAGAAATTGGATTGCGTTTGCATGCTTCCCGCGGCTCGATGAGCCTGGGAGAAAGCCAGGGCGGCCTTCCTCCAGATAGCGTGGTGGACAGCGAAGAAATAGTTCTAAAAGATAGTGTGCGACTGATTGAGAAGTACCACGATCCTAAGCCCGGTTCAATGGTCCGGATTGTGCTTGCACCATGTTCTCCATTCAGTGTTACTGGAGATCTGATGCGCGAATCCGCCAAAGTAGCTCGCCATTATGGCGTGCATTTGCATACGCACCTGGCCGAAACCCAGGATGAGGAAGTTTTTTGTCAGCAAAAATTTGGATACCGTCCTTTGGGTTATATGCAATCCTTGGATTGGGTAGGAGATGATGTATGGTTTGCCCATTCCGTTCATATAAACCAGCAAGAAATTCAAGTTTATGCCCATGAAGGTTGTGGTGTTGCTCATTGCCCCAGTTCAAACATGCGTTTAGGTTCCGGCATAGCGCCAATTCAGGATTATTTGTTGGCGGGTGTTAAAGTAGGCCTGGGGGTAGATGGTTCGGCGAGTAATGATGGTTCACATCTTTTAGGTGAAGCACGCCAGGCGATGTTGTTGGCACGTTTGCGAGCGGGTTTAATGGGTGCTTCTTTATCTGGTGGAGAAGCGCCAAGCTTGTTTACTGCGCGTCAATCATTAGAAATGGCAACCTTGGGCGGTGCAGCCGTGTTAGGACGCAAAGATATTGGATCCCTGGAAAAAGGAAAATGTGCAGATTTTTTTGCGATTCGCCTGGATCAATTAGTTTACGCTGGTGGATTGCATGATCCTGTTGCTGCTTTATTATTTTGTCAGCCACAAAATGTGGATTGGAATTTTGTTCATGGAAAAGCGGTTGTAAAAGAAGGTCGGCTGGTGAATGTAGCATTGGATCAACTGATCTATAAGCATAATTCGGCAGCGAAGCGGTTGTTGGATTTATAAACGGCGTTTCAGGAAAGGCAGATACATGAAAAAATTCTTAGCGAGGGATTCTCGCCTCCTTGTGGACTGTGCTATGGGGCGAAAATCGGCCGATTTGGTGATCCAAAATGGACGTTGGGTATGTGTACAAACCGGAGAGATTATTGAGCATACATCCGTGGCTATTATTGATGGACGGATTGCCTTTGTAGGGCCGGATGCTCAGCATACAATTGGCCCAGCTACCAAAATTATTGATGCCAATGGAAAATACCTGGTTCCAGGTTTGTTGGACGGGCATATGCACGTAGAGTCAGGCATGTTAACGGTTACTGAATTTGTCCGCGCGGTTTTACCCCACGGTACTACGACCATGTTTATTGATCCGCACGAGATTGCCAATATTTTTGGTCTGGCTGGAGTAAAACTTATGGTTGACGAAGCCACATTGCAGCCTAACCATATTTTTGT
The DNA here is from genome assembly GCA_002840755.1 of Chloroflexi bacterium HGW-Chloroflexi-10. Lineage (GTDB taxonomy): Bacteria > Chloroflexota > Anaerolineae > Anaerolineales > Anaerolineaceae > UBA6170. The sequence goes on along the minus strand of PHBZ01000024.1, from coordinate 67,691 downwards.
TCAAGTGCCATCCTGTGTGCCTTCTGCACCTGGATTAGAAACACCCGGTGCTTCGATAGGACCGGAAGAAGTGGCAGAAGCCATGCAATGGGAAGGGATTATTGGCCTGGGAGAAATGATGAATTTTCCTGGTGTGGCTAATAGCGATGAAAAAATGCATGCTGAAATGGAAATTGCTCATTCAGCGAGAAAAGTAATTGGTGGTCATTATGCTTCGCCGGATTTGGGTCTACCTTTTTCCGGATATGTTGCCGGCGGTCCTCAGGATGACCATGAAGGCACCCGTGTAGAAGATGCAATTGCCCGCGCCCGCCAGGGTATGAAAGTAATGATGCGCTATGGATCGGCCTGGCATGATGTTGTCACACAAATTAAAGCGATTACAGACTTTGGTTTGAGCCCACGAAATTTTCTTCTTTGCACGGATGATTCACATTCTGCAACCTTGATTTCTGAAGGTCACATGGATAGGGTATTGCGTCATACAATTGCCCAGGGGATTGATCCGATGTTGGCTATCCAGATGGCAACGATTAACACAGCTGAATATTTTCGCCTGGATGGAGATATAGGACAGATAGCACCTGGTCGATATGCAGATATTTTACTAGTGGAAAACCTAAGTGATTTTAAGGTGGATACGGTTATTGCTCAAGGAAAAATTGTGGCAGGCCAGGGAAAATTATTCATTGATCTTCCCGAGATTGCGTATCCTGAATGGGTAACCAATTCAGTAAAAATAAAAACACCGGTAAACCCTGATCGTTTTCGCGTAGAAACCGACAAAGAAGGAACGGTAACCGTGAATGTGATTGGGGTGATCGAAAACCAGGCCCCAACCAGGCATTTAAAAATGAAATTACCAGCCAGTTTGGGTAAAGTTCACCTGGATTCTGCAAAGGATGTGGCGCATTTGGCAGTGATGGAGCGCCATCACGGTACCGGTAATATTCAGAATGGATTTGTTTCCGGATTTGGTTTTCAAGGAAATTGCGCCATCGCAACAACAGTGGCACATGATAGTCACCAATTAATTGTTGCTGGAACAAGTGAAGAAGATATGGCCTTGGCGGTTAACCGTGTGATTGAGATTGAGGGCGGCCAGGTTTTTGTGAAAGATGGAAAGGTAATTGGTGAAGTACAATTGCCTATTGCTGGAATTATGTCGAATCGGACGGCGGAAGAAGTTTCCAAACAGGCATTTACTGTGCTGGACGCATTTCAAAAATGTGGTTGTATGCTAAATAACCCCAATATGCAATTAAGCCTGTTGGGTCTGGTGGTCATTCCCGAGTTACGACTATCCGATTTGGGCCTGGTTGATGTCACTCAATTCAAATTCATTCCCGTGATACAAGAATCGTAAAAAATGATTGGAGATAACAGATGGTTGATCATTATCAATTAATGTCAAAAGACAGAGGGCTTACACCTTTTCAACGGCTACAAAGCGAACTAGCAGGTGTGATTCAAAAAACTCAACCAGGAGATCGCTTGCCTTCGGAACCCAAATTAGCAAAAGAATTGGGAGTATCACGGGCAACTTTAAGGGAAGCAATGCGGGCTTTTGAAGGTCAGGGATTAATCCGCCGCCGTCAAGGAGTGGGGACGTTTGTGGTTGGGCCAGCACAGGTGATTGAAACCGGATTGGAAGTGTTGGAAAGTATTGAAACACTGGCTGAAAAAATGGGTATTGAAGTCAACATGGGCGACCTGGTCGTTGAACGCGTTGAAGCTGATCAAGCTCAGGCTGAAAATTTAAGTATTGAAATCAAAACACCAGTTATCAGCGTATCCCGTGTCATTTATACAGATAATCGCCCGGTAGCATACCTAGTGGATACCTTGCCAGAAGCCATCCTTGCTCCTGAGGATTTAGAAGCCGGATTCACCGGTTCTGTTTTGGATCGATTGATCATCAGTAAAAATTATCCTCTTTCAAAATCAAAAACGGTTATTCATGCAGTTGCCGCTTCATCGGGCATTGCACGAGCATTAGAAATCCAACGTGGTGATGTTTTACTTTTGTTCGTTGCGCATTTGTACGACGAATCCGGAGTAGTCATCGATTTTTCGCATAGTTATTTTCTCCCTGGCTATTTTCGTTTCCAGGTTATGCGCCGGGTTGGCGGCATAATTTAATTATTCAAAAGATGAGGAGTACTCTATGTCATTTTTAGATCAAACAATTCCACAAACTATTAACAAAATTGTTGAAAGTAAACGAGAAGAAATTATTCAATTTATGCGGGATATTGTTGCCATCCCCAGTATGGATTCCAAGATTGGTCCCGTAGGTGAACGCATTGCTCAGGAAATGAGGAAATTGGGGTATGAAGAAGTTCGTTTTGATGTAATGGGTAATATTTTAGGCAAGATTGGTACAGGACCTAAAGTGATCGTCTTCGATTCACATATCGATACGGTTGGAATCGGGGACCCGGCTGAATGGACCCATGATCCATTTATTGGCAAGATTGAAAATGGAATTTTTTACGGACGGGGAGCATGTGATGAAAAAAACAGTACCCCAGGAATGGTTTACGGTCTGGCTATTGCCAGGGATTTGGGACTACTGGACGGTTGGACAGCATATTATTTTGGTAACATGGAAGAATGGTGTGATGGTATTGCGCCAAATTCTTTTGTGGAGGTTGACCCGAAAGTTCGACCGGATTTTGTTGTGATTGGTGAACCGACTAAAATGAATGTTTACCGAGGTCACAAAGGCAGGGTGGAGTTAAAGGTTGTTGCCAAAGGACGAAGCGCACATGCTGCCAGCAACCACCTGGGCGATAATGCCATATATTCTCTTTTGCCTGTGATTGCCGGCATCCGCGATTTGGAGCCCAAATTAGGAGATCATCATTTCTTGGGACATGGGAAGATTACTGTCAGTGACATGCATGTACAAACACCTAGTATCAACGCTGTGCCCGATGAAGCGGTCATTTATATTGATCGACGGATGACATTTGGTGAATCAAAAGAAGAAGCCATTGCCCAGGTTGAGGCTTTAATCCCGCCTGAATATAGAGACAGAGTAAAAGTGGAGCCTCTTTTTTATGATGAGCCGTCCTATACCGGATTTGTATTTCCGGTAGATAAATATTTTCCTGCATGGGCGTTGGAAGAAGAACATCCTTTAGTGCAGGCGGGGTTGGAAACACGGAAAACAATTGGATTTCCGACGGCACCTGCCGGTAAATGGAATTTCAGCACCAATGGTATTTACTGGGCTGGCAAAGCCCATATCCCCAGTATAGGTTTTGGACCGGGGGACGAAGAAACAGCACATACAATTATAGATTCTGTTGCCTTGGATGATGTGGTTAAGGCAACGGAGTTCTATGCACTGCTCCCGGGCATTTTGAAAAACAAAATTTAATGGTGTGTTCAATCCGTGAAAACGGTTAATAAAAAAATCTTTTGGCGAAAATTGGAGGTATATATTTATGCAAACGAATCTAAGAGGTCGTGATTTTATTTCGGACCTGGACTTCTCGAAAGAAGAAATTGACACCATTTTGGATGTCGCGTGGGATCTTAAAATGAAACGTGCGCTCAGGGAGCCAACACCCTATTTGCGCGATAAGACGATGGCTTTATTGTTTTTCTACAGTAGCACCCGCACCCGCTCAGCGTTTGAATCCGCATTTGCTCATTTAGGTGGTCATCCGGCATTCATTGAAAGCCGCACCACACAGATTTCTCATGGCGATACCGAACGGGAAATTGGTCAGATCATGGGTAGGATTTATGATGGTATTGCCATTCGCCACGTGGATTGGGGAATTGGAAATCGCTATATGAATTTAGTTGCAGAAGCCTCTCCTGCGCCTGTATTTAATATGCAATGTGAGTATTATCATCCATTCCAGATTCTGGCAGATTTGATGACCATTATGGAAAAGAAAGGCCGCAATCTTAAACGCAAGAAAGTAGTTATGTCGTGGGCGTATGCTGAGTCATATCAAAAACCAATGTCCATTCCCAATTCAATGACATTACAATTCCCCCGCTTTGGTATGGACTATGTTTTGGCATACCCCGAAGAATTTAAATTGCCCGATGACACAATTGCGCAAGGTAAAGAATTTGCCAGACAATATGGTGGTGGCTTTGAAGTTGTTCACGACATGGATGAGGCATTCAAAGATGCAGACGTGATTTATCCGAAATCCTGGGGACCCTGGATGGTAACAACCGATCCCAAGGAAGCAGAAAGCATCATCAAGAAATATACAAATTGGATCACAGACAGCCGCCGCATGGCTTTGGCCAAAGAAGATGCGATCTTCATGCATCCATTACCGGCAGACCGTGGTGTGGAAGTTACCAACGAGGTTATGGATGGCCCGAATTCCGTGATTTATGATGAGGCCGAAAACAAAATGCATATCTGTGCCTCAGTTTATTCACTCACAATGGCATAGAGAAGTAAGATTTTTATTCGTAAAAGAGAATGTTCAGATAAACAGGAGTTGGTATGGATAAAAAAGGAATTGCAGTTGTAGCAGTAGGTGGTAATTCGCTTATTAAAGATAATAATCGAAAGACCATCGCAGATCAGTATGATGCAGGAGCCGAATCAATGCATCATATTGCCGATATGATTGAAGCAGGTTGGGATGTGGTTGTTACCCACGGTAATGGTCCTCAGGTAGGCTTCATATTGCGCCGGTCAGAATTATCAGCCCATGAATTGCATGATGTCCCGTTGGACTATTGTGGCGCGGATTCCCAAGGCGCCATCGGGTATATGTTTGTCCGAGCCTTGACAAATGAGTTCAAGAATCGAAAGATGACCAAACAAGCCGCGGCGGTTGTGACTCAGACGATTGTTGATGTTAATGACACTGCGTTTCAAAGCCCCACCAAACCAATTGGCTCTTTTATGGAAGAGGCTGAAGCCAAACGCCGTGAGAAGGAAGATGGTTGGGTTGTTGTGGAAGATGCGGGCAGAGGATGGCGCCGGGTGGTTGCATCCCCGAAACCAGTCGACATTGTTGAAAAAGATGCCATCAAAGCGTTGCTGGACGCCGGGATTGTTGTAGTCGGTGTCGGCGGCGGCGGTATCCCCGTTATTCGACAGGCTGATGGGGATTTGTTAGGTGTAGAAGCCGTGATTGATAAAGATTTTGGTTCTTCACTGCTTGCATCCATGATTGGCGCAGACCTGTTTGTCATCAGCACAGCTGTGGAACAGGTTGCGATTAACTTTAATAAACCGGATCAAAAATGGCTTAAACAAATCACTTTAGCAGAGGCCAAAGAATTTGCAGCAGCAGGTCATTTTGCCAAAGGCAGTATGCTGCCAAAGATTGAGGCGATCATAAAATTTCTCGAAAATGGCGGAAAGAAAGCTCTCATTACCAACCCGGAAAATATTGGTCGTGCCCTGAAAGGGGAAACCGGAACCTGGATTACACTCGAATAATCATTATTAAAGCTTCCCCCATTTGGGGGAAGCTTTCTTCATTCAAAGTCAGATTTTGTAAGAAGAAATAAAATAAGCTTATAAAAGATGGTCACCAAAAATTTAGTATTTCCCAGTTTGAAATAAGGTACAATAACGTATCCCATCAAGACGTAGCAATAATTCCCTTTCTTCTGTGATCCAACCCATGGATCCCGGAGAAATGAGCAAAGTATGAAAGGAGGATGCTGCACATCGTTATTGATTGTTCACTACCAATCCCATTTTTCAAGTTAAACAAAAAAAGAATTATTTCGGAGGAGATGATATGAAATCGAAAGGTCTTTGGCGTTTAATCGCTGTAATGCTCGTTCTCGCTGTCGTATTTACTTCATGCGGCCCCCAAAAAGAAATGGTGGGTGGTTTTGAGATTCCAACTGTTGATAAAGATAAATTTAATGTTGCAATGGTACTGATTGGACCCCATGACGATGGTGGTTGGTCTCAAGCACATTATGAAGGTTTACTATATATTGAAGAAAATGTACCGAATACTCATGTCGCGTATGTTGAAAATGTTCCTGAGGGTGCAGATTCTGAACAAATTTTTCGCAGCCTTGCCCGTAAAGGATTTGATCTGATCCTGGGAACCTCGTTTGGTTTCATGGACCCGATGGAAATTGTTGCTACAGAATTTCCTGATTCCTATTTCATCCACCTAACCGGTATCAAGTCTAACACCACAAATTTTGGAAACTTGATGGGTGCTATGGAAAATATGAAATACCTTGCCGGTATGCTGGCTGGTGCACGCGCCAAACAGGATGGAGAAACAAAACTGGGTTACATGGCTACTTTCCCGATTCCTGAAGAATTACGCCTTGGCAACGCGATTGCGCTTGGTATGAAAAAAACCTGCCCCGAATGTACTATGGATGTGCGTTGGCTTAATACCTGGCATGACCCGATTATTGAAAAAGAAGCAGCCGCTTCCCTCTTTGATGCTGGCGCGTATGTTGTCTTCACCGGCGCAGATACCCCGGCTGTAGCAGATGTCGCCCAGGAAAAAGGAAAATGGGGTGTAACCTATGACTGGTACGGTTCATGTAAAGTGGAACGTTGTCTAACTGCTCCTTACTGGGTTTGGGGACCAGAATATGCTCGCATCACCGAGGGTATTATCGCCGGCACGTATGTCCCTGGTTGGGATTATTTTGATGCAGAAACTGGTGCTCTTGGTTTGTTTGGCTTCATGGAAGGGCAGGAACTCACAACTGGCGTGAAAGATCTCGACCCGGCTGTGATCCAAGAAGTCCGTGATTTATTGGCAAAAATGGAAAAAGGCGAATTTACCCGCTTTGATGTCTTCTCAGGTCCGATTAATGACAGCAAAGGCAATGTAGTTGTGCCCGCTGGAGAGAAATTGGAACAAATCGATCTTGATGCCTTCCCTGAATATGGGCTAGGTTGTAAGTATTGTATGAAGTGGTGGGCCGAAGGCATTACCGCAGAATTACCCGAATAATAGTGAATATTTAAAAATGGGGAAGCCTATAGGCTTCCCCATTTTTACTGGTATAAAAACAAATTTCGTTTTCTTTTACAAAAGAGGTGAAATGATTTCCGATTTTTCCACTAACGATGCAGCAAACGTTGTTTCTATGCGGGGTATTAATAAGCGGTTTCCAGGGGTATTAGCCAATGACCATGTCGATTTTGATCTCAGAAAAGGCGAAATACATGCCCTTTTGGGGGAAAATGGGGCAGGTAAAAGCACTTTAATGAATATCCTGGCTGGTTTATATAAACAAGACAGCGGAACTATTTTTGTCAGTGGAAAACCGGTTACTTTCTCATCACCCAAAGATGCAATTGAAGCGGGAATTGGAATGATTCATCAACATTTCATGTTGGTACCTTCTCAAACCGTGACTGAAAATATCCTGTTGGGTTTGAACTCTCCCCGTTTTATTATGGATTTAAAAAAATACGATCAACAAATTATCAGCCTGGGGGAAAAATATGCTTTACCGGTAGATCCTAAAGCAAAAATATGGCAATTATCAGTTGGTGAGCAACAGCGAGTAGAAATTCTGAAAATGCTTTACCGCGGCGCCAGTGTCTTAATTATGGATGAACCGACCGCCGTTTTAGCACCACAAGAGATAGATGTTTTATTTCAGACATTAAAAAATATGGTTGCATTGGGAAAATCAGTAATTTTTATCAGTCACAAACTACATGAAGTACAAATGATATCAGACCGATTGACGGTCTTAAGAAAAGGAAAAATTACTGCTCTGGGAGTAGATGCCAAGGGAAAAACCAGGGCAGATTTAGCTGGATTAATGGTAGGCCGGGATGTTATTTTTAATTTGGACAAAAAGGAAAAGACACCTGGGGATGTTGTTTTAGAAGTAAGAAACCTGCATTGTCTGAATGATAAGGGGTTACCCGCTTTAAACGGATTAAGCCTGAATGTGAGAGCAGGAGAGATTGTTGGCCTTGCTGGGGTGGCAGGTAATGGTCAAAAGGAATTAGCAGATACATTAACCGGATTACGTAAATGTGAGCAAGGGACAATTACTATTTGTGGTGAAGATATTGCTAATAAAAGCGCCAAGACGGGCATTCGAAAAGGGGTATCGCATGTTCCTGAAGACAGAACCCATGTAGGGACAGCTCCAAACCTTAGTATTACTGATAATGTCATCATGAAAAAGTATTATAAAGAGCCGATTGCCACGGGGTGGATGGTTAATACTCCTGAAGCCGAGAAATATGCAAATGAATTAAAAGAAGCTTATGATATTGTGGTGCCATCCATCAACACACCTGTCAGATTGCTTTCAGGCGGTAATCTGCAACGGGTTATTCTGGCCAGGGAAATTTCTTCACAACCAACATTCATGGTGGCCATGCAGCCAACACGCGGGCTGGATGTTGGCGCAATAGAAGGAATTCAGCGATTGTTGCTTTTGCAGCGTGATGCTGGCGCGGCAATTTTGTTGATTTCTGAAGAGTTGGAGGAATTGATTTCGCTTTCTGATCGGATCTGTGTGATCTATGAAGGTGAATTGATGGGTGAAGTTCTGGATGGAAATGTTGAAAAAATCGGATTAATGATGACAGGATCCCATGAGGAACAATTGGAAACAGCAGGAGCAAGCCATGAGTGATAACATAACAGCAGGAAATCCCTCAAAAAAGGGATTTCCATTCCAGGTTAAGCTTGAACCAAGAATAGTGGATGTACCCAAATGGTATCCGGCGGTTTTGTCGTTGTGCGCAGTAATTGTTGCATTGTTAATTGGCGCAGTTATTCTGGCTGTCAGCGGCGGTAATCCCTGGCTGACATATGCCCATATTGCCCGAGCTTCCTTTGGCAGTATTGGGGTTTTCTCAGATACTCTGGTGAAAGCGATCCCATTAATTTTTGTTGGATTAGCCTGTTCAATTGCATTCCGAATGAAATTATGGAACATTGGTGCTGAAGGGCAGTTTTTTATGGGTGCTTTCGGCGCTTCCGCAGTTGTGTTATTACCCATACTGCCAGCCGATGCTCCTCAATGGCTGTTTATTGTGGTTATGGTGTTGGCAGGCCTTTTGTGTGGTGCAATATGGGGTTTTATTCCTGGAGTTTTAAAAGCAAGGTTTAATGTTAATGAAGTCATTTCAACATTGATGTTGAATTACATAGCAGTAGCCTGGAACAACTATTTCATTTTTGCCATTTGGAGCGAGGGTGGTTTTCAGATGTCTCCTGTTTTTCCCAAAAACGCCTGGCTGCCGCGATTGACGGATTTTGGTTCAGAAATCCCCTTTTTACGGGGGTTAACCACCCATTTTGGGTTCATCATAGCGGTAATAGCCGCTGTAGTGCTCTGGTATATTCTATATCGTAGTAAATGGGGCTATGAGATTCGATTGATTGGGGATAACCCAAAAGCCGCCAGTTATGCTGGTATACCGATCAAGCAACATATGGTTTGGGTCATGATGGTATCTGGTGCATTGGCAGGATTAGCTGGTATGTCGGAAATCACCGGTGTTGTTCACCGTTTGCAAGGTGCCATATCTCCAGGGTATGGATTTACCGGTATCATTGTAGCCTGGTTGGCTAAACTAAATCCGTTTGCAGTTATTCTGGTTTCAGTGTTATTTGGTGCTTTGATCCTGGCAGGACGGGAGATTCAACCCTCCGGAGTTCCAAAAATGATTCAGGGAGTAATCTTGGTATGTTTAATCGCCAGTGACTTCCTGATTCGGTATCAAATCCGGATTATTCGCAACAACGAAGAGGCATAACATGGATATTCTCATCATATTACAAGCAGGTGTTGCTTCTGGTACAGTCCTTTTATTTGCGACGATTGGCGGTATTTTTAATGAACGCAGTGGGGTGATGAATCTGGGCATAGAGGGAATGATGTTAATTGGGGCTATGTCTGCATTTAGTGTTACCGCATCAACGGGTAATCCCTGGTTAGGAATGGTGGTCGCTATGATTGCTGCCGGTCTATTAAGCCAGGTGCATGCCATTATTACCATTCATTTACAAGCGGATCAGGTTGTGAGTGGATTAGCGTTAACCTTCTTAGGAACCGGGATCAGTCTGGTGTTAGGTGAGGGATTGAGTAAAGCAGGTGTGGTTTCACTATTGCCCAGTTTTTCTATACCTTTAATTTCTCAAATTCCAATTTTAGGAAAAGTGTTTTTTACCAATCAGAGCGTTCTAGTTTATGTTGGGTATCTGTTGGTGCCCCTTAGCTGGTATTATATTAACCGGACTCGTCCCGGATTGCACCTGAGGGCTGTGGGTGAATATCCTGCTGCTGCCGATGCTTTGGGGATTAATGTTTTTCGATTACGCTATTTTTATGTTTTCATTGGTGGTTTATTTGCCGGTCTCGCAGGGGCTACCATCAGCCTGGCAATTTCTCCCGGTTGGTTCAGTGAATTAACGACTGCCGGGCAGGGGTGGATAGCGATTGGCTTGATCATTTTTTCGCAATGGAATCCTGTCCGCGCAATGTTTGGTTCTTATATTTTTGGTGCATTGCGACGCCTTATTCTGGATATTCAAGGACCAATGCTGATTTTTGGATTGGCAAATCCATTCTATTACAATCCTTATTATGGTTTTTTTCTGCAAATGTTGCCATACGCCTTTACGATTATCGTTTTAGTGTTAGGTTCAAAAGAGGCAGTAAAAAAACGACTAGGAGCACCCGCTGCCCTTGGTACGCCTTATATACGCGGTCAACGTGGTGTTTGATGAAAAGCTTTCGAAAATGTCAGACAGCTTTCTTAAATTGAAGAATTGACATAGAATTAGAAAAAATCAAGAGTTGGTTAAAAATATAATTCATGAAACTTCAAAAAAATAAATATTACTTCATTTCGCTCATTGGATTAACCTTAATAATCTCCTATATTATGGGAGCTTGTATGCCTGTCCCTATGCCGGTTATAGATTCAGAGGAAAGCTCCGAAAAAGTAAGCGATAGTCTGATTTTTGGTATGTTGATGGTGGGTTCGCATAATGATCGGGGTTGGAGTGAATCGCATTATAATGCGGCCATTTATGCTGAACAGTCATTACCGGGGGCCCAATTTATTTATATTGATAGAGTTAATCCAGCAGATCGTCCCGGACAATCTACCACAGAATTAGCAGTAGACTTGGTTGAGCAAGGCGCTAAGGTAGTTATTTTTAATTCCGATGATATGAAAGCCGCCGCATTGGAATTTTCTCAAGCATATCCGGAAATTCAAGTTGTTCATGCCACCGGTGATAGCTCTTGGATAGATGGAAAAAATTATGTTAAACTGGATAACCTGACAAATGTGATGGGACGAATTGAGTATGGCAAGATGATTGCCGGTTGTGCAGCTGCACTTACAACGAGGACAGGTAAAATTGGTTATCTTGGTCCATTAATTAATGAGGAAACCAGGCGATTGGCCTCTTCTGCCTACCTGGGAGCGAAATATTGTTGGGATACATATCGAAAGCCTAAAGCTACTGCCGGACAGCTAATATTCAAAGTGGAATGGATAGGTTTTTGGTTTAATATTCCTGGTGTCACTTTGGATCCTACTACTGTAGCCAGTGATTTTTACTCAGATGAATTTGATGTTGTTATTTCTGGGATAGACACAACAGAAGCATTAATAGAAGCACAAAGCAGATATACAATCACAAATCCTGTGTGGGCTATTCCATTTGATTATAATGGAGCTTGTTCCGGGGCAAACAATGTTTGTCTTGGCGTTCCATATTTTAATTGGGGACCATTTTATGCTCAATACCTAACGAATCTTAGAGATGGGGTTTCTGGTGAACAATGGAATTTACTGGGTCCGGATTGGAGTGATTTAAATAATCCGGATAGCAGCCATATTGGTTTTGAAAAAGGGCAGGCATTGACCGCAGAAAATTCAAGAATTGTTGATCAATTTATTACCTTATTAGCAGGTGGAATGAATTTGTGGACTGGACCATTAAAGTATCAGGACGGTACCGAATTTCTTGCTAATGGCGAACAGGCTACTGATAGTCAAATTTGGTATTTAGAACAATTATTGTTTGGTATGCAAGGAAATAGTTATCCCTAATAATTGAAAGGTCATTGTAACAAAATGAAAATTCAATTTTCGCAGGTTTCAAAAAAAATCCTTTCTGATATTGCACTTGATCAGGTAAGTTTTGAATTTCCGGAAATGGGTTTGTCGGCGATCCTGGGAGATTTTGGTTCAGGGAAAAGTACCATTCTTTCATTAATATTAGGCAACATAAAACCTGATTCCGGAGAAATATTCCTGAATAATAAAATAAACTCATTTGGAAAATTTTCTGATGCATACCTTGCAGGTATTGGATATATTTCTTCGGAGACGAAAATTCTCAATGAATTAACTTTGCAAGAAAATCTGAATTTATCCCGAAAGACAAAAAATTTACATTCCAAAGAAAAAATCATTCATCATTTTCTGTCTTTAACCGAATCTGAAGAATTTTTATTCAATTTATCCCAATCTGGGGCCAGTTTATCAATAGAACAACGTATTTTATTTGAAGTTATACGACTAGCCGCTGCCGGGTGTAAGTTGATCCTGATGGATGAACCTTTAGACCAGGTCCCTCCTGAAAATCGTAAATTATTGCTGGAGAAACTAAAAAAAGTTGCTGATTTGGGATATCATATCGTTTTTACAACTTACCAACCTGAAAATGTTCCGGATTTTTGTGATTATTGCGTTGTTTTAAAACGAGGAAAAATTAGCAAGGAATTTAAGGATGGTTTCGATTTTGATGTGTTATCTTTGGCAATGTCCACAGATATTAAATTTGTCAATTCTCCCTCATTGGATCCAGGAAAAAACAGAGTTTGTGAATTTATAAATTTGCAAATAGATCCAAATAATGAAGAAGAATCCATCAATTATACGCTTTATCGGGGACAAATTGCTGCTGTAACGGGGGATGATGAAGTAGAGATGATAAAGTTGTTGTTTTGCAGTGTTGGTTTACAACGACCAACTTATGGAAAGATATTAATAAATGGTTTTGATATCACCAATCGCCCGTTGGATGAATTTATTAATGATGGTGTAGCTTTTATCCCGGAAGATCGGTTATCTGAGGGCCTTGTTCCAGGCCTGACGATTTTTGAACATTTTGGGTTGGTAGGTGATTTGGCAGGTACATCTTATAAACCACTTTCACTGCTAAAAGATGTTGACCTGATTTTAAAAAATTCTGACATAAAACATTCCGGAACAGATTTGATTCAAAATCTTTCTATGCGAGATTTGACAAAAGTTCTTTTTGCATTACTGCCAACAGCAATGGCGATGCTGGTCATTGTTCACCCTACCAAAAAATTGGATAAATATCACAAAGATTGGGTATGGCAACAGATTCAAAATAGAGCCGCGGCAGGGGTTGGTGTGATTGTTATGACACAAAATCAGGAAGAGATAAAAAAATACGCCCATAGTGTATGGCAATATAAAAACGGGAATTGGTTAACATCTGTTCCAACCGCGGCCTGGATGCCAAACCAGGAAACAAATGTCCAGGAGAACACCGAAGATTTTATTAATGGAGATTATCATGTCGGTTAAAAAGCGTTGGTTATTCTCTTTAATTTTTTTCTTCTTTGGCTTCATTGTTTTATTCTTGATTCTTCGTCTGGTTCTCCTCTTAAACGGAACAAATAATTGGTTTGCGCTTTTTACCTCTTTTCAGCCACCGTTGCAATCTGTTGGCCGGACGTTAAATATTTTGGCGAATTGGTCTCCTTTACTATTGGCGATTTCTGCGGTTTTATTTACCTTTCGGTCTGGTTTCTGGAATATTGGGGTTGAGGGTCAAATTATGATGGGGGCGGTAAGTGCGACCTATATTGTACGCTTATTGCAGAGTGAATCGATTTCCGCAGTCTATATTATTCTTCTGGCCATTTTGATAGCAGGAGTTGGCGGGGCACTATGGGCCTTTATGAGTGCATTGCTAAAAACTCATAGTGGAATTCATGAATTGATAAATGGGATTGGGTTAAACATTATTGCAGTGTTCATCATCACTTATTTGGTAAATGGACCCTGGCGAAAAGTTGGGTCATTATCCGCTGGTATATCTGATATGTATTTACAGAAGGTTTGGCTGCCAGAAATTAGTGGTTATCGGTTTAGCCTGGTGGCTTTACTTATCGCATTTTTCCTATATATATTTGTGTCATTCTATCTTAAGCGTACACGAATGGGATTGAGGCTGTATGCTTTTCGGCTCAATCCGGGAGCTAAGTATATTCACGGAACATTCACAACCAGGAATATCTGGCAAACATTTATGGTTTCGGGTTTTTTGGCTGGTATTTGTGGCGGAATAATTGTTTTGGGAACCTATCATCAATTAAGTATATCCGGCACTGCCGGTATTGGTTATCAGGCGATAATGATTGCTTTATTGGCAAATCAGCATGTGATATGGGCTGGTCTGGCAGGATTATTGTTTTCTGTTATCAATATTAACATTGTTCAAGTTTCGATGACCTATCAGTTGAATGCCACTTTTGCTGGTGTGATTCAAAGCGCCTGGTTGTTGGTAACTTTATTTGCAATTTCTATTAGAAATGCATTCCTTTTACCAAGGAAATAAATATGGATCAATTATCTGAATTGTTAGCATCGACAGTATTGATAGCCACACCTTTAATTTTCATATTAATCAGCGAATTGTTGATTCAAAAAAGCGGGATGATTAATTTTGGCCAAAATGGTGCAATTGTCCTATCCGCTGTAATGGCTGTAGTGTTTTATCGACTAACAGAAAATTTAATGTTAACAATTTTCTTTTGTTTATTAATTGGGGTTTTCTGTGGGTTCTTATTTGCTCTTGGCAATCGTTATCTTTTTATCCCTCAACTGTCTTTAGGTTTTTCTATTGCTATATTTGGACGATCTCTGGCTGTGTTTGTGGGAACCCAAAATGAAGGTTTACTTAATATCTCCATTAATCCGATCCGGATTCCGCTGCTTGAAAAAATTCCTTTACTCGGAGAGGTCATCTTTGCTCAAAATTTTTTTGTTTACCTTGGTTTTCTTGCAATCATTATTTTTTTTGTTGTTATAAAAAAATCCCGGCTAGGGTTATATCTTAAAGGGTTGAGTGAAAGCCCACATACACTAATAGAACGCGGTATTCCTGTACGGCGTATCCAAATTATCATGCTTCTTCTTAGTGGGGCATTATCTGCATTTGGAGGATTACTGTTTACTATAATGCTTGATGGTGGGTGGCGTGGATCCAGTATTACCTTTGGAGAAATTGGTTGGTTTGTCATCATTTTGGTATTTTTAGGTAGCTGGTCTACGGGACGTTGCTTTTCCTTTGTTTATATCTATAGCTTATTCGTTGTGATTATTAATGGAAATTATTTGGATATGAGTGCCCTTCCAATACAGGTGATTCCATTATTGCCACAACTACTCATTGTTTTGCTTTTGTTCGTGATAAATATTGGGAATAGAGATTGGTTTCAGTCTAAAGTAAGTAACCTTCAGAATGCTGAACTGGAACAATGGAAAAAATTTATATTGTCTTTGCGTTCTACTGCACCCAGTTCATTGAAAAACCCGATGAATCGGGAAGGATAATTTGAGATGCAAAAATTTTTAGGATATTGCTGTTCTATATGTAAGACAGAATATGCATTTTCTCAGTTGATTTATACCTGTCCAAAAGATGGAGGGAATCTGGATGTTGTCATGGATACGGTTTCAATTCGTAAACGTTACGAAATATCTGACATTATATCCAGAAATGATTCCTCATTATGGCGTTATCTGCCATTACTACCGGTAGAGGATCCGGGAGGGGAGGGAACCCCGTTGCGAACTGCCGGATTTACTCCTTTGTATTCTCCCAGACAACTTCAAGAGAATTTGGGGCTGCGGGAACTTTGGATCAAGGATGAAGGCAGGAATCCAACGGCATCCTTTAAAGATAGGGCGAGTGCAATTGTAGTTGGACGCGCTCGGGAAATACAGGCAGAATTGATTGTTACTGCTTCTACCGGTAATGCAGGAGCTGCTTTAGCTGGAATGACAGCAGCTGTAGGGCAAAAGTCGGTTATTTTCGCTCCCAGAACTGCTCCAGTGGCAAAGGTCGCACAATTATTAGTGTTTGGCGCTCAGGTAATCCTTGTTGATGGCAATTATGATGCCGCGTTTGATTTGACAGTGAAAGCAGCTGAAGAGTTTGGCTGGTATTGTCGGAATACCGGTTATAACCCTTTTACGGTGGAAGGCAAAAAGACTGCTTCGTTTGAAATTTGGGAAGCTATAATGACGGGGGGTACGAAATATCAAAAACCACTTTGTGTTTTTGTTTCTGTAGGCGATGGAAATATCATTTCTGGTATCCATAAAGGATTTAAGGACCTGTTAGCATTAGGTTGGATTGAACAAATGCCGCGCTTATTTGGTGTACAAGCAGAAGGTTCCGCTGCAATTGCAAATGCATTCTTTTCGAATAATGAGGAGATTTTCCCTGTAGCAGCTAACACCATTGCGGACAGCATATCCGTGGATCTTCCCCGAGATGGAGTTCGTGCTGTGCGGGCTGTAACTCAAACGGGTGGGTCCTATGAAGTTGTGTCTGATCAGGAAATTTTAAACTCAATAGTAGCCCTGGGAAAAGTTGGTATTTTTGCTGAGCCGGCAGGTGCAGCGGCTTACGCTGGCCTGGAAAAAGCGATTCTGGGAGGTCGAATTTCCTCTGATGATCCTGTTGTTGTGATCAATACCGGATCAGGTTTAAAAGATGTGCGGGCAGCCACAAGCGCGGTTAAGAATGCGCCGATTATTGAGCCCAGCATGAAAGCATTAAGAGATCTCTTATTAAAATAAATTGTTTCAGGAGGAATTCTGTTGGAAGATCAAGTAGTTTTTTCAATCATAGCACCGATATTTAATGAGCTTGAGAATTTACCCATTTTATATCAAAGAATAACAGATGTAATGAATAAAGCTAGTGAACCATGGGAATTGATCCTGATTGATGATGGATCATCGGATGGTTCCAGTGAACTTATTAAAGAATTGGCATCAAAAGATGCCAGAGTTCGGCCGGTAATTTTTGCCAGGAATTTTGGACATCAAATTGCTGTGACAGCCGGATTGGATTACAGCCGTGGAAAAGCTGTTACGATTATTGATGCGGACATGCAGGATCCTCCTGAAGTTATTTTGGATTTGATCCAGAAATGGCGGGAAGGATATGAAGTTGTTTACGCTGTGCGGGCCGAAAGAGAAGGGGAAACCTGGTTTAAAACCTTTACGGCGTCGCTTTTTTACCGGTTTATTTTTCGAATTACAGATATAAAGATCCCATTAGATACTGGTGATTTCCGGCTCATGGACCGCAAGGTTGTGAATGTTATGAATACCATGCGTGAGCATCACCGATTCTTGCGTGGTATGTCTGCTTGGGTTGGATTTAAACAAGTTGGTGTTTCCTATAAAAGGGCTGCGCGTTTTGCCGGTTCCACGAAGTACCCATTCAAAAAAATGCTGCGCCTGGCTTTAACCGCTATTACAGGTTTTTCGTACGTACCTTTACAATTAGCTACCTACCTCGGGTTTATCGCTGCAGGTATCAGTATTATCGCCATCCCAATCGTTGCAGTAATGCGTTTCACTGGATCACAATCATTTTTTGGACAAGCAACAACATTGGTAGCTGTTTTATTCCTTGGAGGTGTGCAATTAATATCCTTAGGTATTCTTGGTGAATACATAGGACGAATTTATGATGAAGTAAAAGGACGCCCTTTATATATTGTCAGCCAAAGCCCGGCTGATTTTGAGAATAAAAATAATACCCATCAGGAGAATAAATAATAATGGCAAAAATAGATTTATTGATAAACAAAGACGGCAGAAAAAATGCGATTGAGCGATTCCGTGCGCAGAACATTATTTTACCTACATTCAACCAGCAAATTAATCCGGATCTCGTACCGGAAAAAATCAAGGCAGAATTGGCTGGAATTGGTCTCTGGGATCTCCATCCACGCAACTTATTCCGGATCACCTGGAAAAACCAACCCAAGGCACATGGCGGAAATTATGGGAAGGCAAATTATATAGAAATCCCTAAATCCATTACTGGTGTTGATGCGCGAATTCTGGTTCTTGTTGGGAAATGGTTCCCAACTGGAGCACATAAAGTGGGTGCAGCTTATGGATGTTTGGTGCCTCGGTTGGTAACCGGACAATTTGACCCTACATACCAAAAGGCGGTCTGGCCATCCACTGGGAATTATTGCCGCGGTGGAGCGTATGATTCGGCTTTAATGGCTTGTCAATCGATTGCGATTTTGCCGGAGGGTATGAGTAAGGAACGCTTCGAGTGGTTGAATAAAATTGCAAGCCAGGTTATTGCTACACCCGGAACCGAATCCAATGTGAAGGAAATATTTGATAAATGTTGGGAACTGCGCGCATCCGGTGAACCGCTCGTAATCTTTAATCAATTCGAAGAATTTGGGAATTATTTATGGCATTACAATGTAACAGGACACGCGATGCTGGATGTTCTCGAAGCAGAATTGGGCGTCAATGGTAATTTTGCTGGCGTGTGTCTAACCACGGGTTCAGCCGGTACCATCGCAACGGGTGATTTATTAAAACAAAAATATCCTACTTCAAAAGTAATAGCATCTGAAGCATTACAATGTCCCACACTTTTAAATAATGGATTTGGTGCGCATCGAATCGAAGGGATAGGTGATAAGCATGTTCCCTGGATTCATAATGTTAAAAATACCGACTTGGTGGCCGCGATTGATGATAATTCAGTTGTACGTATTTCAAGGCTATTCAATGAACCCGAAGGACAAAAATATCTTGCGAAAAAAGGAGTTTCTGCAGAAGACATCGCAAATTTAAATTTATTTGGTTTTTCCGGTATTGCAAATATGCTAACCGCCATAAAATTCGCCAAATATTATGACCTGACCGATAATGATGTGGTTCTTTCCGTATTGACCGACTCGATGGAATTGTATGGCACCCGCATTGAAGAGTACCGTGAAGAATTTGGGGAATTCACTGCATATGACGCAGCGGAAGCCTATGCCGGCGATCTGATGAGTGAATCTACCGATCATTTACAGGAATTGACTTACCAGGACCGCAAACGGATACACAATTTAAAGTATTACACATGGGTAGAACAACAAGGCCGTACCTATCAAGAAATCATGGATCAATGGTATGACGCGGATTATTGGACTGGGTTCCAATCACAAATCACAGAAATGGACGAACTGATTGATGAATTCAATCATGAAGTTGGTCTTATACAGAATTATTTGTAAATCAAAATAATTTTAGAGGAGTCATCATTTGACTCCTCTAAAACATTTAAAGTTGGAGGGAAAATGAGCCGTTATCCTGCAGAATTGGATCTTGTTTTAGTGGCAATTATTCCCAGTCTTAAAGATATGGAGATCGCACGTTTATTGGGATGGTATCGTGTGCCAATAAAGAGCGCTCCAAAATTAATATCGGCTGATTTTATTGCGTTTTATCAAACAGGTGCTTTCGGCGAATCCCAAAGGTGGCAGATCAGCCAGATTGCCAGAATCACAGGGCATGAGTTGACCACTCGGGCCAGCCTTTTTAGAGATGAATTAGATCATCCGCGGGCATCAGAGGAATATTACAAAATACAACTTGGTCCATTGCAACCATTAGCCCAACCAATTTTGGCTGACCGTTGGCGTAGGGTAACATTTTTTTATACAACCGGTGGACTACTTCTCCGGGCTAAAACGCTGAGGGATCTGATCGTTTCGGGAGAAGAAAAAATTTTGCTGTGGAATACTCTGAGAGAGCGTGCTGAAACTCAGGGTTATAGCAGCTCAGTGGAATTGGACACCGATTGGGAAGTTGATTGGATGGCTATTTTTAAGGATTTAGATAAGATTAAAAAGGCAAAGGATGGATAGCATCCTTGTTCGATTTATAGCGCCCTTTGAATGATTTATTATAATAAGGGGGAAGGCCGATGTTATACATTAATCCTGCTGATAAGGTTAAGAATCGAGGTAACCATGGTAAAAGTGATCCGGGGTGGAACAATAATTACATCATCTGAGACTTATTCTGCCGATCTATTAATTGAAGGTGAAAAGATTGTTCAAATAGGAAAAAATTTATCTGTGAGCGAGAATTTTGAGCAATTTGATGTCACTGGCAAATTGATCCTTCCAGGCGGTGTGGATGTGCATACTCATTTTGATTTGCCCATGTTTGATACGGTTTCTTCGGATGATCATTACACCGGTCATAAAGCTGCTGCTTTTGGGGGGACGACAACGGTGATTGATTTTGTTCCCCAAAATAGTGATCAATTAATTCGAGATGTGGATGATTGGCATGCAAAAGCCGACCACAAGGCTGCTATCGATTTTGGTTTTCACATGAACATTACTGCATTTAATCAGAATGTCGCAGACACTATTCCTCAATTGATTCCGGAAGGAATTACGACCTTAAAAGTATTTACTGCCTATAACAATCGTTTGCGGTTATTAGATGGCGATATTTTTCGAACTATGCGAATAGCAAAAGAATATGGATTTCTTACCATGCTACATGCCGAAAATGGGGATGTCATTGATATATTGGTGGAAGAAGCACTTGCAGCCGGTCATTTTGAACCGGTTTACCATGCATTAACCCGCCCGGCATGGGGAGCTGTAGAAGCGGTAGCAAGAGGTGTATCCTTATCTGCCCAAAGCGGTGCTCCTCTGTATATCGTCCATATGAATGCAGCGGGAGAGGCTGATCAGTTACAATATGCCCGAGAACTGGGCTTACCTGTGATGGGTGAAACGTGTCCACAATACTTATTTTTTAATATTGATCATTTGCGCCGACCTGATGGAGCAAAATGGATATGTTCCCCTCCGATGCGCACTGAAGAAGATAATGAAGGTTTATGGTTAGCATTAAAAAACGGAACCATTCAGGTTATAGCAACGGACCACTGCCCCTTTTTTTATGATGGCAAAATGCCAATTCAATATGAAGGACAACCCATAACCATCCCTGGAAAAGAACTAGGAAAGGATAACTTTACAAAAATACCCAATGGATTGCCATGTGTTGGAGATCGTTTACCAGTGTTATGGACAGAGAGTGTCTCAAAAGGTAGAATTACTCCTAATCAGTTTGTAGCACTGATGTCTACCAACCCAGCAAAAATATTTGGGTTATACCCTCAGAAAGGAAGCATCTTGCCTGGTAGTGACGCAGATATTGTTATTTGGGATCCTAAAATGAAAATCCCCAACTACGGAGTTAATTGGTCTCATCACAGGACGGATTACAATCTTTTTGAAGGTTGGGTTTTACAAGGATATACGGATAAAGTGTTTTTAAGAGGCAAATTAATCGTGGATGGCCAGCATTGGTTGGGCAATTCTGGTCAGGGTAAGTATATAAAAAGGACACCGTTTGCAACGGTGATGTAATTAATTCTCCATGCCCATGATTTTATCTTTTGGCTGGTTGATAGTCGCAGCAATTGTTCTGCTGGTTTTGCGTCAATTAAATATCAATAGGGGCAGAATCTGGTTAGCCGCACTGGGATTTTCGATTTCACAGTGGGGAATTCTTTTAGCATTGCGCTGGTTCATTCCCCTGGAACAATCTTTTACAAAATGGTTTCCGCTTGAAGAATTGTTTGTTGATGGCATTGTATTAAAATTAGATGTGTTTTCGTGGTCACTAGCTTTTGCAATCAGTGCAGTACAACTGGCCATCATTCTAACCGATTCGACCCGAATGGAAGAATTACCAACAACCAATGTCTGGTCTGGTATTTGTTTGATCAGTGCAATGGGTATTGTGGCTGTGCTTAGTTCAAGTGTTCTTTCGATATTGTTAGTATGGGCAATGGTTGATGTAACAGAACTGGTGGTGATTCTCCGAACGGTAAAGACCGAAAAATCAATCAATGAAGCTGTAAGCGGTTTTTCAATACGATTTCTAGGAAGCATCGTTTTAATCATTGCCGTGATGGCGAGCTATTCTTTGGGTACACCATTAGATTTCAATCATGTTACCGGAAATATCGGTATGCTGGTGATCATTGCTGTAGGATTTAGAATGGGAGTTCTTCCACTAAATCTGCCTTATGCAAATGAACTGCCATTTCGTAGGGGGATTGGAAACGCAATTCGAAATCTTTCGGTGATGAGTAGTTTGGTTGTCCTAATCCGATTTTCCGGCGGCATGTTTGTTGGAGTCGGCGAAAACCTTTTATATACTCTGGTTTCATTGGCGGCATTCTTTGCGGCTGTGATGTGGTTAGTGGTCAAAAACGAGTTGGAAGGCAGGCCATTCTGGATAATTTCTATGGCAGCTCTAGCAATTTACTCCTGTATGGTGGGGAATTCACCGGCCAGCCTGGCATGGGGATTGAGCCTGGTCTTAAATGGTTCGGTCCTATTCTTGTACTCAACACGAACGGTAAAAATTCAGACTCTACCTTTATTGGCTGTGGTAGGTTTTTCCGGATTGCCTTTTACACCCTCTGCTGCTGGCTGGGTGGCTATAATTGCACCCGAACATATATTTCAAACACTATTAAATGTCTTTTCCGTTTTATTGCTTATATTTGGTTATTTACGATTGATTCTAAAATCATCTCCTCAAACAGCCAACCATGAAAGATGGGTCTGGGTTATTTATCCTTTGGGTCTATTTTTCCCTATCCTTACACAATGGTTGATTTTTTTTCTGAGCGGTATCAATTGGTTCCAAACAGGTGTTCTGTGGGCAAGTGTGTTTGCATTTTTAGTCCCATTACTCTTAATACTGGTTTTAAGGCGATTGTCCGGTTTAGCTGAGTATTCAGAATGGATCTTTAAATTTTTGGAAAAATTGGGCGATATAGTAACTGGAATATTAAAATTAAATTGGCTTTACAAAATATTTGGGAATATACTGGCTGTTTTTCGTTGGTTTACCGAACTTTTTTCGCGTTTATTGGAAGAACAAGGTGGTATTATGTGGGTTTTTGTATTGGTTGCTTTATTGATTACTTTGTTAAAACCGGCTGGTTAACCATAATATGAGTTTTTTAGATTATTTACCAGTTCTTCTTGCTGCAATAGCTGCGATTGCTTTATTTTCTTTGAAAAATGGGCGTTGGAATATCTTAGCACTTTCTTTACAATACGTGGCGGTATTTTGGCTGGTATTAGGTGTTTGGCCAGTAGGTTTGGCGGCGGCAAAATTAGTCAGCGGTTGGATGGCAGGTGTAATTTTGGGTGGAGCTATCCCTGAGGAATCAGTTTTGCAAATTAATCAGCAGGACCAAAAAGAAACTAGATTTCGTGTAGTATTAGGCTTAATGATCGTGTTGGTTTCTTTTGTTATCGCACCGGGAATAGCAACAACCATTCCTGGGCCAGTCGATATTTTGATTGGTGGAACTGTATTGATTGGTATTGGGCTCTTGCAACTGGGCATGACAGCTGACCCATTAAGAATTATTTTTGGATTGCTGACTGTATTATCCGGATTTGAAGTTTTTTACGCTGCAATTGAAAATTCATTAATCGTGGTCGGATTGCTGTCAATGATCACATTAGGAATTGCATTTATCGGTTCGTTTATTTCAAATAAACATCAGGAGGAAACAATTTTATGAATGCCCCTATGATTTGGGTGTTTTCTCCTCTGGTCGTTGCATTGATAAGTATGTTGTTTCGAAAACAACGATTGTTTGTTTTGCTCTTTGTGGGTATTTATTCATCTCTTTTGGCTATATTGGCTTTAACTCTCAAAATTGATCTTTTAATTCCCCTAGGTCCATTTTCTGTAGAAATTTCTTCCGTGTTTGATATATTCGGGCGCAAATTTATTTTGGAGGATTCTGACCGTTTTATTTTGGCATTGATTTATGGAATTGGTGCCGTGTGGTTTTTTGGGTCACGTATATCCGGATCAAATGAAAATTTTTGTCCGAATGGCTTGGGAATATTGGCAATCATGGTTGCTACATTATCTGTACAGCCATTCCTTTATGCTGCCTTACTCATTGAATTTGCCGTTTTACTGAGTTTTCCGATGTTTATTTATAACAAAGGAGCAACCAACCAGGGGGTATTAAGATATTTGATTTTTCAAACATTGGCTATACCATTTATTTTATTGGCAGGCTGGGGATTTGAACAAGCACCGCTCAGCGCAAATAGCCAGGAACAATATTTGCAGGCTGCTATTTTATTAGGATTGGGTTTTGCATTTTGGCTGGCTGTATTTCCATTTTATTCTTGGGTGCCTTTACTCGCGTCAGAGGGCCAACCATATGTGGCGGGGTTTATCTTTTTTGCTTTGCCAACCACTTCGCTTTTACTTTTATTGGATTTCTTTAATAATTACAACTGGATGAGAAATGAAGTTATGTTCAGTGAATCGCTCAGATTAATCTCCACAATTATGATTGTTTCCGGAGGAATTTGGGCTGCCTTCCAAAAATCATTAATTCGTCTGTTTGGGTACGCAGTCATTGTGGAAACTGGATTTGCTTTGTTATCATTAAGCCTTTCAAACATAGTTGGTTGGACGGCTTATATTCAATCTTTCCTGCCGCGTCTATTGGCTATAGCAATCCTTTCTCTATCACTTGCTTCGTTGCGAAACAGCGGCGAAACCTTCGATCTGAATGACTTAAAAGGGGTTTATTATCGCTATCCTTTTGTATCCAGCGCATTTTTAATTGCCTGGTTTTCCATTTGCGGATTCCCGATTCTGGCGGCATTTCCCACCCGCCTTGCAATTCTCTCGGTTTTAGCCAGCGAATCAATAGTCTTTGGATTATGGGTTGTGGTTGGTGTTCTGGGTATGTTTTTTGCCGGATTTCAGGTTATAGGGATATTTTTTTCGCGTGAGAATAACAATTCCATTCAAGTCAACGAAACTGTTGTGCAGGCAGTATTTCTATCTTTAGGGACTGCATTACTTATTTTGGTTGGTCTTTTTCCAAATATTTTTCTTTCTCCGTTTACAAATTTATTGCTTGCTTATAGAAATCTCACCTGAGCATTAAGCATTAATACAAAATGGTATAATTTTGGAATGTGATTGGACTATTGATTTTAAGTTTAGTGCCATCATAAGCAATCATTATTTCATAATCGAAATTATTTTGGAGTAAATCATGGATTTTGAACAAATTCTAAAGCGCGTAGAATGGCTAGATGAAGAAAGAAGAAAAGATAAGTTAATTATTTCTACACTGGAAGACCGGATCATGAAAATGGAGGGGAATATTCCGCCAGTATTACAAAATGTGGAAGAGATAAGTACAGATATCAGCCGGATTCAAAGTGCGCTTACAAAATTTGATCAGATTGAATCTTCGGTTTCTCAACTACGCATTGATCTTACCCGATCTGTGGAAGCCGTAGAAAAAAATCGGATGGAGCGGGACCGCGAAGTGGAAAAGGTACGTATGGCAGACATAGAATCAATGAATGCTTCTATTGTCGCGGTACGGAAAAACCAGGATGTCATTCCTGAGCTAAAAAAAGATTTACGTGCTCGTGAAGAAGAAGAGCATCGACTGGTTCGAATGATTGCTGAAGTTGAAAAAAAATTTTTGGAAAGTCGAAGATCAGATGATGAGTATCGCCGTTCACAGAAATTGATGGAAGAAAATATTCGCCAGGATTCTAAGCGTATTCTGGACATGCAAGGCGAACTGTCTGCAATGCGGAAACGGATTGAAGAACAGCGCAGCAAAACTGATCTGGGCAATGAATCGTTACGAAAAATAGAAATGCGCCAAAACGAATTAGTAAATACCGAATCGGAGAGAAAGCAATCCCAGACAGCATTTATCGAACGACAAAGTATGATTCAGGTTGAAAGGGATCGGGTTTGGCGGGAGTGGCAGAGCCGGTTTGAAGTAATTGAAAAGCAAGCCGTAAATTTGGATGCACAATTACAGGCATTAGATGCAACTCAGCGTGCAGTTCGACACGCACAAGAAAGTTTTGATGAAATTACGCAACGCTTTGAGCGACGAATTAATGAAATTACTGAAATGCAGCGTCTTGTAGAAGACCGCTTCCGACAGGAATGGGTTTCGTTTAAAGCAGATGACCAGAAGCGATGGTCTAATTACATGTTATCTCAGGATGAACAATTGCGTGAAACCACTCGTCAATATGAGAAATTTAATGATCGATTGGTTACATTGGAAGATAATTCCCAAGATTTGCAGGATTTGATGCAGCAGATGATTCAAACAACCCAAAAACGATTGCAAGTTTTGTTGCGAACTGCTCGCGAAATGCAGGATGAGTTTTCCGAAAGTTTTGAAAACGGATAAAGCTTGGCATGCATGTAATTGGAACAGCCGGCCATGTCGATCATGGAAAATCCACCCTGGTAAAAGCGCTTACCGGGATTCATCCTGATCGGCTAAAAGAGGAACAAGAACGTGAGATGACCATTGATCTTGGATTCGCCTGGTTAAAAATGCCAGATGGGTCTGAGATTGGCATTGTGGATGTGCCAGGGCACCGGGATTTTATTGAGAATATGTTGGCAGGTGTCGGTGGAATTGACGCGGCCTTACTGGTTATTGCAGCGGATGAAGGTGTAATGCCCCAAACCCGTGAACACCTGGCTATCCTGGACCTGTTATCGATTACGTCTTGTATCATTGTGATGACAAAAATTGATTTGGTGGATGATCCTGATTGGTTGGATTTGGTAGAACTTGAGATTCATGAGGTTCTGCAAGGCACAAAATATATGGATGCTCCTTTTGTTCGGGTTTCTGCTCAAAGTGGAGAAGGAATCCCTGACCTGGTGAGGCTGTTATCCATAAAATTAAGTGAAACACAGACCAGAGTTGACCTTGGTAGACCGCGTTTACCGATTGATCGAGTGTTCTCTATTTCAGGATTTGGTACAGTGGTTACCGGAACACTTTTGGATGGGAGCTTAAGAATCGGTGATGATGTTGAAATTCTACCGGAAGGATTTAAGGCCCGGGTACGCGGCCTTCAAACACATAAGGAAAAGGAATTAATTGCCCAACCGGGCAGCCGTACTGCGGTAAACCTGAGTGGAATAGATCATATCCAGGTGAGAAGAGGATGTGTTCTTACCGGAGCTGGTAAATATTTGCCAACTCAGCGAATTGATGGAAAAGTAAAAATATTGCCTGGTGCAGAACTTTCTTTAAAACACAATATGGAAGTGAAATTTTTTCTTGGGGCAACCGAAGAATTGGCGCGTGTCCGTGTTTTAGGCACAGATCAGTTATCTCCGGGTCAGGAAGGTTGGATCCAGTTGGAAATAAAGGGACCGGTAGTGGCAGTGCGAAATGACCGTTTCATTTTACGGATACCATCTCCGGGAGAAACCATAGGAGGAGGCATTGTCGTTAATCCGCAGCCTGGCAGACGGCATAAACGCTTTCAGAGCCAAATTATTCAGCAATTAGAAGCCTATTTGCACGGAAACCCAGAAGAGATTTTTTTGCAGGCTTGCCTGGATCTTGGTGTTTGTGAGTTCTCCGATATTATAAAAAAATCACGTCTCGAGATTGTGTCTATCCGGGGATTTTTGCCTGGCTTGATTGAAAGCGGATTGATCATACAATTAGAACCGGGAGATCCGTTTCAAAAGAGTAATCTGCGATTCTGTTCAATCTCCTGGTATAAAAATTTGCTAAATCAAATGTCGATTCTTGTGCAAAACTACCACGAACAGTATCCCCTCAGAGGTGGAATTCCTCGCAGCGAATTACGAAGCAAATTGAAAATAGACCAAAAAACCTTTAATTTATTGCTTTCCTTAAAGGAACCGCAAGATCTTTTTGCTTTTTCAGAACAATTGGTTTCACGATCAGGATTTAATGTAGTATTAAGTTTGGCACAGGAAGGATTGGTGAGCCAATTAATCAGACGCTTCGAGGCTGCTCCGTTTTCCACGCCAGCTGTAAAGGAATGTCAACAATTTTTAGGCGAAGAAGTATGGCAAGCAGTACTGCAAAAACGAATTTTTATGCAGGTATCTGCGGATGTTGCTTTTCTTACCACTACATATAAGCAAACAATAAAAATTACTCTGGAACAGATTGAGATTAATGGTAGTATTACGGTTTCCAATTTTCGCGATCTTTTTGCAACAAGCAGAAAGTATGCCCTGGCTTTTTTGGAACATTTAGATCAACTGGGAATTACTCTTCGTGAAGGTGATGAACGGAAAGCCGGCAAAACAAAATTGGACGTTGACAGGGATATGTGAAGCCTTTATAATATCTTTCGCTTAACCCCAGACATTTTTGGGTATATTATTTTCCAGCTTCCCCGTTTTTCGGCGTAATTTTGGCGCGGACAAACCGGCGAAGTGAAGATGGAGAGAATTCATGAAATACGCGATTGTTGAAGCCGGCGGCAAGCAATATCGAGCCGTCGAAGGAGCCACGATAGAAGTGGACCTCCTGGAACTGGAAGTTGGCACCGATTATGATTTGGATTTAGTGTACTTGGTAGCCAATGATGGTGACGTGATGGTCGGAACACCGACCGTAAAGGGCGCAAAAGTAGCCACAACAGTGGTTGCTCATTTCAAGGGCCCTAAATTGATTATATTCAAATATCGACCTAAGAAACGTATTCGGGTCAAAACCGGCCATCGCCAACAGTATACCCGACTGATGGTCAATTCAATCGTAATGGAGTAGAGAAATGGCACACAAAAAAGGTGGTGGTTCCACTCGTAACGGTCGTGACAGCAATTCACAACGCCTTGGTGTGAAGCGCTATGCCGGACAAAAAGTAATTTCCGGCAATATTCTCGTCCGACAGCATGGAACCCGAATTAAACCCGGCACGAATGTTGGTCGTGGTAGTGATGATACATTGTTTGCTACCGTTGATGGCGTGGTCGTATATGATACATTGCCCAATGGCCGTAAAAGTGTAAGTGTTATGCCAGTAGAGGCATAACAAATTCAACTGCTGCCCGTTTTTTCGCACAAGAAATAACGGAAGCGCATAATAAAGAAAGGTTTTTACGGCGATGAAAAAAGATATCCATCCTAAGTTTTATTTGGATGCAGTGGTTACCTGTGCTTGTGGCGCAACCTGGAAAACCGGTTCAACCCGCAAGGAAATCCGTACTGAAGTTTGTTCTTCCTGCCATCCATTCTTCACTGGACAACAACAACGCATTATCGATATCGAAGGTCAGGTTGATCGGTTCTACAAACGATTACAGGCCCGACAGGAATTTGTTGAACAGCAAAAGGTGCGCGAAGGTGCAAAAACATCTATGGATCGTCCGATTGCAGAATTGGAATTGGGCAACCGTTCTACAGACGCTTTGTTAAAAGCAGGTTTGGAAACAGTTGGAAAAGTCTTCGAGCTACTTGAAAAAGGCGACGAAGCTCTCCTGGCTGTAGATGGTTTTGGACGAAAATCCTTAATTGATCTCAAAAAACGCTTACGCGCATTGGGTTACGAAGTTCCTGAAGCTGCATAAGTTCTGATTTGGTAGACCAAAAAAAGCAGTTCTATTTTGAACTGCTTTTTTTTATATTATTCCATCGATTAATTTGGTAGAATCGTTGCATATTTACTGAGGAGATTTCTAAATGAAGCATCATGATGGGTCGATTGAAGTGATTTGCGGTTCCATGTTTTGTGGCAAAACAGAAGAATTGATACGACGCTTAAGAAGAGCCGTGATTGCACGCCAAAAGGTGCAGGTTTTTAAACCAGTTATAGACAATCGGTATCAGGTTTCAAAAGTCTCTTCGCATAATGGTCTGGTGTTTGAAGCTATTCCGGTGAGTTCCTCGGCAGATATTCTGGCAAAACTTGAGAAGGACACGACAGTCATTGGGATTGATGAAGCGCAATTTTTAGATGAGGATCTAGTTCAACTGGTCCAGGATTTAGCATATAAAGGAATACGTGTTATTCTGGCAGGCTTAGATACAGATTTTCGCGGTGAACCTTTTGGATTAATGCCTACTTTGATGTGTATTGCTGAGCATGTGGATAAGCTTCAAGCGATATGCATGATTTGCGGTGAACACGCCAGTAGGACTCAACGACTGGTTAATGGCAATCCGGCATATTATGATGATCCGATTATCATTGTTGGTGCAGCTGAAATGTATGAGGCCCGTTGTCGAAAACATCATGCCGTTCCCAGAAAAAACAATTAACCTTATTGATTTTATGAAACGATTTAAAATTCTCTTAGTTATGCTATTGAATTAGAAAAGGTGAGTGATGCGAGATTATCGGGAGTTTTTGTCTGAGGTTCTAATATCTGAGGAGCAACTAGAAAGCCGTATTTCTGAATTAGGACGACAAATTTCTTTAGACTTTGCAGAATCAAACCGGTTGGTTTTGATTTGCATATTGCGCGGTGGGGTTATGTTCTTAACCGATTTGATGCGAAAAATCGAGATCCCGCATGCGATAGAGTTTATGGCGGTGGCTTCATACGGCGCTGGTGCACGTGAATCCAGTGGACAAATTCGGATTTCGCATGATTTGAATACCGATATTTTTGATAGAGATGTCATTCTGGTTGAAGATATTATTGATAGTGGACACACCCTCCATTCTGTTCTGGAGATGCTCTCCACCCGAAAACCCCGTTCACTTCAGGTTTGCACATTATTGGATAAAGCGGACCGACGAGAAATTGAAGTTCCAGTCCGGTATGTTGGTTTTACAATCCCCAATAAATTTGTTTTTGGATATGGGTTGGATCTGGATGATTTTTATCGCAACTTGCCATTTATTGGAGTTGTAGATGAAGAAAAATATCTGCTTGGAAAAAATAAATAATCGATGGTTTTTATCAATGACCCGAATTTTGAAAATATTCTGAATGCATTGAAATCACAAAAGACTCATCAGGAAAAAGTTTACCTGGTTGGCGGTATGGTTCGAGATCTTTTGCTCGGTTGTAAAGTTCATGATTACGATGTGGTAGTTGACGGAGATGTTCAGCGTTTCGCCAAATATGTGGCTGATCGGTTGGGTGCAGCCTACTTTTTATTAAATGCGCAATTTCAGACTTCTAGGATTGTTTGGAAGCCGCAGCAAAAAGACAGAATTATCATAGATCTGGTGGGTATGCGCGGCAACACAATTGAAGAGGATTTGCGCGACCGGGATTTCACCATGAATGCCATGGCACTGGATATTGCTTTGCCAGATCAATTTATTGATCCGATGCAGGGGGGCAGGGATATAAAAAACAAAGTGCTGCGTACCTGTTCTGAGAGTTCACTTGTGAATGACCCAGTCAGGATATTAAGGGCTATTCGCCTTTCGGTTACATTTTCGCTGCGATTGGACCCTAATACAATTCACCAAATAAAAACTGCAAGTCATTTGGTGAAAAATATTACACCCGAACGTGTGCGTGATGAAATTTTCAAAATTTTTGATTTGCCAGATCCATCGGTGGCACTTCTACTAATGGAACATTTCAATCTTCTGGAGAAAGTACTACCAGAGATAGAGCGATTAAGAGATTATTCTCCTTTGGGCAGAGATGAAACAGGGAAAGTATGGCAGCATACTCTGCGAGTGATGAAAAACCTTCGAATGTTCGAAATTTATTTGGTCGGTAATTACCCAGCAGAAGGGGCGGGCAATTTACGAATGGGACAAGTTGTACGATACCTGGGAAGATACCGGGAACAACTACAGCAATATTTTTCAAAGTCACTAAACCCTGATCGCAGTTTGCGTTCTTTGCTTTATTTTGCTGCTTTGTATCATGATTCCGGGAAACCGGAAGCGGAGAAAATTTCTGAAGTGGGAAAATTGAGTTTCGTCGAGCATGATTCGGTTGCTGGACAGCTTGCAGGAGAGCGGGCGCGTGCTCTGGTTCTTTCGAATGATGAAATCAAATTTATTACAACCCTTGTTTCCCAACATATGATTCTGCATTTTTTTTATAAAGACAGGATTTCGCCTGATAGCCGAATGGTGTATAATTTTTTTAATGCCTGTGGTGATAGCGGAATAGGGCTTTGCCTGCTTTCTCTAGCGGACACACTTGCAGGAATTTTTGAAGAAGCAGACGAACCCCGATGGATTGCTGAGCTGGAAATTTGTACATTAATGATGGATGGATATTGCAACCACTATCATGAATGGATTAATCCACCGCGTTGGTTAAACGGAAATGAAATTAAAGCATTATTGCATATCAACGATGGGGAACAAATTGGCAATTGGGTAAAAATTCTACGTGAGGAAACAGCAGCTGAAGTCGTTTTTGATAAGCAATCGGCGGAGGCTTATTTATTAAAAAGCTTATTGGAAAGTAAAAAAAACATATGAAACTGGCTCATGAAAAATTCGGTGAAGGAGATCAAACACTGGTGTTGATCCATGGGTATCCATTATCCAGAGCAATTTGGATGCCTATGCATCCCTGGTTAAAAAGTGTCCAATGTGTTGTGGTGGATTTGCGCGGTCATGGTGAATCGTTAACCAATGATTACCCCTTTACAATGGCTGACCTGGCCGATGACGTGATTGAAACACTTCAATCTTTGAATATCGGGAAATTTTGGTTGGCTGGTCATTCAATGGGAGGATATGTCAGTTGTGAGATCACTCAAAAAATTCCAGATCAAATTAATGGATTTTTTTTGGTAGCTTCTAATGCCGCAGCAGAAAACCGGGAGCGCATCCAGAATCGATATGATCAGATTGAAATTATTCGGAATAAAGGAATTGAAGCTGTTTTATCCGGAAATCTAGACAAATTGACTGCAGATGAGGCTATAAAAAAGCAACTCGAACCTATCCTTGCCACGACCGACAAGCGCACCTGGATGACCTGCCTGGAAGCGATGGCAAAACGCAGGGATTTTACAACCTGGTTGGCAGAAAAGCGATTTCCAATATTTTATTTAGCCGGTAAACAGGACCAGATCATGCCAATCGATTTCATGACAGATCAGGTATCTAAAATAGATGGTGCAGAAATTCTATATATGGAAAGCGGTCACATGCCGATGATGGAAACACCATTCAGTGTTGCGAGTGAAATAGTAAAAAGAATTTTCTGAGTGATTTTGGTTTTATTTATACAGGTTACGGGAATATTTCATCCAAAATAGGCGCATAGAAACAATCACAACCATTTGGTTGAGAACAGCCTTCTATAGGTAATTTGGGTACAGATTCTTTTGCATAAACGCCTTCAATCGCACGACAGGTCGGACATGCGTTTTTTGCGACGCTAACTCTAACCGAAAGTACTCTCGGGTTATTTTGAAGCTTTTTCAATGAGACTGCATACTCTGAGTATTCACTCAAATCGACTCCGCAGTTTGTGCAGTTTGTTTCAGTATCAGGAGAAATTTGGTTACATTTTGTACACGTTTGCACAGGGCCCTCACAATTGGAAAGAGTGTTGTCAACAAATTGGAATTACTGATTAAATCTTGATAGTATTTTACTATTAATTCTTTTCGAGGTAATAAAAAAGCGACCATTCGGTCGCTTATAAAGTAATTCTCCGAAAATTCAGGTCAGGACGCCGCTCTTTTCTAAATTGGATCGCCGTACGAGTGTATTGATGTGTGCTATTAATACGCCGCTCATTACCGGCTTGATCAGATAATCGTCTGCACCTGCGTCCAATGCTGCAGCAACCATACCCGGACTATCCAGTGCGGATAAAATCAAAATGGGACAATCGCTAAATTTGCGAATTTCTTTACAAACTTGCCATCCATCCATTTCAGGCATCATTAAATCTAAAATAATTATACTGGGGATAGATTCTTTGGCTATTTCAATCCCGGTTTTTCCTTCATTTGCAGCAAGAATTTTTGCACCGGTGGGGCGCAATAATAGTTTCAAAAGTTCTGTCATAGCTGGGTCGTCATCAATGACCAGGATATTTAACATTTTACCTCCGTAAAATAACTGTTTTTATTATCATGTAAAAATACGCATTCGTACTTTGCAACTAATTTACAAGTAAATGCTTATGACGGTGTATGTCTTAGCATATTTGTAATGCAATTGTAATCAGGCGGATTAATTCAAAAAAATAGCAAGATTTAACTTGTTGTTAATATTTGTTTGAACAATCCTGATAAAACAAACATGTTCTTTATGGTAAAATCAATAATTGGTGAAACTTTGGCCAACTTCCAAAAGAAGTTTGCTTTATGGTGAAATTATTTTTGTAGGAGGAATGAATGTCTGAAAAAAAATGGGTCTATTTATTCCACGAAATTGAACAGGCCATTGACTATGTTGGTGGAAACTGGGACGATGCTCGTGGACTACTCGGTGGTAAAGGTGCCAATCTGGCAGATATGACGCGGATTGGTGTGCCGGTGCCCCCAGGTTTTACAGCAACAACTGAAGCCTGCAATGCTTATCAGCCAAAGAAAG
This sequence comes from Chloroflexi bacterium HGW-Chloroflexi-10, assembly GCA_002840755.1. GTDB lineage: Bacteria > Chloroflexota > Anaerolineae > Anaerolineales > Anaerolineaceae > UBA6170. The sequence continues at coordinate 33,254 of PHBZ01000024.1, read as the reverse complement.
AGTTTCCGGAAGGTTTATGGGAACAAATGTTGGCTGCAATGAAAGATGTTGAAAAAGAAACCGGAAAAGTGTTTGGCGGAGTTGATAACCCCTTGTTGGTTTCCTGTCGTTCAGGTGCAAAATTCTCCATGCCGGGTATGATGGATACGGTTTTGAACATTGGATTGAATGATGATACAGCTCAGGCCATGATTAAATTGACCGGAAATGAGAGATTTGTGTATGATTCATACCGACGTTTGATCCAGATGTTTGGCTCTGTTGTGTTAGACATAACCGATGAGGCATTTGAGCATGTGTTTGATGGCTACAAAGAAAAGAACGCCATTAAAGCTGATACAGACCTGAGTACTGAAGATTTGAAATACTTAACCGAACAATTCAAAATTGTTGTCCGAAAAGAAAAAGGTTTTGATTTCCCACAGGATGCTTACCAACAATTAAAGCTGGCTACTGAAGCTGTATTCAAATCATGGATGGGTAAACGTGCCGTTGATTATCGCCGAGCTACTGACATTCCGGATGACCTTGGTACGGCAGTAAACATTTGTACGATGGTGTTTGGCAACATGGGCTGGGATTCTGGCACAGGTGTTGCTTTTACACGTAATCCCGCCACTGGCGAGAGCAAACTCTATGGCGATTATCTATTAAATGCTCAGGGTGAGGACGTTGTTGCTGGTATCCGCAATACCGATCCTATCCAGAAAATGGGCGAAACTATGCCAGCTGTTTACCAACAGTTCCTGGACATTGTTGCCAAACTTGAAAAGCATTACAAAGATATGCAGGATGTTGAATTCACCATTGAACGTGGTCGTTTATGGATGCTTCAAACCCGAAATGGAAAACGTACTGCCCGCGCAGCTGTAAAGGTTGCAGTGGATATGGTTGAAGAAGGCCTGATCGATAAAAAGACGGCAGTATCCAGAGTTACTTCTGACAATGTTGATACCTTATTGCATCCTCAATTTGATGCTGTTACCAAGAAAGTTGCTATGGATGCCGGTCGCTTTTTCTGCTCCGGTGTGAATGCTTCACCCGGTGCAGCAGTTGGACAAATTTACTTTGATGCTGATACAACCGAACGCATGGCCAAAGAAGAACATCAAGAAACCATTATGGTGCGCCCATTTACCAAGCCTGATGATGTTCATGGAATGTTAGCTGCCCAAGGTATTTTGACCAGTGAAGGTGGCGCCACTTCGCATGCCGCCGTGGTTGCCCGACAATTTGGTGTTCCCTGTATTGTGGGCGCCTCTTCCGTGAAAATTGATCTTGACCGCCGTGTAATGACTTCAGGCGATATAGTCGTCAAAGAAGGCGAATGGATTTCTGTTGACGGTACCACTGGTGAAGTATTCCTTGGTAAAGTTGATAAACACGCTCCTTCTCTGGATGAACAAACTGAGTTGCTCAAATTGTTGGATTGGGCTGATGAAATTTGCGCTACACCTGGCATTCGCAAAGGCGATACTCCTGGGTTCCCGACTGTAGGTTTGCAGGTTTGGGCAAATGCTGATTATCCCAAGGATGCTATTCGTGCCCGTGAATATGGCGCGAAAGGCATTGGACTTTGCCGAACAGAGCACATGTTCTTTGAACCCGAACGTTTACCCAGCGTTCAACGCATGATTTTGGCGAAAACCAGTGAAGATCGTGTGGATGCCCTAAATGATTTATTGCCAAGCCAGCGTTCAGATTTTGAAGGCTTGTTTGAGGCGATGGATGGTTTACCGGTTATCATTCGCTTGATCGATCCCCCGTTGCACGAGTTCTTGCCGGCTGCCGAAGAACTGCGTGATCAAATTATTACCAAACGTGTTGCTCAGATGGCTGATTATATTTTGGGCAAGGGTGAATCGAAAGAAATAGTTGAACTTGAAAAATTATTAGCAGCTGTGGAATCGATGCATGAAAGCAACCCAATGATGGGTATGCGTGGTGTGCGTCTCAGCATCATGATGCCCGAAATTGTTGAAATGCAAGTTCGTGCAATTATGGAAGCGGCTGCCAATAACGCCAACCGTGGTTTACATCCGAAACCGGAAGTGATGATCCCATTAACCGGTCACATTAACGAGCTGAAAGTTATTCAACCACGCTTAGAAGCTATTGCCAAAGAAGTTATGGAAGCCAAGAAAGTACATTTTGAATACAAATTTGGCACCATGATCGAGATCCCCCGTGCTGCAGTGACTGCAGCCGAGATCGCCGGCGATGCCGAATTCTTCTCCTTTGGAACAAACGACCTGACGCAAATGACTTTTGGATATAGCCGTGATGATGCTGAACGCAGCTTCCTGCTGAAGTATGTTGAAGACGGTATTTTACCCAAGAATCCATTCCAGACGATCGACCGTGATGGTGTTGGTGGATTGATGAAAATGGCTGTCGAAAATGGCCGTGCCACCCGTCCATCACTGGAAGTTGGTATTTGCGGCGAACATGGTGGTGATCCCAACTCGATTGAGTTCTGCCATATGATTGGACAGAATTATGTCAGTTGTTCACCATTCCGTGTACCGGTAGCCCGCCTTGCGGCTGCCCATGCAGCTTTGAAGTACGCTCCCAAATAATCAATCGATCATTCGGGTAGGAATTTGTAGGTGGTTTGTAATTTTACAAACCACCTTTCATTTTCCAAAAAACTTATTTCATGCGATAATAACTAGGATTAAATCTATGCTTGGAGGCATACATGTCTTCTGTCACAAAAGAAGTTCTTGAGCCCGTTCTGACACTACAGAAATCAAACCAAAATAGTTTTTGGGGACAGGTGTCAACTAACTTAATCACAAAAGGTTTTCTGATGAGTGGGTTGTTTCTTTTCTCTTTTGTGCTTGGGGTATGGCCAGTAAACCAGACTGTAATCTTGATTCCTGCTGGTCTGGCGATTGGATTATTTATTTCATGGGTCCTTGAAAAATTTTCAATTTTGGTTACCACAAATGGTGGGTTGTATTTTTTCCTACGGTGTATTTGGGGCAAAGTTCCAGCATTCATCCTCAGTACACTCTGGTTAGGACTAGCATCTTTTTTTGCGGGTTATCTTCTGATTATCTTGCCGCGATATTTAATCCCGGAATATTTGAAAATTGCTGGAACTGGTTTTGCAAATCAATCTATTCTCAATTTTATTTCCCAGATAAAAGATCCGATAAATATTGTAGCGTATGGCCTGGTATTGATCCTGCTTGGATTTCTTTTGGCAACGTCATTGAATAAAGCATATACCTTCATCATAAATTTGGCTCTGGTTTTTATGATAATTCTGGCCGGTCTTATTCTTTTTCAAGTTATTGTACCTTTTTATACGTTTGAAACGGCATGGAATCAATTATTAGGGGTAAATATTTTTGCAGATGTAGTCATGCGAAGTGAAATTTTTCAGATAGGGCGATTCAATTTCAATGGAATTTTTCAATTTGCCTCTTTGGCTGTTTTTGCTTGGCTTTTTACTTATGGGGTAGAGAATTTGATTATTCCAAAACAGCTAAACCAAAAACCTTCGGTTTGGGCGCATTGGTTGCCTGGAATTTTTTCCGCCGGTTTTATAGTTCTGTTTCTATTTATGATTTCGAGGTTCTTGCCTGAGAAATGGCTTACTGCTCAATCTTACCTTGCTCTTCTTGGAGAAGGAACTGTTGGTCCCAGCACATCGTTATTTACAACATATGCCGGCATTATGCGACCGGATATAAGCATTTTTGGGATTATTGTCCTGGGTTGGATTGTATTTAATCTGGGATATTTGCGATCAATTTTTTCTATGGGTGCTCTCTTATTCGCCTCATTTGCATCGGATAACATCATTCATCCTATATTTCTGCAAAAGAATATTCGTACTAATCAAACACCGATGGGTATATTAGTGGCGGCTATTGTTGTCATTGTAGGATTTATCTCCGGATTGTATTCTTTGAATATCGTGGACCTTATCGGTTTTATTTTGATGCAACTTATTATTATCCTTTTTATTTTGGCCGCAATGACATTTGGAAATAAATGGCAATCATTGATTAATGAATCAACACCCAGGATCTTTTCTCAACGTATTGGAAAATTTCCCGTGCTGTCTCTTTTTTCCGGTATTGCTTTTGTTGTGATGGCAGGCTTGATCGTATTATTGGTGATTACACCAACACCTTATGGTTTTACACCTTGGTTGGGAATCGTTGTCACAGCTATGATTTTAATTCTGACAGGAATTTATTCTTTAGCCTATCGGCGTAAATTTAAATAACGCACCAATAAATACAGAGAAGACCTGATACATCTGATGCGTTCTGCCGCTTGTGTTTTTTTTGGAGGCATGTACCATTTGCGCTGTACAATCTGCTTCTTTGTGTTCAAAATCCTTGTACAATCATAGTATGGTGTTGAATGACTTCGATATAATTCACCCTGAAATTAAAACAGAACTAATAAATCAGGTGGGGTAATCACTTACTCTACATGAAAGCCGAACAGATTGGAGGAACTCCAACGATGGAGAAACAAGAACACATTAATTTATATCAACAAATGGTTGTCATCCGAATACTGGAAGAAAGAGCTGCCGAGTTATATCAACAAGGAAAGATTGGCGGATTCTTACATCTTTACATTGGTCAGGAAGCAGTCAGTACCGGGTTGATTTCGGCACGCAAACCGCAAGACCGGGTTATCACGGCGTATCGAGATCACGGAGTAGCAATTAACTGTGGGCTTTCCGCTCGCGAAGTAATGTCAGAGCTTCTTGGAAAAGCTACGGGGTGTTCTGGCGGTAAGGGTGGCTCTATGCACATGGCAGACGTCAAGAAGAATTTCTGGGGCGGGCACGCCATTGTAGGAGCGCATTTGCCACTGGCAGCAGGGCTGGCATTGGGAGACTTTTATCAAAAAACTGACGGTGTGACTATATGTATGTTTGGCGATGGCGCCACAAATATCGGTTATTTCCATGAAGCAGTTAACCTGGCAAAAGTCTGGAACTTACCGGTTTTGTGGGTTTGTGAAAATAATCAATATGGTATGGGAACGACCGTTGAACGTGCTTCCGCTGTGTCGGAAATTCGTCAAAAAGCTGTGGGATATGGAATGAAAAATGATCAGGTGGATGGCATGGATTTGATAAAAGTGCGGGAAAAATCCCTTGAGATGATTAACGAAATTCGAGAGGGAAGTGGACCTCAACTACTGGAGATCCATACTTACCGTTTTCGTGGGCATTCCATGGGTGACCCGGAACGATATAGAAAGCCGGAAGAGATCCACAAATGGCAGGAGAATGATCCTATTGGCATCTATCGTAAATACCTGCTCAAAAATAAAATCGCTTCAGCAAAAGATCTGGACAAAGTAGATGTAGAGGCTGCAGAAATTATTCAGGACGCTGTGCAATTTGCAGAGTCCAGTCCGGAACCTTCTGCGGATGAATTGTTCCGCCACATTTATGTGGAAGAGTAAAGGGAGATAGATATCATGGCTAAAATTACAATGCGACAGGCTATTTCCCAGGCTTTATGGGAAGAAATGGAACAAGACCCCGCTGTTTTTATTCTCGGACAAGAGGTAGGAGTATGGGGTGGAACCTATGCGGTTACCAAAGGTTTTTATGATCATTTTGGGGCCGAGCGGGTGAAAGATACGCCTATTGCGGAAGCTGCCATTATTGGTGCTGCCATCGGATCTGCATTAACCGGATTGCGACCTGTTGCCGAATTGATGACGATCAATTTCGCGTTTTCTGCAATGGATCATATTGTCAATGAAGCAGCAAAATTACATTACATGTTTAATGGTCAGATGGTATTACCGCTGGTTATTAGGACAGTTGGTGGTGGAGGAAGACAATTAGGCGCTACCCATTCTCAAACACCGGATGCTATCTTTGCACATTTCCCGGGTTTGAAAGTTGTCGCACCCGGTACACCGGCCGATGCAAAAGGTTTGTTAAAAGCAGCTATTCGTTCCAATGATCCAGTGATGTTTATTGAACATGCAACATTGTATCAAACTCGCGGAGAAGTTCCGGATGGAGACTATATCGTACCAATTGGGAAATCCACCGTTCAGCGACCAGGTGAACATGTAACAATCGTAACTTATAGCAAAATGTTAGAACTATCCTTTAAAGCAGCTGATGAATTGGCAAAACAAGGAATTGAAGCTGAAATCATCGATTTACGAACTTTGCGTCCTCTTGACATGAAACCAGTCTTAGAATCTATTAAAAAGACCAATCGAGCAGTTGTCGTTGAAGAAGGCTGGAAATCCTATGGGGTTGGATCCGAAATTGTTTCCCGGATTTATGAAGGGGCTTTTGACTATATTGATGCTCCTGTCAAACGGGTAGCGCAATTAGAGGTTCCTTTACCCTATAACCAGGCTCTGGAGCAATCGGCAATACCAAATGTTGAAGATATTATCTCGGCGGTAAAGGAGGTGTTGTGATGGCCGAAATCATCAGAATGCCAAAATTAGGCTTTGATATGAAAGAGGGAATGCTCATCCGGTGGGTAAAACAGGAAGGTGAGGCAGTTATAAAAGGGGATGTGCTAGCTGAAATTGAGACTGATAAAGCTACAGTTGAAGTTGAAGCCAGCGCAGAAGGAGTATTAATACGCCAGCTGGTTGAAGCTGATTCGATTATCCCCATTGGTGATCCTATTGCGGTGTTGGCTCAAGCAGATGAAAATGTGGATTACGAAGCTTTGCTTGGTGCAAGGGCTTCTAAGGAAGGAACGCTAGCACCTGAAAAAGGAACTTCTGAATCTGTTAAAGAAAGTTTAGAACCGGCAAAGCCAGAGAGTGAACCAGAAATTTCACCTGAAACTGAAGGCGGACGTATAAAAGCATCCCCATTGGCACGAAAAATGGCTGCTGATCTTGGCATTGAACTTTCTGGTATTTCCGGAACCGGTCCGGATGGACGGATTGTGAAGCAAGATATTGAAAATGCAAGCAAAACAGAACCAGCTAAGAAGGCAGCCAGCCAGCCAGATATAGAACCAATGAAAAAAGAAGTTGGAGGTAGTGGTTTGCCATTACCGATATGGTCCGGAGAACCTGGTGTGGTTCAGGATGAACTTGTGCCTATCAATAAATTGCGCGGCGCTATAGGACGGCGTATGGTTGAATCCAAACAGCAAGTGCCGCATTTTTATGTGACCTCAGCTTATGATGTGGCAGCCATGTTGGATTTACGGGTAAAAGTAAATGAATCCTTACCTGAAGATCAAAAGCTCTCGGTGAATGATTTTATTGTTAAAGCGGTTGCACTTACTTTACGGCAATTCCCCAATATCAATGCATCCCTTACGGATAAAGAAATCATTCGGCATGGTGCTGTAAATATTGGTGTCGCTGTATCTGTGGAAGGTGGTTTGTTGACAGTCGTTGTAAAAGATGCTGATAGAAAACCAATCCGTGTTATTTCCAATGAGGTTAAAGCAATGGCAGCACGTGTAAGAACTGGGAAAATTAGATCTGAAGATGTTGAGGGTTCTACATTTTCTATCAGTAACCTTGGCATGTTTGGTGTGGAAAATTTTGCTGCCATAATCAATCCGCCTGAAGCCGCGATCCTGGCAATTTCGTCTGCTAAACAAGAACCTGTTGTTAAAGATGGAGCAGTTGTTGTTGGTTGGCGCATGAAGGCAACCATTTCGGCGGACCATCGGATTACGGATGGTGCTGAAGCTGCTCAGTTTATGCAGGCTATGGCAATTAATATTGAAAACCCGCTTCGATTGTTGCTTTAAAGAAAAATTATGATTAGGTAGGCATAACCTTTCTAAGAAAGAAGTGCCATAATTAATTGCCAATCTTTGCGAAGAGTACAATTTTTAGAAAAATCTGAGAAAAAAGTTCCTTGTAAAAGCATACGGGGAACTTTTTTCTCTACAAAAATTGGGAAACAGGATTTTGGGGATTCGGATAATACCTTGATCACTTTGATTGATTACATACGATCGCTTCCAACATCCTGAACCTTATTGTGTTGCTATGCGTTCCTGATAAAAATATTGATACACTTTAAAGAACTCGTATATTTGTTTTAAGTATCTGCGGGTTTCTTCGTAGGGGATCACTTCCATAAAAAGATCCGGGTCATTCTCGGCCATGTTTTCCCAGTTTAGCACATTGCCAGGACCTGCATTATATGCAGCCAGTGCGGCAAACAGGTCGCCATTAAAATAGTTTCTCATCCTGTCAAGATAACTGACTCCATAACGGATATTAATGACAGGTTGATAAAGATCATCCTCTGAATAACTCTGCGGCCAGCTTAGAAATGAGTTGATTTCGTTACCAGTTTCCGGCATGATTTGCATTACGCCGCGAGCGCCAACGGAAGAGGAAACGAAGCCCTCAAAGAATGATTCCTGGCGAATTACACTAAAAATAAGCAGAGGGTCAAAATCATATTGATCGGCATATAGATTGACAATATCACTGTAATATAAACCAAAACGAACATGATTAAACCACAATGGGGCATTAAATGTATCCATATCGTCCATTCCAGCCAATTCCAAGATTTGGCGACTAGAGAGAATTGCGGAACGGAATAACCCGATATCTACAAAGTGATTGGTTAATCTGAATAATGCCAGGGGATCGTTTTCATATTCAATTCGTAGTAATTCATAGGAATTGCGTGCGTTTTCGTATAGACCCAGATCCCAAAAGGTCATGGCTTGCATGAAATCAGGACTGCTTGTAAACGAATTCAATTCAACAAAATTTGTTTCTGTAGGCAAGCTAAAAGTCTGTCGCATCCAAATTTCGGCAACGGTTCTCTCCTTTACAAGGTCTATTTCCTGATTAATGGTATCCAAGGAAGTTAAAAGAGGGGAATTATTAAGAATTTCCTTTGCTCTTTCTGAATAATAACCTGTTGGGTCTGATGCCGCAGATTGTTCAAAGTTTACTCTGGCTTTCTCTAAGTCATTTAATCTCTGGTAATTCTTCGCAATCCAAAATGTAGCCGCCGATTGTTCTGAAACAGAACTGTTTAGTAATAAATAGCGTTGGAAAACCTGTAAAGATTGATCAAATTGTTTTAAACGGTAATAGGCAATACCGCTTTGGAACAAACCCTGGTAGGAGATATCCTCTAAAGGGTATTCATCAATCATACGGACCCAGGTTTCTGCAGCTTTTTCAAGGTCGTTATTTCTTTCTAAAATTCGAGCAGAGTCGTAGAGCGCTTGAGGGGCAGATGGTGATGCCGGAAAAGATTTAACAAAATCCTGTAATGTTTCAGCACCATCCTGGTGTTGATTCATGTAAGCCCACTGCGTATAGGCAATATCTTCCCATGCATCGACAAAAAACCGGTCGTCAGGATGGTCATTGATGAGAATCTGCCATTCACTTATTGCTTTTTCCGGTTCATCCAATGCACGCCAGGAAAGCCCGATATAATAATGGGCGGATCCATTGTGGTCCGGCGTTGCAGACAAATAGCGTGCGAAGGCATCGATCGCTACTCCATATTGTTGTGCATAAAAATCTACAAGACCCCGATAAAAATCATTTACTGGAATTCCAACATCAACCAGAGTTATCAAACCGCTGTAAGAATCATAAGCTTTTGGATAATTCTCCACTGATTCCTGAAATCTTGCATACGCTTGTTCAGGCAGTCCTAATGCCAGATACGATTGACCGGCAAGTAAATTCATTTGAGCTCGTGTATATTCGTTTGGACTTGAATCATGGACTTCCATAAAAATTCGGATTGCATTGGTATGGTCCATCTGAGTGACATACGCGTTACCAATTTTTGTTTTAACCCTGTCCAAATCTGAGTCAATTAAAAATGTTATAGCCTGTGAATAGGTTTCAATTGCAGCAGAATAATCATCGGCCTGGATCAACATGTCAGCGGATTTTTCCAACATATAACCATCCAGGTATCCAGGGTATATATCAACATATTTCGCATAAGCCTGGCCAGAGAGGACGAATTCATTTTGTTTTGCCAGGCATACTGCCTGAAGATAATTTGCTTTTGCTCGCAGATTTGGTTGGATTTCCTCATTATCCATCCATAGAGCACTAAGTTTCAATGATCCTGGACAATTGGATTGTTCGATTAATGCCTGGCTGGTGCCCAGATCGGATACTGCCTGAATATTGATTTCATCTGAGGATGATTTTGCAAGGCTGAATTCGGTTATGGCTTTTTGATAATCACCAGTCAATAAGGCAAAATCACCTCGATTAATTCTTACTTCCGGAAGAGGAGTTGGGCTGGGAGTGGGCGAGGGAACAGGACTTGGCGTTGAACTTGGCAGAATTGCTGTAGGAATTAATTTCTCGACAGCTTCAGCAGGATTATTAAAAGAACAAGAAGTTGCCGTAAAAACGAGAAAAAATAAAACTCCCAAAGTAATAAAATATTTTTTCATAATGGGTTCCTTTGTGTCATAGATAATTATTGTATCAAATAATATCTCAGTTGATTTTTCCTATGACTTAATTCCTCAAGATTTTGATTAGCTGGATTTGATTAGCTTTACAAACAATACCATACATGTTAAACTATTCTGGCTGGCATTCAACGCTCTCAAAAAGAGGGCGTTTTTTGTGTGAGTTAATTCTTGTTTTGGAGTTTTCATGACGATAGTATGTACCGGTTCAATTGCGTATGATTATTTGATGACTTTTCCGGGGTATTTTAAAGATCATATTCTGACAGAAAATATTCAAACCCTAAGCCTTTCTTTTCTGGTTAATTCTTTAACTAAAGTGCGTGGTGGAATTGCACCCAATATTGCCTATACATTGGCATTATTGGGAGAAAAAGACCCTGTTGTTTTTGGGACAGTGGGTGAGGATTTTCTGGATTACCGGCAATGGCTCCAACAAAATGGTGTTGGGGTGAACTATATTAAAGTCATTAAAGATGAATTTACGGCTTCATTCTTTGCCAATACAGATCTTTCCAATTCTCAAATTTCCAGTTTTTATCCTGGCGCTATGTCTTATGCACGTGATTATTCGTTGGATGAGTTTTCTGGCAGGCCAGACTTGGTTGTGATATCTCCTAACGATCCCGAAGCAATGAACCGTTATGTACGGGAGTGTGTTGAAAAGAATATCCCGTATTTATATGATCCGAGCCAGCAAGTTGTCCGAATGAGCGGAGAAGATATCCGTAAGGGTGTGGAGAATGCTTATTCGCTTTTTGTGAATGAGTATGAATTCCAGCTTTTGCAGAAACATACCGGATTAACCCAGGATGAAATCGGTAAACTAGTGAAAATCCTGGTGGTGACATTAGGTGAAAATGGATCAAAAATTTTTGTTGATGGTAAAGAATTAAGAATACCTGTGTTTCCTGTAGGCGTAATCATCGATCCTACCGGTGTGGGTGATGCTTTCCGCGGTGGATTTTTAAGAGGATACAGTCTTGGTTTTGAGTGGGAATTGTGTGGTCAAATAGGCGCATTAGCTGCCACTTATTGTTTGGAACAAAAAGGTACCCAGGCTCATACTTATACAATTCCTGATTTTATTCAGCGGTTTCGGACAAAGTTTGATGATCAGGGTGTTTTGGATCAACTTTTGTCATAAATTTGGTTTTCAATTTTAGATCAATTTCTGGAGGTTAATATGTCAAATTACGATATAAAAGATCAAAAGTTGGCTGAAGGTGGCCGGCGTCGGATTGAATGGGCAGAACGGGAAATGCCAGTTTTGAGAATGATTCGTGAGCGTTTTGAAAAAGAACGTCCATTCGTTGGCATTCGCATGTCTGCCTGCTTACATGTTACAACTGAAACAGCCAATTTAATGAAAACTTTGCAGGCCGGTGGTGCGGATATTGTTCTGGTCGCTTCTAATCCATTATCTACCCAGGATGATGTAGCAGCCTCATTGGTTGTTCATGACGAAATCCCGGTCTATGCAATCAAGGGTGAAGATAATGTTACCTATTACAAACATATAGAAGCGGCTTTAGCACACAAACCCCACATGACCATGGATGATGGGGCTGATTTAGTATCCACATTACACAAAGACCATCGTGACTTATTGCCCGGAATTATTGGTGGTACGGAAGAGACAACCACAGGAGTGATCCGATTACGAGCAATGGCAGCAGATAATGCTTTGGAATTTCCAGTGATGGCTGTTAATGATGCCATGACAAAACATTTCTTTGATAATCGTTATGGCACAGGCCAGTCGACCATTGATGGAATTATTCGGGCGACCAATATCCTTCTGGCTGGTAAAAACTTTGTTGTTGCCGGCTATGGTTGGTGTGGGCGTGGTTTGGCATCACGAGCACGCGGAATGGGTTCAAATGTTATTGTGACAGAAGTAGACCCATTAAAAGCATTGGAAGCACTTATGGATGGTTATCGTGTAATGCCTATGGAAGAAGCTGCCGGAATTGGTGATATTTTCTGTACACTAACTGGCGATATTAATGTTCTCGATCGACACCATTTTGAAATCATGAAGGACGGGGCGATCATCGCAAATTCCGGTCATTTTAATGTAGAAATTAATATTCCTGCTTTAGAAGACCTGTCTGTGGAAAAACGTCTGGTCCGTCCTTTTGTCGAACAGTATATTCTCGCTGATGGTCGTCAGTTACATATTTTGGGCGAAGGTCGATTAATCAATCTGGCATCAGCAGAAGGACATCCTGCTTCTGTTATGGATATGTCTTTCGCTAACCAGGCTCTTGCGGCTGAATATATGATCAAAAATGCAAAAAGCCTTGAGAAAAAAGTATATTCGGTGCCGGAAGTAATTGATCATGAAATTGCGCGAATCAAATTGGAAGCCATGGGTGTTAAAATTGATTCATTAACCGAAGAACAAGTGAAGTACCTGAATTCCTGGCAGGAAGGTACCTAAACCTTTATAAAGTGATACAATGATGCCATTGGGAAATAAACCCAATGGCATTTTATTTTGAGGATTCCAGATGAAAAGAATTATATTTATTTTTATCGCATCCATTTTCATTCTCAGTGCCTGTCAGCCTGGCAGTGCTGTTGTGCAACCGGCGCAAGAAAATCCAACCAGCGTGCCAGTGGTCACAGATACTCCTGCTCCGGCGACAGAAACTGCCATACCTGTTACAGAAACCCCTTTACCGCCTACAGAAACACCACAACCGGTAGATACCGCCACTGCTGCTGTTACTTCCACTCCAGCCGTTACTTCTACTCCAATAGTAGGATTTGATCAGGTGAAAATCATTGGGGTTGAAAAACGGGTCGGTTATTCTTTGGTTATTTTGGAGTTTCCCGGAATAGATCAGCCTTATCATGTCTCAATAAACGGAAAACCCTATAATTGCACTCTTGATCCAACGATTCAGGATAAATTATTTTGTACTGGGCCTGATTTGGTTGCTAAGGAATATGTGGAAATTAAATATTATCCAGCAGTGGAACCAATAGAAAATATCCTTTTCAGTAATACTATCTATGTTCCTGAACCTTACAAAACACCAATGCCGCTAGGCGATCCAAAGACGTGGTGCCCTCTACGTGGTCAAAATGTTTTTTGTGAAACGGAACATCGTGTGGAACAAGGTGAAGAGTGTTGGGTAATGACCTGTAGTGATGCCTGTGGATATTATTACAGCTATCACACCTGTCAGGAAGAACCTCATGGAAATTTTCTGCCACCCTAAACCGGTGGCTTTTTTTATTCTGCTACAATGATTTCCATATAAAATGGATCACCAAATGGAGTACCGCCAGGGTTATATGCCTGCCATGCGGTACGATAATTCCCTGTTTCTCCCGGGGCTTTGAATTCAATGCGAATCGTAATGATCGAGTTACTCCGGGCAGGATATAAAGACTGAACTTTTTCGGCGCCAAGTTCGGCTCCACCGATTAATTGGATAGTATAACCTTCGCCCCAATTACAAGTACCCGTATTTTGAATTTCCCATTGTTTATCAATACTCGCCCCAGGTTGGACAATTGTACCATCAGGCACCGTAACATCTTTTAAAAAGGACAAAAGGTCAGTGCAGGATGAATTGCCTGATGGAACTGCCAGCGCTGTCGTATTGATTGTGGGTAATGGAGTAGGTGTTGCTGGTAATAATGTAGGCGGAATAAATCCAGGAACGTCATTTTGGCCAGGTTCCGGCTGTAAAGTGCGTACACAACCAGTGATTAAGATTAAAAAAAAGACAAAAATGATTAGAATGAATTTTTTCATAGAATAAAAAGTATATTAGAAAAAGCGGGGATAGAGTATTTCTCTATCCCCGAAATGGGATGCTTAATCGTCATTTGTAAACGAATCATCATCGGCGCCGCCAAACGATAAGGCGTTACCTTCCATCGCATGGTCACGAACGGCGGCATCAATTTCACCTGCCAATTCCGGATTTTGTTTTAAGAATTCCTTGGCATTTTCACGACCCTGACCCAGGCGAATATCTCCATAAGAATAGAAAGCACCACGTTTATTGATGATTTCCAATTGGGTACCCAGATCGAGGATATCTCCACTGGTGGAGATACCTTCATTGTACATAATGTCGAATTCTGCTGTTTTAAAGGGTGCAGCAACTTTGTTTTTTACCACGCGCACTCTTACACGGTTACCGATGATTTCAGATCCTACTTTAATGGATTGAATTCTGCGAATATCTAACCGAACGGAAGCATAAAACTTTAGCGCAAGACCACCAGGTGTTGTCTCAGGGTTACCAAACATTACGCCAATTTTCTGGCGTAATTGATTGGTAAAAACAACCGATGTTTTAGTTTGGTTAATGGCGCCGGAAAGCTTCCGTAATGCCTGGGACATTAACCTGGCTTGCATACCCATGGTCGCATCACCCATGTCGCCCTCAATTTCATTGCGGGGCACAAGAGCGGCCACAGAGTCGACAACAACTATATCGATTGCACCAGAGCGAACAAGAGTTTCGGTAATTTCCAATGCCTGCTCACCAGTATCCGGTTGGGAAATCAAGAGATTGTCGATATCCACGCCAAGTTTAGCCGCGTATGAAGGATCCAGGGCATGTTCCATGTCTATGTATGCCGCCATACCGCCCATTTTTTGTGTTTCGGCTACGAGGTGTAAACATAGTGTTGTTTTACCGGATGATTCCGGTCCAAAAATTTCGACGACTCTTGCGCGGGGAATGCCGCCAACACCAAGAGCAATATCAAGTGAAAGGGAGCCGGTTGGGATAGCTTCAACTACCAGGTTGTGGTCGCCTAAACGCATAATTGAGCCTTCACCATACCGTTTAACAATTTCACCCAGAGCTTTTTCAAGAACAGCCTTTTTTGCTTCTTGTACTGCAGGATTTGCTTCTTTTGATAGAGGAGAGTCCTCTTTTTTCTTACGAGCCATTGTCTTCCTCCTATTTTATTTACTAAAGAAATTATATACAAAAAAATTATATTTGTAGGTTAATCGTATCAATAAGTTTATAGCACAAATGTTCAATTGTCAAGAAAAAATACAGTATATTCTTGACTATTCATTTTATCAATGATAAACATATCAAAGTAAAAACGCTAATCAGAGAAAAAGGTTTTTTCATTGTTAAGATTTATTAACAACCTATTGACACATTGTTTACTTATTGCTACACTCACAACCAGAATATTAATAATTAGATATAGGAGATCAAGCGACTGAGTCTCAAAAACATGAGATTACGAGGAAGAGGTTCTTCTCTGCGAAGAGAATGTTAACCCTGTTTTATCAGGGGAAAATCGAATGATCAGCGGATGCCTCCGAAGCCAACCACTGGCTTCAATCTCCCTTCCAGAAAAAAAAGTATTAGCAGAAATACAATTGGTGACGATTGAGATAGTGCAATACAGTGGGCGTGTGTTTAATATATTTTAAACTCATGGCGTATATTTTTTGGAAGGGCATTGTTTGTCATAGGCGTATTAAAACAGACATACCCTGGTAGGTCTGTTTTTCATTTAATAAAGGAATATTTTGGAGGTACTCATGGATAAAAAAGAATTGTTGGAGCGCGTAAAGGCAGATGGAGTTAGGTATGTTTCTTATCAATTTACGGATGTAACCGGAACAGTTAAAAGTGTAGATGCACCTGTAAAACGGTTGGAAGAAGCACTGACCGATGGGGTCTGGTTTGATGGTTCATCGGTTCAAGGTTTTGCCCGAATTGAAGAAAGCGATATGCATTTAAGAATTGATATGGATACCTATGCGGTTCTGCCATGGTCTCCGGAAGATAACAAACGGGCACGATTTTTCTGCGAAATTTATTATCCCGATGGAAGACCGTTTGAAGGCGATCCCCGGGGAGTTTTAAAAAGAAAACTGGAAGAACTAAAAAAACGCGGATATATTTTCAATGTGGGGCCGGAACCGGAATTTTTCTTATTCCGTCGAAATGGGGGAGATGTAATCAACCCTGTTCCACATGATGTAGGTGGTTATTTTGATTTTTCACCCAATGATGAGGCTGTGCGCGTACGCACCGAATTAATGACCGCGCTTTCTGCCATGGGTTTGGAAGTGGAAGTTGGTCACCATGAAGTAGCATTGGGACAACATGAAATTGATTTCAAGTTTGATGAGGCACTGCGTACAGCAGACAATGTATTGACCTTGAAATATACAGTCAAAGCTATCGCAGCTCAACATAGTTTAGTGGCCTCTTTCATGCCAAAACCGGTATTTGGGATCAATGGCTCCGGGATGCATTGTCATCAATCCTTATTTGATTTTGATGGAAATAATATGTTCTTTGACCCGAATGACGAATTCAATCTTTCCAGCCTGGCATATAGCTTTATCGCTGGTCAATTGAAGCACGCCCGTGGGCTCTCGGCCATTTTATCACCTACAGTAAACTCATATAAAAGGTTAGTTCCAGGATACGAAGCACCGGTTTATATTGGTTGGGCAGGAGTTAATCGCTCTGCATTGATTCGCATACCCCGTTATACACCCGGCAAAGACAAAGCAGTCCGTATTGAATTGCGCTGCCCTGATCCCTCCGGAAATCCTTACCTGCAATTTACTGCCATGTTAACCGCTGCATTGGATGGGGTTGATAACAAATTGGCTGCGCCAAAGGGACTCAATCACGTTAATATTTATGAATTATCCACAGAAGAACGCTATGCTATGGGTATTCGTGAATTACCGGGTTCTTTGCGGGAAGCGTTGGATGAAATGGAAAAAGATGAAGTAGTGCGCAATAGCCTGGGAGAAAATTTAAGTGGAGCTTTCATTCGCGCAAAACGGAATGAATGGGATGAATATCGTATTCATGTAACCGATTGGGAAAAAGAACGTTATCTTGAAACGGCTTAATTGATCGAATATAAAAAAGTCCTCGAAAGAGGACTTTTTTATTCGGCTAGCTTTAATGTTGCTTTTTGGATCACTTTACAAAATGTACAGTTTCCAGGTTGTGGTGTTGGTTGTCCACAATTAGGGCAGGTAAATAACAGGTCATGTGGCGCAAGGTTTTCATCCAGATTTAAAAACAGAGACTCTTTTGCTTTAAGAAATTTCAAATAAAATGCCAGTTTCGAGCCGGCACTTTTGTTTTCTAACGCGTTTAACAACTCTTTATGGTGCAATGTAGTACTCCCCATCACGTGGGGACATTCTTCTTCGATATATTCGATACCGTTTAATATTGCATAAGCGGCTGTTTCTTTTTCATAAAATCGACAAAATGGTTTAGCTTTTTTTAAAAGGCCTACTTTTGCCGGTAAAACAGGTGATTGCCGCTTTAAAAAATCAACTTGCCAGCTCAAGACATTGTTAAATAATACTGCTACCTCATCATCCAAATTATGTCCGGTAGTCAATACATCATAATTGTATACTGAAGCAATTTCATTCATGGTGTGTCTTTTCACCAGGCCGCAAACTGCGCAGGGTTTGTCTTTCCCACGAGAAGCCAGATGTGATAATTGGGGGGTACTGCACCCATATTTTTCTTCAATATTTTCAATATGTAAGGTTAAGCCCCGTTTATTGGCAAAAGCTTGTGTAATTTGTTGGGATAAATTGGAATAATTCTCTTCTGATTGAATTCCTAAATTTATGTGTAATCCACCTGTTTGGTATCCCAATTTTTGCAAAACATCCCATAATGCTAAAGAATCTTTTCCCCCGGAAACAGCTACCAGAATTTTTTGTTCCTTAGTAAACATTTTGTATTTATCAATGAAGCGTTGAGTTTGTTCCAGAATCCAATCAGGGAAATGGTTTCTACAAAGTGCCAGTTTGTGCTGGCGCATGTTGATGATTGCTTTTTGGTTACATTTCCGGCATCTCATTATTAGCCGCCAGAAATCACCGGGATAAATTTTACTATATCGCCATCTCTAAGAATTTCACGTTCCGTTAAAATTTCGCCATTTCTAACAGCCAGATAAGCTTCCGGGAGGATATTTACTGAATCCATTGCTTTTCGGACGTTGAGATCCTGGGTGTTTTCTATCTCGAATGTTTTTTTTCGAATAATGATTGTAACGGACATATCACACACCTTCTACCAATACCTGTGGAAACCAATATGTTTTTTTATCTTACCAGAAAAATAATGACGGTCAAAACCGATAAGATAATACAATAATATGCAAAATAAATTAACTTGTTTTTGTTAAGGAATTTAAGTAGCCAATGGATGGATAAAAAACCAACAATAGCGGCACTAATGAATCCAACCACCATCGATGGAGCGAAAGATAATAAATTGGGTATTTCAAACAAATCATCCAGACTTAATAATCCAGCCCCTAACATCACAGGAATAGACATCAAAAAAGAAAAACGGGCTGCCTCGGTACGGTGGATATTTCGAAATAATCCACCAGCGATGGTTGAACCAGATCGAGAAACGCCTGGAAGAATGGATAGAACCTGACAGAAACCGATAACTAAAGCATCTACCCAGTTCATTTTTGAGAGATCTTTACTGGTCTTTTGTATCTTTTCACTGATTATTAATAATCCAGCTGTAACCAACAAAAAGAGTGCAGTAGCCAATACAGAATGAAAAACCTGTTCAATTGCATCTTTAAATAAAAAGCCAATTACTACAGCGGGAATTGTGGCAATGACCAGGTACCAACCCATCCGTGCATTCGTTGAACCAAATGGTTTTTTTTGAAAAATTCCAACCAAAAAATCTCTTACAATTCCCCACAAATCCTTCCGAAAATAAATAATTACAGCCAGAAGAGTTCCCCATTGTACTAAAACATCGAACGGGAATATTTGACTCTCTGGGATTTGCCAACCGAACAAATAAGGTGCAATAACGAGATGTCCAGAACTGGATACAGGTAAGAATTCGGTGAGTCCTTGAATAATGCCCAGGATAATTGCTTGCCAGATTGTCATAGTGCTTTATCCTTTCATGATTCGATCAGCGGTCTGACCTGGTTTATATTCATAGTTTGATAAAAAGTGATTTGAGAATTCCTCTATCCGGTTCTCAATAATTGCATTGCGTAAATCTTTCATTAAACATTGCAGCATGTGTATATTATGAATGGAAATTAATGTTCCTGAAAGGCTTTCTTTTGCCGCGATTAAATGGCGGATATAGGCTTTTGAATAGGTTTGGCAGGTATAACAGGTGCATCCAGGTTCAACAGGTCGATCATCCCGGGCATATTTGACGTTCATCAAGTTAATTCGCCCAGCATAAGTAATTGCGGAAGAGTGTCTGGCCAAACGGGTTGCTAAAACACAATCAAAAATATCGATGCCACGTAACACACCATAAACCAGATCTTCGGGAGTACCTACACCCATAAGATAGCGTGGTTTTTCAACTGGTAGAATTTGATTTACTACCTCTATGGTTTGGTACATTTCAGTTTTTGTTTCGCCTACGGACAGACCACCAATGGCATGACCGGGAAAATCGAGAGAACTGATGAACTCTGCTGACAGTTTCCGCATTTCGGGAAAGATCCCACCCTGGACGATCCCAAAGAGGGCCTGGTCGTCACGTTTTTTGGCATTTATGCAGCGTTCAGCCCAGGCGTGTGTGCGTTCCATCGCGACGCGGATATATTTTTCATCATAGGGTGACGCACATTCATCAAAAGCCATGATAATATCTGCGCCTAATTTTTCTTGAATTTCTACGGCAATTTCAGGTGTAAAGCGATGCTTGGATCCATCAATATGGCTGCGAAATGTGACACCATCATCATCGATTTTTCGAATACCTGATAATGAAAAAACCTGAAATCCGCCCGAATCGGTTAACATTGGTTTATCCCAATGCATAAAATGATGCAAACCGCCCATTTCAGCGATTAATTCGGCTCCAGGTCGTAAATACAGGTGATATGTATTGGATAATACCAATGATGCACCAGTTTCTGCCAGTTGTGAGCTGGTGAGGGTTTTTACAACTGCTTGTGTACCAACGGGTGCATATACTGGTGTTTCAATAACGCCATGTGGGGTATAGAATTTTCCAGCACGGGCATTCTGATTTTTTGCGATGATCTCAAAATTAAAGTTCTTCAATTGTTTTACCTGATAATAATTTGTCATAACTTGTAGGAAATGATTTGTCGATTATACTATGGAGCATGTCAAATTCTATACACCCAACCTGGCTGGAAATTGATTTGAGTTCAATTCGAAATAATATTTTCCAATTGCAGAATATCAGTGGGACATCGGTAATGGCGGTAATAAAAGCCAATGCCTATGGACATGGTATTGTTGAAACCGCCAGAGCGGCAGAAAAAGCCGGGGTAAAATGGTTGGGTGTTGCCCGCCTGGATGAGGCTGTCCTGCTCAGACAACAAGGTATTAAAACAGACATTTTAATCCTTGGTCATACCATGCCAGAGGGCGCCAAGATTGCGGCAAATTTAAATATTTGCGTAACAATTCATAACATCGAAACGTATAATCTTTATAACGACCAGGCCAGGCAAATCTCAACGCCATTACGGGCGCATTTAAAAATAGATAGCGGGATGGGCCGGCTTGGTTTTTTCGATCAAGAGTCCATTCCTTTTTTGCAGGAAATTTGCCGGCATTCCAAAATCCGAATTGAAGGGATATTTACTCACCTGGCCAAGGCTGATGAACCAGCAACAGGTACTACGGAACTTCAATTATTAAACTTTAATCAAATTTTGGAGAATTTAGAAGAACGGAATTGCCATTTTCAGTGGGTTCATGCAGCAAATTCAGCGGCATCAATAATCTTTCCGAAATCGCGTTACAATTTAATTCGACCAGGAATAGCTATTTATGGGCTGAATCCTTCCGAGGAAGTGCCGGTTCCGCATGAATTCCAGGTGGCATTAAGTTGGAAAACAACATTAACTTCGGTGAAAAATATGCCGGCTGGAACTGGTATCAGTTATGGTCATAAATATTTTACCAGGGCTACAGAACGGATCGGAGTAATTTCTGTCGGGTATGGTGATGGCTTCCGCAGGGTCCCAGATAATGAGGTATTAATTCGCGGGAAACGTGTACCTGTCATTGGTACTGTATGTATGGATCAGTGTATGATTTTATTGGATGAAGTAGAAAAAGCTATACCTGGTGATGATGTAGTACTTATTGGAAAGCAAGGTGACGTCGAGATTAGAGCCGAAGAAGTTGCTGGGCGCTGGGGAACCATTGCTTATGAAGTAACTTGTGGCCTTGCAGCCAGAATTCCCAGGATTTATATCAATCCCTGAAGAGGTGTTTATGGTTTTCCCAATGGAAAAAGAATGGGATATTGCGCCGATTATTCCGGAAAATATACAGGAAGAATTGAATGGATATTCAAACATTCTCCAACAATTATTATTTAATCGCGGGATAACCAGTGAAGAGGCTATATCTCAATTTTTTCTTCTCCAGAAGAATAATTACGATCCTTTCTTGTTTCTGCAAATGAAACAAGCAGTGGATCGTATCATCCGAGCAATAGATGCCCATGAAAAAATTGCAGTATATGGAGATTATGATGTTGATGGAATTAGCGCGACAGCATTGCTAACCCAGGTTTTGCAAGCCTACGGTTCGGATGTGGTGCCATATATTCCTGACCGATTTGATGAAGGTTATGGAGTAAACACGAAAGCGTTGGATTCTTTATTGGAACAGGGGGTTAAATTAGTAATAACTGTTGATTGCGGTATTCGATCTCCTCTTGAGTTAGCTTATGCTAGTAAAAAGGGAATGGGGATTATTGTTACCGATCATCACGAACCAGGTGAAATTCTTCCGGAAGTGGTGGCTATTGTTTGCCAGCACTTGCCCGGCGATTTATACCCGGACAAATTTTTATGTGGAGCAGGTCTGGCCTATAAAGTTGCTCAGGCTCTATTAATGACCAGACCAATATCCGGAACTGAAGCAGCTCAATGGTTGGATTTGGCGGCTTTAGGCACGGTTGCGGATGTTGTACCTTTAATTGGAGAGAACCGGTTTATTGTTCACGAAGGCCTTAAACTGATGCGCATGGGAAAACGGGTAGGATTGACGGCGTTAATTAAATGCGCCGGGTTAAGGATGGATTCACTGGCCGCCAGTGATATTAGTTTTGGAATAGCACCTCGGTTAAATGCAGCCGGTCGTTTGAAGTCACCCCGCATGGCTTTGAACATCTTGCTCAGTGATGATTTGTATAATGCCGGTATGCTTGCTCAGGAGCTGGATGATCTTAATCGTGAACGGCAGCATTTAACCAGAGATATTCAATTAAAAGCTGAAGAACAATTACAAGATTTTGATGAATATCTTTTGTTTGCTGTAGATGAGGCATTTAATTCCGGTGTTGTGGGTTTGGTAGCAGCAAAATTGACAGAGTTTTATTACCGGCCATCAATAATTGGTTTCCGTGGAGATGTAAATACACGCGCTTCTTGTAGAAGTATACCGGAATTTCATATCATCCAGGCTCTGGATCAATGTAATGATTTGCTCTTACAACACGGTGGTCATGCTATGGCAGCAGGTTTTACTGTTGCTAACGAGAATGTCCCAGAACTTATGGAAAGATTGGTTCATTTGTCCAGGGTTGCACTGGAAAACAAGGTGATCCAACCCAAATTACGGGCAGATATGGAAATCCCATTAAAATCAATCCCAGCCACCATACTGAAAGATTTATTGCGATTGGAGCCGATAGGAGCTGCTAATCCGGAGGCAATGTTTGTTTCCCGTAATGTTAACGTGAAACAAGCTCACGCTGTTGGAAAAGATAAAAATCATTTAAAATTAATCGTCCAGGATGGAGCAATTACTTATGATGCAATTGGATTTCATCTTGGGTATTGGATGAAAGCGATGCCCTCCAAGATTGATTTGCTGTATTCTATTTCGGAAAATAATTTTAATGGAAATAGGTACACTCAATTGAATGTAAAGGATTTAAAATCATCCAATTGACAAGATTTAACAAAATAATTTTTGAATGCGCATGCTATAATGAAGTTGTTTCATGAGTTATTATCATTAACTTGAAATAATAAAAATAGATCTGGACGGATTTTCTCCGTTTATTATGGATGCAATAATAAATTTATTATTGGAGGATATATGGCTGCTCAGTCTGCTAAAGGAACTAGTCCAATTTCTACGGGAGGTATTGGTCAGAAGGCATTTATACCACCACCTATCTCAAATCTGGAACAAACCGGCCTGTCTCCTCTATGGTTACAAGATTTAACATTAAAGGTGATGTATTTCCAGGGATATACCTCCGGGTTTAAGCTGGCTGAAGAAATGGCTTTGCCATTTACTGGTGTTGTTGACCAGATTCTGGAAATTTTAAAACGTGAAAAGCTTGTGGAAGTACGAACATCACAAATGGGATTAGGTGAAGGTTCGTATGTATATGCGATCACAGGCGCTGGAATTAACCGGGCTCGTGAAGCATTGGAACGCAGTCAATATGCGGGACCTGCTCCGGTTCCTCTGGCAGTTTACAACGATTCAGTTTTAAAACAAGGCCGAGGTCGGATTCAGGTGACCAGTCGTTTAATGCGCCAGGTATTATCTCATCTGGTTATCAATGAAACCACTTTTGGCCAATTAGGACCTGCGATTAATTCAGGAACATCAATTTTTATGTATGGACCTCCCGGGAATGGCAAAACAAGTGTTGCCAGGGCGGTGGGAAACCTTGTGCAGGCACAAACCATGTTTATTCCATTTTCCTTGTATGTGGATGGACAGGTGATTAAGTTATACGACTCTGTAAATCATCAATTAGTTCGTGAAGATGACACAACACCCAGCGGAACAGGTTCCTTACGTACCGGTATGCGGCGAGATCCGCGGTGGCTGCGCATTAGAAGGCCATTTATTGTTACTGGTGGCGAGTTAACCATGGCTGGATTGGATCTGGTGTTTGATACCACAAATAAGTATTATGAAGCGCCTTTTCAAATAAAAGCGAATGGTGGGATTTTACTCATTGATGATTTTGGACGACAATTGGTTCGTCCGCGGGATTTATTGAATCGTTGGATTGTCCCGCTTGAAAATCGGATCGACTTCATGAGCCTGCATACTGGACGGAAAATCGAAGTTCCGTTTGATGTGTTGGTTATCTTTTCTACTAACTTGCCTCCAAAAGATCTGGTGGACGAGGCGTTTTTACGGCGATTACGACATAAGATTGAAATTGGTGATCCAACATACGAAGATTACCGCGAATTGTTCCGCCGAGTTTCCGCAGGAAAAGGGGTTAATTACAGTGATCAAGGTCTCGCCTACCTGTTGCAAGAACATTACATAAAACCAAACCGAAATTTGCGAGCATCTCATCCAAGAGATTTGTGTGATCAGATTATTGATATTGCGCGGTATTTAGGTGTGGAACCTGATTTAAATAAAGATTTAATTGATCGAGCAGCATCTTCATATTTTGTTGAGTTATAAGCATGTTTGAATATCTTGAACGACCAGCAATAATTGCGCATCGTGGTGCCAGCGCGTTTGCGCCAGAAAACACATTAGCTGCATTCCAAAAAGCAATTGAATTGAAAGCGGATGGAATTGAGTTTGATGTTAAGCTTTCAAAAGATAAACATATTATTATCATGCATGATGCAACCCTTCAGCGAACAACCAATGGAATTGGAAGAGTTAATGATTTTTCACTTGAAGAATTAAAACGGTTAGATGCAGGTTCCTCTAATAAATCTGAGTTTCAGAGAGAAACCATACCAACATTGGAAGAGGTGCTAATCAGGTTTTCGGACCAGCTCATTTTAAATATTGAACTGACCAATTACCAGTCCATCAATGATGGTTTGCCTGTTGCGGCTGCCAAATTAGTGAAAGAGTTGGGTGTTCAAAACCGAGTTTTTTTCTCCTCATTTCATCCAAAAAATTTATGGATAACCAGGAAAATGCTGCCAGATGTGCCGGTTGCTTTATTGGCATTGCCGGGAAAGATAGGCTGGCTGCAACGATCGGGTTTATTCAATGGGACAGCTCCGCGATATATTCACCCATTTTACAAAGATGCTTCTCAGCGATATATCGAAAAACAGCACCAAAAACATCGAAAAGTAAATGTATGGACAATTAACGAAGAGGATGATTTCTTGAGATTGGTTTCATTTCATGTTGATGGTCTGATAACAGATAACCCGATATTGGCCAGAAAAATTCTGGGGTTGGCATGATTAACAACGAAGCCATAGAAAGTGCGGCACAACGTATAGGTGGAAAAATTGTTGAAACGCCACTTTCTTTTGATGCTGACTTGGATGTATATCTAAAATGGGAAAACCACCAAAAAACAGGTGCATTTAAAGTTCGAGGAGCACTAAATAAAATTCTGGCGCTGGAATCTTGGGAACAAGAGCGCGGGCTTGTAGGTGCTTCGGCAGGCAATCATGGACTGGGTGTGGCATATGCGGCACGAATGGTTGGTGCAAAAGCCACAGTGTTCATCCCGGAAAATTCAGCTCAAAATAAAGAAGAAGCAATTATTCAATTGGGAGCTACTGTGATAAAAGTTCCGGGTGGGTATTCCAATGCCGAAAAGGAAGCCCAATCTTATGCTATTCGGAGAGGTGCGACCTGGGTTTCTCCTTATAATGATGAGCAGGTTATTGCAGGACAGGCAACCATTGGTCTCGAGCTCGTACGGCAAATCCAACCATTTAATGCTCAATCCTGCCTTATTCCTGTTAGCGGAGGAGCATTGATTGCCGGCATTGGACTTGCATTTCAATCTAAAGCGAAGAAAATAAAAATTATTGGAGTACAATCTGAAAACGCTGCTTTTTTTTATTCTTTGTATCATTATGGTACGCAAAAGGAGATATTTGAAAAAGCAAGCGTTGCTGATGGATTGTCCGGTGCAGTAGAGTGGCACTCCATAACCATCCCGATTGTTAGAAGTATGCTGGATGACTTCGTCCTGGTAAATGAAGAAGAAATTGAAAAGGCTATCGCTTACGCGTGGTATCGCTATAATGAAGTATTGGAAGGGTCCGCCGCTGTTTCCCTCGCTGCGATTTTATTTAACAAAGCAAAGGCTGCCAAAAGTATTTTGATTTTATCCGGTGGAAATATTGGCAAGGAGCATCACCGAAAGATTTGTGATCGTTGGAAGGATTATTGGTAATTTCTGATGAAGGCGCTTCAAAAAATGGCTCTCCTTTTATATCTGGGGATTTTTCTGGTGAATTTGGCTTTACCGGTAAATACTGTTTTGGCGGGAATTAACCAGCAAACTTCGAATACTGAACAGAAAGCACAAGAACTATTAAACCAAATGACTCCTGAAGAGAGAATAGGTCAGTTGTTTTTGGTTTCTTTTCAGGGTAATGAAATAACATCCGATTCCTCTATATATGATTTGATTACAAACCATCATATTGGCGGAGTGATCTTGAATTCACGTAACAATAACTTCACAGATCAGAATATTTTGAATCAGATCTATAATTTAACTGGAAGTTTACAAAAATTTGAATGGGATGATGCACAGAATGAAAATTCTGAATTTCGGGCCCAGGGGATTGAACAAGATAATTATGTTCCATTATTTGTTGCTGTCAGTCAGGAAGGGGATTCATATCCTTATAACCAAATTTTAAGTGGAGTGACCCAATTACCAAATCAAATGGCTATTGGCGCTACTTTCGATACTCAATATGCAGAAGAAGTTGGAAAGGTTTTGGGATCTGAGCTGCATAATTTGGGTTTTAATATGCTGATTGGACCATCATTGGATGTCTTGGATCTACCGTATGTTGAGGGTGGTGACGATTTAGGCACCAGAACTTTTGGGGGGGACCCATATTGGGTTGGTGAATTAGGTAAAGCCTATATCCGCGGTGTACATTCAGGTAGTGAAAATGCGATGGCTGTAATTGCCAAACATTTTCCTGGCAGAGGTTCCTCAGATCGCCTCCCGGACGAAGAAGTAGCGACTGTGCGTAAATCACTTGAGCAATTAAAACAAATAGAATTAGCCCCTTTCTTTGCAGTTACGGGAAATGCGATTGATACCAGCTCGATGACTGATGGTTTATTGGTTTCTCATATCCGTTACCAAGGATTTCAGGGAAATATTCGGGCGACCACACGTCCTGTCAGCTTTGACCAGGCAGCTCAGGAGCAGTTGATGAATATACCTGAACTGGCTTCATGGCGCGCAAAAGGTGGCGTGGTGGTGAGTGACAATCTGGGGAGCAATGCGGTAAGAAAATTCTTTGACCCAACCGGTGATGCCTTTGATGTTCGGCAGATTGCCAGAAATGCGTTTCTTTCAGGAAATGATTTGTTGATTCTTGATTTGTTTGTCGATCCGAGTGATTTTGATCCATATTCGGCTACATTAAGAATACTTGAATCCTTTGCTCAAAAATATCGGGAAGATACTGCATTTGCCACTCGAGTGGATTCTTCCGTTTTGCGGCTTTTGAAACTGAAATATCATCTATACCCCGAATTTGATCTCAGCTTAGTTACCACTGAGGAAGATTTATTGTTGAATATTGGCAGCAATCAACAAATCAATTCTGATATTTCCAGTCATTCCGCCGTATTAATGAGCCCGGATATGCAGGAATTGAGCGTTATTATGCCGTCTCCTCCCCAAATAAACGAAAGAGTGGTTTTTATCACGGAAACGGTTTCGGCCAGTCAATGTGCTGATTGTCCATCCATACCTATTCTTTCCGCGGATGCTATTGCCAAAGCTGTACTTCGATTGTATGGCCCGGGATCTGGCGAACAAATTCTTGGGGATAGAATGTCTTATTTTTCTTTCACCGACTTATCCAGATACCTGGCTGATCCCGGTTCATTTGCTACCCTGGATTCGGAATTGCGAAATGCCAATTGGATTGTGTTTTCATTTATAAAACCTAATCAAGAAATACCAGAATCGTTGGCTTTGAAAAAGTTTTTATCCAATCGCATCGACCTTCAAACAAATAAAAAAATTGTTGCCTTTGGCTTGAATGCACCATATTATCTGGATGCTACAGATATCAGCAAATTGACTGCATATTATGTTGTGTTTGGAAAAACTTCAACATTTGTAGATACCATAGCCCGGATTTTATTCCAGGAAGTTACCACAGAGGGATCATTACCTGTCAATGTTCCTGGAATCGCATATGATTTAATTAATGCCATGTCGCCTGACCCTTTGCAAATAATCCCGGTTTTTGTTGAATTACCCCAGCTCAGCCAAACGAGTGAGCCTGTAGCTACCCCACCTCCAAACGAGATTCAGAATCTTGAATTAGGCGAGACGATTACACTCAGATCCGGAGTGATATATGACCATAATCAAAACCCGGTTCCTGATGGAACTGTTGTAAGATTCTTGGTTTCGTATGAAAAAGATCTGTCAAATGTACAACAAATTGAAACAACTACATTTCAGGGAGTGGCCAGGGTTGCATACCGGGTTCAGAACACCGGTTTGTTGAGAATTAAAGCCAGTAGTGATCCGGCTTTAAACTCTCAGGTTTTAGAATTTAATATTCCATCACCTGAAGGGGCTGAAGCAACCATTGTTGTTTTAAGTACGCCGGAAGCAACCCCAACGCTCACACCAACACATACCATTACATCCATGCCACCAACACCAACCGAAATAGTAGTTCCAGAATCTATAGATACCAAACCGGGTTTTGTTGATTGGTTTGCTATGTCGGTAATTGTTTTTGCAAGTAGTGCTGGGGTATTCTTCTTTTCCCGAAACCGGTTTTCTTTGAGATGGGCGATTCGTTGGACATTACTGGCTGTAATGGGTGGATTAATTCTTTATTTGATCACCACCGTTCAAATCGGATTGAACGCTGATTGGACCAAAAATTTGCGAACTTTTGATATTATGGGTATATCATTCAGTGGTGTTATTGCGGGGTGGTTGATCGGTTGGTTTTGGTATTATGAACGAAAGTTAAATATATACCGGTAGGACTAATTTCCAACGGATAACAGAAAACTGACGATAAATAAAAATGCGGCTGACCAAAACAGATATTGCTCCGGTTTTTGTTGGATCATTTCTACCAAGGAAATTTTCTGATTTTTAGGGCGTGGGCTTGTGGGATGATCGCCAATCAAACTTTGACGAAAAATACGCATGTTTTCCGGTCGTTCATCTGGGTGTAAGCTCATGGCCCAAAGAATCGCTTTTTCGGTTCTATTGGAAATTTCAGGATTAATTGAGCGAGGTGAGAGCAATACGGTTGGGTTTAAGAATCGATGTCGTGCATCCGCAGGTGGTGTACTGGTAAGCAAATGGTACATAGTCGTACCCATAGCATAAATATCACTGCGCGTACTGGTGTGGCCACTATCCCCGCCATATTGTTCAAGAGGAGTATACAGAGCTGTGCCTTGTCCTTGCACAATGGTAATAGTGACTTCGCCAGGAGAAGCTACTTTTACCAGGCCAAAATCGACTAATTTCAGTAATCCACTAGGCATTAATTTTAAATTACTGGGTTTAATATCTCTATGTAAGATTGGAGGATTTTGCTCATGCAGATAAATCAGGGCATCTGCTAATTGCCCCATCCAATTTAATACATCAAATTCAGATAGAAAACGTTTTTTTTTCTTTGCCTCTAACATCAATGTTCTGAGGTCTTCACCTGGCACAAAATCCATAACCAAATAATCCCGTGTGGAGACCGAAAAAAAGTCACTTACTTTTGGCAAGTTGGGGTGATCGAGCCGTGCTAAAACAGTCGCTTCCCGTAAGAATTGGTCCCGAGCTTCTTTTAACAAATCTTCCGGTAAAGTTCGATCATGTTCAACTTCTTTGAGGGCGCATTGCCGGCCGTTTAAGCGTAAATCATCTGACAGATAGATTGATCCGGATCCTCCCTGCCCTATAATCCGGTTTACTTTATAACGTCCACGCAAAACTTCACCCGTTTTTAGCGCGAGTGGCATTAGCTTCTTCTCTCCTGATCGTTCGAAAATCGTAAAGGCGTTTTTACAATTCTGAGATTATTTGATATATTATACACTAAGGCTTCTTGAATTTCAGTGTTGTGGTGAGGGATTAATGGATCGTCCAATTGCAGAACTGCCAGTTTTAATAGCACAATCAGGACCACTTGATGGTCAGCGATGGGGTATCGATGGAGAATTACAAATTGGGAGAGATCCAGGTTGTGATATTTCTGTACCGGACAGACAGGTTTCCCGCTTTCATGCCAGGGTGAGTTATGTTGAAGGTGCAGTTTTACTCGACGATCTTGAATCCAAGAACGGTACCTTTTTAAACGGTGAACCGGTAAAAAATCCGATTTTTCTTCAGGATGGCGATGTCATTCAAATTGCCCTGGTACAAAGTTTTTATTATCTCAGCTCAGATGCTACTATGCCTTTAGATCAGCACATGGGTCCGGTTGTCGAGGTGATTGACAATTCCAAATACCTACTCCGTCTTGATACTAAATCTCGGAGGGTATGGATTGGTATAGAAGAGGTGCTGCCGCCATTATCGGTTCCACAATTTAGATTGTTGCAGGAGTTGTTTGTCAACGAAGGAGATGTAGTATCGCGAAGTGATTTGGTTTCTGCTATATGGGGAAACGATAAGGCAGTGGGTGTTTCTGAACAGGCATTAGATGCATTAATCAGGAGATTGCGTGAACGATTGATTAGCATCGATCCTTCCCACGATTATCTGATTACAGTTAGAGGCCATGGGATAAGACTGGAAAATCGGATGCATTAATCAGACAGGAACCAAAATGATAAAAAATAATCCAGTTGCAGCAAATTGGCTGGAAATTAATCTGGCTGCAATTCATCACAACATCAATCAGGTAAAGAATATTGTACAAGCCCCAATTATGGCTGTTTTGAAGGCTGATGCTTATGGATTGGGGATTGAACGTATTAGCAAAGAAATATATGATGCAGGGGTTGAATGGTTTGCTGTAGCGCGTTTGAGTGAGGCAATTAAGCTGCAGTATTTACCAAACGCCAAAATTCTCATATTAGGTCCATTGACGGATGATGAATTAGAAAAGTCTGTCAATTTGGGTTTCCGGATTACAGTGTATTCTGTCAATTGCTGCAAGCGATTGATTCAGATACCGTTTAAAAAATCTGCTAATGTTCATCTCAAGGTAGAAACCGGATTTGGCCGATATGGATTAATGCTCGATGAAATCCTGACTGTTGCTCAGGAATTGATAAAACACGGGGTGAATATTGAAGGGTTGTATTCGCATTTTGCAATGGTAGATGATATTCCCAACCATGCGCTGACAAAAAAACAGCAAGATGTTTTTAAACAAATAATCTCGCTTCTTGCAGAAAATTTCATTTTTCCAACCGCTGTTCATTTTTCAAATTCTGCAGTCGCCTATGGGTTACCAGAAGCGCATTATACAATGGTAAGGATGGGTTCAGCTATTTTGGGAATAAAGCCCTTTTATTTTTCCCCATTACCTGAAGGATTAATTCGTTGTGTGCATTGGAAATCTTATCTGGCTTCCTGTAAACAATTTGTTGCAGGAACTTCAATTGGTTATGGGGCTGCGTATAAGACGAATGAGACAGAATGGATTGGAGTGGTTCCGGTAGGTTATGCGGATGGATACCGCAGATCACCAGAGAATGTTGTTCTCATTGATGGCCAACGGATGCCCGTTGTCGGCCGTATTTGCTGCGATGCATTTATGGTGAAGCTTCCCCGTGAATATTCTCAGGGCGAAGAGGTTGTTATGATTGGTGACATGGGAGCGGAACATATTTGGGTGGACGAATTAGCTAAAATTTGGGGAACTTCCCAAGCGGAAGCAATTTCCACTATTACTGCCAGAGTTCCGCGGCTGTATATATGAAAAAAGCCACCAGATGGTGGCTTAAAATTTCTCCTGGTCATTTTATTTCCTGGTTGTCCTGTGCTCCCTCCCCATTGGTTTGGGCTGAGGCCAGATGATATTCGGAAGGGTGATCACTTTCTTCAAAACCTGATATTACTATGATGGCGTTGCAAACTGTTTTCCCTGCGTTCCTCCAGCGGTGGAGCAGTTGTGATGCAAATATCAAGCTGTCACCTGGTTCTAGTGTGTATAATTCTCCAGTGACTTCATATTCTATCGTTCCGCGCAGGCAGTAAACGAATTCATGGCCGGTATGCAGCATACCATGGGGACCACTGCTGCCGCCATTTTCTAGTGTTAATTGAAATGCTTCTATTTTTCCTGTAAATGACTCACCTCCCAGCCCTTCCCAAAGGCCTCTCATAAAGGGTACCCGGTTCCGCTGATTGGCTTTACGAAAGACAATTTGTTGTTTCTCTGGTTCCTGGCGAAAAAATGCAGTGATAGGAACTTCCATTGCCAACGCTAATTTATTCAAAGTACTGACGGAGGGTGATGTCAGGTTTCTTTCGATCATACTGAGTGCATTAGCAGAAAGGCCACTCCGGCGAGCTAATTCTCGCATTGAAATCCGGCGTGCTTCCCGTAATTCCCTTAGCCTCAGGCCAACATCCACAGAATTTGCTTCATAATCTATACTCATAAGATTCTCCTGATGCTCTAAAATTTATTTGTGGGTTTCATGTCAAGAATATATTTATTATACGTTCATCTTTGTGACAGAAAATATTGCGTAGAATCTTTGTCACCAAATGTTTTCTAAGATAAAGACACCACAATCAATAATAAATATAAAATAAGAGTAACTGCTCAGGCCTATAAATGAGTCTGAAGAATAGGAGGAACAAAGGGTGAACCGGTCAAAGCCATTTGTAGAACATTCAACACTCGTTGTCCATTTTTACGGGAAGTTGA
>PHBZ01000023.1 GCA_002840755.1 Chloroflexi bacterium HGW-Chloroflexi-10 | reverse complement strand
ATATTTTTAACCAGCTCTTTTTCCCTCTTTACTGTGCGGCATACTCCGGAATCGCTGTGCGATTTCCCCGGAATACGCACTTAACCCTGAAAAAAAGATTTCTGGTTTACGAAACACCACTCTGGCAATTCTGAAAGTAGAATCAGGAAAGGTTACAGATACTTGTATATCTGCGGGAAATGAAATGAATGGTGACACTTATTCAAATTTTCCTTACCCAGTTTGGTCTCCAAATGGAATGCAGATCGTATTTCCTGCTAACTTTAATTCTGAAAATGGAGAGTTCGAGGTTGTTTTATTGGATTTGCAAACCCAGGACGCTTATCATGTATCACAAAATCAATTGCCTGTGGGATGGATGAAGGAATAAAGAGAGATTGTATTAGGTTCAAATTACCTTTGATGAGACAAAACTATCCAACTAATTAATTTAAGTGAGACTAAAACAAACTCATCGCTTACTATGCATCTTCGTTGCTTCGCAGTGAAAGGAAAATTATGAAGAATAAAAACAGATGGATAATAATAATTATTTTTCCTTTGCTGGCAATCTCAACTGTATTAATTATCTGGTTACTTATGCAGGAAACAGAATACCAATATCTATATTCAAGTGAATATCAATTTGATCCATTAAAATTAGATGAAGAGAACCTTGAATTTATTTTGCTTGATAATAAAGAGTTACCAAACAATACAAATATTGAAAAAGAATTTTCAAATTGGTCTGAAGAGGATTTTTATTTGTTGGTAAAAAAGTTTTATAAATTGGTTCTATCTGACGACCTGTCACTCTGGAATTTAAATCAAATAAATTTTTTCACTAATTGCGAGAATATTGGCGATGGATTTCATGGAATGCATTCTCAATATTTTAAGATTGATCGAGATGGTATAAGTTTCAATAAATTACATAGATATATTTTTGTGAGTTTGGAAGATAAAAAAATAAAGGTCATTGAAGAAAAATACTCCGTTATTCCTATATGGGAGAAAATTAACCTTTCCAAAATTGTTTATTCTGCTGCTGATGTTCTCAAATCCGCAGATACTAATGGCGGTTATGATCGACGCCAAACCACAAATAACAATTGTGATGTTTCTGTTACTTTATCTCCAAATTCTCCAAAAATTCAAGGCTGGTTGGTCACTTACTATAGTGAAGAGTCAAACAATAACGGTTCCACGATTCTTTTTGAAAACCAATATAGTCCATTCAAGGGGGTGGTGTTACCAATCCCTACAAAATAAATCTCATTGCTATTAGTACAATTCCACCATTGATTTGAGCATCGCGGAAATAGTGGATTACAGCTTTGCTTTGATAGTACCGCGAATCACGTCCCTGCTAATAAATACTTTCGGACGCTATTGGATTCAGGGTTAATGAACTTTTCTTACAGGTTTTAATTGTGTTACAGACTATGTGATTTGAAGTACCCCCCTCTATCAAGGTACAAATACCCAATAAATAAAACATTGGATAAATTGAAAGGAACGTAGACGATGAAGAAAAAACGTTTATTAATTATATTCATGCTTTTATTTGTATTATTTATTGCTTCTTTTACATGGCTGCTACTTCAGGAGGAACGATATCAATACGGGTATACGAGAAATTATCAATTTGATCCTTTAAAACTGAATAACGAAGATCTCGAATTTGTTTTGATTAATGAAAATGATGTAGAAAGTAATAAAAATCTTAAGGACGACTATTTTTTTGGGAAAGAAGAAGATTTTTATTTATTGGTTAATAAATTTTATGAATTGGTTCTTTTGGAGAACGCTTCTTTCTCGAAACTTGATTCCATAGAATTCTCTACGCTGTGTGATAATGTAAACTCAGGATTTTATTCTTCGTACTTTACCTATAGCAAGATAGAAAATGTAGATGGAAAGAAAGTCCGGGTACACAGGTATGTATTTATTGATTTGCAAAGTAAGACTTTACGAATTATAGAAGAATATATTGAACCAGTTATTTTAATATGGAATAAAATCAACCTTTCCAAAATAAAATATTCCGCTTCAGATGTCCTCGAATTAACCGATAGAAATGGTGGTTCTGATCAACGTCAAACGGTAAATAACAATTGCTATGTTAGAGTTGGAATGTTTCCTGATTCCGCTGAATTTCGAGGTTGGAGTGTCTCTTATATTGAAACCTATTCAGAAAAGAATGAGCAGATAGTCATCAATGAATATGATCCATTCACTGGAGAATTACTACCAAGCGAGAAAAAATAATAGTTTTTGCTGTAAGTACTTCGAAAAAAGCCATGAAAATCTTGTATTGGGTTGGTTTTTTGTGCTGTGCCCGGAATGCTTCGGCACGCCACTTCGTTCCGCGGACTTCTGAAAGGCTTGGGGTTGATGGATTACAATATGAAGGATGAGTGGGCAAAATCGCAATTTTGAGTGAATTCTGTTCCCACTCCCGGGTCGTCATTGATTACGAATTATGCGGATTTTTCTTACCCTACCGAAGGAAAAGGTCATTTACTAATTGCAACTGATTCAGCTCTTACAACCTCTATGATGAATTTCTTTTTGAATACGATAAAGTAAGGATTGGTTCAAAACATGAAAAAAAGAATAATAATGACAATTACTTTATTGATTTTTCTTACAGCTTGTATGAGCAATATAGGGAGCCAGTGGAGACCACAGGTTCCATTTTGGGAGAAAAAATTCGAATATGAAGAAGTTGACAGCATTGTGTTTTTCGACAACGCTATTTGGTTTACAACGCCTTATTATGATTCTGAGATATTGCGGTTTGATCCAAAGTCACACCAATTCAAATCCTATCTGATGGGTTTTGAAGAAGGAAAAGGCTCGAATTTTCTTTTATATGTTTCTAAAGAACAAGAATTATGGGGCGCGGGTGGTGTTTATAAAGAATTAGATTTAAGTTTACAGAGTACGCAATGTAAATTGGAGAAGCCTTTATGGCTGCTCAGCCGATATGATAAAGAACATGATCGCTTTATTCCTGTAGAGGACGAAGGAAAAATATTAAAGGGCTGCCGGGTAATATCCTTTACAGAGGACGATTCGGGGAATTTATGGGTATTAACGTCCGAGTTAAAAGATAGGACGTATTTATTTAAATATAATCCACAAAATAATACAGCGTATAAGATTGATTTCACCGCTGAATTTGCGGATTTGGGCCTTGTAGACATTAATGCAGTTTTTGCAGACCCATCCGGAGTAATCTGGTTTTATGTGCGGGGCGATATTGGCAATAACAGTAAATTTATTAAAATAGATCCTATAACCGAGGAATTAGTGGATATGGGAATCCTTTATGAGGATAAGGGGATTTCTAAAGGTCTGGATGTTTTTTATTTTGATAAAAATGGTATTTTATGGACTCAAGCGCATAGCTGGGGTGAAGTTCAAAAAGATAGAATTCTTTGGCATGGATTGGATGAAGAAGTGTTTAAAGTTATCAACTATAAATATGAAACATGGGGGCCCAGTATTGAAGAAACTTCTGTTTTTCAATCGATTTTACATGCTTCCAATGGAAAGACATTTATCAGTACAGATGAAGGGTTGTTTGTTTATGATCCGATTTCGTACAAAACTAAGAAGTTCAGTTCTTTGACGTCCAGCGTTATCGAAGACGATAAAGGACACTTATGGACTGCTTTAAATGGCCAGGTTTATCGATATTTTTTGAGACCATAAGTTTTCAAGGTTTTCGAAACCAAACATTTCCTGATATTCTTTTTATGTTGTCAAGATTAATTCTTTAATAGTGAAAGTGAGGAAAGAATTAAAGGTGATTTACATGTTAAGCCATGTAACCAAATTTTAAGTTCGTCATACTAAACCGGTTCAAACCGTGGACAAAAATTCCAACCTGTTTCGTTAAATTTAATCGGGACCTTGTCCTTCGCGAAAAGATGCTCAGGGCTTTCCTTCACTGCGTCGCCTTCGGCTTTCAGCCTCGGAGCACTATGTGTCAGAATGACAAGTTGTGTGCGCTAATGCAAAGAAGCCGTCTGGTAAACAAAATGTGAGTTTCTATAGTATGCTTATTAGAAAATTTTTATCATAAACTTTTTTTACGTAAGAATGATACATTCAGGAAAATACGTTGAAACAAAAAACACCATCGCAAAAACATCCTTTCCAACTGATGCTATTAGGGATGATCCTGACTGCAATCGGTATAATAGCGATCATCCTGTATGGAGAATTCACTACAATCACCCTGATCCGGAATGATACCGGCGTGGTTGATTGTACAAAACAAATCAAATGGCTTGGGATAATCCCCCTCACGCAGGTGAAAACCCTCCAGGATGTTACCCTGGCCAAGGTCGATACTTCCTGCTACACGGATTCCACATCGAACGATTATGAATGCTCTGATAACATCCTCGTCATTCAAAATGAAACTGAGGCGTTCAAATTAGGTTCGCAGTTTTTTAACACAGCAACTGCCGCAGAAACCAAAACCCGGATAAATGATTATATCCGCCACCCGGATGAAAAGCCTCTGGTAATTGTTGGTAAAAATACCATTTCGGTTGTGCTTGGCATACTCTTTGTAGCGCTGCCTTTTTTGATTCTGGGCAACTTATTGCTTTGGGCCAGGAAGTAAGCGTTGATTTTGTACTTTGAAACACCAGTGTGGATCTGGTTACATGATTCCAACCAGAACACTCAAAGGTGATTCCGTATATCCGGCCTGAATTTTTACTAAGCCGGATTTGCCGCACCCAGCCTTTGCAAAACGCCTTGCAGAACCTGAACCGCGCGGGCAAAGTCTTCCAAGGAGATATGTTCGTGGGGGGTGTGATCCAGATTGGAATCTCCGGGACCATAGGCAACAGCCGGGCAGCCCCAGGCAGGCGCGACGAGGTTGATATCGGCGGTGCCGCTTTTGCTGACGAAGCCGGGTGTTCCTGAGGCGGCGCGAATGGCACCGAGGAAAGCGCGGGAGAGGCTGGAGTTTTTATCCGCTTTGTAGGCGCTGATACCACCTAAAGACGGTTCGACCGTTACACCTTCCAGGCTTCCCAACCATTCTTCCATCCAACCCTGAGGAGATACTTCCACAGGAAGACGAACACCAACCTGGAGCTGCGCCTGGGTGGCGTACGCATCGTTGCCGCTGTTTATAGAAAGCACGGTTGGCAGCAATTGATCAAACATGGATTTGCCGGCATTATATTCCCGGACCTTCAAGAGAAGCGCCTGCCAGGCGGCCAATAAGACATCACTGGCACTGCCACCCTGGGAAGAATGCACCAATGGCAGCTTGACGGAGAGCCTGGCATGCTGGGAGCCTTTATAGCCGAGGGTGACACGGTTCCACTGACTGGGTTCGCCGATAATGGCAAACTGCGGGTGGTACTGGTCTACGAGATAACGCGCGCCTTTCGAATCGCCTTCTTCATCTACCGCACCGATCACGACGACCTGCCAATCCGGGTGAACGGAACTGCCTGCGAGCGCATCGACAAAGGCCGCCAGAGGCCCTTTGGCATCGACAGCGCCACGAGCGTGGAGAATACCTTCTTCTTCCCTGAGCAGGATTTCTCCCGGAACCGTATCTATATGGCCGAGTAAGACGATCTGATTACTGCCATTGCCTTTGATGCCAACGGCATTGCCGGCCTGGTCGACAAAGGCCTGATTAAATCCCAGGTAAGACATGCGCTGCACCAACCAGTTAACGGCAGCGGCTTCCTGTCCGGTGGGGCTATAATACTGCAGCAGGCCTAAAAGGGTTTCCGGGACGTGGTTCATGGGTCATCCTTCCGTAAGAACCTGCGTAACCGCCGCAGCAACCTGGTTCAGTTGTTCGCGGCTAATGACCAATGGCGGCAGAAAACGCAGAACGGTCATTCCAGCCGGTAAAGCCAGCACGCCGAGTTCGGTGAGACGTTTGATATATGGGGCTACTTTTTGTTTGAGCTCCACGCCGACAATGAGGCCCATCCCACGCACATCCCGAATCAGGGGACTTTGAATGGCGCGCAACTGCTGCTGAAATTCGACACCCAATACGGCTGCCTGTTCAATGAGATGTTCTTCCTGCAAAATTTTGAGGGTTTCACGGGCTGCCGCGCAGACCAGCGGGTTTCCACCAAAGGTAGAACCATGAATCCCGGGTTCCATACGGCCCACTTTCGGACCCATCAGGATAGCGCCCATGGGCAGCCCACCGGCCATGGATTTGGCGACGCAGAGCAGATCTACCGGCACGCCGAAATGCTCGACTGCAAACAATTTGCCGGTGCGCCCAAAACCGGTCTGGACTTCGTCGACGATGAGCAATGCACCGGTGCGATCGCAGGTTTCGCGGACCGCCTGCAGGTATGCCGGGTCGATGGGATAGACCCCGCCCTCCCCCTGAATCACTTCCAGCAAAACCGCGGCAGTTTTTTCGGTAATGGTTTCCAGGTCGTTAACTTCATTAAAAGTGATGTGGTTAAAATCGGGCACCAATGGAAGAAAAGGATCACGATATTTTTTATTCCAGGTGGCGGAAAGGGCACCCATGGTACGGCCATGAAAGGCGCGTTTGGCAGCGATGATCTGGGTCCGGCCTGTGGCAGCACGGGCGAATTTCAGCGCGCCCTCGATGGCTTCGGCACCGGAGTTACAGAAAAATACACGCTGCATATTAAAAGGCGCCGCAGACAATAACTCTTGCATATATAAGGCACGTTGATCATTTGAGAACATCTCGGGACAATTTAACAGTACACCAGCCTGGTCGGTGAGCGCTTTCAACCAGCGCGGGTGAACATGGCCGATATTGGCGGTTCCCTGGCCGCCGACGCAGTCGATGTAGACCCTGCCATGGTCATCGGTAAGGGTGGCACCCTGGCCGCTAACAATCGCGAGGCCGCGTTTGGCGTAGACACCACTGGCATATTGATCTTCAAGCGTAACCCAATCCATGTTAACCACCTATCCAGGTTGCATTCCCGGCCATGGCATTGGCTATCGGGTTTTCCACACTTCCATCAGCTATGGCCACACGTTTGACACCGGCAGCCAGGGCTTCCTGCGCACCCATTACTTTTTTCTTCATGCGTCCTTCAGCGAACTGCATGGCAGATTCCAGTTCAGATTCCTTCAATTTGGGAATCCAGGTGCTCTCATCGGGGAAGCTGCGGTACAAACCTTTGATGGCTGTAAACAGCAGCAGATCGGCGGCCTGCAAGGCAGCAGCCACCATGGCCGCGGCACGGTCAGCATCCACATTGAGACCTTCGCCTTCGGTGGAAGCCGCCATAGGCGCTATGACAGGGGTAATATTCTGACTTAGCAACCAGTGAATAATCGCCGGATTAACCTGTTCAATTTTGCCGCTGAAATCATCACGAATGATCTTGCGTTTGCCGTTTTCCACACTTTGCAGGGCCTTTTTGCGCTGGGCGACCATGAACCTGCCATCCAGCCCACTGAGTCCAAAAGCGTTAATGCCAGCCTGCTGCAGTTTGGAGACTAAGAGCATATTGACTTTACCTTTGACCGCCATCGAGAAAATCTCGAGGGTTTTCGCATCGGTATAGCGCGAGGTATAGCCATCCGGACTGGTGAGGAATTTGGGCGGGTAACCGACCGCCTCACCCAACTGGTTGGCATCTTTGGAACCACCATGCACTACCACTATTTGCTTACCGGCTTTCACCAGCCCGGCAATTTCTTTGCAGAGCCGGTCAAAATCGACACCTTCGGTGCCTCCGATTTTAATTACCAGAATATCGCTCATTTGCTTCCTCCATTAAGCCGGGTGCAGACCAGGAAATTCCAGCCCAGTCATTTCATCCCAACCCATCATCAAATTCATGCACTGCACGGCTGAACCGGAAGCGCCTTTCATTAAATTATCAATGGCACAGATCGAGACCAGGTGGTTACTTTCTTCATCCAGGGCAAAACCCAAGTCTGCGTAATTGGAACCGGCCAATACCTTGGGTTCCGGGACGCGGTAAATGCCGCGTTTTTCATTAACCAGCCTGACGAAGGGGTTTTCCTGGGCAACTGCCCGATAAGCCTTCCACAAGTCCTTCATGGCTACGCCCGGTTTTAACTGAACATGGGCAGTGGCTAACGCGCCACGGACGAGATCCACCGCGGTCATGGTTAACCACAGCTTTTCCAGACCAAAGGCCTGGATCACCTCCGCTGTATGGCGGTGACCAAAGGGCGAGAAGGTGCGGATGACACCGCTGCGTTCGGGGTGATGTGAGCCGGCGTTGACCGAGGCGCCACCTTCGGAAGAACCGACTTTGATCTCAATGGTCACGGCCGCACCGGCTTCGACCAGGCCAGCCTGCATCACCGGCAACAGGGATAAAATACTGGCGGTGGCGTTACAACCAACACCACTGACGTAATCGGCCTTGCGGATAGCTTCCCGGTTAATCTCGGGCAGCCCATAGGCAAATTTCTCCAGCCATTGCGGAGCCGCGTGGACCTGGCCATACCATTTTTCATACAAAGCAGGATCACGCAGGCGGAAATCGGCGGAGAGATCGACAATTTTGCCGGCCAGACCAGCATACTCCTGGATTTTCTTCTGGGCCTCGCCATGGGGTACTGCCAGGAAGAGAACATCCACCGGCTCGAGTTGGCCCGGATCGGAGAATTTCAACTGGCTGATCTTGCGCAAGTTAGGGTGCATCTGATGGATATACTCACCCAGATGCGCGCGGGAGGTTACCTGGTGAATTTCTACCTGCGGATGAAATGTTAATAAACGCAATAATTCCCCACCGGTATACCCGGAACCACCGACTATGGAAACTTTTGTCATAATGCCACCTCTATTTCCCGTTTTGCAACTTTTAATAAGTACTCTACCATTAACCCGGAGACATCCACACCGGTTATCGGCATGAGGGTATGAAATTCCATGGTGTGGTTAATCTCATTGATCAGGTAGCCTCTGTCGGTGTGTTCCAGAATATCGATCGCCAGCACACCACCACCGACTGCCTGAGCGGCCCCGACGCAGATTTTTTCAAGCTCCGGGGTGATTTTACAAATCTCACCTTCGCCACCACGGGCCGTATTGGTAATCCAATGCTCGGATTTGCGATAGATCGCAGTGACAGCTTCGTTGCCCATGACAAAGACGCGAATATCCCGACCCGGTTTTTTAATATATTCCTGAATATAAAAGACCGAATGCTGCACCGAACCCAAGACTGATTTATGTTCCAGCACGGCTTCCGCCGCGTCACGGTCGTTGATCTTGGCGAGGAGCCTTCCCCAGGAGCCGACTACCGGCTTGATGACCACCGGGTAACCGATGGTTTCGATGGCTTCCAGGGCGGCTTCGGTGGAAAAAGCGACGAGGTTACGCGGTTGAGGCAACCCGGCTTTGGCCAGGGCAGCGCTGGT
This sequence comes from Chloroflexi bacterium HGW-Chloroflexi-10, assembly GCA_002840755.1. Lineage (GTDB taxonomy): Bacteria > Chloroflexota > Anaerolineae > Anaerolineales > Anaerolineaceae > UBA6170. The sequence goes on along the minus strand of PHBZ01000023.1, from coordinate 118,217 downwards.
AGCCAGCTTATCGCCACAGGTGTCGGCTACTCTGGCGGTATTGACCGTGGGTATCCCCCACGAATTCAAGACCCGCAGAATGTTCAACCCGCTGGAATAGCTGATACTGCGCTCGAGGATGGCATCATAGGTTTTCCAATCCCCCGGATGTTCAAGGTCAAAAAAGACCTTGCGATCATCCAGGCGTTCATAATCCACACCACGCTGCTCCAGGGCGGCGAAAATCCACTTTTCTTCCACCCGGACCCGCGAAAACAAAACACCAATGCGCAGGCGATCACTCATCCTACTCGCCCCAATCTTCCTCTTCCATCGGTGCCAGTGCAACGGTCAATGGATTAAGGGAAGTTATTTCCAGATCAACACCGCAGTCCGGACAAACAATAATTTCATTTTCTTCAACGCCTGCATCCAGGCTAATTTCAGCATCACATTCCAAACACATTACCATTTTCATTTTTTCCTCCAATTGCTCAAATAAAATTTTTATACCAACAAACACCTGCGCGCGGTGTTAATTTGTTCCAATACAGCCGCCGGGGCTGTGCCGCCCACCACAGAGCGGGTGGCGATACTGGCCTGAGGCGAAAAGACCGCCTGCCAATCGATGGTTACACCGGGGATAATAGCCTGCCATTCCTCAACGGATAATTCCTGAATGCCCTTTGCCTGACCGGCTGCTACGCGGACGGCCTGGCCTACCAGGCCATGCGTTTCGCGAAAGGGTATGCCGACTTTAACCAACAGGTCGGCCACATCGGTGGCATAGACCGAAGGATCTATAGCGGCTGCCATTCTGGCCGGGTTGACACGCAGCGTCGCAATGGCTTTGGTCAACACGGGTAACACGGCCATGAGGATATCAAAGGCCTGAAAAACAGCCTGTTTATCTTCCTGCAAATCCTTATCGTAGGTGGAAGGCAGACCTTTCAGGGTGGCTAAAAGGCCGGTTAACAAGCCCAACATGGTGCCCGCTTTTCCACGGGTTAATTCAAACACATCCGAGTTTTTCTTTTGCGGCATGAGGCTAGAGCCGGTGGCAAAGGCATCATCCAATACAAAGAAACCAAACTCAGCTGAAGTAAACAAAACCACCTGTTCCGCTAAGCGGGAAAGGTGCACCCCGCAAAGCACAGCGTCGAAGACAAACTGAACGGCGAAATCCCGATCCGAGACCGCATCCATGCTGTTCCGGCTGATTTTGGCGAAACCCAGTTGGGCCGCCAATGCTTCACGATCAATCGGGAAGCTGGTTCCGGCGACTGCGCCACTGCCTAACGGCAGCACAGCACATTCCTGTTGAGCGAAAACTAAGCGCTGGCGATCGCGTTCCAATGCCCAGAAAAAGGATAACCACCAATGGCTCAATAACACCGGCTGAGCGCGCTGCAAATGGGTATAGGCCGGCATGACCAGGTCCATATCCATTTCAGCGCGGGTGATTAATTGCGCTTGAAACTGACCGATAGTTTTTAATATTTCAGGAATTTGATCCAGTAACCATAAGCGAAAATCAGTGGCGACCTGGTCGTTGCGGCTGCGTCCGGTATGCAGTTTACCAGCCGTCGCGCCGATTATTTCGTACATACGGCGTTCCACCGCGCTGTGAATATCCTCATCGCCGGGTTGAAATACAAAGGTCTTTTGAGAAAACTCACTCTGAATCTGCTCCAACCCTTGATGAATGGCTGCGTATTCTTCAACGTTCAAAACGCCGATTGCCTGCAACTGCTGCGCCCAGGCCTGACTGCCGGTCACATCCTGCCGGGCCATGCGCTGGTCAAACAGGATGGATGCATTCAAGATCCAGGCATCCGGGTCCATCGATCCGGAAAAACGACCGCCCCATAAACTCATCGCTGGCTCCTTAATCCCTTTTGAAGCGGGAATAATCCGGTTTCGGCATTTTTATTCCAGAGACCGGCAAACCATTCATCGCCCGAACTTTTAAGGGCAGACCAAACAAATTGATAAAACCTTTCGCATCGGACTGGTCGTAGACATCTTCCTGACCGAAAGTAGCAAAATCTTCACGATAGAGGGAGAGCTTGCTCTTGCGGCCAACCGGGATGATATTGCCTTTGTATAATTTGAGTTTTACTTCACCGGTTACAGGACCCTGGGTGGCATCCACAAAAGCAGCCAGTGACTCACGCAATGGAGAGAACCACATGCCGTCGTAAACCAGTTCAGCGTATTTCAATGCAATGGTATCTTTGTATTGGATGGTCTGGCGATCCAGCACCAGGGATTCAAGTTCACGATGCGCGGCATAGAGAATGGTTCCACCGGGGGTTTCGTAGACGCCATGGGATTTCATACCTACCAGACGACCTTCCACCAGGTCTACCCGGCCAATACCATGCGCACCACCAATGGCATTTAATTTCATCAGCAGCTGCGCCGGCGTGTAACTTTCTCCATTTACGGCGACCGGTGTGCCTGATTCAAAGGTGATATCCACATAGGCCGGGGAATCGGGCGCATTTTCCGGAGAAGCTGTGAGGAGGTACATACTCTCTTCCGGTTCATTCCAGGGGTCTTCCAATAAACCACCCTCGTGCGAAAGATGCCAGAGGTTGCGGTCGCGGCTGTAGATTGATTTTTCAGTAGCGGTAACCGGCACATTGTGGGCTTTAGCGTAGGCAATGGCATCTTCCCGGGAGCGAATATCCCATTCGCGCCAGGGAGCAATCACCTGCAAGCGCGGATCGAGAGCTGCAAAGGTTAATTCAAAGCGGACCTGGTCATTGCCCTTACCGGTGGCTCCATGAGACAAAGCATCCGCGCCGACTTCATGGGCGACATCGATCATGTGCTTGGCAATTAACGGCCTGGCCATGGAAGTGCCCAATAAATACTTGCGTTCATACACCGCACCCGCTTTTAAAGTTGGGTAGATGTACTCTTCGACGAATTCTTCTTTCATATCATGGATAATTAATTGGCTAGCGCCAGAAGCCAGTGCTTTTTCTTCCAAGCCGTCGAGTTCTTCCGCCTGGCCCACATCGGCGCAGAAACAAATTACTTCACAGCCATAATTCTCTTTTAACCAGGGCACGATCACCGAAGTATCCAAACCGCCTGAATAGGCCAACACCACTTTTTTAACTTCTTTTTTACTCATCATAAGTCCTCACTTTTTTGAAACTGAAAATAAAAAAAGCCTTCCAGGAAGGAAGGCTTTTTGCTTTACGGTGTAATGATTCTGAGAATTAATCCATTAAAGCGCTAGCGCCGTCTTCCCTGGTAATTGGGAGTCGGTTACGACGAGCGCGACGACGAAGAATTGAATTTGTTGGGATCATATTGGCCACTAGTGTAATTGACTGAAGTTATATTGTCAAGACAATCACAAAAAATGGTTTTAAATCTGACTTTGGAGGAAAAACACAAAATTTTGAACATCGGAATAACCTATAAGCGGAGGATTATCTCTTCCAGCATCTGATTGGTAGAAAGTTGATTCAAGGAAGCCATTTTGCCGGTTTCGACAAAGGATGCGAGTGTTTTTTCGACAGCATTTTCAATCTGATGCGCTATATCCGGCAAATTCCAAGCATAGTGGACCAGGAGCGCCGCGCTTAATATAGCGGCAATAGGGTTGGCAATACCCTTCCCGGCAATATCCGGCGCGGAGCCATGGACCGGTTCCGCCAGCGCCACCCCATCCCCCAGGTTGATGGAAGGCGCCAAGCCCATTCCACCGCACCAATACGCCGCTGCATCCGACAGAATATCACCAAAGAGATTGGTCGTGACAATCACATCATATTTTTCCGGAGCGCTCAACATCTTCAGAGCCGCCAGATCTAGCAGAATTTCATCGGTCTCCATTTGCAATCCTTCCCGCTGATGCTGCGCAATCACCTCGCGGACAGTGTCGCGAAACAACCCGTCGGTGAGCGGCAGCACATTGGCTTTATGCACAATGGAAATTTTTTTTCTGTGCAAATTTCTGAGAATTGAAACCGCCTGCTCAGCTATACGCAATGTGGCAGCGCGGGTAATCACACGGGTGGCTGTGGCACGCCCATTTTCCAGTGTTTCCAACCCGGCATATAAGCCTTCGGTATTCTCACGGACGATGATCATATCAATATCCGAGCGTGGTGAAACACCCGGCAAACTGCGCACAGGGCGGATATTGGCGTAGAGATCGAGCGATTGGCGCAATGTCAGGATTGCGGAGCGGTAACCTTCCACTTTTTTAGATGGAGAAGAAACCGCGCCAAACAGGGCCGCACCGCACTCACGGATGGCTGTGAGCGTTTCCGGCAGCACAGACACACCATTCCTTTGAAAACAACCCCAGCCAGCCTGCGCCTGGATCACTTCCAATCCGGGAATGACCAATTCCAATACACTTACTGCTGCCGGCACAACTTCCAAACCGATTCCATCACCAGGTATTACACATAATTTTGGCAATTTTCAAACCTCCAAATCTGGTTCACCGGGTAAGCGGCCATATTTTTGAATGTAAGCCACCACGCCACCAGCTTCCACAATGACACGCGCGAAAGGCGGCAGCACTGGCAGCGAATAGAACTGCCCGTTCACTGATAAAGAGGCGTTGACCAGGTCCAGATCAGCCTGATCTCCATCCCCTAACGCATCCACCACCTGTGGGGAATCGATCAGAACTAACCCCAGATTGACCGCGTTACGGTAGAAAATACGAGCAAAGCTTTTGGCAATGATCGCGCCTACCTGGCGGCGTTTTAAAGCCAGAACGGCATACTCACGGGAGGAACCGCAGCCAAAGTTCTCACCGGCTACAATAATATCGCCCGGGACTGCCTGCTGGTTAAAAGCCGGGTTGGCTTCAATAAAGGCTGCGTTACCCACATCCTCATTCGGGCGCATATAAGGCGCATAACGCCCGGGTACAATTTGATCGGTATCCACATCCGTACCGAATTTCCATATTCGAGCCATTTTATCCTCCATTTATAATGATCTGGGATCAGTCACTACACCGGTCAGCGCACTGGCTGCAGCTACAGATGGCGAGACCAGATAAATCTGCGAAGTGGGATCTCCCATGCGGCCACGAAAATTGCGGTTACCGGTTGAAAGACACACATCATTTTTACCCAGCGTGCCCTGATGCCTCCCCATACAAGTACCACAACCGGGGGTGGTCAGCACTGCGCCGGCGGCAACCAGTGTGGTGAGCGTATCATCCTGCATGGCGCGCATCAGTTCCATGCGCGAGGCGGGGGTTATGATCAAACGCACGTTGGCTGAGACCTGACGACCACGGAGTATCTCGGCGGCTTCACGCAAGTCTTCATAGCGACCGTTGGTGCAAGTGCCTAAAAAGACCTCATGAATCGCTGTTCCGGTGATGCGGGCGATGTCCACCACATTATCTACTGCATGGGGTAAAGCAATTTGGGGTTCCAGATCCTCCAAATCAATTTCCAGAGTACGCACATAGTGTGCCTGTGGATCTACAAACAGCCAATCCGGTGTTATAAAACGGTGGTCAATTTCACCAGTCGGAGGAACGATTCCGGCTTTGGCGCCCAATTCCACGGCCATGCTGCTGAGCGTCTGACGGCCATTGAGGGGCAGCCAATCCAGGCCATGATATTCAATCGCCTCATAGGTTGCACCGGAGATGGTCAGGACCCGACCGATTTTCAGCGCCAGATCTTTTGGCCCAACACCCGGGCGAAAACGTCCATGCACGATTATACGCAGGGTCTCGGGGATACGCAGCCAGGTTTTCCCGGTTGCCCAGATGACGGCGACATCGGTTGACCCCATCCCTGAACCAAAAGCTCCTACCGCACCATAACTGGTGGAGTGCGAATCGGCACCCATGACAATAAAACCGGGCTGCGCAATACCTTCCTCGACCAACACCTGGTGGCAAATCCCGCGTCCGACATCAAACAGGCGGATATTCTGATCGCGCGCAAAAGCACGCACTCTATTCTGACTATCGGCCGTGCCAACCGTTGAGGCTGGGGCGACATGATCAAACGAGAAAACCAACTGCTGAGGATCGTACACATTGGATTTGCCAAACTCATTTTGCAAAATATCGATAATACCCGGGGTCAATGAATCGTGACTCATCACCACATCCGGACGTACGACGACTATTTCACCTGGATGTACTTTGCGACTCAGCGCATGCGAAAAAATCTGTTCCGTGAGTGTTTGTCCCATGATTCTGCTCCTTAAGCGACTTCATTCGGATTGCTATATTCGATTTCCAAAGGATGGTATTCGTTACGCAGCAGCGCATCCACATCGTCCAGAGTCAGAGGATGCTCATCCGCAAGCATTTTAATTTCGCCGGTGATATGTTTGATCTGATCATCGGATAACTCCAACCCCAACTGTTCAGCGCGGAAACGAACGGCATTCCAACCGGTGAGGCGGTGCGCGATATTGATATAGCGTTTCAAACCAAAATCTTCCGGGCACAGAACCTCATAAGTTGAGGGATTGTTTAAGATGGCTTTGGCGTGAATACCGGCTTTGTGGGTAAATGCCGAGAAACCGGTGATGTAATTATTGAATGGAACATCCACCTGGACGAGTTCCGCTACCCGTTGATCCAATTCAACCAGTAAGGGCAGGTTATATTTTTTCACCAGGTTCGAATCGATTGCGTATAATCGGGCAATTAACCCGCCCAGGGAAGTGATGCCGTTGCGCTCGCCAATGCCCAACACACTAGTATCGACATGGGTGGCGCCGGCTTCCAAAGCCGCATGGGCATTGGCAATGGCACAACCGGTATCGTTATGCCCATGAAACTCAATATCGGCTTTTACCCTTTTGCGTAATTCGGAAACAAGGTTGTAAACCTGCATGGGGGTACCAATGCCAACCGTATCGGCAATACCGACGCGATTGATCCCAATGGCATCTACAGCTTCATAAACAGCAAACAAATCCTGAAGATCACTGCGGAGACTATCTTCTGTGGAAAAACGCATTTCCACATTTTGTGATTTTAAGTATTCAAATACTTCCTGGGCCAATTCAATAATTTCCGGAACGCTTTTACCGTGGCTGAATTCACGCAATTGGGAAGATGTGCCGATGACGACATCCACACCATTCACTCCGGTTTCCACAGCTTTGCGGACATCTGGCAACGTGCAGCGGGTATGGGTAACAATTTTGGCCCTTAAGCCCAGTTTTGCGATCGCAATACAATCAAGTTCGCTTTGCGGTGAAGCTTGCGGTGTGGTGAGCTCCAAATACTCCACACCAAACGCATCCAATAAACTGGCGATTTCGATTTTTTGCGCCTGGGTAAAAAACGCATTGACAAACTGTTCCCCTTCCCTCAACGTTGATTCGATAATCTGAAAATTTTGTATACTCATGATCATTTCCTTTTTGGGTTGCTTTTTTATTGGTTAATTGCACGGTGTGTTTCCGCATAGTGAATAACATAATCAGCCATCTTGCCGGGGATATCCACACCGGTTGGGTCAATACTATTTTTAAATTCCATGGTGTGGTTCACTTCATTCACCCATAACCGCCCCTGACGATCCTGCATCAAATCCACCGCGAGGATGCCGCCACCGACGGCCTGGGCTGCAATACGAGATAGGTGATCAATCTCGGGGGTGATCGGACAATTGGCTGCCAGGCCACCACGGGCGGTGTTGGTAATCCAATGCTCTGAAGTACGAGTAATTCCGCAGATGGTTTCACCGCCGACCACGAAAGTGCGGATATCCTGACCATCTTTTTCGATATATTCCTGAATATAAAAAATGGAGTGCTGGACTGAGCCAAGGGTGGCTTTATGCTCCAGGACTGCTTCTGCGGCCTCCCGGCAGGTTATCAGTGCGAGCAATCTTCCCCATGAACCTACCGTCGGTTTAAGCACCACCGGGTAACCCATTTCCTCGATGGCCAACAGGGCTGATTCAGGCGTTAGGGCAATGCGCACCTGGGGTGTTGGCACCTGATTACGGATCAAAGCCAATGTGGTGTTTTTTTTGTCACCACAAATTCTGCCAACCTGTGCCGTATTCACACACGGGATATCCCAGCCTTCAAAAATTTCCATTACGGTTTGCGCCTGAGAATAACTGATGCAGCGCTCCAAAAACACGTCAAAAGATTGCCAATAAGCCATCTGATGGAGGTTAAAAACAGCGTCACGGACATCAATCATTTCATATTGAACATTGCGCTGTTCAAAACTATCCATTAACAGTTTTTCTTCTTTTCGGATTCTGGAAAATAAAATGCCAACTTTCATAAAAATTCCTTTCCGGATCAAATAAAAAAGGGCTCGCCATTTTACCGGTAAGCCCCTTTTGGTATTTCTTACAATTGGTCTAAGAAAAACAAAACTTACCAGATGTTATCCGGTTTGTGCTTCTTGACCATCTTCTTAACAATCATTGGATTAATTTGTTTCATCATAGTCCTATCTGAATAAAAAAAACCTCGCCATGTCTGGCGAGGTAAGTTTACAAAATTCTGAATAAATTCCAAACAACCAGACAATATTTAATAACTGTTGGCCTTGGTCTTCTTAGCTATTTTTTGCAGGGTTGTCTGGATGAGCAGTGTATTCATTGGGTGGATTATACAGATCGAATTTGGATTTGTCAAGCACGGTTTTTTTTGTGTCAGCGCAACTTGAAAAGTGAACCGATAACACTTTAAAAGTGAATGGTAAGACCCTTTACCTGATCAGTCAGACCGTTAATTCCACAGAATTTCCATCCGGGTCGGCAACCACGCTTTCATAATAACCATCCCCGGTTCTACGCGGTTCACTGATAATTTTTACACCTACATCACGCATTCTTTCAGTCAATTCATCGACTTTCTTTTCCGAACCCACTGAAAAAGCAAGGTGAGAGTACCCTAATAATAAAGAACGGTCTGAACCAATATCTTTCAAATCTGGGATTGTCATTAATTCCAACCGCGCGCCTTGTTCAAATGTTAAAAAATAGGATTCAAATCTCCTGTGAGGATTGATATATTTCAAGCCACAAGCCGCATTTAGAAACGTCTGGTAAAAAAGTTTCAACCGTTCCAAATCACTGGTCCATATTGCAATATGGTTTATATGCATTTAAAATTCTCCTGCTGATAACAGATTTTTTCTAGTTTTCATTTACTACAAATGACAAATTGATTTCCCTATATCCGAATTTGCGCTTGCAGAACATCAATATTTATTTTTTCAATTATAAAATAGTTGTATCGCGAACACACCCTGTGTTTTATATTTTCAAGGATTAAATCAATGCTCCCTCAATTTAAAAATCCAAAATTAGTGTTTTACCTTATCTGGTTTGGCCAGTTTGTTTCCATATTAGGATCCGCAATGACCCGTTTTGCCGTCATTGTTTGGGCCTACCAACAAACCCAACAAACGATGATATTGGGGTGGCTTGGTTTTTTTGGCTATTTGCCTTTTGTGTTGGTCAGCCCTTTTGCTGGCGTTTGGATAGACCGGTTGGATCGCAAAAAAATTCTGATTTTTACAGATATCGGCGCAAGTCTTGGGACACTCTTTTTGTTCATTAATTTCTCAACAGGAGGATTGCAAATCTGGCATTTATTATTAGTAGAAGCATTGATCGCCATTTTTGAAGCATTTCAATCACCTGCGTTTTCGGCCACAATTCCACAACTGGTCAGCAAAGAAGATTTTTCTCGAGCGAACGGATTGCTTTCCATGGCTGATAGCACGGCTCGGATTTTTGCACCCATTCTTGCCGGAATGATTCTAGCATTTTCCAATTTATCTGCTGTGTTTATGATTGACCTGGTTACATTTGGGATAGCCATGATTGTATTGGTTATGGTTCAATTTCCTACCATTAAACAAGACAAGAAAATAAAGGCGGAAAATAATTTTTGGTTTGAATTAAGAACAGGAATTGATTTTATTTTTAGGCGTGAGGGATTGGTTGGTCTCCTAATCATTTTCCTGTTTATCAATTTATTTGCAGCGATTACCTACTATGCAATCTTGCCAGCATTGATTCTTTCCCGAACAAACGGCAACCAGGTAGACCTTGGGATGGTAAATGCGGCACTATCAATTGGAGCATTGACAGGCGGAATTATTATTTCAACCTGGAAAGGACCAAAAAAGAAAGTATTTGGATTTCTGCTTGCAACCGTTATGTCCTTTTTATTTGGAGATTTTTTGTTTGCGGTAGGACGTTCTTTACCAATATGGTTATTAGCTGCCTTTGCTTCTGCTATTTTCATACCTGCAATTACCGGATACAACATGACCATTTGGCAATCAAAAGTCCCACGCAACTTACAAGGCCGAGTATTTTCCCTGAGGTCTATGTTTCAAACCATTGTTATGCCACTGGGATATTTATTAGGCGGCTGGTTAGGTGATTTTGTCTTTGAACCTGCAATCCGAAATCAGTCAGTCTGGGCGATTTGGATGACACCCCTGGTTGGTTCTACATCGGGAGCCGGTTTGGGCGCAATGTTTCTTTTTACCAGTATTCTGGGAACCTTAACTGGTATTTCCGGTTTCCTCTTTAAAAAAATACGAAATGTTGAAGATGATTTACCGGATTTTGAAATACTGGAAAATCAGTTTGTAGCTGAATGATTAAGCGGGTATTTTCTCCTGGAGTAGTAATCACAACGGAAAAGACCTGATCATTTTTCCTTCTAGCGATGGTTTTCTTTATTGTTTAGATCTCTCAGAAGGATTTAAATCCGCTGAAGATCGCCTGATTTAGAAATTTATTGCACTGGTTTCACCGCGAGCATCCTTCAACAACTGGTCAGATTTTACAATGGCATTTAATGGGCGATATTTTGGAAGTAGCGATATTCCGGAAAATCGTTAATCACAATTCCGGTAATGGGTGTGTTTCCCACTTATGTTACAACAATTCAAAGCCGCTGAATTAATTAAAAGACCAGGATTGATTGGCAAAACTCAACCCTGGTTATATTTTTATTCTCCATCTACTTTAATTATTTCAACACCAGCCGTTTTAAAGAATTCCAGGGCAATCGGGTCTACCCGATAATCGTTTTTATAATACAATCTTGATATTCTGGCGTTGATCAACATTTTGGTGCAATTGAGGCAGGGGAAGTGGGTGACATAACAGACAGCGTCTTTGGTAGCCAGGCCAAAAACTGCAGCCTGAATAATCGCGTTAACCTCAGCATGAACAGTCCGCACACAATGTCCTTCAATCATCAAATGACCAACATCATCACAATGTTCCAGACCAGCAGGCGACCCATTGTATCCGGTGGATATGATATGTTTTTCACGCACCAATACTGCTCCCACTAAAGCGCGATCACAAGTGGAACGGGTTGCAACATCATCCGCGATGCGCATAAAGTACGTATCCCAGGGTGGTCTATTCATCATTGCTCCTTTTCTATGCCATTCTTTTTATTGATAATTGTACCGAACTGACTCTAAATGACAATAAAAATAACAGCTTTTTTTCTTGCTGCCCGGTTTAGCCAAACTTTCCTGAAATATAGTCCTGTGTGCGTTCATCCTGAGGACGTATATAAATCTCATCGGTAAGGTTGAACTCAATTAATTTCCCCTGTAAAAAGAAGGCGACCCGATCGGCGATCCGACCGGCCTGTTGGGTATTATGCGGCGCAATAATAATCGTGTAATCCTTCTTCAGCTCAAATAATGAGTTTTCAATTTTTGCTGTGGAAATGGGATCCAGGGCTGAAGTTGGTTCATCCAGCAGAATAATATCCGGTTGTAAAGCCAATGTCCTTGCCAGACAAAGTCGCTGCTGTTGGCCTCCACTAAGAGCGGCAGCCGGATCACTTAAGCGATCATTTACCTCATCCCAGAGTTCTGACAACCTCAAAGCACGTTCTACTGCCTCATCCAGAACAGATCGCTTTTTTTCACCGGCAACTTCCAGCCCATAGGAAACGTTCTGATAAATAGATAATGGCAATGGCATGGGGCGAGAAAACACAATACCTACTCTGCGCCGTAAGGCGATCACATCCAAATCCGGGTCCAGTACATTTAATCCATCAATCAACACTTCACCAGTTACAGTGGCAACATCTGCCAGATCGTTTAATCGATTCAAGACTCTCAAAAAAGTTGATTTTCCACCACCGGAAGGCCCAATTAGAGCTGTGATTTCATTAGCGGGAATATTAATCGAAATATGATCTAACGATTCAGTTCCATCCGAATAGGATAAGGTTAAATCTTTAACAACGATTTTATCAACCATCTACCACTGCCTCCGGGCGCGGGCGCGTGAACGGATTATCGTAACGATAATGTTCATGACCAGAACGAAAACCATCAAAACTAACACCGTTCCATATTGGATTTGAATGGGCATACCGGGCACCTGGGTGGAAATTACAAACAAATGATAAGGTAAGGCCATGGTAGCATCCATTGGAGAGTTAGGCAAACGCGGCAAAAAGAAAGCAGCTCCAGTAAAAAGAATTGGGGCAGTTTCTCCAGCTGCGCGTTCCAACCCGAGTACAACGCCTGTCAGAATACCTGGGATAGCCTGTGGCAGCACCACACGGCGAATCGTCTGCCACTTGGTGGCTCCCAGGGAAACGCTAACCACACGAAAGGAGCGTGGTACAGCACGCAATGCTTCTTCCGTGGTGGTAATTATCACCGGTAGGGTCATAATGGAAAGCGTTAGAGAGGCAGACAAAATACTGGTGCCAAACTTGAGAAAAATTACAAATAAACCCAAACCAAATAAGCCATATACAACGGAAGGGATCCCGGCCAAATTTATAATTGCCAGGCGAATATATCGTGTTATCTGATTATCCGCGGCGTACTCCGAAAGGTATATCGCGGCAGCCACGCCTAAAGGAACCGAAAAAACGGCGGTTCCCAGTGTAAGGTATAAAGTCCCAATAATTGCCGGCCAAATACCACCCGCGCGCATTCCATCATTTGGCATAGCGGTGATAAATTCCCAACTGATTGCCGGCGCTCCCAAATAAATGATGTAAATAATAACAGCAATAATGGGCAAGACGGTTAAAAACGTAAGGAAAGTAAAAATTGAAAAGCCAATTTTTTCATTACGAATTTGTTTCGCTACAGACGAAGAAGGATGATTATTATGCATCACGATAGGATCCGCTCTGAACGTTTCACTTTACTCTGGCTGATATTAGCAGCAATTACATTCACAGCCAGAGTGAATAAGAACAATACCATACCAATAAAAAACAATACATGATAATGCGGGCTACCGTTGGCGACTTCACCCATTTCCGAGGCAATGGTTGCTGTCATCGTACGGATTGGCATGAATAAGGCTTTCAAAGAATCGGGTAACACCGGTGCATTACCTGTAACCATCATGACTGTCATGGTTTCGCCAATCGTCCGGCCTAATCCAAGCATCACCGCAGTCAAGATTCCGGAACGGGCAGCGGGAAATGTAACACCCCAAATTGTCTGCCAACGAGTTACCCCCAAAGCCAAAGAACCTTGCCGATAGGATTCGGGGATATTGTTTAATGCATCTTCCGAGATGGAAACAATTGTTGGTATTGCAATACCGCCCAACAGAAGTGAACCGGTTAAAGCTGTTAAACCCGTTGGTAAATTCATCACATCCCGCAAAAATGGTGAAACCACTAAAATCCCCAAAAATCCCAAAACGACACTGGGGAGGCCTGCCAGTAATTCAACCAAAGGCTTCAGAATTTCGCGGGCCCACTTCGGCGCAATTTCAGAAATATATACAGCAGTCAAAATACCAAACGGGACGGCAATTAAGGATGCACCCAAGGTTACAACCAGGGAACCAAGAATAAGGGGTATTATTCCGAAATACTTTTCAATAGGATACCATCGTGCGGATAACAAGTCTTTGATGGATACATCAATTAATGCTGGAAATCCCTCAGCTAATAAAAAGAATAAAATTAATAACACAAATAAAATGGAAGAATAACCGGAAAATTGAATTATCCTTGTAATAACAATTTCTGATGTTTTTAGTTTATTTACACTCATTTAGGCGTTCATTCCTTATCGAATCGAACCGGTACAAATCCCAAATCCCGAACAATTTCCTGTCCTTCTTCAGATAATATCCAGGTAATATAGTCCTGAACATATTTTTGTGGCTGACCATTTGTATACATATATAAATCTCGCGAGACCGGATACAGGTTCTCATTAACGGTTTCAATGCTTGGCAAAATATAGATTCCACCAGGTTCCCTGGCTATCGCCAGCACTTTTACTTCAGGAATTATATAACCCAAACCATCATACCCAATCGCGTTTGGATTATCACGCACCTCAGCAATAATTCCTTCCGAGGAAGGCAACAATAATGTATCAGCAGAAAAAATAGTTGGATCGTCTACGTTACCCAGACGGATCACTGCTTCCAGAAAGTAAACATGAGTTCCGGAATTGGTTTCACGGGATAATTTCACTATCGGTCGATCCTCGCCGCCCAATTCCATCCAGTTTGTAATTTTTCCGGAGTAGATGTCTGAGATTTGTTGTAAGGTTAGCATCTGAACCGGATTATGCGGATTGACAATCACTGCGATAGCATCTCGGGCAACTATGTATTCTACCGGTTCAACACCGTTTTCTTGAGCAGTGACAATTTCTTCCTCTTTAATAGCACGGGAAGCATTGGCAATATCTACCGTATTACTGATTAATGCCGTAATACCAGTACCACTGCCTCCGCCAGTTACTGAAATCCGAAAATCGGGATTCAATTGCTGGTAACGTTCTGCCCAATACAATGCCAGGTTAACCATCGTATCAGATCCCTTATTTTCCATAGAAAACGATTCTTCCACCCCTAATCCTGTTTCTGAATTAAGGTTGGGTGCAGAATTGCAAGCTGTCAATAGCAAACCAACCCACAAGAATTCAATAATTACTAAAATATATTCTCTCTTCATAATAAGTAAATATTATATTAGTGATTTCCTTTCTACGGGGAGCAATATCTAAATCGATTATCACATATATTAACGTATTTTTTCTTAATCTCAACACTTTATTCATGCTATTTTACAGTTCTATAACTAATAATTAACTTTTTGTTAACAAATCTTATATACTTTTTATTGACTCTTCCTTGTTAACTCATTATTATAGACAGTAATACTAAATGATACTGACAATAAAATAATGGTACATTTGTAAAGGTTGTTTGGGTAAAATATTTTTATAAAATATGTTTTTATTCTAAGTTTAAATCTCGTTGATTTACGACAAACACTTTACTTCCATTAAATTTTTAATTGGTATCAATTTTTAATTACTTCCAGTCAAAGGTGTCGTTGCACAAGCAATCGCAATATTTACTTTTTGGGTATATAATGTGCTAATTAAACAGTGAGGAATTATGGATTCATTAATAAAAACAAAAGGGATAACGAACACTGCGGAACAACACTCGAAAAGAGTAGTTGTTCCGGTTCGTTTTCAGTGGGCATTGTTCTATGTTCTGCTGGTTGTCGCAGATTGTTCAATGATTGGCACAGCTATGCGCTTTGCATATTGGGTCCGGTTTAAAGTCAATTTACCTTTTTTTGTTGATGATGCTTTTTCCTCTCCTGAATATTACGAAAATCTGGTGATATTTATCATTCCAGCCTGGCTTACTATTTTTTTCTTGCATGGCTTATACCGCGAAAAATACTTACTCGGCGGCGTGGTTGAGTATGACCGCCTTTTCTATGCCAATACAATCGCTGTATTGGTAATCGTTGCTTTAGGTTTCTTTGAACCTACTTTTATTTTTGCCAGAGGGTGGATATTCATTTCCTGGCTCTCTGTGTTCATCTTTACTGCATTTGGACGTTTTTGGGTACGGCGTCTGGTTTATGGTTTACGTTCCCGCGGTTGGTATTTATCTAACACCCTCATTATAGGAATTAATGATGAAGCCACTACTATGGCTGAACAATTACAGTATGTCACAAAATCCGGTATGAACTTAATCGGGTTTGTGGATTACTCCATACCAGCTGGAACAAATATTTTTAAGAATCTAAATTGTCTGGGCGGTTTGCAAGATCTTTCAAATATCACCCGCCAATATAATATAGAGGAAATTATTCTCACCAGTACTGCACTAAGACGAAACCAGATATTGGACATCTATCGTCAATATGGTGTGTCAAAGAAAACAAAACTTCGTATGTCTTCCGGTGTTTATGAGCTTATGACAACCGGTTTAGAAGTGAAGGAGTTTGCGTGGGTACCGCTTGTTGAAGTAAACAAGGTTCGACTCACCGGAATGAACAGTGTCTTAAAATTAATCATGGATTACGGCATCACTATTCCTGGATTGCTGGTTATATCACCTATATTACTCATCATCGCTATTGCTATTAAAATTTCCTCTCCCGGTCCAATTATTCACCGTCGCAGAGTGATGGGTGTGAATGGAAAGACATTTGATGCATTCAAATTTCGCTCTATGGTCACCAACGGTGATGAGATTTTAGAAAAGTATCCAGAAAAACTTGAGGAACTACGTACTACTCATAAGATCAAAGATGATCCACGGATAACACCCATTGGTGCGTTTTTGCGAAAAACGAGTCTGGACGAACTTCCACAACTATTTAATGTATTACGCAATGAGATGTCCCTAGTTGGGCCACGCATGATTTCACCAGAGGAAGTGCAAGATTATCAAAAATGGGGTATCAACTTACTCACTGTTAAACCAGGGATCACAGGAAAATGGCAGATATCCGGACGTTCAGAAATTAGTTATCAGCAACGGGTTCAAATCGATATGTATTACATTCGAAATTGGAATATCTGGCTAGATATACAAATTCTTTTACAAACTCTGCCTGCCGTTCTTAGCAAACGGGGAGCATATTGAAACAACTAATCTGGAAAGAGGAGAGAATATGAAAATATTGGTCACCGGAGGCGCTGGTTTCATCGCATCACATGTGGTGGATGCTTATATTAAAAATGGTCATCAGGTCATTATTGTTGACAGTTTGATCACCGGACGTAAAAGCAATCTCAATCCAAAAGCAACTTTTTATGAAATCGATATTCGCAGTCCGGAACTTGAAATGGTTTTTGAAAAGGAAAAACCAGAAATCGTTAACCACCATGCTGCTCAAATGGATGTGCGAAAATCAGTTGCGGACCCAAAATATGATGCTGATATTAACGTAGTTGGTTCCTTAAATCTTTTGGAATTAGCCAGAAAACATGGCGTTAAACGGGTAATCTATAGTTCATCCGGTGGGACAGTGTACGGCGAACCGGAATATTTACCATGTGATGAAAAACACCCGATTATGCCCATCTGTCCCTATGGCGCCACCAAATATATTTTTGAAGTTTATCTGCAAATGTATAAATTTATGTACGGCATGGATTATACAGTTTTTCGATATCCCAATGTTTATGGACCTCGCCAAGATCCACATGGTGAAGCTGGCGTCGTAGCAATTTTCACCGGTCAGATGTGTAAAAATCAGCCAGTAATCATTAATGGTGATGGAAAACAACAGCGCGATTATGTTTATGTGGGTGATGTTGCCACTGCGAATTTACTGGCAGTTGAAAAACAAAAAGACTCTAATATTTTCAACCTCGGGTCCTCAGTCCCTACTGATGTAAACCAGATTTTCGAGACTCTCCAGAAAATTATCGGATATCCTTTTCCAGCCAGCCACGGACCGGCAAAACTGGGTGAAACCAGAAGAATATATTTATCAGCCCGGCATATCCATGATGAATTAGGATGGTCCCCATCTGTCTCATTGGAAGAAGGTTTGCGCGCAACCGTTGAGTTTTTCTTGACCAAGGAGGCCGTAGTTTGATAATAGTTCAGACTCCATTGCGCATCAGCTTTTTCGGTGGTGGAACCGATTTCCCTTCTTACTTTTTAAAGGAGGGGGGTTGCGTATTAACAACTGCCATTGATAAATACATCTTTGTCACGATAAAACAACGGTTTGATGAAATGTTACGTATTGGATATACCCGCACCGAGATGGTCGAATCGGTGGATCAAATTCAGCATGAATTAATTCGGGAAGCATTCCGCAAAACCGGGTTACAAAAAGGTGTTGAAATAACGACAATGGGTGATATTCCGGCAGGAACCGGGCTTGGCTCATCATCCACGGTGACTGTAGGCACCTTACACGCCATGTACACATACCTGGACCAACCTGTCCATCCCGAACAACTTGCAAGCGGCGCCTGTCAGATTGAAATCGATACATTACACAAACCCATTGGTTTTCAGGATCAATATATTGCTGCTTATGGCGGGTTTAAATTGTTGGAATTTCAACAGGATGGTTCCACCAAAATTACCAACATAAAACTCGATGAACCGCGGAAACAACAATTATCTGAGAACTTATTATTATTTTATACCGGCATGAAACGTCATGCAGAGAGTATCCTTACCGAGCAAAAGAATAATATCCAGGATCGTTTGCCCATTTTGCATCACCTGAAAGAAATGGCTACAAATGCACTGGACGAATTACAAAATGGGAATATAGATTGCATAGGTGAAATGCTGGATGAAAGCTGGCATCTCAAAAAGCAATTGGCCAGCGGTATTACAAACGACCTGATTGATTCATATTATCGCGCCGCCCGAAAAGCAGGGGCTCTCGGTGGAAAAGTTACGGGTGCCGGAGGCGGCGGATTTTTATTATTATATTGTCCCCGTGATAAAAGGGATGCTGTACGCAACGCCTTAAATGGTTTACGCGAAATCCCGATTCAATTGGAACCAAGTGGTTCCAAAGTCATTTTTGATTACCGGCGGTGACCCTGCCGGACGAAGTAAGGAGAGAGTTATATGGTACAAGTAGACAATTACTTAAATAATCTCGGGTTCAGTCTTAAACAAATGCCACTGGAAAAAGTAAAACACGTGATCCAGGTGCTGCATCATGCCCATCTAAACGGGAAACAAATTTTCATCATGGGAAACGGCGGTAGTGCATCCACCGCAAGCCATTTGGTTTGTGACCTGGCTAAAAACATTTATTTTGAAGGCCTGCCTCCATTCAAGGCGATTGATCTTAACAGCAGCAATGCCATTTTCACAGCATTAGCCAATGATGAAGGTTATGAAAATGTGTTTGCACATCAATTGCGCAATCTGATACAACCGAATGATATTGTTATCGCCATCTCTACCAGTGGAAACTCACCCAACATTCTAAAGGCGGTGGAACTTGCCAATCGGGTTGGTGCCATTAGTATCGGTTTTACTGGCTTTGAAGGCGGCAAACTGAGCGAAATGGTGAATATTGAAGTCCGGGTTCCATCAGACAATATTCGTCATGTGGAAGATATTCACATGATTATTTCCCATTTGATCAGTTTTGCATTGTATGAAATCAGCCGTGATACATTGGCAATTCAAGTTAAAACAAGCAAAACATTTGCCAAACCAACAAAAATATCAGAAATCGGATCCTTTGAGGAAGGTTCATCAAAAACAGGGCCATTAGTAAATTCTATCATTCAGGCAGCCGGCGGCACTAATTTAAGTAAAGAGAATTCATCTATGCTTTTTCAATTGTTAAAAATGCTACTGGAACTAACTGAAACGAAGAGCGGAACACTTATCTTGTTGGACGAAAACGGCAATATTATTGATGGCGCCCAAGTTTATGGGGATAAAGCACTATCTCCCACTTTAGACCAACTGATCGACATCAGCCAAAATGGTCTGGCTGGATGGGTGGTTAAGAACCAACAGTCTGCCTTAATTGAAAGCACCAGTGACGATCAGCGATGGCTGCGCCGGCCTTGGGAAACGGAAGAAGAAGATTCAAAATCTGCTATCAGTGTTCCTTTCAAATCAGGCAAAGTTGTAGGAGCGATCACATTGGTCCGCCCTAAAAATAATCGTTTTTCAATTAAAGACCTTGAGTTGGTAACAAACATGGCCTCATCTTTTGCTCCGGCAATTTTTAAAAACAAAGATGACAAAGATGATGTTGTGAAATAAACCACAGCACTTTACAAAATAAAATTTTAAGCGCAGTTATCGTTAGTTATTGGTAGATTATTTAGTCATCCAAACCATCCTGGCAACATGAAAGGTTTGCCTAAGCTTTGTGTTACCGGGAAATCATAACTATCTATCAATCTGCGATTTTGATGTCGTAGTGGCGGAGCATGCCAGGCAAACAATATGGAAAAAAATATTCAACCTACCCCAATTGAGAATAACAGTGTTTTCTCAAATCTCAAACTTTATCTGGACCGGCAGGCTACATCGGTTGGCAGATACATCGCAGAGCAGTTTATTTATCTTCTGTTTGGCTGGGTACCTTCCATTATCGGCATTGGCTTAAGAGGAATTTTCTATAAGCTCATACTAAAGATGGACGGATGGGCAGCAATTGAGAATAATGTAAAAATACGATTTGGCAACTATGTTCATTTGCACCATGGCGTTTATATTGATCAAAACACTTATTTACATGCTTGCCCAAATGGAATTGAAATTGGTGAAAAAAGTATTGTAATGATTGGTTCTGTACTACACGTTTACAATTTTCGAGGTATGCCCCATTCCGGTATCCGGATTGGGAAAGATTGTTTGGTGGGAGAATATTCGGTTATTCGAGGTCAGGGTGGCGTTACCCTGGGAGACCGGGTTTACACATCACCATTTACACAAATTCTAGCCGTCAATCATGTGATCAATGATCCCGATATTCCCATCATTGAACAGGGAATTACCGCCGAAGGGATCACCATAGAAGATGATGTTTGGATTGGATCAGGCGCCATCATAACAGATGGTGTTCATATTGGAAAAGGTGCGGTCATCGCGGCTGGAGCAGTTGTCACTCAGGATGTACCAGCGCATACCGTTGTTGGCGGTATACCTGCGCGGGTAATCCGGGAAATCATTAAAACCGATCAAACACAAAAAAAGCCGGTTTTTCATCTATAAGGAGTATCAATCGTGAGTACATTATCCGTCGTAATACCAGCATATAACGAAGAAGACGGCATCGCAGAAATTATGGAACGCGTACTGGCTGTACGCGGAGAACTGGCAAAAATTGGTGTAGATCAATTAGAACTATTGGTTGTTGACGATGGTTCCCGAGATAACACGGCCAAAATCGCCCAGAAATTTTCAGATAATGATCCATTGGTCAGAGTAATTTCTCAAAAGAATAAAGGTTATGGTGGTGCGCTGAAAACAGGTTTCTCCCAGGCAACAGGTGAAATGGTCGGATTCCTGGACGCAGACGGCACCTATCCTCCCGAATATTTCCCTGCGCTTTGTCAATCAATTTTTCAAGGGTCTGAATTAGTTATAGGTTCACGCATGGCTGGAGCAAAAAGCGAGATGCCTGTAACGCGTCGAATAGGCAATTTTATCTTTGCCAATTTATTAAGCCTGCTGGGATGGCAAAAAATCACCGATAGTGCCAGCGGTATGAGGGTTTTTAAAAAGGAAATCCTTTCTCACCTATATCCGCTCCCCAACGGACTGAATCTGACACCCGTAATGAGTACCCGGGCTGTTTATGAAAATATACAAATGGCGGAAGTTCCCATTCCGTATAGCGAAAGGGTGGGAAGATCAAAACTTAGTGTAGTGCGTGATGGTTGGGTTTTCTTACAATCGATGGTCTGGACTGTACTCTCTTATAATCCGGTTCGGGTTCTGGGTTTGATCGGTTCAGCTGCTGTAGCAATTGCCTTATTAATCTTTTTTGGTTTGGTTATTTCACGTGTATCCGGAAATACCAGTATAGGACCCTGGGGTGTAACGGCATTATTTACAGGAATGATTTTTGCTGTTGGCGGTATATCCCTGTTTGCCCTGGGTGCCACCTTTAATTATCTAATAACCATTTTTTATAAGAAACCAATCCGACAGGGTTTATTTGGAAAGCCAATGTTTGCCAAACCATTGGAACAAAATTTTGGATGGTTGGGCCTATCAACCCTAGTAGTCGGAACACTGGTTGGACTTATCAGCCTCATATTAGGTATACAGGGCTGGGAAATTTCCCGGCTGTGGTTATACCTGTTAGGCGCAGCCATGTCAACACTGGTAGGTGTTCAATTAATGTTGTATTGGTCTCTCATGCGCGTCCTGGAAGAAATCAGCCAGCGGGCTACCGATATTCAAACTGACTTACAAGCTAATTAGTGGTAAAGGAGAAAATCATGAGTGAAGAATCTATTGAAAAAGTAAATATGGGGAGCCATCGTCTCCCTAAATTAAAAATGGCAAATTTCCCAAATGCAGATCAAATCGTACGGGATACAGTTTCTAATACACCGCGGGGTGAAAATGCTGTTGATATTTTATTGGTAAATCCGCCAACACCTGATGGTGGATTATGGATCCGTACTCAACATCGGGTAGGTCGCCGAACCCGAGAAAATATGGTCTGGCCGCAGGTTTCCCTGGCCCAAATGGCAGCCTTACTGGTTCCCACCTATAAAATCAGGATTATTGACGCCAATGCTGAAAGAATGGATTGGAAAACATTCGCTGTAGAAATCGACAAATGTCAGCCAAAATACTATTTCACTCAAATGACAGCGCCGACATTGGAGAATGATATGTACGGCTGTTTCCTGGCTAAAGCACGCGGTGCAAAAACAATTGCGTTTGGCACCCACGTCACGCCTATTCCAGTAGAAACCATGCGCCCTTATCCCGCACTTGATTTTGTTTTAATGGGAGAACCCGATTTAGCAATCCGTGATTTAATTGACCACCTCGAAGGAAAAATTCATGACCGTCCAGATACAATCAAAAAATTAATCCAAGATCATGATCCTAATTATCGATTCGCACTGAAAGCAGACGGCACTGTGGACTTGAGCGCCATTAAAGGATTAGTGTGGCGTGATGGTGAAAAAATTGTGGTTAATTTTCCCAGACCATTTGTCAGTGATCTGGATGACCTGCCCATTCCATTGCACCACCTTCTGCCTTATAAAAAATATATCATGCCGATGATGAAAGGACCATTCACATTTATTGTTACTTCCAGAGGTTGCACGGCAGGCTGTATCTACTGTATTAAACATGTCAGTTATCAGTATACAGTCCGCTTACGCTCTCCGGAAAAAATAATGGAAGAATTATGGGTGCTAAAAAAACTAGGCATCAACAACGTCAATATGTATGCTGATTTGTTCACTGCCAGCCGGGAACAGGTTGTTGGGTTGTGCAATTTGATGATCGAATCGGGAATCAATATGAAATGGACATGCAATAGCCGCGTAGATTATGTGGACGAAGAAATGCTTCAATTGATGGCTAAAGCAGGATGCTGGTTCATGACCTGGGGTATCGAATCTGGCAGTGAATCAGTTCTCAAACATGCCCGCAAAGGCGCATATCCGGACAAGGCATTACGTGCATTAACCTGGGCACGCAAAGCCGGCATCAAAAACTGGGGTTACTTTATCATCGGTTTACCTACTGAAACCGAAGAGACGATTAAGCAGACCATCAAATTTGCGAAATCACTACCACTGGATATCGCTTTATTCCATGTTGCTGCACCATATCCGGGCACACCATTTTTCTTTGAAGTGATTGAAAATGGTTGGTTCCGCCCCGGAACCCGATGGGAACAGGTTGATATGGATAAAGGCACAGTGTTAGATTATCCGGGATTGCCAGCGGAGCGTTTATTGTATTGGCAAAAACGTGCATTTCGGGAATGGGCATTTCGTCCCGGCCCAATGTTTACTTATATAAAAATGCTTTTATCTGATCCAACCACCTTTAAAACGGCCGTCAGTGTTGGTATGCAGCATTTGTCCTGGCAGTCCAGCAAAATTGAAGTTCACTAGTAGATAACCGTGAAAACTGGGGTACGAAATTGAAGTATCTTTTACCAAAAACTTTTCATGTTTCAAAAAAATATTTGTCATTAGGCACAGTATTATGTTACCTATGCATTTTGGTTATTTCCCCAATTATGGAAGTGAGCGGACAATCAATTGATCAGGATTGGCAAGAGCCAACGAATCTATCCAATTCAGGATCAACTCAAAAACCTGCCATTGTGATCGGCGCTTCCGGCACAATACATACCTTGTGGCAGGATGAGTATGCTGGTTTCGTCTACCGTAATTTTAAAGAAGAATGGAGCCAAAGTTATAATCTGGATCTGGTTTTTTATGGATACGATTACAAACTTGTCGCTGATGGAACTGGCTGGGTCTATGCTTTCTGGATAAATGAATCCAATAATGGATTGTATGCCACCGGAGTTAGAGAAGGAGATATGACCAATAGATCCAATTGGATTAGTGCAATGCTATTGGCTAATGCGGTTGTAGCTTTTGATGTATCCGTGGACAGCACAAATCAGATTCACCTGGTATTTGCCCGCGCACGCGAAACCGAAGATTTACCTTCTGGAATTTATTATCAGCGAAGTCCTGTTGGAATAAGTGGTTGGGATAGAACTATCAATTTATACCAATCCAAATATTATCGAGATCTGATTCCACCACTAGGGCTCACTGGCCCAGATATTGTTTTCAATTCGGATGGAGTGCACGTGGATGTTGAAACCGCTCTGATAGATGGCAACATCAACGTTTACGCCGGCTGGGAAAACCAATCTCTTAAACGCTTGTTTTATACACAATCTCAAACCAGCGGGCAAACCTGGTCTACAGTAGAAGAAATCTCTGCACCTTCCAACGAATTAATATATGTAACCCCAATAAAACTGCGAACAATTGGAAATGAAACAAAACTTCTACAAATCTGGGAATTAAGTGAACCAGGAGGAAATTGCAATTTATTTTACCGTACCTCCCAAGACAACGGACTTGAATGGACTTCCAGTCAATCACTTGAAAATGTTTTTGGGAAATGTCCGGATAAACTCTCCTGGTATCCGTTAGCCAACGGTGAATTTATATTTGTTCATAATCAAGCGCAAGTTGTTTCGTTCACCGCTTGGAATGGGACAAATTGGAGTATTCCACAGGCACAAGAATCCCTCAGTCAATTTTACGATCCCATGACATTAAACCAAATAAATCTTTCAGCATTTAATTATGCTGTAATTGATGATAAGATCCATTTGATTGGACTCGATGAAGCCGAAAGCAAAGATATCTGGTATACCAATAAGCAAATTGGCGATCGTACGAATTGGTATCTTGGTTCGGGAGGATGGTCTCCCATACAATCAATCCATCTAGAAAACGAACCAAGCGACACACTCTTTGGATTTAGAGGGCGCAACAATTTATTTCATTTCGTATATGTTGCCGTTAAACCGGATGATCCCGGGAAAAGCGCTTTACAAATGGTTACCCACGACCCTAATAATTCACCTTTGGCGGTAGTAATCGACGATAAAATTCCGGGAACCGCCAATCAATTGGCTGGAACGACAAATTTTGTTAAAGAACGCCTGGCTCTTCTCTGGCGTGGTGGAGAATTTGGACAAATTTACTATGACTGGTCGTTTCTTAACCAGGCTGATAATCCTGTTGGTTGGTCCAAATCCGATTTAATCCAATCGCTTCCTACCGGGTTGTCTCCAGCCCTTTTCACAGCCTCAGATGGGATTACTTATGCTCTGATCAGCGTTCCTTACAATGATGAACGTGGGCTTTATATCAGTCAGTCTCAGAATGGCGGCGAAAACTGGTCCGATCCAGAACTGATTATCACTCCTCAAGAAATAAGCAATTTGTGCCCCCTGATAGACCAACCAAACTTAGCGGTGGACCAGGGTAATGTGGTTCATATTCTTCTGACTTGTTCAACGTTTACAGGCGGTAGTGGACCACTATCCCTATATTATTTAAATAATTCCAATGAAACATGGTCTACCCCTCAACTCGTCAGCGATACCTCACCAACATGGAATCAAATTCTGGTGGATCAAAACAACCGCATCCATCGACTTTGGAAAGTATACGATGGACAAAGCGGCTTATGGCATTCCTATTCAAATGATAGCGGACAAACCTGGTCATCACCCGCCAACTTTGCCTTATTTGAATTAGAAGCAGGACCTGTTACTGCCATTCTGGATAACGATAATCATCTGCATGTATTTCAGACTGTTAATCAAAACGAAAAAACAGATCAAATCAGTTACTACTTCTGGGATGACGAAAAGTGGATTAACCGGGACAATCTATTACTTAACCAAGCATCAGAAGGAATTGCTGCTGCATTAGCGGCCGGTATTGATCGCAGCGGGTCAATTGTCTTGGGTTTGATGAATCAATCCAACGTCACCGCATCTAGCCAAATCATCATGGCCGCCTACCCGTTAAATCTGGCTCAGATGGATGAAGAAGGTTCTGCTCCTGTAGAACCGATTAACAACTCTGAAACAGTGTCTTCTACCCCTTCTGAAGATGTTATAGCCAGTTTAGAACCAATCCAAGCCACCGAAACACCGGTAATAAACAC
Source organism: Chloroflexi bacterium HGW-Chloroflexi-10 (assembly GCA_002840755.1). Lineage (GTDB taxonomy): Bacteria > Chloroflexota > Anaerolineae > Anaerolineales > Anaerolineaceae > UBA6170. The sequence continues at coordinate 91,770 of PHBZ01000023.1, read as the reverse complement.
TGAAAAAACCGATGGTATTTCTACCAGTTTAAGTCTGGTTGCTGGAATAGGCATAGCCGCCTTATTTGTGATCGTTTTCTTTGCTTTTATAAAATTCAGTAACCGCTGATGGCTTTATTTACTGTACAAAAAGTTTGTTGAAATTGAAGAATTTATTTATAACTTTCTAATAATATAAATGGTTGAGGAGCGCAATTGTGGAAAAAATAGAATCCAAAATTAAAGAATTTATATCCGAAAACATATTATTCAGTGACAATGGGTATCCCTATCAGGATCAAGACTCATTTCTGGAAAAAGGGATTGTCGATTCAATGAATGTGATGGAGATTGTAGCGTACGTTGAAGATACATTTGGTGTTCATGTGGAAGACCTAGAAATAACCCCGGCAAACTTTGACTCAATTGCCAGTATTTCAACTTACATCCGCCAAAAACAAAACTAAATCCGAGTTCTCAAAAGTAGAATACCGGCTATAAGTTCATAAAGAATTGAGCAAAGATGAAAGCTGCATTGGTACAGGATTTCTTAACCCATAGTGCTCAGAGAAAACCCGAAAAAACTGCCCTGGTATGTGATGGCTTGCGTTTATCTTACGCAGAACTTGAAAATCGCACCAACCAACTAGCCAACGCACTCATCGCCTCTGGCCTTAAGCGGGGTGATCGGGTAGCTTTATTTCTGCCAAACATACTTGAACAGGTAGTTGCTATTTTTGCCATTTTAAAAGCAGGGGCTGTTTTTGTTGTTATAAACCATAGCACCAAGGAAGATAAATTGGTTTATATTCTGCAAAACAGCGGTTCTAAAACAATGGTTACCTGGACTCCTCAAGTAGAAATGTTGAAAAGAATCATCCCATTGTTACCCAATTTGGAATTGGCTTTGGTTGCTGGTGGAAATTCCACCCAGGTTACTCACCCAAAAATACAATCTTTTGATGTTTTTGTTGCACAAGCACCGGTATACACCCCACCGCGTGTCAACATTGATCTTGATCTGGCCTGCCTTATTTATACTTCTGGCAGTACTGGTGACCCTAAAGGGGTTATGAGCGATCACAGCAATGTCGCATTTGCTGTACGTTCCATCACCACCTACCTTCAAAATGTGGAAAATGATATCATCCTCAATGCATTGCCACTTTCTTTTGATTACGGTCTTTACCAGCTCTTGATGTCGGTTTATTTTGGCGGCACCATGGTATTGGAAAAAGGTTTTGTTTACCCGGCAATGATCATAAAAAAAATTGAGGAAGAACGGATCACCGGTTTTCCCGGTGTCCCCACCATGTACTCCGTGTTACTTAACATGGATATAACCGGGGTAGACCTGAGCAGTTTACGCTATATGACTAACACTGCGGCTGCATTATCCCAATGGCATATCGATAAAATTTCAGAACATTTTCCCGGAGTGCGGTTTTACTCCATGTATGGGTTGACTGAAACAAAACGAACACTCTATTTGCCCCCAGAAGATCTGAAGCGCAAACCAGATTCAGTTGGTATACCGATTCCCGGAACCGAAGCATGGATAGAAGACAGTAATGGCAACCGGCTCGGCCCCAACCAGGCTGGCGAACTGGTCATCCGTGGTCGGCATGTCATGCGTGGCTATTGGCAAAACCCAGCGGCAACCGCGGAACGATATCGGCCAGGTCCATATCCGGGGGAGCGCTTGTGTTATTCTGGCGACCTGTTTAAACAGGATGAAGAGGGGTATTTTTATTTCATTGCCAGACGTGACGATATTATTAAAAGCCGTGGTGAGAAAGTTGCCCCAAAGGAAGTTGAAAATGCTTTATATAAACTTTCTGGTGTACAGGAAGCCGCCGTTATCGGAGTTCCGGACGCGATTCTTGGTGAAGCCGTAAAAGCATTTGTAGTATTAACCGGTGTTACCTATACAGAAAATGAAATTTTACGTCATTGCCGGCAAAACCTGGAGGATTTTATGGTTCCGAAAATGGTAGAAATTCGATCCGAACTGCCCAAGACCAGTTCGGGAAAAATCAAGAAGACGGATTTAAGCTGATGTGTGGTATAGCCGGTATTTTAAATCTTCAAAATCCCCATCCTGTGACAGCAGAAACTCTCACCGGCATGATCGCTTATTTACAGCATCGCGGCCCGGACCAACATGGATACTACCGTGATCCATCCTGTGCAATGGTCAGTACCCGGTTAAGTATTTTGGATATTGCCGGTGGGCAGCAACCAATTCCCAACGAAGATGAAAGTCTCTGGATTGTCTATAACGGTGAAGTATTCAATGATCTTCCTCTCAAAGCTGAAATGGAACACAAAGGCCATGTGTTCCGCACCCAAACCGATACTGAGGTTATTCTTCATCTCTACGAAAGTTATGGAAGAGATGCAATTAGCCGGTTAAATGGACAATTTGCTATCGCCATTTGGGATAAAAATACCCGCAGTTTGTTTCTGGCGCGTGACCGGGTTGGTATCCGCCCACTCTTCTACACAGAATTTGAGGGACAGTTATTATTTGCATCAGAAATAAAAGCTTTCTTTGCAGTTCCGGGCTGGTCCCCAAGTATAGATCATGACGCTTTATCACAGATATTTACTTATTGGGCACCCCTCTCTCCCAAAACAACCTATAAAAATGTTTTTGAATTGCCGCCCGGAAACACCATGCTAGTAAAGAATGGCAACATAAAAATTGAGCCTTACTGGCAATTGGATTTCAGTTCGGTTGACTATAGCATATCAGAAACAGACGCCCTGGAAAAGTTTGAACACCTGTTAATCGAAGCCGCTCAAGACCGACTACGTGCCGATGTGCCCGTGGGTGCTTATTTATCGGGTGGATTGGATTCCTCTACCATTACTGCGGTGATTCAGAATTTCAGTGAAGCGCCATTGGAAACTTTTTCAATCGGGTTTTCCACCCCCCAATATGACGAACGCCAGTTCCAACAGCAAATGGCTTCAGTTTTACGAGTAAACCATCATTCTATCACCTGTACACCAAGGGAAATTGGAGAAGTCTTTCCGGATGTAACCTGGCACACTGAAACCCCTGTTCTGCGCACATCACCTGCGCCCATGTACTTGTTATCCCAATTGGTTCACGCTAATCATTACAAAGTTGTGTTAACCGGTGAGGGCGCGGATGAAATATTGGGTGGTTATGATATTTTTAAGGAAGATTACATCCGTAGATTTGTTGCACGTGATCCTCAATCCCTTTTACGTCCCAAATTATTCCAGGCACTTTATCCTGAAATTCCCCAACTAACCCAAAATAATGCCTTTTTACAAGCATTTTTCGGCAGGGATATTCTGGAAACCAGCGCACCTTTTTACGCCCATCATTTGCGCTGGTCAAACACTGCCCGAACCCAGCGGTTTTTCAAAGAACCCGGAACCATTGAACAAAACCCCTTTTCCTATCCTGTTCAATTACCGGAAAATTTCTTAAGTTGGAATTCCCTTTCACAAGCGCAGTACATTGAAATCGCGACGTTTATGAGCCCCTACTTACTTTCTGCTCAAGGGGACCGCATGGGAATGGCAAACGCTGTGGAAGGCCGCTATCCTTTTCTGGATTATCGCCTGATTGAATTTGCCAATACGCTGCCGCCGGGCATGAAATTAAGAGGTTTGCAGGAAAAATGGCTGCTGCGCAAATTTGCTCGAAAATTGCTACCAAAAGAAATCTGGCACCGCAGAAAACGCCCTTACCGCGCACCAATTCATCACAGCTTTTTCCCTGAGTCGAAAGGCTTGCCTTATGTAGAGGAATTACTTAACCCGGCAGCTATCCAACAAAGCGGATTGTTCAAGCCTGCTGCTGTCCAGAAATTGACGCAGAAAGCACAAAATAGCGACCAGCTCAGTGAAATTGAAGAAATGGCTTTGGTGGGAATTCTCACCACACAACTTGTGAATCATTTATTCATTCAGAAGCAGCATCAAATACCCAAAAGAAATGCCAGTACGCCTCTTTTGGCAATCAACCGTTAAAACAAAATTCCAAAACTAACAGGAAACCCTTATGAAACAAGCGGAAAAAATATTTTCAAAAGATTGGTTAACTATAGACCCAAATCAGGAAGTGGATAAAATCGTTCAATGGATCAGGGATACCATTCATAATCAATTACACCGCCGCGGCGCTGTTTTAGGAATCAGTGGAGGGATTGATTCTTCGGTTGTTCTGGCCCTATGCGTTAAAGCCCTGGGACCTAAAAACGTGGTTGGGCTGATGCTGCCGGAAACTGAATCCAGTCCGGATAGTGCCGACCTTGCCTCACTATTGGCTACACAACTGGGTATAGAGACCATCACTGAAAACATCAGTGATACATTAGCTGGTGCAGGTTGTTACAACCGTCGAGATGAGGCAATTCGCAGTTTTATCCCTGAATTTACCCCGGAGTGGAAATCGAAAATTACCCTTCCGGGCAGCTTGCTGGATGACCAAACCCTCAATGTCTTTTATCTCACCGCAGTCGCTCCGCAAGGAACAGAAATCCGAAAACGGATTCCTCCCAAGGCATTTGCCCAAATTGTTGCAGCATCCAACTTCAAGCAGCGTGTTCGAATGTCCATGTTATATTATCATGCAGAGCGGCTGAACTATGCGGTTGTGGGAACTGCAAATAAAAACGAACACGGTTTGGGATTTTTTGTTAAACACGGCGACGGCGGCGTAGATCTGCAACCAATCCTACACCTTTTCAAAAGTCAGGTGTATCAACTGGCAGAGGTGTTGAATATTCCCGATGAAATTTGTAAACGAACACCTACATCCGATACTTACAGTGCCGGGTCCAGCCAGGAAGAATTCTTTTTCCGCCTACCTTTTGACATCCTTGACTTGATCTGGTTAGGTTATGAAGAAAAAATTCCTGCCCAACAGGTAGCCGATGCGTTGGGATTACAAGAAGAGCAGGTCGAGCGAGTGATGGAAGATATCCAACGAAAACAACGTACAACAGAATATCTGCGTAACCCGTCATTCAATTTGATTTCAATTAACAGCCAGCCATGAATCGCCAATTTCCAGCTTTACGTGGGATGGCCATCTTTATGGTCGTCGTCAATCACAGTATAGTTCTTAGCCTGCTGGCAATAACCCAATTTCAACTACCACGCCCACCTTTATTGGAAAGAAATATTTTGCTGGCCATCAAAGAAATTGGTGTATTAGCCGTACCCACTTTTCTGTTTTTAGCAGGCTGTTTCATGATGTACTCTTTGCAGGATAAGCCGTTGACCCAGGCATATCGCTTGATTGTTCCATCTTTGCTACACGCAATCATCCCGTATCTGGTCTGGTCCGTTGTTTTTTATATTTTCGTTTATTTCCTGCGCGGAGAAACATCCTCTTTCACCGGGTACATGAAGAATATTTTGGTCGGATATCCATACAATTTTGTTCCTATCCTGATAGCCTTTATTCTGATATCCCCTATTCTGGCTGTGTTAACCAAAAAGTATGCTGTATGGATCATTGGCCTGTTTGTAATTTACCAGATCATTCTGCTTAATATACAACTACCGGGCATTCTTGGGTTTACTTTTCCCTCCTGGATGAATATTTTATCACTGCCAATTCTGGGATTACCACTTACTCTATGGGCGGTTTTCTATCCATTGGGCATGGTTTACATCCGTCACAGCCAGCGCATTAAGGGTGTATTGAACTATTTAAAATGGATTATTCTAACCATAACTATTCTTTTGTTCGGTCTGGCTGTTGCACACGAAATTGAATTTATCTCTTTTCCTCTGGCTGAATGGGCTTTTCCATTGGTTGCTGTTTGGAATTTTCCACTGATAGACCGAAAATCGATTCCGCTGGTAAAATTCCTGGAGAATTTGGGGAAACGCTCCTATGGGATTTATCTACTCAATCTAACCATACTGACTCTGCTCACCCAACTGGCAGGCCGGTTCTTACCCATCATTTACCGGATAGAGAGTGTAATGGTGGTCTTATTAGCTACCATTACACTCTTATTCACGGTTTCTTTGATGGGCTGGGTAGAAAAAGGTCCAGGCAGAAAACTTTACCGTATCCTTTTTGGATGAACTCTAATCCGCTTGCATAGCTGTTACCAGGTTCTGAATATAGAATAAATCACCTATGGCAAACGCTGATGCATCCAGATAAGGTGTCAATTCCGTCCGACTCAAATTCATGACCGTTGCATACGCCTGAAAAACAGATGCATAATCGTACAGGTTCTGCCGGGCACCCTCATTTACTGCCGCGTTATATCGGGCAACAAACCAATATGGCGCTGTAAAGTTATATTCCGTCAAAGCATCGGCCACTTTATTGAGAGCATTTTGCCTGAGGTACTCCCCCAATTCCGGTACCAGAAAAATAAAATTTCTGGAGATATTCATCGAGCGCAGGTGATAACTGCCAACATCATTGACCCAATACGTATCCTTGGTGAAGGTTTGAGCGCGTAAGGCTAATAACCTGTTCAACTCATTGGTAACTTGAGTCCGTAAAGCACTATCCTGACCTGTTCTTCCGGCCAATTCCTGTAATTCAAGAAAACCGATATATCCGGCAATATAGGCGTTATGTTCATAAGGACGTTGGAAAAGATAGTCATTGGTTGCATTCGCAGGAACCGGTACGGCAAGTTTGCTTTTTGCCAGATCATAGGCTTTATTGGTATCTTCAGGCACAACTCCAGCATATTTCCAAAGAGCATAAAAATTAATAGGTGGATACTGCCAAGAAAACCGTGGGTCACCATTTTGAGTAGGGCCAAAATCCTGTAAAGAAGACTCTACATCCGGCGGCAAGGGCATCCATTCCCGTGGCGCCCCATCCTTCCAGCCTGTCCGCACCACCATAATGGGGTCGAAATACAAAGCAAATTCTTCCTGTAAATATTGTCTGAGGTTTGTTTGCGTTTGACCTGACAAATATGGATAGGCATTTGATAAGGTTAGCAAAGTTTCGCCTGGATTCTCAAAATAATTTGCAAATTGGGCATACACCGAATATTGCCCCGAATTGTAATATCCTGGACGCAAATGACCTGCATCCACCATTTTTTGGATTTCAGCTGCCAATCTCTGTTGTAACTGGGCATAGCTTATATCCGGTTTACTTGTGGTACCCGGTTGAATTTCCAATAAGGGGCGTTCTCCCAAATTGTTCGTCGGGCCGTATGAAATAATTGTATTACTACGGTGAACATATAAACGGTCTGCATACGGAATTATCGGACTTTGATCCCCATGGGCATTATAAATACCATTTTTCGTACCATAATTACCTCGCAATCGAACCGTATCCCCTGCGGTACTGCCATACCACATCAGGTCATAACCGGGAATTTGTGAAAACAGCGGTGAGTAATAGTTCCACAGATATGCGTTCGAATTGGAATCATAGGAGAAAAAGTCACCAACCCGGTCACAACATAAATTACGATAAATCATGCTGCCCCCCCCAGAAATGGCTTGTGGTTCATCTACGGCTCCCTGGCCGCCTACCTGACTAGTATATTTTGTACCGATCCGCCATCCGATGACTTTGCCTTGAGGAATATCAAATTTTTGGATAATATTACTGTAATAGAGCATTCCATCCGGGCCAACAATCGGTGGGTAACGATTACCAGAATGTGTGCCCCACATCACGGCAGGCATAAATTCCGGATTGCCGTCACCATCGCTATCGTAGGTATATTCTCCACCATCATTCCGGCTTAACATAATCAGAGCTCGTCTCCAGGGCTTATGTGAATTATCATTTGCATTAGGATTGGATTCCAGGTATTCCGTTAAGAGGGAAATGTCAAGAATCTTTTTTCCATTCGCCCAATCCTGAGCGGGGACCTCTGGTCCGATGATTGCCCCCAGTGCAGCATTTCCAAAAATCCCATCTCTATCCATATCAAAGATTTTTCCATATTGGTTATTAGCACTATCGACAATTGAACTAGTTCCGGGATTAAAACCAGTCCGATATCCGGAAGCAGCAGCAAAAATCACCATGTCACCATATATGACAGGCCAATATGAACCATACCCATCGCCAGGCAACAGGTTGGAACGCCAAACCAAAGCTCCGGTATTCGCACGCAAGGCATACGCGTGGTTGTCATTGGAGGCAAAATAAACCACACCATCTGCATACGCTGCTGTCAGGTCGATAGAACCACCTGTTTTATATTTCCATAAAAGCTGGCCTTGTTGAGAAGTCCCATGGGCTCCGACGGCATAAAAATATCCGTCATGGTTACCAGCAAATACCCGTCCATCCACTACCAAGGGATTGGTATTAAAACCGGCTTCAGCGCCATCAAAAGCCCATAAGTATGTACCATTCACAGCATTTAATGCATGGATTTTATGATCAAAGCCACCCACATAGATGATACCATTGGACACCGTTGGACTGTTTCCCAATGGCAATTCAGTATCAAAGCGCCAGGCTGTTTCGCCGTTAAACGCATTGAGTGCATACAACCCGCGTGCGGTTGTGACATAAATCAAACCATTGCTTGCAATTAATTGGGCATTCATCGGAATAAACGCTTCTATGGGGCGATACCATTCCACCTGTAGATTGCCACTCACTTGTTCTGATGACCAGGAGGTGCGTTGCGGGTTCCCGGCAACAGTTGCCCAATCGCCATCACCAGGAGGTGGTGGGGTTGGTAGGACAGGCGGTACACCCGGTGTGCTTATCGGCGGAGTAGGTGTAGGAAAAGTACCACCACTGGAACCAGAGCGTAACAATAAAGGTAAGTAAGAGAAAAGTCCTTCTGCTACATCCAGTTGAGGAGCAGGCGTTTCATCCCCTGTCTTTGGAATTGGATAACGCCGGCAGGCGCTCACAATAAACACAAACGTAAAAAAGATAGAAAACAAAAAAGAGAAATTCCTTTTCATAATAGTCCTCGCATTATTCTTCTTTCCATCCGGTTAGGCGAGCCATTAAATACCAAAAAGCTTTGGCTACTCGTTCTCTGGCTGTCTCATTCAAATGCCCGGATACTTTTTCTTCTGTGTAATCAGAGCAGATAACCTCGTATTGATTTTCATCCTTACATGGATTGCCTTGAAAGTCATAGGCTTCAATATCTGCAAGATCAAAGAAGATTTTTTGATTTTCAAAGGCATATGCTCTCAATGTATCGTTAAATTGCTGCGTGTTCTGCTGCCCTTGTTGAGCTAAAGACATATTCCACCAAACAAAAATCTTATCAGGATGCCGGTCTTCTAATTCTTCCAATTTATCAACATATTGAGTTTTAAAATTTTCCGGATTGGATATCTCCGGAAAACTCATACCATCTAAACCATCCAAATATCCCACTGTAAACATAAAAACATCATGCTGGTTGCTTTGATTATCTGTTTCCCGAACAAAGTCATCCACTTTTTCGATCCAACCCGGGTTTCCCCGAAGTTGGAAATTCCATAAAGCAGGGTCGTATTTTAAGTTAAAAAATTCACTACAAGAATTGGGACGCCTATCAGGAAAGTTGCCATGCAAACATTCCAGGCCATAGCGAATATTTTCTTCCACAGAGGATCCTCGAATCATAACCCGTAGACTTGCCGCCTGTTGTAAAACTTCATCAGGTATCAAATCAAATTTCTCTACAGACATATGATCCACCACAATCAAATCACTCACAGGTAATACAGGAGCAACAGGTTGTGTTGGTGCAATAGTGGTTTTAATTGGAGGCAATACCGTTTTGGTGGCTTCAAATTGAGTTGGCGTGGGTAAAGCGCTTGTGGAAGCATCTTCCAAAACCACTACCGGGGTATTGATTACCTGCGTTGAAGATATCATCATTGTGGTTGGTTGTTGCGCCATACAGGCACTGAGCAATATGCAAAAACATAAGCCAATAATTTTGTTTTTTCGCATCTTTTCTCTACAATCAATCTATAGATTCGGACAACGGTAATAAACTATACCATATTTATCTACATTATGATTACAAATATAACCTACACATACATTACAAAACTTCTACTTGCCCTGACTATTTTGTTACAAGGGGGATTAAGTGCTCAAATCAGCACGCGTTGGATCACCCCGGTTCAAATTCCAAATTACCAGGATACTGCGCGAGCGCCGCTTTTGGTTCCCGATAACCAAGGCTCTGTTCACGTTTTTAATTATGAAAGTGTTGGTCAATTTAACAATGCGATCATGTATCGGCGCTGGAATCCCGAGGAGGGTTGGACCACCCCAAATGACATATTACTTTTGGGATTAGGTGGTGGCCCCCAAACTCTTCAGGCTGTTTTTTTGGATTCAAATGATTTCTTCCATGTAATCTATTATTTCGGTACAGATGAAGAAGGGTATATATATTATTCAAGTGCGCCAAGGAAAACAGCTCACCGAGCAACAGCCTGGTCAACACCGATTGTCATTGGTGATAATGCCGGTCCGTTACCATTTGCAGCACTGACGCAGGACATCAATGGCGTAATGTACGTTTTCTTTATCAGTAAAGTGGATGGCATCGGTCTTTACATGGTTAAATCCGAAGATAGTGGGCTTAGTTGGTCGCAGCCCCTCGCTATGACTATCATTAGCCAGGAAGATCGTTGGCCAGCTGCTATCCAGGCGATGAGTGATTCAAATGGCGGTGTTCACGTCGTCTGGAGTATCGTCAGCGACCTCGGTGTTGGCGAAGAAATTCATTATGGCAGACTAAACGCTGCCAAAAACGCCCTGGAAAAGGATACAATCCTTGCACGCAGAGAAGGTATGGATTATTCTGCGACCTGGCCTGCAATAGTCGATGATGGCAGTCAATTATTATTGGTATATCAGGATAGTTTTCCCGCAACTCGTTTTATGCGTGTTTCTAAAGACTATGGTGATACCTGGTCATTTCCGATTAAGCCCTTTCCTTTTATCGGGGAATATGAATTTACCGCCATCGCCAAGGACAGTAACAATAACCTACACATGGTTATGGGTAATCGTACTGAAAATCCGGAAATCCATGGAATGTGGTATAGCCGCTGGCTTGGTAACCGCTGGTCTACCCTGGAACCGATCACATCTGGTCCGGCCACCGCAGTATACGATCCTTCCGCTCCTCAAGCTGTAGTGACCCAAGGGAACATTCTATTTGCAGCCTGGTGGCACAACGTCCGAAATGATAATTTAAGCGGCGCCTGGTATTCGTATCGATTGCTGGATGCGCCGGCATTGTTATCCACACCTGACACGAATGAAACAATACCAACTGAGATTAATCTGATACCGGATGATGGGAACCCAACCATAAACGCCACGTCTGAACCTTTGATTGTTGCCACTCCGTCATTAACGCCAATGGAAAAAGCTTACAGCCCAGCTTTTCCAATTTATATTGCATTAATCCCGGTAGTAATTTTAATGGCTGTCTTTACCTTTTTAAAATTTCAACGCCGATAAGGAAAATACTCTGAAAATGAATCTTCAAGCCAACCAATATTCACCCGTTCAATATCGCGAACTTTTATTTGCATGGACCTCCCGAATCATTAAAGCAAGATATCAACAGTCCATTCTGGGGGGACTCTGGGCAATTTTGCAGCCGATGGCAACCGTATTGATCTTTACTGTAGTATTTTCTTTCTTCCTGAAAGTTGATACAGGGAACATCCCCTATATTGTTTTTTCATATACAGCAATGGTCCCCTGGCTTTTATTTTCTACTTCCATCATCGACATGGTGGAATCAATTGTCACCAATATGAACCTGGTTAGCAAAATTTTTTTTCCGCGAGAAATTCTGGTTCTATCCGCCCTTTTAGCGCGTCTGGTGGATTTCGCGATCGCCTACATTATCCTTATCATTTTAATGATTATTTACCAGGTAGCATTTACCCCGCTTGTATTGTTATATTTACCCATCATCATTTTATGTCAGGTCGCTTTGGCCTTTGGGATAGGCTTATTAGGTGCGGCCCTAAATGCCTTTTATCGTGATATTCGTCACATCATCACACTTTTGCTCCAATTATGGTTATACGCCACACCTATTATTTATCCTGTAACTCTGGTTCCCGAACAACTAAAATCAATCTATTTTCTCAATCCAATGGCTGGAGTGATAGAAGCATATCGTTCTGTGATGCTTTACGGAACTGCTCCGGCACCTACTTTTTTCATTTCTATCGCTATGGCAGTGCTGGTTTTGTTTCTGGGACTTTTTGTCTTCAAAAAAGTTGAAGTTCAATTCGCTGACATTATTTAAGGATTTATCATGCAACCATCCATTGAGTTACAAAACGTTTCCAAAAAATATCGTATTGGTAAAGCATCGCTTAATCTCCGTGCACTATTACAGTTTAAAAAGAACCAGGCTCAATATCATTGGGCTGTAAAAGATATCAATTTTAAACTCAATCCAGGCGAATCTCTGGGTATTATTGGTCCAAATGGCGCCGGGAAAACAACTATATTAAAACTTTTATCCAAAGTCACCTTTCCGACGAGTGGAACCATTCAAATGAACGGTCGTTTCAGCGCCCTAATCGAGTTGGGTGCCGGATTTCACCCCGAATTGACTGGCCGTGAGAATGTTTACCTGAATGGCACTATTTTGGGCATGCGTCGTGATGAAATTAACCGCCGTTTTGACCAAATAGTGGAATTTGCAGGGATAGAAAAATATTTGGACACACCTGTCAAACGGTATTCATCCGGAATGTATGCCCGCCTTGGTTTTTCAGTAGCTGCCCATGTCGACCCGGAAATTATGCTGGTTGATGAAGTGTTAGCCGTGGGAGATATGGCTTTTCAAAAGAAATGTTACGAGCACATGCTCAATATGATCCAAAATGGAACAACATTAATCCTTGTTTCCCATAATATGCGCGCTGTCCAAAAAGTTTGCCAACGCAGCATTGTTATGTATCGCGGACAACCTGCTTTCGAAGGCAGTGCCGCCGATGCCACAGCAGAGTATTCCAATATTTTGCGCCAGGCGGCGGCAGAATATCAACCTACCGATGCCGACGGGATCCAGGATGGGATCGGACAACGCATCATGACCCATGAAGCCGTTATAGAATCGATTAAGATGGTTCGCTCGGACGGCAGCCAGGCTTATACATTTTCATCAGGTGAGATTGTAAAACTCAGAGCTGAAATTGCTTTTAAAGCAGATGTGCGATCTCCAATCGCTGCCTGTACAGTTCGCACACCTGAGGGCCAGGTGGTTTTCGACTTTACCACTGACTGGGCCGGCATCCAAACCCCTGATTTTTCCGCCAATACACGGACAATTATGGAGTTTAATCTCAATTTAAACCTTGCACCGGGCACCTATCAAATAGGGGTTAATCTCGCTTATCACGATCTAAGCCGCTATTACGACCGGATCGATCGCGCTTTCGATTTCGTAATGACCTCAGTAAATGGATCTCGTGGAATCACCGATTTGCAGGCGAACATTGAATTTCATCCTGAAGAGATGACTGTAGTTCATTGAAAATTATTGATATGAGTAAACAGATATTGAGAATGTTTAAACAATATTCCGATTCGTTGGTTTCAATTACTACGTTACTGGTCGGAATCTTCTTGTTGCTCATAACCAGTAAGCAAGGACTGGGGCTTACTCCGGATTCGATCGCATATTTCGCCAGTGCCCATCAAATGAGTTCTGATCAGGGGTTAACTATACCCTATGGGAATCCTCCAGGAATGCCTTTAACTCAGTTTCCCCCGCTGCTATCGCTGGTTCTGGCAACCTGGTTAAACTTAGGATTTGATTTGATCACATTTCGTTGGATATACATCATTCTCTTTATTATTTTATTTGTTATTTTTGATCAAGCGGCAAAAAAAATAATTCCACAATACAAATGGGAACGCCGGCTCCTCTTGATTTTCTTTGCAGTCTCTCACCCCACCCTCCTGATTTTTTCGATGTTGTGGTCTGAAGCATGGATGATCGTATTCGGTATTGGCGGTTTTTGGATGCTTACTATAAACAGAAAAATACCGATCAGACCGGCTGTACTGACTGCCGGGATATGTTTTGCCCTTGCGTCCCTGACGCGCTACGCAGGCCTGCCTTTTCTGGGAGCAGCTATTTTGTTCTTGTGGCTGGAAGCAAAAACACTTTGGAAACAAAAACTTATTCACAGTATTTTAATCTCAACACCCACCTTGATTGCTTTAGGTGGTTGGTTAATACGTAACATAAATCTGGGGACACAGGCCACCAACCGCAATTTTTCTTTTCATCCTATAAGATTCCAACATCTCAATGAATTGGTTGGAACCATTAATAGCTGGTTCATGCTTCCTTTGCAATCCCTGGTTTGGGTAAGAATCTTAATCTTTTTATTAGCCATCACTGTGTTGTCAGGAAGTCTTGTTTACTTGTGGAAGAATCGTTCACTCTCCCCAGAGAATGGTTTTGGATTTTTAAGTGTACTGTTTATTTTCGTATACAGTGCTTTCATCGTATTTTCCCTGTCTTTTTTGGACGCTAACATTCCATTAGACACCAGAATCTTATCCCCAGTTTTTTTCAGTGGGTTTATCCTGCTCTTTTATGCAATTCAAATACTGCACGCGCAAACAACTATTAAACCAGAAAAGATGCAAATATACTTATCCGGGTCGCTTCTCCTGGTTGTAATAATTGCTTTTTTTGTCTCGGTACCGCAATGTGTTACTGCATATCATAATGGAATCGGTTTTGCATCCAAAAGGTGGGAGACATCACCAGCTATCAGCTTTTTACAGAATTTACCCTCACAAAGTGTATTGATCAGTAATGCACCTGAACCTGTATATTTTAAAACGGGAAAACCCACTTACTCATTTCCAAAACTGTACCTGGCAATGGAAGACCAGGTAAATTCTCAATTCACCACCCAAATTGCAACCCTGAAAAACACCTTGCAGGATCAAAACCTTGTATTGATATTTTTTACATCCATTCCAGGTGGGGAAGAAGAAAAAATCCTGTATTACCGGCAGCAATTTGATGCCAATAATTGCCAAACATTTACAGAAACAAGTATTTGCACTAATTTTTCTTTAAAATAAATTTACTATGCCAATAATTACTGTCATCATTCCAGCCTACAACCAAAGTCATTACCTCGCCGGAGCCATAGAAAGCGTTCTAGCGCAGGATTATGAAGATTGGGAATGTATTGTTGTTAATGATGGTTCCACCGATTCGACTGCGGAAGTGGTAAAAGCTTATCAGGATCAGCGCATCCACTACATCTATCAACAAAATGCTGGTCTATCTGCAGCACGCAATACCGGTATTCGCAACGCGCGAGGAAAGTATCTATCTTTTCTCGATTCTGATGACCTCTTTGCCAAAAACAAGTTATCCCTCCTGATTAATGTCTTCCATAATAATCCAGAAATTGCTTTAGTGTCTGGAAGTACCGAACTGATCGATCAGAATGGGATAGCCATTGCGCGAAAATTTGATCCAGTTCTTCCAGCAGATACCAGCCAATTATTATTAGGAAATCCACTGCACGTTGGCAGCGTATTGGTAAAACGGTCATGGCAGGAAAAAATTGGTTTCTTTGACACCCGATTACGTTCTTATGAAGATTGGGATTTTTGGCTTCGTCTGGCGTTATATAACGCAAAATTTGTCTGCATTCCCGAGGTTGTATCTTTCTATCGCTTTCATACTGAACAAATGACCCGCAACCGTCAACAAATGACTCGGGCAAGCTTTACAGTCCTGGATCAAATCTATGCTCAGCAAAACTTGCCTGAACCTTGGATTCAATTAAAGGATAAAGCGTACTCCCATTCACACCTGCGCGCAGCTGCCAACGCATATGCCGGTAGTGATTTTAATAATGGAAAAAATCATCTACGGCAAGCTATCCTGCTAAGTCCTGATTTGGCCGAAGAAGGATCCACGAACTTAGCAAAACGAATGGTTGCCTGGACAGAGCTGCCCAAAATTCAACAGCCCGTAGCATTTTTAGAATCGATTGAAAAAAATCTACCAGAAGAATTCTCTGTTGGATTTCGCAAACAATTTAACAAGGCACTCAGCCAGAAAACACTTGAGATCGCCTTTCAAAATTACCGGCAAAACAATTTCAAACAGGCAAGAAAACTGATCATCTCATCGATTCGGAGAACACCGACCTGGTTATTCAATCGAGGTGTTCTCAGTGTTTTATTTCACTCCTGTTTCCCCTTAACAAAAAATCTAACCACCAACAATCAGGAAAGGCAAACCTAATGCGCGGATTTTATCTTTCATCCCATTTTACGCCGTATGTCATTTTATTTCTTGAACGCGATGGCAGCACTTATCTATCCAGCCTGCTTTCATCCCACCCCGAAGTGGAAGCAGTCTATGAACGCTTTGCTGTTCTCAATCAGAAAGAAGCTGGCGCTGCTGAACAAATATCCTGGGCGCGCTCTTTTTGGACACCGGCGTGGATTAATCGTGTAAAAGCACGTGGTTTTAAGACTAAATTAGTAGATGTATTGGATGTTCCCGCGTTTCAGTCTTTAATGATCGAAAAAAAATGCCACATTATCTATATGCAAAGAAAAAACAGGATCAAAGCCGTCATTTCAAAAATCAACGCCAAACGCCTTTACGATAAATCCGGATACTGGAATTTGTATACCGAAAAAGACCGTGTTCCGCTTACCTATTTTGATCCCCATGAAGTAGATGCACTTTTACAAGAAAGGGAAATGCTAGAGAAAGAATTGGAATCATTCGTTTCCGGTTTAAGCCTGCCCACTCTGAAAATCACTTACGAAGATTTGATGGCACAACGTGACCCGACTTTGCGGAAAATATTTGAATTTCTGCATATTTCACAAAAAGATGTCGAATCAAAAACCTTGAAACATACCAGTGATAATTTACAAGACGTCATTGAAAATTTTTCTGAATTGAAATCACATTATCAAAACAGCCCATACTTTGAAATGTTTGGGGAAGGCAGTCATTAAAGCCTGCCTAAGAAAAGAGGATAGATGCCTGGAATTGTTGGCTTTGTAAAAAAGATCGACCAGGAAAATGGCCTGGAGTGGATCCGTAAAATGGGGATTGCCCTGGAAACTGAAGAACGCTTCCGCAGGGATATGTACACTACCGGTGGATTTGGCATCGGGAGAATTCATTTGGGGCTTACCCAGACCCACCCCCAACCGGTCTGGAATCCGGAACACATGCTAGCATTGGTTTTGGAAGGCGAAATATTCAACCGTGCTGAACTAGAGCATGTGCTTAAAAACAAAGGTATTGAACAATCATATTCTTCAGATGCTGAATTATTGCTGACTTTATATGAACACCTTGGATCAGATTTTGCCCCCTTAATAAATGGCGCATTTGTAATGGTGTTCTGGAATCTAAAGACTCAAACCTGTACCATCATCAACGACAGGATGGGGTTATATCCCATATATTATTCCCAATCACCTTCAGGATTTCATTTTGCATCCGGTATTCGCGCACTGGTCATTGACCCAAACCTGGATCGCTCGCCGGATCAAACAGCAATAGCGGAATTTCTGACCTTTGATCACATGCTGGGGCAACGAACTTTGTTGAAATCTGTCAGCTTAATGCCCCAGGGCTCCATCCTTACAGTTCAGGATCACAATCTTTCTATTCAGACCTATCACCATTTTCAATACCACAAAGAACATGAACTGCGCAACGACAGCTTGTATATAGAAGAATTTATTTATTTTATGCGCCAGGCCGTAGAGCGCCAATATCAGGGAAACCTTCCGCAGGGTCTGCTGTTGAGTGGCGGCCTAGATTCACGCTTTATCCTCGCCTTCATGATGAATATTTTCTCGAAAAACCCCTTACATACTTTTACCTGGAGTATTCCAAATTCAGACGATGCGCGTTATGCAAAAGAAATAGCCAATCAAGCCAGAACACAACATCATTTTTTTGAGTTAAAACCGGATTGGTTATTAGACTTAGGTGAAAAAGCAGTACGCATCACCAGTGGGAATGGAAATATTGTCAATTTACACGCGCTCGCCACACTGGAACAGGAATCCCAAATTGCAAATGTGATCTACAAAGGTTTTATGGGAGATGCAATGTTCGGATTCGGGGTGCGTCCACGTTTTTGGGCAGATTATGACGATGAGACGCGGATGGAAGTACACATGGAAGCATACCGTGATTACCGTGTATTAACTTTTGATACCCCAATACATTCCGAAATCTTTACGGATTCATTTTTCAACCATACATCGGAAAGTTGGCGGACAGATTTTCGCGATGGAATGAATGCAGCCGGTATACCACAAATGACGGACCAACGAAGCTATTTCGACCTCACCCAAAGGGTACCACGCATGACAATTAATGGGGTTGAAGTAGCCCGCGACCGCACACTCGTTCGTCTGCCGTTTACCGATAATGACTTGATTGATTTTTCACTGCGAATCCCACCATATTTACGAATGGGACGTGCCTTAATGAATCAGGCTTTCATAAAACAATTCCCTCAATATGCCAAAATCCCGATAGCACAAACCCGATTACCCATGATAACCTGTGCGCGAGAGATACTGGGACGTAATCTGCAATTTGTTCAATGGCATATGCGTAATCGCGGCTTAACGAAACTGGCCGGTCCGGAAACTCGTCCTTATAAAGATTATAACAACTGGTTCCGTACAGTTTTACGAAGCCGTGTTGAAGAAACCCTACTTAATTCGCGTGCACTCGAACGTGGTTACCTGAAACCTCAGGCATTACAAAAAATCGTTAAAGATCATATGGCTGGCAAAAACCAAACCGTGCGGATTGGTGCGTTAATGTCAATCGAGATCGCCCATCAATTGTTCGTAGACTGAAGGAGAACCTGATGAAATTAGGCGTGGCCATTAATGATACCTGGGCTTTTTTTCATGAGATATATGCCTTATTCCAGCAAACGCATAGTACTACCCTGTTCCAAAAAAACGAGACGAAGTCTCTTGTTTTCAAAGAGCGTTTCAATCGCCGTATCTACCAACAGGATCTGACTAAATTATTATCCAAAAATCAGGTTGTCTTTTTTGAATGGGCCGGGGAATATTTGGCGCACGCCACCCAACTTCCAAAATACTGCGGAATCGTAACCCGTTTACACCGCTATGAACTTTACCAATGGGCATCCCTGGTGGATTGGTCAAAAGTTGACCATCTTATTTTAGTTAGCCATGAGAAAGAAAAAGAGATCCTCGAGCAATATCCTCAAATGAATGGTAAAACCAGTGTGATACCTGAATCGGTTAACTTGGAATTGTTTTCATTTGCGCCTAATATTTTCCGCAAACAGGTTGGGATCCTGTGTCACTTATCCCCTCGTAAACGGGTTTATGAATTAATCCTCGCATTCGCTGAAAGTAATTTATTTCAAAGCGGGTACCATTTGCATATTGGCGGGGGAAAACATGCAAAATTTGGCGATTATTATCATGCTATACATTTGCTCGTTCAAAAACTAGGTGTTCAAGAACACATTACATTTTATGATAATGTAGACAACCCAAAAGAATGGTTCCAAAAAATAGATATTTTCATTTCTAATAGTTACTCTGAAGGTTTACAAGTATCTCCGATGGAAGCCATGGCCAGCGGCTGCTATGTTCTCACTCATGATTGGGGTGGTGCAGACGAACTGGTCCCCGCAGAAAACCTTTTCTTAACCAATCGCGAAATGACAGAAAAAATTCATTCATACGCCAATTTGTTGGAAGCAGCTCAACTAGAAAAATTAATTTCATTACGCCGCCTGGTAGAAGAAAACTTTGACGGCAACAAAATCAGTCAAAAAATCCTGAACGTTGTCGAAATAGTTGGAAAAAATTATTCATGAAAATTCTTTATGTTATGCAGCAAGGTTCAGAAGTGCGTAAACCACCTTTTGACGGCCCTGCGAACCATGTTCGCCATGTCATTCAAGGATTAATCGCATTAGGTCATCAAACTCGTTTAATCATTGGTCTGGATGGAAAATATTGGCAGAGTGATGATTTACACTCTTTTTCCATAATTCGGATTCCAAGCCCTAATCTGATCGCCCGTCTTTTTGAAAAATTGATTCGCCGGATTCAAACCGATTTTCATTTACCTTATGGCGCATGGTTCGAGAACCAACGGTTCGCCGCTGCATGCCGATTTGCCGGCAAGGATGCCGACCTTTTCCTGGAACGTACCAGTTGGATGGCATATGGAGCGGCTCTTGCTGCTCGAAAGATGAAAATACCATTGATATCTGAATTCAATGGCGACCCTTTACACGATCTGGAAGCCAAAAAAATCGCACCTGAGGGATTACAACGCCGTCTCTCTAAAGAAATATATCGATTTTCCCTTAAACGTTCTGCAGCCTTGATTGCTTCCGGAATGGGGTGGCGCGATAATCTGATCCAACAATGGAGTGTTTTACCAGAACAAATCACTGTTATTGAAAACGGTTCTGTCCTGGTGGAACTGTTAGACCGCACGGAATTAAAAACCTTCCAAGAGGGCACCCAACCACAAAGCCATGTCACACTGGTTTATTTAGGCAGCTTTTATGCCTGGCACGGCACCCAGATATTAGTGCGTGCTTTTCAAAGGAATCTGGCACGGTTTCCTCATATTCGGTTATTAATGATCGGTTCAGGATCCGGCCTGGAAGAAACCCGTTCCCTGGTTAAGCACTTGAATCTGGAAAATGTTGTTCAATTTACTGGCAGTATGACCAGTGAAGAATATGCTCCTTTGTTAGCTAATGCAAATATAGGTGTTTCACCCTATTGTCAATGGATAGAATATTCCGGTTTGAAACTGTTTGATTACAAAGCCGCCGGCCTGGCTATCATCGCCAGCGGCGAAAATGGATGTCCGGTCACGCTAAAACATGGAGAAACCGGAATAATCGTCCCCCCCTGTGATGAAAATGCTCTCACTGAAGCCATCAACACCCTGGTCAATGATCGTTCAAAACGAATACACTTAGGGAAAAATGCCCGGCTTGAGGCAGAAAAAGAACATACCTGGCAAATGACCACCCAAAGAATCGCCGGCGTCTGTGAAAAAGTTAATCGAGAGAGTAAGCGCTATGGATAATCACACATTTACCTCCAACCTAGTTTCAATTATGATGCCGGCCTACAATGCTGAATCCTTTATTGCGGTAGCGATTGAATCCGTTATCCAGCAAACCTACCAATCCTGGGAATTAATTATTATCAACGATGGATCGAAGGATTCCACAGCAAAAATCCTATCACAATTTAATGATGAACGCATTCAAATCTATCATCAGCAAAATGGCGGTGAGGCATCGGCACGTAATCATGCCTTATCAAAAATGAAGGGGGAATACCTGGCTTTTTTGGATTCTGATGATCTCTTTACCCCGAATTTCCTTGAGAAAGCCGTCCTCTATTTACAAACCAATCCCAATAAAGATGCTGTCTATTGTGATGGCTGGTATATTGATGAACAAAACCATGCCTTTGCCAGTCTCTCCGATCAAAGGCGTGGTCCCTTTGAAGGAAATTTATTTGAACATTTGGTTCGCGCATCGGATGTTTTTGGACCGCCAATCTGTACACTGATTCGACGGGAAAGAGTAACCGAACGGGCATTGCAGTTTGATACCCGGATTATTATTGGTCCGGATTGGGACTTTTTAACCCGCTTATCCGAAACTATTGAGTGGGGCTATCTGGATATTAAAGGATGCCGTTACCGGATTCACCATACCAACATTACCGTTACTACCGGTTACACCAAGCGCCGCGATTCATTGAGTCGTTGCCGGGAAAAAATGGTGGAAAATTCTCTTTTTCAGACCTGCAGCGTGGAAACCAGATCCTATGTTTTTTATGACTTGTTGGTTAATTTGCTTTATGACCAACCCAATATTCAGGATTCCTGGATCAATCATTCCAGGTTTTATTGCTTGCCCGGACGGGAACAAAACCGTTTATTACGATTAACCGCCGTTAAGTCCCTGATTAGCCAACAAGATACTCAATGGGCAAAAAAATGGCTTAAACAAGCCTTAAAAACCAATCGGAACGATATCAGGACTATGTTTGTATTATTAGGAATATTAATTTCGCCAAACCTCATGCAAAATATTTTGTTGAAACGCTCCAAATCCATACAATCAAAACAGGATCAATCGCCTTTTCAGATTCAATTATAGGTTGAAAAACCGATGGGCAAATTGTCCTTTTTTTTTAATAGAATTTTGCATTTATTTGATTTTTTGGTCTTTGTTGAGGAGAGTACCAGTGAAAAATTGTATGATTATTTCATTTGTGATTGTTGAATATAACGAATACGATCTGTCTGTCGATAATTCTTTTTTGCATTTTGTTTCACCTAAGTTATGAAAATCGCCATTTATCACAATCTCCCTTCTGGTGGCGCTCGTCGAAGTGTATACGAACTTACCCGCAGGTTGGCACAGAATCATAGCATCACCATTTTTTCCTACCAATCGGCCAACCATACATTTGGCGATCTTCGACCACTTGGCATTGAACACCGGTTGTTTGAATTTAAACCATCGCAACTATTTCACTCACCTTTTGGGCGATTAAACCAATTACAACGCTGGAAAGATTTACTCCGTCTTCAAAGCATAGAACAAAATATTTCAAATATCATTGAAGCAGAAAATTTCGATCTCGTTTGGGTTCATCCTTGCCAGATCCAAAATACACCTTCAATTTTGAAATATTTACGGAAAGTGCCCACTGTTTATTTTGCACAAGAGCCTATCAGAATTCTCTACGAAACCATGCCAGAGCGGCCTTATGACCGGAAAGAACTACTCCACCGCCGCCTAGTAAATAAAGTAGATCCATTCCGCAAGTTGTTCTTTTCCCGCCTTAGACAAAATGATCGCGAAAATATTCAACATCCGACTCGTGTGCTGGTTAATTCACAACATATGCAATCCGCCTTTATGGAAATCTACCATATCCGATCGTATGTAAATTACCCTGGGGTGGATTTGATACTTTTTCAGCCTGACAATAATGAGAAAGAAGATTTTGTTTTCTCGGTTGGATCATTAACCCCATTAAAAGGATTCGATTTTTTGATCCGGGCCATTGGTAAAATACCTGTGAACCATCGACCACCATTAAGAATTGCCAGTAATTTTGAAAATCCCCAAGAACGTGATTTTTTGATGAAATTAGCCAAAGAACATCAGATTACCCTGTTTTTAGAAACTGGAATTACCGACCAACGATTGGTAGAACTCTACAACAGGGCAAAAATAACCGTTTATTCCCCGTATCGTGAACCATTGGGGGTTGTGCCGATTGAATCAATGGCATGTGGCACACCAGTGGTAGGTATAAAAGAAGGTGGACTATTGGAAACCATCCTCGACGGTAAAACAGGCTGCCTGATTGAGCGAGATGAACAAGCTTTCGCCAATGCAATCCAGGACTTATTAAATGATCCCCAAAAACGGGAACAATACGGTAAGGCCAGTCGTGAAGAAGCCCAGACAAAATGGAGCTGGGAATCCTCTACAAAAATGTTGGAAAATCACTTCCAAGCTGTATTAATGTCTTAATCAATATTTACGGAGAGTCATCATGGATTTTTCTTGGAACCCAGAACAATTGGAAATCAAACAAGCCATCATTCAATTTGCGGCTAAAAACCTGGGTAATGATTTTATTGAGCGTGATAAAAGCGGAACATTTTCCAGGTCCGATTGGGATAAACTTGCCCAATATGGTGTCATTGGTTTTCCCATGCCAGTAGACGTTGGTGGAAAAGCAGCCAGTATTCTGGACACCATGCTGCTCATGGAGGGCCTTGGCTATGGCTATCGTGACAGCGCTCTTATTTTTGGTATGAATGCCCAGATGTGGAGCGTTCAAATGCCACTGGTATCTCATGGCACGCAGGAACAAAAAAAGAAATACCTCATGCCAATGATCAACGGCGAACTCATTGGGGGGCATTGCATGTCAGAACCGCAATCCGGATCGGATGCGTACAGTCTGCAAACCAGCGCGGTCCGTCAGGGAAATCAATACATCCTGAATGGTTCCAAAACGTATATCACCAACGGCCCAATCTCGGATGTCTATCTGGTTTTTGCCACCGTTGCACCTCAGAAAAAAATGTGGGGAGTAACCGCCTTCCTGGTAGAAAAAGATACACCAGGTTTAGAAATCAGCCCGGTCATTGATAAAATGGGGTTGAAAACTATTCCCATGGGGGCGTTGGAATTACATAATGTAGCAGTACCTGTCGAAAATCGCCTGGGTGCTGAAGGCGCCGGAGCACAAATGTTTAGCGGCTCAATGGAATGGGAACGCAGTTGTATTCTGGCCTCCAGTCTTGGAGCGATGGAGTATCAATTAGAACGAAGTATTGCTTATGGCAGGGAACGCAAACAATTTGGCCAATCCATCAGCCAGTTTCAGTCGGTTTCGAACCGCATTGTGGATATGAAGATTCGACTGGAAGCAGCGAGGATGATGCTTTATAAAGTAGCCTGGTTAAAAAGCCTCGGAAAACCAGCCGTCATGGAAGCAGCAATGGCAAAACTTTACTTAAGCGAATGTTTCGTCGAATCCTCATTGGATGCTGTGCGGGTTCACGGGGCAAATGGATATCTTACCGATTTCGGTATAGAACATTTTATGCGTGATTCAGTGGGAGGCCTGATCTATTCCGGTACATCCGATATTCAACGCAATATCATCGCCAGGATGCTTGGTCTTTAAAGAGGGAGGGCTATATGCAAAATATTTATCTTCTCCATCAAGGTGTTGAAAAAGCTGCGGAAGAAACGCCCACTCACCCCGCAGTACGGTTTAACCAGGAAGAACAAACGTATCAACAACTCAATACTTTAAAAAACCAACTTGCACATGCGTTAATTTCCTGCGGCGTTAAACGCGGTGATCGGGTAGGCATTTTTATGTACAAAAATATCAACTCAGCAGCCGCCCTTTATGGCATCATGAGTGCCGGTGCTGCCTATGTTCCACTCGATCCGTTTGCCCCATTGCCTCGTCTGGCTTATGTCATTCAAAATTGCAGTATTAATGTATTAATCACTCACGAAAAAAAATCTCAGGATATCGCTGAGCTTATCCAGCTTACCGGCGTTCAGCACATCATTGGGTTGGAAGATAATCCAGTAGATGATGTTCATACCATCCCCTTGGCAAAATTGGATCAATTTCCTGCCAACCCACCTAATCTTATGCTGACCGAACAGGACATGGCGTACATTCTGTACACATCCGGTTCAACAGGTATGCCCAAAGGGATTGTGCATACACACCGTTCCGGATTAAGTTTTGCTCTGTGGGCAGCCGAAACATACCAACTGACCTCACAAGACCGCCTAAGTAATCACGCTCCCTTACATTTTGATCTATCTACATTTGATTTTTTCGCGGCCTCTCAAGTCGGCGCAACCACCTGTATTATTCCGGAAGGCGTGACCAAGTTTCCTGCCAGCATGGCTAAATGGATCCAGGATGAAAGGATAAGTGTCTGGTACTCAGTTCCATTTGCGTTAATTCAAATGTTACAGCGGGCCAATCTGCCGACCAAAGATTATTCAGCGTTACGTTGGATATTATTTGCCGGCGAACCATTCCCCACCAAACATTTACGCGATGTGATGAAAATCCTACCCGGAGTAAAATTCAGTAATCTTTACGGCCCAACTGAAACTAATGTCTGTACCTATTACCATGTACCTCTTATTCCGGAAGATCAGGATGATCCTATATCGATTGGGATAGCCTGCGAAAATGTAGAAGATCTGGTTGTGGATGAAAACAGCCAACCCGTTCCCCAAGGCACAGTCGGCGAGTTGTTGATCCGCGGAGGTGTTGTTATGCGCGGTTACTGGGCGCGCCCGGATTTAACCGAGCGTGGTTTTTACCGGCGTCCAGTCACTGAACAATTTGAAGACACCTTTTATCGGACTGGTGATCTAGTACAAAAACTGGAAGACGGAAATTATCGTTTTCTGGGGAGGAAGGACCGTCAAATAAAAACTCGCGGCTATCGTGTGGAATTGGATGAAATTGAAACGGCTTTATTGGCTCATGAAATGGTCGAGGAAGCAGCTGTTTATCCGGTACCGGATGGAGAAGGCAGTAATCTGATTGAAGCTGCTGTAATTCCCAAAACAGATTTACTCGTTACCGCTGTAATGCTCTACGAAGTTCTGGCGCTCAAACTTCCGCCCTATGCATTACCCAGTCAAATTCACCTGCGAGCTGATTTTCCAAGAACATCGACTGGCAAAATCAACCGCCGAGAATTGCAGGAGATGGCGGCTAATAAAGAAACGTAAGAACCAAACAATGAGAAATTTACCTCAGTGTTTGTTATATTTTAGGAGGAGCTCATGGATTATACAAAAGTATTAACCGATTTCGTTCAAAAAGAATTATCGAAAGGGCGTAAAGCCCAAATCCAACCAGATGATGATTTATTAAGCGAAGGCATTATCGATTCATTGGGAATATTGCAACTGGTTGGGTTTATTGAGGAAGAATTTAATATTCAGATCGCGGATGAAGATGTGGTATTGGAAAATTTTCAGAGCGTTGCTGCTTTGAACCAATTCCTCACATCCAAACAACCCTGATTGCGGAGGCAAAAATGGTCGATGTCGTAATTATTGGTGGAGGTCCGGCTGGATCTGCTATGGGTAGCTTTTTATCCATGAAAGGAATCAGCAACATCATAATCGAGAAAGAGATACACCCTCGCCCGCATGTAGGCGAATCAATGGTGACATCTTCCACTCGAATATTTGAAGAGATTGGTTTCCTGCCCACTATGGAAAAGGAAGCCTTTGTCCATAAATTCGGTGCATCCTGGCATGAACCGGGCGGGCGTGAATTTCAAATCCGGTTTGAAGAATTTCCACAGGAAGGTATTCGCCAACCGTATACTTACCATGTCGATCGGGGAAAATTTGACCTACTGTTATTCAAGAACGCACAACGCCTGGGCTCTCAAACTATTCAAGGGGTTGGAGTCAAACAAGTTCTTTTTGAAGAAGACCGGGCCGTCGGTGTACGGATCCGGTTGGGTGATCAGGATGTGGATATTCCCGCTAAAATGGTTGTAGATGCCAGCGGTAGAAGTACAATCCTTGGCAGGCAATTAAATACCAAAAAGAATGATCCTATTTTTAATCAATATGCTGTGCATGCCTGGTATGAAAATGTAGCCCGTGGGGAGATCCCCATTTCTGAAGATTATATCCATATCTATTTTCTCCCGGTGGAACGTGGTTGGGCATGGCAAATTCCAATCAATGAAAAAATCACTTCAATGGGTATTGTTGTAGAACGTGAAGTATTCCGTGAATTTAAAGGGGATATGGAAGCCTATTTCAACACCTATGTTGCTTCCAATCCCGCACTGAAAAAAGCACTTGAACCAGCCACACGCGTGAATGAATTCAAAACCGAGGGTGATTACAGTTATTCAATGTCAAGTTTTGTTGGTAATGGGTTCCTTATGGTAGGTGATGCGGCTCGGTTTGTGGATCCCATCTTCTCTTCTGGGGTCAGCATTGCGCTTTACAGTGCGAAATTTGCTGCTGAAACCATTGAAACCGCCTTAAAGGCTAATAATGTCAGTGAAGAAATGTTAATGCCCTATGAGAAAAAACTTCGAGGCGGGGTTAGTGTTTGGTATGAGTTTATTCGGTTATATTACAAATTACTGCCGCTCTTTACTCATTTTATCCAATCCAAAAAATATCGACTAGAAATATTACGCCTTTTACAGGGTGAGGTGTTTGAACGGAGTGAAGTTGATATTTTGGATGCTATGCGCCGGTATATAGAGACTGTTGAAAAGACCGAGAATCATATTTTCAAAAAACAGCTCTCCAGTATCCCGTTGGATGAAATCCCCGAGACCATTTTAGCCTCATCGCAACCAACACCGCATTAATCGCTCAAAGCAGGGAAGGTATGACCAAAAAATTATTGTATTTCAATGGCCTCGCTATCCTGGCTGTTATCCTCTTTCATAGCATTGGATGGGGATTCACGGCCATGTTTTCCTGGTTTCATCGATACCTGCCTGTTGGAGTGGATCCGGCAGTTCAGATTGGTACCAGTGCATATTACTCATTCCGATTCATTGAGCAATTGGTATCCTTTTGTATTGCCGGCTTCTTATTTGTATCCGGTTTTTTTGTAGCGTTTACCACACCTGCAAAAGAAACCACCATCTCCTGGAAAACAGTTCTAAACCGGGTCAAATTTCTGGTCATACCCTACCTGTTATGGACAACCCTCTTTGTAGCACTCAATTTTGCTGAAGGGAATCAGCTTCCCTTACGTGTATTAGCCCTATTTTATTTTACAGGAGCCAGTACACCCGCCTATTATTTCGTCATTTTATTAGTCCAACTCTATTTGCTGTCACCATTTCTTGTGCCGCTGGCTCGTAACCATTGGAAAATTTTACTAGTGGTAACCGGATTGATGCAGGTCGCTTTCCATCTTTTGCAGTACCCCCTCATTATTGGATCCAATTCTCCTTTCATTGTTAATATCTCTGTATTGTTCCCCAAATGGTTGTTTTTGGTACGGTTATTCTGGTTCTGTTTGGGAATGGTTATCGGTTTCCATCGCGACCTTATCAAAAAATGGGTAGAAAACAAAACGCTTCTATGGGGTAGTTTGACCATTCTATTTTTCGTCGCCGGCATGGTGGAATGGGAAATATTGTTTCGTGCCAGTGGGCTTCCCTGGATCGAAACACGTGAAACCCTCATTGATGCCCTATATGCTCTAACATTCTTATTAACATTTTTAAGTTTCAATGGAGCACTCCCTCTTAAAAGCTTTACCGAGAAAATAGGCAGCCAATCCTTCGGCATTTACCTTGTTCATATTCCGGTAATGGAATTAGTCAGCCGCAGTATCTATCATTTTGCACCATGGCTATTGGGTCAGGCCGTTCTTTTTGCATTCATCATTGCTATCACTGGCCTGATTATTCCTATAACTTTTATGTGGTTAGTGCGAAAATCACCATTACAAAAAACCTATAAGGTTATCTTTGGATAACCAGGAAGGGACAAACGAATTCGGATGGTAAAAAAATTACTGGCAATCAACGGACTAGCAATCATCTGTGTAATATTGTTTCATGCCAGCGGGTGGGGTTTTACCTCTTTATTTTGGTGGACCCACCGTTACCTGCCTGTGGAGGTTCCCAATTTCGATCAGCTTGGCTCTTTATCTTATTATTCTTTGCGCTTTGTTGAGCAGTTAATAATTTTTGCGATCCCAACCTTTTTGTTTGTCTCCGGTTATTTTATTGCATTTGCCACTGGTAAGAACCAAAATTTCCCTAAAATTGTCTGGTTGTTTAACCGGTTAATCTTCCTAATCGTTCCATTTTTACTTTGGAGTGTACTTACGCTTATATTTAAAGCACTATTGGGAGAAATTTATACCCCGTTACAATACATGGAAATCCTTTTCACTGGCAAAGCGGCAGAGACATTTTATTTTATTCCTTTATTGGTTCAACTTTATATTATTTCCCCGTTATTAACCCGCCTGGCCAGAAAATGGCCATGGATCTTACTTGCAGGAACATTGCTGCTTTTGTTGGTTATTCGGGGAATGCAATATCTTCTGATTTTAAATATTCATTTTTCAGGTGAAATCTTTATTCGTGCCATCTCTCCTTCATGGATGCTTTTCGGGGGATTATTTTGGTTTAGCCTTGGAATTGTAGTCGGCTTTAATTTGAATGCGATCCTGGCAAAACTTTCAAGATGGCGCTGGGTATTCTTATGTTCTGCAATACTTTTGATCCCAGCAGGTATATGGGAATGGGAAACTTTGCTTGCAAACTCCGGTAGAGGCTGGTTCCCAACCCGCGAAACAATACTTGATGCATTGTACGCCTTAATGGTTCTGGGAGTTTTTCTAAGTTTTCCATTGAAACAAATAGCTAAATCCAAATGGTTAAATTATCTGGGCAGCAAATCATTTGGTATATACCTATCTCATACCCTGGTATTAACCCTAACAGCCAAACTCATCTACAACTTCGCTCCTCAAATTTTGGGGTGGCAATGGTTGTTCCAACCTATTCTGATCCTTTTGGGATTATCGATCCCTATACTTATTATGGAAATTACCGAGCGTACCTTTCTTAAGCGATGGTACGCATATATATTCGGCTAAATTATTATTGAAATGAGGAAATTATGGCAAAGATTTTGGTAACAGGCGGCGCAGGTTTTATTGGTTCGCACGTCACTGATGCTTTACTGGCGCGCAGGCACCATGTTACTGTGTTGGATGACCTTAGCGGCGGATTTGAAGAAAATGTTCCATCCGGGGCGAAGTTTGTTCAAGGCAGTATTAACGATGTCGATTTGATCAATCATCTCTTTGAAGCAGAAAAATTCGAGTACGTTTACCACCTGGCTGCCTATGCGGCTGAAGGCCTCAGTCATTTCATCAAGCGCTTTAATTACAACAATAATCTGATCGGGAGTGTAAACCTGATCAATGCTGCGATAAACCATCAGATACGTTGTTTTGTATTTACTTCTTCCATTGCAGTCTATGGTGCCAGCCCAGAACTACCGATGACGGAAGAAACCATCCCACATCCGGAAGACTCTTACGGCATTGCTAAGTACGCCGTAGAACAGGAATTAATCGCCAGCAAAAACATGTTTGGCCTGGATTACATCATCTTCCGACCTCACAACGTTTATGGCGAACGCCAGAACATAGGCGACAAATACCGTAATGTAGTCGGTATTTTTATGAATCAGATTCTGCAGGGAAAACCCATGTCTATATTTGGGGATGGCAACCAGACAAGGGCATTTAGCTACATTGGCGATATGTCTCCATTAATGGCAGCAGCTATTGATACTCCAACCGCTTACAACAAAATATTTAATATTGGCGCGGATCAACCTTACAGCGTAATTCAGTTAGCCGGGGCGATCGGAAAAGCCATGGGGTCCAACATGGACATCGTCCACCTGCCAGCGCGGAATGAGGTACAAGATGCTTATTCATCCCACCAGAAAATTGAAAATGTTTTTGGCAAGCAGAAAACCCATACACTCGAGGAAGGTCTGGAAAAAATGGCTGCCTGGGTTAAAAAACATGGCGCCCGCCAAAGCAAAAAATTTGAAGGGGTGGAAGTTACCAAAAATTTCCCAGTGGCCTGGTTAAGTTGATGAAAAGTGTTCCAAAAATCTGTGCTGTTATTCTGAATACCAACCGGCGGGAGGATACCCTGGCGTGTTTACAATCCCTGAAAAACAATCAATATCCTAACTTACACATCATTGTTTTGGATAATGCATCAACAGATGGTTCATATGAAGCAATTCAAACCGCATATCCCCAAGTGCAACAAGTTTCTCTTACAGAGAATAAGGGCTATGCCGGAAATAATAATGTTGGTATTGCCCTGGCTATGGAAGCACAGGCTGACTGGATTTTTGTACTGAATGAAGATATTATTCTTGCTCCAGATGCCTTTTCTCAATTAATGGCGGTGGTTCAAGATTTACCACAGGTAGGCATCATTGGTCCGCTGGTTTACCATTACGACGAACCGACCATTATCCAATCTGCCGGCGGTATCCTTTCAGAACGATGGGATTCTTCGCATCGCGGTTTAAATGAATCCGACCATGGGCAATACAATCAACCACAAGAAGTTCAATGGATATCCGGCTGCGCTATTGGTGTCCGACGCTCTGCTGTTGAACAGGCTGGGATGATTGATGAACGCTTTTTCTATTATTGGGAAGAAACCGAATGGTGTTTACGCATTCGTTCCTTTGGGTGGCAAGCGTTTGTGATTCCACAGGCAAAAATCTGGCATAAGGGTGTCCAGAGAGATTACCAACCAAACCCAAATGTCACCTATTACAGCACACGCAACCGGCTTCTGTTATACAGTAAACATCACCCATCCTTGCGTATATGGTTATCCACCGGGTTGTTTTTCCTGAGAACTTTATTATCATGGAGTCTAAAACCTCGTTGGCAGAATAAGCGCCAACACCGAGATGCTTTATGGCAGGGATTGACCGATTTTCTAAAAAAACGCTGGGGAATCCGACCGGTAAAACAGGGCTAAAGATGCGTAAAATAATGAGAACCGTAAAAGGATGGATTACTTTGCAGAACCCAACTGTAGAAAAAATGGCTTTAGACCTAGGGTTAATTCAGGGTCACCGCCAATACACCCGCTTCATCATTCTGGGCCGCTCCCGCACCGGATCCAATTTTTTACGGGGTTTACTTAATGACCACCCCAATATCGTAACAATGGGCGAAATTCTGCGCAATGAAAATGAAATTGATTGGGACTCCGCTCAATATCAAACAACTCCGGCTATCCTAAAACAATACCAAACTCAACCATTGGATTTTTTAAACCAGATTGTTTTTAGAAAATTCCGTCCATCAGTACGTGCTGTTGGGTTTAAGTTGTTTTACTATCATGCTCAAAAAGAACCGTTCCGCACCATTTGGGAGGAATTGGAAGAAGATACCCAGCTACGGGTTATCCATATTAAGCGCCGCAATATCCTGCGTACACATCTGTCGCGAGCCCAGGCAGCCCGCAGCGGCAATTGGGTTAATACGACTGGCGAAAGGGACCGCGAAACCGCTATTACCCTCGATCCAAACGCACTCCGTGAAGATTTTGAACAGACCCGCCGCTGGGAAATGGAAGCTGATACGCGCTTTTCTGCCCACCCACTCTTTCAGGTAGAGTATGAAGATTTGGCTAACAACTACGCAACGATCATCCCGGCTATACAGCAATTCTTGAAATTGCCTGTTCATCCAGTTCAACCACAAACTTTCAAACAATCGCAACTCCCAATCTCCCAGGCGGTCAGCAATTATGATACATTAAAACTCGAATTTGCTCATTCACACTGGGTTGAGTTTTTTGAGGAGTAGGAACCATGAAGATTCTGGTACTCTCCACCTGGTTCCCTTTTCCTTGCAATCAAGGCAGCAAAATCCGGGCTTACCATTTAATCAAGGCTCTGGCTTCTGAACACAGACTGGCATTAATTTCCTTTGAAGATCAACCTATTCAACCGGAATGGATTGAACATATCAGCGAATATTGCGAGGAAGTCAAAATACTTCCACATGCACCTTTCCAATATCAGCGCTGGAAATCATTACTCGGTTTCTTTTCGTTAAAACCCAGTGCTGCATATGCCGGTTATTCCAAAGAAATGGAAAACCTGGTTACTTCAGTTGCTGCCGAATGGCAACCTGATCTGGTTTTTGCACTCACATTTGTAACAGCTCCTTATGCGCTAAAAATACCGGGGGTCAAACGTGTGGTGGATATGGATAATCTCTTAGCTCTTATGTTGAAAGAAGAGATTCCTATGTCAAAATCGATCTTACAACGCATGCGCCGCACATTGGCCTATTTAAAATTTCGTTATTATGAAGATAAAATATATACCCCATTTGATTATTGCATGGCAGTTTCTGATATGGATACAAACAGAGTTCAGCAATATACCCGTATTCAACCCCAACAAGTTATATGCGTCCCAAATGGAGTGGACCTGAATTATTACCAAATAAACGGAATTGCCAAAAATCAGCATGAACTAGTATATAGTGGGGCACTAACATACTTGCCTAATTTCGATGCCATGCAATTTTTTCTATCGGAAATATTTCCTATAGTTCAATCCGAATATCCACAAAGTAAACTAAAAATTACCGGTAAAACAAATGGAGTCAGTACAGAGCACTTAAGATTAAATAAAAACACCTTTTTTACCGGCTATGTAGATGATATCCGTCCTG
The DNA here is from genome assembly GCA_002840755.1 of Chloroflexi bacterium HGW-Chloroflexi-10. GTDB lineage: Bacteria > Chloroflexota > Anaerolineae > Anaerolineales > Anaerolineaceae > UBA6170. Next base: position 57,911 of record PHBZ01000023.1, on the reverse strand, counting down.
TGGTGGCCGAAGCTGAAATATGTATTGTCCCATTACGCCAAGGTGCTGGTACCCGTTTGAAAATATTGGAAGCAATGGCCTTAGGAACGACCGTTGTGAGTACAACCAAAGGAGCAGAGGGCCTGGACGTTCGGCATGGACACGATTATTTACTGGCAGACACCCCCCAGGAATTTGCACAATCTGTCATCCGGTTGTTGAAAGATCAGGATCTACAAAAAAAATTGGCTCTTCAGGCTCGGAAAACCGTGGAAAAAAATTACGATTGGAAAAAAATTGGCGCACACTTCCTGGATAAAGTTAACCTACTTTCTCCCCAACAGGACAAAAGCTTATGATTCGCCATCTATCCGAGCGGATACAGGATTTATTTGAACGCTATCAAATGGAGCGTAATTATCTCTGGATTTTATTAATCTACGCCGCAGCTATGATCATTGCCCCCCTATCAGTACGGATGTTCTTGCCTGCGTTAGCCCTAATTGGCGGAGGGCTGGCAATTTTTGGATTATTGTTCTTTATGAAAAATCCAGGTATAGGTTTTCCTATCATTGCTGTCTCCAGTTTATTGATACCTTTCGCTATTTCGACCGGTACACAAACCCGGATCAATATAACCTTACTATTGGTGATGTTATTGTTGGCCTCCTGGCTGGTCAAAATGTTAATCTTTGACAAGCTATTTTCTGTATTGCCATCCCGTGCAATTTACGCAGCGCTGGCTTTCTCCCTTAGTGTTTTATTATCCTTTGGTTTTGGGCAATTGCCCTGGTACCCAACTGAGGCCGCATCCCTCTTTGCGCAATTAGGGCAAGTTCTTTTGATGCTTATGAGCGCAGGTGCGTTTATCCTCTCCGCCTCACGTCTGACCAATTCTCGTTGGTTAAAATGGATGGTTTTTTCTTTTATTATTCTGGGAGGGATATACGCCATTGGGTTTTCTGTCCCACCGCTGCGTCAATATGTTAACCGAATTTTTCAACGTGCTGTTTTGGATAGTATGTTCTGGACCTGGCTGGCAGTACTTTCATTTGGTCAGGCCTGGTTAAATACCAAGTTGAAACCATCTATTCGGGCAATATTCGCATTGGTTTCTGCCGCCTCCATCTATACTGTCCTGGTTACCAAACAATCATGGGTATCTGGTTGGCTGCCAACTGCCATCGGTATCTTTCTTATGCTATTCCTCAAAAAACCTAAATTTGCCGTGGTTAGTGCTTTTCTTTTCATCGCAGCCATCACAATTCGGTTTCAACTAATCCAAAACTATTTATTCGTTGGAGATAATGAGTACAGTTTACTCACACGTGTAGAAGCCTGGAAGATTCTTTTTGAAATCATTGGCCAAAATCCTATTTTTGGAGTTGGCCCTGCAAATTATTATTTTTATACACCGTTTTACAATATTTTAGGATTCTCTGTGAAATTCAATTCCCACAACAATTATATAGATCTACTTGCACAAGTAGGTTTATTAGGGACAGGTACTTTTATCTGGTGGCTAGTTGAAATTGCCCGAAGTGGTTTCAATCTCATAAAACGGGAATTAGAGCCCTTCGAACACGCCTATGCTATTTCTGCCTTGGGCGGGTTGGCTGCCACTCTGGTAGCCGCTTTTCTGGGTGACTGGATAATTCCCTTTATTTACAATGTCGGTATGGATGGTTTTCGATCCAGCGGTCTAGCCTGGATTTTTATGGGTGCACTAGTTTTCCTGCAATTTAAAACATCAAAATCTTATGGACAAGATCAATGAATGCGGATGTTTCTCTCATAATTGTTTCTTATAACGTTTGTAATTTTCTTTTAAATTGTTTGGATTCAGTCTTTAAGCAATCAACGGCTTTAAAGATTGAAGTTTGGGTAGTGGACAATGCTTCCACCGATGGTTCTATGCAAATAGTGAAAGAAAAATTTCCTCAGGTTAACCAGATCGTTAATGAAAAAAACATTGGTTTTGCCGCCGCTAACAATCAGGCTATCCGCCTGGCAACAGGAAAATATATCTGGCTACTCAATCCGGATACCATTGTTGAGCCCTTTGCTATGCAAAATCTGGTGACCGCATTGCAAGAAGAGCCGCAGGCTGGCGTTGCTGGTTCACGGCTGGTTAACCCGGATGGCAGTTTGCAGAGCTCATGTTACCCTTTCCCAACATTATTCAGAGAGACCTGGCGTATGCTTTTATTGGACCATTTTCTGCCGGTGGCTAACTATGCGATGCATACCTGGGATATCAACAAAACACGATCTGTGGACAACCTTCAAGGCGCCAGTTTAATGGTCCCAAAATTCGTTTTGGATCAGGTTGGCCTGCTAGATGAATCTTTTTTCATGTACACCGAAGAAGTCGATTTAAATTATCGCATACAAAAAGCAGGCATGAAGAATCTTTGGGTGCCTAACTCCGAGGTAACACATTTTGGTGGTCAGTCCACCCGCCAGAGTCAAACTGCCATGTTCTTGCAATTGTATCAGACCAAAATTCATTTTTTTCGCAAACATTATGGAAATCAACAAGCTGAACGTTACAAACAGTTGTTAGCCATAACAGCCTGGATACGGGTGAAATTCAGTTCTATTCAGATCAAAATCAACAAAGCTTCATCCGAGAAAAGCCATTATTTAATCAACAACTATCAGCACTTATTGAATGCCTTACCGGGGTTTTAACATGAATGTTTTATTTTTGACGCAAATTCTCCCCTACCCACCCAACGCCGGCCCAAGAGTAAAAACATGGCATGTGCTGCGTCATCTAGTCAATCGCGGTTTTCAAATCACGTTGGTTACATTTATTCGCCCAGAAGAAGAAGAATTTCTGGATGAAGTCCACAAAACGGTGCATCGCGTTATTCATGTTCCCATCCAACGCAGCCGGATAAAAGATGCAGGATATTTTGCCCAATCGATATTTACAGGAAAACCATTCTTAGTGGCCCGCGACAACCTTATATCTATGCGAAAAACAATCCACGACCTGTGTACCCACCAGGATTTTGATATATTGCACGCCGACCAATTGACAATGGCTCAGTTTGCCTGGCAAGCACGGCAAATTCAAATCCAAAAAGGTTCGTCTGCCCCAAAAACCATTTTCGATGCCCATAATGCTACCTGGTCTATTATGGGAAGGATGCGTACTCAGGTCCCAACTTTCTTGCGTCCCTTAGTGGTTTTCGAGCAGGCAAGAATAAAAAAATATGAAGGTTGGCTGCTGCGTAATTTTGATCTCACCCTGGCAGTTACAGAGATAGACCGCAATGCTTTATTGGAAACGGTTGCGAATGATGCAGCTATCAAACATAAAATCACAACAATCCCTATCGCTGTTGATACCCAACAACTCACGCCTATCGCCGAAAAACCAGGTGCATCCCAAATCCTTACTTTGGGTACATTGCATTATCCTCCTAATGCGGATGGTATACGCTGGTTCCTGCGTGAGGTTTATCCAAGGATCTTGCAACAGGTACCAGGCGCTTTTTTAACCGTTATCGGTAAAAACCCACCCAAAGATTTTTATGAAATGGCGCAACTTTATCCTAACCTGGTGAATATTACCGGCTATGTGGCTGACCTAACCCCATATCTGGAGAATTGCGCCGTCATGGTAGTGCCTGTTCTGGCCGGCGGTGGTATGCGGGTACGCATATTGGAAGCATTTTCACGACAAATGGCAGTCGTTACTACAACTATTGGGTTAGAGGGAATAGATGCGAAACACGGTGAGCATGTTTTAATTGCTGATGATCCACTTTCTTTTGCGGGACATGTTGCCCGCTTACTGGAAGATCAACCATATCGTGCCGCATTGGCCAAAAATGGCCGCTTGTTTGTTGAGAATCAATATGATTGGCAGGTAGTTTTTAAACACCTGGATCAGGCTTACACCATTGGAAACGGGAATAATGTAACATGAAACAATTCACCAAACTATCAGAGAAAAACATTCTAATCCTCATTATCCTCTTTTCAATCATATTCCGGATTGCCGCTGCTATATATATGGGAAATAAAGTAGTTGAACTACCAGGGACTGCCGATCAAATTACCTATCACACCCTGGCGCAGCGAATTTTAAATGGACATGGGTTCACTTTCGACCGTCCCTGGTGGCCAGCTACCCAGCCAGGGGAACCCACCGCTCATTGGAGCTATTTATACACTTTCTTCTTAACAGCTATTTACCGTTTGTTTGGGGTTGTACCATTGGCTGCTCGCATCATCCAGGCTATTCTCATCGGATTTTTACAACCAGTACTCATATATTTAATCGCAAAGAAAATATTTGATTCTTCAACAGCACTCATCGCAGCCACCTGGATGGCAGCCTATGTCTATTTTATTTACTACACAGCCGCACTATTAACCGAGCCGCTCTTCATTACCAGCGTTCTAGCGATTATTTACTTTACACTCAAAATACGTGAAGAAAAATCAGCTAATTTTTCAATGTACTTTTACCTGGGCCTGATGTGTGGAACTGCTGTTTTATTACGCCAAGCATTTCTCCTTTTTTTACCCTTCCTTTTTCTATGGATCCTATGGTTGAAACGAAAACCACATTTCATTAAAGACTTTCTCAAATTGAGTGTATCCGGCTTAATCATATTAGCCTGCATCCTGCCATTCACGTGGTTTAACTATATACGCTTTGAGCGCTTCGTTTTATTAAACACTAATGCCGGTTTTGCTTTTTATTGGGCAAACCACCCCGTATACGGAACCCAATTCGAAGGGATCCTGCCGGAAGAAATGGGGAATTACCTGATCTTGTTGCCCGAAGAATTGAAGGGGTTGGATGAGGCAGCGCTGGATCAGGCGTTGCTGCAGCGTGGGTTACAGTTTGTTCAGGAAGAACCAGGCAGATATTTCTTGTTGTCCCTTTCACGAATTCCCATCCTCTTTGAATTCTTGCCTTCTAAACAATCTTCTTTAATCAGTAATTTTTCCAGGGTAGCAAGTTTTGGCATCGCTTTGCCGTTTATATTGATTGGGATTATGCTTTCCCTGGTCCACTTACATCGCAAAAAGCAACCATTGTTCGATTCCTCAATATTTATTATCCTCCTTTTTGGCCTGGTTTATTGTAGTATCCACATTTTATCCTGGACTTTGGTTCGTTACCGCTTGCCAGTGGATGCGCTATTCCTGATATTTGCAGCTTATGCAATACGCAATCTCTCGCAAAAAATATTCACGAATCGCATATCAGGTCGATGATGAAAATATTATTCATCAGCCCATATTTACCTACAGTGGTTCGTGTGCGCCCATATCAATTTATTCGCCACCTCGCCCAACTTGGACATAAAATAACACTTGTGTATTACGACTCACCAACAGCAGCTGCTCCAGACACGGAAATACGAGCAGCCTGCGAGAAGATTTTTGCCTTTCAACTGCCAAAAAAACAAATTATCTTCAACGGTTTACGCACCCTGCCTACCCGTACTCCTTTTCAAGCAAAATACGGTTGGCTCCCAGCCATGTACAAACAACTGGTTCGATTAATAAATGACCCAGCAGCCGGTTATGAAGTGATTCACATTGAACATATCCGTGGCGTTATCTACGGAGAAGAGTTGAAAGCCAGAAAAAAAATTCGTTCCATACCCATGGTTTGGGATAGTGTTGATTCAATTACCTACCTTTTCCGCCAGGCAGCCAGGCAACACCCAAGTTGGATCAAACGCACATTTCTCAACTGGGAAGCACAACGAACAGCTGGCTATGAACCCAAGGTTGCCGCTCTGTTTGAGCAAACACTTATTACTTCAGAAACCGACCGGCTATATTTTCTCAACAGCGGATCTAACACACCCAATAACATGAGCGTTGTACCTAATGGAGTCGACCTGGACTATTTTTCTCCAGGCTATCAACAGCGGGAAGAAAAGACTCTGGTGATCAGCGGTAAAATGAGTTATCACGCTAATGAAAAAATGGTCTTACGTCTGGCCGAAGAAATCTTGCCGCTTATATGGGAAAAAGATCCTGAGGTAAAATTATGGATTGTGGGTCAAAATCCAGGTGAGCGCATCCGTCAATTAGGAACAGATAAACGCATTACCATCACAGGATGGGTTGAAGATATGCGTCCTTATCTGCAAAAAGCCACACTGGCTATAGCCCCGTTAGCCTATGGTGCTGGTATCCAAAACAAAGTTCTGGAAGCTATGGCTTGCGAAACACCCGTAGTTACATCCACGAGTGCATTACAGGCGATTACGGCTGAAAATAGCATCCACTTATTTGCAAGTGATGACCCTGCTTCGATAGCTGAGCAGGTATTATTTTTATTAAAAAATGTAACTGAAAGAAATAAAATGGGGAAAGCCGGCCGTATATACGTGGAAAACCACCATTCCTGGTCATCCATGGCACTAAAATTGACTAAAATCTACCAATTAGCTCTGAAATAAACAAGGAGCTTATATTCTTGATTTTTTTCATTTTTGTTTTGGTTATAATCCTATTAAGTAATTATTCTTTCTGTTATCAGAAAACAGATGCCGTAAAAAAAGGAATTGATTGATGGAATTAAAAACTCTTATTGCTCCGTTGTGGAAATGGCGTTGGATTATTCTGAGTGCTACAATATTAGCCGGAGTGGTCAGTTTTATTGTTTCACTTGGGCAACCTCCTCAATATCTAGCAAAAACCACACTGATCATTGGACAATCCATAAACAATCCTAATCCTTCTTCGAATCAATTCAATCTGGAACAGCAACTGGCAACAATATACGCAGATATGGGCAGCCGGGATTTTATCCGGCGAAGTGCGATGGATGCATTGGGACTCGATTGGCTCCCCGATTATATGGTACGCGCCATTCCCGAAACTCAACTAATTGAAATCTCGGTCACAGATACGGATCGGATACGAGCACGGGCAGTTGCTGAGGAAATTGCTAATCAGTTAATTCTCAAAGCGCCATCTAGTATTTCTTCTGATGAGCAGGAACGTCAGGCTTTTTTGACTGAACAACTGAATACCATGCAAACAGATATTGAGAACACTCAAAAAGAGATTGAAACAAAAAAATCTGAACTGGGTACGCTGAATTCCGCATCACAAATTTCCAGTACAGAACAGCAAATTTTTGCTTTGGAGAATAAACTTTCCACCCTTCAGGATACTTATGCCAGTCTACTCGTCAGTTCTTCCAAAGGCGCGTTAAATTCATTGACAGTGATCGATCCAGCTGAGTCAACACCGATTAATTCCAGCCGAATGATTACATCTTTATTGTCCGCTCTGGTTGGTTTTATGTTAGCCTCCAGCGGTATATTTCTATTGGAATGGCTAGATCAAACATTGCATTCTTCTGAAGAAGCTTCCCGGATACTCAACCTCCCATTATTGGGTGAGATACCACGAATGCCCAAGGAAGATAACCCACTGAGTTTTGTAAATGACCAACCATTCTCTCCCATCACCGATGCCTTTCGTTCTTTACGCAACAATTTGGAATTCATAGATTTGGGGAAAGATGTCAGGTCCATATTGGTTTCCAGCCCTGGTGTTGCTGAAGGGAAAACCACTGTTTCTGTCAACCTGGCCGTCGCGTTAGCAAAAGCCAACAAACGCGTTATCCTAATAGATGCTGATTTTTATCAAAGCACAATTCGAGAGAAATTCAACCTGGAGAAACTAACCGGTTTGGGCGATCTTTTGATCTCGGGAAAAAATTCTATCAGCGAAAACCTGATTTCATTGTTCAACGGTCAATTGTATTTGTTGCCTACAGGAAAAACACCTCCTAATCCAGCTGAAATGATCAGCTCACCTAATCTGGATAAAATTCTAGAAACGCTAAAAAGTGCTGCCGATGTTGTTATTATTGATGGTCCACCGTTTATCACCTCCGACGCTATTATGCTGGCAACAAAAGTAGACGGTGTCTTAATTGTCCTGAGTCAGGGAAAATCCCGCCGTGAAGTTCTCCGCAATGCGAAAGATCAACTATCCCGCGCAAAAGTACGGCTTCTTGGATTTGTAATGAATGAAAGCAGTAAACGTTCATCTTATTACAGCTACTACCAAAAACCGAATCCTCCCCGCAATGGGAATGGAAATGGTACTTCGAAAGAAAAACAAATTACACCTCCAAAAAGAATCATTAATCAATCAAAGTAGTCGGAGTAAACAGTTATGGCATGAACAGGTTGTGTAAAAGAATTTGGTTTTGGTTATCGGGATCTATCCTCTTTTTTTTCTTGCTTAGCGGTTGTCAATCTCGTCCCCCGGACATAACCATCCCAGTAACAGCTGAAATTACACCCGTGTTTTTGCCTTTGTTAGTCAAAGAACGAGCGGTAATTTCCACATCATTACCGCCCGCTGCCCCGCTTACACCCACAGTTCCACTCATTCATGTGCCTTATAAAAATGTTACTGACTATGCCCAGGAAGCTTTCACAGATATGGCAGTTTTTTGGTTTGGGAAAGTAACGGCAAATGACAATTATACGGATGTTCGCATCGGTTACACAGAGACGCACCTTTCCATTTATATTGCCAATTTCGATCGTCTACTTTGGTATGATACAACTCCCTCTGAAGCCGAAATTCCGGATTGGGATAGTGTCGCACTTTATTTGTTACCCGCCAATACCGCCACCTTGCAAACAAATCAAACATTCCGATTCAGCGCCAGTCTGGCACCTAACGAAGTCAATCGTAACCTCTACCAATATGCGGCTCGCTGGAATGGTTCACAATGGGCCACAGAAGATTTAACTTTTAACACGATTAGCGGGTGGCGCGGTGATGGATTAAACACTGCTGATGATGATAATGGTTGGAATATCAAGTTTTCAATTCCATTTCAATCACTTAATCCCACTGGTAAACCAGTAGATGACACTATCTGGCGTATGGGAATTATGGTGTATGACCGCGATTACTTAACGGGTACAACATTTGCGCCAAAAACTTGGCCCCCTTTGTTTTCAACAGACTCACCTGTTCATTGGGGAAATTTGTCTTTCAGTTTTCCGATTTCAACACCAAAAAATGGAACCGAAGAGGGTAAACTCACGATTGTAGAAGGGAAAAACGGAGTTGTCATTCAGGATGCCAGTGTAGGCGGTCATTCAACATGTGGCGATGGAACCAATTTTTGGACAGAATGGGGTGAGCGAGTAACTGCTTCTCCCGAGAACCAAACACTCGTTATACAAAATCAGCGTGATATCGCTGATTGGCCGTGTTATTCCAAATATTATGTGACTTTTCCGATCAATGGTATTCCCCAAGGCAAAACCATTCTAAGCGCCACAATGACCTTATATCAATATGGAAATTCCGGCACGTGTGATGGTGGCATTTTCCAACCTTACCGTTCATCAATCCAGGTTGGCGTTACAGAAACAGGTTGGTCGGAATCGACATTAAATTGGAATAATGCGCCAATCCTTCTGGAGAACGTCAGCCGCACATGGGTAGAACCTTTATGTGCTTTTCCAGGGTGGCCTGGTGTAGCGAATAATTGGGATTTGACAAACGCTGTGCAAAAAGTGTATTCTAATAATCAGACAGATATCAGTCTGGCTGTATATTCTGCAGATGGGGCTTATCATAGCGGCAAATACTTCAGCACATCTGAAACCCCTGCCTGGAATGCAGTCGGACGACCCAGGTTAGAAATTGTGTATGGAATTCCATAAGGACTGAAACAGTGCCCCCAAAATTTTCTAAAGCAGTTTTTCTGGATCGGGATGGTGTAATTGTCCATAACCGTGAACAATATATCCGCTCCTGGGCAGATGTAAAAATTTACCCTCTGGCTTTAGAAGCCCTGGCTAAATTGGCCGAGTTGGACACCTACATATTCTTGGTCACCAATCAGTCTGCGATAGGCCGCGGATTGGTTTCTTACGAAATGGTCGCCCATATCAATCAGCATTTGATCGAAATTATCCGGAAAAACAACGGCCGGGTCGACCGCGTTTTTATTTGTCCGCATGCGCCACAAGAGAATTGTAATTGCCGCAAACCCCAACCCGGAATGATATTACAAGCCCAACAAGAGTATCAGGTAGACCTGTCTCAATCCTGGTTGGTAGGAGATGCATTTTCAGATTTAATGGCTGCTCAAAATGCTGGTGTGAGCCATAAAATTCTTGTTCAAACCGGAAGAGGTAACAAACAATTCACACAACATCGTCTAGCATTACAAAAAATCTCCTTTCTACGCACCAAAAATCTGGAGACAGCTGTCAGACTGATTCAAGCCGAAAACCAGGAATTTGCCGGGCAGCCATCCTTTTTAGTTAAAGAATAATCAACTTTTTTCGACAACAGACTATAGAATCGACTGGACCCCCCCCAAAAAAAAAATTAAATATCAACAAGAGACAATTAATGTGACAGATAAAACACCTGCTCAAAGGCGTTATGCCCGTAACCGGGATTTACTGATCACGACAGCCCGGGAGATTATCACCCAACAAGGGTTAGATAATTTTTCAATGCGTTCTCTGGCTGAAAAAGCAGATTATTCACCCTCAGCGACTTATAAATATTTCAAGAACAAGGAGGAAATCCTTGAAGAAATAAGTAAAGAGGGTTGGGAAATTCTTGATACACTTACAATAACGCAAACAAAACTGGCATCAGCATCTGGTGAATCAATTTATCAATCAGCGGTAGCCTGGTTAAAATTTGTAAATGAGTACCCTAACCATTATTTTTTAATGTTCAATCAAACCACAAAGAGTCCAAACCCACTCAAGGAATTCGTCCAACTCGCCAGTTTTACCAATCTGGTTAAGGAGATTGAAACAGGTATCAAACGGAAAGAGATTTATTTACCGATTGGTTCAACTCCTATGGAAACCGCTTTTAATTTGATTGTTTTATTACATGGGCTGTCCACACTAAGACTAACCAAGTTTGCACAGGATACTCAGGAATTTGATCGCCTGTCAGAAAAAACTATGAGGCAATTTGTTCAATATCTGACAAAATAAATTAATCAATTTATAAATGACATTTTTCATCTTTCATACAGTAGCTTTACTTTGATGATGGATAATGTATATAATCTATGTAGCTTTTTTTGCAATATTTTTTTTATTTCAATTTAACTCTTTTCATCTCTATAATTTTGTTGGTTTATAGAAGGGACTACTATGGATTTTACCTGGACACCAGATCAGAAAGAACTGTACCAACAAGCCGGCGATTTTGCGCGGGCCAAAATGAACAGAAACCTAATAGAAGAAGATCAGTCCGCCATTTTTTCATTGGAAAAATGGCGTGCTTGTGGCCAGATGGGTCTACTAGGGCTGCATATTCCCGAGGAATATGGTGGCCTAGGCCTGGACCCAATTACCTGTGCTTACACACTGGAGGGTTTTGGGTATGGTTGCAAAGAGAACGGGATTTTTCTATCCATGGGCGCACATCTCTGGGCAGTGGAAACCCCCATTCTATTGTATGGAAATGAAGACCAAAAACAAAAATATCTGCCAAAACTAAGTTCTGGTGAATGGGTCGGTGCACATGCTATCAGCGAACCTGAATCCGGCTCCGACGCGATGTCCATGAGCACTAACGTAACGATTGATGGAGACTTTGCCATCCTGAATGGACGCAAAACGTTCGTTACCAATGCCCCATCAGCCGATCTCTTCATCGTTTTTGCCACTGGCAGTAAAAAGCATGGGTTCGCAGCTATCAATTGTTTTGTCATTGAAAAAGGTACTCCCGGCCTGAGTGTAGAGACTAAAACATCTAAAATGGGCACCCGTACCTCCCATATGGCCGATGTCATCCTGGAAAATTGCCGTATTCCGCTGGAGAACCGCATTGGTAAAGCCAATCTCGGTTACCAGATTTTTTCTAGGATTATGATGTGGGAACGTGCACTGATTCTGGCGCCATTTATTGGCACCATGCAGCGTCAAATGGAAGAGTGTATTGCTTATGCCAATCAGCGCCAGCAATTTGGAAAACAATTAGCCGCCTATCAAACGATCAGCAGCAAAATCGTAGAGATGCAAGTACGTCTGGAAGCGGCACGCATGCTTCTTTACAAAGCCGCATGGTCATTTGAGCATGCAGATCCAGGCATGCCTTCTTCAATTGCAAAACTATGGATCAGTGAAAGTGCAGTACAAACTTTCTTAGATGCAATTCAGATATTTGGTGGTTATGGTTATACAATCGACTACGAAATCGAGCGAAATCTCCGCGATGCCATCGGCGCTAAACTCTATTCCGGTACTACGGAAATGCAAAAAATGTTGATCGCAACCCATCTGGGACTCAAAACCAAGTAGGAGCAGACATGTTTTCACTTCCGGAAAAACTTGTCTTGCTGGCTGCTATACTGGTCAGTGTAGCTGCAGCATTATATGCCATTAATCGTATACGGCACTCCATAGTTATCGGACAGAGCAGTTTGCACACCGATCAAATCTGGAAACGACTGCCCATGGAATTAATCGACAAGGTATTGGCTTTGCGGACAACCTGGCGGGTGCGCTTTTGGGCAAACCTGTTTCATGCCTTTATAGTTTGGGGATTTTTGTTTTACCTGCTGGTCAACCTGCTTGATTTTTTAAATCGCTTTTTCCCACAAATCCACATAAAAGGTCTGGCAGGCAATCTCGTCCGATTTGGGGCGGATCTTATCAGTACCTTGATTCTGGCATGTGTACTGTTCTTTGTTATCCGTCGTTTTGTAATAAAAGATAACAGATTAGACACCCGCGCAGAAATTATGCTGCTGCCAACTGCCCGCCGTGGTATTTCCCGAGATTCCCTGATTGTTTCAAGTTTAATAATTATCCATGTGGGCTCGCGCTTGCTGGCAGAGTCTTACCTCCTGGTATCAAGCGGAATTGATATATGGCAGCCTGTTGCCTCATGGCTTTCAGCTCTTTGGACTAACCCCAACAAAGCTGTTACAGCATGGCATTTTTTCAGTTGGCTTTCTTTGCTTTCTCTATTAGTGTTTCTACCCTACTTTCCATTTTCAAAACACATCCATATCTTCTTTGCACCCTTGAATTATTTACTCAAACCAAAACGCAGTTCTTTAGCGGCATTGGAAGACATCGATTTTGAGAATGAAACCCTGGAACTATTTGGGGCTACCCACATGAATGAGCTGGATCGTTCTGCCATAATGGATGCTTACGCCTGCATCATGTGCTTCCGCTGCCAGGATGTCTGCCCGCCATACCAAACCGGGAAACCACTTTCTCCGGCTGCCTACGAAATCAATAAACGGTATGCACTCAATGAAATGTTCAGGAGCGGTGCGGCAGAAACAAAATCCCTTCTTGAATTTGCAATCCCTAACGAAGCCGTCTGGGCTTGCACTGCCTGCGGAGCATGTGTTGATATTTGCCCAGTAGGCGTGGAACCAATGCGTGATATTCTGCAAATTCGGCGAGGTTTGGTATTGATGGAGAACCACTTCCCAAAACCTTACCAACTTCTTTTCCGCAACCTGGAAAGACAGGCCAATCCTTGGGGAATTCCCGCTGCTGAACGTATGCGCTGGGCTGAAGGATTATCGGTTCCTACCATAGAAGAAATAACCCATCCTGAATTAATCTGGTGGGTAGGTTGTGCCGGTGCATTTGATACACGCGCTCAACAAACATCCCGTGCTTTTGCTCAACTTCTCAACCAATCCGGGATTTCTTATGCAGTTCTAGGACAATTAGAAAATTGCACCGGAGATTCCGCCAGGCGGGCCGGGAAAGAAGACGTTTTCTTTAATCTCGCGCAAAACAATGTAGAAATTCTCAACGAAGTTAGCCCCAAACGAATTGTCACCACATGCCCACATTGTTTGTATGCTTTGAAATACGAATACCCGGCATTTGGCGGGCATTATGATGTCATTCATCACAGCCAGTTCCTGGCTGAAATTCAAACAACCACTGAAATCAACGATCAAAATACTCCAACCTTCCGGTATCACGATCCCTGTTATCTGGCTCGTTTCCAACACATAACCCAGACGCCTCGTGACGTACTGCGAACAGCCGGAACTCCCTTACTGCAAACTTCCAATAGCGCTGAGAACACCTTTTGCTGCGGAGCCGGCGGTGCACAGATGTGGAAAGAAGAAGAACACGGTATCCAGGCTGTCAACGCTGCCCGTCTGAAACAATTACTGGAAACACCGGTTGAAGGAATTATTACCGGCTGTCCATTCTGCAAAACCATGCTTAGTGACGCTGCTTCCCAATCCGGAAACACCATAAAAATTCGGGACATCGCAGAACAAGTTATTTCAAAACAGTATCAAGGAGAAAAAACATGAAACTGGTTGTATTAATTAAACAGGTGGTGGATATTACCAATCCATTCAACCTTTCAATCAATCGCCAAGAGATTGTGGACGCAACAAAAATGTTAAATCCCTGGGATGAATTTGCGATCGAAGCAGCCCTGCAACAGAAGGATCTAACCGGTGCGGAAGTAATTGCTTTGACTGCCGGTCCGGTTGAAGCCGAAGAAGCTTTACGCCCGGCATTGGCCATGGGTTGTGACCGGGCTATTCGTGTGGATTGTGAAGTGCATTCCTTGGACAGTCTTCAATTTGCACATGTACTGGCAGCCGCCATCCAAAAAATCGGCGCAGTTGATCTACTCTTTTTTGGCAAACAATCAAGCGATTTTGAAAACGCTTTGATCCCTGCACTGACAGCCCAAATCTTGAAATGGCCATATTTTAGCCTTGTTTCAACGATTAAGGAGCTTGATATGCAACAGATTATTGTAGAAAGGCATGCCGAAGGAATGGAAAGTACCGAAAGCGCCAGCCTGCCCGCGGCTGTTTCGATCAACAAGGATTTTGGCGAGCCTCGTTTCCCTTCTTTTATGGGCACCCGTAAAGCAGCCAAAGCAATAATATCAACTTTGTCCCTGAATGAATTAAACATCGATCTTCAGCCAACAAAATTTCCTCCGGAATTCGAAATGTTACCACCCCGCAAACTGCAATTTGAGATGATTACTGGTGAATCGACCCAAGAAAAGGTTTCCAACATTATTCAAAAAATCAGAGCGGAGGGAAAATGAACCAGCCAACCATTGCGATTGTCCATCTTCCAACACAATCAGAGTACAGCACTCTACCCTGGCAGTTAATTTCAGCCGCCAAACCGTTTGCCCAAAAAATTTCTGGTGAAATCGTTTTACTTGCATTGGGAAAAACAGGTTCTAATCTGTCTGTGGATGCAGGTAAATTTGGCTACAAAACCCTTTTCACGCTTGATGTCTCTCAAGATGCATCTGCTGAACAGCTTGCTACTGTACTCACCCAAACATACCACGCCTTGCGCCCAAAAATTGTGATCCTTGCCGATTCTTACCTGGCACGCGAAATTATTGCGCAGTGTGCTGCACAACTTAAACTGCCTGCATACACCAATATTCAACAAATCGCCATCGAGAAGGAAAACATCGTGCTAAAAAAACCAGTTCTGGCGGGTAAAGTATTAGAGATCATCACTCTCAGCCAGCAGCCGACATTCATCACCCTGAATACCCATGCTTTTCCACATCCGGAAACCAGTATCGGACCTTCTCCAATTAAATCCGAAACCCTACCTGTTGAAAACCATACTGTCCTTACCAAAATCATCAACCGGGTGAAGGACACCTCTGTTATTCCTTTGGAGCAGGCAAGGGTAATCGTTACAGGCGGCCGCGGATTGGTCAATAACCCTGCCGTCACACCTCCAAATTTGGACGTAAAAGCAATGGAAACCTGGCGTGTACAGCGAGGGATGGACATGTTGGCAGAGTTAGCTGGTTTGATGGGAGGTACAGTAGCAGCCACCCGTTCACTGGTGGACTCTGGTTTTGTCCCGTACGAATTGCAGGTAGGCCAAACCGGAAAAATCGTTACACCTGAACTCTATATCGCCTGCGGAGTATCCGGCGCCATCCAACACACCATTGGCATGTCAAACAGTAAACTGATCATCGCTATCAACAAAGATAGCGATGCCCCCATCTTCAAACACGCTCATTATGGAATTCTTGGAGATGTATACGAAATCGTTCCGGAATGGATCCGCCAATTGAAAGAACAGAACTGAGTCCACCTTGACAGTTTTCCCCGGCGGTTGATAAGATAAACCCGTCCCAAAATTGTATCCGGAGAGAACCAATGCAAACGTACATCCAATGGGTTACCCAAAACCCGCTGCTATCAGCTGCAATTCAATTTGCGATCCTGGGCACATTAGGAGAGATAATTTCCTTCAGTATCTACAGGAAAAAACTTGCTATCCCTTGTACCGGGCTTCAATTAATCGGAAAGATTCTAGCCTGGGCTCTTCTGGGAATTGTGATCAAATATGGATTTGCGGGAATGAAGGGGTTTACCCAGGCATTACTTGATCACCACCTTCTTCCGTTATTTCTGGGTAGTGGATTAGGCTGGGCTTTTGCTGTCTCAGTTTTTACCAATATCTTTTTCGGTCCGCAAATGATGGCTTTTCACCGCCTGGAAGATAATTTTATTCTGCGCCAAAAGGGTTTTGCCGGGATCACCAAAGCCTGGAAAACCCTGATCTGGTTCTGGATTCCAGCGCATACCATCACATTTATGCTTCCTACCGACCTGCAAATCGGACTTGCTGCGGCTTGGTCACTAGTACTGGGTATCATCATGGGTGCCACGAAACGTTAAGCATTACTTGCCACTTTCACCATCCCATTGTTTCGCGCTGGCTCGTAATCGTTCCAATTGACCCCAGTGATTTTCAATCGAGGTTTTACCCCTGGTTGTCAACTTAATCGTCGTATTGGGACGTTTATTGACGATCTGCTTGTCTGCGGCAATCAGTCCGGCTTCTTCCAGTTTTAGTAAGTGTCCAGAAAGATTCCCCTGAGTCAGACCGGTAAGTCGCTGTAAAAAAGTGAAATCGGCCGATACACAGGAGGACAGCGCGGTTAATATTGCCAGGCGTGCAGGTTCATGGATGATCTTATCCAGACCAACAATTTCTTCAAAAATCTCGCTCATTCAACCTCCCCTATGGCGGCAGGCAAATTTTTGATCAGGGTANNGGGTAAAATGGTCTACCATACCGCCGATACTCATTGTTAATCCAATCAACAGGTAACCCCACACCCCTGTTTCAGGGTCAAAAACGGATTCGTAAGGGAGTAAACCAAATGCCGGCATTACAGCAAGAATTATAAAGAGAATAGAAAATACCAGATAAATTGTCTGCTTACGCGTTAAAAATGGAATAATAAAGAATATCGCCCAAACCAGGCTCTGAATACTGACGGGGTGTTTAACGCGCATGTAAATAAAAACTTCCAGAAATGTAGAAATAAAATAGAGAATTAAAAACGATATTACTATAACCACAGAACGAATTTGATATTGAACCAGGGGTTTTACTTTTCCAAATTTTTTTGCATAATACTGACTGATTAATATGGTACTAAGAATAGCCAAAACGACCATCAACATTGGAAGTCCTATATCCTTCCCAGCTGGCGTTATCCCAAGTTGTGAAGCATTCCAGATAGCCAAAAACAAAAATACAATTCCGAACGGTACGGTAATCAATCCTTTTAGATTTTCAAAATTCTCCGTTACCCATTTTGTTTTCTGAAAAATACTCATCCTGACCTCACTCTTTTCATCAAGGTTTGTGTTTGTAATTAGTATACGGTACAATTTAGTCTTTGTCAATAATTTGTTTGTGTTACAAACTTATAATCCAGGACTGAAACAACAAAAAAGAAAGTAGTCAGAAAAGCATTCACTTTCATGATACTGGGATCATTCAATTGATCGAATAACGCCCATTCTATGATCAATAAACAAAATCCCCGGAATGAATTAAACATTCCGGGGATTTTGTTATTCTATCTCAGAAATTGTCCAGTATAAGATTCTTCCACCTTGGAAATTTCCTCCGGAGCGCCCTGTGCTACTAGATACCCACCAACATCACCCCCTTCTGGGCCAAGATCTATCACCCAATCTGCGCAACGTATGATATCCAGGTTATGTTCCACTACCACCACCGAGTTTCCCGAATCGACCAACCGCTGGAGTAATCTAATCAAACGAGCTGTATCATCCATGTGCAAACCAGTGCTGGGTTCATCCAATAAGAAAAGTGTTTTTCCGGTTGCCTTACGGCTTAATTCCCTGGCCAGTTTTACCCGCTGCGCTTCTCCTCCGGAGAGAGTGGTCGCCGGTTGACCTAACTGCAGATATCCCAACCCCACTTCTACCAGCAACGCCAGCCGTTCGGTCGCTGCTGGTAGATCATGGAATAACTCCAACGCTTCGGCGATAGTCATTTCCAGAACCTGGCTGATACTTTTTCCCCGGTACGTCACCGCAAGGACATCCGCTTTATACCTGCTCCCTTTGCAAGCCGGGCAACGCACTGCTAAATCAGGCAGAAAATGCATCTTCACTGTCATCGTACCGCTGCCCTTACAACGTTCACACCGGCCGCCAGGAGTATTAAAAGAAAAATGACCTGGCTTCAACCTTCGTTGTTTTGCTGCTGAAGTGGCAGCAAATACTTCGCGAATGGCATTGAATGTTTCGGTATAAGTAGCCGCATTAGAACGTGGTACCCGTCCAATCGATGTCTGATCTACGGTTATGACCTTATCGAGATATTGCCAACCCAATATCTGTGCGTGTTTTCCAACTTTTGTTTCTGATCGGTGAAAACGTAGTTGGGCCGCACGATCAAGGATATCAAAGATCAGTGAAGACTTTCCGGAACCAGAGACTCCGGTCACTGCCACCAATCGTCCCAGGGGAATTTGTATATCCAGGTTTTTTAAATTGTTTTCACATGCGCCAATAATCTGGATTTCTTTACCATTTGGACTACGTTTATTCCCGGTTGATTTCACCTGAAGCCGGCCGGAAAGATACCCACCTGTAATGGAATCGGGCGTATTGATCACCTCGGTTGGAGTGCCAGCCGCCATTACCATTCCACCATGTTTACCGGCACCAGGCCCAATATCCACCAGATAATCGGCCCGCTTTAACACCTCCGGATCATGCTCGATAACCAGGACTGTGTTTCCTAAATCCCGCAGTTTTTCCAGAAATCCCAAAAGACGTTGTGTATCCCGTGGATGCAACCCAATGGTCGGTTCATCGAGAACGTACAGGACCCCGGTCAAACCGGAACCCAATAACGAGGCCAAACGTAATCGTTGTGCTTCTCCACCAGAGAGTGATGGCGTTGCGCGCTCAAGAGTCAAATAACCCACTCCCACATCCACCAGGCGTTGCAGCCTTTCCTGTAAGTCTATCGCAATCACGGTGATGATTTCCTGTTCTCCTCCAGAAATAGAATGGTGCAAATCTTTGATCCAATCCAGCAATTGGGTCAGCTGCATCCGAGATACTTCCACAATTCCTTTTCCACAAACACTCACCAACCGGCTTGCTTTTTTCAGCCGGCTGCCGCCGCAATCCGGGCAAGTTTGAGTTCGCATCAATTCTTCCAATTTTTCACGATATTCACTGTCGTGAACATGTTCCGCATATCGCCGCAATAAGTTTGTCGCTACACCTTCAAAATGCCCCTGATAGGCATAAACTGGCATCTCTATCCCAGGGAACTGTGCTTTGAAGGCTTCACTTTCTACTCCAAAAAAAAGCAAATCCTGAATAAATTGCGGTTGTAAGCCAATGGCTATACGAGGATCAAAATTAAACCCATAATGTTTTGCACAGGCGTTCAAGGTTTTTTGGTGGTGTTTAACCATGTGTATGTCCCAGCCCCAGATAGCGTCTTCCTCCAAGATACATTTCTCCAGGTTTATCAATTTATCCTGGCGAGCCGTAAATACCTCTCCAATCCCTGTACAAGTCGAGCAAGCCCCAGCCGGTTTGTTAAAAGAAAAATCAGCCATCCCCAATTCAGGAAGATGAAAACCGCAATTTGAGCAAGTTATCAGGCGGTCATTCTCATCCCATTCATTTTCATTTTCCTCTGGCTGCCAATCCTTCTCCTGGTAATGCTCATACGGTGGCGGTACATCAGCCCCACAATGCGGGCATGGCCGATGACCAACCCGGGCAAATAAGACCCGCAGATAGGTAAAAACTTCCGTTGCCGTCCCAACAGTAGAACGTGGACTTCGGTTAGTCAGGTGTTGGTCCAAACTGATAGAAGGTGATAATCCACGGATGCGATCCACCGCTGGTTTGATGAGGTCATCGGTAACCCGCCCCAGAGATTCAAGATATTGCCGCTGCCCCTCTTTGTGAATCGTATCAAATACAAGTGTAGATTTTCCAGAGCCGGACAACCCGGTAAAAACCACCAATTGGTTTTTGGGGATGGATAAAGAAATATTTTTCAAATTATGCAATTTCGCATTTTCAACAATAATATTGTTTTCCATTCGACAACCTCTCAAATAAGATATTTTCATTGTATAACCCTGGTGCGCAATGGGAGGGTTACAAAAATTTCGACTTAATAAGTTCCTTACCGAATAATTATTGCTTCATTCTCGTTAATCTATTGAAACATCGAAATATTCCAGAAATTACGCGCAACTTTCTGTTACACAACAACGTATATCACTATGAAATGCTTACAGGAGAGAGAATTATGTTTAAAAGATTTATCAGTAAACCCAGAGAAAAGAAAAAAACACATACCGAAGTAAAAACGCCAATTAATATGAATCCAACGTTAATCCAACTACGCGATGTGGTTAAAACTTATCACAATGCTGCAGGCGACTTTCCAGTTCTGAGAGGGATAAACACCGATTTTTACCATGGAGAATTTGTTTCTATTGTTGGAAAAAGTGGCAGCGGCAAATCAACTCTAATCAATATGATCACTGGAATTGATCGACCCACCTCCGGCGCTATTCATGTCGATGGAGTTGAAGTTCAGAACCTGAGTGAAGGTGAAATGTCTGTATGGCGCGGGCGCCAGGTTGGGATTGTGTTCCAATTCTTTCAATTATTACCAATGCTCAATCTGGTTGAAAACATCATGCTGCCAATGGACTTCTGCAATATGTATTCACCTCCTCAGCGACGCAAACGCGCTATGGAATTATTAGAACTCGTGGATATGCAGGAGCATGCGCTGAAGTTACCTGCGGCCATTTCTGGCGGTCAACAACAACGCGTGGCCATTGCCCGGGCACTGGCCAATGATCCACCCATCTTGATTGCTGATGAACCCACCGGTAACCTGGATACAAAAACCGCTGATTCTGTCTTCAGTTTGTTTGAAACACTAGTTCAACGTGGGAAAACAGTCGTGATGGTAACACACGATCAATCATTAGCTCAACGCGTCACTCGCAGTATTCACATTGTGGATGGCGAAATTGCCAGCCCAGCTGCCCAGGCTGTCTGATTATGAAATTGATAAAGTTTCCAAACATAAGGTTGTTAAGATGATGGCACCCCGTTGGCGAAAAGTTTTAAAAGATATTTGGAGTAATAAATCCAGAACTACACTCGTTGTTCTTTCGATAGCCATTGGGGTTTTCTCTGTTGGGTTAGTTTCCAATGCATATTTGATGATGTTATCCGATATGAATACTGATCACCAATCAGTCAACCCCAACTCTGGTGTTTTGTATACCTCCTACTTTGGAGATGAAGAATTATCAACCATCAATAAAATTGATGGGGTTGAACTAGCTGAAGGACGCAATTCAGTCAGTGCGCGTGTTCAAACTGTATCCGGTACCTGGATAACCATGTACATTGTCGGCATACCGGATCTTGAAAATATGCAAATCAATTACCTGCGAGCAGCTACTCCTGGTGATACCATTTTCCTGGAAAACAAAAAGATCCTCATTGAACGTACAGCCATACCCCTGCTCCAGGTTCAACCCGGCGATTCTCTCGTCCTTGAAATTGGTGAAAATAAATATAAAACCATTGAGGTAGGCAGCATTGTCCATGATGTAACGGCAGTATCAACTACATTTAGCGGCCAAGTCACTGCCTATGTTGACCAAGAAACACTTCTCTGGTTAGGTGGCTCACCCTACTACACCGAACTATTATTTACTGTAGAAGAAAACAAAATGGATAAGGCTTACATCACCAGTGTGGCCGATGAAATTGCTAAAAAGTTTCAAAAAGGCGGTGGCATGGTGTATGCCACTGTCGTAATGAATCCCGGAGAACACTACACAGCTGAAATCACCCGCACCTTATTGGCGACACTCGGCTTTTTAGGTTTGATGGCGGTGTTATTGAGCGCATTTCTCGTTGTCAACACGATCAACGCCTTACTCGGCCAACACCTGCGCCAGATAGGTATGATGAAAGCAATTGGTGCCCGTACTGATCAAATCATTGGTATGTACATTGTTCTGATATTGGCCTTTGGCATGATTGCACTTTTGTTTGCCTTGCCAGTGGCGTCTGCAGCCAACTACGGTGTTATGAGCTTGCTGGCAAATATGCTGAATTACCGAATGGGAGGGTTTCGTTTACCATTGCTCCCTATCCTTCTCCAGGCAATAGTGGCGTTTGGTGTTCCTCTCCTGGCTGCACTGGTACCGGTCATCAAAGGATCTCAAATGACGGTCAAGGATGCTATCAATAATTATGGCGTAAGTGCCAGTGCCTTTGGTATGAATTGGTTTGACCGCCTCATAGAAAAATTGCACACATTACCACGTCCTTTGTTAATTTCGATCCGCAACACCTTCCGTCGCAAAGGGCGCTTATTTCTCACCCTTTCCACATTGACGCTCGCTGGAGCCATTTTCATTGCCGTCTTTAATGTAAAAGCGTCTTTCGATATCACCATACAGGAAGTGCTTGGGTACTTTCTTTCGGATGTTAATATCGATTTTAATAACACCTACCACACCCGCCAGGTAGAGGATATTCTCTACCAGATTCCTGGTGTGGAAAAAATTGAAAGTTGGGGCATCATCCCGGCTGACACTGTTTACACTGAGCTGGATCAGGAAACTATCACCAAAGTCATCCTGTGGGCGCCACCCAACGATTCTCAATTAGTACAACCGGTCATCACTAGTGGACGCTGGTTGATCCCGGAGGATCAGAATGCGGTTGTAGTTGGCAACCATTTCCTCACCGAACGACCTGATGTAAAAGTTGGCGACCAGATCAATATGCGGATTCTTGAAAAAGAACACACTTTCACTGTTGTAGGCACATTCCTGATGGCCGGCAATGTCATCCCCCCATTCCTATATGTCAATTATGATGCACTCGCGAATATCATTGGCGGTGCCGGACGCACATACGGAGTACGGATTGTGACCACAACACCGGACCCTCTTTTACAACGTTCAGTTGCCGATCAGGCCGAAGAGCAATTAAAACTATCCGGTATTGGCATCAGCAGCATCACAACCGGGGCTGAAAACCAACAGCAACAAATGATGACTATCAATATTCTGGTGTATTGCTTGTTGGTTATGGCAGCATTAATCGCTCTGGTTGGTGGTGTCGGCCTTATGGGTACCATGAGCATGAATGTTCTGGAACGCACCCGTGAAATTGGTGTGATGCGCTCCATCGGGGCTTCTAATCGTTCAATCCGATCCCTGGTGGTTATGGAAAGCATGCTTATCGGCACAATCAGTTGGTTCCTCGGAACCTTGCTGGCTTTGCCCATCTCGAAACTGCTAAGCAGTGTCATTGGTGTTGCTTTCGTTCAGGCGCCGCTCACCTTCCGCTTTGCTTTGGATGGATTTTTAATCTGGTTATTCGTGGTTTTAATAATCTCCGGGATAGCCAGCTTAATCCCTGCCACAAATGCGGTCAAATTGACCGTACGCGATATCCTGGCGTACGAGTAAATCAAATACTTAACAAAATAGCATTTTTAAAAATATTATGGAGGAAGCAATGAAAAATAATCTAAAATTATTGGTTTACCTCAGCCTATTAGGGTTGATCATCCTGGTTGGTTGCAACAGCGTATCGGCAGCCACCACCACACCTGAAGCAACTGATCTGCCGGCTATACGGAATAGCAACTTAGTTTTGGCTGATGCCAAAGTTATTCCGGTAGATACAGCCAGTTTGAGTTTCAATAACAGTGGCGTGGTTCAGGAAGTACTGGTTACAGAAGGCAGCCCTGTGAAAGCCAATGCTATTATTGCCCGATTGGGTGGTAGTGAACGCATTCTAGCAGAAATAGCTGCCGCAGAATTGGATGTTTTGTCTGCTGAACAGGAACGCGATGACCTGTTGCAAAAAGCGGATCTTGCCCGAGCACAAGCGCGCTTGAATCTGGCTAATTTGGAAAAAGAATTGGATAAAGCCATCAAACAATCCGCTTCCAAACAATACAAATGGGGCAGCCAGGATCAAATTGATATTGCTTTCGCTAATCTGGTTACAGCTGAAGATGATGTTAAAAATTGGGAAGAAAACTTTAGCTATGTAGACGAACGTGATCCCAGCGATCCGGAACGTGCTGCTGTCTTAAGCGCACTGGCAGCAGCACGTCAACGCCGCGACCAGGCCAAAGCCAATTACAACTATCTCATCGGAAAACCCAATGAATTAGATATCAATGTAGCTGATTCAAATCTAGAAGTTGCGGAACAAAATGTAGCACAGGCAAAAGCGGAATTGGAACGGTTACAAAACGGCCCGGATCCGATCAAGTTAGCTCAGGTGGAAGCACGTTTAAAAAGCGCTCAGGCACGTTTGGATGCATCCCGAGCCAATCTGGCTGAATTGGAACTCACTGCTCCGTTCAACGGCCAGGTCGTTTCCAACCCACTCAAAGCTGGTGAATTGGTCAATCCCGGCAATCCTTTGGTTTTAGTTGCAGATCTGAACACATTCCAAGTAGAAACAACTGATTTGACCGAAATTAATATACTTGGAATCACCTCGGGTGATCCGGTAATCGTTCATTTTGATGCTCTTTCGGAGGTCGAAATTCCAGGGACAGTATTACGTGTCAATCAGCTAGGCGCAAACCAACAGGGTGATATCACATATACTGTCTTAGTCAGTTTATCTGAACAGGACCCGCGTCTGATGTGGAACATGACCGCTACGGTAGAATTTACGAAAAAATAAACTCAATCCCAATTTAACCCCTTTTCAGAATTAGTCAATGTCATCACCACTATGCAGTCGGAAAGTCCACCGGCTGCATAGTCGTTTTATATCTTCATATGAACATTTTTGACTTAATGTGCCTGACCTAATTTATAGGTTTCATTTAAGTTCGTACCCAAAATCCCGGCTTGATAGGAACGTTCATCCACCAAAGCCAGACTCGCGAATTCTTCATTAGTAACCACCGGGATCATCTTCATCGAATACAATTTATTAATCACCTTATCTTTTCCGGATTGAGTTGTCTCCCAATCAAAACGATCATACTTGCTCAGATCAAGTGGCCGTGTATAACCACGCAGTGTTTTCACCCTGTCTAAATTCCAAAAAATATCAAAATAGGACATTACCAATTCCCGCAAACTGCGAAAAACCGGATCCCGGAAGCGCAAACCAACAAAATTGCTTTTAGCCACCGCACCATATTTACCATTCACCTGAAAAATTGCGAGTACGTGGTCATCATCCAGACCAGGCTCTGGCACCAAGTCAATCAGGCGTGCTGCAAGTCCAATTCGCCACAAAGCCAGTGCAGCTAGCATGCCGCCATCCAGACAGTGACATTGACGGTCCTGCATCACCTGTAACGGTGTGCGGTTCATTTCTTCTCCTATATAAGGCATACTATCCAAAAATCCCTGAATCTTGATTGGCGAGTCCAACGACACCCAATCAGACAAATTTTGCCCATCCAGACGGCTTTCAAAAGAAGAATACATACAATACCTCTCAAATTAGTGATCAATTCTTAATAATTATCACACAAACACTGCATCCCCGCCATAATTCTTACAGCTTACTCATCGCCAAATTTCTAATTCGTAATTCATCATTCCCTTAGCCCCTCTTTCTCCCATTCTTCTGTATAATAGAAAAAATGCAAACAAACATACAGGAAAGATCAGTTACATTAAACCGAATCGGAATGGTCGCACGCTGGCAGCCACCGCATCTTGGACACGCAGCCATCCTGCAAAAATTATGCAGTATATCCAACCAGGTCTTTATCGGAATTGGCAGCAGCAATACTTATAATTATCGCTGCCCTTTTAAATTGGAAGAAACCAGTACAATGCTGAAGCTTGTCCTGCGCGATTTCTCCAACTATACCCTTATTCCAGTTCCTGACTTGCATAATGGCCCAAAATGGCGTCTGATGCTCAAAGAATTGTTTCAGGAACTGGATACGCTCTTCACAGCCAACCCTTACGTCGCCAGTTTAATGCAGGCAGATTACAATATACAACATCCCCTTACATTGCTTGCCCCTCACGAGCAAATTAAGGTTGAAGGACAAATGGTACGAAAAAAAATTGCCCAAAATGGCAATTGGCAGACTCTTGTTACCCCCGAAATAGCTGACTATATCATTGAACATCAATTGGATAGCCGTTTCCGCAAGGAATTCGGCCTGCAAACTTTAGCAATAGAAACACTCATTTAAGGAGGAAGTATGTATTCATGGGATAGCGATACCAGTGGATGGTATGGCAAAGCAGATTATAAATATGGTAAGGATGGCGAACGGGTACGCGCGGTAGCAGCCGAACGAGCATCAGCAGCCGGACCGCGCACTTATGAAAAAAAAACCGGTCCCAATGAAAAAATCATCGATCCCCACAAGACTATTACCAGTCATTCGAAAAATCCATTAATTATCGCTATTGATGTGACCGGTTCGATGGCACAATGGCCATATGAAATTTTCGACCGCTTACCACTCCTGTTTAACACCCTCACCCAATATCGTGAAGACTTGGAAATTTGTTTTGTGGCGATCGGAGACGCCGTGGTAGACCGTTGGCCTTTACAGGTTACCAGTTTTGCTAATGGGTATGATCTGGAACAATTACTGGGTTCTCTTTATGGTGAAGGCGGCGGCGGTGATAGCCCCGAAAGTTACGGTTTGTTCGCCCATTGGGTTAACACCCATGTAAAAACACCCAATGTTGAAGATAAACCATTCTTGATTCTTTTTGGTGATGCTACCATGCACGATCGGATTCCTTCAGCCCAGTTATCTCATTATTTAGGAGATAAAGTGCGCGACGGAATTGACGCGATGGAAGCCTGGCAACAAGTAAGTGAAAATTGGAATACCTGGTTCTTACGCCGGCCAACTGGTACACGCGGTGATCCTATAGACAAACAATGGGCAAAAGCCATCGGCGAACAAAAGATTTTCCATATCGAAGATGAACAACGAGCTGTAGATTATGCAATGGGTCTCATTGCGCGCGCCTGGGGATACTTTGGCGATTTTCAGGATAATATGCGTGCCCGTCAAAGCGAAGACAAAGTGGAAGAGATCAGTCAATTAGTTGAGATGGTTTGCCCACGCTGTGGCGCACCCATTCCAGTAAACGCAAAAGGAATGTTTAAATGCGTTTTTTGTGATGCCACACTAAAACTTTAGGCATTTTTCTTTTGTTCTGAATTAACCAAAGGTGTACAGGGTATGAAAATTGACGCGATTGTGACCATTCCGCCTTATGCTGACTTCATTGGAGAAGTGG
The DNA here is from genome assembly GCA_002840755.1 of Chloroflexi bacterium HGW-Chloroflexi-10. Classification (GTDB taxonomy): domain Bacteria; phylum Chloroflexota; class Anaerolineae; order Anaerolineales; family Anaerolineaceae; genus UBA6170. Next base: position 30,281 of record PHBZ01000023.1, on the reverse strand, counting down.
CAGCCCATCCGCTGGTCAGCGGTCTGCGACTGAATACTGTCATGCCCTTAAGGGAATCTCACACCGAAGTATTGCAAAGGCTCTCGCGTTTTGGCAAGCCTGTTTGGATTGATTTAAAAGGAAGACAGTTACGGGTTGTCCAGACCGCAATCCCGCCTTTTACCGAAGTGCTTCTCAGCCATAGTATTCGAGTGCCAACGCCGGTGGATGCCTTCTTTTCAGACGGTAACGAAGCCGCACGCATCCTGGCTGTGGATGGAAAACGCATCATCCTGGAAGATAGTCCCCATCGCCTGATTGGCCCGGGAGAATCAGTCAACATCATCCACCCACAGCTTGAAATTGAAGGGACATTGACCGAAACCGATTTGAGCTATCTGAAGGCCATGCGCTCTACAGGCTTATGCAAAGTTATGCTTTCCTTTGTTGAATCTCCGGCCGATATTATGGAGCTCAAATCAATCTTACCGGACGCTGAAATCCTGCTCAAAATCGAATCACTGAAGGGCGTTTCATTTGCTCGCAAGCATAAAAATTCCCTCGGTAGACTGATGGCTGCCCGGGGTGATCTTTATGTTGAGGTTGTTCGACCCCACCGTATCGTTGGCGCTCTGCGCGATATTATTCAGGCTGATCCACGAGCAATCGTGGCCAGCCGGATATTTGATTCCCTGGCCGCCAGCCCTATCCCTTATGCTGCAGATATTGGTGATGTAGCCTTCTTGCTCAGTATTGGGTACCGTACCTTCATGCTCGGGGATACCACCTGTATGCGCCGCGAAACCGTTTTGGAAGCGCTCAATTTACTCGATTCCGTTGGCCGCCAATTTATATGAAAATCGCTCTGGCACAAATCAACCCTGTCATCGCCGATCTGGAAGGCAATGTGGAACGCTGTCTCAAAGCCGCAGTTCAAGCTACACGCCAAGACGTCGATTTGGTGCTCTTTCCCTCTTTGACAATCTGCGGATATTCTCCACGCGATATTTTTTTCGATCCGGGATTCGTCCAGGCAGCCGGAGAAGCTGCAGCAGACCTGGCGGAGCGTTCCCAGCACCTAGCCCCCTTGTTGATCAGTAACATCATTCCAACATTGAATAAACAAGCATTTCAGCCCCAACTGCAGAATGCCGCGCTATGGATCCAGGATGGTGAAATTCGAACTATTGGCGGGCAAAGTTTTTTGCGGTGTGACGATGTTTACCTGGAAAAGCGTTGGTTCACATCTATGCCATATACTGATCCAATTGAATATATGGAAAAGAAATTCGGTATCCTGGTAGGTTGGGATCTCTTTGACCAGCAAAAAATCACGCATCTGCGCGAGCAAGGCAGCCAGTACCTTTTAAACCTCGGAGCCCGCGCTTTTACCTCATTCAGCCTGACACAAGCCCTGGATGCAGCCCGGCAATGCCAACTTCCTGTGCTTTCGTCCAATCTGGTGGGTGGTAATGATGAACTGATCTTTGCCGGGCAGAGCTTTACCATTAACTCTGATTCAAACCCGGGTTATATAATGGAGAGTTTTCAGGAGGACATCCAGGTCTTTCATTTGGAAACAGTAAAGACCCACCACCCCACTATTCTTAATCAACCAGAAGAACTACTGTTTAAAGCCCTCACACTAGGTGTCCGAGATTTTTTTACCAAAAATAATCTCAAATTTGCTTTTTTGGGAATTTCCGGAGGCATCGATTCGGCATTAGTGGCTGTCCTGGCTGCTCAAGCACTTGGCGCAGAAAATGTCCATGCCGTTGCTATGCCTTCCCGCTACACGCAACCCGAATCAACCAGCAGCGCTGAACAATTATGCCAAATACAAGGGATAAACTTCCATTTGCATCCAATAGAAACCCTGCATCAGGCTTTTGAATCGGATCTGACAGAATTGATTCAAAATGGGACTGGTGCAGAAAACGTCCAGGCACGGCTGCGCGCTGTAATTTTAATGGCTTACGTCAACCACTTTGGCGGTCTCTTAATAAATACCAGTAATAAAACCGAATTATCACTGGGTTATGGTACCGCGTATGGCGACCTTGCCGGCACCCTGAGCCCGATTGGTGATCTCACCAAAACCCAGGTATACCGGTTGGCCCGATGGATTAATCGCGATAAAGAAATCATCCCGGAATTTATTCTCAACCGCCTGCCTTCTGCTGAACTGCGGCCTAACCAGGTTGATCCCTTTGACTACGCAGATATAAGCCCGCAGGTGGAGGAATTGGTGCAACAGAACCGGGCGACTCCGATGATGCGTGCCGCCGAATCCAAACGCTGGCAATTGGGTGTGGTGCTTAAAGTAAGTGAGAAAGCCTTTGGCAGCGGCCGTCTGATTCCGATTACCAAAAAATAAGCAGGGCCTTTTCAATTCCTAATCAGTCGCCCTTCGTATTGTATATCTTTAACTAATTTTATGCTTTTGGGGGATGAAAAAATGATTGATTCCGCATATTACCGGGATCAAATTTGCCAAAACCTTCAATGACTTTTCCTTTTCCGATGGTTAAATTTTTGGCTATACCAAACCCCTTCAATAAACCGCCTCTTAGGTCCGGATTGCCACACAAATACGATTCGCCTTCTTCAAGAACACAATTCTGAACTGTGATGTTTCCAATCACCTGGGAACCGGACCCAAAACTACATTGACCTATCATTTGCGCACCATTCTGGTACCGCCCAAAATTACCTATTGTAATAAAGGAATCTGCCACGTTGGCTTTAATTGAAACGCTGCCTTCAAAGCGATTATCGTTTTTGACTTCAATATGTCCACCGTTATCAGCCAAAAGAAAAGTCTGTGGGTAAAAAATATTATTGTTTCCCAGCCCTATACAACTGACAATATCGTTGATCTCAATGATAACATTCGGGTAGAAAATATTATTTTCACCGATAATCGCTTTTCTGCTGATAAGCACAGAAAAAGGATCCAAGATCATGTTTCCCTTTTGAGTCAATTCGATGGTTTCTTCAATCGACAAATAATTTTTTCTGGTTCGTTGGAGATTGATTTCATTAAACATTGTTTCTGAAAACATGTTAACTCCTTATAAAATGATGTTGAAAGTTACAAGAATGCGAGACTGCTATATTATTTATTGACAACAAAGAAATCAGTATCAGTCCTGGTTATCAGGTCTTACGATTATGACTACATTTCCTTTTTTATGTCCCTTTTCAACATAACGGTGGGCTTCGGGGATTTGTTCGAGAGGATAACGTCTATCAATGACCGGCTTAATTTTCTCCGCTTCTATAAGTTCTTTAAGATAGTTTAAATCTTCAACAAAATCTTTCCGGGTCATTTCCACACTCACGTATGCCCCATTCGGATTCAATACTTTCTTAAAGGTTGTTTTCGAAACTCTCGAAATCATTTTTCCAACAGCGTCAAAGATTAAATCATATCGCTCTCCCCCTTCTGTAAAATCCTCTTTTGAGTAATCTATTACCCTGGTGGCACCCAAAGATTTTACCAATTCTAAATTTACGGTACTGCACACCCCGGTCACTTCTGCCCCAAAATACCTGGCAAGCTGCACCGCATACGTACCTACACTTCCGGATGCTCCATAGATAAGTACCTTCTGTCCGCTTTCAATATTTCCTTTTCTAAGAATATTCAATGCGGCCAATCCCCCAATGGGAACAGCAGCAGCCTCCGCATAGGTTATATTAGCCGGTTTTATTGCCAGCATGCCATCTTCAGGCAGACATTTGTACTCAGCATAAGCGCCAAAACCAAAACCACAAAATGCAAAAACCTGGTCACCTGTCGCAAAGTGTTTTACATCCTTACCGATTGCTTCAATTTCCCCTGCCAACTCAAACCCAAGGATAGTTACTTTTTTTGGTCTGAAGAGACCATTGTAAAGCCTCGCAGCAAATGGGTCTGGCTTTCGCATACGCCAATCTCCGGCTGTTACGGTAGTCGCATATACTCTTATCAATACTTCATTATCCCTGGGAGTAGGTTTTTCTACCTCTTTGAGCTGAAGAACATCCGGCGGTCCGTATTTTGTATATACAATCGCTTTCATCAGTATTTCTCCGCGTTTAACTTGGTTTATCGTCATGTACCACGGTTATGACGATATTTCCCTTTTTATGCCCCGTTTCAATATGTCGATGAGCATCGGCAATTTGTTCCAGGGGATAATATCTGTCAATGATTGCTTTTATCTTACCCGTCTCAATCAGTTCTTTAACGGAATATAAATCTTCTAAACTGCCTGGCGCCATCGCGCAGATTACTTTCTTGCCACCTGTTATTGAGGTCCACAGCATTTGAAGAAGTTGTTTCAGTTTAAAGCTGGCTAAAAGGTAACGTCCATTTTGCGTTAACGATTTTATAGATCGGGAAAAAGACCCTTTGCCTAATACATCAAAAATCAAATCATAGGACTCGCCATTTTGGGTAAAATCCTCCTTGGTATAATCAATGACCTTGTCTGCTCCCAGAGATTTCACAAATTCAAGTCTAGGGGTACCACATACCCCGGTAACTTCCGCACCAAAATGTTTGGCAATCTGTACGGAAGCTGAACCAATTCCACCGGAAGCCCCAATGATCAAGACTTTTTGTCCCGGTTGGAGATTTACTTTTTTCAGCAAAGGCAAAGCCATGATTGCCCCATATGGAACGGCTGCGGCTTCCTCATAGGTCATATTGGCCGGTTTAATGGCCACCACTCCATTCTCAGGCATACATAGGTACTCGGTATATGCGCCCATGCTTTGCCCGAGATACCCAAATACCTGGTCATCTTGCTTAAATAATTTTACTTCTTTTCCTACTAATTCAATCTTCCCAGAAAACTCACTCCCCAATATAGTGATCCTTGGCTTTGATAAACCAAAAGCCAGTTTCGCGAAAAACCAGATGAGTAAAGGCATGTTGAATTTTTGGGGAGTGATCTCTTTAAAATTTCGAGCAACAAGATCTCCGTAATTTACAGATGTCGCATAGACTCGGATCAATATTTCATTATCCTTCGGAGTTGGTTTTTTCACTTCTTTGAGTTGAAGAACATCGGGTGCCCCGTAATTAGTACATACAATAGCTTTCATTTTTTATCTCCTAAATTGTTATTGCCATATAAAATTTTTCTTATAAAGATTTACAGGATATTTAAGTTGATTCATCTTGGGCAGTATATGTAAATACCTCTTCCAATGGCACATCGAAAGCCAGGGCAATGCGAAAAGCGAGTTCCAGGGAAGGGGCATATTTAGCACTTTCGATGGCGTTGATGGTTTGGCGAGTCGCACCGACTTTTACAGCCAGTTGTTCCTGGGTCATTTCGTTATGATGAAAACGCAATTTCCGAATGTTGTTTCTAACCTGGCGTTTATCCATTTTTAGAATCCTTTTCGATAAAGGAAAATCTGTGAAACATCTCCGATAATCTCTGCCGCAATAGAAAAGAATATGATCATGCTGAACATTATCAGGGGAGGTTGGCCAAAAACAAAGGTGAGCATGGAAAGTAAGACGCCAATAGAAAACGTAATGTAAGACGCCCTTCCACCTTTCAATTCAATTAGTTTGTCACGTTCATCAGCAATAAATCGTTCTGTTTCATTGGTTCTTGTTTTTATTGCATGGACAATACTGAGCACAATATTGGTGAGAATACTGGCAATAATATTTACAATAATGATCGAGATGATGACGATAGCCCACAGGCCGAAGAGTCTGGTCGAAACCAGTCCGCCTTCCTGAAGCATTTGAAATAAATTAATCAGATAGTACCCCACAATCAGCAGGTGACTCATCAAAGAAACGGTTATGTTTTTTTCCTGGTAGGACATGAATTACTCCTTTGTATGCTTTTGTTTACGTTTAGTATGATTTGATTTACATATAGTAAATCAAATCATACATTATGTCAAGTTAATTTTACTTAACAATTTAAAGAACTCACCTAATGAGTGCGTTCGCAAATTCTCTAGTAACATAAACAAAACGGTCGTGCTTACACGACCGTTTTGTTTAATTTATCTCTTACGAGTCCTTCTATTGAAACCTGATCGTTTCAGCCTTGGACCCACTTCCACGCATACCAGACAGTAAATCACTTTTCGCATTATAAACTCCTGCTGAAGGATAAGCTTATTCAGAGTTTGTCATCTACTAATTTAATGGCTACTTCGATTTCCCAGCGTGTCTTGCGATGTTCTACTTTTGGGTCAGTAAGGAAGGATTCATAACGGCACCGAAAATTATCACCCTGTTTCGTGTCCCAACGATCAAATTCCAAACCGTTACCGCGCGCCCACTCGATTAGCGCCTCATTACCTGCCAGTCCACTACCAGTGAATATCAGACTGACATACCGCCCAGCCGTAAGCTTATCGGAAATGACTGATCCGTCGTCAGGGAGTGCTTCACCGACTGGTATTCCGTATGTGATATCCATAAATCCGCGCATATCAATCACATGATAGCGTAAAAAAGGAGGCCCTAATGGCGCAACATTGTTAGCTTTAATCCATTTGTTCATATCCTCGCTGATTTTTGTTACAACTTTGGACATTCCTGAAAATGGAGCAATGGTACGGATGCCCATATAAATCTGCTCAGAACGGATATCAATTTTGGGGTTACCAATGGTTGTCACATTTTCTGCTTTAACAATTGCTCATGTTCATAAGACGAGCCTCAACACCAGTATTGGTGAAAGGGGGGCAAGAAAGCTAACTTTTCATGTGATTTTACTGATGAGAATAGTTGAAACCAAGAAAATGTAAAACAATTATGTAAAGAAGAACAGGTTGTTTTAGGTGGGAGTGGCAGACAAAACCATAATAAAAAACGAAATTATGTAGGATAAAGACACAATGATGAATGCTGCTAACATCCAGTATTGGAGAATAGGATTCATTGAACCTTGTGGATAAATTATCTGAAATACCAATCTTGTTATCCATAGAACACATGTTGCAGCCAGCATTACAATGATGGAATATCTATTTGATTTATCTCCGTAAACAAAAAGGATATTCAATATTCCAAACAACACTAAAGATAAAGAAAAGAACACATTAATAGCCCGTACAGCTACGATTAACTCTGTCGCATTGATATCAATATAGGAATACCACTTCCATGCTTTGGGTACAAAAAAGTGCCATATACCAAAACCAATGGAAGCGCTGCTGCCAACCATCACTAAAATTTTCACAAGCAGATTCAATGTTATACCTCCTGGTAATATCTCAAGTATTTTCAACAAATACTGGATTACCCTGTGGACAAGTTAGTAAGCCGTTAATTATATAAATTTTGATATGGAATTGTAGATACACATTCCATACATTTATTTAGGGATAAGTAAGAATTGTACATTTAAATAGTGCACCAACGCAAGCCGGAACCGAGATGAAAGACTTCCTCTATACCGAGTAAGTTGCAACAATCCCTAAACAAGATTAGAATGTATACGCATATTAATAATCCGGAGTGAACCATGAGTGAAATAACTGCACCGAGTAATTTTATTAAAGAAGCCATCGAAGAAGACTTAAAAAACGGTCGCTTCACCAGCGTACATACACGCTTCCCCCCAGAACCCAATGGCTATTTACACATCGGCCATGCCAAAGCAATTTGCATTGATTTTGGTATAGCGGAGGCTTTTGGCGGTAAAACCAACCTACGCTATGACGATACCAATCCGGTAAAAGAAGATACCGAATTCGTTGATGCGATTAAGGAAGATATTCACTGGTTAGGCTATGATTGGGAAGAACGCGAATTCTATGCTTCTGATTACTTTGAACAGTTATATCAATGGGCAGTGCAGCTCATCCAGCAGGGTGATGCCTATGTGGATGACCTGAGCCCGGAAGAAATCCGTCAATACCGTGGAACGCTGACCGAATCCGGAAAGGATAGCCCTTTCCGCACGCGTACCATCACTGAAAACCTGGATCTGTTTGAAAAAATGCGTAACGGAGAATTTCCAGACGGCTCGCGTGTATTGCGGGCAAAAATCGATATGAGTTCCGGTAACATTAATATGCGCGATCCGGTGATGTACCGTATCCTACATGCCAATCACCACCGCACCGGTGATCGTTGGTGCATTTATCCAATGTATGACTATGCTCACGGGCAATCCGATTCGTTGGAAGGAGTCACCTATTCCTTATGTGATCTGGCATATGAGGCTCACCGCCCGCTATACGATTGGTTCATCGAAAGACTGGGAATTTTCCACCCGCGCCAACTTGAATTTTCACGTCTCAATTTGACCTATACCATCTTAAGCAAACGCTTTCTCAAAATGATGGTTGAAAATAAAATTGTCAATGGCTGGGATGATCCGCGTATGCCTACCCTGTGTGGAATGCGCCGGCGCGGCTACACAACCGAATCTATTCGTAATTTTATCGACAAGGTTGGCGTGGCAAAAAATGAAAGTGTCGCAGATATATCCCTGTTGGAATACTGCGTGCGTGACCACCTCAATAAAACTTCTCCGCGCGTGATGGGTGTGTTAAAACCGCTTAAACTGGTGATTGATAACTATCCCGACGATCTAGTAGAAGAGATGGAAGCAGTGAATAACCCGGAAGATGAAAGTGCTGGCTCCCGCAAAGTACCCTTCTCTAAAGTGCTCTACATCGATCAGGATGATTTCATGGAAAACCCACCCAAAAAATTCTTCCGCCTCACTCTAGGTAATGAAGTCCGTTTGCGTTATGGCTATTATGTAAAATGTGAGAGTGTGGTCAAGAACGAAAACGATGAAGTGATTGAAGTACACTGTACATACGATCCCGCAACGCGTGGTGGCTATTCGCCGGATGGCCGCAAAGTGAAAGGCACCATTCATTGGGTTTCCGCAGCCCACGCAGTAGATGCCGAAATCCGCATATATGACCGCTTATTCAACCGGCCGGACCCGGACAACACCGATGAGGGAAAGACCTTCCTTGACCACGTTAATACAACATCCCTGACTATATTAACCCATTGCAAAGTGGAACCAGAATTGGCAAAAACCAAACCGGGAGACCGATTTCAGTTTGAACGTACCGGCTATTTTTGCACCGATCTGGATAGCAGCCCTAACCAGTTGGTTTTCAATCAAACAGTTGGATTACGTGACACCTGGGCGAAAATTAGCCAGGAATAACCTTTCCGAAATCTGCCGTCTGCCACCAAAGCAGGCGGCTTTTTTTAATTTTTCTAACAACAATAATCAGGCTTTTTAACTTGATCAATACACAAAAGTAGGGGGCGATTCTCCTTCAATAATCACTATAAAAGAAATTGTGCAATGTGGACAATTTTGATAGTATTTATAAAAATGAGATGAGGTGAGGGTATGATCGATTATGAAATCTTAAGAATATGGATTCAGGAAAATCCTGCAATGGCAGCTGGAGCGCTGCTACTTTTATGCGCTATACTTTTCTTTTTCACACGCCAGGTGCTCATAAAGGGTTTATTAGCCATCTCGGCCAGAACAAAAAACAAAACCGATGATATTCTTGTTCGGCACATACATCCTTTGCGGGTTGCCTGGCTTGCTCCTTTCATACTTGTGTATGCACTAGCATATTTATTTCCGGATTTTCAGATAATTCTATCTAAAGCTGCACTTTTTTTTATATTATGGATCACAGCATTAACCATCAATGGCATACTAAATGCTGTCAATGAAATCTATGAATCCAGTAAAAACTACAATGGCGTCAGCATTCAAAGCTACCTGGATCTGGCAAAAATACTTTTTTTCATTATTACACTCATATTGAGTGTGACCATCCTCACCGGGCAGTCTCCTATCGTTCTTTTAACCGGTTTGGGTGCCATAACCGCCGTATTATTATTGGTTTTCCAGGGCACGATTTTATCCCTGGTTGCTAGTATTCAAATTGTCGCCAACGATTTATTAAAAGAAGGGGATTGGATCGAGGTGCCCAGTTATGGTGCTGATGGTGACGTCGTTAATGTTAATTTACATGCTATTAAAGTCCGTAATTTCGATATGACCTATACGGTCATTCCCACGTATAAAATTGTGGACGTCGCCTATAAAAACTGGCGAGGCATGCAAGAAAGTGGCGGCCGGCGCATTCAACGCTCTCTCTCCGTAGACATGCTCAGTATAAAATTCTGCAATGAGAGTTTACTCGCCCGCCTGGGAAAAATAGATTTAATTTCTGATTTAATAACCAAGAAGATCAGTGAGTTAAATACTTATCAAAAAGAACATGCAGAACACTTTGATGAAGCCCTAGATGGGCCGCAGATTACCAATATCGAAATTTTTCGCAGCTACATCGTCTCTTATCTCAAAAACCGTAGTGATATCATTCAGGAAGGTATGCCTTTTCTGGTTCGTTCTTTATCCCCCACCACCTCCGGTTTGCCAATAGAAATCTATGTGTTTGCCAGAACTACAGAATGGCTTAAATATGAAATGATTCAGGCGGAGATTTTTGACCATCTTATGGCTGCTGCTCAAATATTTGATCTACGCATTTTCCAAACCCCCAGCGGACTAGATTTTTCTCAGCTTGGAAAATCTTTTAACCCGTAAACAATTCCATGCGCTATCTGTTATAATCCGATTTTGTAGAAGTCGGATTATTTTTATTTGTTTAATCTAAAACGATTTATCTTTTGCAACCAATTTTATTTTTCCGTGTTATACAATTAGTTATTCGATTCGATTTTTTAAACCCAATTCATTCAAAGGAAAATTTTATGCCAAAAATTGTTATTATTACCGACACAGACTCCAGTCTGCCTGTAGATCTGGCGCAAAAACACCATATCACGCAGGTTCCAATTACCATTCATTTCGGTGAAGAAACCTACACTACAGGTGTAGACATAAACGACCAAAAATTATTTGAAATTGTAGATCATCGCAAAATTCTTCCAACAACATCTGCTCCTCCACCAAACGCATTTGTCAATGCGTATAAGGAAGCTTTCGAAAATGGCGCAGAAACCATCATTTGCATTTGTGTTTCCAGTAAAATCAGTGCTACATTTAATGCTGCTGAAGCAGCCTGCGAACTCTTTCCAGACAAGGATATTGTGGTTATAGATGCGCTCAACCTGTGTATGGCGCAAGGATTTATGGCGTTGGCGGCTGCGGAAGCAGTAGAAAAAGGAGCCTCAAAACAAGAGGTAATTCAAGCAGTAGAGGATATTCAAAAACGAGTACATGTGTTTGGAGCGCTGCCCACCTTAAAGTATCTTGCCATGGGTGGACGTATGGGCAAACTGGCCGCGGGATTAGCAGATACACTGAATATCAAACCAATTCTCACTGCCCGTAACGGAAAATTGGAATTACTGGAAAAAGTTCGCACCAGCAAAAAAGCCGAACAACGTCTACTAGAATTGGCAGTTCTAAGCACACAAGGGAAGAAAATTGAACGGATTGCTATGATCCATGTTAATAATCAGGCTGGTGTGGAAAAATTGTACCAACAGCTTTGCGAAATGATCCCTTGCCCTCCACACCCTATCCTCGCGGACTTCACTCCCGGTCTCTCAGTCCACGCTGGCTCTGGTGTAATTGGGTTTGTCATCTTAACCGATTAATTCATTTCGAGAATTTTTTATTGCACACGCCGCCAAGAACCTGGCGGCGTGTGCTCATTTTTCAATTTGTAAGGAACACAATTTACTTTTGGGAATATTCATACATCAAGCGTAACCCAATCAATGCCAGATTAGGTTCAACCCTGTCTATTATACCTGTTTCCGGTGCAATCAATTCAGCCACACCCCCTGTCGCAACTATTTTACACTCGCCGGTTAATTCCAGTTTCAACCGTGCGACAATTTCCTTTACCAGTCCAGCAAAACCAAAAACAATACCGGAACGCATTGATTCAATAGTGTTCTTTCCAATAGCTGCCTTTGGATGCATTAACGCTACGCGTGGCAAGGTGGATGCTGCCTGAAACAATGAATCGGAACTGCTGATAATACCTGGCGCAATCGCAACCCCCTCCAAATTTCCTTCCGCGGAGACTGCCACAAAAGATGTTGCTGTACCAAAGCCAATAATAATCACTGGCGTACCATACATTTCACGGGCTGCTAACGCATTCATGATCAAATCATGCCCCACTTCAGCAGGATAGTCTGTGTTGATTTTCATATCAAGATGGATATTTGCACCAAAGATGAGGGCATCCAAATGAAGGTATTTTGCCAGCATTTCAATAAAGACCTGGGTCAGATTTGGCACAACAGAAGAAATGGCACAGCCGGTAATTTCGACTATATTGATTGATTCTGCAGCAAACAAATTGATGATCAATACGCCATATTCATCTGCCAGATTTGTCCTGTCGGTGGAAATCCGCCAATGCTTTTTCATGATCTCACCCTCAAACAAACCCAGCTTGATATTCGTATTTCCAATATCAATACATAATAACATAAACATCTCCTAAAAAAATCACACTGATAAATTATATGTTATCACCATCAAGTAAAAGAACCAAAACCAAATAGGCATAATTCAGGTATTTCTAGTGACCGGACGGGGATACCCATGTAAGTTGCTACTATTTTCGAGTTTCTAAAACCAAATCCAGCCAGGTAACAAAAACTTCCCATCCATTGATTTATACTTTTAACAGACTGTAATCCACAAATACATGCAGATCAAGTACTTCTCCTATACTAAATTTTTCCAAAGGTACAACCTCATTTATGCAGATAAATTGACCTGAGATCGTATCGAGATGAGAATCGGAAGTCTTGAGCCTAAGAAAACACGGTTTTTAATAGCCTCAAATGCTGTAATGTGGTTTTTCTTCATACTTTCGCCTTCCTAAAGAAGTTTTGGATAGCGTATCAATAATAAATTATAATAGCATCAAAATTATTTTTCGTATTTGAATAAATTTCCTTATAGAATATGATTAATCTAATAAAACATAATATCAGAACTCTATTAATCCTTTGACTGTTAGCAACCACAAGTTTTGTAACTTTCAGGAAAATTCATAACCTGAGAAATCCACATTACTGGCTCAATATACTGGGAGAAACTAATGACAAACCGAATAGCTCTAATCACCGATAGCACCTGTGATATTCCCACAGAATGGATTACACAATTTGACATCACTATTATTCCTTTAACCATTATCTGGAATAGCGAACAATTTTTGGATGGGGTAGATATGCAACCTGAAGAATTCTATGTTCGGCTGGATAAAGATAACTCCCATCCAACAACTTCTCAACCATCACCGGCGAATTTCTTAAGCGCCTTTCAAACGGCAGCAGAAAAAGGTTATAAGGAGATCATGGTTTTTACTATCAGTTCTGCGATGAGTGGAACCATTGAATCTGCCCGTCGTGCTGCCGAAGAATCACCCATTCCTGTTACCATTGTTGATGGCAAGAATAATTCGATGGGATTAGGCTGGCAGGTAATCACAGCAGCACGTGTCCGCGAAGCAGGTGGTAATGTGGCAGCTATGCAAGCAGCAGCAGAATATGTGCGCAATAATATGGTCTATTACATTTCTCTGGATACGATGGATTATCTGACCAAAGGTGGCAGGATAGGTGATGCCGTAAAATTCATGAACTCGATTATAAAAATTAAACCACTCATCTATGTAAAACCCGATACCGGTACCGTTGGTGCTTCCATGCCTTCCCGCTCACGTACTGCTGCTATCGAAAACCTCTATAAACAGTTTTTAAAAAATATTAATCCAGAAAAACCATTGCACATTACTGTCCTTCACAATGCAGCCTATGAAGAAGCAAAAGCTCTGGCAGATAGAGTGATTAAGGAACTCAAACCCAAAGAAATTTTTATTTCGATAGTCTCGCCTATTTTGGGAGTCCATACTGGGCCGCGGGCACTTGCACTGTGCGGATATAACGAAGCCTGAAGACAGCCAAAATAAATTCTCCAACAGCAATCTTTGGGTGACATTTTAGCTGTTATATGATCTGAGATTGCGGTATTTTTTGCGTTTCCTTCAGTTTCTTACCTTCATATAGACGGATAATTAACACACCGCCCATAATTAGGAAACCACCAACATACTGGGAGATCGTCATACTTTCTCCTAGAAATATAAAGGCAATGATCGAAGTAAATATGGGTTCAGATGTCGCAATTAAATTGACAATGCTAGATGGTAATAATGCCAGGCTTTTATTATAAAAACCGAAACCCATTAAAGTAGGTCCGGCAGCCAAGAAGATGAGCGTTCCCCAACCGGCCAGGCTTTTCCCCAGAATAAAGAACTCGGGAATCGTATTTGCAGCGCCAGGTAGCCAGCCTGCCAATGCTATGTTTCCAAAAAACAGATAAAAACTTGCAAACAAAAAGGTATAAAACAAAGATGTCCAGGTATTCATCCCTCTTTGTGCTGCCGCTCTTCCAAAAAGACTATAAATAGCATATGATAATCCCGCCATCACACCAACCAACACCCCAGTGATTCTGGTTTGCCATAATTCGACCCTCAGCGCTTCAGCCACCAATCCGGCACCAAGAATGCAAATGATCACAGCAGCTATTTTGGCCCAACTGATACTTTCTTTTAATATCCACCAACCCAGTAGGACTGTAAAAGCCGCTGAGGTATAGACCAACACAGTAGAAACTGCTGCGCCATTCAATGCCACAGAAAATGTCCAAAGTGCATTAAATACAGTTAATACCAAGCCAAAAATCAAGTAAAAAAGCAGGTTCTGTTTCTGAATTTTGAGGAGTGTTGGTTTGGTTATTCTAAAAAATATAAATAAAGTAAGCGTTACAATAACATTGCGCCAAAAAGCCAATACGAGAGGCTGAATAAGATAATTGACCGTCAGATAACGGATAAATACGGCTGTTGTGGAAAGTATAGCTGCACTGATCAACGCAACCCAATATCCTTTTAAATTGGGACTCTGTGTTTGGTCCATTGTTACTCCAATATGATTATCAATATGTATTTTTTCCTGCAAACCGCTCAACTGATCCTATAATTCAATCCATAAATGAATACAGCAATTGAATCCATATTATCGATATAAGATATACCGTATTTAAGGGTCTGGTTGCAAAACTGTTTGTGACGCGGAATGTATTCTAAAGAGATATTGGTTTTTCGAAAAGGGTTAAGGCAATTCTTTGAATAAATTGGCCATTTCTATTGTCTTTGTTCCTGTATTTTGCTGTAATTACCTGAATTTTTTGCCAACAAAACCATACTCCCATTTGGAATGAGAAGAGCAAGCGAACAAAAAAGGGACCCTTCATTAAAGAAGGGTCTCATTTATCAATATTTCATTATTTCAGGATTTAGAATTGAAAGCCGGTAATTCGATCGTTTGCCCAGCGTTGTTAACCCTATAATATGGCAGCCAGGCTACCCCAAATGTTTGCATAAAAACATCTTTCTTCAATGGTGAGATGCTGATTTCACTGATGTCATTTGCTTTATTAGCCCAATCACTTTCTAGCTGTCTGACCGCCTGAATCATTTCGGCTTCCAACGCTTCCAGAATCCTTTGGGCTTGTTCTACATCCAGTTTTTCTTCTTCAAGAGTAGCTTTCGCCTGTGAAGTCATCCGTCGCTTTGTCAATGAAGAAGAAATGGATTTTTTGCGACTGGAAAGAAAAGACAAAACCAGTTCTCCGGTTGTACCCAATTCTTCCATACGACGTTGATCCAATTTAGTTTCGGCCGTTTTTACATCTCTTTTTTCTTTTTCCAATTTATCTTCTAAAGCATCCAGCTTCTTTTCGTAGAGTGTTTTGAGTTTATCCATTTCTGCATTTAACTTTTCGCGTACAGTATCACTGCATTGCTTTCTGAATTCAGCAGTCGAAATTTCTGGTCCAGCAAACAATTTGAGTGTCTCATTTGCACGCACCTGGACGCTGGCATTTCGATAAACCCATTCCAAAAAATCAGCTTGGAGGCTTTTTAGATTTTTAAGGTCCGAAAGCCAGGCAGGAGATGTTTGGAAATCCACTTGAGGGATTGGGCTTGAAGCGAGTTCGTTATCCAGCACCGGTCTGGCAAGGAAATCTTCCCAACGAATCATCCGGGGTGATTCGTCCTCCACTAAGGCAGTTTTTTGTTGGATGGTCTGCAGATTATATTTTCGGTCAAGATAGCGCACTTCAACCTGAACCAGTAAGGTGGCATGGTAAACTATTTTTTCTAATTTCGCCTGTGAATTCAAGGAGATTTGGCTAATCTGTGCTGCATTATCCAAGGTTAAGCTATTTGGTAAAAAGAATTCATCAATTCCTGAAGGCAGAACAGGGCGTTTACTACTTGCTTCTGTAGCAGGTGATACTTGAGATGAGTTAGTCATCGATACTGGATTTGCCGAAGTATTCTCAACCGCTTTATCGATAACACCATTTGCTGAGGTGAGCGAAGCCCCCACCAACGCATTCATTGCTGAAAGCTGACTGCGGGTCATTGGTCCGGCCAGATAATTCATCGCCCATCGAGTGTTAAAAACCGTCAATCCTTTTGAGTGGACATTGTGGAGGACAAAAACGCGTTTTCCCAAATTTGATAATAATTTATCCGCTTCATTTCGATCGATACTACCACTAGCGCTCTGCAGGCCGTCCATTAAACGCTGCTTATCCTGATCTGTTTGCAGCCTGCCGATCATCCATGTGCCAGCATTGGAAAGCGCCTTGTAATCCAGATCCACCGGATTTTGTGAAGTAAGTATCATTCCCACACCGAAAGCACGTGCCTGCTTCAACATACGCAACATGATCGTATGCGATGGAGGTCTTGAAATCGGGGGCAAATATCCAACAATTTCGTCAAAATAAACCAATGCCCGTAATCCAATTGTGCCGCTCTGACGTCGCATCCAGGTTTCCACCGCGCCATACAATAGCGTAACAAAAAACATCCTTTCATTTTCACTCAGATGCGCCAGGTAGAAAACACAATGACGCGGTTTTCCGGAGGGACTGAACAGCAATTGTTGGACATCCAAATTTTGTCCGGTTAACCAGGTCTGAAAAGACGGAGATGCCAGAAAATTGTTTAGTTTCATTGCCAGAGCAAAACGTTCTTTTTCCGGAAAAAGTTTCTCTATTGGAAAAGCCCCCAACCGTTCAAATGGAGGTTCCTGTGTTTTCAAAATCAGATCGGTCAGATCGAAACCAATGTTCTGACTCCAGAAATGTTCCATTATATTTGAAAGTAAAATATGCTCTCTGGAACTGAGTGGATCAATATCGCTATAGCCAATCAATCCCAACAATGCCGTAATACTCGAAGCAATTCGCTCTCGCAAAACTTCCTGATTTTCATTCCAGTCAATTCCCGGCGCGGCAAACGAAGATAAAATATTCACGGGTATACCGGAATTTGAGCCGGGTGTGTAAATGGCAAACTCTGCTGCCATTTTCAAATCGCGCACTGTTTCTGAGGTGATACCCCAATCCTGCAAACCTTTTTGCCAAGAAGCTGCGGTATCCGTTGCCAATTGTCCAGTGGTCTTCCCCTCACGTCTTGCAGCCTCCGGATCTATCCATGGCTCAAAATCACTGGCGAGGAAATCCGGAAAGTGTAAAAGCAGATTGGTGAGATCTCCTTTAGGATCAATGATAATTGCCGGAATTCCCTGTAAGGCTGCTTCTTCCATTAAAGATATACATAAACCTGTCTTTCCCGAACCTGTCATCCCTGTCACAAACATGTGGGTGGTCAAGTCAGCCGGATCGTACATCACCGATTCATCGGTAATGGTCTTTTTACCTAAATCAACCTTCCGCCCCAGGTAAAATTCACGATTGTTTGCCATGATTGTTTCCCTTTCATCAAATCAACTAGTTTACTAGCTTAAATAAACTATCTTAATTTTATCCGAAATCAGGAGAAGTACAAAAAAGAAAAACAACCCGATCTGATCCAGGTTGTTTCTTTTAAAATAGTGAGAGCCGGGTACGCCGCCCCCGGCTCTCAGTTTAAGGAGGAGAAGAAGAGAAGTCGCCCTTTTGTTGTATTTATAATACCAGAACAGATTTAGCATTACTTGACGCTTACCCTACGCTCACCCTACGCGCAACTAACAACTACCTGACAATTTCATAAATCTAGCGTATAGAAACCTTTCCAAATCGTAACAATTCACTTTTGAAGCTTAAAGCAGCTTTGCATTGAGAGTAATGTGTACCCCAGTTAATGCCGCGGAAACCGGACAACCACTTTTGGTCGCTTCGGCAATTTCTAAAAATTGATCCAACAGTACACCTGGCACACTTGCCTCGGTGTTAAGGACAATTTCAGTAATACGGGCATTGCCATCCACCTGTCCCAGTGTAACTACCGCAGTGGTAAAAATTCGTTCTGCCGTAAAACCAGCTTTGCTCAAACCCGAACTCAATGCCATCGAGAAGCATCCAGCATGTGCTGCACCAATTAATTCTTCCGGATTGGTTCCGGTACCTTCTTCAAAACGGGAAGAAAACGAATAGGCACCTTCATAGGCGCCACTACCCAGCTTCATTGTACCTTTCCCCTCTTTCAAATTGCCCTCCCAAATTGCTTCCGCTTTTCTTACTGCCATCATTAACTCCTTCCGACGGATATAAATTTTATACTATGATAGACATAGTATAAAATATCCGGGGTTTGGAAGACAAGAGTTTGTAGGAAGCCATGGGTGGAAAAACCGAAAATAAATTGAGCGTCGACCAGTAAATTTTGCGATTTCCAATTCATGCCAGTAAACCTCTGATTGTGTTAAAATGATGCCTGATATGCACTGCATTTTTGTCAGCAGGCAGACTCGGAGGTTTATTATGAGTGATTCATCGCAACCATTCCATTCCGGTTTTGTTGCCGTAGTTGGGCGACCAAACGTGGGTAAATCCACTTTATTAAATGCCATGTTAGGTCAAAAAGTGGCTGCCGTTTCCCCAAAACCGCAAACTACCCGTAAACAACAATTGGGAATACTAACCCGATCCGATGCACAAATCGTGTTTGTGGATACCCCTGGTCTGCATATCCCCCACCACAAACTGGGTGATTTCATGAACAAAGCTGCTGAATACGCTCTTTTGGATGGTGATTTGGTGCTATGGGTAGTGGATCTCAGTTCGCCGCCGACTCAGGAAGACAATTTGATTGGCGAACGCATTGCCAAACTAAACCCCAAACCTCCAGTGATTGTTGCGCTGAATAAAGCTGACATGGTCTTTTCGGAACAACTTGAAAAATTCCGAGCTTCATACGAAAATCTTTTGCCAACAGGTAAATTTGCCTTAATCAGTGCGACAAATGGCAGCGGAGTGGCCGAATTAGTCAATCAAATTGTTGCCATCCTTCCGGAAGGCGAAGCTTTTTACGATGAAGAAACCGTTACAGATTATTTCGAGCGTGATATTGCCCTGGAATTGATCCGCGAAGCTGTACTCTTGAACCTGGAAGATGAAGTACCCCATGCGGTTGCGGTCCGGTTGGATGAATATAAAGACCGTGGTGATGATAAAGCCTACATTTTAGCCACCCTATTCGTTGAACGCGAGTCACAAAAGGGCATTGTCATCGGAAAACAAGGCATTAAAATCCGTGAAATCGGGGTAACGGCCCGCAAGGAAATAGAGGCACTGACAGATCGTGAAGTTTTCCTGGAATTACGTGTAAAAGTTCATAAAAACTGGCGTAATAACCCTGAAGCGTTACATCTCTTTGGCTTTGGCGGCAAGGAGGAATAGGGATTTTGATATGGTTCTTCTTATTTGTGTTACTATCCCCGGTGGAATGGATCGCAGCTGGTAAAAACCTGGTTAAAGTTCGGGCTGTTACCAAACCACTTTCCTTATTTCTTCTTATTCTCTGGTTCAGCAGTCTGGGTGGTTGGCAGCAAGGCTGGTTATTTGGCCTCGGCCTGGTATTCTCACTGGCTGGAGATGTGTTTTTATTACTCTCAAAAAAGATGTTTATCTTCGGCTTATTTGCCTTCCTTACCGCTCATATTTGTTATATTGCCGGATTTCTACTGGCCGATTTTTCTTTTTCCAGTTGGTTTTTCGTACCTTTGCTGTTTGTGTTAGGCTATGGCATATTCGGATATATTCGCATCATCCGAGAAATTCGAAAAAAACAAGAATACCGCCGCTTAGGTCCAGCGCTGATTCTTTATCTGATCATGATCCTGGTCATGCTATTTACAGCACTCACTACCTGGTTTCGACCTTCATGGGGATTCTGGGGAGCATTCATGGCCAGCCTAGGAGCCTTTGCATTCACGGTTTCCGATTCTATGCTAGCTTTCCGGCGGTTCCTGCGTTATTTTCGTTTTGCCCGGTTTTTGGTCATGTTTACCTACCACCTGGGTCAGTTGGGAATCACCGCCGGCGCCTTGATCTGGCTTAAATTATTATGAACAATCGCAAGATTCAAACCCCTGCGGCTTTTTGTTAATCTCCCAATTAGTTTTGTTCCTTTATTGGGCGAAAACCTTCACCCAACGCCTCGTGTGCCTGTCCAATCACCATAAATGCCAGTGGATCGGTTTCGTTGACTATATCTTTTAATTGCGGGATTTCTGATTGTGTGATTACGGTATACAGAACGGTGCGGTCCTCTCCCGTATAGGCACCTTTGCCCTGTAATAGAGTGACACCCCGCTCCAACATCTCTAAAATGTGGCGGGTGATTTCATCCGGTTTGTAGGTGATAATCATTGCCGTGCGATAGACTGCACGCCCTTCAAAAATAATCTCCGCCGCCAACCCACTAACATAAATCACCGCCAGGCCATATAAGGCCCGCTCCCAATCAAACACAAAACCACCCATCAAAACCACGATCGAATCGGTTATCAGGTAGGAACTGGAGATGGAAATACCAAACCGGTGATTCAATATCCTTCCGAGAATATCACTGCCCCCGCTGGTGCCCTTCCCTTTGTAAACCAGCCCCAATCCGAGCCCATACATTAATCCACCATATATGCTATTCAACACCAGATCATTAGTTACGCCTTCGGCAGGAATAAATAACACCAAAAAATCAGTGAAAAATGAAAATAATATGATGGCTAGCGCTGTTCGCAGTGCGAATTTTAAACCTCCCAGATAGCGCCAACCTAGAAAAAACAATGGCACATTTCCAATAAATATCATCAAACCAATCGGAAAATCGCTAACATGATGGATTAACTGCGCTGCTCCACTAATACCTCCACTAACCAGATAAGCAGGCACCAGGAAAAGACGCATGGCAAAAGCCTGGATCAGCACCCCGATGAAAATAAATACAAAATCAACCAATGTCTTTCGGTTAAATATTAACGTTTTTCTTTCTTTTTGAATTTGTTCTTTCCAATTCATTCGCATTCGTAAAGTTCCCATAACACACTCCAACTAACGCTTCCCAGACCATGGGTGCCAGTTTTTTTCGTATATTGATCCTCACCTTCTTGGTTTTGGCTTACTCCGGCAACTTACCGTGTATCCGATAAAGGCGATTCTTTTTCTACAACCGCCGGAATTATAGTCCAGAACCTGGTTTTCTCCAATAGATTATTCTTCCTGAACCTGATGCTAATAGTCATATCCTTTATCAAAATCCAATACTTTATTTTAACTCTCTACCAAATTCTGCATATATAATTAATGGTGAATTGTTATTATCCACATGAAACCTTAAAATCCATCCATCATTAGCGGTAGAAAATAACCCATTACGGGGGCCATACTGGATTTTCTTTATCTCCGAGGAGGCTGGATGACTCGCTATCCACAAATTCCATTATTCGCTTTTTCATTTTTTCTGATACTGGTTGTCACCGGGAATGGGATTTTTCCGCCGATTGGCCTTTCTCTAGATGCCCAGCCAAACTCGAACCTGCTCAACCTCCCTCCCCATTTTGACTGGCGTGATGCCGGATATAACGCTCCGATTCGTGATCAAAATGAATGCAATGCCGGTTATGCCTTTGCCGGAACCGCTGCCCTGGAAGCATCGCTTTGGATGAAAAACCAACAATACCTCAATCTTTCCGAAAACCACGCCAAAGAATGTAACTGGAAAGAATTGAACCACTTTGATGGCGGCACCAGTTGTAATGGTGGTACCATGCGCGATCTAGTCAATCTATTTTCGCAGAGTGGTGCGGTATTGGAGGGGTGTGACCCATATCGGAACTACGATGATTCTTGCCGCACGAGCTGTGGAAGTGTTGCCCGCATAGATGGTTGGCTGCAGCTCTCGGGTCACCAGTCAGCCAATACTGCGCTCATCAAACAATACGTATATGATTATGGACCGGTCTACACGCAAATCAATACTACCGTGTTCGATAATTTTGATAATTACACAGGAAGCACAGTACTGTATAGCGCCACTCCGGCTACAACTACCAATCACGCTGTTTTGATTATTGGATGGGATGACAGCCAAACACACACTGGAGGATCTGGCGCCTGGATTGTGCGGAACAGTTATGGCAGCACCTGGGGCAATGCCGGCTACGGCTACATTGCTTATGAGAGCGGTAAAATTGGCAGTTATGCCTCGGTGATCACTTCCTCTCAACAACACGACCCCAACAGACAGATATATTTCTATGATGAAGCCGGGCATACAACCCAGTATGCCACAATTGACCCACCCACCACCAATGGATATGTTCTGGCGAAATTCACTCCTACTCGTGATGAAGAGGCTCGCCAAATCGAATTCGCAACTTACGACCAAGCCCATGTTGATCTGGTAATTTATGACGCTTTTATCAACGGTAGTCCGAAAGAAGCGTTAACCTCCATCAATAATATTGTGGTTCCAAGCACGGGCTATCATCATATCACCCTAGAGACTCCTCTCCAGCTTTCGGTTGGAGACTCTATTTGGGTACAAATTCATATCCACAATCAGACTATTTTCTTCCCCATTGCGGCGGATCATCTGGGGGTTGCAGCACCCCAGACCTCCTGGATCAGCGCAGATAGCCACACCTGGACTCCTCTATCCGATTACTCTGTAGACAGCACGGTTCGCCTGCTGACTTCTCTTCCTCCTGCGCCCACAGCGCCCGAGAACTTATCCATTACGTCCTTCGCACAACGCTGGGTGGAGTTGGCATGGTCTTATTCCGGTACGATTGCCCGCACTTTTTATGTGGAAAGATCTCAGGATGGAGTCAACTGGGACCTGCTGGCGAACCTGGCTGTCACTCAAACCACCTTTCGCGATACCAGCCCAACTCCAAATCAGACCTATCAATACCGGGTGCGTGCGGTCAACCCAGGTGGAGTTTCGCCACCTTCCAATATCATTTCTGTCACAACCTTACCGGACCCTCCCAGCGCTCCACAACAATTGTTGGGCACTGCCTACTCGCCAATTCGCATTCAACTCACATGGACGGATACCAGCACAACAGAAACAGGTTTTACCATTCAGGAATCAACTAACGGGATCAATTGGTTTACCATCACAACCCAACCGGCTAATATGCAGACTTTCCGTGTAGAGGGGCTATCAGCAGAATCGACCTACCAGTATCGCCTTTGGGCATTTAACAGCGGAGGTCCCTCTGCTACAATCTATTCCAACTGGATCGTAACACCGGAATGGTCCTGGCATACGTTTTTGCCGATTATAAAACACCAAATCCAAGAATGAGTCGAAGAAGGAAGTGTACCCTCCTTCATTTAAAAAGCTTTTGGTCAGAATCCTTTGACAATCCGGCATTGCAAGGCTAAAATGAAATTTGAATAGATATTGGTGCAAACCAAATCATACCCTTCAGGAGTCTCCTTTGAGTAAGTGGGCAGGCAAAATCGTAATTGGAATAACCGGCAATATTGGCACGGGCAAAAGCGTTGTCCGCCGTATGCTGGAACATTTAGGCGCGTACGGTATTGACGCCGATGCACTCTCTCACCGTGCTATCTCAAAAGGCGCACCCGGATACGATAAAGTGATCACTTATTTTGGGCGGTGGATCCTGAGCGCTGATGAGGAAATTGACCGTCAAAAATTAGGACGACTGGTATTCAATGATCCGGAAGCTCTAAAAGCATTGGAAGCTATCATCCATCCTCTTGTAAACCAGGCACTCGAGTTTATCATCAAACGCGTTAAACAACCTGTTGTAGTGATTGAGGCTATTAAACTCCTTGAATCAGATATCAAACCGTACTGCGACTCCATTTGGGTAACCTATTCTCCACCAGACACACAATACCGCCGCCTGGTTAGCCGGCGCAAAATGAGCGATGCAGACGCACGTCAGCGTATAGAATCGCAGACTCCTCAGGATGTTAAACTGCGTGCTGCCAACGTGATTATTAAGAATACCGGATCGGTGGAAGACACATGGAAACAGGTATTGGCACAGTGGCAAAAACTAGCCCAGCCTACCCCAACAGAAGATGAGACTGTCGCGCGGGTACAAACGCTTACCGGAGAACTGAGTGTTGTTCGCGGCACCCCACGCAATTCTGAAGAAATCGCTGCTATTTTTAACAGTCTATCCGCCAACAAAAAGAACTTCACCCGCACCGATATTATGGAAGCGTTTGGCGAAAAAGCATTTCTGATCCTCAAGGCAGCCGATAAACCAGTAGGTGTCATTGGATGGCAGGTAGAAAACCTGGTTGCGCGCACCATAAACCTGCTAATTCAACCCGAGCTTCCGTTGGATAAAGCTATCCCATTACTTCTTAAAGAAATGGAACGCGCTTCACAAGACTTACAATGTGAAGCCTCATTAGTGTTTTTAGGCCCAAATCTGGCTGGTCAGGAAAAAATCTGGCAAGAGTTAGGCTACGAACGCAAAACGCCCCAAACACTTGGCGTCATGGCCTGGCAAGAAGCTGCCCTGGATTCCATGCCCACCGGATCAGTCCTATTCTTTAAAAAATTACGTCAGGATCGCATCCTCAGACCCATCTAAAGCTTTGAGTAATACACTGTGCCCGAATTATTAAATGAAATCCTTTTCCTTTTTCAAAGACTTGACTGGCTAAGCGCCCTCGACCTCGTCCTGGTAACTGCCATTCTTTTTGGTATTCTCGTATTATTGCGAGATACCCAGGCAACAGTTTTATTGCGGGGTGTCATTCTCCTGGTTATATTACTGGCATTGCTGACCCAGTTCATCAATCTGCCGGCATTCTCCTGGTTAATGCAAACAACGCTGCCAGCCTTGTTACTGGCCATTCCCGTAATCTTTGCGCCTGAAATTCGCCGTGGTTTAGAACGTCTCGGAAGAGCAGGAACTGGTGCTTTATTTCGTCCCAGCGCTGCGACCCTGGTATCGCTTCAGGTCACAATGCAAGCCATCACCACAGCCTGTGCCCGCCTTTCAGCGCGGCGGCATGGGGCGCTCATTATCCTCAAACGGACCGATTCGCTCAAGGAATATATCTCCACCGGTGTTCACCTGGACGCAACTGTGACCCCGGAGCTGCTTTTACAAATTTTCTACCCCAACACACCACTGCATGACGGCGCTGTAATCATCAATGAAAACCGCATAGCCGCAGCCTCCTGCGTGATGCCCCTGTCCGCGAGCGGCGTTCTCAACCGCTCACCAGAACGACAGATGGGGCTGCGCCATAGAGCAGCATTGGGTACCTCTGAAGCCTGTGATGGGATAGCTGTGGTCGTCTCAGAAGAAACCGGCTCTATCTCCGTTGCCCAGGGCGGCCGTATGATTCGCGGGCTGGATAGTGACCGGCTGGAAAATATTCTGATCGCATTTTACCGCCCCGAACCATTTGTAAAAGACTACATCAACGTACTCGGTTTCAAAATCAAGATTCCGCTGCCAAAAGGAAAAGAGGAGGAATAACATGCTGGCAAAGTTGCGCCAATTCAGCAAGAATTTACCCAGCTTGTTAACCGCCCTGGTTCTGGCTATCACCGTTTGGATCGTAGCTGTCACCGCTAATGACCCCACAGAAGATCGACTCTATCCACGCCAGGTTAACATCGAAATAGTAGGACAGGATGTAGGCTTGGTTCTGACCAGTGAAATACCGGATAGTGTTTCTTTCACTTTACGGGCGCCACAATCGGTATGGAACAACCTTTTAAATGAAACCAACCCCATTCGCGCCGTCATTGACCTCAGCGGGCTTACCGCTGGAAGCCATGTCGTTACCATCGTTCCCAATTATGCTGTTCGTCCATTGGAAGTGGTTACCCAATCTCCCAGAACCATCACCATCTCCTTAGAGAACCTTGCCAGCCGCGTGCTACCTGTAAACCTCGTCACCAATGGCGACCCAGCCGTTGGCTATCAAGCCGGGACTCCGCAACTCAACACCAATCAGATCACCATTACCGGGCCGGCCTCCCAGGTCAACCGCGTACAGGAGATCCGCGCCAACCTGGATATAAACCAGGTTCATGAGAATATCTCGCGCACATTGAATTTATTGGCACTCGATTCCAATGAAGTAGTGGTTGAGGACGTTACCCTGTCGCCGGACCGGGTAACCGTCCAGCAGGAAATAACCCAGCGGTATGGTTACCGCAATGTGATTGTTTCCGTCCAGGTGGAAGGACAAGTAGCCGATGGATACCGGATGACGAATATTGCTGTTTTTCCCCTGGCCGTCACGGTTTTTTCGGCTAACCCGCAAATCGTAAATGAACTGCCCGGTTATATCCAAACCACACCGCTCAATATCAATGGCTTGAAAGATGATGTCGATATCTCTTTGCCGCTGGACTTGCCGCAAGATATATCCGTTGTAGGAGACCGCACCACCGTATTGGTGCGTGTCAGCGTTGCTGCTGTGCAATCCAGCTTACCGCTGGCCAATGTACCGATAGAAATCATCGGATTGGCACCCAATTTAAAAGCTCTACTTGCTCCTGAACGCATCACTCTGATCATCTCAGGGCCGTTGCCTGTGCTGGATCAGCTAAACCTGGACAATGTGCGCATCTTGCTGGACCTGACAGATTACAAAGTGGGTACCTATCAATTGAAACCAGTGGTAGAATTGTCGACCGGAGAGGTTGAACTGGAAAGTATCCAGCCGGAATTTATAGATGTGGAAATAATCATCGCGCCAACCCCCACACCCTCGAGATAGGCGCAGGAAGTAATAATAATGAGTAAACCGATTGTAGCACTGGTAGGCCGTCCGAATGTCGGCAAAAGCACTTTATTTAACCGTCTGACGGGCGAACGCACGGCCATTGTAAATGATGTACCCGGCACCACGCGCGACAGACTCATGTCTGAAGCGGAATGGACCGGACACCCCTTTTACGTAGTGGATACCGGTGGAATTGACCCCTCCACTGGCAGTAAAACACCGCTCTCCATCGATTCAGCCGATTTTATTGAAGATATTAAATCCCAGGCCATGATCGCCATCAATGACGCCGACAGCATCCTGTTTGTTGTAGACGCAATCACCGGAGTGACCAATGCCGACAAGGAAGTGGCTGAAATTTTGCGCCGCGCACAAAAAGCTATTGGCGGTGAATACTACCCACCGATTGTCCTGGTGGTCAACAAAGCCGATAGTAAAGCCACTCAAGATGCCGCCTTGCAATTTTATGAGCTGGGTATGGGCGAACCATATGCCATCTCCTCACTGCATGGCACCGGTACAGGTGATATGCTGGATGCGCTGGTGGCTACCTTCCCGCAAACTCTGGAAAAAGATGATGATGATTCGGTAAAAATCGCTTTGGTGGGCAAGCCCAATGTTGGTAAATCCAGCCTGCTAAACAAACTGGTCGGTGAGGAACGCATGATCGTCTCCTCAATCCCCGGCACCACCCGCGACGCGATTGATTCGCACATTGAATACAACGGAATCCAGGTTACCCTGATCGACACAGCCGGTATCCGCCGCCGCGGGAAGATTGAAGTTGGCGTCGAAAAATATTCCGTGCTGCGCTCGATGCGCGCCATTGAACGCGCGGATGTCTCACTGCTGCTGATCGATGCCACCACCGGAATCACCTCACAGGATGCCCACATCGCCGGTTATATTCTGGATGAGAAAAAAAGCTGCGTCGTGATTGTGAACAAGTGGGATGCTGTCGAAAAAGACAACTACACCATGCAAACTTACACCGAGAAAATCCGCCAGGATCTTAATTTCATGAGCTATGTGCCGATCCTGTTCATCTCTGCCCTAAAAGGCCAACGTCTGGAACAGGTTATGCCGCTGGCATTACTGGTTCAGGAAGAACGTCTGGCACGTCTGACTACCTCAACGCTGAATCGCATCATCCAGCACGCCCAAGATTTGCACACCAGCTCTAAATCCGGACGTGTCTTCAAAATGTATTACGGCACACAGGTACGCTCAGACCCGCCCACCTTCCTGATCTACTGCAATGAACCCAAGCTGGCTCACTTTACCTTTACCCGTTTTCTGGAAAACCAGATCCGCGAAGAATACCCGTTCAGCGGTACTCCGATCCAAATTGTGTATAAGGGGCGGTAGAGAAATATTAATATTTTGAGCGGGTTTGCTTTTTCATCCAGAAGCGAGCCCGCTTATTCGTTATTTCGTTTCTTTGGAAAATTATTCCAATCGGAACGAATATGTTTCTCACTGAAAGCCCGAATATGCGGGGGGTATCTATTGGATTAGAGTATATGTTGGTTGTTAAGGCGCTGTATTCATTTTTAAAACGAATGGGGAATGAATACTAAAGCAGGAAGCAGGAATCAGAGATTAGGTAAAGGGCGGGTGAATGATTATGCGGTTGTTAATGTGCTATATTTATGGATTTTTTTATCACGAAATACGCGAAAAAAAGTTTGTTGCTGGCGGGATTTCGCATCGCATTAATAGCATGTTGGTTTACAACAAACCCATTATAGAATAATTGTTCTAGTAAGTCAAGCCCTAATTTTTTTTATTTTTTTCGCGTGTACAATCTTTTTAATGATGGTGAAAAATGATGCCTTGACGGATCCGAGTGCCTGGGGTAGAATACTTGAACTGATGCGGGGTAGAGCAGAGGCAGCTCGTCGGGCTCATAACCCGGAGGTCAGTGGTTCGAATCCACTCCCCGCTACTAAAGTCAAACCAGAGTCCGTCGGGCTCTGGTTTTTCGTTAGCCTGGCGCACAGCGGTAGACATTTTTCCAAAAATGGAGGAATTTCTTATGAACCGCAGTTCGCCGGGTACGTCAAAATCCAAAGTTTCACTTTCCTTAGCCAAAGCCATCGACGGCTTCCTCAAATTCAAAACAGCAGAGGGATTAAGCCAACGCACAATTACCTCCTATGAGTTCACTCTCGGTCATTGGTTGAAATACATCGGAGATCGAGAGGTATCGGATATTCAATCTTCCGACCTGACCGGCTACATGGCCTGGTTGAGAACCGAATATAAACCGAGACGTTGGAACGGAAGCTCCGAGCCGCTGTCCGCCAAATCCATCCGAAATGTTTGGGTTACGTTTCGATCCTTTTTCGGATGGCTGCAGGTGGAGTTCAAGTTTCCCAATCCCGCTAAAGAAATCACAGCACCCAAGTTTCAAAAACATCCTGTTGAAACATTTTCCAAAGAAGACGTTGAAAAAATTCTCAAGGCGTGTGTTTATTCCCGTGAATCGCAGACTGAGGAAAGGAAGAAGTTTGTAATGCGCCGGCCGAGTTCCAACCGTGACCAGGCGATTGTGTTGATGTTGCTGGACACTGGATTGCGAGCAACGGAGTTGTGTTCTCTGATCGTCAACGATGTGGATCTCAAGACCGGAAAGGTCACCATTCGTCACGGAGTGGCAGGTGGCGCGAAAGGCGGTAAAGGACGTACGGTATACCTGGGTAAGGTTGCGCGAAAAGCGGTTTGGCGTTATCTTGCCAGCCGAGAAGATGGGGACGATCCCGACGCCCCCCTCTTCATCAGCCATGCGGATCGAGCTTTCAACAAGGACAGTTTGCGTGTCTTGATCAATCGGTTGGGAGACAGGGCAGAAATCAAGAAGGCTTATCCACATAAATTCAGGCATACCTTCGCCATCACCTACCTGCGCTCTGGAGGAGATGTTTTTACCCTCCAATCGCTTCTGGGCCATGGTTCGCTTGATATGGTACGCCATTATGCCCAGATAGCCGAAGTGGATGTGGAGCAAGCGCATCGCAAAGCCAGCCCAGCTGATAACATGCGTCTGTAACCAAGAAATTTTCATTGAGCTAACTTTCCTGCGATAAACATTAATGCCTTTTTCTGGCTTTCTCGATCAAGCTTATTAAGGAAGACCTCAAGCTCATCACCCGGCGTGGACGTCGCCTTCCCAGACAGCCCGGCAATACGCTCTTGAACATC
>PHBZ01000084.1 GCA_002840755.1 Chloroflexi bacterium HGW-Chloroflexi-10 | reverse complement strand
AATGTTAAGTGGGAAAAAATAAAGTTATCCAATAGGGTTCTCCTTTTCAATATTAAACTTTCAAAATAATTAGTAGGCATACGAAAAGTGCCTTCCTCTCGGAAGGCACTTTTCGAAAAATAGAGGGTCGAAAGATTAAAAACTGCAATGTCCCGGGCCGATAAGGCCATTATTGTAATTATCCAGAATTTCAGCATTACTAATCGCAGAATTACGAACTGAGCGGGTTAGAGTAGATCCTGGTTCGTAAGTGGTGAAGAAATTTACAGCAAAAGTCAATGCAGTAGAAACCTCAACAGGTACTGCTGCACCATTCAACTGATTCAAATGTGCCGCGATATAAGCGTGTGCCAGGATGTAATAGGCATTACCACCCGCAGGAGTAGTCCACAATACGTTATACCAACTCTGGCTGCTCAAAAAGAAGACGGTATCTTCACCTACCTGCGCCCAATTATCATCATACGGTGCCGGTCCATAACTCGAATGGGTTTTCCAATATCCGGGGGTCAGTGTACATCCTTTATCATCTTCACAAGGAACCTGAATCTCAACCGTCCAGGAGGATGATCCACCTTTTTGCGTATTAACCTTCAGATAAGAGGCTGTATTGGTAAATTGATAGGTCCCGCACTCAGCATACCCGCCAACTTGAATTGTATAGGAGAAGGTTTTGACCAAATCACCCGCGCACACGGTTCCAAGCACACCTGTTTGTGAATCACTCACAGTGACACACCCATCCAGAACGGTCGGTGCTGCTGGTAGTGAGAAATCTGTTTTGGGGCTGGGACCAAAAGCTTCACCCAGGTTTCCGGAATGATTGGTGATAGATATGTTTGCAACAACGCGGTATTCTGCGCCAATCACCGGTGTAAAAGAAATATTGTAGTTTCCGCACCCATTTGCTCCAGCTGCCAACTCACTTATTGCAACCGGGGCCACACCGCCAGCCACATCCTGGAACTGTCCTCCTCCAGATTTAGATTGAACCTGGGCGGTAACGGAAAGATTTTCTGTGCCCACTTCACCACCATTGGTCACACAAATTTTTCCGCTCACCCCGAAACTCTCATGCGTCACCATTGGAGTCACTACCACCTGATAATTAACATCCACGAATTCACCAGGCTTAACCACAAAAGGACCGCTGTCCCCAGTTTTTAGAATGGACCAATCATAAACCTGTTTCCAGTAACCCATACCATTGATGGTAGCGGATAATGTGGTTCCCACCTGTCCTTGCAGCACTGCAATTTCCGATACCTTTTCTTCAACGGCTGGTTGAACATTTTCAACCGGTTCCTCCGCAACAATAACAGGGGTAAGATCTTGTTGGGGGGGTAAAGCGAGGTCAACTGGTGAGACCGGTTCATCAGAAGTGGGTTCTATAACACCCAGATCACTGATTCCTGCAGCAGCCATAACCACTGTATTACTCAAGGGTGCAAGAGCAAAAACGATAACCAGCATCAAAGCCGGCAAGACACGAAACATTTTCTTCATTCTATCCACCTTTCTGTAAAATCAATCCAATAGTTTTCTAGAATAAGAAGGTGCTTTCGGTCTGCTTCTACACCGGCGGTTAAATAAAAAAACCGACCTGTGAAATGGGCCGGTTTCGCCATTAGCTCCCCAGCAGGTTATCCGCATAATGCAGACATGGCGACCAAATTCACCTGCCGGATCAATACTTCCCTGTATCTAAAAAAAATTAAAAATTCAGACTTATAAAATATTTACCACTCTTATTCTGATAATATCTTATCCAAACTGATCGGCAAAATCAATTCGTATGTTTCCTTATATATATTGCCCAATTTGTACGTATTGCTCCAGAAAGGTGCGTTGGATGTGAACTGCAGCTCGAATCATAATAAACCGGAAAAAACATCAAAAATCTACCATCCAAGGCACCTGAAAGCGCGCCTCTCGGTAAAGGAGGACAAGGGTGAGCTGCTATTCCAGGAACCACTATCTTTCACCCTTAATCAGACCCGCCCTATACCATGCATTTCTTGGTAAAATCGTCAGGGCAAATATTGTGAACCACCGCTAGGCTAAAGACCAAGCGGCTTCTTCCGGCTTCAACGAGGATTGCCAGCTTTTCACGGCTGGTCTTACATCCTCTCCACCGGCGTTACTTCGGGCAATTCCCGCCCTAGTTTTTGCTTCGTTTTCAATATTTA
>PHBZ01000022.1 GCA_002840755.1 Chloroflexi bacterium HGW-Chloroflexi-10 | reverse complement strand
AAGGAAACCGCCAATGTGCGCCCAGAATGCCACACCGCCCACATCCGGACCGCCCATGGATATGACACCGCTGAATAGCTGCAATACAAACCATAGTCCCAGGACGATAACTGCCGGAACCGTGGTCATACGCAGGAAAAACCCCAAGGGGATGATGGTTAACACGCGACTTTGCGGATAGAGCACCAGGTAAGCACCCAGAACGGCGGCGATGGCACCGCTGGCACCCACGGTAGGAATTTGCGAAGCGGGGTTAGTAAAAATATGCGCCAGGGATGCCACGGTGCCGCCTACCAGATAGAACAAAAGGTATTTTGCCGGCCCCATGCTGTCTTCCACATTGTCGCCAAAGATCCATAAGTAAAGCATATTGCCGGCGATATGCGCGAATCCGGCGTGCATGAACATGCTGGTAAAGATATCGGTTATATCGCCAAAATCCAGACCAGATGAAACTTGCGCCGGTATGAGAGCAAACTGGTAAACGATCGCATCCTGATTGGGACCGGCCTGCCATTGGAGAAAAAAGACCAGCACATTGCCTAAAATGAGTAAATAATTGACAAAGGGGATACGCCGGGTTGGAATCTGATCGCGGATCGGAATCATGAGTATGCCTCCTGGTTCATTTTGAAATGATTGTAACCATTTCTGGGGGAGGCGGTCAACAGGTGGGTACAAGGAACGGAGCAACGCACTATTCGATTTCGCACCGAACCGGCTTCATGGGGGTTATTTTTTGGTAATGGTGATTCTTAAGCTATAATCTATTTTTTCCGGGAGAAGGACATCTATGCCGCAACGAACGAAAATCATTCTCAACCCGATTACCAATCACGGGAGGTCTCAACAGGACGCTGATCAATTAAAACCGATGTTCAAAGAACATGCGGTAGACTGGTATGTTTCGGAGTATGCCGGCCATTCGGTAAAATTAGCTCATGATGCCGCTGCTGAGGGCTACGACCTGGTTGTTGCCGCCGGCGGAGATGGAACCGTACACGAGGTTGTGAATGGATTAATGCAGCTTCCTGCAGAAATTCGCCCGAAAATGGGGATATTACCGTTAGGTTCCGGGAATGATTTTGCCCATATTATTGGTGTGGCAGAAGATCACGCGCAGGCATTCCAGAATTTTCTGCATCGAACACCAATTTCGCTGGATGTTGGGGTGGTCGGTGATGAAAATAATCGCAAGGAGTATTTTTGTAATACCATCGGGATTGGTTTTGATGCGGTTGTGACGATCCACACCAAGCGCATGAAAAAGATTCACGGCTTTATGATGTATCTTGTAGCAACGGTGAAAACAATCTTTCTGGACTTTCCCCGGATGGATTTAACGGTGGAAACCGATGAGGAACGTTGGGAAGAAACCACCATCATGCTTACCCTGGGTAATGGACCACGTGAGGGCGGCGGTTTTATGGTGACGCCAGATGCAAAAGTGGATGACGGACTCTTGAATTATGTCACTGTTTCAAAAATTTCGCGGCTGATGATGCTACGCCTGGTGCCGGAAGTGATGAAGGGTACCCAGGGACGTTTTCGTCAGGTGCGTATGGGCATCTGCCGACGGATGAGTATTCACAGTAAACAGCCGCTATTTGCACATTGCGATGGCGAAATTTTCAGCGGGTTTGATACACGCCTGTTTCAATTTAATATAGAAATTCTGCCGAATGCGCTGCAGGTTATTAAATGAATGCCGCATTGCTGGGTTATGCGGTTGGTTTTGGATTGCTGGGTTATTTGAGCGGATCCCTGCCGTTTGCTGTATGGATAACCCGCCTGGTTAAAGGGGTGGATGTGCGTGACAGCGGCTCAGGCCATGCTACCACGACCAATACCATTCGCCAGGCAGGGTTTCTACCTGGCGTTGTGGTACTTATTCTGGATGTGGCCAAAGGGTTTCTTCCTGCCTGGCTGGCGCTGACCTTTGCTCCCGCCGTGTGGATCGTTCCAATTGCGGCAGTACTGGCTGTAGTGGGACATTGCTGGCCAGTTTTTGCCGGTTTTCAGGGCGGCATGGGTTTGGCAACAGCGGCAGGCGCTATGTTAGCCGTAGCCCCGTTGGCCGTTGCCATCTGCCTTGGATTTTTAATCGTATTGTTGTTGATCCTGCATCATAGCGCCCGTGCCACTGTTATCGCCGGGGTACTATTTAGCCCGCTTTTGTGGCTGGCTGGTTTCCGTGGCCAGGTTATCTGGATTGCTCTGGGGGCTGGGCTTGTTATTACATCGCGGTTTCTATTGGATTGGAATCGCCAATATCGGGAATTGTGGCTGGATCGAGAGAAAAGCAACCTGACCGTTGATGAATAAACAATTCATGGGATCAGAATACTTTCGCCAACTTCCAGGATCTGATAAACGTGTGGGAAGGCGGCCTGGAAAGCGTCCAATGCGGCTGGCCCGCTATCATGGGTAGATAGCACAATCCATTGCGGTTGACGAGCTTGCAAGAATTTAATTTGCGGCTGGAGTTCGCTGGCCGTGGCGTTCATTAAATGTAAGCCTCCGATCACACCAATAACTGATTCTCCATACAATGCTTCGGCGCGGCTGACTAATTTTTCGAGGGTTGGGTGGCCGCACCCGGTAATCAACACCAGGCCGTGCCCAGCAACATGAATGACAAGCGCCTGTTCACTGCCTTTGGGGTCGAGCAACGAAAGGGGAAATACTTCCGGGTAAGAAATTGCGCCGGTGGTGGCGATATCGGTAGTCAGTAGGAATGGATCTCTACTGACAGCGACACCCGGAAATTTCATTCCAACCGGTGTATAAACGGGTAGACTACTGGGTATATCACCCAAATTCAGTGTATGGTTATTCCAGGCATCCATGCCGCCTACATGGTCCGGGTGGCGGTGGGAGATGAGTACAGCCTGGATTTCCTCCCAGGAAATGCCCAATGTTTGCATATTTTGGGCAAATGGAACGGTTTCGGAATTTTCCGGATTAAACCCGGCATCCAGTAAAACTGATCCGGAATCAGTGCGGATGAGGTACGAAACCCCATGACCGATGCTGAATTGCTCTGCATTACCAGCAGCTTCATAAAGAGGAATGATTTCCAGATGTGTGGTGCTTGTAAGAACCGGCGCATTGTTCGGCATAGTTTGCCATTCCCTGGCAACCTGTTGATTGGATTGGTATTGGCGGATGGTAAAAAAGACCAGAACGAATGCCAGTAAGGCACATATAAAGACGATGGGGAACAGTATTTTTTTCTTCATGAGATTTTCAATTCTATGGTTCAAAGGGAATTACCCCAGTGGATTTTCCGGAAGTTTCCGGTACATTTTATCTTTGATAATGATGGCGATTACAACCAGCAACCAGAGGATTAAGAGGATGCCATCGGATACAGGCAGAAAGTTGACCATGACATTAAAGGTTGTGTGTAAAATGACCATGAGGAAGATGTTATTGCCAGAACGGTTATAGACCCAGGCTAAGAAAATGGCCAATAAGATGCGGTAGATACCGCTGCCGAGCATACCCTGCAGCAGATCGCCGGGGTAAAAGCCGTTCAGGTAGAGGGGTAAATGCCAAAGCGACCAAAAAAGTGAGACAATCAGCGCGGCGACCAATGGGTTGAACCGCTTTTGCAAAGCCGGCTGCAGAAAACCGCGCCAGCCGGGTTCTTCATTACCGCCCTGGGCGAGCGCGGTCAGGAGAAATACACTCAAAAAGATAGGGCCAACTTCCAGAATGGAGCGTCCCCATATAGGTGGATATTCGACCGGCATTCCCAACAGGGTTGATACACCCCAACTGAGCAGTATCATTCCGGTAAAAGAGAAAAAGGCGAACAGCGTCCAGCCAAGAGACAGACGGGTGGGTAAAATGGAAGCCATACCTGCGCGAACAGAGCTGTTCCTGGAGACAGCGCTGGAAATGACCCATCCGCCCACCAGGCAGGCGGCGGCAGACAGCATGAGGATTGGCATGGACAGAGTCAGGTCTTGTGCCAGGGTTTGAAAATCAGCGATGTTACCCAACTGGTAACGCCAGGCCATGACGGCAAATATAACCAATGCAGAAGCGCCCAGGGTAAGCATCTTTTTACCTGAAAAATCCGGTTTTGAGCCGTTTGCCCATGCAAGGGTGACAACACCGGCGAGGGCGGGGCCGAAGCCGCCGACCATCACCATCGACATTACCAGCAGGTCGTTTTGTGAACGGAATGGAATGGCTGCCAACCAAAACAGCCAGGTCCAGGCGAAGGTGATCAACAGAAAGGAGATGACAGGATGATTTTTGGCGAAATTTGATTTTTTTGTATTTGGTGAAGCGTTGTTCATGATTGAATTCCTTAAAGTTTTATAATTTTTTCGTAAAGTTCCCGTCGATAACGGAGCCGATAAAGACTTTGCGGGTTATTACCCTGGAAGAGGAAAGCCCAGCTGAGATGGCAAGCTGTTTAAGTTCCGTGCAGGTGAGCCCTTCATTCTGAGGCTCGCGCAGGATGAAACGCCCACCGGGTTTCAGTTTTCTGGCCAGTGTGTTTACCACCCGGGAGCGATCTGCTGCCGGTATATCGTGCAGAACATAATGGATTACCACAACATCAAAGGCTGCATCCGGGAGATCCAGGTTCGTGATGTGGCCCAGGTGATAGCTCACATGGTTGTAGCTGCGCAGAGTCTTGTGGATAACGTTCATCCAGCCGCGCGAGATATCCACACAGGCGAGCTGGCCGCCAGAATTTTGAAGCCGGGCGGCGATATGCCGGGAACATATTCCCGAGCCGGAGCCGAAATCCAGCACGCGCTCGCAGCCTTGCAGGCTCAGGCTGTGCGCAAAGCTGCGGTAATAAGGGCTGAGAATGGTTAATCCCAGAGAAAGGGTCAACCTGATTTCAATGTTGGACGGTTCGTAGGTTGACGCAGGCAGCGTTTGTTCAGTGGATTTCATGTTTTGTTCCCAATTATTCATTTTCGGTTTCATCGGTCGATTCGAAGCGCTGGACAGAGATTAATTCCATACCCAGGTCACGGATGCGATTAAGGATGCCATGCAGAGCAGCCTGGTCCTGCACAATGCCACTGATAAAGGTTTCTCCATCGCGATGTTGGGAGATGATCAACCCATCGAACCAGCGCATCCAGCGTTCATCCAGATGTCCTTTGAGGCGGATCTGGTAAATAGTCGGTCTTTCGTTTGTTTCCATCCTTATATTTCCATTCTGGCATACCAGCCCGGGTTCTTCTCTGGCTGGTATGCCGGGCGGTGTGTTCAGGCAGGGCGTTTTACCAGTTTTGGCATGGGGACGAACATAGAGGATTGCTGCATATACTGGCGGTAACTTTCGCCAAATTGCTGCTGCAGTTCACGTTCTTCACGGCGTGCCAGGCGGTAATAGAGTATGCCAAGGATAGGCCACATGATCAGCATGGACAGGGTAGCCCAATCCAGCAGCATGCCCAGAGTTATCAGCATGAATCCGGTGTACTGCGGATGACGAATGAAGCGGTAAATTCCGTCGGTGATCAGTTCACCTTTGCCTTCTTCTTTGCTCCAATAACGGCGGTAGACTTCCTTCCATCCCAGGACAACCAGGATAATGCCGATGATGGCGAGCACGGTGCCGATATACATGCCCAGGTGGCCGAATTGCTCCACCAGGGTATGCCCCCAGAATACACCCTCCGGTATTTTGGTTCCGACCAGCCAGGAAATGATGTACATACTCATAGGAATGCCGAACATTTCGAAGGCCATTGCCACCATAAAAGCGATATAAACACTGGCTGGTTTACGCTGGCTTTTTTTGTAGAAAGGTACGAAAGCGATAAAAATTGAACCGAGGATTGACCAGATGAGTACAAAACCCCATTGACCAAAGTGTTCCATTGTTGTTTCCATTTTTTACTCCGGATTGAAAGAATTTTTTGGAGCAGGATGCCTGTTTTGCTTCATGCATCCTGCTGATTACATTTAGCGGATCGATTCCAGAAATACGTTGATCTTCTCCTGATCCCAGGTGCTGGTCGGTTCGGAGATTACTATCATTGCAGGACCCAACTTGCCCGGAAAGGCAGCCATGGCCTGGCGATACTTCACGTTTTCTGAATTGATGCCTTCGTTGATGATGACGGTAGTATCTTCGCCGCGGATAACCATAGCGTATGTTTCCAAAACCTTCATGCGTGACTCCCGGTCTTTGGTACCGGGGACGAGCTTGTCCAGCGCCTTTTGTAAGGTCTCTTCATCTACTTCGTTTTCAGATTGGAGGAAATAGATGTGGCTGATGCCGTCGCCGGGGTTGAATGCTGCAATACGGTAACCATTCACATTGACGCTAAAATCGGGTTGGTAACCTTCGGGCAGATCGAAATCGGTAATATCTGCGGCATTTTCCACAACCTGATCGGAGTCCAGGTTGAAACTTTGGAGCGGGTTACAGGCAATCAGGCTGAGCAGTGAAAGCGAGATGATCAGAACGGTAAAAAGTTTGTTTGTGTTTTTCATTTTTTCTCCTAAAATATTTTCTACTACCATGCTAGTTTACTTTTAGGCCGGCTGCCTGTCGCCTATCTCCGGATAGGTTTAAGGGTAGGTTTGCAGAGTAACCAGGGTAGGGAAAATAAAAAGAGCCGGGGTTATTCCAGCTCTTGCATTTAGTAAAAATATGGCCTTATTGCTATTGGATGTTTTTAGTAAAAAATTAGGATTACAGGAATTATTCGGCCTGTCTCAATCTTCAACAAAGCAGAAGACATCATTAAACCCCATCAAATTCAGGTGGGTAGACGACTTTCCCCTGGATGCCAGCCAACGCGCCGGGGATGAGTTCCATGGCCATCCAGGCATCGCCGCAATCACCGTAAGGACATTCGAGCGCTTTTGCCAATGCAGCGGAAAAGCCAAAGCGCGGGTAGTAAGTTGTATGCCCCAAAACAATCACGATAGCGTGCCCCAGATGTTTGCAGGCAGCCAAGCCTTCCCGCACCAATTGTGAGCCAATACCGCGGTTTTGAAAATCCGGCAATACGGCCATTGGAGCCAAGGCAATGGCGGGTATATTGCCGTGAGGGGTTTCAATGTGTATATGGCTGAAGAGAATATGACCAACGATGCGGCCTTCTTCTTCGGCAACCAACGAAAGTTCAGGGATAAAGGCAGAAGTTTGGCGAAGGGTATCTACCAGTCGCGCTTCGGCTTCACGTTCATCAAAAGCCAACTGGTTGATATGGTAGATTGTGGAATAATCATTTTGGGTTTCAGGGCGAATCATGTTTTTTTCCCTCTGTGAGTTAATCATAGACTAAAGCATTAATTGTGACAAGGATATTTGTGCGTTTTATGAAGAGTAAAACTCCCGGTGAGGCAAGCAATAAGGCAGCTTTTTCACCAATCGGAAGGCCACCAGTAGAATTTTCAGGTAGGCCGGCAAATAAAAAGGTTTATAAAATGTGGACTGGGGAATTGGGAAACACGCATCAGGTATTCGACGCATGTTTCCCTGTTGGTTTTATCCTTGCTAATTCAGATGGCCGTTTAATTATTAATTTTTACACCATTGAAAACAATTGGTTCACCGCCAAAAATGAGAGGCTGAATGGTGGTTTGAATGGCATCTTCGCTATATTTGATACTGATTTGGGTAGCGCCTAATTCCCCTAGTTTTATTGGTCCAGAAATTGCGTAGGGATAATCAATAACAAAAGTTGTTTTATCCGTCCAGCTTCCACGTATGAGTAAATCAACAAATAATTCCGTATTGGACAGCCGGTAGAGATTGTCCAAGCCAACCTGTACGGGTGTGGAGTCATTCAGGATCAGCTGTGCAGTATTTGCTCCCGGTTTGAAATCAAGTTTCAGGGTTTGCCAACCGACCGGATTTTCTTCAAATTTGTAGACCTGTTGCGAAATATTCAACGCGACATCAGGTAAGCTTGGGATTGGTTGAAGCGGGTTAGCGGCAAACTCGACGGCTTTTTGCAGCCTGGAAAATGCAGCCGCATTTTCTGGTAGTGAATTTTCGGATTGAATTGCCGGTAGAATAAATTCACCCAGCATTTTCTCGATTTCGGGTGCTTCTGCAAAAGCTGGTAACCCGGCGGTTACAATGAAGATCAGGTCTTTTTGTGGATATACATGGATTTGCTGGCCGCCTAGCCCCAGGGCAGCATAGTGCCCATCTTCAGGATAGACCGTCCAGAGGTAGCCATATCCACTACCATCTTCCTTTTTGGTTTGTTGGGTGGTTGACTCGGCGATCCAAGAAGCTGGAATAATTTGCTGATCTTCCCATTTGCCATGGTGGAGATATAAAAAGGCGAGTTTTGCCAGATCTTTTGGTCTGAGATGCAGGCCAAATCCACCCAGGCTGAACCCCTGAGGGTCCGCACCCCAATCTGATTCGCTAACGAAAGGAATGCCTAACGGCTGGAAAATCTCCTGATTGGCATAGATACGAGTATTCAGATGGTTAGTTTTTTCCAGAATGGCAGACAGTAAATGAGCATTCCCGTTACAATAACCAAATTGTTGGCCTGGCGTAGTGGTGACAGGCAAATCCAACATAAATTGAACCCAATCCGGGCTTTGCTCCATGGTTGTACCGGTTCCGGAGAATTCCTGACAGTCCAAACCTGAAGACATAGAAAGCAGATCTTTCAACCGGATGGAATCTTTCTTTGCACCGGTATTGGAAAAAGTGCGGTTGGTATAAAAACTGACTAATTTTTCGTTTGCGCTTTTTATGCTGCCATCTCCGATTGCTTTGCCAACCAGCATGCCAATGACACTTTTTGTAACGGATTGTATATGTTCTTTTGTATCCTGCGTGTATGGGTGAAAATAGACTTCGGTTATCAGGTAGCCGTTGCGGATAATTAGCAAGGAATGAATATTGGTTTTATTTTGATTAATTTCTTCCAGCATATCTGCCAATTTCGCTGAATCCATACCTTGCTGTTCCGGACTGGAACTTTGCCAGTTTTGCGTTGGCCAGTAATCTGGTCCGGCGACCGGACGGGCAATCGATTTAGACGGCAGGCATGCACTGAAGATGAGCGCGATAGTGAGGATGAGAGTAATTGTTTTGTAAAATTTCATCATAATTTCCTTCAGGAGACCCAATGATTGAATATGAGTTCATTGTTTTATTTTCTAAATCTTAAAGGTTTGTTAGTTATTTTTCCCCCACTGAAGAGAGAAAAACTACCTATCTTTCTGGATAGTGTATTGATAAAGAAGGCTAAAAATCTATCATTTTTGCGGAAGTGCCAAGATATTACCAGATTGACGGTGCGGAAAAACAAAGTACACTTAGAGGAAAAATGGACCTGAGGAAAAGATGGCAACAGAACCCGATACCACTATTACACAAATTATCCGCCAGCGCTATTCGTGCCGGCGCTTTATGAAAACACCTATTGCATCTGATGTGCAGGTTGCATTTCAAGAGCGTTTAAGTCAATTAAACACCGGTCCACTAGGCTCTCAGGTGCGTTTTACCTTGAGCGCCGCAACACAACAAGACCATTCTGCCTTGCGGGGTTTGGGGACATACGGTTTTATTAAAAATGCCACCGGATTCATTATTGGGGCAGTGCAACCAACGAAACATGGGATTGAAGATTTCGGTTATGCGATGGAGCAGGCTGTTTTGGAAGCAACCGCGCTTGGTTTAGGCACATGCTGGCTGGGTGGAACTTTTACAAAAAGCAGTTTTGCCCAAAAAATAGACAAACAAAACGGAGAAGTAATTCCGGCTGTGATTGCTACCGGATATGCGGACCCTGAAGGTCGAAGTAAGGATGTCATCCGGCGTACAGCTCGAAGTGATTGGCGGTTGCCGTGGGAGAATCTGTTTTTTGAGGATAGTTTCTCGAATCCTTTATCGCAAATTAGTGCTGACAAGTACGCAGAAGCGCTTGAAATGGTGCGGATTGGTCCTTCGGCATCCAATAAACAACCGTGGCGGATTGTGCGCAGTGGACAGCTATGGCATTTTTATTGCCAGCGCACACCCGGTTACGGCAAAGGTAGTTTTTTGTTCAACCTGGCCAACCTTGCGGATGTGCAACGCCTGGACATTGGGATTGCGATGTGTCACTTTGAACTGACCCTGTGTGAACAGGGACTGGCTGGTGAATGGGTAGCAGCTGATCCGTTATTAGAGAGCCGTGACGGATTGTTAGAATATATGGTCACATGGCAGAGCCGAAATTGATTTAAAAATCAGCCTCGATGATGGTGACCGATCGCGCCATATTCTTAACGAGCGAAGACAGAAGCTCCCGGCAGAGGCTGGGCTGTATGGGTAACGAGAGGTAAATAAATATCACTGTCTTCAGTGAAATTTTCCATAAACCATATCCGGGTGGTTGTATCGGTTTTAAAAAAGTCCAGGAGCATGCCGGCAACTTTTTGCCTTCCGCTTTCGGTGGGATGGGTGCAATCGAATGTCAGGTCCTCGGGGAGCCACACCAGGCCATCCTCACGCGGATTTTGACCATCTGCCCACAAGTATGGACCCCATGAAAGATAAGGAACAGTAACCGGTCCATTTTGGGGGTCAAAATTTAGTTCCGGGTCGCCATTGATTTGTTTTTCAATCAGCCATTTTACCGCAAAGCCGGTTTCGTAAGCATTCGGTTCGGGACTTAAACCACGCCAATAGGTATATGAATAAATCCGGCTGGAAAAATAAGCGATTTTCACGTTTGGGTAAGCCGCTTTCAAGTTTTTCAGAATCTGTTCCAGATCAGCTTGCAGGGCCTGGGCTTTGGCCGGAAAATCGCCCCCTCTGGTTTGGGTTTCCTTGATCCAGGCTACCTGGACCTGTTGAGCGCTTACTTGATA
Source organism: Chloroflexi bacterium HGW-Chloroflexi-10 (assembly GCA_002840755.1). GTDB lineage: Bacteria > Chloroflexota > Anaerolineae > Anaerolineales > Anaerolineaceae > UBA6170. The sequence continues at coordinate 77,156 of PHBZ01000022.1, read as the reverse complement.
CCGTTCCAGCGTGTTCGACAATTCCTGCCAACTGATTGCGTTTGGGTCGGTCCATTTATCCGAAGTTTGCCCGCCCAAAGCACCATTAATCAACATCAAACGTGGATGAAGCTGAGAGTCTTCCTCAACATTTTTTGAAAACGTATCGTATTCAGCATTTGTGTTGGACATCCCAATGGAGAGCATCACAATTTTCCCATTCTCCGGGTCCGGGCTGCCTGAACTGTCCAACGGGACAATCGATCTGGCGATGTTTCTCCCGGCAATTTCGTGGGCAGGCGGGCGTTGATTGCTGCCATCCGGGTAAAGGCCGCCGGAAAAACCGGTATTCAACCCATCCATACGGATGTATTCAGCAGTACCAAGCTCGGTTAGAGGAATTCCAACCGATTGGAATTCACCAGTGCAAACCCCGCTCTGAGCATTTACCGGAGAAAAAAAGTTTTTAAAGGGTATTGCACTCAAAATTAACGCAATGGATAACCCTCCGATAAGGATTTTGAGAAGGAATTTTTTCGGAAGGTTAGTTTTTGGGTTGGAAGAGCTGTTCATTTGAGGATAACTCCAATCCGATCATACTATTTGGGATCGAGATATCTATTATAAACAAATAAGGTAAATTAATATCAATTTGTATCAAGAAACGGAGAGACGCCAAAATCTTTTGACACCGAAAAGGTGTTATGGATTGCGAAAGAGGATTTTGATGCTTAAACCGCCTGTTTCGTTATTTCCGGCTTCGATACTGCCCCCCTGTGCTTCCACCAATTGTTTACTGATAGCTAACCCCAGGCCGGTTCCGCCGGAAGCACGTGAACGCGACTTTTCTTTTCGCCAGAAACGGTTAAATATGAAAGGCAAATCTGTGGCTGAAACACCAGGTCCGTTGTCATTGATGCTAATTGTCGTTTGATCTGCAGCAGATTGCAGATTGATCCAAATACGCCCACCGTTGGGTACAAATCGCAGGGCATTGTTGAGCAGGTTGCCAATGACCTGTTCGGTGCGCTGGGGATCCAGCGTTACGACTGCTTCAGCGATGTAATGATCCAGAGAGAGACTAATTTGTTTTTCCTGTGCTTCCGGTTCAAACATTTCCAACGTACGCCTGATTAATGCGACCAGGTCTACTTCTTTATTATCAAACTGCAATTGGCGGGTTTCTGCCATGGTGAGCAGCCGCAAATCCTCAACCAGATGTTCAAGCAGGTAAGTGGAAGCCAAAGCCGGGGATATATGTTTTTCATCCGCGGTGTAGATGCCGTCCAGAATACCTTCCAGGCGGCCGCGTAAAACCGTTAGCGGGGTGCGCAGCTCGTGGGCAATATCCGCCAGCATTTCGCGGCGTTCCTGTTCGCTGCGTTCCAGGGTGGCCGCCATTTGATTGAAACTATCGCTGAGCATCTGTAAATCATCCGGACCTTTTATATTGACCCGAGTGTCCAATTTTCCCTTGGCTACTTCCTGGGCCGCGGCAATTACCTCGGCCAAGGGGGTAACCACACTTCGGGTGAGGAAAAGACCGGTCACTGTGGTGAGAATTGCCAAAAATATGGACACAATAAAGACCGGAATCAGACCGGCAAAGGCAAAAAATCCTCTTGAGGGAAAATCTGTGGAGGTAAGTACCAATGTGCCAACTGTTTGATTATTTATTTCAATTGGAATGGTAAAGGATCTTTCCTCAGTTTCATAATAACGGATGTCCTCTATGATTTGACCGTTTTCGCTTACGATGCGGTTTTCGGAATCCAATAGTATTGTGTTTTGCCACTTAATAAATTCATCGTTCATTAATGCTTCTGCGAGTACTTCGACCCCATCCCAGCTTCCATTTAAAAGATAGTAAGTCTCCAGGCGGGAGGTAATCGATAGACGATTGGAAATAGGGGATTGGGGGGAATATGCCAGGGTAAGCAAGGTTGTAGAAAGGACAATGATTAAGGTAATACTGACCACCGTTGCAAATGCGCGTAACAGGATAATAAAGAGTCTTTTTTGAATAGAGCGAACTGTTTCGTTTTGTGGCATATTAACCTTCAAATTTATAGCCAACACCGTGAACCGTTACTATGAACTCAGCCGGTTCCAATTTGCGGCGCAGGTTGCGAATATGCGAATCGATAGCACGTTCATAGCTTTCAAAGGCAACGCCTCGAACGGCATGCAGCAATTGTGCGCGGGAGAATATCCGCCCGGGCTGACTCATTAATGTGGCCAGTATCTCAAATTCGGTGGGCGTTAACCCAATGCTGCGGTCCGGCAGATTCAGCTGGAAATGAGAGCGTTCCAATTCGGCCTGACCAACGCGGATAATGTCGGAAGATGGTTCGCTGCCGACGCGGCGCAAAACAACCCGGATCCGCGCAACCAGTTCGCGCGGGCTAAAGGGCTTGGTAATATAGTCATCCGCGCCTAATTCAAGCCCAATTAATTTATCGGTCTCTTCTACCCGGGCTGTCAGCATGATGATGGGTGTGTCGCTATCCCGCCGCAGGGTCCGACAAAAATCCAAACCATCCATCTCAGGCATCATTAAATCCAATACGATCAGGTCCGGTTTTTCACGGCGTGCGGCAGACAAACCTTTTAATCCATCGCTGGCTGTGATTACATCGAAACCGGCAGCTTTAATATAGTCGCTGCAAATTTCAACAATTTGCGCTTCATCATCGATTACAAGGATTTTTTTTGCCATAGATTGATTATATATGGATCGGGGCGGTTGGTGTACCGCCCCGATCGGTGAATTTATTCGTAGCGCAAGGCTACCATGGGGTGCAGACGGGCTGCTCTGAACGCGGGATAAATCCCAAAGAACAGGCCAATAGCCAAAGCAAATGAGAATGACATGACGATGGAGGATATGGTCACCTCGGCAGTGATCAAACCCAGGGCTGTGGTTAGCCAGGCAATACCCAAACCAAGGAGAATACCCAGGACACCACCCAGCACACTTAAAGTGATTGTTTCAATCAAAAATTGCATCAATATCTGAGATTTGCGAGCGCCGACTGCTTTGCGTAATCCGATTTCACGGGTGCGCTCGGTAACGGACACTAACATAATATTCATAATGCCAATTCCGCCTACCAGTAATGAAATAGCGGCAATAGCGCCCAGGAAGATGGTTAAGGTGGTGGTGATTCCACTGAGTGTAGTAAGAAACTGACTCTGGCTGGCAACCGTAAAATCCAAATCTTCGCTGGGTTGCAGGCGGTGCGTACGGCGCAGAAGGAATTCTGTTTGGGTGATGACACCATCCACACTTTCCGCAGAATCGGCTGAAATGTAAATAGCACTGAGTGTTTGTTTTCCGTCCTGTACCGCGGCTGACCCGAATAACTTCGTATATCCTGTTTCTAATGGGATCAAAACCAGATCATCCGCATTTCCAAAACCGGACGAACCCTTTTCCATCAAAACGCCCACCACTTCAAATTGCATACCGCTGATTTTAATGCTGCGGCCAATCGGATTAAGCCCACCGAAGATGTCTTTGGCGGTTTGGGAACCAATGATAGCGACGCGCATTTGGGAGCGGCGATCACTGGCGTTGATATTGCGACCAGCAGCCAGGGTGTGTGAATTAACCGAAAGATAATCTTCAGTGGCGGCATATACCGTAATCGAGTAGATTTCCTTCCCCTGACTGACATTGTACGTTTTTTGATAGACAGGTGAAATACCAGCGGTGTTGATTAATTGTGCATTAAGTACTTCATAATCCTGGAAGGTTAGCGGGCTACTGCTAGATTGTCCGCTTGAGCCGGCCTGCATTCTGCCTTGCATAACGGTAACCAGATTTGAGCCGATACCTTCGATGCTGCTGGTGATGCTGGCGGTGGCACCATTCCCGATAGCCATCAAAGCAACCACAGCGGCAACTCCAATGACGATCCCTAAAATTGTCAGAGAAGAACGCATTTTATTCGCTGTAAGCGCGCGCAGTGCAACCTGAAAGCTTTGTAATAGTACCATTGTGATTCTCCTAGTCTGCGCCTGCAGGGCGCGCGGTGCCTGCTTTAATTGGATTCAGGTTTACTTCATCCGTGGCAATTTTTCCATCCATGATGCGGATAATGCGATTGGTGTGGTTGGCAATAAACGGGTCATGGGTTACCAGGATGACAGTTTGTCCTTCCTCCTGGTGTAATTTTTGAAACAAGGTCATTATTTCAATCCCGGTTTTACTATCCAGCGCGCCGGTTGGTTCATCCGCCATCAGGATGGCCGGGTTATTTACCAATGCGCGGGCAATGGCCACACGCTGCTGCTGCCCACCGGAGAGTTCGCTGGGGTTATGTTTCATCCGATCGCCCAGACCAACTTTCTCCAGCGCCTGCCGGGCAATTTCGCGTTTGTTTTTCCCATTGGCCGCATAGGTGAGCGGCAGCATTACGTTCTCAAATGCGCTGGTGCGCGCCAAAAGGTTGAATTGCTGGAAAACGAAGCCAATTTTGCGGTTGCGGATATCAGCTAATTGATTGTCATTCATCTTTTCCACCGGTTCACCATCCAGAATATACGCACCTTGCGTGGGAACATCCAGGCAGCCCAGAATTGACATCAGTGTACTTTTTCCGGAGCCGGAAGGGCCCATAATGGCGAGCATTTCACCTTTTTGGATTGTAAAGGAAACGTCGTTGAGTGCGTGGACCACGTTTTCTCCCATTACAAAATCCTTGGTTATCTTTTCAATTTTTAACATTGTGGTTTCCTATCCGCCAAACATTCCACCGGGACCGGCATTAATGCTTTCCGTCGGGACGGTTAGCTGGAGTGTGTCACCGTTTTTCAGGTCGCCAGTCACGATAACCAGATCTTCAATTATTTCATAGCTCTGGATATTGACGCGTTCGGTACTCCCATCCGGGTTTTGGCGCAGAACATATTCGCCCTCGCTATCATTTTTGATGGCGCTCAGGGGTACCGCCTGGCGGTCTTGTGGTTCGCTGACCATGATGCTGACATTGGCGGTGCTGCCAAAATAGAGCTGAGTACTGGTTTTGTCGATGGATATTGTGACTGTGTATTTAACCAGACCGTTGACGGTGCTGCCAACCGGGTTGATGGCACTGATACTGCCGTTCATCACAACATCAGGCAGGGCATCCAAAGTAATTTCCACCGGGTTGCCTAATTGGACGCGGAAGATATCCAGTTCATCCACCAGTGCATCAACCTGCATTGTGCTGCGGTCAGCGATGACTATGGCAACGGCGCCATTATTGACCTGACTGCCAGGAATAGTTTCAATAGAAAGGACTTCACCGTCAAATGGGGCAATGATGTGTTGGGAATTGACGGTCGCCTGCGCGGCATCAATGCGTGCCTGGGCGGACTGGATATCGTTTTCATCCGGCCCATCTTTCAAACGATTCCATTCCCGGAGGGCTTCATCATATTGCGCCTGGGCTAAAACCAGGTTGCCGTCCGCAATGGCAATTTCCATATCATCCGGTTTGCCCTCCAAGTAGCGCAAATTGGCTTCTGCCTGATCCAATTTTTGTTTGGCTTCAGCCCAGGCACTGAAGGCTGCAGCCCGATCAGGGTCCGATTCCGGGCGGTTATCGACCGTGTCGTATCTTTGCTCCCACTTACTGGCTTCTTCTTGGGCCAGAATAAAATTGGCGTACGCCTGATCAATCGTATATTGCGCTGCACGTTGGTAGGATTTGGATTCGCGGCGATCTTTTGCGGTATCCAATGCATCCTGGGCGTTAGCGAGGTTTGCCTGCGCTTCAGCGCGTGGGAGAGAAGAGTTCAACAGATTATCCAATGCTATTTGAGCTGAAGACAGGTCGGAGCGAGCGGTAATGATATTGGCGGGCATTGAATCGGATGCGAGGGAGTCCAGGGTTTGCCCGGCTGTTACTTTTTGCCCAACTTTTACTTTAACTGTATTTACCGTTCCGCTGGTCTTCCAGGTAAGGTTAGCGATCAGATCAACATCCACCTCTCCGGAGGTGTCGATTGTGTCGGACATTGTTATGGTTGAGACGTTCCCGGTTTGAGTGGCGTCTGGGGTGCTTCCCTGAGCAGAACGGGGCGAACAACTGGTTAACACCAGTGTTGCTGTTAAAACAACAAAAATTGCAGAATTACGAAACTTATTGGTTTTCATTTTTATTTCCTTCCAAATTAAGTGATACCCTCTTAAAAAGAATGGGTTGAGTGTTTTGGGCGGGCATACCCCGCTCAAAACACTCAATCACCACGCTTTTGAGATGATCCGGTAAATTTCTATATTGAAGGATATCAGTCAAATATGGAGAAATTGTGCAGAAGAAAGGGAGTGTTGTGGAGATTAAATGAGAATGCACTTTTCTGGTTGAAAGGGAATACTTAAAAGAAAAAGACGCCGGGGTAATCCCCGGCGTCTTTCTGATCAGAGAAGTTTTACAGGGTTACCATGGCCTGTTCAAACTGGCTGTTATACAGTTCAGCGTAGAAGCCATCCTTTTCCAGCAAATCTTCATGTGTGCCGGTTTCAACAATATCGCCATCACGCATGACCAGGATCAAATCCGCATTGCGGATGGTGGAAAGACGATGGGCGATGATAAAGCTGGTGCGGCGCTCCGAGTTCATCAGGTTGTCCATTGCTTTTTGGATGAGTACTTCGGTACGAGTATCCACAGAACTGGTGGCTTCATCCAGAATTAAAATCCTGGGGTCGGCCAGAATGGCCCGGGCAATGGTGAGCAATTGCTTTTGCCCCTGAGAAACATTGGATGCTTCTTCATTCAAAACCATCTTATAACCATCCGGGAGGGTACGGATAAAATGGTCTACATGCGCTGTTTTCGCAGCTTTGAAGACCTCTTCATCGGTTGCACCGGCGCGACCGTAGCGGATATTTTCCATAATGGTATCGTTATACAACCAGGTGTCCTGTAAAACCATTGCAAACATTTTGCGCAAATCATGACGGGTGAAATCCTGAATATTGTGACCATCCACCAGAATAGCGCCTTCATTGATATCGTAGAAGCGCATCAGCAGTTTTACCATGGTGGTTTTGCCGGCGCCAGTAGGACCAACAATCGCAATTTTCTGACCGGGTTGTACGGTTGCCGAGAAATCTTTAATGATGATTTTCTCGGGATCGTAACCAAAACGGACGTTCTTGAATTCAACCAAACCGGCAACTGTTTCCGGGCTAACGGGAGAGTTGGTTTCCTTTACTTCTTCACTCTCTCCTAAAAATTCAAAAACGCGTTCTGCGGCGGCTGCCGTTTGCTGCAACACATTGGAAATATTGGCGATTTGCGTTATCGGTTGGGTGAAAGACCGCACATATTGAATGAAAGCCTGGATATCTCCAAGGGTAATCGCACCACGCACCGCCAGGGTGGCTCCAAGGATGGAAATGGCGACATAGCCCAGATTACCAACAAAACCCATAATCGGCATCATCAAACCAGACAGGAACTGAGATTTCCAGGCTGAGTTGAAGAGAGTATCGTTCAGTTTGTCAAATTTTTCCACACTTTTGGCTTCACCATTGAAGGCTTTCATGACGACATGACTGCCGTACATTTCTTCCACATGGCCATTGATATGCCCCAAAAATTCCTGCTGCTGTTTGAAATATTTTTGGGAGTGTTTGACAATTGCCGAGATAATCACCATTGAGACAGGTACAATCAGTAAGGCAACCACAGTCATCAACCAACTGATGGAAAACATCATGATCATTACACCGAGGACTGTTGTGACGGAAGTGATGATCTGCGAAAGACTCTGATTGAGCGTCTGGCTGACGGTATCCACATCGTTGGTAATGCGTGAAAGTACTTCGCCATGACTGGTTTTGTCGAAATATTTGAGTGGTATGCGATTGATTTTGGCCGCGATATCCCGGCGGAAACGGTAAGTGATGTTCATCGAGATACCGGTCATGATCCAGCCCTGAATGTAGCTGAAGAAGGTGGAAGCCAGGTAAAGCGCCAGGACAATCAACAATATATTGCCGATATAGGGGAAATCAATGCCTTCACCTGTGCCGGTGATTTGCGCCATGACGCCTTCAAATAATTTGGTGGTGGCTTGCCCCAATATTTTTGGACCAACAATTGCAAAAATAGTAGAAGCAATTGCGAAAATCATTGTGACTACAATTGCAACCCGATATGAACCCAGATATTGGATTAATTTGCGCATGGTGCCTTTAAAATCCCGGGCACTTTCGCCTTTCATCATGGCCATAGGACCGCCGCGCCCCATAGGACCAGGGCCATGCCCTCCGGGGGTGGGGCTGCGTTTTGGCGTTGTGTCTTTATTGGGCATGCTCATACCAGTTCCTCCTTGCTTAACTGCGATAGGGCGATTTCGCGGTATGTTTCGCAGTTTTCCATTAATTCAGTGTGTTGACCAGAACCAACCACTTCGCCTTGTTCCACCACGATAATTTGATCAGCGTTCTTAATCGTAGCAACCCGTTGAGTAACGATCAGGACTGTACTATCCGCTGTATTCTTTTTGAGTGCAGCGCGCAGAGCCGAATCGGTCTTGAAATCCAATGCTGAAAAACTATCATCAAATATGTAGATGGGCGGACGTTTCACCAACGCGCGGGCAATGGCAAGCCGTTGTTTTTGTCCACCGGAAACATTGGCGCCTCCCTGAGAAATTTCGGTTTGAAATCCTTCAGGTTTGGCATTGATAAACTCGCTTGCCTGAGCAATTTCAACAGCGTTTATTAACGCTTCTTCACTGGCGTTTTCATCGGCATAACGTAAATTGCTGTCGATGGTGCCGCTGAAGAGGTTTCCTTTTTGCGGAATATAGCCTATCTGGTCACGCAGATCGCTCTGGCGAACGGAGCGAATATTGACGCCATCGATTAAGATATCGCCTTCGGTGACATCATAAAAGCGCGGGATTAAATTCACCACACTAGATTTGCCTGAGCCGGTGGAACCGATAATGGCGGTAGTTTGCCCGGGCAGTGCTGTGAAATTGATATTACAGAGTACATTCTCCTGGGCATCCGGATAGCGGAAAGAAACATTGCGAAATTCCACTTTGCCCCGAACAGGTTTACTGAAAGTCTCGGGTTTTAGCGGATCTACAATGGTGGCTTTGGTTTCAAGGACATCGGCAATGCGGGCACCGGAAACCGAGGCACGCGGGAGCATGATAAACATAAAGGACATCATCAGGAAGGAGAAAAGGATCTGCATGGCGTATTGAAGAAATGCCATCATATCTCCTACCTGAATGGTAGATAGGGCTACTTGTTTTGCTCCAACCCAGATGATAAGTATAGAAACGGCATTCATAATAAACATCATGACCGGCATCATTGTTGCCATTACACGCCCGATAAAGAGCATGTTTTTATTCAAGTCCTGATTGGCTATGTCGAAGCGCCCTTCTTCAAAGGATTGTTTGTTGAATGCCCGGATGACCATCATTCCCGAGAGATTTTCGCGGGTTACCAGGTTTAACCGGTCTACCAGAGATTGGATGATTTTGAATTTTGGCAAAGCTATAGAAAATACAACCAGGATGAGGCCAAGCAGCGTTACCACGGCAACCGCCAGAATCCACCACATATTAGGACTTTTGCCGATAGCGCGGATGATGCCGCCTATACCGATGATTGGTGCATAAAAGACCATACGCAGCATCATCAGAGTTACCATCTGAATCTGGGTGACATCATTAGTGGTGCGGGTAATGAGAGAGGCTGTGGAAAAATTATCCAGTTCCGCATTGGAAAAGCTTTCCACTTTTTTAAAGACATCTTTGCGAAGATCACGGGCCAAACCGGCAGCTGTACGCGAAGATAACCATCCGACAATAATGGTGGCGGCCCCGGAAAGCAATGAGATCAGCAGCATGACCAACCCGGTGTTCAGGATGTAACTGGATTGTAATTTTGCGTTGTCCATACCCAAGGCTTCATATTCGCTTTTGACTGACGCTACCGCCATTTGGTTAACCATACTGTCACCCAAACCGGCAAATTTTTCATTGATTCCGCTGATAATCTGGGTCAATTGATCTGCAGGCAGCATTTTTAGTACATCAAACAAATCCATCCCGGCTGGAATCATTGAAGGGTCAAAATCTAAACCTTCACCCAATGCTGCAGCGCTTGCTGGGTCTGCCTGAATTTTTTCAAAGGTGGAAACCACCAGTAACGCTTTTCCCAGGATGGGATTGAGTACTGTGATTTCGGTTTTTTCGATAGGATTCAGGATATATACAGGCATTTCGGCCAGCGCCGGGTAGTCTGTTACGTACTTTTCATAGTCTGGCGAGTTTTGATCGACCAGGGTGTAATGGCTGAGAACCAGTTCCTGCTCGGCGCTGCTCATGAATATGAATAGTTTATCCATTTCACTTTGACGAATGGCTTTGGGGATGGCGTTTTCCACGCCACCCTGTTGAATACCATTGTTGACAATTTTGGACATGTAGTCTGGCAATGCCAGGTCTGCGTTCGCCTGAACAAACAGCAGGGCAATTGAGACCAGGATAATCAGCAGATACGGTTTTAAATATTTCGCTAAACGTAGCATTAGTAACTAGCTCCTTGAGAAAGTGACGAATTCAGCAATCGTGCTCGGGTAACGTTTCGAGCAGACTTATCTTTGTGGTTAAAATGTCCAGTGCGGCAATAACTTGATCTTTTTCGGTTTGATCTAATTTTTCTTGCAGGTCAATGATCCATGCCTGGCGGGCATGGATGCTTTCGGCAACTGTATGTTTACCTTCTTCAGTTAAGATGATGCGTTTATTGCGCCGGTCTACGGGATCTTCTGTGCGTAAAACCATTTTTTGCTGCACAAGGCGCTCCAATAACTGACTGGCTGCTGCGTTGGATATACCCAAATGTTCAGCCACATCAGTAACTCCGCAGGTTCCATGCCGGTGAATGTGAAATAAGGTGTTAATCTGGGACATGGAGTATCCTTTTCGTTTGGCATAATGGATGAAGTTATGCATGGAACGCCGCATAAATACCTCAATCCAGGCTTGCATAGCCGTCATAAACCGGTCTGACATAAGTTGTTTACCCTTCAAATTAGTTAAGTTCGCCTAAATATAAACACAACTTTAGTAATTGTCAAGAGATTATATGTTGCCACTTTATTTTCTCCTGCAAATCACATAGAATGAAAGTGGACCATTTTCAAGAAGGCAGGATAGGATGTCAAATTCACCAGAAATTAATGTGCAGCGCCGGCGAAAAGGCGAAAAGCCTACCAGTCAGGCAAGCGCGCCGGTCCGGCGTGGGTACGGTTCCGGTTCGAGCGACGGTAGTTCCAGTGGTACCGGGGGAGGTGGTTTCTCTATGCCATCCAAGGGCAAACTGGGCGGCTGCGGTGGTTTTCTGGTTATTGCTGCAGTAATTCTATACGTAATCTTTTCGGGTGGGGGTGGCCTGGATCTGGGTGGAAACCCGGGAGATTCACAAGAGCCTTACGCAAACGCTGACCCTACACAGAATTATCCAACCAGTACCCCACGGCCAACCCGTCAGCCAGTCAGTGGAGATGCCGGCCAGACCTGGTTGGTAATGATGTATCAGGATGCTGATGACCAGATTCTGGAACAGGATATCCATCTTGATTTTAATGAAGCTGAACGGATCGGTTCCACTGATCAGGTGACGATTGTCAGTCAAATGGATCGTTTTCGAGGCGGCTTTCAGGGAAATGATGATTGGCGTAGCACTCGCCGCTATCTGGTGACCCAGGATGATGATTTAAACAGCATTCATTCTGAACTGCTCGCTGATTTGGGTGAGACCAATATGGCGGATGGTAATACCCTGGTAGATTTCGTTACCTGGGCGGTACAAACCTACCCTGCGGATCGATATGCGGTCATACTTTCAGATCATGGGATGGGCTGGCCGGGCGGCTGGAGTGATCCGGAGCCGGGTGGTACAGACCCGGGACGGGCACCATTAATTTCGGCTTTGAAAGAAGATATGATTTATCTTTCCGAAATGGACGCAGCTTTCGCCGCAATTCAGGCTAATACCGGTGTAGAGAAGTTTGATCTGATTGGGTTGGATGCCTGTTTAATGAGCCAATTGGAAATTTACGCAGCGCTGCAGCCGTATGCTCATTTTGCCGTGGCTTCTGAAGAAACGGAACCCGGGTTGGGTTGGGCTTATGCTTCCTTTTTAGGTGATCTGGTTGACCATCCGGAAATGGATGGTGCTCAATTGTCAGCCAGAATTGTAGATAGTTACGTAACCGAAGATGAGCGCATAGTAGATGAGCGGGCCCGCTCGGAATTTTTGCGCCAGGGTTCCGGCATAGGCGGTTTCTTTGGCAGCAGCAGTGTGAGCGCAGACCAATTAGCGCGTCAACTGGAGCGCAATATTACCCTGACGGCAGTTGATCTGAATGCTCTGCCTGATTTAATGACCCGTTTGAATGCATTTGCATACGCGATGCAATCCGAGGATCAGCGGGCTATTGCCAGTGCACGTAACTATGCTCAATCTTATACCAGTATATTTGGCCGTGAGGTACCTCCTTCTTACATCGATTTGGGGCATTTTGTACAGTTGGCAGCGAAACAAACCGGTAGCTCGACTTTAGTGCAGGCTGCCGAGAGTGTCATGAATGCGTTGAATGCTGCCATCGTCGCCGAAAAACACGGCTCTTCCAAACCTGGTTCTACAGGGTTGGCAATCTATTTTCCCAATTCCACCCTGTATCGTTCGCCTTATACCGGTATGCAATCGTATACCATGCTAGCCGGCCGTTTTACCCAGACCTCTTTATGGGACGACTTTCTGGTTTACCATTACAGTGATCGTTCATTTGCTGCGGATGCGGCGGAACCGGTTGTGCCTGTTGAAGGCGGCATCACCCGCGCCCCTGGGACCGGAAACATATCCATTTCGGAGATCGATGCTTCAGCCCAATCGGTTTCAACAGGCGAATCGATAAGCTTAAGTGCCGAGATCAGCGGCGAAAATATTGGTTACGTTTACCTGTTTACCGGTTTATATGATCAACAATCCAACAGTATTTATGTAGCCGACACAGATTATCTGGAAAGCCCGGATACCCAGGCACTAAACAATGTGTACTACCCGGTATGGCCGCAAAGTGATTCATTCCGGATGAATTTTGAGTGGGAACCAATTTTGTTTTCGATTACGGATGGTAACCAGTCTTTATTGGCTTTGTTTAATCCGGTCGCTTATGGCGCCAGCGCAGAAGATGCATTGTATGCGGTCAAAGGGACATATACGTTTGCCGAGAGCGGCGAGGAGCGCAGCGCGCTCCTGTATTTCAAAGATGGAAAACTATTCCAGATATTCGGGTTTACCGGTGCGGAGACTGCCGGAGCGCCGGCAGAAATCACCCCGGCTGTTGGAGATACCTTCACACTTTCTCAAAAATGGATGGATCTGGATTCTTCCGGTAATGTTACCCAAATCGTTTATGAGGATGGCGATACCCTGACTTTCACTGATTCCGCTTTCAGTTGGGAGCAGGTGTATGCTCCCGCGGGGGGATATGTGGTTGGCTTCCTGGTCAGTGATCTGGATGGCAACCTGAATGAGGCATATACCCAGTTGACTGTACAATAAAACAAGAAAGACACACCAGTTCACCGGTGTGTCTTTCTTTTAATACAAGCATCACTATATAATTGATTTACCGCTTAGATCAGACCAAGAGTGAGGTTTTTATGGGTAATTCAATCCGCATATTGTTCGTAGAGGATTCTGATGATGCTATTGCTGAAAGTATAAACACATTAAAACGGGGCGGTTTTGAGGTAACTTCCCAGCGGATAGATTCTATTGAGGGGTTGCTTAATGCATTTAATGAGCCGGATTGGGATTTGATCCTCGCTGCTCATGATGTGCCGGGTTTAGATGGTTTTAAGTTACTTGATTTAGTGCATCAGCATGCAAAGGATATTCCATGTTTGTTTGTTACGGAAGTACTGGATGAAGAAACTGTAGTGGATCTGATGCGCGCTGGCGCCAGGGACTGTATTGTTCATGGGCAATGGCTGCGGTTGAATAAGGCGGTTCAACGTGAATTGGAAATCAAGCTTCACCGGCTGCAATTGCTGCAAACCGAAAATTTATACCAAATGATTTTAGAAAACATAACAAATCCGGTGTTTTTGACGGATGAGGTAGGTAATTTTCGTTATGTTTGTGCCAATGTGAGGCATGTGTTGGGTTACACGGCAGAGGAAATCCTGGCGTTTAAGAATATTGAGAAATTATTTGGCAAAAAAATTATTCAAACAGAAGGTTTACAAAACGTAGAAGACTACTATGAATTGGAAACAAACCTATTGGATAAACAGGGTTTGGAACATATCTTTCAGACTTCAGTAAAACGGGTAAGTTTACTGCATGGGGAACTTCTATTCGTTTGTACAGACATTTCTCACCGAAAAAAAGCACAGGAAGAACTCATCGAAAGTGAGAAAAAATTTCAGACATTATATAATTTGTCTCCGGATGCGATTATCGTTGCGGAGGCAGAATCAGGTTTAATTATTGATGCCAATGAAGTTGCAGGAAAACTTTTTGAGAAGCCATTAAACCAGATAATCGGGATACATCAATCCAAATTGCATCCCGATTTTCAATCTGAGAAGGCGGCACAGTCATTTGCTTATCGACCGGCCCATCCCCAGGAAGAAGTTCCTGCGGCAGAGATTGAAATACTTTGCGGGGATGGTTCTCAGAAAATGGTTGAAATACGAGGTAAAGCTTTTTGGTTTTCCGGTAAGGAATATGTCCTGGGTGCATTTCGGGATATTACCCAGCGAAAAAAAGCGGAGTACATATTATGGGAAACATGGCAAAGTTTGCAGGCATTAATCGATGCGATTGAGGATTCGATGTTATTAATTGAACCGGATGGCAGAATTGTAGCCTGCAATGAAACGGTGGCAGCACGATTTGGAAAACGTAAGGAGGGTCTGGTAGGTACAAATGTTTATGAATTGGTGAACAATCAAGTAGGGGATGTGCGCCGTCAGTATGCTGCTCAGGTTCTGGAAACCGCAAAACCGGTTTGGTTTATAGATGAACGCAATGGCCGCTTGATAAACAATGCAATTTTTCCGGTATTGGATCAGGAGGGTCGGGTAGTGCGCCTGACTATTTTGGGCCAGGATATCACTGAAAGAACAGCTACCGAAGAACGCTTGCGGCAAAGTGAAGAACGCTTCCGCTCATTAGCAGCATTGGCGCCGGCGGGGATTTATCTTACCGACGAGACTGGCGCGTGTTTGTTTGTAAACGAACAATGGCTGCGCATGGCTGGTATTACACTGAATGAAGCTTTAGGAAATGGTTGGGTCAATAGCCTGTACTCGCAAGACCGACAACGGGTCGGTGAAGAATGGTCTCAATTGAGCCGATCCAGTGATCAGTGGAAACAGGAATACCGTTTTCAAAAACCGGATGGGCAAATAACCTGGGTGTTGGGGTACGCTACCAGGTTATTTGCTCCAAATGGTGACATTTCCGGTTTTATTGGCATTAATATGGATATCACCGAACGCAAAGGAATTGAAGCAGCACTACGGGAAAGTGAAGAAAAATACCGCACAATGTTTGAGAATATGGCAGAGGGGGTGTTTTATCAAAACGCAGACGGTACAATAATTGATGTAAATGCGGCTGCTCTGGAAATATTTGGGCTGGCACGCGAAGAATTTTTGGGAAGCACTTCTTATGATGAGGTTTGGCAGGTGGTAGATGTTCATGGTAAAGCATTGCCGCCTTCAGAATTCCCCTCAATAATCGCTTTAAAAACCGGTCAGTTTGTCCAAAAAGATGATGTAGGCGTTTATAATTCCCAAAAACAAGCGTTTACCTGGCTGCATATTTTTGCAAAACCGCAATTTCGTCCTGGAGAAAACGAACCATATCAGGTCTTTGTGACGCTGCATGAAGTTACTGCACGCAAACAGGCTCAGGAAGAAATTAACCGGCTTTTACAGTCGGTGACCCAACAGCGTGAAGAATTGCGTTCTTTGGCAGCACGCCTGGCTGAGGCAGAAGAAAATGAGCGACGGCGGATTGCACGCGAACTGCATGATCAGGTAGGGCAAAATTTAAGCGCATTGGGGATTAATTTAAATATTTTAAGTAACCAACTGCCAGATTATTTGATTGCTTATAAAAAAAGGGTAGAAGACTCAATTCAGTTGACCGATCAAACTGCAGAGCGAATTCGCACGATGATGACTGAACTTCATTCGACAATTTTGGAAGATTTTGGTTTGTTGGCCGCATTAAAATGGGCTGCCCAGCAATTTTATGATCGTTTTACAATTCCTGTTGCGCTGGAAACGAATCTTGAGAAGAATATTCGTTACTCAGAAAAATTGGAAATCGCCTTATTTCGGATTGCCCAGGAGGCTTTAAGCAATATCGCCCGGCATGCGGCCGCGAAAAATGTTTTCATCGGCCTCCACCAAAACAAAACGAATGATCTGGTCCTTCTGGTCCGGGATGATGGAATTGGGTTTGATTCACAGGCATTTAACCTCTCCGCTTCGTCTGGTTGGGGGTTGCGAATTATGAGTGAACGTGCTATTCTGCTGAATGCGAAACTTGAGATCGTATCCAAACCAGGAAACGGTTGTAGTATTGCGGTGAACGTAAAGGTTTAAGTGATGACAATCAGCGTATTAATTGCAGATGATCATGCTGTTGTTCGGGATGGTTTGAAGGCTTTGTTGGAATACAATGGCAGTGTACAGGTGATTGCCGAAGCAGCCGATGGCCGGGAAGCTGTTGCCAAAACTGCGGCATATAACCCACAAGTGGTGGTAATGGATATTGCCATGCCGGAACTGAATGGATTGGAAGCTGCAGTTCAAATTCGGGTTCAAAATCCGCAGGTTCAGGTTGTGATGCTATCCATGTATGCAAATGTGGAATATATCTACCGTGCTTTACAAGCTGGCGCCGTTGGTTACGTGTTGAAAGAATCTGCCGGTAAAGAAGTTTTAAAAGCTGTTGAAGCAGCCAGCCGGGGGAAACCATACCTTAGTTCAAAAATAACTGATTCAATGATGGTTAATCTTTCCAGGATGCAGACTGGTCCCGTAGAAAGCTTGAGCTCACGGGAACGGGAAGTATTGCAATTGACAGTTGAAGGGAAAACCAGCCTGGAGATCGCTGCCATCCTGCTGCTTTCGCCGAAAACAGTGGAAACCTACCGCAGTCGTTTAATGAAGAAATTGAACCTGGAAAGTTTGCCAGCTCTGGTGAAGTTTGCGATTTTACATGGTTTAACATCTCTGGAAGATTAAGAAACCGCGAAAATTTGTCAAACTATCCTTACATACATATAGGAGAATTTGGTGTATAGTGAGATTAGAGTCAATCTATATTCATTCCGGGATACATATTGAAGTCTATTAATGAATTTATTTTGTAAAAATTACCTTTGTTTGTATTCTGATTCATTATAATTTTTCAGCGTGGATATAGGGGCTAGTGCAAAACTATGAACAGCATTCATTTGTTAATCGTTGAAAAACGATCTGACAATATCCAAAAAATTGAAGATAGCCTGACTTCGACGCAAAAAATACGGATTCTGGTATCCGTAGCACATTCACTCAGTGAGGCTTTTGACTTTTCATTGGCAAATACTGTTGATGTCATTTTGCTGAATACTGACCAGGATGAAGATACCAGTCTTGATCATTTTAAACAAATGAGGCATGCTTTTCCTGATAAACCGGTTGTGGTTTATACGGAAAATTATGATGAAAATTTGGCTATGGCTCTGGCTGTTGAAGGAGCTGCCGATTATCTGACTGCGCAGGATTTAGGCGCTGCCCGACTGATTCAGGTGTTGATTTTTGCTGTGGAACGCCATGTATCCGCTTCTGAGTTGCTGGGTCGGGAAGTTCGTTATCGTCAATTATATGAAAAAATACCGGTTGGGTACCAATCGCTAAATAAAGATGGCATGATCATTGAAGTAAACCAGGCATGGTTGGATATGCTGGGTTATCGGCGTGAAGAGGTGATGGGACATTGGTTTGGAAATTTTCTCAAATCAGCCGACCAGCAGTTATTTGGCGAGCGATTTCCATTGTTTAAAGCACGGGGTGAGATTCATAATGTCGTTTTTAATATGGTCCGAAAGGATGGCAGTTCTGTTTCGGTTGGGTTTGATGGCCAGATTGGCTATGATGAAAACCATCAATTTCGGCAGACTCACTGTACCTTAACTGATCTGACTGAAAAATTACAGACCGAAAAAGCTTTGCAAGATAGTAATATTCGTTTTCAACGCGCTATTCTTGAAGCACCGATCCCGATTATGATCCACGATGAATCCGGACAAATTTTACAGATCAGCAAAGGTTGGACCACGTTCAGTGGGTATACACTGGAGGATATTCCAACACTGGACGATTGGACCCGCCAGGCTTATGGCACACGAAGTGACTTATCGAAAGAATATATAGATGGTCTCTTTGCTATTCAGAAGACTGTTTCCAATGGTGAATGGAAGGTAACCACCAAGAGCGGGGAAGTGCGTATATGGGATTTTTATACCACTCCGTTGGATGCCTTTCAAGCGGACCAGCGCGTATTACTGAGCATTGCGGTTGATGTGACTGATCGAAAATTTGCTGAAGACCGAACCCGTGCTTCTGAAATGAATTTAAAAAAAGCACAGTCTTACGCGCATATCGGGAGTTGGATCTGGCATATTCAAGATAATGTCGTGGAATGGTCGGATGAGATGTATACCATTTTTGGTATACAAAAAGAATACTTTACCGGCCGGTTGGAGGATGTGGTGGCAGCAGCCATACATCCGGATGATCGTGAAAAAGTACAGCAGTCCAATCTTTCGGTGATTCAGAAAAAAACCCCGGTGCCCTTAGAGTATCGTATTGTTTTACCAGATCAGAGTTTGCGAACGGTTTGGGCCGAAGCCGGCGAGTTGGTTGAGAATGAAGATGGTTCTCCAGCGGAATTAAGAGGGGTTGTTCAGGATATAACTGAGCGAAAAAAGGCCGAAGAAACCCTGCGTTCAAGCGAATTGCGTTATCATCAGCTCTTTGAAGAGATGACCGATGGGTTTGCATTACATGAAATGATCTATGATGAAAATGGGAATCCGGTGGATTACCGCTTTTTGGAAATCAACCCGGCCTTTGAACGACAGACTGGGTTAAGAGCAAGTGAATTGGTCGGAAAAACCGTTTTAGAAGCACTGCCGGAAACAGAAAGTTACTGGATTCAATTGTATGGCAAAGTGGTGGAAACCGGTGTGCCTTTGCAATATGAAAATTTTTCGAAAGCTTTGAATAAATATTACCATGTAAAAGCTTTCCGGCCCGAAGCTGGAAAATTTGCTGTGCTGTTCAGCGATGTTACCGAACAAAAAGAAGTTGAATTAGCCATTCAAAATAAGAACCGTTACTTATCAGCTTTGCAGGAAACAACCTTTGAACTGATTTCGGAACACGACCTGCAAAACCTGTTGGAAAATATTGTGCATCGTGCAGGCGAATTGATTGGAACGCAATCAGGATTTCTGGATCTGGTGGATACGCACGCCAATCTATTGAAACCTCGAATAGGAATTGGCTTGTTCGTTGGGTCTTCGGAAAGAGCGGCGAAGATGGGAGAAGGCCTGGTGGGAAGAATATGGGAAACCAGGTCGCCTTTATCCATCGACGATTATGATTCCTGGCCGGGGCGGTTGGTTGACTTCACGAAAGACAAGTTAAGATTTATTATGGGTGCCCCACTTTTATCAGGAGATACAGTTCTGGGTGTTTTGGGGCTTGGTAAAGATTTTCAATCCAGAAATGGTTTTTCAAAGGAAGATTTGGATCTTCTGGTTCAGTTTGCCCGACTGGCGACAATTGCGATTGAAAATGCTCAGTTGATTGATACGGTAAGAAAGCAAGCCGATGAACTTTCCCGGTTATATCGGGCGTCCGATATCCTGATTTCTGATACCAGTTACGATCTCAAAAGTATTGCCTCAACGATTGTGGATATCTTTATTAAGGAATTTGACCAATCTAATTGTAGTTTGTTTATTCCCGACCTCCAGAATGGACACATAAATCGGGTTGCCTGTGCTGGTATCTATGCGGAGGAGATTCGCGATAAACACCTGGATCTCAATGGGAAAGGTTTGGTACCTCAGACAGTTCGTACCAGAAAATTGGTCAATGTCCCCAATGTACAAATCGATTCTCATTATGTGCCCAATTGGCCGGCTGCGCGTTCTGAAATGGCTATACCATTATTGGTTGGTGAAAAACTGGTCGGTGTGATTGATTTGCAGAGTGCAAAATTAGACGCATTCCATGAGGATGATGAACGGCTGATGAGTGTTTTTGCCGAACGGGCCGCAATGGCTTTGGAAAGTACGGTTTTATATGAGAAAGAACGCCGTCGATTAATCCGGTTATCAGCTTTACAGGAATTGGGTACAGATCTGAGTTTATTGCATAGCGAGCGGGAATTGTTCGACACACTGGTTTTAAAAGCAGCAAAATTAGCCCATAGTCCTTCGGCAACCGTAATGCTTTATGATGATGCCTATAAGGAATTGGTGCTTGCAGCGCAGACCGGTTTGCCTGAAGGGACTCCTCTAGGGTTGCGGATACCCTTGGTGGCTCCGCAATTTCAAAAAACTATTAATGACGGGAAACCATTTATCGTAGCAGATATTGACCGGGATGCCCCTGAATTGAGGCAGTTATTAGTGCATTTAAAGGTTAAATCGTTTTTTGCTTACCCATTAATGTCCAATGACCGCCCGATGGGTATTCTTACCTTAAGCAGCCTTACACCGCGGAATCCCTCCAATGAAGAAAGAACTACTTATCAATTGCTGGCAAAACTGGTTTCGGCTGCTCTGGAAAATGTGCGTATGATTGAGAATACCAACCGCACCCTGAGGCGGCTGGCTTCCTTGCGCCGCATTGATATGGCCATCGCCAACAGTTTTGAGTTGACTGTTACTTTAAATATTTTACTGGATGAGTTGATTGACCATTTACATATTGATGCGGCTGATGTATTGTTGAATAGTCCTGAGGACGGTCTGCTGAAATATGCTGCCGGTAAGGGTTTCAGGACACAGGCATTACTCTACACAAAATTACATATGGGTGAGAGTTTTTCGGGCCGTGTAGCCCTTGAGCGCCGTACGATTCATGTGCCGGATCTCAGGGATAATCTGGCAGACTTATCGAAATCTGTTGCTTTCCATAAAGAGGATTTTATTACCTATATCGGCGTTCCACTGATCGCCAAAGGACAGGTTAAAGGTGTTCTGGAAGTATTTCATCGCAAGCCGTTGGTAGCTGATCAGGATTGGCTGGATTTTCTGGAAATACTGGCCGGGCAGGCTGCTATTGCTGTGGATAATGTGGAACTATTCAATCATCTGCAACGTTCCAATGCAGAGCTTTCTCTAGCATACGATAGTACGTTAGAAGGCTGGGCCAGTGCATTGGACCTGCGTGAAAAAGAGACGGGGCATCACGCCCGCCGCGTTGCTGAAATGACCCTGTACCTTGCAAACCACATGCACGTAAGCTCTTCTGAATTGATGTATATTCGCTGGGGGGCATTATTGCACGACATTGGAAAAATCGCCATTCCGGATGAGATCCTCTTAAAAAATGGACCATTATCCGAAGACGAATGGAAGATTATGCGTACTCATCCACAGTACGCTTATCAATTGCTCTCAACGATTGAGTTTTTGCGTCCAGCGCTGGATATCCCTTACTGCCATCATGAAAAATGGGATGGCAGCGGTTATCCCAATGGTTTAAAGGGGAAGGCTATTCCACTGGCTGCGCGCATTTTTGCGGTAGTGGATGTTTGGGATGCATTAACCTCGGATCGCCCTTACCGAAAAGCCTGGACACATGAGAAAACTATGGAATATATTGTGGAACAAAGCGGCAAGCATTTTGACCCGGATGTGGTAAACGCATTTGTGAAAAATGCTGATGAATTATTACCGGAAGAATAACCGTTTCAATTCATGATGATTAGATTATGGGGAATTAACTTGCTGAATTCCCGGTAATCCGAATTCATATATCATTACAATCTGGTTTTTTGTACCAGTAATCTTTTATTCGTGTACGTCCAATAAGCCGCGTTGGGCAGCGACAGCAATAGCAGCCGCGCGCGAATCGACACCTAACTTGGCGTAAATATTCGCCAGATGCGCTTTGACGGTCCGTTCGGTGATACCCAGATGGAAGGCGATTTCCTTGCTGCGTTCACCGCGTGCTACGGCCTGTAATACTTCCATTTCCCGTTCGCTCAATGCCGGGCCAGTCGCCGCAGGGGCGGCAACCGGTGAGCCCTGTTCGATGCGGGTGAAAAGGCGCGCCATGATCTCAGGTCGCAGCAGGGTTTCACCGCGGGCAGCGGCACGAATGGATTCAAACAGGGTGGCACGGTCAGTATCTTTCAGCAGAAAACCTTTCGCGCCGGCACGCAAACCACGGATCATTAATTCGTCTTCATTGAAGGTGGTCAGGATTACAACAGCAATTTGCGGCGCTTCACGTTGCAGGTGTTCAATGGCGGTAATACCGTCCATATTGGGCATGCGCAAATCCATCAGGATCACATCCGGTTGGAGGTCTGCGGCAAGGCGCAGCGCATCCTGTCCATCAATGGCTTCCCCGACTACATTGAAACCATCTTCCGTTTCCAGAATCAGGTGCAGGCCCTGACGAATGATGAGGTGATCATCTGCAATTAGTATCTTAATCGGATTCATGTGCATCCTTATGAATAGGCAAAACCACTTTGATGCAGGTGCCCTGACTGGGCTGACTTTCAATTTGAATGGAGCCGCCGGCCAGACGAGCTCGTTCGCGCATCCCTAAAAGGCCGTAATGTCCGCCGGATATGTTATTCGTGTCAAAACCACGGCCATCGTCACAAACCGTAATTTGTATTTGCTGGTTAATTTCTTCTATATGAATACTGACTTCTTTGGCCTGAGCATGCCGGGCGATATTGGTGAGTGCTTCTGCCGTGATACGTAAAGCTGTTTCATGGATGCTGTCGGGTAATTCGGTGGGAATTTCACCAGTCAGTTTGCTTTTCAGACCGGTGGCATGCTCAAAATGCTCCATTTCAGCGTGAATGGCGGTATCCAGGTTGGTAATGTTGGTAGTACTGCGCAGGTCGGTAATCGCGCGGCGGGCTTCATCCAGTGTGAAACGGGCACGTTCCATGGTTTGTTTCACAATCTGGCCGGCACGTTCCGGACGGTTTTGGGTCAGGTGGGCATCAACGGCTTCCAATTGCAAGATCAGGCCAGCCAGCCCCTGTGAAAGGGTGTCGTGCAGTTCGCGTGCCATGCGTTGACGTTCTGCGACGATGGTCAGGTCTTCCACACGGGCGGCATATTCACTGAGCTGCTGGTTGGCGGCTTCCAGTTCCACCAACAGTTCCTGCGCTTTGGCGCGCGCATCCATCTGGCGCAGATACAGGGTGACATACAACACCACAAAAAAGATCATGGGGATAATGCCAAGCAGAGCGCCGCCCAATTCTCGGGGGTTGGAAAATTGTACAAAATTAATAGCACCTAAAACCAGAAAAAAGAGTAGTGCCAGTGCGCCGCGCCGGGTTAACCCCAATAAACCAACCGCTTCACCGATCAAGCCCATATACACAGCCATAGCCATCACCAAGGCGCCGGTGACCCACACCAATGCAAAAGCAACAGCGCCTTGCACTACGATGTAAATAATTATCAGTCGAGGCTGTTCGGCAATCCTTTCCAGATTCCAGTGCAGGATCAGGTGAATTAACACCAGGATCAGGAATGGGATCAGGCGAACCGGCTGGCGCATTTCGGGTTGAGAAAATAAAACAATGCCTACCATGAAGGCCATGACAACGTTTAAGACCCACATGAAGATCCGTGGGTCTTTATCCAGATCGGATTGTTTTTGGGAAATATTTTTCTTCATAGTTCCAATTGTAGTTGAATTTGGAAAAACCGATACTGTCCGAAAGTACATGTACCATTGGACCGCCAAGCGACAGCAGAAGGACGATGGCAGGAAAGTTTTGCAGGGCTATACTGGCATCAACAAAACGAAATGGAGAAAAAAATGAAAGCAATAGAAGTCAAAAACTTACACAAATCCTATGGCAGCACCAAAGCAGTACAGGGTGTTTCCTTTATAGTGGAACAAGGAGAAATTTTCTCCTTGTTGGGGCCGAATGGCGCAGGCAAGACGACCACCATCTCGATGCTTTCCACCCTGCTGCAACCGGATCTGGGTGAATTAAGTATTATGGGCCACTCCTTAAAAACGGATGCCATGCAAGCCAAAGCTGAGCTGGGTGTCGTTCCGCAGGAGATCGCCTTATACGAAGATTTGAGTGCACAGGAAAATCTCTCATTCTGGGGCAAGATGTACGGCCTGCGTGGTGCTCAGTTGAAAAAGCGGACTGCTGAAGTGCTGGAAACCATTGGCCTGACAGACCGGCGTAATGACCGGGTGGGAAAATTTTCGGGTGGCATGAAACGCCGCGTGAATATTGGCGTGGCTTTATTGCACAAACCCAAGGTGCTCTACATGGATGAACCGACCGTCGGGATCGATCCGCAGTCGCGCCGCCATATTCTGGACAGCATCAAACAACTGAACCGCGATGGGATGACGGTACTGTACACCACCCATTATATGGAAGAAGCCGAAGAACTCTCCAACCGCATCGCCATTATGGATAGCGGTAAGGTGATTGCCAGCGGCACCCAGGCGGAACTGGTCAAAATTGTTGGGCAGTGCGACCGGATCACAGTTGAAGTGAGCGGCAGCGGCAGCCGCCTGGTGGAATCCTGGCAGCAGGTGCCTGGTGTGAAACAGGTTGATGCTGAGAATGGTTCAATTAACCTGTTGGTGGAAAACAGTAATCAGGTTTTGCCGCGATTGTTCGAATCAGCTGGCACATACGGTATGCGTATCAATGCGATCGATGTGCAGGAACCTAACCTGGAAGCTGTCTTTTTACATCTGACCGGTAAAGCTTTACGAGATTGAGGTATTGAGATGAAAATATGGGATATTGCCTTGAAAGATACGCTGCGCTCCCTGCGTAGTATGTTCCTGCTCGTGTTTATGTTTGGTATTCCGTTATTGATGACTGGGATGTTTGCCATTATGTTCGGCGGGCAGGAGTCGGAAGAAAGCTTTGCCCTGCCGGTGACCCGTGTAGCGGCAGCCAACCTGGATGAAGGCAGCCCTGCATTACAAGTAGGTATGGCCGGGATCGGGATGGCAGGGGTGGACAGCCTGGGAGATTATTTTTTGCAGAATCTGAGTAGTGAGAACATGGATGATCTGGTAGAAGTGCGTGAAGTGGCAGATGAAGCTGCTGCATTGGCAGCATTGGAGAACGGTGAAGCGGATATTGCGCTGGTCTTCCCGCAAGATTTTTCGGCTGATTTCAGCCAGATTAACAGCCAGGCGCGAATAGGGTTTTACGAAGGCGCCAACGCCGGGATGGGTGCGGACGTGGTTCACACGGTGCTGACACAGATGAGCGACGGATTATCCGGGATGCGTATCACACTGGATGTCGCTGCACAGAGTGCAAGTACGGACGAGGCTACGATGATGGCGATCAGCCAGGAATATGTGATGGCTACGATGGGGCAGAATCCGCACGAATTGGTGACACTGACAGCGCTGAGCGGCGAGCCGGCAGCGGAAACCGATATCCGCAAAAGTATTTTGGGACCAATTATGGGTGCGATGATGATTTTCTTTGCCTTTTTCACCGGCACCACCACGGCGCAGTCAATTCTACGCGAAGATGAGGAAGGTACGCTGGCACGGTTGTTTACCACCCCTACCAGACGCAACAAGGTGTTGGTTGGGAAATTCCTGGCGGTACTGCTCACCGTTACGGTGCAGGTGATCGTGTTACTGGCAGCAGCGTGGTTGATCTTTGGCATCCAATGGGGCAGCCTGGTGAGTGTGGTTTTGTTTGCAACTGGAATCATTTTACCGGCATCGGCCTTTGGGATTTTTATAAATGCCTGGATCAAGAACAGCAAGCAAGGCGGCGTGATTTACGGTGGTTTATTAACCGTGACCGGAATGGTGGGTATGTTTACTGTGTTTACCGGCGGCAATACCAGCCCGGCGATGGAGATGATCTCCCTATTTGTGCCGCAGGGTTGGGCTGTGCGTGGCTTGATGCAGTCCATGCAGGGTGCCACACTCGCAGTGGTTACAACGACTCTGGCAGTTTGTCTGCTGTGGAGCCTGGTTTTTATAGTCATTGGCAGCCTGCGTTTTCAGAAACGCTTTGCATAGGAGTTTAAGATGAGACGGATTTTGGATATTACCCTCAAGGATTTGAAACAGGTTCTACGCGATAAACAAACCTTTTTATTCCTGTTGATTATGCCGGTGGCTTTTACCTTGCTGTTCAGCATGGCATTCGCCCCGAAGGAAACTACAGTGGAAGACCAACGCCTGGTTGTCGGTGCACTGGATCTGGATGACGGCTTCTTCAACGTGCAAAAGATGTTTGCCGCTTCGGATGTGATGCGCATCCAGGTTCAGGAGTTTGATAACCGTGAAGCGCTGCAAGCCGCCATCGAAGCCAATGAAATTGCGGCCGGAATCGTCATTCCGCAGGGTTACAGTGCCGGGTTACTGGATGACCAGCCGTTGGCGATTGAGATTATTGCTGACCCAACCGGCAGTGCGGCCAACGTGGTGCAGTCGGATGTGATGCTGCGCAGCGGCAGGGCGCTGAACGCTGTGCGCGCAGCCAGAGTGATCTCTGATGTGAATGGCAGTGGTGGTGAAGGTTTTGAAGCCGCGTGGGAAGCTGCTGAAACTGCCTGGGAAAACCCGCCAGTGGTATTGGAGAGCAGTTCTCTGGCTGCCGAAGCACCGGTACAGAATAATGGGATGGACGCAAAACAATTTTCACCGGGAATGATGCTGCAATTTGCACTGGCCGGGCTATTGACCGCCGCGCAGGTGATCGTCAATGAACGCAAAGGCCGGGTCTTACAACGCTTGCTGACCACAGCCACTTCGCGGGTTGACATTCTGTTGGGACATTACCTATCCATTCTGACTCTTATCTTTGCACAGTTTATTCTGTTGATCGTTTTCGGGCAGCTTTTCCTGGGATTGCCGTATCTGGCGCAGCCGCTGGCTACCCTGATCGTTATGTTGGCCGCCGCGGTCTGTATTGCAGCGCTGGGACTGCTGATTGGTATTTTTGCCAAATCGAATGAACAGGCCATTATTTTCGCGATGATCCCGATGTTCGTTTTCTCCGGGTTGGGTGGAGCCTGGATGCCGCTGGAATTCACTGGCAAGGCGTTTCAGGCGATCGGGCACCTTTCACCGGTGGCCTGGGGTATGGACGGCTTCAAGAACATCCTTGCCGGCGGGCAGGGTTTGGCCGGTGTATGGCTGCCGGCAGCCGCGCTTCTGGGTTACGGAGTGTTGTTCTTCGCACTGGCAGTGTGGAAGTTTCGTAAGAGTGAAGAGAGATAAAGTCTGATAAGTGCTACACCCCGGAAATTACACTTCCGGGGTGTTTTCTTTTGTAGGTTAACCAATGAATCAATTGGATATTTCCTCTATAATAGGTTTACGAAAATCATTGAGAAATCTGATTATGTTGGTGAGATATGTCTTAGGACTGTGAAAAGATTTCGTATATCAATAATGAAAACCAGGAGGTGGATGGATGACGTCGTTGGACCAAAGAATCGAAGCCATTAGAGAGGAATTAATCAGTATTCGCAAAGATCTGCACCGCCAACCGGAGCTTGGTTTCCAGGAGCACCGGACAGCCAGAAAGGTGGCTGATTACCTGCAGAACCTGGAATTTGAGGTGACGCCCGGCATCGGCGGAACCGGTGTGGTAGGACTTCTGCACGGGAATAATCCGGGACCGACAATCGCATTGCGCGTCTGCCTGGATGCATTGGCTATTGAAGAAAACTCCGGGGTTGCCTATACCTCCGAAAACAGCGGCGTTATGCATGCCTGCGGGCATGACGGCAATATGACGATGGCTCTTGGCGCTGCCAGCATATTGGCGCAATACCGGGGGCAGCTCAACGGGAAAGTGAAGTTTATTTTCCAGCCGTCCGAGGAAGATACCGGCGGCGCGGCAGAAATAATAAAAGCTGGCGGCTTGAAAAACCCGGATGTTGACGCGATCATCACCATCCATAACTGGCCGGGACTAAAGCAGGGTGTTATGGTGGTCAAATCCGGCCCGGTGATGGCTTCCAGCGATATTTTCCGGATCAGAATTATCGGTACACCCGGGCATGGTGCCTGGCCGCACCTGGCGGTTGACCCGATTGTTGTCGCCGCGGATGTGATCGCCCAACTCCAACACATTATCAGCCGCGAAATCGATCCGATTAAGCCGGCGGCGATTACCATCGGCAAGATTAACGGTGGAACGGCTGTCAATATTATTCCGGAGAGTGTGACGTTGGATGGAACAGTGCGCACATTTGATGCTGATGTGCGTAATTTTATCCAGACACGCATCGAAGAAATCGTGAAGGGGATTACGCAGGCAGCACGGGCAACTTATGAATTAACCTATGATCGCATCATGCCGCCGGTCAATAATGATAAGAACCTGACGGTTCAGGCTATTAAAATACTAACACAAGCATTTGCACCAGGTATGGTAACCTCTGAATTTACGCCGGCATTAGGTTGTGAAGAGTTCGCTTTGTTTCAGGAGCAGATTCCCGGATTGTTTCTTTTTATCGGCAATGATTTTGAGGAATGTCCGATGATTCCGATACATTCTCCCAATTATGTTTTTAACGATAACATCCTTGCCGTGGGCGTAAAAGCACTGTGCGAGATTGTGTTTGGGTATTGTAAACGATCGTGATTCTGCGCCAAAAGTTAAGGAATTTGGTTGTCTATAACTTAAAATTCCAGGCTTCGGTTTTATACTTTTCTTCGGCTAACTGCCGGGCGCGTTCCAGTTCTTTGGGTGTGTAATCGCCGTAATCATCAATATTGCGGCCGCGGCTGAAACCAGCCTCGAGTGCGGCTTTGAGGTCGTCCATGGATGCGCTGGTCAGGTCGCTGATGCTGGTGACGCGTTTTTTGACGCTCTTGATCAGCTTATCTGATATTTTTTCCTGTGATACATTTAAGAGTGAGAACATTTTCTCCACATCCACGCTGTATAAAATGGTGCCGTGCTGGAGCAGAATGCCATTGCGGCGCGTCTGGGCATTGCCCGAGATTTTTTGTTCCCCGACAAGAATATCATTCACCGGGACGAAACGCGCATCGAGCCGCATGTGTTGCAGAGCAAAAACGATATCGGCGCAGATGACCTCGTAGGATTTTAGAATGTTGAGGGGAAAGAGTTCCAATGAACCAATGATGCTGTAGGTGACTTCGCCGAGCCTGTCGTGATAGACAGCGCCGCCGCCGGTTTGCCTGCGGATGACATCCACACCAGCGAGATGGGTTTCTTCCAGGTTGACTTCGTTGCGGATGCCCTGGAAGGTACCGATGGAGATGGCTGAAGGTTCCCAGCCGTAGAAACGGATGGTGGGCAGCGACTCGCCGCTGCGCACTGCTTCCATAATGGCTTCGTCGAGTGCCATATTGGTAAAGGCGTCAAAGTATTGGAAGGGAATCATGCGGAAGGTCGTCATGTGAGCGCCTCCTGCAGAATGGCGACCAGGTCCGCCGGGCTGGCGCCGATCAATTGGGCATTGTTGTCTGCCAACACCTGTTCCAATTTGGCAGTCAGTGCTGTTGGGTTGATCGGCAGTGCTGTGCCTTGAATCACGGCTACCAGGGCTTCGAGCGTGTCTTCGGGATGCAGGAAGAAATCACCGGTAATCTTGGCGCTTTCTATGTGGTCGGAATAGGTTAAATCCAGGCGCACCAGTTTGCCGCCCGGGATCTTACGCGTGAGCGTGGCAGTTTTCATTGGGTTAATCCTGTTGGGGATAGAGCTTTTTGTGAATATTGCTCAGTGCGCGTACCTGGTCTCCGGCATGGTAGGAAGAGCGCACCAATGGGGCGCTTTCCACCCAACGGAAGCCCAGTTCAATGCCGTAATCCTTGATTTCCTGGAACTCTTCCAGGGTGTAATAGCGCACAATGGGCAGGTGCTGGCGGCTGGGCTGCAGATATTGCCCGACAGTGAGGATATCCACACCCCAGGAGCGCAAGTCTCGCATTACCGCTTTGACTTCATCCATTTCCTCGCCCAATCCGAGCATGATGCCGGATTTGGTGAGCGATTCGGGTTCCATCTTTTTGGCATTTTCCAGAATGGTTTGAGACCACTCATAGCGGTCTTGCGGCTGCACTTGCTTGAACAATCGCGGAACGGTTTCCACATTGTGATTGAGAATTTCCGGACGGGCATCCATCACGATCTTGAGCGCGTCCAGGCTGCCTTTGAAATCCGGGATGAGCACTTCGATGGAACAGCCGGGTTGGTGTTCACGGATTTTTTCGATGATCGCTGCAAAAATAGGCGCGCCGCCGTCTTTGCGGTCGTCACGATTAACGCTGGTGATGACTGCGTGCTTCAGGTTCATTGCTTTAACAGCCAGGGCTACCCGTTCCGGTTCTTCCCAGTCAACCGGTTTGGGGATACCGCGCTGCACATCACAGAAGCCACAGGTACGTGTGCAAACATCCCCCAATACCAGGAAGGTAGCCGTACCGCTGCCCCAACATTCGCCCATATTGGGGCAATGCGCTTCTTCACAAACGGTATGCAGCTCTTTACGGCGCATCAGACCTTTCAACCAGGTGTAGGTCTCACCGGATGGCTGCTCCACTTTAATCCACGATGGGCGGCGGATGGGGGTGGTGTCGATTTTTTCGGGGTTAACCCGATCGCGGGTAGGTTTAAATGTCATGCAGTCATTATAACAACGGGTGTGTGGATGTCAATTGAATTGAAAGAGTCGTTACCCGCGTCTGTATAAAAACTGCTTATTTTTTTAAAACGCCATTCAGGAAAATTTCTTTTACCGTGCTATAAATCTCGGCGGGCGGCAAACCCAGATTCTGTAATTCCGGGTTTTCCATCACATAAATGACGGCTGTCAGAAAATACGCATAGACTATTTCTGTTCTTAAGTCGCTGCGCAACAGGTTGTTCTGATTTGCACGCAGCATCAGAATGTTGAAAATCTGGTGAATAGCGTTTTGGCGAGCCTGCTGGAAATCTCTGGCGATATCCGGATAGACGCGTTTCAATTCTTCCAATCCTGCCGGCAGGTCACCGCGGCCCAAACCAATAAGACGCTCAACTATTTTTTCCAGGTAAGCCTGAGGAACATTTTCTGGTGCAGATTGGATTTCCTGCAGAGTTGAGTCGAGCTTATCTATAATTTGAAAAAACGCGGCTTTTACAATGTCGCGTTTGTCGGTAAAGTAACGGTAGACGGATACCCGCGTCAGGCCGGATTCGATGGCGATGTCATCCATTGTTGTTTTTTTGATGCCGATTGTAAGGAACAAGTTCAGTGCGGATTGAAGCAGTTTTACGCGGGTATCCTGAGTCATGAATTTCATTGTACCTGTATATTTACGTATTTCAATTGCAATGGCTACTTTTATTAAGTGATTGCAAGGTGCAAATCATAATTGTAAGGTGTGTGAGTCCCTAACGAACTGCGCAATGCAAATTTACCAGTTATTATTGGTTGAAACTCGTTTGGTATAGGTTTTTCCGGGGATGGATCGCATTTCGGATAATTTTATGGCAAAGGATTGCTGGTTTTGTTGTACTTGTTCCTGGGTGTCGAATTCGTAAATACTATCCAATTTACCGTTTTCTTTGTTTATAAGTTAAGTTTTGGAAAGGAAGTGGGCAGGTATTTATGGTGAGACTTCCCGGATTTGAAAAAATACAGTAACAACATAAATTGTATTACGTGTAATTAAAAGGATGAAACAGAAAACAGGAAGAAAAGTACTAAGTTTCTGAAGAAAATGATTGTTCTGAAACTGAAAAGCTATTAAAGTTTTTCGCTGGACTGTCGATAATAGGATTTAAAAGTTACTTGCGTCCGGTCTCGTCGGGTAAGCGCAATTAAATAAACTGTCTTTTGGGAAAGTGGGTAAAAATATGCAGATTTCTAACAACCTTGACCAATTAGTCATCGGACGGCGGCTCATACTGCACGCACAGCGTTCGGAAGACCAGCGTAAGGGTAAACGGATTGAGGAAAAATCTGCAAAGGATGAAATGGATGAGGACCGCGCATTGATCAGCGGCAATGTGCCTGTTGAGGGTGTTACAACACAAAGCCCACAACAAAAAACCGAGAATGTAGATATTAAACTTTCAGATTTATTTGCTCGTCTGAAGGAATTTGAAAATCAACAGCCTGGTAATGCTGCTCAGCAAGTTCAAGTGAATTTTGAGCAAGTTATTGAGCGTGAAGCCAGCTTTCGCTATACTGTACTGGAAAAAGTTGATGGGTTGGTGCGCCGGTCACAAACCCTGGCTGAAACTGACCGCTATAGTTTTGAATTTTCAGATGGGACGACCTTTAAAATCACCGACAAATGGAGCAATCGTTCAACCACTATCTGGGGTGACCCGCATGTGGATGTGGATGACGAGGAAGGGAACCTGGATGGTGATTTTCAGGATCTTAAAGGCAGTGATTCCCATACCACCCTGATGCTGCTGGATGGTACGCAAGTCTCCTTCACAGCTAAAGATAACGGAATAATTGAAGCGGTGGATATATACAAGGGGAGCCAGCATTTAAACGGTATTGGTGAGGCTTCCACAAAATGGAATATGCAGAATGGTCTATTCGCCTCTCAGGTAGAAAATGGAGCGGGTAACTCTTCTGCAGTGCCGAAGGGTGATACTGTCTATGCGGGCGGGGACGGGAATGATTGGTTTACATCCAGCGGTCAATTGCTCTGGGGTAAAACGACCAGCCCGATCGTTAACACTCGCCCTTATGCCACGATGCAATTAGAATACAGGGAGAGAATCACCCAGCAGATCAGTGTGCAGGTAAATAAGCAGGTTTAGCTGCTGTATCGGAAACTTTCCATCTGCTGAATGATCAAGGTGGCGGTTTGAGACACCCAATTAAAGTTGCCCGCCAGCTGGCTGAACAGGGCTTATTCCGTCGGGCTTGTTGTCCGCATTCTTTGGTAAAAATCGAAAACGTTTAGGGCCATATATACTGACGATCAGTGCGGCAAAGACCAGAACAACTAAAAGTTCATATCCATGAGCTTTGCGTAAAAATGGCAGCGATGCCGAAGCGTACATCACCATCAGGTCGTATGCGGAATGGAACAGCGATACCAGCAGGATGCTCTCATTGCTGTTGATGTATAGCCAGGTGTACAGGACCGAAATGACAATGATATCCGCCATGAAGAATAAAAGATCCTGGACCTCATGTTTGGGATTAAAAGGCCATAAGTTCGGTAAATGCCATAATCCCCACATCAAACCTACCAGGATGCTTGCAGCCAGGTCGCCGTGTTTTGTCCGAAGCTTGGGTAGGGCAAACCCGCGCCAGCCAAATTCTTCTCCGGCCACAATCACTATGCCGAAAATTAAAGTCAGTACCAGCATGAAACTGCTTCTCAATAACCCTTGCAGCCAGTTTCCCAGGGATTGGAGTGGCGCGAAATCGCTGGTAATCACGGCATACAGAATCATTAGCAAAACTGTGCCTAGAATGGGTATTCCCAGGGCTGCTATATACAGCAGAGGATGAAACCGCCAGCGAAACGCTTTGGAAAGCAGGTCACGCAGGCCTTCGCGCCCATCCAGTAACGGTGTCAAAATTATAGCCGCAATCGCCGGCCCAAATCCGCCGATCCAGGTTAGAAAATTGGATAAACTGTCTATATTGGATGCTACTAACCATAATATCCAGGAAATCGCATACGCCATAACGATAAAGGCAATCAAAGGATGTTGTTTAATAAGAATAAGGATTTTTGTTTTCATAGGTCGGTGTTATTCCTTGTGTGTTGCAAGCAGCCATATATCCACAAACATGTAGTTTATGTTCCCTACCATTTCTGGTACAGATTTAAGTTAATTGTATAACAAAAATAAGCATGCAGATAATTTTCCTGGCGTTTCATTTGTGTCAAGGCAAAGTTAAAATGTCCTAAAGCCAGCAAATCAGTAAGGAGTTTCACTGCCGATTTTACATGATTAGAATTTCTGATTCATGCGGTGGTAGATGGGGCGCATCTGTTTGTAGATTTGCTTAAAGATGGCAAATTTTTCAGCATAGATGCTGCGGTTCTGAGGGTTGGGATCGTAAACGTGCTGGATGGACACCAGTTGGGGAATATCGCTGAATTGGATTTCTCCGAGACCCACGGCGCCGATCCAGGCGGCGCCGCGTGCATTGGCCTGGATGGGGTCGGCCACCTGAACCACCTGCATGTTGAGTACATCGGCGAAGATCTGACACCAGACAGCGGATTGTGCGCCGCCGCCGGCGATGTGAATACGGCTGGGGTCGCGTCCCAGGAATTGCTTAACCGGTTTCATCAACCAGTTGGTATTAAACGCAATGCCTTCCAGAAAAGCGCGGATGATATCTTCCCGGGTATTGTTCAGCGAGAGATTGTATAAACCGGCGCGCAGATAGCGGTCGTCCACCGGGGCACGCTCGCCCCAGATCCAGGGTGTATACAATACACCATTGGAACCCGGCGGAACGCGTTCGGCAATCTGGTCCAGTACTTTGAAAATATCGGGTACCTGGGCTTCCTGGAGGAGTTCATCTTTGTGGTAGAGAATGTTGTCACGCAGGTAAGTCAGGTTGCCGCCGGCGGTGGCCTGCAGGGCGGTCAGCAGGTAGCGTCCGGGCAGCGCGCATGGAATGGAAGCCATGCCGGCCAGGGCATCGGTTTTCTTGAAAGGCACATGTGCGGCAATCCACGAAGAGGTACCGATATACAAATGCGGCAGGTAATCTTCCACAGCGCCGGTGCCGATGGCTGCGGCGGTGTTATCAATGGCGCCGGCCACCACGCTCACCTGTGCGGAAAGCCCCAACTCAGCGGCTACATCGGTTTTGAGCTTTCCTATGACGGAACTGCATGGGATAATCGCGGGGAGTTTGTCCCGGTCTAACCCCAGGCTGTGGATCAGGGATTGGTTGTAGCAAATCGAATCCGGGTTGCGGTTATCGGTCACCCAGGAGGTGGTGATCGAATCAAAGGTGGCTGTAAATTCACCGGTTAATTTCAAGTTCATATAGTCGAGCACATTGAGGAACTTGTAGGTGCGTGCGTAGAGCTCCGGCATATGATCGCGAATGAAAAGCATGTGTCCGGCCGGGTCTTTACCGGTCATTGAGGGCATTCCACCGGTTAGCCGGATAAAGCGCAGTACCTTGGAAATATCGGCTCCATCCATGTTGATCCACCCGCCTAACTGTTTGCGCAGATCAGCCGCGCCGCGCATATCCATCCACAGGATGCAGTTACATAACGCATTGCCTTGCCGATCAACCGGAATGGTGCCTTCACCCTGGGTGGAACAACAGATTGCCTGAACCAGCGGAACCGCTTGCGGGTGCTGCCGCAGTAAACGTTGGGCGCAGCTGAGAAACGCCTGCCACCAGTCCTGCGGGTCTTGTTCCGCGCCGCCGTCCGCGGTAATGATTAAGTTAATCGCCTGGGATTCCCATCCCAGGACTTTGCCGCTGGTAGTTATAAGGGCCACCTTCATCCCGGAAGTGCCCAGGTCTACGGCCAAATAGAGGTTTTCGCGTGTCATCAATCTTGAACTTCCTTCATTTGGGTGATAAACAGCATGCTGAGCATCAGCAGCCCCACTGCCAGCAATAAAGCCGGGGTGAAAGAACCATCCGGTGTCTTGACAGCTTCCATGATATAGACAAATACAACTGATGCCTGCCCAAACAATTGAATCAAGCCGTTGGAAGTCCCTTCCGGGGTGGGACGAGCGATTTCGGAGGCGTATTGCATGCCAATCGGATTGGCGCTGATTAAAAAGAAACCAAAGAGAAATGCGGAGAGAAATAAGAGCCAGGGTTGGGTGGCATAAGTCAGACCCAATAAACCGGGAATGGCCAGAGCAAAGCCCAGAAAGATGAAAGGTTTGCGCTTGCGGCGTTTATCCGAAAAGGGCGGGATGATGACTGCGCCAAGTACCCCGCCAACCAGCATCAATGCCCCCAGTGTGCCGGCATCGGTGGGGGTAAAACCACGCGGGCGGATAATATTCTCAACCCAGGTGTTGATGCCATTGAAGAGTCCCAGCCCAATAAAGGAAACCAGCAGGTAGAGCCAGAAGGACTTGACTTTGAAGGCGTGCTTGAGGCCATCCAGCATCAATGCGCGTACCTCCAATCCGGGAGGGCAGGGCGGGGTGGCTGGTTTTTCGCGGGCTAAAATTAGAAACAAAACACTGGAAAGGGCAGTAATGCCGCCAAAGATGAGTTGAACAGTGGGAATACTCATGCTTTCAACCAGCATAGGCGTAAGCACCATTCCCAGGGCGGTGCCCACCAGATTGGCTAAGGTGATCAAACCAACCGCGGTGGCGCGTTCTTCGTAGGCGAACCAGTTGGCCGGCACTTTGGTCCAGGCATTCAGCAGAAAAGGCTGAGCGGCAGCGATACCAAAAGTGCTCCACAAAACCAGGGTATAGTTATCCCCGGCAAAACCACGCAGCAATCCAAAAATCCCCATCAGGACACAGCCGATACTGACTGCCAGCCGGAATCCGTAGGTGTCTATTACCCAGGAAACCGGGATGGATAGCGGAATGAAGGCGATCATGAAAGACATGGCAAAGAAACCAATTTGCAGGTCGGAAACACCGTAATATGCGGCGGCCGGGCCGGTGATAGGTGCGAAAGTGATCCATAGAATTTGAATAGTCAGATTCACAAACATGAAAGCTGCCAGTACTACCCAGCGGTAGCCATATAGCCGGTATTGTTTTTCCATTACAGCTCCTTCAGAGTCGGCGCAGGTGGGTGGGATAATTTTTGGGAAATGAAAAGGGGAGTAACACGTTGTTATCGGGATATCTTCATTTTACATTGATTGGATAGATTAAAAATCAGGCAAGGGAGTGTTTCTTCCCTCGCCTGGCGTTTGTCAGTTGGATATGTTGCTGAAGACATGGTCAAATCGGCTTAGCGCGGCATCGATGACTTCATCCGTATCGGCCAGGGAAGTGTACATGCGGCTGCCGGCCAGCGTGACCAGACCGTTAGCCATGTAAGCTGCACCCATGGCTTCCATCAAATGTTTGCGCGGTTTCAACTCTTTGGCCAGGCGCAGCGGATTACGCAAATCGAGCAGCATGACACCAGATGTCTCCAGATGGACGATGGAACCCTGGTTAAAGACTACAAAGGGCAGGTTATATTTCTCCATTATGCCTTGCAAGCCGTGGGTGAGACGATCGCCGGCGCGCCCGGCAATGACCGGAGCATTGGTTCGTTCCATTTCGAGTAAGGCATGGTAGCCTGCCACACAGGAGAGTGGGTTGGCTGAAAGTGTGCCGCCGATGTAAGCACGTCCGCCGATTCCGCCAATCCCGGC
This sequence comes from Chloroflexi bacterium HGW-Chloroflexi-10, assembly GCA_002840755.1. Lineage (GTDB taxonomy): Bacteria > Chloroflexota > Anaerolineae > Anaerolineales > Anaerolineaceae > UBA6170. Next base: position 39,533 of record PHBZ01000022.1, on the reverse strand, counting down.
GGCGAAGGTGTTAATTACATCTCGTCGCCCACCTACTCCACCTGCCATAGGGTAGCCTCCGGTGATGCATTTGCCGAAAACGGTCAGGTCTGGTTTGACACCAAAGTAACCCTGTGCGCCGCCCAGGCCCAGCCGGAAACCGGTGACTACCTCATCGAAGATCAACAATGCGCCGAATTCATCACACAGTTCGCGCACTTTCTGATTAAAATCGAAGGGTACCGGGCGGGTACCGCTTTCCGGACCAACCGGTTCGACGATCACAGCCGCCGTACCGCCAATCAGGCGATTGAGGATCAGGTGACGGCGTAAAGCGCTTATGGAATTTGGGAAGAATTCCTGGGTGTTGCGGTTGGCGCCGTAGGGGATACCGGTGGATTCCAGCCGGCCGGTGCCGGGCACATGCAAAGCGTAGACCATCTGATCACTCCAGCCATGATAAGCACCTCCGACCTTGATGACAATTTTCTTTTTGGTGAAAGTACGCGCTGCGCGGATGGCTGCCATAACCCCTTCCGTGCCGGAACCGAGCATGCGGAACATCTCAATATTGGGCATCAGGCGGTTGACCAATTGGGCCAACTTTAGCTCGTATTCGTGGAAGAGTCCGGTGACCGGGCCGCAAGTTTGCAACAGTTCCAGCACTTTTTCGCGTACCGGGCCATAATTGCTGCCCAGGATGGTGGGACCGCCGGCTTGCAAAAAATCGATATATTCGTTGCCATCGGCATCGGTAAGATACGCGCCTTCCGCTCTTTCCATAGCGATCGGGAAAGGATAATTGAAAGCCAGGTTATGCTGTACCCCACCAGGGATCAACAGTTTGGCGGCATCAGTGAGTTCTTTGGATTTCTGGCAGCGTGTTTCAAAATAATTCAGGTATTGTTCCATGGCTTCCGCTTTGACCGGGCGCAGAGGCTGGCGGATGAGGGCATTCAGTTTGCGGTAGACGTCTTCGACATCGGGATATTCGGAGATAGCATAGGTTTGTGTGCTCATAGTGTCCTTTCAACTAGGGAGGGTTATTCGCCGCCGGTTGGTTGGAGGCCGTTTTCTGCTTTTTTCTGGTCTTTGCGTAGTTTGCTGAAAGCAATCTCGCGTATGGCCAGTGGAATTTTACTGATCTTACGTTCACTGCACAGGGCGATCAGAAAGGCCAGTGAACATTTTTCCAATATTTCAACATTGTGTACGGCACGCTGCATGTCGTGTCCGAAGAGTAACGCACCATGGTTCTGCATCATATAGGCGTTGTGATGATTTCTGACATGTTTGGCAACCGTGTTTTTGAGCATTCCGGTGCCTGAAGGCGCGTATGGAATGATCTCGACACTGCGCCCGAGGAAGCGTGCTTGCTCGTCGAACAGCGCCGGGATAGGCGCTTTCATCAGGGTCAATGCGCTGGCATAGACCTGGTGAGTGTGCACAATGGCGTTTACATCCGGGCGCACCGCATAAATCGCAGCGTGCATACTGGCTTCGACCGATGGTTTGAGCTTGCCCTCGATGTGCGTCATATCGAAATCTAGGACACAGATATCCTCGGCGGTCATTGTCAGATAATCGACATTGGAAGGAGTGACAGCCAGCGCGTTTTTCCCGGGGATGCGCACCGAGAGGTTGCCACCGGTAGCCATCAGATAACCTTTATGCGTCAAAAGTTGCGCTGTTTCAACAATGAGTTGTTTCTCTTGATCGTAATTTTCCATAACAACCTTTCTGTTTATCTTGACACTGTCAAGATTGTACTGAATAATCTTGACAGTGTCAAGATGCTGTTTTATGATGAGAGCATGACAGAGAAAAAGTACCATCATGGTGATTTGAAGAACGCTTTGATCCAGGCCGGTGTGGAAGTGCTGGCGCAAGAGGGTTTGCACGGTCTTAGTTTACGTAAGGTCGCCAAACAAGCGGGAGTCAGCCACGCCGCACCTTACGCGCATTTTGCCGATAAGCAGGCGTTGATCGCCGCGATCTCGACTGAGGGATATAAAAGGCTGTATGCCTACCTGTCGGATGTTCTGGAAATCCACGCGGCGGACTCTCACCGCCAATTAATTGAAAGTGCCTGGGCATACGTGCAGTTTGCCATGCAAGAGGCGGATACCTTCAAGATCATGTTCTCGGGTGTATTGGAACACGAAAAGGATTACCCTGAATTTGTGGAACTCTCGCAGAGAACTTTTCAACTGGTGGTGAAGACCGTCCGTGCTTGCCAATTGGCGGGGTTATTGCGCCCACTGCCGCCCGAATTGACAGCGGTGATGGTCTGGGGACAGGTGCACGGTATTATTTCGCTGACGTTGATGGGGCAAATCTCGCACACCGTGCTGGAACAGTACGATCTGCGCGCCATGCTAGTGATGACGTTGGATCAGATAACGGTGAAACCTTACGAAGGGGAGTAGGAATTGGAAATTAGAAATCAAGCGTTTACTCAGCAAACATTTCCATAAGTACAGACAATACTTCTGTTTGGATTTCTGAATTAATTTTTCCAAGTTTTTTTACCAGGCGATGTTTATCTACTGTACATATTTGATCTAAAATAATTTGTCCCTCTTTTTCTTCAAATTGACAATTTACTCGGGTAGGATAGTCCCGGCCTTTTGTGGTCATTGGAGCGATGATCACCGTGGTAATATAATCATTCATTACATCGGGTGAAATGATCAGGCAGGGACGTGTTTTTTTGATTTCACTGCCAATAGTTGGGTCCAAATTAACCAGATAAACATCAAACCGCTTTACTACCATGTCCACTCATCTTCTTCCCATTGCGTAGGAATTGCTTCATCCATTAATTGATCATCACCATTTTTCGCCATGGCAGCAAATTGGGCTTCCCATCCTTGACGGGGAAGGTGGGAAGAATGAATAATTAATTTATTCCCTTCTACTTTCATTTCGACTTCATCTGTTAAACCAGCTTGTTCTAATAATACGCGTGGAATGCGGATTCCATGTGAATTACCAATTTTTATAATCTTTGACCGAATCATCATATTCATGAGATTTTCTCCTGTCTGTAATTACATTGTAAATACAGTAGGAGTGATTGTCAAGGACTAAATTGTAGCTTACCAGGTATACAAATTCAGATGAATGTGCTTTGATTGCATATTTTTACCGTATTTCAGAGGTCTTTTCAATCAAAATGCAGTAAAATAGTTGATAAGTCAACCAGTGGTGAGGTGCAGATGGAACGCGGCGATGTGATTTATGATTTGCTGATTAAGAACTTTTTACTGGTCTCGGATGGGGACCGGCAATTTTTTGGGCAATACCAGCTCAGTCAGGTGCGTTATTTTACACTGCTGCATGTTTCGCAGAATCCGCAGATTTCGCTGAAGGAGTTAAGCGCGTTGTTGTTGTGCACTAAAGGCAATACCACACGAATTGTAAAAAGCATGGAACGCGACGCCTACCTGACACGCGCAGTCGATCAGCATGATAACCGCGCGCTGCAATTACAACTGACGGAGAAGGGTGAAGAAATACTGGCAAGGATGAAAGCTGCTTATCAGGAGTATAACCAGCAGCGCTTTGCCGCGGGTGATGTGGATGCGGAAGTATTGGTGGTTGTGCTGGCGCGTCTGAATAAGCAGCTGCGTGCAGCGTTAAAAACAGGTAGTTGATATATCAACCAATTTGTGCTATATTGGTTGATATATCAACTAATTATCTGTGGAGTGTGAAATGAACCTTACCGCTGTGTATCATGAAGCCAAAAGTAAGTACGCGTGTATGTTTGATCGCGATACGCTGCATATCCGCTTGCGTACGGCACGCAGAGACGTGGCTGCGGTGACGCTGATAGGCGGCGACCCATTTTGCTGGGTGCAAAGCCAGAGCGATCCAACCCAATGGGAGTGGGATAAAAGTGCTGCGTTCTTATTGCCGATGCAGTTAGAATACAGCACCGAATTATTTGATCACTGGTTTGTGGCAATTAAGCCGCAGTGGAAACGTATTCGCTATGGGTTTGTATTGGAAAGCGGAGAAGAACGAATTTTATACGGGAGCCGTGCGTTTTATGATCTGAAATTGCACCCCGAGTTGGAATTTGAGACCAGCCTGTATTTTAATTTTCCTTACCTCAACCATGAGGATGTCTTTACCGCACCGGATTGGGTACAGGATACCGTCTGGTACCAGATTTTTCCGGAACGCTACGCGGACGGGGATAAAAGTAATAATCCTGAAAATAGCCTGGCATGGGGCAGCGAAGAAGACACCATTTATAAATTCTACGGCGGCGATTTACAGGGCGTGATTGATCATTTGGATGAGCTGGCAGATCTGGGCATCAACGGCATTTACTTTACCCCGATTTTTGAATCGCCCTCTTCGCATAAGTACGACACAACCGATTATTACAAAATTGATCCGGCCTTTGGCACAAATGAATTGTTCGGTGAACTGGTGCGGCAGGCACACCAACGCGGCATTCGCATCATGCTGGATGCGGTCTTCAACCACTGCGGTTGGTTCCATCCCTTCTGGCAGGATGTGGTTAAAAACGGACGCGATTCAAAGTATTATGACTGCTTTTTCATCCATAAGGATCCGGTAGTAAACTTTGAAGTGGAAGAGAATCACTACCCCAAGGTGCCTTACGATCAGCGGGGCCGCTTGAATTACAGCACTTTTGCCTTTGTGCCGGTGATGCCTAAATGGAATACCGAGCACCCGCTGGTGAAAGAACATCTGTTGGGGGCGATCCGCTACTGGACGGAAACTTACCAGGTGGATGGATGGCGCCTGGACGTGTCCAATGAAATTCCGCATGAATTCTGGCGCGAGTTCCGCAAGCTGGTCAAGGGTATCAACCCGGATGTTTTCATCCTGGGCGAGAACTGGGATAATTCCTACCCGTGGTTAATGGGCGACCAGTTTGACGGGGTGATGAATTACGAATTAACCTACCCGATCTGGTATTTGCTGGCTGCACCGGGCAAAACAAAAGAAACTTACAGCGTGACCCAGTTTCAAAATGCGGTCAACCAATTATTGGTGAGTTATCCCAAGCGCAACCTGCAATATATGTATAATTTGATCGATAGCCACGATTCCACGCGTTTTCTGAGTATTTGCGGGGATGATATTGAACGGCTCAAGCTGGGCTATGTGTTGGAGATGACCTTTACCGGTGCGCCCAGTGTGTATTACGGTTCGGAGGTCGGGTTGGCTGGCCCGGATGGTCACAACCGGCGCTGCATGCTCTGGAACCCGGAAGACCAGGATTTAGAGCTGCGCGACCTTGTAAAACGCCTGATTGCACTGCGTAAGGCACACCCAGTCTTTAAGGAAGTGGACCTGACCTGGTTGGCTGTGGATGAAGTACAGCAGTATTTTATATTTGAGAAGAAAAATGTAACACAAACCCTGATTGTGGCGGTGAATGCCGGCGGGCAGGCCGTGAATGTGGATCTACCAGCGGAATTGGCTAGGGAGACAGTGATAGACCTAATCCGCAATGAGGAAGTGCGCTTAGACAAACTGGTCCAATTGCCGGGTTACGGATTCCGTTTGTGGGTGGTAGAAAGTAAGTCCTCCATAATTTAACTGGGATTAAGTAATCAAAAAAGACATGCCGGTATAGTTTACGGCATGTCTTTTTTGTTGAGTTTGGCATTGAGATCGGTAGGCAGTTGAAAAAGGGGGCGATTAGAACCATCAGGGTTTTTAAAAAGGTAGAGGTTTTATACCTGGGAGTAGGGATAATCCGGTTTGTTTGTATACCAGAAGTAAACCATTTGAAGGTCTGGTTTAGGTAATATTGGGATAGTGAAGGATTGAACACATCCTGACCCATACACTGAAGGAGACCGGGAGATGAACTCGTGTTATTTCCCATGCATAAAGGAGAAACTCTATGGTTGCAAAAACAACATCAATTGAAAAGGCAGGTTATCCGACAAGCAAAATTTCATCTCGATACCAGATTGGTGCGGACAAAATTCAGCATACGCTAAACAATTTTGAACCAATCGGATTGAATGAAATGGATAAGGTAACCTTATTAAACCGCACGGACACAAAATTTGTGATGACTATAGAGCAGCTTGCGCAGGCACTGCGTTCTGTTTCCGATCAATACAGGGTACTGGTGATTGAACACCAGCGGATTCAACATTACCGCACACTGTATTTCGATACAACCAAATTTGATTTCTACCACCGGCAAACGAGTGGGTACCATGATATTTTTAAGGTACGCACGCGCGAATACATGGATACACGTGTTTCGTTTTTGGAAGTGAAAAAGAAAGACCAAAAAAAACGCACCGATAAGAAACGTTTGTGCACACAGATACCAGTGACAGCCCTGGACGAGAATGTAGATGAATTTTTAGGCGATTATAACCCTTACACCAGCAAGGAACTGGAACCCAAATTATGGAACACATTTACCCGGATTACCCTGGTGAGCAAATACAATCTGGAACGTCTGACGATTGATTTTGATCTGGGCTTTTTCAATGATGAACGCGCTTTTTATCTGGATGGCATTGTCATTGCCGAAGTCAAACAGGATGGTTTTTCCACCCATTCCGATTTCATACAATTAATGCGCCAAATGGGACTACGTTCCACCGGATTCAGCAAATACTGTTTTGGAGCATCCTTGCTGTTTGAACAGTTAAAACACAACGTCATTAAACCAAAATTACTGATGGTTAATAAACTCAACCAAGGAGCAATTCGATATGCCCGCGTTTTTTAGTTTTATACTGGGATTCTTGTTTAATTTTGCAGTAGCCTTAACGGCTGTACGTTTTATTTATTATCCAAAAACGCATAATAAGCGTTACGTGTTTACCTTTCTTTCTTTTAATACGATTATTTATTTCGTCTTAAGCTTTATGACAAGTATTGAGATCAGTGTTGGGGTGGGTTTTGGATTATTCGCCATTTTTTCCATCCTGCGTTACCGGACTGAACCTATGCCGATTCGAGAGATGACCTATTTGTTTATCATTACCGCTTTGCCGGTGATGAATTCGGCTGCCTCCAACGCCAATGTATGGGGAGAATTGTTTGCCGCTAACCTGATTGTTCTGGGTATCTTATTTATACTGGAACGAGGATGGGGCTTTCGTTACGAATCAACAAAACGGATTGTTTATGAAAAGATTGAAAATATAAAACGGGAGAACCGTCCGGCTTTGATAGCGGATCTGGAAGAACGTACCGGCCTGAAGATTAAACGCGTTGTGGTTGGAAAAATCAACTTCTTAAAGGATGTGGCTGAGGTTCAGATTCATTTTGATGACCCTGAACAACAGGATTGGCTGCAATCCAATGGGGTGATGGTTTATACCAACGATGATGAAGCTTAAATTGAAATGAAAATTTCTATAATAATGGAGTATTAAATGAAAAGAAACGGGATTTTATGGGGATTCATGCTGATGGCAATTCTCGCAATCAATCTGACCGGTTGCGGCAGCCCGGCATCAGCCGGAACACAGCCTGTGTCCGGGAACACAACACTCGATAGTGATGTAACGACAGCGGCAGAGGTTTCCGAAGAGGAATCTGCCGAAACAGGTGAAGAAGCGGTGGTTCGTGCTGAAAATTGGAACGAAGCAACTCACAGTAAAGCTGTTGAACCAGACTATAGTGTGGTCTTTCCGCAGGACTCAGTCAATCGGATCAGTATCACCATTAGCGCGGAAGAATGGGACACCTTACTCACTGAGATGACTGAATTGTTTGGTGAGCAGGGTGACGGTACCAATGTAGGTGGAATGGGCGGCAGGGAAAATTTTGCCAACCCGCCCGTGCGAAGTGAAGACCGGCAGCCGCCTACGGATGGAACCTTGCCGGCGATGCCCGAGGGGATGCAGCCACCCAGCGATGGAACACGACCAGAAATGCCGGAAGGGCAGCAACCGCCAGGCGGCGGTAATGGACGGCCTGAAGGTGGGATGGGCATGGGTGCCATGGATATCGGCGGCGATACCAGTTATGTGTCCTCCACAATTGCCTTCAACGGCGAAACCTGGGAGAGTGTTGGTTTGCGTTTCAGTGGGAATTCCACTTTGGCGACATCATGGTCCAGTGGAACTTTGAAAATATCCTTAAGGCTTGATTTTGATGAGTTTGAGGATGACGATCCTTCTACGACCGACCAGCGTTTTTATGGCTTCAAACAGATTTCATTCAAGAGCAATGCCATGGATGAATCTTACCTGCGCGAAAAAGTAGCAGCAGATGTTTTTAGTGAAGCGGGTGTTGTTTCTTCACAAACTGCATTCTATGAAGTGTATGTGGATTATGGAGAAGGCTCCAAGTATTTTGGGTTGTACACCGCGGTGGAAATCGTCGACGACACGCTGATTGAGACTAAATTTGAAGAAGACAGCGGTAATATTTACAAACCGGAGGGCACTGGAGCCTCCTTCGCCGCCGGAACGTTTGATGAGGAGTCATTTGAGAAGAAAAGTAATGAAGACGAAGCCGATTGGAGTGATATTCAGGCGGTATTTGAAGCACTGCATGCCGAAACACGTACGACAGACCCGGTAGCCTGGCGCGCGGGATTGGAAGCAGTATTTGATGTGGATGCCTTCCTGAAGTGGCTGGCAGTGGATACCATTATTCAAAACTGGGACACCTATGGTTCGATGGCGCATAACTATTACTTGTACGCAAATCCCACCTCCGGACAGGTCACCTGGATACCCTGGGATAATAACATGTCCCTGAGTGCTGGCCGCGGTGGCGGCGGAGGTGATGCTGGAAGAGGTGGCATGGGCGGTGGCGCCCGCGAACTGGACCTGGCTGCGGTGACTGATCAATGGCCATTAATCCGTTACCTGGCTGACGACAGTGTATACATGGCTAAATATCAGCAATATTTGCAGGAGACGATTACCAGCGTCTTTGTGCCGCAAAAGATGGCAGAAATCTATCAGACTTATCATGATCTGATTGCACCCTATGTGACCAGTGAAGTAACCGGTTATACCCAGTTGGAATCGATAGAGACTTTTGAACAATCAGTGGAGGGATTAATCCAACATGCCAACAGTCGCTATACTGCCGTTCAGGAATATCTGAATGAAGTAAATTAACCAGTTTTTATTGGTAATTCTTCCAAAAAAGAGCGCAAGGATGCGCTCTTTTTTACTTGGTGTGGATATACCAGAAGTAAACCAAAGCCATTTGCCTTCCCGTTATGATAGCGGTAATTCAGAAATACAAAGGAGAATAATATGAAAAACAAAAAGATATCAAACAAAACGTTGTTAAACCTGACGATTGATGTTCTCTTCCTGGTGGCATTTTTGGTAGTAATTGATGCAAATGCCACGGGAATTGCCATCCATGAATGGTTGGGCATGGGAATTGTGGGCGTGATACTAATCCATGTGCTGCTGCACTGGGATTGGGTAGTAAAAGTGACCAAACGATTTTTTACCAGATTGAGAGCCGAACCAAGGATTAACTACCTATTGGATATGGCGATCATGATTGGTTTTGTCACCATCATTTTTTCCGGTTTGATGATCTCTGAGAGTGTTCTGCCGGCGATCGGTTTGCAAGGGTCGCGCGAGGCAATCTGGAAGTTTCTGCATTACCAGGCTACCGATATCACCATTCTTCTGGTGGGTGCTCATCTGGCACTGCATTACAAGTGGATACTCACCGTTATTAAGCGCTACGCAATCAGTCCGATTGCTGGATTATTCCATCGAAAACCAAAAACCCAAATCCACATTCCGGATGGGTTTCCGATCAAGCAGAGTCACTAAACCAAAGGAGAATTAAGATATGAAATGGATATTAAGAAGTTTATTTATTCTGACTGTGATGAGTGCGCTGGCCCTGGGTTGGTTTGGAGCACAGCAAAACGGATTATTGGATGGTTTACAGCCTTCGCAAATGGAAGGTCGGGGAGGAGGTGATCGACCCGAAATGAGTACAAATGGAACTATGCTCGAAGACGAAGGTACCCGTCCGCAGATGCCAGCCGGTGGTTTGGAAGGCGTCCACGGCCATAAGGGCAGTGGTTTATCCCTGGCACGTTTATTACCCGGTATGGGTGAGACCTTGCTCAAAATGCTGGTTGTGATCGCAGTGGTATTGATCGGATGGCGCGGATCAGCCTGGGTGATCCGTAATATTAAAAAACCGGCGGTTGTGAATACCAATTCGTAACGAACGGAGTTGATTGATGAGCAAAGAAAAAATAAATCGAAGGGATTTTATCAGGTTAGCCGGGACCAGTGTGGCAGCCACCGTTTTTATGAGCGGTTGTTCTCTGGTATCAAAAAGCAACAAATCGGCGGCAAGTGGTGTATGCCCGCATAATTTGGTCAATGATCCCTGGCCTGGGGAGTGTCGTGAGTATGTAGATCAGGATGGAAACGGAATTTGTGATTATTCCGAGAAGCAAAATGTGAGCGAAGTGGACGTTTCTGAAATGTCCGGAAGCGCTGCAACGGATGATAATACTACGGCGTCCGGTGTTACTATTAATCAGACAGTATTTCAATGTTTCCGGGGCTGCGTTTATCCCGGAGAGTGCCGGCGTTATACGGATGAAAATGACAATTCGATTTGCGATTACACCGAAAATGTCTCTTCCGACCAACAGTCAGGAGAGCGAACCGGTAAAAATAGACGTCCACGGGGGGATTCCGGCTGGAACTTCTAAGACCTTTCCCGATATGAGCTATACAAAAAATAAACCAATTGGGTGATTAAAAAATGTACTATTGGTATAACGAATAAAAGATATGAAATGAAAGGAGCGATATATAAGAAAAACAAATTGATAGTCCTTACGAACAATATCTCCTCCGAGAAACAAACAGGATAAGAGAAGTTTCTATCCTGTTTGTTATCTTGTTAGAAACATTTATTTTTAGGAATTTATTGAATATACTTAAACCTATGACACGTAAAGTTTTGGTAGTTGACGATACAAAGAATGTGCAAATTTTACTGACGGATTTTCTTTCCGGTCAGGGATTTGCAGTTTTTACTGCCGGTGATGGGCGTGAAGCCCTGGAAACGGTAAAGCAAGAAAATCCGGATATTATCTTACTGGATATAATGATGCCCAACATGGATGGGTACCAATTTATCAGCTATTTACGGCGTGAATCGGATGTACCGGTGATCATGATCACCGCCAAGCAGCAGGAAGCGGACCTGATCCGCGGCTTTGATCTGGGCGCGGATGATTACATTACCAAACCTTTTCGCATGCGTGAATTGCTGGTGCGTATGCGTGCCGTGTTACGCCGGGCTGCTCAAAAAGAAAGCAGCGAACCTGTTTTGGAATATAACGATCTGATCCTGGACCGCAGCAAGCATGAAGTGCGGATAAAGGACAAGCCGGTTGAACTGACTCCGTTGGAATTCCAACTGTTGGAAATCCTGATGGAATCGAGCGGGCAGGTGGTGCAGCGCGCCGCTTTCTGTACGCGATTAATTGAACATGGGTTTAGCGGGTCGGAAGCCACATTGAAAATTCATATCCGTAACCTGCGCATGAAGATCGAAGAAAATCCGGAAGATCCCCGTTATGTGGAGACCGTTTTTGGAATTGGTTACCGTCTGGGAGATGGGAAATGATCCACCGTTCGTTAAAAGCCAAGCTGATCGCATCTTACCTGGTCGTAGCGCTGCTCTCGGTAGTGGTGATAGCGGGTTTTATGCGTTTAACATCCAATCAGAGTTTGTTGAATTTGGTCATGGAGCAGCAGGCTACCCGACTAAACGAAGAAGCAGCCTTTTACTACGAACAAACCGCCAGTTGGGCTGGTTTTTTGGAATATTATCAGACACAATTGGTGCGTGATCCGGCATTCCTGGAACAAATTCCTACCCCGTCCGACAAGAATCCACCAGGTGATTATAAAGATCATGAATATCCGCGGGAAATTCGCGGGCGAAATGGCCTGGTAGGTGCGGATTTGGTTACGATCATCCCCTTTCCCGGTTATGATGTTGGGGATAGTGTACCCCAATCCGAAATTGATGGGAGTACTGCTGTTACAGTTAATGGGAATATCGTTGCCTGGGTGATCCCCGATAGAGGATTTGAGTTCAAATTAAGCCCTGAGGAGCAGCTTTTTTTGGATCGTACCAACCGGGCGATTTTCATTGCAGCGGCAGCAGGAATACTGGGTGCGGTGCTGATGGGATTTTTACTGGCAGGTATTTTATTGAAACCTATTCGCAGCCTGATGGAAGCCTCCAAAAAACTTTCCAAAGGCGAATTGGAACAATCGGTGCCGGTAACCTCGCAAGATGAATTGGGGCAGCTCACCCAGACGTTTAACCAGATGAGCGCGGATCTAGCGCGGGCAGACCAGCAGCGCCGCCAGATGACAGCTGATATCACCCACGATTTGAGTACGCCTTTGCAGGTTATCGCCGGTTATATCGAGATGCTGGAAGACGACGATATTCATTTAACCAACCGTCAGGTCCAGATCATCATGACCGAAATTGAACATTTAAGAAGGCTGGTGGATGATTTGAATATGCTTTCCAAAACTGATGCACGTGATTTGAATATGGAAATCCATTCCTGTATTCCGGGGGATATCGCACAGCAGGCATACGATGGTTTTGAAGCCATTTGTTTGCGACAGAACGTTGCCTTAACCCTGGATATACAGCCAGATCTACCCAACATCCTGGTGGATGAAGGCCGGGTTATGCAGGTATTACGCAACCTGTTGGATAATGCGCTGCGGCATACACCCGCCGGTGGTTTCATCCGAATCGGAGTGGATCTATGGGAGGGGCAGGTACGTATCCAGGTGCAGGACAGTGGTTCGGGAATCCATGCTGAAGATTTGCCATACGTATTTGACCGTTTCTACCGGGCCGACAAAGCCCGTTCCGGAAATGCCGGTAAGATGGGATTGGGTCTGGCTATATCCAAGGCGTTGGTCCTGGCGCAGGGCGGTACGATTTACGCAGAGTCGCAGGGATTAGGCCAGGGGGCTTGCATGGTAATACTGTTTCCACCGGAAAAAAAGCCGTCCTTCACCCATCTGATATCGCTATTCTAGTGCCTGGTTCCAATACTGCAAAAATCCTTCTTCACCTGATTCTTGAAGCTTCTGCTGGTTTTCCAAAAAGTCCTGGCCATATTTTAGCCAGCGTTTACGAAAATCTTTGAATCGTTTACAGGGGAATTGGTTGCATTGATAGCAGTGGGTGATCCCTTTTTCCTGACAGCATTGGTGGAATGTTTTGCAGCCCTCACACCGATTTGTGAAAGCAGCACCTGGGCAGGGCTTCTTTTCGCGGGTATAGGTTGGGCAGCCGCCGCAGAAGCAGCCACAGGCTGGAACACGACCCTGATAAAATTTCAACATGGCTTGATTCCTTTGCGGATTTCTTTGAGCGCCCACCGGTAATGGCTGGTGGTACAGGAGTTGAAATACGCGGTCAGCGTGTTTTTATTCATCCAGGGATGGAGACCCGGTGTAAATAACAGACTATCTTCCAAAGCGGTGATGCAATCACGTATGGCCTGATAGGTTTCCTTAAACCGTTGTTCAATCACCGTTAACGGTGTGTCGCGGTTGCGGTCATAGAACATCTGATTGAGAGCAGGCAACTGTTGCCAGTTGTAGCCTTCAGCCGGGATGGATGGTGTTTCTCCACGCTGGGTGGTCGCCAACCAACCCAATACCAATTGATGCCATTCGATGAGATGGGCAAGCACATCTTTCGCTGACCATTCGCCAACGGTTCCGGATTGTATTTTTTGCTGCCCGGTCAAAGTCCCCAGGTATTTAAAGAGTTTCTCTTTTTCCTGCTGCCCTTCTTGCAGAAGTTGTGTTTTTGTAATAGGTTGTGCCATGAATATTTTCCTTCCTGTAATAATGTTGATGGTCTTTTTTTTATTGAAGTCAGTCCTGATAACGGTGGGCAATGGCGTTGATCCATTCCAATAAGCGAGCGCGCAGTTCGGGCGGTGAAAGAATTTCCACCTGTGCGCCGAGAGAGAGGACGGTTTGCAATACCCAGTTTGTATCGGGGGTGTTGAGGGAGACCTGAACTGATCCATCGGACAATGTTTCCATTGAATCCCAGAAGCTGCGCAATTCATCAGTCTGACGCGCTGCCTCGGCATTGAACAAAAGTTGTATTCGGGTATGTGGTTGGTTGGTATATTCGGTTTCCAGGAATCGTTGCAGATTGAAACCCTGCGAGATGGTGAATGCTTCGGTCAGGATTTTTACGGATTGGATACGGTCGACGCGAAAAGAACGCAGCGCCTGGCGGGTATGACAGAAACCGATCAGGTACCAATAACCCCAACGGATTACCAGCGCATAGGGGTCAATCTTTCGTTCGGCAGCCTGTATTGCCTGGATAGATTGGTAAACCATCTCGATGGTATGGTTTTCATGGGAAGCCTGTTGCAGTGTTTCCAGGGTTGGCGCCAGGAACTGAGGGTCAATCTGATGTAGACCGGTGATGGCTAACGAGCGCTTAGCCCAGGCTGCTTCACGCAATTGTTCATCGGGAAGAACATTATCGAGTTTGGCCAACACCGAAATGGCCGGTTCGGCGTAGCGTTGTCCCCACAGCTCACGCACCATACCGGCACCCAGGTAAATGGCTGCGGCCTCGTCCGGTGTGAACATTAGCGGCGGCATGCGGTATCCGCGCACCAGCGAGAAACCGCCATTGGGTCCGCGTTCACTATAAATCGGGATACCCATTTCATCGAGTATGGCGAAATATCGATGCAGAGAACGGATGGAGATACCCAATTGAACAGCCAGATCTGCCGCCTTTTGGTTTGGCTTGTGCTGTAAGAGTTGAATGAGAGTGAGGAGACGGGAGGCTTTGTTACTCATGTATTTTGCTTTCTGAAGATAGTATAGCGATAGTATATGACAAAATATGGCATAAATAGATTATTACATAATGGTAATTCAAGCGCATCGAAAAAATAAGTGGTATTTTCAGTATAGACTATCCGCTTGACGGGTTGGCTTAGAGGATCCAAAGGGATACAATCTGAGGTATTCGAAACCCTCAGGAGTACTTATTTGAAGCCTTTTGAACTGTTAACCCAACGCGGAAAAAACCGGCGGTTGCGAACATTGGCGTTCCAGGCTGTTCAAGCCTACGATCTTGATATTAATGAAATTCGTCTATTAGGCAATTTTACCAATACTCTTTTTAAGGCGCGCTCAGGCAATGGCGAAAAGTTTTTGTTGAGGGCTTGTAAACCTGGATGGCGTACAGAAACCGACTTATATTCTGAATTTAAATGGCTGGAATACTTAAACGAGCAAAGCAATATCCCGGTTCCCTGCCCCAAATGGACAAGAAATGGTATGGCCTGGATGGATGTTCCTATAGTGGATTCTGCCCAGACACAGCGTTTTATGTTGATGAGTTGGATGCCTGGCAAATCACTTGAAAATCAACTAACCCCAGAAAATTTGGAAAAGATGGGAAAACTGTTTGCACAGTTACATAGAGCATCATTGGGATTTGAAGCACCAAGCGGTTTTACCACCAGACGGATGAGTAGCATATTTGCGCGGGGCGAGGAAGTTCATTTATTTTTACCGGAAATCTTGCAGTTGCTGCCGGCGGACCACCGGGCAATCCTGGAGCAGACTTTTCAGAAAGTTTTGGATGCATATAGCCAACGTTATGCCACTATGGATGGATTGCGGGTTATTCATCATGATCTCTGGCATGGAAATATTAAAAAATGCAGGGGAGAGCTTTTTCCATTAGATTTTGAAGATACCGTGTGGGGTTACCCTGTGCAGGATATTGCCATGGCAATACAGGATTTGATGTCAGATGTAATACCACAGGATTTTGAGCTGCTCTTAACCGCTTTCCGCAATGGATATGAAACACTTGAAAACTGGCCAGAGACTTACCCAGGGGAGTTAGATATATTCCGAGCGGGACGAATGCTTTGGGTGGCAAATTACATTGTGCGTTTTGAAAGAGAGTATTTTGTGGGATATATCGCGCAAATAACGAATTTATTGGAAAGATTTTTGCATACCGGTAAACTGCGAAAATAGCCGGTTTTGCCGGAATCATTTTTCACCCGGGTAACGCAACCCCCATTGAGCACGTAAGGTATCCATCATTGCCATCAGGTCACGCGAAACCTGCCAGGACATCATATCGCTTTGGGTTTTTCCACTGGTCAGGCAGTCGATCACGTGCTGGGCCTCATACTCCATGCCGTTGCCGCTGATCGGGAATTCTAATAATTCCTCAGTCAGATTTCTGCCGCTGATGATGGATATTTTTTCCGGACGCCAAAACTCACGGTGGATGCGCAGATAACCCTGACTGCCGCTGATGATGGCTGCGCTCTCGGTGTTGGCCCGCAGGGTAGCGCAAAGAACAGCTGTTTCTTCACCGGCGTATTGAGCGGTGATCGTGATTTGTTCATCAACGCCGGTTTTTCCCAGGATAGCCTCACCGCTCAGGTGCATTGGTTTACCAAAAAAGAGCTGGGCAAATGCCAGGGGATAAATCCCGATATCCAGCAGAGCACCGCCGCCTAACTGTGGGTTGAACAGGCGTGATTGCGGGTCGAAGGTAGCCGAAAAGCCAAAATCGGCTTGTAACATGCGCGGCGTACCGATTGCGCCTGATTCAACCAGGCTCTTTGCTTTTTGAATGGCGGGGTAGAAGTACATCCGCATGGCTTCCATAAAGAAACGTTTCTTTTCTTTGGCAGTGGTGATCATTTCTTCGACCTGGCGGCTATTCAGCCCGAGTGGTTTCTCGCAGAGCACATGCTTACCGGCGTTAAGCGCCAACAGACTGTTTTCGTGGTGCAGGGTATGCGGGGTGGAGACGTAAATGATATCCACATCAGCATCGTTAACCAGCGCTTCATAAGATGAGTAACGCTGCCGGATGTCAAATACATCAGCAAACTTCTCCGCACTTGCCTGCGTACGCGAACCTACCGCAACAATTTCTGCTTGAGGCAGGCTTTTTAATGCCGTGCTGAAAGTGTGCGCAATCTTACCCGTACCAAGAATGCCCCATCGAATAATTTTAGCCATTATGGTCTCCTGAAGTGAATCTTTTTTTGTCTCAATAATTATACGCTACGGGAAGATTCCTTACCGGGGACTACAAAACCCATCAGCCATGCTGATTTTGAAAAAGCAAATAAGCACGGAAATAAATTAAATGAACCTGTGATTGCATCAAAATATTGAATCTCCTTAAGCAGCTTATCCTGATAAATACCAAAAAGCGCTTAAATAATTCACCAGGATGTTTATGGAAGAGGTCGCCAAATGAGTGAAAGGAAAGCTGAAATTATAAGCAATAGCGATGCAATCGCCACAAACAGCACACTTATTTCGACGGTTTCTTCGCGTGTGCTCAGGTAGGTTGGAAGTTCAGCAAACACCTTTTCTAATTCATCTGCGCTGGTGGCTTTATAGTATTCTCCACCGGTACTACCTGCAATTTCTTTGAGCGAGGCTTCATCGAACCTCAAGTAATAATTAAAATCTTCACCAAAGATATTATTACCCATGCCACCGCCGCCGTTGGTAGTTCCATACCCTATGGTATAGATCCGCACGCCGCGATCAACGGCGTACTGAGCAGCATCAATAGGCTCTATACCCCGCGTGTTTGCACCATCCGTCAGCAAGACGATGATATCAGACACAAACTCGCCTTCGGCAACAGGTGTTACCTGAACATCCGCCTCTATACCATCGCCAATGGCAGCTACTTCCTGGTTAAATTCAGCTATGGTATCCAGCGCTGTCAGAATCCCACTGCCAATAGCTGTGCCGCGCCCGGTCACCAGGTTATTTATGGACAGTTCCAATTCTTCAGGTTCCGTAGTTGGGGGCTGAATCAGTTGAGCGATGCCGGCAAAGGCAACAATACCAATCCGGTTATTCTCTTTTTGGCGCTCAACAAACGAAAGAGCCGCTGTTTTTGCAGCGAGAAAGCGGCTGGGGGCTATGTCATTCTGCAGCATGCTTCTGGATACATCCATCACCAGCATGACCGTTGCTCGGCCATTCGGGACAAGGGTTATCGCAACGGGACGTGCCAGGCCCAAAAACAGGCTGGCGAGCATCAACAAAAAAAGAGCTGCGGGAAGATGACGCCTGAGGCGAGACTGCTTAGGCAGTGCATTCCGAAGCAGTGATACACTGGAATAATGTATAACAAATCGCCGTCTGCGGCGCTGCACCCAAACATACATCAGGACCAATAAAGGCAGCAATACGAGTAATAGAAGGGCAGAAGGCCAAAGAAATTTCATTAGTTACCTCCGACAGCACGACTACTATGAAGGCAGATAAAACATTAAAACCTTCATGGAAGTTG
Source organism: Chloroflexi bacterium HGW-Chloroflexi-10 (assembly GCA_002840755.1). GTDB lineage: Bacteria > Chloroflexota > Anaerolineae > Anaerolineales > Anaerolineaceae > UBA6170. Next base: position 21,173 of record PHBZ01000022.1, on the reverse strand, counting down.
GCTGAACCAAAACAAGGAGCATATAGCGCCCATCAGTGCGAAAAAGATACCTGCTCCGGCAAAAATGGATGTAACTTCCATCATCTGTGATTTAATAACCAGTTCCGGAGAAATATTTTTGTACACTGCTTGTAAATCCGGTTCATTTTGGATATTGTAATAGGTGCCTCCGGCGACCTGAGAGATTTCCCGGAGTGCGGATTCATCCAGTGAGGTGTGTATATTGAATCCATCTACTTCTAATACGACGCCAGCCGTTGTGCCAAAACCAAGTGCATCGATATGCACGCCTCGATCCGCGGCTGCCTGGGCTGCTTCTTGAGGATTGAGTGACTCGTTATTCTCTCCATCGGATAATATAACGATCACTGAAGAAGGGTATATCCCTGTAGATAGCTGAGAAAGCAGATCAGTTTCCGGATTGATTTCCGGTTGGGGGGATTGATCTGAGCTTTGTTCGGAAGAAGATCCCTCAATTTCTGTATACAAACCTGAGTCTGTTGCTATGGTGTTCAGTGCTGTAAGGATGCCTTGCCCCAATGATGTGCCCGCCCCAGGCTGAAGACGGTTAATCGCATCCAGAAGACTTTGCGTATCATTCGTGGGATTCTGCACAGTGAAACCGCTGTTGCTGAAGGAAACGATCCCAATTTGAACGGTTTCTGGTTGGTTGAGGATGATCTCCTGTGCGGCAGTCTTGGCAGCTTCCATGCGAGTCGGTTCGGCGTCTTTAGCTGCCATGCTTCCGGAAACATCAAAAACCAGGATCAGTGTGCCCTCCACTCGCGGAAGATTGACTTTTGTTTGCGGGCGCGCCAGGGCAAGTACAAGAATGCACAGACTGATGACAAACAAAAATGGCGGGATTTGCCTTACCAACCTGGAGGGTGTCTTCTTTGCATGTTTGATGGAGATGAGCCCCTTTAAATTGGCTACCCTTTTGATACGTTGTCTTTGGATAAGCACATACAGGAAGATGAGCACAGGGATAAACCCCAGGGCATAAAGCATGGAAGGCCAGAGATATGTCATGGGTTCACCCTCATCAGTTCCCCATTCGTTGAGTTGTGGTCATCGTGCCGCTCCTTACAAGTGCGCCATTGCCCGTTCGGTGAATTTGCTTCCGAATCGAAATATAACGCAGGATTGCCTTCACCATGTCTTCACCGGTGGAAAGTGACCAGGGTTCCACACCACAATAACGGAAGGTTTTGACCAATTCATCATCTCTCTGCATGGAAATTTCTGAAAACTTTCTCCGAAAAAAGGGATCATGTGTATCAACAAACATTTGCTCACCTGTTTCTGAATCCTCCAGCCACAACGGACCAACATCTGGCAATTCAATCTCGTGTGGATCCCACAGGCGGATCGCGATAAGTTCATGACGCTGCCGCAGCAGGGTCAGTGGTTTTTCCCAGTTGGGTGTACTGATAAAATCTGAGAGAACGAAGATGAGGGAGCGTTTCTTGATGGAATTAAGGGCGGTATCCAGCAGAATGCGCAAATCAGTAAGCGGGGCATTGGATAGCTTTGGTTTCCTTAATACAGTATTGATCAGGTGAAGCACCTGGGCGCGTCCTCCTTTTGCGGGGATCAAGTGTATAGGATGCAGATTCTGATCATTTTTCTTTGATAAACCAGCCGATCGCCCATTATAAAGTATGGCCCCCACCCGGTTACCATGACGGGTTAGAAGGCGGGTCAGTGTTGCCACCATATCGATCAAAACCGCCCGTTTGTCATTTGAATTGCTGCCAAAGTCCATAGACGGGCTGAGATCGATTAAGAACCAGGCGGTAACTTCGCGGTCTTCCATATATTGACGAACATAAGGTGTATCCATCCGTGCGGTCACATTCCAATCGATATAGCGAATATCATCCTCAGGCTGGTATTCACGAAGGTCGGCAAAATCGACACCATAACCATAAAAAAGGCTGCGGTAATCTCCTTGCAGCAGTCCATCCAGCCGCCGAATGATTTGCCAATCCACTCGCTGCAAAATACGCTCCGCCGAACCCTTTATGGGAGTGGGGATCTCTGCTTCTTCAGTAGACCCTCTTTTTTTAAGAAAATTCATGAATTTTCTCGCGTTCGTGTAATGGTACCGCAGGGATTGGAATACGATTGAAGATCTTTTTTAGGATATCATCACTTGTTACATTATCTGAAAGAGCTTCATAGGAAACCACGACACGGTGACGCATGACATCTGCCGCCATATCCAGCACATCCTGTGGGAGTGCGTAGCTGCGTCCTCGAACAAAGGCCAATGCACGGGCAGTGAGAATTAGATTGATCGAGGCGCGTGGACTGGCACCAAAAAGAATGTAATGTTCCAGGTCTTTTAAACCAAACTCCCTTGGTTTTCGGGTGGCCGTCACCAACTGGATGGCATACTCAATCAACGCAGGGTCAACATACACATCATGGTAAGCTTTTTTCTGCAATTCCAGCAGTTGTTCAATGGACAGCACCTTCTGCACTTTTTCCACAAAACCAGTCATTCGCTCAACAATCACGAATTCCTCCGTTGAGGAAGGATAATCAACCAGGACCTTTAGCATGAAGCGATCGACCTGAGCTTCTGGTAAGGCATAGGTTCCTTCAGTTTCAATGGGATTCTGGGTGGCCATCACCAGGAAGGGATCCGGAACCCGAAAGGTTTCGCGTCCGATCGTGATTTGCCTTTCCTGCATTACTTCTAATAATGCACTCTGCACCTTGGCAGGGGCGCGATTAATCTCATCAGCCAATAGCAAATTTGTAAATACCGGTCCGAGAGAGGTGTTAAATTCCCCCGTCTTTTGGTTATAAATGCGCGTACCAACCAGGTCCGCAGGAACCAGGTCCGGAGTAAATTGAATTCGTTTAAAATCCCCACCAATGGCTTCCGTGAGGGTCTTTATGGCCATGGTCTTTGCCAGTCCGGGTACGCCTTCAACCAGAATGTGTCCGCGGGAAAGCAGCGCAACAACCAGTCTTTCCAACAAGAGGTCTTGTCCCACAATGATCTTCTTTACTTCATACAATACCTTTTCTAATTGCAGCCGGTTTTCGGATTTGATTATCGAATCCATGTCATCTCCTTGATTCTTGAATTTTTAATATTATTAAGAATTTCTGTTACCCGTTAATTGATTATGTTTTAATAATTTGGCATGCCAGCTGCTGTACTTGCTAACGTAATGGGAACCGCAAAACCAATACCAACGAAAAAGTCTTCCTCCGTAGGATTCAATATTCCGATGACAATCCCAATGACCTGTCCGGCCCTGTTCAGCAATGGACCCCCTGAATTGCCGGGGTTAACGGCAGTATCGATTTGGATCAGCCCGGTGATATTCTGATTACTTTCTTCTGCCTCGAAGGAACGGTTGAATCCGGAGATAACACCTGAACTCATGGAACTATATAAGCCAAAGGGATTCCCCACAGCGTATGCTTCGTCCCCAACTTCCAGGCTATTTGGATTACCAATTACTGCAGGAACCAGAATTTGGGGTAATCGATCGGGTTGAAGCACGGCAATGTCGTTTTCTGGTTGGGTGGATATCACCTGTGCACTCGTTTGCGTACCGTCCGCAAAGGTGAGTTGAATTTCAGCAGCATTTTCAACGACATGCAGGGCAGTAAGAATTTCACCTTGAATAGAGATGACTACCCCGCTGCCCAGAGCACCCTCATCTTCCGCACTATCCGGATAGGCAACCTGGATGAAGACAAGAGAAGGTTGAATAACCTGGTACACCAGTGAAGAATAAGCAGGCAGCGGAGTAGCTGAAGCCATTGCCTGCTCCACTGCCAGGTTCACATCATCCATTGTTAACAGCTCTTCAGATGGTTTGATCAGGTTGTAGAAAAGCAACCCTAACAAAGCTGCGCAAATCCCAGCGACAAAAGGGATCAGATGTTTAGTTTTTTTAAATAGATTCTGCCAGTGATATCGCCAAAAATCAGGGCGGGATTCTGTAGAATGATCTGTCTTTGGTTCCATAACTCTTATTCCTGGAAATGCCTGGGAACTATGGTGTTGTGGTTTTAGACAATAAATTGGAAAGTTTTTTGATTTTCTATTTTTGTATAGACAACAATAAACAACTTTTTATTTTCGGTCAACTCGATGTATCAGTTTTTTGTAATATTAATGATAAAAACGATAAAAAAAGTCAAAATAGACCCGGTGGATCAACATAGCCACTAAATACTATCCATTTTAGAAATGATACAGGCAGTTTTTCGTTCCATTTATACGTTGTATAATCGGACCATGGCGAGTTTCTTTTTACTGCATGCCGGAATATATGTTGTGTTGGCTACGCTTGTCCTATCGGGGTTGGTTCTATATAACCCACGCCTGATGCTCCAGGATTATCCCCCGGCGATTAAGGAAATTGTCCCGCCTAAGAACGCACAGGAGAAACGGCTCTCCACGATTCTGGGGCTGCCTTTCTTGCTGGTATTGTTTATTTACCCCGTTGTAGCTGCCAGTATCTTTCAGGCTCAGTTCGGTGAGCAAAATTTTATTACCTTGTGGCTTTTCATATTCGGCATTGCCTTCGCCTTTAATCTGTGGGATTGGTTGATTTTGGATTGGCTGATCTTTTGCAAGATTACCCCACGCTGGATGGTTATCCCTGGCAGTGAAGGCCATGCGGCTTACAAGGATTACTTTTTTCACTTTCGCGGTTTCCTGATCGGCACTGTTTTCAGTGTTGTGCTGGGTTTGATTCTGGCGGCGATTGCCTTCTTTCTGGTATAAATTTAATATTCGATAGGATTTTATTCGGGGGAGTATCTATGGGTGGTTTCCTGTCAGGTAATTTATTCTAATCTACTACCTTGTTTGCATTAATCTACTCCCTTGGAGGCATGCGGCTAGCGTTTGATTTCCCTATACTGATCTTATAACATCCGGACAGTTTGTTGAATTTGCGATAACCTGCAAATTGTCCAAAATATGGAGATCATCATATGCAATCAAATTCTAAATTTCAACGTTTTTTGGTAGGACTGGTACTGGTTTTGGTGCTGGTGATTGGTGGAATTGCGGCGTTGCTGCCGGTTTTACATAATTGGGGTGCCAGCGCGAGCGAGTTACAGCGCAGCTACCCGGGAGATGAAATTCTGGATGCGCCGATCATTTTATGGACGCATGCAATCTCGATTGATGCGACGGTCGAGCAGGTGTGGCCGTGGGTGGCGCAGATGGGTGATATACGTGCAGCCTATTACAGTTACATGTTTGTGGAAAATCTGATTGCCGGCGAACGCATATACATTAACGCCGACCGGATTGTGCCCGAATGGCAGAATCCTCAGCCGGGGGACCAGATGATCGGTGGTGCGTTGGATGTTTACCAGGTAGAGCCGGGCCATTATCTGCTGGCAAATTCGATCATGGAAGTTGGCTGGAGCTGGTTATGGCTGGTGGAGCCGGATCCGAATGGCAATACGCGTTTGATAGTACGCACCCGTATTCAAATGCCGGAAGGAATGGATATTTCCATTGCGGGATCCATTATTGACGCCGGCGGCCTGGTGATGGCGCGAAATATGATGCAGGGCATCCAGGTGCGCGCGGAAGCTGGTTCTGAACCGGAATGGATCGAAGCTGTGGAGATTGGTTTGTGGCTGGCGTTGCTGGCAGCCGGATTGACAGCTGGGTTTGCCTTTATGCGCCGCGGTGGGTGGCTCACTTTGGGATTTGGTGTACTGGCGATTGGGTTGCTGTTATGGTTCACCTTTTTCCAGCCGTTCGTTTGGCTGCGTGCAATAGTGGATGTGGCAGCTTGGCTGGCAGTGACCGGGAAATTTAACCTCAAAGGGATACAAACAGAGAGTAAGTTAATCAGCCAACGTGTTTCTTCAAAAACAGCTTAGCTGTTTTACAGGTTTTGGGGCTTTTAGCAGACAGCGCCGCTTCAGCAAAACGCAGCGCGCTGTCTTTTTCTGTTAATAGTGGATAAAGTTGTTCCAAACAATCGAGGATATCCGTCCGCAGCAGGTCGATCCGCTCGGGGGGCAGGTTACAATAGTTTTCGATATGCAGCAAAATGTCCGTAATCAGCGTGCGCAGAGCTGGTTTTGAGCGAAAAATAGTGGTGCAGCTTTGCACGATATAACGCGCGGTCATGACGCTGCCACCATTCAGATAGGAAAAATAACGATCGGCGATAAGTTCAAAGCATCCTTTACTGTCCGCCGGGCAGAGCGCGCCCAACAATAAGATGGCGATAGAACGGTGGTAATTATTTTCAGAGGGCAGCATGGCTTCGACCTCCGGCCAATAAGGATAGAGGATCTCGGGTTCCACTTTGCAAATTTGCTGGCAAAGCATAAAACTATTGTAGCGGTAAGTGTCGTCAGGGCTGGTCAGACCAAGTACTAGTGTGGCCAGTTTGTCTGTTTGGGTTTGCAAGTAAAATTGGATTGTTTCCAGATTTGCCGATTTGGCTGAAAGTTCGAGTTGCCAGTCTTCCATAATAAACCTCTTGAATATAGAACAAATTTTTTATATAATGTGATTGTAATCTTATTTTTCGGGAAATTCAACTCTTTTTTTGGGGAGGTTTTTATGTCAATACTTCAATTCTTGTCTTTACAGGTGGGGCAGCGTAGAGAACAGGGCAATCATTACGCAGCTGGATTAATTCTTGAGAAACCGGAATTAATGGAGCAGTTGTTACCAGGATTGATCGGGAAAGAGGCAAAACTGCTGGCAGATTGTGCGGAAGTATGCACGATGGTCGCCGAAGTGCAGCCCGCACTGGTGGCGCCACACACGGCGATGTTAATACCGTTGGCCGCTCATAAAAACACACGTGTACGTTGGGAGGCCATGCACGCGTTGGCATTGGTCAGCGCTCTGGTACCGGAACTTTTATTGCCAAGATGGAATCAGTTCTCCGCTATATTCCGCGAGGATCAGAGTGTGATTGTTCGCGATTGCATAGTGTTGATGGCAGGTAACCTGGCAGCCATCGGAGCGGATAGCGCTGCTATAGTGTTGCCCTTATTAACCGAAGCACTCAGTGCTCATCAGACACATCATGCCAAACTGGCTTTAGAGGGATTGGTGAAAGCACTTCCCTACCTTTTGCCGGAAGTATGCATGGAACTGTCGGCTCAGGCAGAATTGTATACTCAGCATCCCAAACCTTCGATAAAGAAAGCAGCGCAGAAATTAGAGAAAGAAATTACTCGTAAATCTGCGGGTTAACAATGTTTGGTAAGGGTTCACCCCTTATACCGGCTAACAGGTTTTGTACAGCTTTAATCGCCATATTCTCGCGGGTGATCACACTGGCGCTGGCAATGTGTGGGCAAATGATCAGGTTGTCGAGCTCCAACAGCGGGCTGTCCATGGGCAGCGGTTCCGGTTCGGTGACATCTAACGCTGCGCCGAAAATGCGGCGGTTCTTCAATGCGTCATAGAGAGCTGCCGGGTCAACAATTTCACCGCGGGCGGTGTTGATCAGAATAGCATTCGATTTCATTTTCTCGAAGGCGGATGTGCTGATGAGATGGTGGGTGTCTGCGGTGAGGGGCACATGCAGCGAAATGAAGTCCGATTCGCGCAGCAAGGTATCCAGGTGAGCCGCTTTGGCATCATAAGCTGGTTCTGCGCCCGCATCTGAGTAAAGAACACGCATATCAAAACCACTGGCACGTTTGGCCATTGCATGCCCGATACGGCCAAAGCCGATCAATCCCAGTGTGGCGCCAACAAAGTCACTGCCGAGCAGGATCGACGGTCCCCAGGTTTGCCATTGACCGCTGCGCACAGTGCGCGCCGCTTCCAGGATACGCCGCCCAACAGTTAACATCAAGGCGAAGGCAAAATCGGCAGTGGCATCGGTGAGAATGCCTGGCGTGTTGCCCACCGCGATACCCCGTTCAGTTGCGGCTTTGATATCAATGTTATTATATCCCACGGCATAATTGCTGATCACCCGCAGCTGACTGCCGGCGGCTTTCATCACTTCCGCATCGATTTTGTCAGTTAACAGGCTGAGGATACCAGCCACACCCGGAACCCGCGTGAGAATTTCTTCCCGGCTGGGAGGCAGTTCGTCTGGCCAGACTTCCATTTGACAATGATCCTGGATTAACTGCATTCCTTTGGCGGGTAAAACACGGGTAATATATACTCTTGGTTTTTGCATGGTCATCCTCCTTATCCACCATTATGCATGAAAATCTATAAAGCTAATAATATTTTTGTCCTTTAAATTTCCTGTTTTGATTGGGACAAAATTTTTAAAAAAATGATAAGATTATAAAAATGAATTCCGGCCCATCATTTCTTAGTGCTTCCATCCTGGCCCACCCAAAATCGGAAGTGATCCAACGAATCCTTTCTGCCGCCATACAGGCGGTAGAACCTGGAAACGCGATTGCTAATTTTGTGCAGCGCCGGGGGGCCTTGCTGACAGTAGATGATGTGGATTATGACCTGGATGCGTACCGGCATGTATATGTGTTGGCGATAGGGAAAGCCAGCCAGGCGATGACAAAGGCACTCGTGCGTATTCTGGGAGACTACCTGACCTGTGGGTGGGTAATACCAAAACATGCTTACCATGAGACTGATCCAAGATTAACTGTTCAACCAGGCGGTCATCCGCTGCCGGATGAAAACAGTCTGGCTGCCGGGAATCTTCTGGTTCAGGCGTCCCAAAGTTTTTCCGTAGAAGATCTGGTGTTCTGTCTGGTCTCCGGAGGTGGCTCGGCCCTGGTAACAGCGCCATATCCAGGAATAACGTTACAAGATATGCAGGATCTCACCAGGGAACTGCTGGCCTGCGGTGCGCGTATTGATGAGATCAACACCTTGCGGCGCCATTTGGACCAGGTGAAAGGTGGCGGGTTGGCAAAATTGGCTGCTCCGGCTCAAATCGTCAGCCTGATTTTGTCGGATGTAGTCGGCAGCCCTTTGGAGGCGATTGCATCCGGACCTACGGTTGCGGATCCATCCAGCGTACAGGATGCTCTGGATGTGATTGACCGTTATCATCTGGGTGGGAGTATCCCGGCGGTGATCCAGCACCACCTGATTGCCGGTTCGGAAACACCCAAACCCGGGGATAAGTTGTTTGAACGGGTTCAGAATGTTCTGGTAGGCAGCAACGAACTGGCAGCCCGGGCAGCGGCACGTCAGGCATATCTGGATGGTATAGAGCCGGTTTTACTGGGGAGTGAATGGCAGGGTGAGGCGCGCTTTGTTGCAGTGCAGATTATTGCAGAATTAACGGAGAATACTAATTCGCCGGTGTGCCTGATCGCCGGCGGTGAAACAACAGTCACCCTGCATGGGAAAGGCAAAGGCGGGCGCAATCAGGAACTGGCCCTGGCAGCCGTGCCCGTTCTAAATGGAAAAAAGGACGTACTGCTGGTAACCCTGGCTACCGATGGGGAGGATGGCCCTACCGATGCTGCCGGCGCAGTGGTAACCGGAGAAACCATGGCTCGTGGATTGGTGCTTGGATTGGATGTGTACGAATATCTCAGCGAGAATGATGCCTATCACTATTTTGAAGCACTGGGGGATTTAATCAAGCCGGGTCCGACGGGTACAAATGTGAATGATTTGACATTTTTGTTCAAGCATTAAATAAACAAAAACCTGAACTTCGCCAGTACCCATCTCTTGGGGATGGTGTTTATTATGGAAAAGGGTATATTTTTTGATCCAGTAAACATACGCTTGTTCGGTGTTGCGTGCGTAATGCTAGACACGGATGGCGTCGCGCACCTGGTCCAGGAGTTTTTTTGGGCGGCTTTCCATATTTTATGCTACAAGGATTTGCATGAGAAATCAAAGGATCATATGATAAATATCACCAGACTTTGATTAGACAAGATAATTCTGTGTATAACAACGAAACGGATATATTTTGTTAGGTGGCGGCACTCACCTGCCCCCAAAAATGTCTCGGAACGAAATTGCATAGATCGGAGGCAAACCATGTCCCAAAATCATAATAAAAATAGGATGTTCTTTTACTGGAACTTGGGCAATCTTCTGGGTTGGGCCTTCATTTTAGCGCTGCGTACAGCACTACCGGGTGTAAGATCCATTCCCGGCTTCTTTGTAGCTCTTGTGGTTGTTGCGATCCCCTTTGGTCTCACACAATGGGTGGTTTTGCGCCGCTTCATCCCCGTTTCACCACTGTGGGTGTTTACAATCCCGATTAGCTGGTTTCTCTTCTATTTTATTGCATACATAATTCCGGAATCTCTGTGGCAGACTGCTGATGATGAAGCTACCAGTACGCTTACTCTTGGGTTCCTAGTCTTGGGTGCAGTGATGGGACTGCTCCAATGGTTTATTCTGCGTCGTAAGCTAACAAGATCCGCGCTGTGGATAGTGGGTAGCTCTCTTAGTGTAGGTCTTGGTTTTGGCATCGTCTTGGCGACAGGGCTCATCAATCAGTACGAATACATTTCCTACACGGTTGTCGTACTTGTCTACAGCATAGCAACGGGAGCACTCCTGTCTTGGATGCTAAATCATAAGGTTCAAACCTATGAACAACAATTCAACGCCACCTAACACAGCAAGCAGCGGAGAGGTGGGTACGCGCTGCCAAAAAAGCATGGTTCAAGCTGGTAGTTTTTTCGTCTCGTTAGCTGGTTTTCTCCACCCGCCGCTAACGTTCACCGTTATGTGTCTAGGAGAGTAGTTAAATGACAATAATCGTAGCAGGAAAGCTAACGATATCGTCAGGCGCACGTGACGAATTTATCGAAAAATCTCGTGATGCAACCGTACAGGCGAGAGAAAATGAAGCTTGTGAAGATTTTTCGGTATCACCAGACCCTATTGATTTGAATAGAGTAAATGTTTTCGAAAAATGGAAATCTCGTTCTGCGTTGGATGAATTTCGAGATAAGGGTCCGGAGAATGATATTTTTTCACTCGTAGAATCATTTGATGTAAACGAATATGAAATCAACACATAACAAGGAGATTGCAATCGTACGCTCCGCACCGGTGAATTGCAATGTTAGGTGGCTCTTAGGCTATCCGCGCGGTTTGTTGAAGAAATTTGAATTAAAGGTATAAATATGGAGATTGAATATGGCTAATTTGATTTACTCGGCGATCTCGTCCCTCGACGGCTACATTGAGGACAGGGACGGCAACTTTGATTGGGCAATGCCCGATGAGGAAGTACACAGGTTCATCAATAACCTCGAACGGACGGTCGGCACTTATCTCTTAGGACGTCGAATGTATGAAACCATGATGGTTTGGGAGACCGACCCGAACTTAGCTGCCGACTCCCCACTCACGCAAGACTTTGCGCAGATCTGGCAAGCAGCCGACAAAATCGTATACTCTAAGACACTGACATCTGCATCCACTCGTAAAACGCAGATTGAGCGAAACTTTAATCCGGAAGCGATTAAACAATTGAAAAAGACTGTCCAACATGATATCCTGATAGGTGGTCCTGAGCTTGCTGCCCACGCCTTTCAATCCGGGTTGATCGACGAATGTCATCTGTTCCTCACACCGATCATCGTGGGAGGTGGCAAACCATCCCTACCTGACAAGGTTCGATTGGAGCTCGAGCTTTTGGCGGAACGCCGCTTTGGAAATGGCGTAGTTTACCTCCGTTATCGAACAAGGTAGGGAAGAGCCACCTAACAATACGTGCTACTGATGGCGGGTGGGCCGCGCGTTTTTTAGTCTTTTTCGTGGCTTTGGGTTTTCGCCGTTTCGACAGCGAGTTCACCCTCCTACCCACCACAGCTAACGTGAGCCGTTAGGCGCTTGTCCTGATAGCCAATTCGACAATGTATTATCATCCCTACACAAAATAGAACATGTTTCTCCCCAGCCGCCGGTATCCCACTCAGCTGCGCATCGGGGACAACGTCGCAAACCGTTAGGTGGCTCTTAGGCTATACGCGCGGTTTATTGAAGAAATTTGAATTACAGGTATAAATATGGAGGTCGAATATGGCTAAATTGATTTATGTGGCGAACACGTCACTCAACGGATACACCGAGGACAAGGATGGTAAGTTTGACTGGACAGACCCAAGTGAGGAATATTTCAGATTTATCACTAACCTCGTGCGGGCAATGCGCACTCATCTCTTAGGACGTCGAATGTATGAGTCCATGATGGTTTGGGAGACCGACCCGAACTTAGCTGCGGACTCCCCACTTACGCAAGACTTTGCGCAGATCTGGCAAGCAGCCGAAAAAATCGTATACTCCAAAACACTGGCGGCTGCAGCCACTCGTAATACGCAGATTGAGCGAAACTTCAATCCGGAAGCAATTAAACAACTGAAAAAAACTGTCCAACATGATATCCTGATCGGTGGTCCTGAGCTTGCTGCCCACGCCTTTCAATCCGGGTTGATTGATGAGTGTCATCTGTTCATCATACCGATCATCGTGGGAGGCGGCAAATCAGCCCTGCCAGACAACCTGCGATTGGAACTCGAGCTTTTGGAGGAACGCCGCTTTGGAAATGGCGTAGTTTACCTGCGTTATCGAACAAGGTAGGGAAGAGTCACCTAAGAATGCTAGACTCGGACGGCGTCGCGCACCTTGTCCAGGAGTTTTATGAGGCGGCTTTCCATGTTTTATGCGACAAGGATTTGCGTGAGAGATCAAAGGATCGTATGATAAGTATCAGTAAACTATGATTGTACAAGATAATTCTATATATATTGTTTGGCGTCAGCTACTCTTAATTCGCAACAGAACATGGGTATCAAGAACTACTTAATCGACGGCGTTTCCTGCGCCGGTAAAACCACGGTCTGCAACGAACTCCAGCGGCGTGGCTACCACGCTATCCACGGCGACAGGGAATTGGCCTATTGGGGCGATCCAAAAACCTGCGAGCCCGTTAATGGTTGCGCCGGAGAGCATCGTACCTGGATGTGGAACGTTGAGAAGGTCAGAGCATTGGTGGACGATCAAAACCATGCGGCAACGTTCTTTTGCGGTGGTTCCAGGAATTCCGACCGTTTCATCGATTTGTTGGATGGAGTTTTCGTTCTTGAGATCGATCTGGATACGCTGAACCGGCGTCTTGCTGCCCGACCTGAAGACGAGTGGGGAGGATCGGCAAGCGAAGGAGAATCCTTTGCGCGATTACAACATGCGACAAAAGAAGGCCTTCCCACGAACGCAATTATAATCGACGCAACGGCACCCCTTTCAAGCATCGTCGACACAATTCTTGAAAATGCCAACTTGGTGTCGCCTTAAGAACAGACTTATATTATGCCCGCTTTTAGCCGAAAGCAGACACAGGTGACAAGGGAAAACGCCTAACAACAGGATGGAGCTGACGGCCAGCCTGTGCTAATCTCAAAGAAATCGATGAAGCTTCAGCCTCTTAGCTGTTCCGGCCGCAGCTCATCCGGAACGTTGGGCGGCAGCGGCAAGGTAATTGATCTTCCTTTTCTTGATTGAGCTGTGGCGAATCGTGGTAATGGCAGGAACTATTGTGATCGGAGGAAACGTGGCTAAATATACTCGAGTGACACTGGAAATCGGACCGAAGGGCAAGAAGGTGGTGGCGGTAGCACCTGATTGGCCCGGCCTCGAACGCGGGGCGAGGACCGGGGAGGACGCAATCGAAAGGCTGCGTTCCTATATTCCGCGATATTCACAGGTGGCAAAGCTAGCTGAAATGGACGCGGAGTTTGACGCCATCACGAACGTCGACGTGGTCGAGCAGTATTCTGGAACGGGCTCAACTGACTTCTGGGGCATCTCGTTCGCGTTTTCGAGCATCGACAAGCAAGGCATGTCGGGTGACGAATTGGAACGTGAACTGACGCTGATGCAGGCGTGCTGGGCGTTTTTCGACGATGTGCGCAGGCGGGTGTCGGCTGAGATGCAGAAGGGTCCGCGAGGGGGAGGGCGTGATCGGGACCGCATCGTCCATCATATCTTTGCCAACGAGCAGGACTGGGCGAAAGGGCTTGGCGTGCACACCCCCGACGGTGCGATGTTGACGGACGAGGGGCTGAAAGCGCATCGCGATGCCTATTGCCACGCAATCCGGGACTACCACTCACAGGGTAAATTGGCCGGCAAGTGGCCGCTGCGGTACCTGATACGGCACACCGCATTTCACACGCTCGATCATGCCTGGGAAATGGAAGACAAGGATCTGACTGCCAAATAAGCGTGAGGTGCCGCCCAACACAGCTTGGTGTATCCTGAAAAACCATCATCTACTCACTGGTGACACCTGTACTGCACCAAACATAGTGTGGTGCAAGTGAAGTCCAGTCCTGGTAAGGGGCAGGCGGCCTCGTGAAGCGAACAGGCAACCAATGCAACCGTCAAGAACTCTCCGGTACAGGGAGTGCGGGGTGTTGTAATAGCGGGCTATGGAACAGGAGAGGTCTCATTCAGTCGGTGGCACAGAACTATCATAATAGAAGGTATTGTTTGTATCATTTTTTTTATTCAAAAAGAAAAAGCAAATTCAATGTCAGCTGCTAGTTTTAGTTGAGTTCGGCAGCGGTTGAGGTTCTGGTTTGGATAGCTGATCCTGTAATAGCGGTCGCCTTGCAGATAGTCGCACAGAAAGCGGATGCCGTTTTCAATGGTGATGATCCAGGGTGCGGTGGGCAGGAGCTTCATTTCAACGGGGGTCAAAAAATTACCGGCAATGCTCAGATACCCCTGCGTATAGGCTTCATAAATGGATTCTTGGAACTGTACCTTACTTAAATCGGCTTCGTCTTCGGCAGCCGGGTTGCCCATAGAACGCAGAGCGTCGCCGTAATCAAACAGTGCTGAACTGGCCATGACAGTATCGAGATCGATCAGGCATATCGCGCGCTGTGTATTACGGTCAAAGAGGACATTGTCCAGCTTGGTATCATTGTGGGTGACGCGCCAGGGGATAGCACTGGTGGTTAAGGCGTCCCACAAGGTGCCTAAGCGTGGCGCGCGTTCTTTGATCCAGGCCAGCTCGCTGCTGCATCGCGCCAGACGCTGGGGGTTGGCCTGAGAGATGGCATTTTGCAGGTCGCGATACCGTTTGGGTGTGTTATGGAAATCCGGCAAAGGAACATAAAGCGCTTCTGGCGGGAAAGCGGCCATTTGGAAGGTGAATTGGGCTGTGATGCGCCCGGCTTCGTAAACCTGATCCGGGTTCTGGGGGATGCTGTTGGTGAAGCTGTTGGGAATATAGTGGAACATGCGCCAGGTTTCGGATTGATTGCTGTAACAAGTCTGCCCGCTAAGCGTAGGCAGGAGCCGCAGGTTGGTGTGTTGGGGATAGTGCTGCTGTAAATGGGATGTTACCCGGTAGATATTATCCATCAGGCGCTGCGGATCAATAAAGATATTGGTATTGATGCGCTGCAGGATGTACCGCGGAACATGCTCTATTGAAACTTTCCAGGTATCATGGATATGCCCTCCCGCCAGTTTCTCTACCTGGAATGCAGAAGTTTCCAGGAAAAAAGGGAGAATAGATGTGGGATGATGGACCGGCATAGCTTCCATTAAAACATAAATTCGAAAAATGAACCCTGTTTTGGAAGAATACTCTCCATAGGTAGAGTGGCGTAAACCATAACCTTGTTTATAATGCAGGTTATAGTTATATGGAATGTATGATTTAAGGAGTAGGTATGTTAGTAAAAGATGCACAAAAAGAAATGCGGATGATTTATAAAGGCGGATTTGTGGGGCAGCTGGTTTCCGGTATTCTGTGGTTGATATCGGCGGCGCTGGGTACCTTTGTTAGCCAGCGGTTAGGTATTGCTTCTTTGATCGTTGGCGGTATGTTTATTTTCCCTTTAACCCAATTGGGTTTGAAACTGGCCGGTCAACCGGCTACGCTCAGTTCGGGCAACCCTCTCCAGAGTCTGGCGAAACAGGTGGCTTTCATTGTGCCGATCTGCATCCCTGTAATTGCCGGCGCGGCGCTTTATAATGTCAACTGGTATTATCCGGCTTTCATGATTATTGTTGGGGCGCATTATTTACCGTTTATGTTTATGTACGGTATCTGGCAGTATGTGATTCTGGCTGGGCTGCTGATTCTGGGCGGCTTTGGTCTGGGTTATTTTCTGCCTATTTCTTTTTCACTGGGCGGCTGGTTCACCGGAATTGTGCTGGTAGGGTTTGCAGTCGCTCTCCGAATGATTTTTTCAAAAGAGACCAAATCAAATTGATGGGTTTAAATTTTGTCGAATAATAAAATTGCTTTGCTTTATTTTATTATTCGAAAGCCAGTAGAGATTGAATTGCAAAAATAAATTTTACATTATTCAAGTTGGTCCAAAAAATCAATTAAGATTTGAGTGAATTCTTTCGGTTTTTCAAAATGAGAGTCATGCCCGGAGTCAATATCGACCAATACATTATTGGCAATCAGTGAATGGGCTCGTTCTGCATCCTCACCGCTCATTGCCGCTAAGAGAATACCATTTGCACCTATACTCCAGTTTGTATGGATCAAAACAGATGGACAATTAATTTTCGCCAGTGTCTCTGCATGGTCAAAGTTTTCCATCCATGAAGCGTCATAGAAGGTATCACCGAATGCAGGGTCATATAAATCGATGGATCTGAATATATTGGTTATGGAAGGCGGCAGGAAAAAAATTTCCAATCTTTCGTTGGGGTGTTTTTCCCGATAGGAAATGGCATAGTTAAGAATGCCTTCCCTTCCATCACCAAAGAATTTCAGCCAGTAACTGTTTTGCAGGTAATACAGTGTCCAGTCATCTTCCTCACTCTGTTGCAGGAATCGATGTATCGGTTCAAACGAATCAACCCATGCAAAGGTTTTCTCAGTTCTGGAAGCTTCACTGGAGAAGAATGGCGGGTCCTCTAAAACAATTCCCAGAACATTTTCAGGCGAATTGGCTGCCAGCCAGGCCGTTAACAGTCCACCGGAGGAATGTCCTGAAATAACCGCGGGTTCGCCGATTACATTCTCAATAAACCAGATAAAGTCTGCGCCCATGGCTTCGGCGCTGTATTTTTCAGGATTTTTACTGGATTCACCATGCCCATGGCAATCGATAGCATAAATATGATAATACTTGGATAATTTCGGCAGTACTTTCGCGTAATCTTCCCAGGCCACCCCCTGCCCGTGAATCAGCAAAAGAGCAAGGCCGTTATCCGGTCCTTCTGCGTAATTCAATCGGGTTCCATCCGCAAGCGTCACCTGTTTTTCCACAAAACCAGCTTTCATCGTTTGTCGTAAAGGTGGCTTGTAATAATTCAGATTGTTATAAACATAACCGGCAGCCGCAATAATGATCCCGCTCAGCAGGATACCTGTAACGATGAAAAAGGTTTTTACAATCCTTTTCCCTATGGATTTCTTTTTGGTCAATTCCGCGTCTGTATCCGGGCTTTTTATTGTTGTCATTCATTCTCCTCTTGCGTGTTTTGTGCTTTCAGAATTGTTTCGGCAAAGTGCATAAACACATCATTTTTAACAATCGCAATTCCCTGCGCTTCATCACCAAGCAGCAGCAGCGTGTCTCCCGGATTGATATCAAAAATCTCGCGAGCTTCCTTAGGAATGACGATTTGTCCCTTTTCTCCAACTTTGGCTGTCCAGGCGTATTTACCTTTTGGTTTAACCATCATTAACCTCTGTAGTGCGTTTTGTATGAATAGTATGATTTGTATAACTAAATATACCGCGGATGCTGATGCAAGTCAATTTAAATCCCATACTGGTGGAAAATAGAAAATATGTTGGTATGGTCCGAAGTGTTCTTTTTTTTTGCGCCAGGTAGGATTTGGTGCGAAACCATGAAAAACAGGAAGCTTTGAATTGCTTGATTAAATCTGCAACCAAACGGTCTAAATTGTGTTATTAATCTTCAGGGTATACTTTACCCAATTCTATTTTCACAGGTGAAACCATGACAATGACATCCGCGATTGAACAGGCCGATGATAAAAACATCATATTTTCCGGAAAGGCACATTTTGCGCAGATGCCCTGGTACGGTATTCCTGCCAAACGGGAAGCAAAAAGCATCCTGTTGGATCTTGAAAAGCCAGTATGGGCGATTCAAAATGCAGACGAAGTCTTTCTGAGTAATCAGGATAATTTTGTTTCGTCCACCGGTCAACCAGCACAGATGTTCCCTCGCCTGGCATATGCGCCTGCCTTACCTCTGACCGGGTTGGGTGACCCGGCTTTTTGTGCAACGTACGGTACGCGTTATGCTTATTACAGTGGGGCGATGGCGAATGCGATTGCATCAGTGGAAATGGTGGTTGCGTTAGGTAAAGCGGGAATGCTGGGTTCTTTTGGTTCCGCCGGGTTGAACCCGGACCGTGTGGAAGCCGCCATTCAACAAATTCAGGAAGCTTTACCTAACGGGCCTTATGCGGTAAACCTGATCAACAGCTTAAATGAACCGGCATTGGAACGGCGGCTGGTGGAACTTTACCTCAAATATCAGGTGCGCGTAGTTGAGGCTTCTGCGTATATGGGATTGACCTACGGGTTAGTTCATTATCGCGCAGCCGGCCTCAGCCGTGGTGCGGATGGTGCTGTGGTGATTGGTAACCACATCATTGCCAAGATCTCACGCAAGGAAGTGGCGCGGCGTTTCATGGAACCCGCACCGCAGGATTTATTGGATCAATTATTAAAAGATGGAAAAATTAGCGCAGAGCAAGCTGAGCTGTCCCAATCGGTGCCTATGGCTGATGATATCTCCGTGGAAGCTGATTCTGGCGGGCATACCGATAACCGCCCGCTCGTCGGCCTGATTCCAACCATGCTGGCATTACGCAATGAAATTCAGGCCCAACGTAAATATGCCCAGGTCGTACGTGTTGGCGCCGGCGGTGGTATTGGTACACCGGCTGCAGCATTGGCGGCCTATATGATGGGTGCGGCGTATATCGTTACCGGTTCAATCAACCAGGCGTGTGTGGAAGCCGGTGCCAGTGCGCATACCCGTAAGCTGCTGGCGGAAGCGGATATGGCGGATGTGATCATGGCACCAGCGGCGGATATGTTTGAACTGGGTGTGCGCGTCCAGGTGCTCAAACGTGGCACCATGTTTGCCATGCGCGCTTCGCGATTGTACGATTTATACTCGCGTTTTGACTGCATTGAAGATATTCCTGAGGCGGACCGCGCGAAAATTGAAAAGACAATCTTTAAAAGAAGCCTGGAGGATGTTTGGGCTGAGACTCAGCAATTCTTCCAGGCACGCGATCCGCAGAACCTGGAACGTGCACTGCGTGATCCGCACCATAAAATGGCCCTGATTTTTCGCTGGTATTTGGGTTTGTCATCGCGCTGGTCGGTGGTGGGCGAAGCCGGACGCGAAATGGATTATCAGGTCTGGTGCGGCCCATCGATGGGCACTTTTAATGAGTGGGTGCGTGGTACCTATCTGGAAGCTGTGGAGAAGCGCAAAGTGGTGGAAGTTATTTTACAGATCCTGATTGGCACGGCTTACCTGGCGCGTGTGCGCACGTTGAAACTACAAGGCGTGCAATTCCCGGCTGAGTTGGAGATGTATTACCCGGAATAAATAGTTCAGGAATTACTTAATAATTTGATTGAAAAGGCGCATAATTGCGTCTTTTTTATTTCACCATTTATCTGGATTATGCTTGCAAGCATGTCCGGATCAATTTTTTACAAAAAATTTATTTCGTCTTTGGGGATTTTTTACATTCGATTCCCTATAATTGAAATGACTAACAATACCCATACGAATGATACTCTTTTGCAATTATTATATATGGACAAAAAACCAGGATTATTCCAGTTGATTTGTCATCCAGACGTAGGTAATTGATAACAGAACTACGTTTTGGATACGCCTGGGGTATCCGGTAGAAATTCTGGTTTGCCTATCCGAGATTTAAACAAACCTCATACGAAAATAAAGTACGTAGATATTACGTTTCAATTGTAATTTATATTAGCTATTCTATGGATTATTGCTTAAGGAGAACAACTATGCTGCAAAAAAAAGTGATTACCCGGATATTAGCAATCTTTGTGATATTTTCCATTATGTGGTCGATAGGAAAAACAGAAAAGGTTTATGCTGAAGATTGGGTAGCCGTCACCAATGCTACTGGGTTTGATGCAATTCGGTATGACTTAACCCTGAATTACAGACTGATGGCGGATATTGATCTCTCCGATTATCCGAACTGGGTACCAATTGGGACAGAATCAACACCATTTATTGGTGTTCTGGATGGTAATGGCAAAGTGATTACTGGCCTGAAATTGACAAATACCACTGGCTCTGTCCAGGGTTTATTCGGCGCGATTGGCAGTGGGGCTACGGTCAGCGATTTGACAGTCAGCAACGCCGCAATTACCGCTGGAGACATCGTTGGTGTTCTTGCCGGCCAAAACAGCGGAGATATCATTCGTTGTAATGTGAGCGGCAATATCGCTGGAGAGAGTTATGTCGGTGGGCTTGTGGGGAAAAATTTGGTATCCACCGGTAATATTTCCCGTTCCTATTCCACTGCAACTGTGAGCGGCAAGGGATATGTAGGTGGATTGGCGGGTTCAAACGCTGGAAGTATTTCTGAATCCTATGCTGCTTCTCCAATTTTAGCCTCTGTATTCAGCAATTATGTTCAGTTTGATGGGGAAGATGACTATATTTCCATTCCCAATAAATTAGCCTACCAAACTGATAGTTTCACACTGGAAGCCTGGGTTCAGTGGGATCCTGCAAATATCGACGAGGATTCGAGTGATGTCCAATTCATCATTGGTAAAGGGGTAGAACAATTTGAAATCCATACAGAGGGTGGATCCGGAAAAAATGGTATTCGATTTATCCCGTTACCACGCACATCGATCGTTAGTGAAACAGAAGAAGCCTACCATGATGTCTTGAATGTGATCCAGCCAGGATGGTTCCACGTGGCGAGTTCCTGGGATTTCAATACAAAGACAGTCCGGGTTTATGTCAATGGTGTTGCGCAGGAAATTTATCATTTCCAGCCCCCAAGCCAGGTAAACGCTGGAACAGAACCGAGTGTTGCTCTAAAAGATCCAAATACGAATCCATTTGCCTCGAATACAGCCGATCTGTTCATTGGTCGCCGTTCTGATATGTCTTTTCCCTTTAAAGGTAAGATCGCCGATGTGCGCTTCTGGAATATCGTCCGCACCGGCGGGCAGATT
>PHBZ01000021.1 GCA_002840755.1 Chloroflexi bacterium HGW-Chloroflexi-10 | reverse complement strand
AATAAGAACCTCGCCAGTGTCCGAAGATTTTATGCAGCTCACCCTGACCAAGCCTTACTGTTATTAATTTCTTCTCGTCCACCAATCTTGTGAAAGCCGTGAAACCTGATTAAATGGCTCTACCGTTTTTTACTGTTCTATGTTAAACTTGAAAAGTTATGGGCGGCAACAAAATTTGTTGCTACCTTTCCGCTTCCGGCTCACAACAATGTGTTGACCGGGGGCTATCCCGAGGAAAGGAGGAATACTTTACATGCGTAATTACGAGTTGCTCATCGTAGTTCAACCGGATCTTGATGAAACTGCCTCGGCAGAAATTATTACCAAGATCACTGGTTGGGTAACAGAAGTGGGTGGTGTTGTCGTTAAAACTGATGACTGGGGTAAGCGTCGAATGGCTTACCAAATTCGCAAACAACGTGAAGGTCATTATGTTTTAATGCAATTGACAATGGAACCTGCTGCCACTACCGAGTTAGAACGCAATTTGCGTTTTCTTGAAACGGTTATGCGCCACATGATTACATTGGCCGACTAATGTTGTGTTTAAAAAAGGAAGCACTTAAAATTCAGTGAACGCTTTCACTGAGGAGAAATAAATGAGCAGAGGTTTAAACAAGGTAATGATCATTGGTAACCTCGGACGAGACCCGGAAATGCGATATACGCCATCTGGACGCCCGGTGACCACTTTTACATTAGCCTGCAACCGCACATGGAGTTCCGCTGATGGAGAACGCCATTTGGAAACAGAGTGGTTCAATGTGGTAACCTGGGGAACCCTTGCTGAAATCTGCAAACAATATCTTCTCCGTGGAATACAAGTTTACGTGGAAGGCCGGCTCCAATCTCGTCACTGGGAAGATTCCGAAGGCTGCAAACATACCAGTATGGAAATTGTAGCCACAGAGATGATGATCCTCGGAGACAGAAAAGAATCCGGACAACAAAGTGCATCCAGTGTGTATGAAATTAATGAAGAATACCCCTTTTAGGAGAATCTGAAAATGACAAATGAAAATGGTCAGATTCGACGAGGCACAGGTTTCAGACGTGGTAATTTTACCCCCCGTCCCAAAGTATGCCAGTTCTGCACAGACTCTGAAGTTAAAATCAACTATAAAAACATTGATCTTCTGCGTCGATATGTGATGGAAGACGGAAAAATTCGTCCCCGCCGTCAGACTGGTACTTGCGCAAAACATCAGCGCGAGTTGGCCGGTGCGATTAAACGCGCACGTACTGTTGCACTGTTACCCTTTGTCGCTTCAATCGACGATTAATTTCTTTAAGTGTAAAGACAAAGAGTGGGGCATGGGCGGCAAACCCCTCCATGCCCTTTTCTTATTATCTCATCGAGGTTCTTATGCCAAACGCCCCCGAACAAAAAAAATTTGTAAATAAACACAAAGCCCGACTGGAACGAGAGCAACAACAGCGCCGCATCATGGTTATCAGTGCTATCGTAGTTGCCGCTCTGATTTTTATCGTGTTAGTTTATGGAGTGGTGGATCAGACGGTATTAAAAAACAATAAAGCCGTCGCCAAAGTAGATGGTGAAACGATCCGTTCCGTCGATTTTGTCAAACAAGTGAAGTTCACTCGTTTAAATATGATCCAGGACGCACTCCAATACGAACAATTTGCTCAATATTTTGGTACCGATAATCAGTTTACCGCATATATTGAACAGATTAAATCTCAGCTGACATTGCCCGAATACGTAGGTGAACAAGTGTTGGATAATATGATCAACAACATTATTGTAGCCAAATATGCTGCAGATAATGGGATCAGTGTCACCGAAGCCGAAGTTGATGAAGAGATTCGGAAACAATTTGGATTTTATCCTAATGGCACACCCACTCCTGAAAATACAGCCACACCGTTTGCTACTTCAACCATGAATCCAACTCAATATGCTATTGTTACAGCCACACCTACAGCGGAACCAACAGTTGTCACTGAAGAAGTTGCTCCGGAAGAAGTGACGCCAGAAGCAACCGAGATCCCAACCGAGGCAGTGGAAGCAACCCCCGCGTTCACTTCTACGCCATTACCTACAGCTACCCCCTACACTGAAGCAGGATTCCAGGAAGCGTATAAAGGCGCACTTGAAAATATGTCGGTAACTGATTTCTCCGACAAAGATTTGCGTGATTATTTCCGCAATAGTTTATTGCGCCAAAAAGTATCCGAAAAAATTACAGCAGACATTGCTACTGAAGGTGAACAGATTTGGGCCCGACACATCTTGGTTGCAACGGAAGAAGAAGCAAATGCTGTGATTCAACGGTTGGAGAATGGCGAAGATTTTGCATTGGTCGCTGCCGAAATCTCATTAGACACCAGCAATAAAGACACTGGTGGTGATTTAAATTGGTTTGGCAAAGGTGTTATGGATACTGCTTTTGAAGAAGCTGCTTATGCTTTGACTATTGGTGAAACCAGTTCCGCAGTTCAATCCCAGTTTGGCTGGCACATAATCCAGTTATTGGGAAAAGAAGTACGTCCATTAACCGATACCCAGCTCTCTCAGGAACAGCAAACAATGTTCTCAGATTGGTTGACTACTGAAAAAGAAAAGTACACCATCGAAAAATATGAACAGATTTGGAAGGCAATCGTTCCGAGTGAGCCGGACTATACTACCTACGTAAATTCTTTATCACAGTAGGCTCAGTAATAAATAAAAAAAAGCGGTAGCCCATAATCAGCTACCGCTTTTTTTTATTCCTGATTTGAATTAACGAACCATTTCTTCACTTACTTCGTCCAATCGTAACGATATCATTTGGCTGGCAGAATCGCGTCCCATCGTGATCCCATATATCACGTCAGCAACCTGAACAGTATTACGATTATGAGTAATTACAATAAACTGAATATCTTCACTTAATTCACGCAGTAATTCTGAAAAACGACCAACATTTGCCTCGTCCAATGCTGCATCAACTTCATCAAGTACACAGAACGGCGTTGGAGAAACTTTTTA
The DNA here is from genome assembly GCA_002840755.1 of Chloroflexi bacterium HGW-Chloroflexi-10. Lineage (GTDB taxonomy): Bacteria > Chloroflexota > Anaerolineae > Anaerolineales > Anaerolineaceae > UBA6170. The sequence continues at coordinate 85,345 of PHBZ01000021.1, read as the reverse complement.
TAAAGCAAAGATCAATGCCACAGCTGTCAAGCTGCGTTCACCACCGGAAAGTAAGGACAATCCTTGTTCACGTCGGCCCGGTAGACGAGCTTCTATATCAATTCCGGTATTATTAAAATTTTCTTCATCGGTAAGAAGTAGTTTAGCCGAACCACCTCCAAATAACCGCGTAAATAATTCTTTAAATACTGAGGCTACAGCATCAAATGTTTTCCTGAATTCTCTTTGCATTAGTTCGTCAAGTTCATTAATTACCTGACGCAAATCTTCATCTGCTTTTTTCAAGTCTTCCACCTGAGTGGACATGAATTCAAATCGTTCTTTGACAGATACATATTCTTCATCTGCATCCGGATTAATCGGGCCAATGCGACGCAACTGAGCACGCTGTCGATTTATATTCTCTTCTAATGCAGGTTCCAGGGTTTCAATCTTTGGTAATTGTTCAACCAACCCATCCAAAGGTAAAGGTGTGGGGCCGCTCATCGTATTGGAGTATTCAAAAGCAACCAGGCCAAAATCTTCTTCTATCCGTCGACTCAAGTTGGCCAATGTATCCTTAAACCGCGAAAATTCTAATTGTCCCTGAGCAACGTGTCTTTCGGCTATTGAAACTGCTTGTTGTGCAGTGCTTTGTTCTTCCTGCAATTTTGTGTAACTTTGTTCAATCGTGCGTAATTGATTCTCGGCCGGATTGATTTTCTGCTGTACTGCTTCAATCTGGATTTGTAATTCTTGTTCTTTAGCCCGTAAAACACCTTTTTCATCGTCCAAATCTGCCTGCGTCATGGAAATATCTTCCATACGCCGTTTTAAAGCGATGAGTCTTTGATTATTTTGATTCACTAATTGTTCGTTTTCATCAAGTCGTTTTTTTGCCTCATTGGCAGCTCGTTCTGATACAGCAGCATTAGTTTTCCAATGCCCCACCACACTCTGGGCTTCCTCCAAAGACATTCCGTCCAATCGCTTCGCAATCCCTCGAACCACCACCCGGTAATTCTCAGCCTTTTCTTCTGCCACATGAATAGCTTTCTGGGTTTCTTTTCTCGTTGTTTCAGTTTGAGTAATTTGCTGTTCCAAAGATTGAATTTGATTGTCCATCCAATCCAGGCGTTGCTTCGCTTGTTCAAACACCAGATTCGCCTGATGTACTAGTTTTTGTTGATTTTGCTGGGATTCGTTGCTCTGGGCCAATAATTTCCTGGTTTGTGTCTGTGCTGCTTTTAATTGTTCAAATTGTCTTTCAAATCCCTGTCCGTCCTCTTGAATTTGCAGTACCGAAGTCTGGATTTGCAAAAGCATTTCCTGTAATTCGCGTTTTTGCCGTGGCCTGGCAATCACGGATGTGCGATTTTCTTTTCCGGCAACGATGGATCCTATTCCATCAAATATCTCCCCTTCAAGGGTAACCAACCGGGTAGAAACTGGGGCATTTTGAATAATCTTTTTTGCTTCTGACCGATCCGCTACCAAAAAAGTATTTCCTAATAATGCATTGATCAATGGCTGGTAAGCTGATTTAACTTTTATAAAATCAGTGATTCTCCCAATAATTCCCGAATCTTTTTGGGTCGGGTTTAGATTCACTTCCCGTAAAAGGCTTACGGGCAATAAGATCGCGCGTCCTTTATCAGTTTTTGCCAAAAGGTGCATGGCGTCTTCCGGATCAGCATCTTCTAAAACTACAGCATCCAAAAATTCGCCTAAAGACGCGGCAATTGCCAATTCATACTCTTTCCCCGCTTCCAGCAATGAGCTTAAGGTACTATACTTTCCACTGAAACCACCCTTTTGTACAGCCTCCATTAATGATTTAGATCCTTGATTCAATCCATTTAATGAACGCTCTGCTTGTTCTAAAACATCCAATTGAGCATTTAAGCGTGCTTGTTCACCTTGAAGACGGTTGGTTTCCTTTTGAACAACCCGTACTTTTTCATCCAACTCACGCATTTGATTAGCAATCACCGTGATATCCGCTTCCAATTTTTTACGTTCTTCTTCTCCGGAGGATAAGGAAAGTACCAAGCTGTCATAGTGTTGTTTTTTTTCAACTTGCGATCGCCGGGCAATAACAATGTCCTTTTCTGTTTTTTCGCGGGTTTGAACCAAATTGTTGAGACGCTCATCCAATTCGTTTTGCCGTGCCTTCAATTCAACAGCTGTGGTTTCCTGCTGAACTAGTAGTCGGCGTTGCTCCCTCGATTCCCGCTCCACGCTTTCTCGCTCCATTCGTCTTGTTTCCAAAACTTTCTGAGCTTGTTGCATTTGAGTTTGCGCATCTTGATATTCCTGCCTTAAAAGGGCATAATCCTTCCCCAGCGATTCAAGGTTTAATTTGCGGGATTTAATTTCCTCATCCAAACGCGTCAGGTCTGATCCAAAATTACGTTTTTGATCGGTCATGGAACGCTGCCGTTCATCTAAAACCGCCAGATCCCGGCTGATCTGCTCTCTCTGGCGATGCAATCCGGATGATTCTACATGCCAGTTATTCAGAAGTGTTCGTAATTCCTGCAATTCGGTCCGTAAGGTAGAAATCCGCCGGTCATATCGTTCAAAGGTATCGCGTGCATTTTCCTGACGCACTTCCCTTTCTCGTAATACTTGCTTGGATTGCATCACATCATTCTGGGCTCGGTGCCAATGATAACCATACCAATCCCGTAATAAGACTTGCAAATCGGCCTGTATCGTTTTATATTCCAGGAATCGCCTTGCTTGGCGCTCCAGACTCCGTAAACGTGGTTCTAATTCGCTCAAGATATCTTTAACCCGTTCCAGATTTCGCCGCGTTGTATCCAAACGATTGAGAGCTTCTTCTCTTCTGGAACGGTATAGTCCAATTCCCGCCGCCTCTTCAAAAAATTTCCGGCGTTCTTCAGGGCGAATAGATAAAGCCGAATCAACCAGGCCTTGCCCAATCAAAGTGTATGTTCTTTCAGCCAGACCCGATTGGGACAATAATTCCTGAATATCGCGCAAACGGATTTTTTGGCCATTTAATAAGTATTCATTCTGACCATCACGGTAAGCCCGTCGTGTAACCGAAACCTCGCTAAAATCAATTGGCAGCCAGCCATCTTCATTGTCAAATGTTATCGTCGCGGATGCCATACCTGCCCGTGAGCGAAATTCGGAACCTGCGAAAATCATGTCTTCTGTTTTTCGGCCGCGCAATAACCGGAATGATTGCTCCCCCAATACCCACCGGATAGAATCAGCGATGTTCGATTTGCCGGAACCATTCGGTCCCACAACCGCTGTGATTTTAGCGGGAAATTCAAAATTAATTTTACTGGCAAAGGTCTTATAACCTTGTAACTCCAGAGACTTTAATCGCGATAACATGCTTACTCCAATGGTTTATTTGGTTTCTGTTGATTTGGTAGATCCTTAACAACTCCTAAGCGTACCAGGGCCTGGTGTGCGGCAACTTTTGCTGCTGATTGCTTACTGTTCCCTTGACCGCTACCATAAGGTTTGCCATTGATAACAACTTCCACTTCAAAAACCTTGGAATGATCCGGACCAAATGAATTTCTGGTTACATATTGTGGGGCATTATACCCTTGTGATTGCGCCCATTCCTGAAACAAGCTTTTAGGGTCCTCATTTTTGTTATTTAATAATATGTCTTCTGAAGCTTCAATGAGTAGATCCTCTAAAAATTCATTAACAGCCGGTATTCCCCCATCCAGATACAAGGCTCCAACCACAGCTTCAAAAGTATCACATAATAAAGCCGGGCGGTTTCTTCCGCCAGCCTGAGTTTCCCCTCTTCCCAGACGCATGGCGCGGCCCAGGTCTATCATCATGGCGAATTCAGCCAGTTCTTCAGTATGCACCAACGCAGAACGCATCCGTGTCAAATCCCCTTCCGGCATTTCAGGATAACGGTGATACAACCAGGCACCAACGACAAAATCAAGCACCGCATCTCCTAAAAACTCAAGACGTTCGTTATCTTCCAATGCCTCAGGATGCTCATTTAGATATGATCGATGTGTTAACGCCCGACTGAGCAAAAGCCAATCTGTTATCCGCAAGTTAAGTCGTTCTGCTAATTCTTGAGGACTCTCCAGTTTTGGAGTCGCCGATTCTTGTTTAGACATTAAGCCTCCCAAGAACTTTTGATGCGTCAGCCACCTCAAACAAATTGAATCAAGTAGCTTACGCTCCACCAGTTCTATAATAAATTGATTGGAGTTAGATTATATTGCCGCTTCGCTTACAAATCAATGCTGAGTATTGATTTCGTTCAGATCGCTTTTTTGAGGATGATAGTCTCCTTCTACCCATTCTTCATTATTTGGGCCAATCTCTTTTTTCCATACCGGAACAATCTCTTTGATTCGATCAATTCCATATTTGGCGGCTTCAAACACGCCTGTATTCCGGTGTGCAGCGGTACAAATAACGCAAACGGTAGGTGTTCCTGCGTCCATATACCCAACCCGTTGTACCATCACAATACTTTCCACGGATTGCCATTGATCACGGATTTCTTGGGCTATCTGTTTCAGTTTGGCTTCAGCCATTGGTTGATAAGCTTCATATTCCAACCCAATAGTAGTCTTGGAACCGGAAGGACCGGTTTCTCCGCGAATTATCCCTGAAAAAATGGCTGCGGCTCCAGTCGTCGGTTGTGTTACCCGTTTCAAGAGAGCATTCAAATCAATATCATCGGATGTGATCAAAAGAATTGTACTCTCCATACCACCACTAACCGGTGGAAAAAATGCTATTTCAGCTTGGTCAACAATCAGATCATCATCAAAGGCAAATTCCTGGTTAATCGAAACAATCACACTGGGTAAAAAATTTTTTATATCTGGGTACTTTTCGCCTAGAAGTGTCCTCAAATCACGGATGCAGGCACCCTCAGCGATTGCTAAGCTCATTTTAGGGGTATTGGTAATTTCTTTCAATTTGGCAAAAAACAGTACAGTAATCTGCATCATAAACCTTTCTACAATTCATTTATTCCAGGTTGATATCACCGCTTTTTCCACCCCGTTTTTGAATAAGCCGAATATTTTCGATCACTGCGCCTTTTTCAACTGCTTTAATCATATCATACACGGTTAACGCCGCAACCGAAACTGCTGTGAGGGCTTCCATTTCCACACCTGTTTTTCCATTTGTCCGTACCATGGCTTCGATCACTACGCCAGGTAATTCCATGTTTAATGTTAACTGTACGTCTATCTGATTAATGATCAGCGGATGACAAAGTGGTATCAATTCAGAAGTTTTTTTGGCTGCCTGAATCCCAGCAATTTGTGCCACCGTTAATACATCACCTTTTTTCATTAAACCTTGCTCTAATAAGGTAAATGTGGAATGCTGCATTTTTATCTGCCCCCTCGCAATTGCCATCCGATCAGTCATCAACTTATCGCCAACATCCACCATGTTGGCGTTACCGTGAGAATCTATGTGTGAGAATTTTGCTTCATCCATACAGGCATTTTAATCGAAGCTCAGATGGATTGCAAACTAAAACAAAAACATTGGCAGATAAACGGGAAAATTACAAATTCTGCTATAATAGCCAGCGTGAGTTTCCAAGTGGCTGGCTATCAAACTGAAGGATATCGGATCGAGACTGAGTTATATCAGGGTCCACTCGATCTCTTATTAGAGTTAATCGAAAGGGCCGAATTGGATATCACCAGGTTAGCCCTTGCTCAAGTGACAGATCAATATTTGGAATACATGCATCGTCTTCAATTGGAAAACCCGGCCGAAGTTTCGGCGTTTCTGGTCATTGCTTCACGTTTATTACAAATCAAATCCCAGGCTCTACTACCCAAACAAACCGATGCTCTACCCGGTGAAGAAGAAGAGGACCCCGGCGAGGCACTGGCTCGGCAATTATTACAATATAAACGCTTTAAGGAAATTGCATTCTGGCTCACCGAACGCGAAGAAGAAGGTATGAAAACCTATTTACGGGTAGCACCTCCACCCAAAATCAATATCCAACCCAAGCTTGATTTATCTGAGTTGACACTGATAAATTTAATCCAGGCAGCCCGGGATATCTTATTGGTGAAACACACTCTTCCAGGATTAAGTTCAGTGATTAACATGCCCCGTGTCACCATTCGCGATCGTATCGCTGTGATTCTCGATAATCTTAAGACTATTGGCAAAACCTCATTCAGGCAAATACTATCCAATCACAGTACCAGAATTGAAGTAGTGGTTACATTTTTAGCGCTGCTGGAACTGGTCAAACGCCATATTATTGACGCTCAACAAATCACTTTATTTGGTGATATCGATCTAAATCCAAGTGAAAATCTGGTTGCCAGTGATGATTTTGAAATAGAATTCCAGGAATAAAAAAATGCCCAAAATTGGGCATTTTTTTATTTTTATGAAACTGAAGCTTCTTCATCCACGGGTGCCGTTTCATACGGCAACCGGTTACTCATCCAAACAATCATTAAAGATATATCATTGTCATTGACGTTACTATCCGGATATTTAGCGCGAAACGCTTCCAACAGGGTTTCAAAGTTTTCTTCACCAGGCCAAAAAGTTAAAAACCCGGGCAAAACGCTTCGATCAGTCTCTGCAGGTAGAACTTCCCAGTCACGTTCACCAAGTAAATCAAAAACTTGGCTTCTCAATTCCGGATTGAGAAGTGACCAGGCTGCCAGTATGTGTCCGCAAAAGTCAGCAGATTTTTCAAATGTCAAAATGGTCCCATTAATCTTAAGTGGTAAAGGTGCTTGTGCGCTGTTTCGGAAACCCTGAACACTCACATACCGTTTAATATCGCCATTGATCTTTCTTTGAAAATTTTCCGGCAATTTGGACAGATTACTCAGTACCGTTCGAATAACTTCTTTCCGATACTCAGTCAACATAAATTCATTAATTGCATGAAAGGGAAGGAATTTTGCCTGTTTACTCATGCAACCGATTATACGACAAGAAGCTATTTTTTGACTACCCTGTCACTCATTTCATCTAACCGCGCTATTTCATCTTCAGTTAATTCCCAATGAATGACATCACAATTCTGCTCAGCTTGTTGTAAATTTTTTGCCCCGGGTATGGGTAATGCACCTTTAGCGCGTACCCAATTGATCGAAACCTGCGAAGCATTTTTGCCGCCATGATCAGCACCAATTTTTTTCAATAATTCCAATAATGGTTTGTAGCGGTTTAAATCCTGGCGGGTAAAACGATTACTTCTCAATCCACTTAATGGTCGCTCTGCAGAATATTTGCCAGTCAAAACACCCATGCCTAATGGACTGTACGCAATACAACGAATGCCATCATTCTTACAAGCATATAAAAGACCATTCTTTTCGACGGTTCGATTAATCAGACTATACTCCACTTGGTTGGATGCCAGGTTCACCCCTTGCTTGGCCAATGCCTCGCCAGCCTGTTCCATTTGACGAACATCAAAATTAGACACGCCAACAGCCTGTATCAAATTGTTTTGTTTGGCTTCCACCAACCCATTCATCCAGGTTTCAATGCGAACTGGTGGTAAAGGGTTATGAATCTGGTAAAGATCAATCGTTGCCAGCCCCAATCGCTTCAAACTCCCCTGAGCAGCTTTCACTACACTTCTCTTTCCTAGCCTCCATGGAAAAGGCATAAATTTCGTAGCTACACGCACATCAACAGCACTGCTCTGAATAAACTCTCCTAATAAATGTTCTGATTTTCCCTGTCCATACACTTCTGCGGTATCAAAAAAATTTACACCGTTTGCCAGGCAAACATCGAAAACTTTTCTCAAATCGTCCTGATTATATTGTTTTCCATACCCCCAATATAAAAGATCCCCCCATGACCAGGTTCCAATCCCGATTGCGATTCCTTTAAAAAGGTTGTGGTACGGATACTCTGCTTCCATGTTGCCCTCGCTAAGATACATTTTTACCATTATACAACCACATTCTATTTTATCTATCAACGATCCAGATGCGTATTCTCCTTGCACATTTGCCATGCTACCCTTAAAATCAAGCGATATGAGTGAAGATGATGTAACCCCAATCCGCCGACAATATTTGGACATTAAACGACAATACCCGGACACTATTTTATTTTTTCGCCTCGGGGATTTTTACGAGACATTTGATCGGGATGCAGAAATCACATCGCGTGAATTGGACATTGTCTTAACTTCAAGAAATGTTGCCAAAGGTATGCGTATACCAATGGCGGGTATACCCTATCATGCTGTGGATAATTATCTTTCCCGTTTAATCAGCAAGGGCTATCATGTTGCCATTGCCGAACAGGTTAGCGAGCCGGAGGGGCGAGGTATAGTGCAGCGTGAAGTTGTCCGTGTGGTCACACCGGGAACGGTTATTGAGCCAGGTTTGCTTAAAAATGATCAGAATAACTACCTGGCCAGCGCTATTGTGGATGAGGAGCGAATTGGTATTGCGTTTGTAGATATAACTACCGGTGAATTCGCCGTAACCGAAATTTTTAGTTCTGATGTACAGGCCGAATTACGAACTGAACTGGTCCGTCTAAACCCGGTTGAAATCCTTTTTCCGGAACAACAAAAACAATCCAATGGATTTCCCGGCCATATTACGTATTATGCGTCTTGGCATTTTGAACTTGCTCGCTGTGAACAGAACCTGAAACGCCATTTTAAAGCTGCTACCCTGGATGGATATGGTATCCAGGGGCAAAAATTAGCCATTCGGGCTGCCGGTGCTATTTTGGAATATCTGGAAGATACCCAACCCGCTGCATTAAAATTATTAAGTCATTTATCTTCTTACTCCGTTTCAGAATTCATGAATCTGGATGCTGCTACCCGCAGAAACCTCGAACTTACCGAAACAATCCGAAAAAATGAGGCGTTCGGTTCCTTATTACACGTCTTGGATCATGCAGTGACGCCTATGGGACATCGGTTGATCCGTCAATGGGTATCCAAACCCCTATTAAAAATCGATGAAATAATCCGACGCCAGAATAGTGTGTCATTTCTAAAAGAGCATGGCTTATTAAGAACTGAGATTTTTCAGCAATTACGTCAACTCAGCGATTTGGAACGTCTGACCAGCAGGGTCATTTCCGGGCATGCCACGCCACGCGATCTCACCTTTGTCCGCAGTACATTGAAAAGTTTACCGGATCTATTGGCTTTATTCTCCGAGGATAAGAATCCGGCACTACAAAATACTGTTCGGAAACTGCATCCATGTCTAACCGAATGTGAACTTCTCCAGGCTGCCATCGCTGATGACCCACCAGCTACTTTGCAAAATAGTGGTGTCATTCGCCCCGGTTATTCCAGTGAATTGGATCAAGTAATTGCAGCCTCTCAACATGCTCGCGATTGGATCAATAACCTGGAAGGCATTGAAAGAGAAAAAAGCGGTATTAAAACATTAAAGGTTGGCTACAATAAAGTATTTGGATATTATATAGAAGTTACTCATGCCAACAGCAACAATGTACCTCAGGAATATATTCGCAAACAAACGCTGGTCAATGCAGAGCGTTTTATCACACCGGAGATGAAAGAATACGAGACTCTGGTACTGAATGCAGAAGATCGGATTCGGGAAATTGAAGGACGTATCTTTAAACAGGTTTGTGAAAACCTGGCAACCGCCAGCAAAAGATTACTGGAAACGGCCAACGCTATCGCTGAGTTGGATGTACTGGCTTCATTAGCCGAAGCAGCATCTCGTGGCAATTATGTTCAACCAAATCTGATAGAAGAGCCTATTCTGTCCATTATTGATGGGCGTCATCCAGTTGTGGAAACCACACTCCAGGGAAAACGTTTTGTTCCCAACGATACAATCATGGAAGAAGGCGAGTTAATCCGTATCATTACCGGGCCTAACATGAGTGGTAAAAGCACATTTTTAAGGCAGGTTGCATTAATAGTCTTAATGGCACAAATTGGTAGTTTTGTCCCCGCTGCTCAGGCTTCCATCGGTATAACCGATCGCATTTTTACCCGGATTGGTGCCCAGGATGAAATTCATGCCGGACAATCCACCTTCATGGTAGAAATGGTTGAAACTGCTAATATCCTAAACCATGCAACACCACGTAGTTTATTGATTTTGGATGAAATTGGCAGGGGCACATCTACTTATGATGGATTATCCATAGCCTGGGCAGTTGTTGAATATATCCACAATCACCCCAAATTAAGAGCCAGAACTTTTTTTGCCACCCATTATCATGAGTTGACCCAATTAAGTGATTTGTTGCCAGGTGTTCGTAATTATAATGTTGCGGTTTCAGAAGCAGATAATACAGTCGTATTTCTGCATAAAATTGTTCCCGGGGGGGCTGATCGTTCTTATGGGATCCATGTTGGCCAATTAGCCGGTTTACCCAGGCCAGTTGTGTTAAGGGCTTCTGAAATTTTAAAACAACTCGAGTCCAGCTCAGGAAAAGCCGTCAATATTCAACCGCAAATTCCCCAACAAATGATATTGTTCCCCGAAACAAATCCCGTACTTAACGCGCTTAAAGAAATTGACATGAACACATTATCACCAATCGAAGCACTAAATAAACTATACGAGTGGAAAAATCGTTTTATAAAAGAATAAAAATAGGAAGCATCATTATAATGAGTTGCTTCCTATTATTTCTTTATAAATATGAAAATTTTAATTACAGCGTATTCCGCATAACCGGTTCCAAAAATGCTCTTTGTGCTTTTTCTAATTGGCTTTCAAAAACTTCTCGCCCATTTATAGTACTTCTTGTGCTGATTACTTTATCAAACGCAGTCAGAATCTCCGGCAGTTCAGTTTGTTGGTGAACCAGATTAATCCAATAAAAAGCTTGAGCTGCATAAGCTACCACATTCTGAGGTTCAATCCGATCAAAGTCATCAAAAAACCATCCGCAGCTGGTATACATTCGTTGACGCTCAAATGATCCTCGCAATAATCGGGAAACCATCCGTGTCTTTAGTTCACTAAACCCCTGTCCAAAATGTTCATGAATGAACACGTCCTCATCAATCCGATTTAATACCACATCAATGTAATCATTACGCAACGCGAAACCATCTTTACCAAGAGCTGTCATCATCGCAAAATACGTTTGATCAACAATTTTGGCAACTAATTCAATAGCTTTTCTCAAATGTAATTTCCAGGCGCTGTTGCCAGTACAGTCACAAATATCTGACCAGCGTTTAACTCCATGGTGACAAGACCAAGAAGTGTTTTCGCGGATACGGATAAACTCAATGGGTGGGTGTTTTTTTAACCACAAGGCTGGATAGATATGTTGTACATTATGTTGGGATAAGGCGCCATTCATTAAATGCGCAAGAAATTTATCCCGAAATGGTTGGTGATGACCGTATAACTCACCATCGGAAGCAATGATCAAATATTTTGGTCTGTCTTGGGTATTGGAAAGATTGAATGATGGCAAAATGCCATCTGTCGCAAACAAATCAGCATTTGAGGTTGAAAGGGGGTCAAAACTTACCCGTGTGCTTAATCCCTGGTGATAAAAGAAAACTGCAATCTGCCGACTTTCCGGAAGTTTTACCCAATAGGGTTGAGTAACATCTAAATTTTCCGTATCTGCCTGCCAGGGAGCAAGAATCGTAAATTCAATCCCCTGATCAGCCAGGACAGATAATGTTTCCATGTCTACCGCTGTTTCGGGAAGCCACATCCCGGATGGTTGGTGTCCATACCGGTGAACGAAATCTTCAATCCCCCACTTAATTTGAGTCACCTTATCTTCATAAGTCGCTAAAGGTAATATCGTGTGATGATATGGTTGAGCCAAAGCATTGCCTACACCATACTTTTCAAAATTTACCCGGTCTTGCTGGACAATTGAATCCAAAGTCTCCGGGTAATATTGTTCCATCCAATTTAATAGCGTGGGTCCCATATTAAAACTGATCCGCTCAAAATTACCGAGTTCTGCATTTGGACGGTAACAATGACTAAAGATAAGCTCATTCCAGTTTCGGAAGGGTACAGCACCGCGTTCATCCGGAATTCGACCGGTTATGGGATCTTCGCGAGCTGGTTGATAGAAATGACCATGTACACAAAACGAAAAATCTTCCATTAAAACAATAAACCTTTCAATAAATCACAATTCTTTGGATAAATAATCTATTTTATGCGAAAGCCTGGCTGGGATAATACCGAATCTGCGGGGCAAAATATCCAGAGAAGTGGTTCGATCTTCTGCTAAAGTATCCAGCCAGAACAAAGAAACAGGGAACTTAGGCAGCGTTTGGTTTAAATAGATTGCCAGAATCCGCAGATAAGAGAGTGGAAATTCCAATAATGTACGGCTAATATTAAGTTGATGCAAAATTAATTCAATAATCTCACGAAAAGTATATACCTCTCCTCCGGCAACTTCAATAATTTCATTCATAGTTGTAGCATCTTGCAAAGAGACAATTAATGATGCGATGAGATCATCAATCCATAATGGTTGCAATGCGCTGGAGCCATCTCCAGGCAGTAGAAAAAATCCGGGAGACATTTTGATTAATCGTGCAAATGGAATCAAAAACTGGTCCCCGGGACCATACACATGACTGCTTCGAAAAATTGAATATGGAATACCACTTTGTTGTATCGCTTTTTCTGCCAGCGCTTTTGCTTTCAAAACTGAATAGGCTGAATTTTGATCTGCGCCTATATGACTCAGGTAAAAAATTTGTTTAATTCGGCTCTTTTCAATAGCTGAAACTAGTGTCCTTGTTCCCTGAATATCTAGTCCATTCAAATCAGCTCGAATAGCGTCACGTTCACTTCCTGCCAGATGAAAGACATAATCCACCCCCTTCAATGCGGCCATCAAGCCACGTTCATCTCGTAAGCTGGAAACTGCCGCTTCTACGGCTACCCCTTTGGGCAAATTAGGTGATTTCTGTGAAGGATACAAAAGAGTGCGTACTGGGTATCCCAACGCAACTAATTGACGAATCAGGTTTCGTCCAATAAAACCGGTTCCACCGGTAACTAAAATCATGATAGCAAATTATAGCAGAGCTTTTCCTTTCTATTTACTTATCACTTTTTTTCTAAAACCTGTCCATTAATTTTCAATTAATTTACACCAAATTGGTCTTTTTATTTATAAAAAGGTATTTTTTACATAAAATTTACGGCCCTGGCATAACTCTTGCTACAATCTCAGTAAATTTCTTCCATCAGGTGCCAATATGCAAGTGAATAAAAATTATCTCCCTTCCAGAATAGGTCTACATTATTTTTCGGATACTGTCCATTACCGGGTGGATGATCTAAAATTTTGGATTACAGAATTTAAGAAATTAAACCTGGGTTGGTTGGTACTTAAATCAGATAGTGATCGAGCAATCCCTGAATTCTTTTTGCGATCATTAATTCAGGAAAACATTACACCCATTCTCGAATTCAATCTGCCAGTTAATCATTCCATTAATTCAAAAGAATTGCGAATTCTTTTACAGGTTTATGCGCGTTGGGGTGTGCGTTATGTAATTTTTTATGACCGCCCAAATAGCAAAGAATCCTGGCCAGCAAGCAGTTGGACTCAACAGGATTTGGTAGAACGTTTTTTGGATCAATATATCCCATTGGCGCGCCAGGCATTGGAAGAAGGTTTAATTCCAGTTTTTCCACCGCTTCAGCCTGGAGGAAGTTATTGGGATACTGCCTTTTTGCGAAGTTGTTTAACCAACCTGCAGCGTCGAAAACAAGAAATCATTCTTAAGAATTTGGTGTTGGCAGCTTATGCACACTCAAACAATAAAGATTTGAATTGGGGAATGGGAGGCCCGCAACACTGGCCACAGACTAAACCTTACATTACCCCGGAAGGGTCACAAGACCAGCAAGGATTTAGAATATATGATTGGTATCAAGCCATATCACTGGCTGTTTTACAAAAAGATGTACCTATCATTCTCTTACAAAGTGGCCTGCCAACTTTTCCGGAATCAATAACCGCTTCTGATGAAATAGTCAAAAAAACCTGGTTAAATGAAAAAGATATTCTGGAGGCATTAGTTTCACAAAAGATGCTCAAAGAGGGTGAAGAAAACAACATAGAACCAATCCCCTCTCAGATTTTAAGTTGTAATTTCTGGCTGTTGGCAGACGAGAACCAGGTACAATCTGATCCATTTTCTTGGTACCAGGATCTAAAACCAGCATCACCTTTAATCTTTGATTGTATGGAACAGTGTCTGAAAACCGAACCAGTTAAACCCTCTCCCACAACCATAGAATCAACAAATAATCACCCGATCCGGCATTATATATTACTGCCAACCTACGAATGGGGTGTTTCAGATTGGCATCTGGAAGTGATCCAACCATTTATAAAAAAGCACAAAGCAACCACAGGGTACTCCACCCAGGAAGCTGCTTTATCTGCCCGTGTAACGGTCATCGGCAACCCACAATCCATTCCGGAGGAAACATTAGAAGCCTTACGCCAAAAAGGCTGCTTTGTGGAGAGGATCAGCGGAGATGGCACAAGTATTGCAACACAATTAATAGAGAGGTGACACATGAATATCAACTTTTCACAACCTTTAGCTGATCAATTTGAGTTTTTATCCATGCAACCTGTCCTTAAAGTAGTTGGACTGGGGGGTGGAGGTTCAAATGCCATCAATCGAATGATTGAATTGGGATTGAACGGAATTGATTTCATTGCAGCAAATACAGACTCGCAGGCTTTGAAGGCTAGTCTGGCACCGACAAAAGTTCAATTGGGTCCTCTATCGACCCGTGGTTTAGGCGCTGGTGGTAATCCCCAAGTTGGTTATGATGCCGCAAAAGAAAGTATCCAAGATCTGGCCGATGCTCTGGAAGGGGCTGATATGGTTTTCCTGGCGGCAGGAATGGGCGGAGGAACTGGTACCGGTTCTATATCTATCGCAGCCCAGGTTGCCCGACACGTCGGGGCAGTTACTGTAGCAATTGTATCCACGCCCTTTAGCTTTGAAATGGGACGAAGACAGGTAAATGCTAATGAAGGTCTGGCGCGCCTTCGTCAACACGTAGACACCCTTATCACTATTCCAAATGACCGGCTACTGAAGATTGCTCCACGTGATTTACCGCTAGATATGGCATTTCGTCTGGCAGATGATGTTTTGCGTCAGGGAATTCAGGGAATTTCAGAACTGATTACACAAACTGGCTACATTAATGTCGATTTTTCACACATCCGCCAGGTTATGAAAAATGGCGGCGGCTCCTTGTTATCTATTGGGATTGGCAAAGGAAAAGACAAAGCCAAACAAGCCATTCAAAATGCTTTGCACCACCCATTATTAGAATCCGTCAATATTAACCAGGCAACTGCGATCATTGCTAATTTTACAGGTGGTCCCGACCTTACCTTCATGGAAGTAACCGAAGCATTAAGTGACCTATCCGTCCAAACACATCACAATGCTGAAATTATTCCTGGCATCATCTCTGATCCCCGCTTACAGGATCGGTGTGAAGCAATATTAATCATGACAGGATTAGGTGCTACTCCATTTGCTCCAGCCGAACAGCGATCTTTACGAAAAGAGGAAATTCCCCAAGCATCCTATAAAATGACGGCGCCATTCCCTCCGCGTGTTACTCCGCAAATCGCCGAAGTTGTACCGAATACAGCCGAAATCGATATTCCAGCATTCCTTCGCCGGCGTTAGGGTAACAGTGAAATGACAGTGAATGAAATTTTTCAAAAAGTGTATCAAAAATTCCCCGAAGTTGCTGGCAAAAAACCCACACAAAGGGCCCAACCGGATGGAAATATACTGTACATTTTTAAAGGCGAAGTCCGGACCGAAAATGGGGCAATTATTCCCAGAATCGTTCGAGTGATCGTAAATGACAAAGGAAAAATATTAAAAATGACTACTTCTCGATAAAGGAGGATAATAATGAAAGAAGTAATCCAAAATGCCGAATTATTATTATGGGACTCAGTAACAGAAATTATGCATACTTCACCTTTTGTGCAAAAATCAATGCGCTCGTTGTATCCGTTGGTCGAAGGTTTGGACATGGAAAAGACAATCAAGACACTTCTCATTGCTGGTGTAACCAGTATTTCTATGGGGTGGATTATTTACTTCATTATCCATTTTTCAACCATGTAAAATATCACCACACTCCACTTTCTCCCCCACCATGCCCGGGTTATTTTTTTACAAAAAAGCCTGGGCTTTTTTGTACGTGAGCAAATTCTCTCACCAAATTCCGCAAGAAATAACTTTTGAGAAAACCGCAATTTTGTTATCTTAAATTTATGAGTCAAAAATATCATTCATGCTAAAATTAATGTAGGAAACACAAATAGCAGGATTGAATCACCCAAATAATGCGAAAATTTTTCCGTATCGTTATATTACTTTGTTTTATTATTTCTTGTATTTTTATCGGGCTGATTCTGGGGAAAGTTACTTTATCGCCATTTGACTTACCGCAAACGGCTACAGTGGAGGAACCTTCCAACCAGATTCGCCTGATTATTTTTGTAGTTAATCCACAAGTAGAAGCATCACCCACATTGTTATCAATCTGGTCCGTAATTATGTATTTCGGCGAACCGAAAAGTATTGTCTTTATCCAGCTAAGTACACCCGAAGAAAGTAATTTCTCAGACGTAGAAAAAAAAATAAAATTTAACGACCAGAATAATCCTACAGCAGAAACCATCAGGTATCTGGAAAAAATTTACGGCACCCATTGGGAAGGTAGTGTAATTCTGGACAATTTTGCTGTTCAATATCTTTCAGCCTGGTTATCCAAACAGGAACACATTTTATCACCGGAGCAAATCTTCAATCCGGATAACACCGTGATTGATATTGAGGCCCTGTGTGCACAGGTTGAACTAATAACTCCAAACCATATTGAGTTAATTGAATGGGGAAATCTTATACCACATCACTTTCGAACCGACCTGCCATTTGAAAGGGTGATGGCGAGTTGGCAACATATGGAAAGTGACTCACCTATTCAATGCGAAATAGTACATTTAGAAAAATAACCAGAAATTTTGTATTATCCCTTTTTTATATTCAATATCAATAAATCTAAACCCCATGATATAATGCCTGCAAACAACCTGGCAGAAACCGGGAATCTTATTAAATGGAGTTAAAATTGGAAACAGAAAATCAACCCAATGTGATCATAGACAATGTAGTCGTCACCTTGGATTACGAATTAACCATCGATGGTGAAATTGTCGACAGCTCAAAAGATGCTGAACCGATCATTTTTTTGCAGGGCGCTGGCCAGGTCATTCCCGGTTTGGAAAAAGCTCTCTATGGTATGAAACAAGGTGAAGAACGTTTGATAACGGTTGATCCTGCAGATGGTTACGGCGAATTCGATGAAGAAGCCATTGTTGACGTACCCAGAGACGAATTTCCGGCTGATTTTCCTCTTGAAGTCGGTGTTGAAATTACCGTTCATTCCGAAGAAGCCGAAGATGATGATGATGATGAAAGTGAAGAAGGCGAAGACGATCTGATGGAAGCAACCATTGTTGCCATCAAAGATGATTCTGTTACGCTAGATTTCAATCATCCCCTTGCAGGAAAAGTACTCACCTTCCAGATTAAAGTAGTTGAACTTCGCGAAGCAACCGTTGAAGAGATTGAACATGGACATGTTCACGGAGACGATTCGGATTTCTACTTCGATGATGAAGACTTCGAAGATGAAGGTGAAGAAGCAGATAATCACCATCACTAAAAAAATTGCCCTCAAAAATTGAGGGCTTTTTTTTATTCTCTGATGGAAAACACATCTCTGAGGGCAGGGATGTCAAAATCAACGATAATCTTCCCCCGGATGTTGAATGTAGGTGTCACCTGGTTCCCATCTGCCCATTTTTTCACCTGCTCCCTTGCCTGGGGGTATTTGTTAATATCAATTTCCACATAATCAATCTGATGCTCTGCCAGCCATTTTCGGGCTTTTTTACAATCAGGGCACCAAGAAGTGCAATACATGAGTATATCCCCTTCCGGCAATGGGTCTTCTTGTAATTCGCTCTGGATATTGACTGAATTTGGTTCAATTTTTTGCAATTCTTCAAGCAATTCCCGGTTCAAAGGTTGGTCATTAATATCATGGATATCAATATACCGAATGATTCCGGTTTTATCGATGATAAAAATTGCCCTTTCGCTATAACCTTCTTCCCGTAAAACACCGTATAACTTCGAAACTTGACCATGCGGCCAGAAATCACTCATAAGTGGAAAAGTAATCCCCCCCATACTCTCAGCCCATGCCTCCAGGCAAGGCACATGATCTACACTTACACCCAGAACCTGGGTGTTTAATCCCGCAAATTTAGCCAAATCGGCTTCATAAGACGGGATCTGATTGGTTCATATGGGAGTCCAGGCTAATGGGAAAAAAACCAGAACAATATTTTTTCCAACAAAATCACTCAAACGAACCTGATGTTTTTTTGTGGCAGGCAGGAAAAATTCCGGGGCTTTATCTCCAACATGCAATACCATTTCATTCTCCTTGAAAAAAAAGGATAATAACTCAGGTAATTATTGTACTATTAATTTCGCCTTGGTATTAATAAACTCAGAACTTTCAGTTATTGAAGTCATTCATTGGAATAACCATTTTTAATAATCCTTGATAAAATCGAGTAATGCTAAAAAATCTGAATCATACATATCTTAAACGAATTACTATTGCATTTTTATTGCTAACTTTAACCGCATGTAGTTTCTTAGCACAACGGGGCGATATAACTTCAGAAAAACCTGGTATAACCATTCCACCACCAACCATCTCCCCTCTCCCACTCGAAACAAACCAGGAAACTTCTCCATCAACTTCTGTACCTCAATCAGAGTTGGAACCAACTCCCGCGCCCTTCGTCTTCCAAAATACACGGTATCATTTCGATATCAACTTTAATTACGGCAACCAATCAGCCCATGTAATCGAAACTATCACCTATACACTGCCGCAATCCATAATGCAAAGTGAACTACTGCTCGCGTGTGACCCATTACGCTATCCGGATGTGTTCTTATTAAATACAATCCGGATAAATGGACAAAATCTTGAGTCGTATGAAACAGGTAAATATTGGATCAAATTCTCCATTCCTGAAACGCTTAAAAACGGTGATGAATTTATCATAGTTATGGATTTTAATCTCAAGATTCCCATCATTCCCCCCCCCGCTGACGATCGCAAACCTGGTATTTTTGGCTACACTAGCTTACAAACCAATTTCGTCGATTGGTACCCATTCATTCCACCAATCGATGAAACGGGAAACTGGCTTTTGCATGACCCCTGGTATTATGGTGAATACTTGGTTTACGATCCCGCAGATTTTGATGTAAATATTCAAATCGACAATGCTCCTCCTAATACCATGGTGGCGGCTAGTAGTCTACCCATCGATACACACGAGAATCAGTACAATTACTCCCAGAAACACGCACGTAACTTCACTTTTTCAATCAGTCCTTCCTTCTTAAGCAAGCAAGTAGTGGTAAATGGAGTAACAATCACTAGTTATTTTTTTCCTTTTCATCAAACTGCTGGTGAATCCGTGTTATTAGAATCCGCAAAAGCGCTTCAAATTTATAGTGAGTTATTTGGTCCTTATCCACGTTCAAACCTGACCATTGTGGAAGCCGATTTTCTGGACGGCATGGAATATGATGGTTTGTATTTTTTGAGCAAAGGATTTTACAATTTGTATGATGGAACTCCCAAAGGTTACCTGACCACAATCGCTGTGCATGAAACGGCCCATCAATGGTGGTATACCCTGGTCGGGAATGACCAGGCGTTGGAACCCTGGTTGGATGAGGCTTTTTGTACGTATTCCGAATACCTTTTTTATGAAAACGCATATCCGGATTTGAAAGACTGGTGGTGGGCTTACAGAGTCGATTATTACAAACCAGGCGGTTTTGTTAATTTGCCTGTGTACGCTTATCAGGGATTTGTACCCTACCGCGATGCTACGTACTTACGAGGTGCCCAATTTTTGCATCAATTACGACAAACTATCGGCGATCCTGCATACTTTGAGTTTACTAAAAAATACGTCTCATTGTTTCATGATTCACGTAGTACAACACTTGCATTTTGGGATCTACTAAAGCAAACAACTGACGCCGATATTCAGGATTTACAAACAGAATTTTTCTCGTCAGAATGAGCTTATTTCACTGGGTCAACTAAGTTTTAACCCTGAATCATTTGATTTCCCAGAAATATATATGTATACTGGGAGTTATAAAGCATTATAAAAACTCATTTGGGAGGTAATATGGCAAGTTTAATGAAAATTGAAGGAATCGGGAAAACCTTTGCCGAAAAGTTATCCAAAGCTGGTATAAAATCCACTGAAGCTTTATTAAAAGCGGGTTCTACACCAGCTGGACGCAAGCACCTTGTTGAAGCCACAGGCATCGCCGATAAATTGATTTTGGAATGGGTCAATCTGGCAGACTTATTCCGTATTAAAGGGATTGGCGAAGAATATTCGGATTTATTGGAAGAGGCTGGTGTAGACACAGTACCCGAATTAGCCCAACGTAAACCAGAAAATTTGTTGCAAAAAATGAGTGAAGTTAATGAAACCAAAAAATTGGTCCGCCGGCTGCCAGTATTATCCCAGGTTGAAGAATGGGTAAAACAGGCAAAAGAACTTCCCCGCGCAGTTGAATATTAATTATTTTACTGTGAACTGTTCTTAATCTTTGAGCCTATTGATTTATAATTTAGGTACCGCATTGTGTAGCCGCCCTATGTGGCGGCTTTTTTAAATTTTTGAGTAGCGTTTTAAAATGGTGGAGGTTGCCATGCATGAAAACAAGAAGTTCACACTGTTTATAGCTATAGTGGGAATGATTATTGGAGCCATCATCACATCACGTTTCATGATTAAAAAAAACAAACATAAGAAAAAGAATAATTCCGAAGCTCTGCCATATATTCCAATTGATATTGAAAACATCGAGAAAATATCAATAACATCCACCTATGTTATTGAACAACAAGATGACCTTAAAAAAATTGAGGGGATTGGCCCAGTTATTGAGAAGATTTTACAAAAACACAATATAACTACTTATTCTACATTAAGTAAGCAAACTCAGGAGACTCTCCAGAACATATTACGGAAAGAAAATATTCGGCTTGCCAACCCGGCTACCTGGGCAGAACAAGCTGCTTTAGCAGCCAACAAAAACTGGGACGATTTGGGAAATTTTCAAAAAAAGCTCAAAGGTGGAGTTAAACATTATTAGACTCGATTCATAAAAACCTGAAAGAATTTGATCATTTAGTAATTTATGATATAGTCATTCATATTCTATATTTATTGATATTCATTATTTCTTTCGTATTAAACAAGGAGTTTATTTATGGTTCGGATTATTGCTGATACAACCTGCGTATTACCACAGGCTTTGTGCAAAGAGCTAAACATTCCAATTTTGCCGCAAATAATTAATATTGGTGAAAAATCCTACCGGGATGATACCGAATTGGATACAACTACCTTTATTAAGATGTTAAAGGAGTCTCCAATTTATCCCCAAACAGCCGCTCCTCCACCATTGTTATACCATCCTATCTTTGAAGAGATTTTGGCAACCGGCGATAGTATAGTTGTTGTTTGCCCATCAAACGAAATAAGTGGTACTTTTCGCAGCGCTACTGTTGCTGCTCAGGATTTTCCTGAAGCAAATATCCATATTGTAGATACCCGTACCGTTGCTGGCGGCTTGGCAAATCTGGTATTGATGGCGTACGAATGGGCTCAGGCAGGAATGGGTGCAACAGAAATTGCAGAAAAATTGGTAGAAAAACGTCGCCACGAGCGGCTCTTCTTTATGGTGGATACTCTGGAATATCTGGCAAAAGGGGGCCGTATTGGAAATGCCAAAGCGTTGCTGGGTGGAATTCTGCAATTACGTCCAATATTAACCCTGAGAAATGGAGTTATAACACCTTTCGAAAATCAACGTACCCGGCACAAGGCATTAGCCAGGATGATTGAATTGTCTACAAAAATTTATCGGGCAGCACCTGATTCTCGATTAAATATCGTTCAAGCTTCTGCTGAAGATCTATCTGTTGAAATTGCAGAAAAACTAAAACTTGAGTTAGGGATATCAGAAATACCAATCTATAACCAGTGCGCATCTATTGTCACCCATGCCGGTCCAGGTGCTATCTGCATTAGCTTTTTTGACGAATCCTTCCTCAACGAATAACCCGTACACTGACCTTTTCAATATAGCCTTTCGAAGTCAGATCATTCAATATCTGTTTTTGAATAAAATTAATCACGAACATGAAAATTTTGTATAAACACGCCTACTATAAGTAAGGTTATTTTAAGTTGTTCATACATTAAGAAATCTTAAATTTTTCTTATACTCATTGACTCGGGGTTGCAATTCTCCTATAATAAATTTGCAGGGAGCTCCGAGAAATTGAATTAGCCCCCTTTACCTTAAAAATCAAATCAATAATTTGTAAAAACTACGAGAGAAATTCTCGGAAAGAGTTTAGCAAATGATTTGAAGATATTTTCTAAACGAACGATAACTTTCCGCAAGATTTGGAAAGAAACTCTAAAACTTAGAAAAGGGTAAGGATCAGCTAAAATAAGGTTACTTGGAGCCCCTGTTTACGTTTAATCACCCGAAAAGTGGGGAAGATGGATAGCATCTCCTTTTAAAAGACCGACATAGGGTAAGTTTCTATATTTTTCGTGATGATCAAGACCATAGCCAACCACAAAACGATCTGGCAGGTCAAATCCCTTATACTTAATCGGGATTTCAATCAAGCGATGCGCTGGTTTGTTAAATAACACGCATACTTCCAAACTGGCTGGAGAACGATCCCGCAGATTCTTTAAAATGTAATTTAGCGTTAATCCGGTATCAATCACATCTTCTACAAATACTACATCCCGACCATTAATGGGAATATCCAAATCTTTAACCAGACGCACCATCCCTTTTTTCCGTGCATCTGTGTTGTAGTTACTGATCGCTAAAAAATCAACCTCACAAGAATATGGAACCGACCGCATCAAATCGGCCATAAAAAACAAAACACCTTTCAGAACTCCAATAAATAACGGATTTTTATACTGATAATCCGTTGCAATCTGACCACCAATCTGCCGGACTTTTTCTAAAATTTGATCCTGGCTGATAATCACCTCTTGAATTTCTGGAAAAACCCCATTCTCAGTATCGTTCATCCATTACTCCCTTGTGCTTCGGTTCCCCGGATTGCCTGTGCGTCCTCATATAAACCATATTTAATCATCATGTCGCGGATATCCCTGCGTTTCATTAATTTAATCTTGATGTTTGGGTAAAGTTCCGCCATTAAACGAATTTTCTTGTTTTTTATGGAAGCCAACTGTGGGCGCAATGTGGTTAATTCAATAAACAATTCCTGATCCGGCAAATAAAAATCAGGAGTAAAAGCAAGTTTAACTTTGCCTTTTTCGTTCCATTCCAAATCAAAAGTACGCGGTTCGTAATACCATTCCACTCCATAATAATCTAAAATTCGGGCAAACATAGCTTCCGCAGGATGGGAAAAATGTATCGATAGATGCTTTTCTTCTTCCAAGAAAGACTCCAAATTGTTTTTTAAAACGTTTTAATCAAGGAACTGATCCAGGCAGATGCCTGGTCAATGGATATTCGACCAGAATTAAGGGTTATATCATACAGCGCCGGATCATTTAAATCGACCTGATAAAAATCCTTTAAGTACTTTTGCCTGCTCGAGTCACTCTTTATTATTTGACTTCTGGCAGCTTGCTGGGTAATTTTTTTTGTTTTACTGAGTGTTTGTATCCGCGTATTCAGGTCAGCGATAACTCGAATGTGTAATGTATTGGGATAGTCTTTCAATATCATCTGACTGGCACGTCCAACAATAACTACATTCCCGCTTTCTGCATACTTAAACATTACCTGTTGCACAGCAGTACAATACGCGGAACAGGTTGCCTCGTCAGGAAATAAACCAAATAACCCCAACTCATCAATCATCGCCAGGGCAACTTCCGGTGCACCAATTTTTATTGCTGCTTGATTGATAACTTCTCGCCAAATCAAATGAAAATCGCATAGTTCGGCAATTTTTTTGGCCAATTCACTTCCGCCACTGCCTAATTGTCGCGAAATTGTGACGACAGAAATCATCAAAACCTCCTTAGAATAACTAAATTTCATTATAGCATTTCCATGATCAAAGAATCCACCATCATTGCCTGCAAAAAATTAATGATATTCATACTCGAAAGCCGTCAACAATGCGATAAAATAAAATGAGGTAAATAAGTAAAAGGAGTTTATATGGCTGGACGGATTGGATTATTAACAGCGGGTAATGATGTTCCCGGATTGAACGCTGCAATTCGCGCCATTGGTAAAACGGCTCAGGGGGCCTATGGCATGGAGATTATAGGCTTTACCGATGGCTTTAAAGGATTAGTTGAAAATAATTGTATAACTTTCAAAGGTTCTGAATTATCCGGAATCCTTACACTGGGAGGAACAATCCTTGGTACAAGTCATGACATGCCTCATGATATGCCCAGTAATGAAAACCTTGTCGAAAAAGCTGTCGAGACCTATAAAAAACAGGCTTTAGACGCTCTGGTGTGTATGGGGGGTGTCGAAATGCAGCTGGGCGCTTTAAAACTCGCAGAAGCTGGATTAAATGTCATCACCTTACCCAAGTCAATTGATAACGATTTACAAGGCACCGACTTTTGTGTTGGGTTTGATACGGCATTAGCGGTATCTGCCGAAGCGATAGACAGGTTGCACAGCACAGCCCACAGTCATCACCGAATCATTATTGTTGAAATTCTTGGCCGTCATGCCGGATGGTTAACACTTGGGGCAGGTATCGCCGGTGGTGCAGATGTAATCCTTATTCCTGAGATTCCTTACGACACTCAAAAAGTATCTCAGGCAATTATCGATCGCAACCGTGCCGGGAAACGTTTCAGCATTATTGCTGTATCCGAAGGCGCGTTAACCCAGGAAAACGTGGATTTCTTCCGTCGCAATAAGGAAATTAATCAACGACTCAGAAAAGGAAAAGATCGGGACGAAGTTGCCTCACGCTTACAATTAATAGAAAAACAGTATTCCGATAATACCAACCTTCTCTCTCATTTGCTTAATCACAATACCGGGCTAGACACCCGTGTCACTATTCTGGGTTATCTGCTGCGGGGAGGTGTACCCTCGGCTGCAGATCGTTTACGTGCAACACAGTTAGGTTCGGCCTGCATCAATTTTATCCATCAGGGACAATTCGGCGTGATGCTGGGTATTCACGGCACTTCAATCCGCCCAGTGTCCCTGAAAGAAATAGCCGGCAAACACAAACCGGTTCCATCAGATCACATCTGGATTGATAGTGCCAGAAAAGTAGGCACTTGCTTCGGAGATCAATAAGAACGGAATAGAATGTTTCTACCTACTACTTCCCAAGAAATGAAAAAACTGTCCTGGACAAAACTGGATATTATTCTGGTTTCCGGGGACAGTTATATTGATAGCCCTTATATCGGTACTTCGGTGATTGGACATGTCCTCGTCAACGCTGGATTCCGTGTTGGAATCATTGCTCAACCCAGTCTGGAGAAACCTGAAGACATCCTGCGGCTTGGTGAACCAGAATTGTTTTGGGGAATCACTGCTGGCAGTATTGATTCGATGGTGGCAAATTACACAGCTTCACTTAAAAAAAGAAAACAGGATGATTACACGCCCGGAGGTGAAAACAATCGCCGGCCAGATCGGGCAACGATTGCTTATACCAATTTAATTAAACATAACATCAAGAACACCGTTCCAATTGTTTTGGGTGGTTTGGAAGCTAGTTTAAGACGTCTTGCACATTATGACTTTTGGAGTGACAAGATACGCCGATCAGTTTTGTTCGACTCAAAAGCAGATTTTCTCATATATGGTATGGCTGAACGAAGTATAGTGCAGTTGGCTACTGCTCTGGCAAACCATGAACCTGTCAAAACAATTCGAGGGTTATGTTACATTGCAAAAGATGCTGTAGAAGATTACATTACATTACCGGCATATGAAGAAGTTCTTTCTGATAAGAATGCCTTTATTGATTCCTTTCACAGTTTCTACCGCAATAATGACCCGCTCACAGCCAAGGGTCTCAATCAAAAGCATGGTGATCGTTACCTTATCCAAAATCCGCCAGCTTTTTATCTAAATCAGTCAGAGCTTGACTCTGTCTATGATTTGCCATATGAGCGTAATTTACACCCTTATTATGCGGCTTCTGGACCAGTACGCGCGTTGGAAACGATTCGGTTTTCAATTAATACCCATCGGGGATGTTATGGTGAATGCAATTTTTGTGCAATTGCTGTTCACGAAGGCCGTACTGTTCGCTGGCGAAGCAAAAAATCCATCTTAAGCGAAGCAGAATTACTGACAAAAACTCCAGGCTTTAAAGGAAACATTGCCGACCTGGGTGGGCCGACTGCCAATATGTATGGATATGAATGCAATAAAAAAATCAACCGTGGTTCTTGCCAGGACCGTCGCTGTTTGTTTCCGGTCATTTGTACTGCTTTACGTCCAACACACCAACCCCAAATTGAATTATTAGAATCTATTAGGAATTTGCCTGGCATAAAAAAAGTATTTGTTGCCTCAGGCATTCGTTATGATTTAATTTTGAATGATCGCCGTTATGGAAACAAATATTTAAGCGAGATTGTTGAAAATCATATCTCCGGACAAATGAAAATAGCTCCTGAACATGTAACTCCTCGGGTATTAAACATGATGGGCAAACCTGGCAGCGATTCTTTGAAAGCATTCAAATTGAAATTTGATCAACTGAACAAACAAATGGGTAAAAATCAATTTCTGACCTATTATTTTATTGCCGCGCATCCTGGATGTTCCGAAGATGATATGCTGAAAGCCCGCGATTTTGCCAGCAAGGAATTACATGTCCATCCGGAACAGGTGCAAATTTTCACGCCTACACCTTCAACATATGCCAGTGTTATGTATTATACGGAAATGAACCCATTCACCCGTGAACCAATCTTCGTTGAAAAAAATCTTCAACGCAAAACACGTCAAAAAGAAATCCTTGTCTCAAAACCGGAAAGGTCCTGAAATGTCTAAATTTTTTCTGGTTGTACCGCCTGGTATAGAGGATCAAACCTTCAAGGAACTGAAATTATTTCTTCCTACTTCTCAAATCAACTTGGATCACGGACCAGGCGATGAAGCTCTCGAACTGGAAGGAGATCTCGAGCTACTCTATAAACTCAATCTCTGGCTGCGTACTCCAAACCGCATTTTAATGCGTCTGGATAGTTTTTATGCCAACCATTTTGCGGAGCTCGAGAAAAAAGCAAATAAAATTCCATGGGAGAATTTTTTGGATAGAAAGTCTTCCATTCAAATTCGAACGACCTGTAAAAAATCGAAGTTATACCATAGTGATGCCGTCAGCCAACGTATTCACCAATCTATTGAAACAAGAATCGGCGCTCGAGTTAAGTTAATCAAAACAACTGTTGATGAAAATCAGCCAACAAATGTTCAGCTGATTGTGGTTCGGCTCGTGAATGATCGTGTCACCGTCAGCTTGGATTCTTCAGGTTTGCCTTTGTATCAACGTGGGTATCGCCAGGAGATTAACATTGCTCCCCTGCGGGAAAATCTGGCCGCGGCTTTACTCCTCAGCAGTGGTTGGACTCATGAACAACCATTGATCGACCCATTTTGTGGCTCTGGCACTATTCCGATTGAAGCTTCACTAATGGCTCGGCAAATTCCTCCGGCTTACCAACGTTCCTTCGCCTTTGAGAATTGGGATAATTTTAATAAGTCGCTTTTAAGTCAACTCCGCATCCAGGCAAAAGAACTGAGTAAATCTGGGCCAGGCGCTTTCATTCAGGCATCCGACCGTGATGCTGGCGCGATCCAAATCTCGGCCAATAACGCTCACAGAGCCGGTTCATCCGAATGGATCGAATGGAAGCAACAAGCAGTCTCCGCCATCGAACCTCCACAACCAAATGGATGGATTATCACCAACCCACCGTATGGAGGCCGAGTCAGTAGCGGTACAGACCTGCGCAATTTATACGCGCAACTGGGTAATGTTCTTCGTAAAAAATTTTTCGGCTGGGAGATTTTATTCTTAACCAATGATGCGGAACTGGCTCATCAAACTCGTTTGACCCTTCAACCAGGCATACAATTTTCCAATGGTGGAATACCAGTGAAAGCATATTACAGCAAAATAACTTCTTAAGAAAATATCCATCTGCAAATAACAGAAAAGTAGCCATAATCCTTCTTAATTCCATGCTTTTTCCATCTTGCAGTAAAATTGGTTTTCAAAAGCAACTTAGAAGTTTGTGGGAACAAAACGATTGGAATTAAATATGGAAAAATATCAAGCCACCGCTATCGCCCATCCCAATATTGCATTAATAAAATACTGGGGTAATCGTGATCATGAAATGCGAATACCTGAAAATGGATCCATATCTTTTAATCTGGGCAGTTTATATACCAAAACAACGGTTATTTTTAACCCATCATTAGAGATTGACAGTCTGGAAATAAATGGTATCCAAACATTAAATTCCGGTTTAAAACGGATATCCAATTTTTTAAAAATAGTGCGTGAATGGACTTCCACACCCTATTATGCACAGGTGATAAGTGAAAATAATTTTCCGATGGGTGCAGGAATAGCATCATCCGCGGCTGCTTTTGCTTCATTAAGTTTGGCGTCCATTAAAGCTCTCGGTTTATTTCTTACAGAAAAAGACCTGTCACGGTTAGCTCGGCGCGGATCAGGTTCTGCATGTCGTTCCATTCCCCAAGGATTTGTTGAATGGTTACCGGGAAGAGACGATCAAGAATCTTTTTCGTACAGCTTTGCTTCTGTCAATCATTGGGATCTTGTAGATGTAATTGCTATTGTCGCCAAAAATCACAAGTCCGTCGGTTCTACGGCCGGTCATGCCCTCGCAAACAGCAGCCCCCTTCAACGCGTACGAGTAGCCGATGCGCCTCGCCGTTTAGGGATTGGAAAAAACGCAATTTTACAACGCGATTTTAACGAACTGGCAGAAATTGTTGAATTAGACTCCAACCTTATGCATAGTGTCATGATGACGTCTAACCCTTCTCTATTCTATTGGGAACCGGCAACGATTTCAATTATGAAGGCTGTTCCGGAATGGAGGCAACAAGGTATACCTGCCTGTTATACACTGGATGCCGGACCAAACGTGCATATCATTTGTCAAAGCGAATATGCAAATGATGTTGTCAACCTGGTGAACCAGATTACAGGTGTACTCCAGGTTATGGTTTCTCCGGTAGGTGGTGGGGCTTATCTGGTTGAAGAATAAACACACTATCAAATCGTTTGCAGACATTGACCGTAAAAATTGTACCCCAATGAAAAAGAATTATAATTGGGATGATTAAACTATTAAAGTTAAAGCAGGTGAAATAATGGTTATTTTAGAATTTATCCTGGTATTCGGGATTTTATTGTTTGTTCATGAGTTTGGACATTTTATTTTTGCGAAACTTTTCAAAATTAAAGTAGAAGAATTTGGATTTGGGTTTCCACCTCGTCTGGTAAAACTGGGACAGTTTCGGGAAACCGAGATCACACTCAACTGGATTCCTTTTGGAGCGTTTGTACGCTTGAGCGGAGAAAATGATCCTCAAGTTTCTGGTGGCTTCAGTGACTCCTCTATTTTGGCCAGATTTATGACATTGTTCGGGGGGCCACTGTTCAATCTCATGTTGGGAATAACTGTGTTGACTGTATTTTTCATGCAGGTCGGTGTACCAGACACATCCAAAGTATCCATTTTCAGTGTCGATTCAGGATCTGCAGCAGAAGCAGCTGGTTTACAGGCAAATGAATCCATTTTGCAGGTCAACGATACCCCTATTCAGGATACTCAAACGTTAATTAATCTGATCAATGCCAATCTTGGTCAGGAAGTTGATTTATTAGTAGAAAGACCGGATGGTACTCAATATCAAACTACAGCCATACCTGCCGAAAATCCACCTGAAGGAAAAGGGCGATTGGGCATTTCTTTGGGAAATCCATATCGGGATGCTAAGGTCAATGAAGCAATACCGTATGCTTTTGATTTCACTGGATACTATACAATACGGTTGTTATCGCTACCCGGAGAATTAATTAAAGGCAGTATCAGTCCAGCTGAAGCAAGACCAGTTGGTCCGGTAGGAATTTATAACATTTATTCTCAAGTGAGAGAGTTGGATGAAGAGAATGCGACATCAACCGAACCGGTTAACCGGTTAAATACTCTTTTTTTCATAGCCAGTATTTCAATTGCTTTGGGCTTAACCAATCTTTTACCTTTACCGGCTTTGGATGGTGGACGCATTTTGTTGCTTCTACCTGAGTTGATTTTACGGAAACGCGTCCCTGCTCGTCTCGAGAACGTGATTAACATGGTCGGATTTGTTGCACTGCTGGCATTGATGGTCATCATTACAACACTGGATATCGTTAACCCGGTAGTCTTACCCTGATCGAAAGGTTTTATATGACCGAAAATCCCCTTTCTACAGAAAGATTTCAACAAATTGTTGACGCATTATTAGATGATGATGCCGAATTTCCAATCGTTTACTTTCCATCTTTTTCTGATTTGTCTGAGGAAAATCTTAATTTGCTTCAAAGTGTCTGGAATCAGATTACGCCCCATAGGAAAGTGAATCTTTTCGAGCACCTGGAAGTCCTTTACGAAAGTGATACATTGATGGACCTGGAGGCTATTGCTCTACTGGCTTTGGATGATTCCAATAGCGTGGTAAGAACAAATGCAATTCGCATTCTTTGGGATTTTTCGAATTACAAATTAATTCCCAGATTCATAAAAATGATGCAGGAAGATATTGATCTGAATGTCCGTGCTCAAGCTGCCAATGCATTAGGAAAATTTATTTACCTCGGTGAATTGGAAGAAATCCGCCCCGATGATCTACATCTGGTAGAGGAAAGCCTTTTGGCAGTCTTACGATCTGCAGAGCATGAACTGGTGCGCATGAAAGCTCTCGAGGCCCTCGGCTTTTCAAGCCGTGGTGAAGTGCCTGCATTAATCACCAATGCTTTTCAATCCGGTTCTTACAATTGGATTGCCGCTGCATTATTCGCTATGGGCCGCTCTGCTGATGATGAAAAATGGGAAACCGATGTGCTTTCAATGCTTGCTCACCCGGACATCCGTATCCAACGCGAAGCCGTGCGCGCTGCGGGTGAATTAGAACTAAAATCGGCACGAAAATTGCTATTAATGTGGATTAAAGAACATGAAGCCGAGGATGATATCTGGACAGAAAGCATTTGGGCTTTATCAAAAATTGGCGGTGAAAAACTGGTAGAAGTGTTTGAAAAATTACTGGAAGAAGCTGACGATGAAGAGGAGCAAGAATTTTTGCAGGATGCCATTGATAACTTATATCTCACCAACGGTATTCTCAAAGATTTCGAAATGTTGGCATTAGATGATCCTACCGATCTGCCCTTACGTGAATATTTGTTACAGAATGAAACAATTGATTTGGAAGAAGAAGCACCTTCCTGGGTGGAAGATCTCGAAGAAAAATTAGCTGCTCAGGTTTACGATGATGATGAAGACGAAAGTGATGACTTTGAAGACGAAGATGATCTCAATTTAGGTGTTCTGGAAGATGAAGAATAATCCTTGATAAAAAGAATTTGTATACTGGTTTCCTGGTTGATTTATTCTATGGCCTCAATTGGCGCTAGTCCAACCCCACAAACAAGTATGGACTTGAAAAATGTGCAGGTTTTCTATACGGTTGGAGAGAATGCTACATTTCAAGCTGAATACGAAACCACCAGTATAGTAACAGAGATATTCCTTCATATTTCTCCTCAAGGGCGGGAAAGCCAGGTTTTTTTGATAGAAAATGCCCGGGATGGACAGATCCTTTTTCCATTGGATCTGACTACTTTGGGCATATATCCATTTAGTCGAATTTATTATTGGTTTGAATGGTCCCTTATTGATGGTACGAAATTTTCAAGTGCCGCATTCTGGTTTGATTATTTAGACAACCGTTTTGAATGGCAATCACAAATTTCTGAAGTAATAGAGATTTATTGGCAAGTAGGTGATGGTACATTTGCTCAAAGTATCTTTAATACAGCTCGAACAAGTATTGAAGATATTAGTGAAATTATCGACGCCCAGCTCCCCCAACCACTTAAAATTGTGGTCTACTCCAATCCAACGGATTTGCAAAGCGCCTTAAATTTTTCAGATCAAACCTGGATCGCTGGTCATGCAAACCCGGCTTTAGGGATGGTGTTTGTCTCCTTGCCGGAAGGACCCAACCAGCAATTGGAATTGGAACGACAGCTTCCTCATGAGATCATGCATTTGGCAGAATATCAATTGGCAGGGCCATCCTACGCGGACCAACCTGTATGGCTTAAAGAGGGTTTGGCATCTATTGTTGAACTCTATCCTAATTCCGATTATGAACGTGTTTTACAAAAAGCTGCTGCAAATCATACAATTGTTCCTCTGGAGGATTACTGTTTGAATTTTCCGAAAGATGCTTCGGGGGCTTTTCAAGCGTATGCTCAATCGAGTTCCTTTGTAAAATTTTTAAGGGAGCAATATGGTTCTGCCAGTTTGCAGCAATTAATCCTGAATTATCGTGGTGGTATGAATTGCCAGGAAGGTTTTTATAATACATTCGGGATTAATCTGCAACAAGCTCAAAATCAATGGCAAAAAACGATTTTAGGGATTAATACCAATCAAGTAGCTTGGAATAACTTTTCTCCTTACCTGGCATTATCGGCTTTTTTGGTGATATCCCCTGTTTTTTCCATTTTCGTTCATCGAAGAAAAGGTAAGCTTTTTTAGATGGACTCTCAATCAAGGGTCATCGTAAAAATCGAAGGCCACGTTCAGGGGGTTGGCTTTCGTTTCTTTGCCCAGGAACAAGCCCAACGACTGGCACTTACCGGTTGGGTACGCAATACCTTTCAGGGAGAAGTTGAAGCGGTAGCTGAAGGTTCACGTGAAAATATTGAATCCTGGTTAAAACGATTGCGGAGCGGTCCGGGCAATGCCTATGTTACCAATCTAAAAGTGGAATGGTCAGAGTATAAGGGAGAGTTTAAGCGCTTCCAGATCGTCTCAACTTTATAGACAGACCCAAGATACCGAACCAGGTCACAAATGACAACCAGAAACTTGTCTGACCGATCAGACTGCCGCGATAAACCACTTCAACAGTCCCTTCTTTAATTCCATTTATGGGTATAGAGACCATACCAATTATTGATTCAGTCGGAATAACCTTGTATATTACTCCATTCGAAGCTGTTATTTTTGCTTGGTATCCTACATAGTATGCAAAAGGCAGTTCTAACACAGCGTTTTGGTTGTTCTTAAACCTGAAACTCAATTTCGAACCTCGGATGACAGCATCGATATCGGTTGAGCCTTCCAAAACTTTAATATCTGTACCACGTTCCCGTATATTAGTTACATAAAGTTTGGCAGGGTAATACTCCCCTCCGCCTATAAATGTCCGGTTATATCCCCATGCCTCATTTTCCAGATAAGAATGCCAGTCATAATTTCTATAGTATGGTTTAAAATATACACCTTCCTCCGTGGAACCAAAATCGAGAAATGGACTGATATAAACGATACTGATAATGGTGAAAATAATCAGTAGAATATTTGCATCCATCTTATCCATTAACATAATCAAAATCCATGCAGCTAAAATACTGCTTGCAAAAGAAGCAATTCCTAGAATACGCCACGGAAATTGAATAAAAACCAACCAACTTAACTTTTGCCATGGAAAGAAAATTGTGCACATCCAAACAGAAAGCACCAAAATAATAAAGATGGAAAAATAGAAAAAACCATTTGGTTGAACTCGCAATTTTGGCAATACCAATAACCCACTTAAAATAATTAACGACGAGATTAAACCAATCGATTGGGGCATTTCATCCAAATTACCCAGAGGTTGTGCCCAAAATGTCGTAAAGGTGGACCCCAAAATCTGAGAAGGATAAACAGCATACAAAAAATTATCTTCCGCATGTGTCTGATTCTCAACCCAATAATCAGTTGAAATGATATTTTCGAATAATGGAACCAAAAAACTGGCTGATGAAAAAATGGCAAGTATTGCGGCAAAGATTAATTTTGCAAAAACAGTGCGATTCAGAATCTTTTTGATGTTGAGTAATAAAAATACAGCCATAAGAAGTACAACGAGCGCTAGACCGATAACATGAGAAAGTGCTAACCCGCCAAATCCTACAGCAATTAACAAATATTTTTTCTGATTCCCATACAAAAGACTGTAAGTTCCCCGAAAAATTAATGGCAAAAAGACAAAAATTAACTGTTCACCCACTGCGCCGCGCATAATTAAATCGGTAAGAAAATATGGGCTCGCCAGATAAAAAATCGACGTTAGGGCTGCTTGTAATCTTGATCCGGATATATCAAAAACAAATTGGTACATAAAGAGCCCGGAAAACACCGTACAAAATAATAAGAATAATTTATATGAGTTGGCTAAGTCAAAACCCAGACCGAGGGGGATTGCAGGAATCATCACAGAAAGTGGAGGATAAAAAATTCCCCAGCCATATCCCATGCCATTCAACATGTTTGTATACACTTTTGCTGGGATCTGTCCAGTTTTTATAGTCTCTACAAAACCAACAATTCGTGCCAGATGAACTTCTGTATCATGACCGCGGACTACTTGCTCAGGATTCAAAAAGGGAAGTAATACCAATACTGCAATACATAAAACAAAAAGCAAATAAGGGTCAAAATTAAATTTTAAACGGGCAATTTTTTTCACGATGATATGATATGTCCTTGTTATTTTTTTTAGCAATTATACCTTTTTTTCACCTGCCAGAATTGCTGCCCTCTTCCAGGGAGGAATATCGGCTTCATCAGCCCACATAGCTCTTAATTCATAAATCTGATCTCGAATAGCGGCAGCTTTTTCATACTCCAGGTTCTTGGCAGAATCGCGCATTTGTTGTTCCAGGTGAGAAATTGTCCGTTCTAATTCTTTAACATTCATCTTTCGGTCACGTTGCTGGACTTGGTAATCAGCCCTCTCCTCAGCAATTGCGCTGAGCGTAACTCTTTCTCCTAAATCATGTATGGCTTTAATAATACTGGCGGGTTCAATCCCATGTTCCTTATTGTATCTATCCTGTTTTTCCCGTCTGCGATACGTTTCTTTAATTGCCCGATCCATTGAATCGGTAATCTTATCTGCATACATAATCACTTTCCCATGCAAATGACGCGCAGCCCGGCCTATGGTTTGAATCAATGCCGTCTCCGAACGTAAAAATCCTTCTTTATCCGCATCCAAAATGGCAACCAAAGAGACTTCTGGTAAATCCAATCCTTCACGAAGAAGGTTTATACCTACCAGAACATCGAATATTCCCATCCGCAAATCTCGTAATATTCCTATCCTGTCAAGAGTATCTACTTCGGAATGAAGATAATGTACTTTTACCCCAATCTCCATCAAATATTCAGCCAGATCTTCAGACATGCGTTTCGTCAGGGTTGTCACTAATACACGTTCTCCCAACTCGACGCGTTTGTGAATCTCCCCAATCAGGTTATCCACTTGTCCCTGTGTAGGGCGCACTTCCACTTCAGGGTCAATTAATCCGGTTGGACGAATGATTTGTTCAGTTACTTGATCTGCACGATTCATCTCAAAGGCAGCCGGTGTGGCAGAGGTATAAACTGTATATCCCATGGCATTTTCAAACTCATCAAATGTCAATGGACGATTATCCAGGGCTGAAGGCAAACGAAAACCAAATTCGACCAATGTGGATTTGCGGCTTTGATCACCGCGATGCATCCCACGGATCTGCGGAACTGTCATATGGGATTCATCTAAAAACAACAGGTAGTCACTGGGCAGGTAATCGATCAACGTCCAGGGAGCACTTCCGGCTGGTCGATTATCTAGATGACGCGAATAATTTTCAAC
The DNA here is from genome assembly GCA_002840755.1 of Chloroflexi bacterium HGW-Chloroflexi-10. Lineage (GTDB taxonomy): Bacteria > Chloroflexota > Anaerolineae > Anaerolineales > Anaerolineaceae > UBA6170. The sequence goes on along the minus strand of PHBZ01000021.1, from coordinate 49,170 downwards.
TCCGGAACAATACCCCACCTCCCGCAGCATTTCGAGGTCATAGCGGGTCCGCTGTTCTATACGCTGGGCTTCCAGATACCGCTCATTTTTCTTAAAGTAAGTAATTTGTTCCTCAAGCTCATTTTCAATATCCTGAACTGATTTTTTCATGCGGGTTTCATCAGTAATATAATGTTTTGCCGGGTAGATACTGATAACTTGTGGTTCTTCAAGAACTTCACCGGTAACCGAATCGACAACTGTGATCCGTTCTACCTCGTCACCAAAAAACAAAATCCGAAAGACCCGCTTATCTTCGTATGCCGGAATAACCTCTAATGTATCTCCGCGCACCCTGAAGGTCCCGGAATGTAAATCGATATCATTTCGTGAGTACTGACTTTCAACTAATTGTCGTAACAAGGCATTCCGGCGATAAATTCCTCCCACAGTTAATTCGATAACGGAACGTCCATAATTCTCTGGGTTTCCTAAACCGTAAATACAGGATACAGAAGCAACAATAATTACGTCTTTACGTGACATCAAAGCCATCGTAGCGGCTAAACGTAATCGGTCTATTTCTTCGTTTACGTCGGTTTCTTTTTCAATATAAAGATCATGCCGAGGCACATAAGCTTCAGGCTGAAAATAATCGTAATAGGAAACGAAATATTCCACAGCATTTTTTGGAAAAAATTCTTTGAACTCAGCATAAAGCTGAGCAGCCAGGGTCTTATTGTGCGCCATTATCAGAGCCGGCTTTTGTAATTGCTGGATAATATTCGCCATTGTGAATGTTTTTCCAGTTCCGGTAGCACCTAGCAATACCTGATGTCGGTATCCTTTACGGATACCCGAAACCAATTGCGCGATCGCTTCCGGTTGGTCACCCATTGGCTGGAAGGGAGCATTTAATTCAAATTCCATGGCAACCTCTTTCTAGAACATATTCTCTACAAAGGTATTATACCCGAAAAATTCTTGGTTTTCTCATCATTTTAGATGGTTTTGAATACATTTAATCTTATGCGGCAGCATCACAATTCTTGGATTTTTCAGATGATCAGTTCGTTTCTACTGTCGTTTTCAACATTAGATATTTCCGCATGATTTGTAAAAGCACATCCTGCCAGCTATCACTTAAATTTTTAAATGCAAACCAATAAGCATTTTTCCCGCTGCGGACGAAACCGCCCAACTCTGGCAGTTCTCTTTTTTTCATACCCTCCGGTAGGACCGGGAATCGCATAACAATTTGTTCCCCTTCCAGGGTTACCGACGCCATTCCGGCTTTTTCTGCCAATTGCTTGACCTGAATTTGATATAACAAATTAACGATTTGTTCTGGCATTGGGCCAAAACGGTCTTCAAATTCAGCAGAAAGTTCTTCTAATCCCGCATCATTTTCAAGGTTAGCAATGCGCCGGTACAAACTTAAGCGCATGCGTTGATCCGGAACATAATCTATCGGTATCCCTATTTCCATGGGTAAATCAACGGTTACAGCCATTTGGATTTCCTTAAAACCCGGGAAAGTCGCCTGATCCTCTTTTTGTATTTCCGGTTTTAACTGCCGTACTGCTTGCGCCAATAAACGTGTATATAGGTGGAAACCAACTGACGCGATTGCACCATGTTGGCGTGTGCCTAATAGTTCACCTGCACCGCGCATTTCCAGGTCCCTCATGGCTATCGAATACCCTGCGCCCAATTTGGTATGCTCCGCAATAGTCTCCAACCGCTCTTGCCCTTCAGGAGTAGGTGGTTTTTTTCGATGACGGAAGAAATAAGCGTAAGCACGCTGGGCGCCGCGTCCCACCCTGCCGCGCAACTGATACAATTGCGCCAGGCCAAAAGCGTCCCCACGATCCACAATCAGGGTGTTAGCATTGGGAATATCCAAACCAGACTCGATAATCGACGTACTTAATAGAACATCGATTTCACCATTGTTAAATTCTTGCATCACTTTAGAAAGTTCGCCCTCATGCATTTGCCCATGTCCAACACCAACTCGCGCTTCAGGCACCAGGTTTTCAAGATGCATTTTCATCGCTCCAATGGTTTGAACACGATTATGCACAAAGAAAACTTGTCCGCCTCGTTCTAATTCTCGCAATATCGCCTGGCGTACCAACCGCTGTGAATAAGGTCCAATATGAGTTACCACTGGTTGGCGTTCCGCTGGCGGTGTGTTAATCACCGAGATATCGCGCACACCAGTCAACGCCATATATAATGTCCTGGGTATTGGCGTGGCTGTTAATGTAAGTACATCCAATTCAGTGCGTATTTTCTTAAAGAATTCTTTATGTGTAACCCCAAAACGCTGCTCTTCATCGATTATTACCAGACCTAAATCCTTGAATACTACATCTCTTTGCAATAATCGGTGCGTGCCAATAATGATATCCACGTTTCCCAAAAGCAGACGAATCAGAATCTCATCTTGTTCCTTGGGTGTGCGGAACCGCGAAAGCATTTCAACCTGCACTGGAAAGGGGCTTAATCGTTCTCGGAAAGTCTCAAAATGCTGTTGTGCCAGAACTGTGGTGGGCACCAGTATAGCTACCTGTTTCCCATCCATAACCGCTTTAAAAGCGGCTCGAAGAGCCACCTCAGTTTTCCCATAACCAACATCCCCGCATAAAAGACGGTCCATTGGGCGTTTGGATTCCATATCTTTTTTTACTTCATGAATTGCTTTGGCCTGGTCCTCAGTCTCAACATATGGGAAACTGGCTTCCAGTTCCTGCTGCCAAACATTGTCTGAATTGAATTGGGTGCCTTCAGCAACAGATCGGCGTGCATATAACTCTAATAAGTCTTCGGCTATTTCTTGAACCGCCTCACGTACTTTAGCCTTAGATAATGACCATTCCTGGGTTCCCAACCGCGTTAGTTTAGGATCTCCGCCATCAGCTCCTACATACCGTCCCAGTCGATCTGCCTGGTGCACGGGCACAAACAATTGATCTCCGCCACCGTATTCCACACATAAAAACTCTCGATTCACCCCATCCAATTCACGTTGAAGTAAACCGACAAATCGTCCAATTCCATAATCAACGTGTACAACCCAGTCTCCGGGATGAAAATCGGCATATTGTGTTTCAGGTGCGTTTGCAGATGACCGGGGTCTTTTCCGTGATTGGGGACGATCCCAGCCAAAAATCTCACTGTCTGTCAGCAGATAATAGTGTTTTCGAAGGTTGGTATTTTCCATGATCCAACCCTCGGAAAGACTGCCATCTATAAATATTGGTTTATTATGTTCACTTTCCTGATCCTGATACCATAATTCCTTAATTCGGTTAATCTGCCTGGAAACAATTTGAATTTCACTAAAAGCATCTCTGTGTTCTTGTAAATACTCCAAAAATGGTTTTAATTTACCGCCAAATCTGGGTCCTGCTGTAAACGCCTCACTAATTTCAGCTGGTGTTTCAACAGCTGAATAACCCAATTCTATCCAGGTGTGCGCGCCAATAATATCTTCCATTTCAGACCATGCCAGATAGGGCACTGGAAAATCATCCGTTAATACTCCTTCACGAATCGCCTCGGTTCGGTTGCGGACAGCTTGTTCCTCTACTTCATTTGCAATTGACCGTAGTAAGGAAGCATCATCCAACACCACCAGGGCTTTACGCGGCAAATAATCCAAAAGTGTAGCCGGCATGTTATACACCAGGGGCAAAGAGAATTCATTAAGATCCTCTAAATCTATGCCTGCTTGTTCCGCTTTAAAGGCCAATAGTTCGGAAGCTGGTGTTATAGTAATCATATCCATTCGCGCTATCGTACGTTGAGTAGCTGGGTCAAATTGGCGGATTGTCTCCACCTCGTCACCAAAAAAATCTAATCGCACCGGATAGGATTCAGAGACCGGCCAAATATCCAACAATCCGCCGCGGCGGGAAAAATGACCAGGTTCTACCACAATTTCGGCATTTACGTAGCCTAATCCAACCCATTCGCGAGCCAATATATCCGGAGCAATGATCTGCCCAACTTTAATTACCCTGATCGATTTAAGATAATCGCGCCGGGGTAATGTACGTGTCATTACACCTCGAACAGTCGTGAGAATAATCGGCGCCTGCAAAGGTTTTTCAACACCCGGCAAATGATAAAGGCTCAATCGAGTTAATGTTTGTAAACGATCTCGGCGTGCCAGAGCACCCCAGGCTGCCTTTTCGTAAAACATTGGGGTAGGTTCCGGAAAAAGTTGAATATTTAATGATGGAGCCCAGAAACTTAACTCATCCACAATAGCCAATGCCTGATCCATGCGTTCTACAACAAACACAATCGGTTGGTTAAGCACCTGGTTTAAAGCGGCAAGCATCGGTAACCGCACTGCACGAGGCAAACCCAGACCCGGAGGAATAACTCCCTCTTTTAAATCCGTTACCAGATGTTGAAAGGCGGGGAGTTGTTGAATTGCCGAAAGCATTCGTTCACTCATCTTTCTGAACTGTTCCGTTATATTGATTCATGGCACCATCCATACCGTCTACCAGAAAAACGTTTACTGCTTTCACAACCGAACCCAGGATAAATTCCAGTTCTTCCTTCTCCCCTTTGGAAAAGTCCTGCAGTACGTAATCGGCAGCTTGCATTCTGCCCGGAGGACGTCCGATCCCAATCCGTACACGTGGAAATTGTTGGGTCCCCAGACGATCGATGATGGAGGCAATCCCTTTTTGCCCGCCAGGTCCCCCTCCAGGTCGTAGGCGAATCGTCCCAAACGGCAAATCCAAATCATCGTGCATTACCAATACCCGATCCGGATTTATTTTGTAAAAGCGGGCCAGCGATGCAACTGCCTCACCCGAAAGATTCATATACGTTTGCGGTTTAATTAGAATTACCCGTTTTTGCTGATAACGTCCTTCCAAAACAATCGCCTTGGATTTTACCTTTTTTTGCTCAATTCCATATTCTTTGGCTATTCGATCCAATGCCATAAAACCAATATTATGGCGGTTATTCTGATACTCTTTTCCTGGATTACCCAGGCCAACCAATAAAAAAGGCTCACCATCAATTACTGTGATGGGTGTGGTTTGATTCAACTGGCGGAACAGATCAAAGATACTGAGGTCTGGCATAGAAAAATTACCTGTAATGTCGGCTGCGGATCAAAATCCACACACCAAAAATAATAAAGATTAAAACACCAATTAATGCTCCCTGAGCCAGAGCACTATTAAACTGAGACTGAGATACGGTAAGCCGATTAGGCGGCAAGGCAGTAGCTGTTGGTCGAGATGCTGTAGCAGTCGGGCTCACTGGCTCACTGAACCCTGGCACAATATCTTGGTTTATCGGTGTTGCCTGAGGCAGTTCCTCGGCATCTACCGGTGAATAATTTCTGATCCCAAGTGCTTCAACAACATATTCCAATTCATGCCCATCTTCAAAAAAAGCGACGATCCGTATTTGATACGTGCCATCCGCAATTAAAGAAGTATCCCAATTTGTGATAATATTATCAACATGGGTTTCTTCAATCCGCTCAATTAAAAACCAGGTAGCCGTTTCATCCTCATACCGAAAGCTTATCTCAGCGTAAAGAAATCCAATTCCGGTAACTGTACCAACAATAGCCACGTTACCCTGAAGTACATCCCCCGTTTGTGGTGTTAATATCCGCACCAAATCTAATTGACCGTTTGGAGTGAACCAACCGCTAATTAATTGAACGCAGATAAAAAACACAGAAACGATTCGCATAACGAATAAGTTTAACATGAAGAACTAAAACCTGCAAATTTTAAGGCTGTGTACAAGAATATGTCTCATTTCTATAAGGTTCGTGTATAATAAAATTAGATTATGGAAAACAATAATAACCAAACCCTAAATACTCCTATGGATACTGCACCTTCGGTGCAAATTAATCCGGCTGCAAATAAACGAAAAATGATCCTTTGGATTGTAATCGCTGTTGCGGTGATCGGAATTTTATTTTTTGCCGTCATCAAGTTATTTCAAGCTGATGTGCAAACAACTAGTCGCATCCGGGATGTTTTTATCATATTCATGGCACTCGAGTCTTTGCTGTTGGGCATTGCTCTGACAGTTCTAATTATCCAATTGGCTGTATTGATTAATGTTCTTAAGAATGAGGTTAAGCCAATTCTGGATACAACTAACGAAACAATGAATAACCTGCGTGGAACCACAACATTCCTGTCCAATAATATTGTGGAACCGGTCATCAAATTAAATGAATATCTGGCCGGTTTTCGTAAATTGCTGGATCTGGTAATGCCTGTGTCGAAATCACGCAGAGCAACACAACCTAAACCATCTGATCAAGAAAAGGAGAATACAGATGTCTAATCGTGATGAATTTGGTGCATTTCTGGTCGGTTTTCTGGTAGGCGGTATCACCGGTGCCGTCGTATCATTATTGTTGGCTCCCCAATCAGGAGAGGAAACTCGTACCGTGATTAAGGAGCGTGCGATTGAACTGCGCGATAAAGCCAGTGAATCAGCAACTGAAATTTATGACAAAGCAGAGGTTGCTGCAAATGATGCTGTAAAGCGTGCAGAAGCCTTATTAGCGGATGCCAAAACCAAAGCTGCTGAAGTAAAAGAAAAAAGCACAGCATTGTATGAAGAACAAAAAACCAAATTAACCAAAAAGATTACGGCAGAAAAAGCCATGGAACCCCCCGCGGAATTGGAAGTAAAATAAGTCACTTAAACGAAAGCGGCTGCCTGAAATCGAGGCAGCCGCTTTTTCTATTTCCAAAAATTATATAGTCTATCCCAACCTTGCCAGTGCCAATGGCACAGCATTCATAACATCTCTGGCTAATACTGCAGCAGGATGTCCAATTTTTTCTGCCGCCTCCACCCCTGCCTGTGCGTGAACATAAACAGCCCCAACAGCCGCGTCGTAAGACGGGATCCCCTGTGCAATCATCCCAGTGATCAAACCTGCTAACACATCTCCCGTACCGGCTCGAGCTAACGCTGGATTAGCAACCGGCATAACGGTTATACGGCCATCCGGAGCAGCCACCACAGTCAATGCTCCTTTTAAAACAACGATGTGGCCCCACTCTCTCGCATATTTGCTGGCAATTTCCAATCGGTTTTTTTGAATTTCTTCCACAGATAATTCAGTTAATACCGACATCTCCCCGGGATGTGGCGTTAAAACTGTATTGGGCGGAATAATCTTTGTCCAATCAGGAATGCGGGTAAGCAATTTTAGTCCGTCGGCATCAATTACCAGTGGGGGCAAATATCTTTCAGATAGTATTTCTTCTTCGCTATCCATCATTACGAAACCAATCCCGTTTCTCTTTTTCTGGCTGGATGATTTGCCCAGCAGAATTCTCTCTAAAAATTCACGGGTCGTATCCTCAAGGCCCCACCCGGGACCAAGCAATAAAGCTGTAACTTTTTCAAGATTTTGTTGAACCAGACTCGCGGCGCTGGAATGAATTACTCCCATTTCATGGGGTAATAATAACCAGGTTGCCTCCGGAAATATTCCAGCCAACGCTGTATATAAGGGGCCAGGTACAGCCATCCGCACCAATCCACATCCAATCCGATAGGCAGCTTGTCCGGCAAGTAAGGCAGCCCCCGTATAATTTATCGATCCTGCCACCACCATCGAGGTTCCAAAAGTGCCTTTGTTCGCTTGTAATGGACGTTTAGGTAGTAATCGCCGCACGCAATCCGCATCCGCGACTTCACGAATTACCGCCATTTCACTATCTAGATTATCAGGTAAATCCAAACTGATTACATCAAGGTGACCAACATATTGGTATGCTGGAAATGACAACAATCCAAGTTTCACCGCTTGCATACACAAGGTCAGATCTGCTGCAAGTGTGTTTTCTGCACATTCGCCTGAATCACAATCCACACCGGATGGACAATCGACAGCCACCACGGTTAACCTCTCTGTAAACAGAGTGGCTGTTTTTAATATCTCAGCATAAGCTTCACTCAACGGTAACCGAATTCCAGTACCTAATAAGCTATCAATTAAAATTGGATCGTCTTCTAACCAGGTTTTTAACTGTGCACAATTTTCATCCTGATCATAATAGAGTACCTGACCACCTTTTTTTGTCAACTGTTCTACAAATGATGCATGGCTTCCTGTTTTTGCCATGTAGGCTTGCACCTGGAAACCCCAATCTGCCAGAACTGTCAAGGCAATTAAACCATCACCACCATTATTACCACTTCCTACCAATGCCAGTACTTTACCTTCATCGGATGTTCCAAGCAACCCCTGAACAGCCCGTGCGACTCCGGCGCCGGCCCGTTCCATCATAACAACATAAGATACACCTTTGGAATCAGCTTCCTGCTCAATCGCCTTCATCTCTGCTACGGTGACCAGTTTCATAAGCCCTCCATTTTCTCTTAATTATACAACGAGCTGATCCCATTTCTACATCAACCCAATTTTTCTCCACGATCCTCCTGTTTTGCTCTGTGAGAAACCACTCTCATTCACTCTGCGAGAAACCAACCTCTTTTGCTCTGCGAGAAACTGTGTTTCGAGCTCAATCTACCAAATCCCAAACTCAACCCGCTCCATGGTACACCACCTCCATTTGCTCTGCGAGAAACTGTGTTTCGAACTCACGTAACCCTATTCCAAACTCAACCTGCCCCAAGTAATACCACCTCCATTCGCTGTACGAGAAACTCACCCCCCATTCGCTCCGCGAGAAACTGTGTTTCGAGATCGAGTATCCATACGCTGTTACAACCAATACATTCCATTTTTCCCTAATCTTTTCCCCCCTTACGGTATAATTTGAGGTATGCGAAAATACCTCTACATCACTGTTTTCATCTCAGGCATGGCTAGCCTGGCGGTTGAAATGGCCGCATCGCGTTTGTTGGGAAATTACTTTGGCACAAGTAATCTGGTCTGGGCCTCTATCATCGGCTTAATTCTCATTTATTTAACTGTGGGCTACTTTATTGGGGGCAAATGGGCGGATCGCTCGCCGTATTACCCAACCTTATTCTCAATCCTTTCCTGGGCCGGGTTAACCGTAGCCCTAGTACCGTTGGCCTCCCGCCCCATTCTGCGGTTTGCCTCCCAGGCATTTGATGAACTCTGGATGGGAAACCTGATCGGTTCGTTTGTCGTCGTCATGATCCTGTTTATCATTCCGGTCAGCCTTATGGGTATGGCTTCCCCCTTTGCCATTCGCCTGGCATTATCAGACACCCGCCAGGCTGGGACAATCGCGGGACGCATTTATGCCACTTCCACTCTGGGATCATTTATTGGAACATTTATCCCAGATATCCTCCTCGTTCCCATTATTGGTACTTACCGTACTTTCCTGGTATTGGGTTCCATTCTTCTATTGACGGCACTGATTGGATTGGGAGTCTCATCCGGATGGAAAAAACTTTTAAAGTTTGCCTGGATGCCTATAATTATCGTACTCTTGGCAATTTACGGAACTCGTGGAAACGATAAAACTGCTACAGGGATGATTTACGAAACTGAATCTTCGTACAATTATATTCAGGTCCTGGAAGTCGAAGGCTATCACCTCCTACGCCTGAATGACGGCCAGGGTGTTCACTCTATTTACCACCCTGAACAATTAAATTATCATGGCCCATGGGAACAGGTTCTTGTGGCCCCTTTTTTTAATCAGGCGCCAATAAATCCACAATCAATCACATCCATGGCTATCGTTGGTCTGGCCGCAGGTACTACCGCTCGGCAAGCCAGTGAAGTCTACCCCAACATTATTATTGACGGATACGAAATTGATTCAAAAATTATCCGGACTGCTCAAACTTATTTCGACATGACCATGCCCAATCTTAATGCCTATGCGCAGGATGGACGCTGGGGTCTTTCCACATCCAAAAGTACCTATAACATCATCAGCGTGGATGCTTACCGTCCTCCTTATATACCATGGCATCTTACCACCACGGAATTTTTTCAAATTGTTCGCGATCATTTAACCAAAGATGGGGTAATGGTTATAAATGTCGGCCGTGGTCCAAATGACCGTCGCTTAATCGACACACTCGGGTCAACCCTTCTGGATGTATTTCCAACAATTCACGTAATGGATTTACCCGGTTCATTTAATTCGATCATTTTCGCCAGTGTCCAGCCCACAACCGCTGAAAATCTGATGGATAATTTTCAATATTTATCCACCCAACAACAAACCCACCCATTGTTGATGGAAACAATGGCTGTTACCTTGCAAAATATGCAGACACCTCCCGTTAAATCAGTCGTTTTTACCGATGACAAAGCGCCTATCACCTGGTTAACCAATTCCATGATCGTTAACTTTTTCCTTAGTGGAGATTTAGAGAGCTTACAATGAATCGTTTTCAAAACCTTACCAGTTGGCTGATTACCATATCCCTTCCTTATGTCTTGATCATGCTTTCCATCCGTTTGCTCTTCAATCCATTATTCCTCATGTTTGAGTACAATTTTCCAAATTTTCCGCCGGACAACTATGGGTTTTCCACTCAGGAACGCCTTAAATGGGGTTCACTTTCCATTGAGTATATGTTCAATGAGGGTGATCCGGACTTCTTGGCAAATCTGGCATTTGAAAATGGCCAACCAATTTATAACGAACGTGAAGTCAGCCACATGTTGGATGTGAAGATCCTCGTGCAAGCTACCTTGAGAATATTTTATGGCTTGGTAATTCTTTACCTGGCGATTATTCTTTGGGCCATACTCCGAAAATGGACGCAGCAGTTATGGGCGGGGCTTTCTCGGGGTGGTTGGTTAACTCTCATTCTGATCGGGGCGGTACTGGCGGGAGTAGCCATAAGCTTCGATGCATTGTTTACAGCCTTTCATAAAGTATTTTTTACCGGTGATACCTGGTTATTCTATTATTCAGACACCCTCATCCGCCTTTTCCCCATCCGCTTATGGCAGGATGCCTTTATTTTGATGGGCGTGTTTACGGTCGGAATGTCATTGTTCTTTGCTATCTACGGAAAAAAACAAAGCTTAAAGACTTAATTCGGTTAAAATAGTTCTAATTGAACTGATCATAATTTTCTAAAAAGGAATGTAATATGTATAAACTTGTATTAATTCGACACGGTGAAAGTGAATGGAATAAAGCCAACCTCTTTACAGGTTGGACCGATGTGGAGCTTTCTGATAAAGGACGTACAGAAGCCAAAACCGGTGGTGAGGTACTCAAAAAAGAAGGTTATGTCTTTGATATCGCTTATACCTCCGTCTTAAAACGTGCAATTCGTACACTGTGGATTGTTTTGGATGAATTGGATCAGATGTGGGTTCCGGTTATTCGCGATTGGCGCTTGAATGAACGTCATTACGGTGCTCTGCAGGGTCTCAACAAAGCCGAAACCGCTGCAAAATATGGTGAAGATCAGGTAAAAATCTGGAGGCGCAGCTATGATATCACCCCGCCGCCTTTAGAAAAATCTGATCCTCGCTTTCCCGGTCATGATCCACGCTATAAAAGTCTCAGTGAAGAGCAACTTCCCGCCACAGAATGTCTTAAAGATACTGTAGCGCGTTTCCTGCCAATGTGGAATGATGTCATCGCTCCAAAGATTAAAGAAGGCCAGCGTGTAGTAATTGTGGCTCATGGCAACAGTCTGCGCGCTTTGGTAAAACACCTCGATAACATATCCGAGCAGGAAATTATCGGACTGAATATTCCAACCGGTGTGCCGTTGGTGTATGAATTGGATGAAAACCTTAATCCAATCAAACATTACTACCTTGGCGATCAGGAAGCCATTCAAAAAGCAATGGACGCAGTAGCCAACCAGGGCAAAGCAAAGTAAATTTCTTCTGTTATAAAAAAGAACCGGTGAGGGGATATTCACCGGTTCTTTTTTATCGCCTTACTCAAATAGCATAGCAAGTCTTACCGGTAGTGGAAGATAATTGTTTATAATTAATAGGCACGCTCAATAGCAATTATCTCAAGGTGAACGAATGAACAACATCATCATAAAAGGCGCTCGAGTCCATAACCTCAAGGAAATTGACATCTCCATCCCTAAAAATAAACTGATCTTGGCAACTGGCGTCAGTGGTTCAGGCAAATCCAGCCTTGTCTTCGATATTATTTTCGAGGAGGGACGCAGACAATACTTGCAATCATTAGGCCTTCTTTCTGGAATAGACGATGAGAATAAGTTCGACAGCATATCAGGCATCTGCCCAACCATAGCGGTACAGCAGAGTATTATTCGGCAGAGCAACCCGCGTTCAACCGTAGGTTCTAGAACCAATATTTTAAATTTGCTTGGAGTCTTTTATGCTGCTGAAGGGCGGATATCCTGTTCCTGTTGTGGAAAACCTGTGAGTCACAACCTGATCTGTACCGAATGCGGAAATCCAGAAGAACGTCTGGCAGCCAGCTATTTTTCATATAATGCTCCAAATGGGATGTGTATAAAGTGTTCTGGGCGGGGAGCGTACTTTGAAATTAACATGAAAAAACTGGTTCCGGACAACCATACAACCCTTCAACAGGTTTTTGACACAGTTGGCATAACCCCCGGTTATGCCAACTTGCTGCACAAAAGATTTAACAATTACCTAAAAATGCCGTTTTCGCAAATACCTGATGAAGTGAAGGAAGACATACTCTATGGTCATCATGTAAACAGCAATTATGAAAAACGCAGCTATTGCCTGACAAGAATCTTTCAAGGTCGTCTTTATAAGAGTAATGAGGATTTAAGCGGTATTTACACGATGTCCGTGTGCTCTGAGTGTCAAGGATACCGGATCGGAGAAGAAGCGCGTAGGGTATTTTTAAATGGCAGGCATATTGGTGAACTTGGGAAGATGAATATCTCTGATTTGCAGGAATTTCTAGATGACTTATTAAAGCAAGAATCGTTCACATCCTTTGGGGTAAACCTTCTTAAAGAAATATTGAACAAATCAAGTAATTTAATTAAATCTCGTCTGGGTCATCTGTCTCTTTACAGAGAAATGCCAACACTTTCCGGTGGAGAAATCCAGCGGCTCTTTCTGCATTCTCATCTGGATTCTAAGATGGATTCACTGATCTACATTCTCGACGAACCAACGGTAGGATTGCATCAATCTGAAAAAGCCGAACTTTTAAAATCGATAAGAGCTCTAAAGGAATTGGGGAACACGGTTATTGTGGTAGAGCACGACAGGAATACCATTGAAATAGCTGAACACATTATCGATATGGGACCAAAAGCAGGTATAGAAGGTGGACAGATAGTTTATCAAGGCGATTTGGCAGGTCTGCTTCAATGCAATGAATCTATAACTGGTCAGTATCTTTCCGGTAAAGTCCAAATGCCTGTCAGAACACCCGTTCAAAAGAATTTAATGGATAAAGTAACGACTTACCTGACAATCCGGCATGCTGCAACAAACAACCTACAAGATGTTACGGCATCATTCCCATTGGGAGTCCTTGTCGGAATTGCCGGTGTCTCCGGAAGTGGAAAAAGCTCGCTTATTTCGGATACCTTGGTCCCGCTTCTAAAAGATTATTTTCATGAACAATGGGAAAACGGGGGAACCGATTTGGAGGAAAATGAAATAGATGACGATGCTGATACATCTGTCATTGAAACAATCGCGGAAAAATTGGAAGGTGTAGAACATATCTCCGGTTATGCGGAGGTATCACAAGCACCTATAGGTAGAAATGTAAACTCCAATCCTGCATCTTATATAGGTATTTGGGATAAAATCCGCACCTTGTTTGCCAAACAACCGGAAGCGATACAGCAAAACCTTTCTGCGGGCCATTTTTCATTCAACTCAAAAGGCGCTTGTTCCGTATGCGGCGGCAGCGGTCGCGAAAAGATTTGGCTGGGCGGTAATATCTTTATCCATCACACCTGCAACGAATGTCATGGGAGAAGATATAATCAGGAAGCCTTATCTGTCAGATACAAAGATAAAAATATCGTCGATATTCTGGATATGACTGTTTCGGAAGCTGTCGATATTTTCAAAGATCACCCGGGCATCATTTCCACATTAAAAATAATGGAACGGATTGGCATGGGCTATATAAAACTGGGCCAACCTACTCCAAGTATCAGTGGAGGTGAGGCGCAAAGAATCAAACTAGCCAAAGAGATTGGCAGACGACGGAAAGGTAATATTCTCTATATTTTGGATGAACCTACGACAGGCCTTAGCCTTTTTGATACGGCCAGTCTCATCCAATTATTGGACGAACTGGTTGCAAAAGGAAACTCTGTCATTGTGATTGAACACGATCCTGCCGTTCTTGAATCATGTGACTGGATTATAGAACTCGGTCCGGGAGGTGGTGTTGAAGGAGGAAAGATTATTGCTGAGGGTTCACCCCTTGCCTTGAAAAAGTATCCCGAATCACTAACAGGGAGATATCTGTTTTGCAAAGTAAAAAGCGCAGAATTACCCAGATCAACCCCGGATAATTCATGATGAACATTTCAACCATTAAAAGGGATTACTGGCCAACACAGGAGTGGCGAACTGCAGAGCCGCTATCCTTAGGTATGCACCCTATAAAATTGACCGATCTTGACCACAGGGTGAAATCCCAATATAGAAATATTAATGGCATCGTTGTCGTCAGGAGCGGGTATATTGTCTTTGAAAGATATTACAACGGGTTTGGTTCTTTTGATACCCATAATGTAGCATCCGTGACGAAAAGTTTCACTTCTGCCCTGATCGGCATTGCTATCGATGCGGGCTTTATCAATAGCGTCGATCAGAAGATTCTGGATTTTTTTCCCGAATATATTCCCGGTGTCAATGATATTCAGAAACGTACCCTTACTATAAGACATCTTCTCACAATGACTGCGCCATTTGCCTGGAAGTATAAAATGGGATACGAACCACTGGATAGACTGCGAAGGCAACCAGATTGGGTAACTTATATCCTAAACCTGTTGGGGCAAAATGGACAGATTGGAAAATTCCAGTACTGTACCGCGGGAACTCACCTTCTTTCGGCCATCATAACGCGCACCACAGGGTTGTCTGCCCGGGAGTTTGCTAATGATCGCTTATTTCGACCCCTTGGAATGCGAGAAATTCCGGATCATGAAATGGGATCATTTTCATTAGATAATGTGTTCGGAAAAAATGTAACCGGATGGGGAAAAGATCCAAACGGCTACACCACAGGAGGTTGGGGGCTAACAATATCGCCCAGGGATATGGTCCGTTTTGGATTTCTATATCTGAATCGCGGTATTTGGGATGGTAAACAGATTATTTCAGAAGCATGGATTGATGAGTCCACAGCGCTGCATTCCACCGAATCTGGCTACGGCTATCTTTGGTGGCTTAGAAGAGAAAATAACGCTTTTCTATTTTCAGCATTGGGTTCTGGTGGTAATGTTATATGCTGTATTCCTGAAAAAGATCTGGTAGTATCAATCGCTTCTTCTATAATCAGCAAACCTCGCGATCGCTGGCTTCTGATAGAGAAGTGTATTTTACCCGCCATTCAGAACTAAAAGGTTGAGCTTTTCCCATTGTTTTAAATGTGAGTACTGCCACCAATCGTTACACAATGAAGACTTTCTTTGGATTGAATCCAGTCCAGGATTATTTCCGAATCCCGCATCCATCCGGTATACTTTTCTTTATGAGATGGTTTCAGTCAAAGAGATTTTGGTCAACAGCTTTAATAGGCTTTGTTTTATTTTTTAATATTCAGGCGGGAATCGATTTTTTTCTTTTCCCCCAGCATTATACCTATGCATATGAACTAATTGGTACTCCAGGTGAAGTAGCCATAGCTGGTTTCGGCATCCTTTTCCTGATGTGGAACGTCCCTTATTTCTTTGCGATTTGGAATCCTACGCGTCAACGTCTCTCGCTGATTCAGGCAGTCATCATGCAGGCAATCGGTGTGATCGGCGAAAGTATTATTCTGACTCGTATCCCCTCCCTGGAACACATGCTGCTGCGCTCCTCCATCTGGCGTTTTATCATTTTTGACTCAGCCGGTTTGCTATTATTAATTCTGGCATTGGTTATTATCCTGCTAGACAAAACCAGGCTTAATAAAAAATAGCGCGAGATGATCGCGCTATTTTCTGAGCATGTAAGGGTAGATTAGCGGACAGCCAATGGATTCTCACGATCCTTGGAAGGATCGAAGATCTGGAAGTTATCCATATTAAAGACCAGTTTGGTCTCTTCACCCAGGGTGTAACGTGAACGGGGATCAACACGTGCAACGTAGTTGTGCTCACCGGATACCAGGTAAACATAAATCTCATTACCCATCAACTCGGTAAAGTCGATTTTTGCCGGAACTTCGGCAGCTGACACATTTGGTGGAACAAACATTGGGTTGTGTATATCTTCTGGACGAATACCAAAGATGACTTCTTTATCCACTAAGCTCATATAAGTTACGGCTTTGTTTTCGGGGATCTTAATGGAGAATGCTCCAGTATCGACCATCAAATCATTGCCGTTTTTGCGGACTTTTGCAGAGAAGAAATTCATGGCCGGTGAGCCAATAAAACCGGCGACAAACAAGTTTGCCGGTGAATCGTACAACACCTGCGGGGTATCCAGTTGTTGAAGAATGCCTTTGTTCATTACAGCGATACGGGTCGCCATTGTCATGGCCTCAGTCTGGTCATGAGTTACATAGATGAAGGTCGTTTGTAATCGTTGGTGCAATTTGCTGATTTGTGCACGAGTTTGAACGCGCAATTTTGCATCCAGGTTAGAAAGTGGCTCATCAAAGAGGAATACTTTCGGTTCACGAACAATAGCACGACCAACTGCAACACGCTGGCGCTGACCACCAGAAAGTTCACGTGGTTTGCGTTTGAGTAATGCCTCAATACCAAGAATCTCAGCAGCCTCTTCTACACGGCGTTTGATTTCTTCTTTGGGTGTCTTCCTCAGTTTTAAACCAAATGCCATGTTATCGTACACTGTCATATGCGGATACAAAGCATAAGATTGGAACACCATCGCGATATCACGGTCTTTGGGAGGTACATCATTGACCACATTACCGGCAATCATGATCCGTCCATCAGATACTTCCTCCAACCCAGCCAAACAACGTAAAGCGGTTGTTTTACCGCAGCCGGAAGGGCCAACCAGCACAAGGAATTCCTTGTCCTCAATCTCAATATTCAGGTCGTTTAACGCCGTAAAATCTCCAAAACGCTTCCATACATGATCAAAATTTACACTTGCCATTATTTCTTCTCCTTTCAGGAACGAATATAGTGAGGTTATTATAATTGCGAAAATTATAAAAAGCAATTGAATCCGCGGATCAATTTGACTGTTCTGTTCAGGCATATTAATCTTAGGATCAAACCAAATTAGTACTTGAAATGTTTTTCAAAAAGCAGTAGTATAAGAGTATAAATAAACATTATAGTTATTTATTCACTTATAAGGTCATCCCCTTGCGAAAAAAAATCGATAGCGAAATCATTTATCAGGCAGCTTTGGAAAATTTTTCCAAATTTGGTTTACGAAAAACCACCTTGGACGATATCGCTCAGGACCTGGGCGTTACCAAAAGCAATTTATATCGATATACTGCGAACAAAGAAACTCTTTATCACGAAGCTGTAGCGTTTGCATTATACAAATGGCAAAATCGTGTTAAATCAGCGTTGGTCGGGATCGAATCTCCTCGGGAACAATTACTAACCCTTTGTCAAAGAGCTTTCACTTATCTTTCTGAAGATAAGGTTTTTTGTGAAATTCTTAAAAATGATCCGAATATATTTCCTCTCTTTCCTTCTCAAGATCATTATCCGGAAATTAATGCTGCGTCGATTAACCTGCTGAAAGACATTATTCAGCGGGGAATCAAACTGGGAGAATTCCGCCCAATGGATGCGGATCAGATAGCTTTGTCTTTTTTCTCTATATACAAAATGTTCATCATCCAAACGTACATCCACCCGGAAGAAAACTTCGTCTCCCAGGTATTTTTACAAACGTTAGATTTGCTGACTCAAGGTCTTTTTGTCGAACCCTGATGGGCGCGGCATCTAATCCCCAAATAGTTCAAAGAAGGAGAATCTATGACTGAGAAATTTGTGTATCTATCCCCGGAATGGGGTCAGGAAGTGGAAAAACGCTTGTGTGCTGAACTGGATCCTGAAAAAATGAATAATTTAACCTCTTCCATGACCAATCGTTACGCACAATGTCCTGATGGTAAGGAGCACTTCTTTTATGTTGGTTTTGAAAATGGCAAGGTTTCCTCTGTGCAAGTTGGCATTGGTGAAGGTCCGCATGCCGAATTTACCATCCTCGGCGACTATGACATCTTCGCTCAGATATCTCAGGCAACTTTGGGAGCTCAGCGAGCCTTGATGACCGGTCAACTCAAATTAAAAGGCAATATGGTCAAAGCCTTAAAACTGGCATCTTTAGTAGATCGTGTTAATAAAATCATCGCTACCATTCCCACAGAATTTTAATCAATCGCAAAGGTAGAAAACATGAAACAAACCATTCTAAACGACCCTTATTTTATTGATTTTCCTTCACGTATTGTGAATATTCAAAGAGAAATGGCTAACAGAAATATCGATGTCTATCTTGGCTCACGCTTACGAACCATATCCTGGACAACCGATGCGTTTTTTCCCTGGCGCTCCTTTATCGTCATTCCATCTCAAGGGTTGCCAACCGCGTTTACCTTTGTAATCGATGCAGCCCGTGCTGCCGATGATTCCTGGTTGGATGAAGATCATGTTCTTGGTTTTGCGCCTATGGGTGGCCAGGACCAGATTTCTCAGATAGTCGATTTTATAAAGGATTATCTTCCCCAGGGTAAAGGCCGGATCGGCATCGAAAGCGGTATGTCTAATTATCTGCCGGAAGGTAACCTGACCCATTATGAATATGAACGGTTCAGCGCAGCTTTGGATGATTACGAATTGGTAAATGCACATGATATTATCGATCAATTAGCATTGATTAAAGATCAAGGCACTATCAACCGTTTCCGCGAAGCATCCAGAATGGTGGATGTTGGTCATCAGGCTGTTTTTGAAGCACTCAAAAATGGTGGATGGAAAGGGTTGACCGAAACCGAAATAGCAGGTCTTGCTGGTTATGCTATGCGCAAAGCCGGTAGCACCTGGGAATGGTCATTCACTGGTGGTAATGAAATTGCAGCCGGTTACCGTACTGGATTCGCGGGCGGCGCTTGTACCCCAGCCTCCACCAAAATCCTTCAAGCTGGCGAACCATTAATGGTCGACATCCATGCCACCTACAGATTGGGTTTAGGTGATCATAGTCACAACTATCTGATCGGCCCGGTTACAGACCGGCAGCGCTGGCATGCGAAAAACTTTGTAGATATTGTCGATCTCACCCTCAAAACCTACAAAGCCGGTATCAGTCCATCCTCACTGGCTACAGAAATGATGAGCTTCGCTGAAGACCGTGGCTTTGCCGATTTCATGGTTCCTGGATTTGAACATGGCATTGGCATGCTGGGCGATGAATGGCGCATCGGATTGAACAATGGCCCCTTCCCCTATTGGACCAATCCGGATCATATCTATCAGGAAAATGAAATGCTGATTTGCGCTATGCAGTATGCTTGTCCGGACGAAAATATTGGTTTCCGTTATGAAAATCCGATTTTGCTCACCAAATATAGTTGTGAATATATGTCAAAATTCCCACTCACCGTCGATGAATTAGATTAACCTATTGTCTTAACCAAGAACCGAACTTGGATTATTAATAACCAGGTTCGGTTTTTTTTTTGCACATTCTGGAAGTTTGCCCCCAAAAACGAGTTTCTTGACTAAACCTCTCGTTGAAAATAAACAATATCCTGTTCAGAGAATATTTCGCGGTTTTGCTGCATCCACTGTTTTCGCAAATTTTCAAAAACAAATGCCGCACCAATGACACATATCATTAACGCAGCCGAAGGCAGCCACTCACCCGCCCATCCCAAACGAAAAATGATCACCCCGCTATTCACCAATGCATGCATCATCACTGCAATAAGATATCCAAAAAAAATATTGTTCCTGCCTTTCGCAATCCATGTGACTAATACGGCAGTCAAAACAGCATGGATGAAAAACACCACAAAACGCTCACCCATAAAACCACCAAATTGATACCAGGCAAACCTGGAAAATTGGGGTGAGTTTGCTATTCCATATGCTAGATACGCTGCTTCCCCCAAACCAAATCCGAGTCCCGAAAACATGCCAACCCATACGGCATCTTTTAGAATCCATTTCCGGAGTGATGGAATGATGATCGGGACAAGTTTTATCAGCTCTTCGGTAAATGGTGCCAAAAATAACACAAAAAGAATATACCAGCCTGGTTGCAAATTGGAAATACCACCTGTAATTCCAAATTTTGTTCGTACCCATAAATCGAGTGGTGCTTTTACCCATAAATTGACGATTAACGAAAGCGGTAAAGCTGGCAAAAGCAGCCAAAAAAATTTCTTGCGCCGCCCATCCATCATATAAAAGAACCCCCCCCAAATCATCAGCCCTAGAATCAGGGTTACCAGGCAAGTAACGGCAATAGGTGGAATTGTCATGGGGTAATTTTTTTCATCAAAACATTCATAAAAGCACTTTCATCCAATGGTGTAATTCCAAATTTCTCTTTTTCAGTTTCAATGATGAGAATATCTTTCGCTGCCGCGGTTGCGCACATTTTTACCGTACCCACATCCGCATAAGGTACTTTGAACAAGGCCAAACCCGGAAACCGAAAACTGGACCAAAGTGTAATCTGCAGATTTTTTTTGGACACCTTTTTGATTTCCCCAAACAAGATACGATATTTCAAAAATCTTCCCATATGGATATACAAATGATCTTCATGAATCTCATATCGGATTTTTTTGATCTCGGTTGCCAAAAAAAGAAATGGCAGCACCAAAAAAATTATCATGCTGAGATTCATAACCACAACCCAAACCGGTGATTCGCTTCCTCCCGCAAATAGCGGAAAGATCAAAACGATGAGCATGAAAAGCGCTATTCCTATCAACCACAACCAACCTGAACTGGGTCGAGCATAAAATATTTTCATAACAATCTCCGCAATAAAGAGGAATCATATCTGTGTTTAAATTTCTTGTAAAGACCTTTCGATTTGATAACAGCTTGTATCTTTCCGTTAACACTCTTATAATAGAACATATTTACCAAATAAGGATTTCACTACATGAAACTAAATCGCAACCAGGTAAAATTAATCCAGTTAGCTTGTCAGGGTTTATTAGAGCCACCCGCTTATCCGATTTCCGAACCGGATGTTTTGAAAACCATTCGGGCAATGGGTATTCTGCAAATTGATACCATTCATGTAGTCGCTCGCAGTCCATATTTTGTGTTATGGTCTCGCTTGGGCAATTATGATCCAAACTGGCTTGACCTCACTCAAAACCGTAAGGAAATCTTCGAATATTGGGCACACGCTGCTAGTTATATTCCCATTGAAGATTATCCGCTTTTCCGCCGAAAAATGTTGGAACGTACGCACAATTGGTGGAATGTAGATGAATGGGTTAATAACCACAACGAAACAGTCCAAAAAGTTCTCCACGCCATCGAGACCAACGGTCCCGTTGCTTCCTCAGATTTTACCCAACCCAAAGGGACCACCAAAGGTTGGTGGGATTGGAAAGAAGAGAAAAAGGCACTGGACGTATTATGGACGCGTGGCGATTTAATGGTGCCCTACCGGAAAAAATTTAAACGCTTTTACGATCTTCAATCCCGCGTAATGCCGGATTGGAACGATGATCTGGCGCCCTCCCTGGAATCAATAACCAGACAAATGGTAGAAAAGACCATTAGTATTTTAGGCATCACCCGCCCCAAATGGGTAGCTGATTATTACCGCCTCTCGAAAGCCAGTACATCAAAAGCGATCCGTATGCTTTTAGAAGAGGAGATCATACTCAAAATCGAATCGGAAGAATGGGAAGACGGTTTGTTAATCCATCGGGATCGACTACCATTGGTAAAACAGGCTGATCAACAAAAATTAACAGCACAATACACCACTTTGCTCTCCCCTTTCGACCCGCTAATCTGGGACCGCACCCGAACCAAAGAACTGTTTAATTTTGATTACACCATTGAATGTTACCTGCCGGCGCCTAAACGAAAATATGGGTATTTTAGCTTGCCTATCCTGTATCGCGGTAATCTGGTCGGTAGATTGGATGCCAAAGCCCACCGTAAAGAAAAAATATTTGAGGTACGGCAGTTTCACCTGGAGGCTGAATTCAAACCCGATTCCGCCTTCAAAACTGATCTATTGGCCGCGCTTCAATCCTGTGCGCAATGGCACCAAACGCCGGAAGTGGTTTTTCCTTTTTTAGATTAAAAAACCGGCTCACAGGTAAAAAATGTAAGCCGGTATTAATTCAATAGCAGCTTTTATTTCTTCGCAAACTTTTGAACAAATCGCTGCCAGCCTTGTTGGATCTCTACCTGGTGTAAACGCCAGGTTCCCACGATACCATACGGCAAAAATATCACCAATGCAATAAAAATCAGGCCAAATACCAATGGCCACCGTGGACCAAACCACTGGTAGAAGAATTGGCTGAATATTTGCATTAAACCTGTGCCTAAGATGGGGCCGGTTAATGTACCCACACCACCCAAAATCGTCATGATCAATGCGTTAATCGTTGATGCTGCCGAAGTCATGCTGGGAGTAGCTGACATATTCCACAGTGAAATCATCGCGCCTGCCAGGCCTGCAGAAATCGCCGAAATAACTAGTGCCAGGCTGCGATAGACAGCCGGGTTATATCCGATCATCCGTACCCGGCTGTCGTTCTCTCGCAACGCCACAAACACTTTCCCGGTCGGTGATTCTGTCACCCGTTTAATGATCAAAAACATGACCACCAGGAAAAATAAAGCGATGAAGTAAAAACGTAAACGGTGTTGGGTTGGATTGATCCAGGCTGGTACCGGAACGCCATGCAAACCTTCGTCTGCACCGGTCCACTTCACAAAATCGGTAGCTTTAGAAAGAATATGGAATGCCTCGGCCATTGCCAGGGTAATCATTGCAAAGTAAACCCCTTTGACTCGCGCTGAGGTACCGCTAAATAACAAACCCATCAAAATAGACACAATGATTACCAACACAAATGCGAGAACAAACAAGAGTGCTTCAGTAATATCTACACCCCCAGGTAAACTCACACGATAGGTGCTCAGTATGTTTGGCATCACATGATTGATCCACAATGCCATTGTATATGCCCCTGCGCCAAAAAAGGCGGCGTGACCAAAAGACAATATCCCCGTATACCCCATTAACAGATCATAGCTCATCGTATAAACAGCCATGATAAAGAACATGATCAATTGTCCTTGCCAGAATTTTGGTTTACCTTCATTAACCGACTGACCAGTGATCCAACTGATGACGAAAGGAAACAAAATGAAGATCAGTAATAGGATCAGGGCTGTACCATTTTTCTTAAAAAAACCATGAAAACCGGTTGGTGGAATGTTTGTGATTGAATCTGCCATGAGCTACTCCTTCTTTCCAAACAACCCGGAAGGGCGGACAATTAAAACAATGGCCATGATGATAACCGTACTGGCTTCGGAAATAGCTGGAGATAAAGAGAACTTCAAAGCCAGATAATCCCCAAACGCACGTGCCATCCCTAATAAAATTGCGCCGATAGCTGCACCACCATAGCTGCCCATGCCGCCAATGACCACAACAATGAAGCCTTGTAATTGGAATGCATCACCCATGTTCGGTTGAACAGGTATAAAAGGAGCCGCACCAATCCCCCCCAGGGCGGCCAAACCAGCACCCAATGCAAAAACCGTTGTGAATACTTTACGCACATTAATCCCCAACGCTTCAACCATTTGTCGGTCCTGCACGCCTGCGCGGATGATCATGCCAAATCGAGTGTATTTCATTAGAATCGCCAGACCGATCAGCATCAATACGCCTAACAAAATGATAAACAAACGATAACTTGGGAATGTCACACCCCAGATATCCACTGTAGTATTATGCGTCTGAAACCAGGCCAGCATATTTTCAGCTTTTCCCGGCTGTGAAAATAATGGTGGGCGGCTCATCTGGTAGGCCAATGGTTGCCATAATAACTGAATCAGCTCTTTGAAAACGTACGCAATTCCAAGTGTGACCAGTACCTGATACATTGGGCGCACATATAAGGGGCGAATCAGGGTAATCTCCATGGCTGCCCCAAGCCCAACACCTGTCAGAATTCCCACCAAAAGCGCTAACACAAAACGTAAATCTGCATTCATTAATAAAACAGCTTGTGGTGCACTCTCTCGAATTAATACAGAAACAAACGTTATGACCAGGAGCACACCAACAGTAATCCATATGCGCCAACTGGTTTCTCTGGAAACAATTTTGGTTTTATCGCCTGGGCCAGCCATCGCAATAGCTAAAAGCAATCCGGAAATAAGCGCCAGAAATGGTCGGTACCAGAATTCAGAGAGTGGTATCTGTGCCGAAATCTCTGCCAATGGATTAGCATCTGCAGTGATTGCCACCAACGCAGTCTGTGCCAACCCTAGAATATCCACACCCCAAACACTCAATACACCAACCAGAATTCCAACCAGGGATAAACCATTTTTAACCCAACCTTGAAATTTTTCGGGTATATCTAGGCGGGTAATCCAAAATTGAAGTGGTGTGCCGGCATTGATCCCTGCCAAAAAAGCCAGAATTAATGGTGCAATGCCAAACAAAAAAGTGGGATTGGTAAAAAATTGCCATCCCATATACGCGCCAACCATAAACGTGGTGCCGTGAGCAAAATTAAGCACATCCATCAATCCAAATACTAGCGTTAACCCGGACGCCACCATGAAATACAGAGCGCCTAAGGTTAACCCTGAAAGCGTTGTCCGTACAAATGATGTTTGCCCCATACTGCTAAATCCAAACACCGCAAGGACCAGTAAAACCAGAAAAACAATTAGCCAGGTACTGTTTGTTCTCCAAAAGTTTTTCATTTCACACCTCCCACAGTGCCAACAGCGGTGCCCAAATACCGGTGGATAGTCTCTGTATCCTCAACAAGTTCCGTCATTTTTCCATTTTGCACACTGAGTCCATCGTCAATGATGTAATAATATTCCGCCAGTTTACTGGCCATAAAGAAGTTTTGTTCAACTAATAAAACAGTTGTTTTTAAACTGAGATATCGAATAGCTTCCATCATTTGCTGAATGAGTATAGGAGCAAGCCCTTCACTGGGTTCATCAATTAATAGCAATTTATTATCGGGTACAAGCGCGCGCGCAACCGCTAACATTTGTTGTTGTCCTCCGGAGAGGTGATTTCCAGGCAATTTAATCAACCGTTTCAAATCCGGAAATAATTCAAAAATAAATTCTTCCTTGCTATCAAAATCACCTTTTTTTCTTTCGGCAATTTTCAAATTCTCTCCAACCGAAAGATTTCGAAAAATTGCGCGATGTTCGGGAACATATCCGATTCCTAGGTTTGCAATATCAAAAGCCCGCTTGCCCTGAATCTCCATCCCATCCAAAACAACACTACCGGAACGTGGCGGAGTAAGCCCAATGATTGATTTAAGCGTAGTTGTTTTACCAGCGCCATTACGACCTAATAAAACGGTAATAGCTCCCCGATGAACATTCACAGAAACACCTTCAAGGATATGGAATTGACCTATAAAGGTGTGTATTTGTTGAACTTCCAGAATATTATCGGTCATGTCACGCCTCCACCTTTGAAGAAAGATCCCCATACAAATCCCCCAGGTAAGCGGATTGTACTGTTTGATCGGCAGCGATTTCTTGCGGCGTCCCTTCAGCTAACAGGTTTCCCAAATGCATAACGGTTACCCGATCTGAAATGCTCATTACCATGTCCATCCGATGTTCTACCAGGACAATAGTTTTGTCCCCTAAAGACATAATTGAATGAATAATTTCCAATAGAGCCGGCACTTGTTCAGAAGACATTCCTGCAGTTGGTTCATCAAGCAATAGAACTTGAGGATCTGCAGCCAGCATTATACCCAGCTCTAATTTTCGTTTCTCACCATGCGCCAGGTTGCGTGCATCCATTTTTTCACGCCCTTTAAGTCCTACGATTTCCAACACAGATATTGCTTTTTCTTCATAGCGTGAAAATTTCTTTACATCCTGGAATAATTTAAAATTATCCTTTCCCAGTGCCTGAGCAG
This sequence comes from Chloroflexi bacterium HGW-Chloroflexi-10, assembly GCA_002840755.1. Classification (GTDB taxonomy): domain Bacteria; phylum Chloroflexota; class Anaerolineae; order Anaerolineales; family Anaerolineaceae; genus UBA6170. Next base: position 22,921 of record PHBZ01000021.1, on the reverse strand, counting down.
CAAGTCTTACATTTTCCAGAACAGATAAATTCTGAAAAATATTGGTGATTTGAAAAGAACGGCCAATACCAAGATGCGCAATCCGGTGAGGTGGATAGTGGGTAATATCCTGTCCTTTAAAAATCACCTGACCACGAGTTGGTTTTAATACGCCACTGAGAAGATTAAAAAGTGTCGTTTTTCCCGCGCCATTCGGTCCAATAATAGAATGCAAAGTATGGGCTTTAATCTCAACACTGACGTCCTCTACTGCAACCAGCCCACCAAATTCTTTTCGTAAATTTTTCGCCGCGAGAATGATTTCTTCGTCAGAATTCATCGGCACTCCTTAAATAAAAAGATGATATTGGAGGGAGGAGTGGGTCTCCTCCCTCTGTTGAGGAATGAACTACTGGGGTATGGTGGGGAGATCACCGCAGCGATCAGCGTACTCACCAACTAACGTACACGGCACACCCAATTCGTCATAAGCGCTTACATAGACGGTCTCAAAGAATTGGTATTCATTTACACCATCATCATTCAGGTCAGGATCGATATTAACCAGTTTGAGAACATTCATCGGTTGTTCACAGACATGATCTTCCGGGCGAATATGATAGGTGCCTTTCGGGCCTTCAAATTTCATCCCTTCCAAAACGGGGATCAATGCATCACCAGAGGCGTCTCCACCGGTTTCTTCCAATGCTTGGGCTAAAGCCAATGCAGAAGCCATACCGCCGGCAGTGAAAAGATCAGGAGGCTCATTGAAACGTTCCATGTGTTTCTCAGTCAACCAATCGTTAATCGGATTTTCAGGAACGGTGTAATGATAGACATTCAAACCAATCTGATCAATCGCGGAACCATACACTGCGGCAAAGGAGGCGTTGTCACCATAACCGGTAGCTACGCGCATTACATCCAGTGCTCCCAAATCAGCCAATTGCTGGAATAGCGTCACATATCCGGTACCTGCCCAGGTCAGGAAGAGGCAGTCAGCGCCGGAATCCATTGCGGACTGGATATAGGGGGTGAAATCAGTTGTATCACCAGGTGCATAGATATCGGCAACCACTTCGCCGCCGAATTTTTCCACAGAATATTTCAACGCCACTCCGGAACCCTGCCCAAAGGCACTGTCGATCCCAATATGAGCAAATTTCTTGCCAACATTTTCCACCAGGTATTTCGCAATAACCAATGTATCGTCGAAATTAGTGCGGGCTGTACGGAAAACGTATGGATTGAAATTGGCGCCAGTTGTAAAGGCGGAGGCAGCCGGGTCAACCATTAAGATCATTTTATTTTCCAGGGCAATGGTGGTCAAAGCCACAGCGACAGCCGAGGCAACCGGTCCCTGCAAAATTTCAACGCCTTCGCTCTCGATCAACTCGCGAGCTAATTGCACACCTTTTTCTGGATTGCCTTCATCATCACGAACAAGTACTTCAACCGGACGACCGGCAATGATCCAACGTCCATCGGCATCCTTCTGACCATTGGAGGCATATTCCAAACCCAATTCAAAACCGCGGGTCTGTTGTAAACCATATAAGGACATCGCACCGGACATCATGCCGATCTGTCCAATTTTCAAAACGGGTCCCAATTCAGCAACTGGTTCTTCGGTGGGTTGTTCTACTACTTCGGGGACTGCTGTGGGTTCAACGGGCACTGCAGTAGCTTCAACCGGTACATCAGTCGGCTGTACTACCTCAGCTGTGGGTGTAACCTGAGAAACACAGGCACTTAACAGCATGGATAAGGCAACGATTAAACTAACGAAACTTAGCCACTTCTTCATTTCTTTTTTTCTCCTTGAATCAAATCTAATTTTAGTGATTTTTCTCTTGAACGGGTACATTTGGACTACATCTTTCGGGTGTATACAATCCTCCTTTCCGTGATACGTTTTTCAATCAGTAGTTCAACTTTTATCCTGGAGGGGAACCTGTGAAATCATTACAGCCTCTCCAGTCAGAATTTCAACATTATCCTGGTTTACAACCAGTGTCTTTAATGTGATCAATCGCTTCTCAGGCTGCCAATTAACTATCTCAACAATAGCTGTGACTGTATCGCCGATACAAACCGGTGTTAAAAATTCAGCTTGCTGCCGTAATAATTCAAAAGCAACGCCCGGCAACTGGTTTTGCAGAACTGCATTCACTAATCCCATCATAAGTGCATGCTGCGCTACCCGTTTACCTGCTGCGGTTTGCGCACCAAACACTGCGTTAATGTGTTTTGGATGAAAATCACCTACCAACCCGGCAAAGAGAGAAACATCGCTCTCCGTAATCGTTTTGGAAAAGCGCGCTTTATCTCCTGAGCGAAATTGATTGGGGTAATTCATATTTTTTTCTCACCTTGATTTTTCGTTATAAAGCCCAACAGTGCACTATTGAATGCAGCCGGTTGTTCAAAACAGACAGCATGAGCCGCATTGGGAATCACCAAATATTCTGAATCCTTTATCGCTCTGGCTATTCTCTCGGCATAAGCCCTTGATTTTAGAATATCCAATTCACCCACCAACACCATAGTCGGGCAGCGAATCTCTTCTAACCGGTGGGTAATATTGAGTCCAAAAAAACTATCCATCAAATGCAAAAAAGCCTCAAAATCCAGCTGCTTATATTTTTCTTCTAATGCCGCCAGAATTTTCGGGTTTTTTATAATCCATTGGTTAGAAAAATTAAACGGTGTCGTTACCTGTAATAATAAATGTGCATCCTTACGTTGCGCCGCTGTAACCCAGGTTTCACATTGTGCCTGTAGTAATGGGTCAATCTCGGAAACACCATCGGCAACAAACAAAGAAAGCGTCCGCTCAGGGTATTTCAATGCAAACATCATCGAGATTTCAGAACCGTATGATATGCCGGCTATATGTGCCTTTTCATATCCCAACTCTTCCAGTAGTCCGGCCAGATCATCGGCATGGGTTTCCATGCTGTACGGCCCTGAAGGATGTTCTGACTGCCACATACCCCGGCAGTCATACACTAACACCCGGAAAAACCGCGATAAGAGGGAAACCTGGTTTGCCCAACTCGCTGTACTCATTAAAATGCCATTCGAGAGCACCAGCAAATCAGCATTCACCGGACCATGGATTTCATAATAGAGTTGAACACCATTTACAGAAATAGTTGGCATGAAAAATTGTCCTGTTTATGCCTCAAAAGCCAAAAACACATGCTCACCACGCTCCACAAAAGCTGCTTGTAGAGAAGTGCCAATCTGGATGGACTGGGGGTGAGCTACATCCATTCCCAAAATTTGCGCACTGACCATGGGTCCCTCATCCAGCTTAACAATACCCGCGCAGTTAGGGTTTTCACGCCCATAACCAGCCGCAATCATCGCAGTTGGTGGGACATATATTACAGAATAAGCCTGCAATGTACCTTTACCACTGAATTCAACTTCTTCCATTGCCTCAGAGAAACAAGAATCACAGATGGCGCGCGGGGGTAAATGCACAGCCCCGCATTGCAAACATCGGCTTCCGATTATTTTTTTCTCTTTCAATGCCGTAAAATATTCACTTGCAGAATAGTTGGTCATACTCATCGGGTTATCTCCGTTCAAAAATATTCACAACACAGGTTTGACCAGTGCCGCCTACATTGTGGGTCAGACCCAAATCCGGCGAATTGGGTAATTGGCGGTCACCGGCCTGCCCGCGCAGCTGTTTCCAGACTTCAACGATTTGCCCTGCTCCGGAAGCGCCTACCGGATGCCCTTTGGATTTTAAACCACCGGAAACATTGATCGGTTTCAACCCATTCCGTGCGGTCAAACCTTCTTCTGCGGCAACCCAACCTTTTCCTGCTTCAAAAAATCCCAGGTCTTCGGTAGCAATGATTTCAGCAATTGTGAAACAATCATGTACTTCAGCTAATTTGATATCCTGTGGCGATACACCCGCCATCTCATAGGCTTGTTGCGAAGCAATTTTTGCCGATGGGATGGAGGACAATGTGCTGCGGCTGTGTAAAGCGCCATCACTGGCTGCACCAGATCCGGCCACAAAAATAGGATTATCTGTAAACTGGCGCGCAAGTTCTTCGCTGACGAGCAGCAAGGCCACACCACCATCCGAAACCGGTGAACAGTCAAATAATCGCATCGGCCAGGCTATCATCGGGTTTGCCCGATCATCACTGAGAAAGGCTAATTCATTTTCCCAGGTAGGGACGGGTCTTCCCTTCTTAATCGCAGCCGCCTTTTTAGACTCCATCACATCCGGAATACGCTGTCCAAATTGGGCTTTGGCATTTAGTGCGCCATTTTCATGGTTTTTTATGCCAACTCGCATAAATGTTTCCGGTGTCGCCCCATACGCATGCATATAAGCTGTTGCCATGGATGCGTAAAAACCGGGAAAAGTGAATCCGGCTGAGACCTCATAGGTTACGTCAGCGGCAGTCGCCAGAGAATCAGTCACGGCCGAGATGGGTAGGTCGGTCATTTTTTCCACTCCACCCACCAGTACCATGTCATACATACCGGAAGCAACTGCCATTAATCCTTCACGAAAAGCAACACCCGAACTTGCGCAAGCGCCTTCCAAACGGACTGCTGGTATGGGCGAAAGGCCAACCCAGTTCGCCAGAATGGGAGCCAGGTGTGCCTGACCTTCAAACAAATCACCGCTGAAATTTCCCAGGTAAAAAGCGCCAATATCTTTTGGATCAAATCCCTTATCTACCGATGTACGCATTTCTTTGAATGCTTCCACAAACAGATCACGGGAAGACATACCCGGAAATGCCCCAAACCGGCTCATTCCTGCTCCAACAACTGCCACACCACGACCTAATTTTCTTGAATTCATTGTTTCTCCTGTGCGCTTAAACTGACTTTAAAAATGTGTGGAATAACGCGTTAAATTGCTCAGGTTTTTCAATAAATGGAGCATGTGCTGTATTCTCAAGCACGTGTTCCACAAATTGTCCGCCATTTTCCACATAGGCTTCCAAAACTGCGCGTGTCTGACCAACCATCGGTTGTGCCGGAATGATATCCTCGCCAGGATAACCGGGAACAAAGCCCAATTTGCCCAAAACTGGAATATCAAAAAATGATTGGTCACTGACAATTTGATCTTTGTCACCCCGCACCCATAAAACTGGCGCTTTGGGCTGGACAGCAAGTAATTGGGATACCTCTCCCACTAAGTATTTGGGCGAACCGGCGTTCAGTGGTCCCCATTTTCCAGGCCCAACAAACGGCCAATTAGCGGAAGGTATTGAATCTCCCGGATATTTTTCCGGACCAATTTTCTCCATCATACTGCCGGTGAGAAACGCTTCTTCTTCAGCAGCTCGAAATGGTGCCACATAATAAAATGTATTGATAATATTCCGGGGTGAGTTCGGGTCATCGGCACTGCGATCACCATCAGCAATTCTGCGGATAAAATCCGGATTAACCAGCCCACCGCCGCAACCGGCAAAATCGGCATAAACCGCTTCTCCATTCAAACCTTTGGTGCCGCCAAAACCGTACGGCGATACGGGCGCTACCAGTGTCATCGAGCGGATTTTTTCCGGATGATCAATTAAAATGCGGTAGATTGGGGCGGCACCCAGGGACCAGCCCACAAAATGAGCTGTGGATATTTTCAATGTATGCATCAGCGCAATTAGGTCATCTGCCCAATCCCGTACACCTCGCGTTGCATCGGTTAATTTATCTTCGGTCCAACCATAACCACGCAGGTCTGGTGCGATTCCATAAAACCCGGTCGGCAGAGATAGCATTAAATCCTGCCAGTATACGGCTGCCGAAAAGTTGCCATGAAGAAAGATCACTGCTGTGTCGTCCGGATTTCCGGAAAATAACACATGCATGTTCAAACGATCGGTTTGCACCATTCGGGATTCAATCCCGGTTTTATAATCAATTTTCTCCATGTTTCACCTCCAAAAAATCACAAATCGATACCGGGCATAAACAAACGCGGTACAATGCCCAGTTTTTGAACTTCTGCCGCCAATGTTTCACGAAAATCCGGATGAGCTATGGAAATTAAAGCTCGGGTGCGTTCCTGTACACTGCGCCCACGTAATTCTGCCACACCAAACTCGGTAACAATCGTGTCCACACATTGGCTTGGAACAGTTACTTCTGCTCCCGGTGACAAGTAAGGCACAATAGTAGAAATTTCTCCGTCCTTAGCAGTAGAGCGTAAGGCGATGATCCCGCGTCCGCCTTTAGATAGCTGAGCGCCGCGATGAGTATCCAGTTGACCACCGGTGCCGCTAAAATGGCGATATCCAATCGATTGAGAACACACCTGACCCAGGATATCTACCTGCAAAGCGGTATTCACACTGATTAACTTGTAATTTTGCCCAATCACATATGGATCATTGGTCATCCGCCCCTGCTGCATTTCTACACCAATATTGTTATTCAGGAAGTCATACAGTTTTTGGGTGCCCAAAGCAAATGCGCCTACCATCTTGCCTTTAAATATCGATTTTCGTGCATTGGTGACGACTCCCGCTTCATACAGGTCCACCATGCCATCATTAAACATTTCAGTATGGATACCCAGGTCTCTTCGATCCTTCAGAAATGCAGTGATTGCATTCGGAATTCCCCCAATTCCTAATTGCAGCGTAGAACCATCTTCGATCAGCGCGGCAATATGTTCTCCAATTAGCTTTTCTGTATCACTGGGTGGCACGGAAGGCAGTTCAAATAAAGGGATATGGTTTTCCACCAGGTAATCCACTTCAGAGATATGTACCTGGGTATCCCCTAAAGTCCAGGGCAAATTTTCGTTTATCTCCAGAACAACCAGATCTGCGGCACGCATCAACTCTTTCTCAACCACAAGGCTGAGCGAAAGAGACATGAAACCGCGTTCGTCTGGTGGGGTTGCTGTTCCCCAAAAAACATTCAGTTTCCCTTTAGACGCATACAGTTTATCGGCGGCAGCGCGATGCAAATTATTCGGAATATAAGACGTCCGTCCCTGAGGATGCACTTTCCGGTCCGCACCGCCATAGAACCAGTTTTCCACAAAAAAACTGTTTTCCATTTCAGGTTGAATGGCATAATCGTAAGCGCGCATGGGTAAACACACCCAGGTATGCACACCCTGTAAACGTTCCTTGTGTTTAGCCAGTTCAGTCAATAAACCAAAAGGTTCACTGGCTGCTATGGCCACGCCAATCGTCTGGTGCGATTGCACTTTGGCAACTGCCTCAGGGATACTGATGAATTTGTCTGCGTATATTGCCCTGGCGCTCATATCACCTATCCTTACGGCATTACAAAGGCTGCGGCAGCCTGATTATATCCAACGCCGGAACCCACAAAGGTAACCAGATCGCCCGATTTCACTTTACCCAGCTTACGGGCATCATCAAAAGCCATGGGCAAACAAGCCGAACCGGTGTATCCCCATTTATCCATCACCCAATGGGCATGTTCCAGGGGCAAACCAAGATTTTCCATCACCAGTTTGATGCTGTTCAATCGCACCTGCGTAAATATAGCCATATCAATATCTTCCATGGCAAAATTGGCATTTTTGGCTAATTCACGCATCCGCGCCGGCCAGCCATCATTGTTCACTTCTGCCGGGAAAGGCTCAATCAGCTTCACTTTTGTCCGCCCAGCTTCAACACTGTCAGGCGTTGCCGGTTCATATGTACCACCGGAGTAAATCCCCCAATGTTTGTGATATTGTCCGTCAGCAAAAAATGCCGATCCAAGATATCCGGGTTTGTCGCCAGCGGATAATATCGCGGCGCCGGCTCCGTCACTATAGAAGAAGGACATGATGTCATTCTCGGCATCCGCCAGTTTATGCATCATGTAAGCGCCAATCACCATCACATTTTTCATCTGTGGATTGGTGGCCAGCATCCCCGCTGCTTGTACCAAACCCGTTGGAAAAGAAGCACAGGCGCAGCCGATATCAAACGACCCGGCGTTGACCGCGCCCAGTTTATGCTGAACAACAACTGAAGTAGCCGGTGTGATGTAATCCGGGCTGTCAGTGCCAACCAGGATCATATCCAGATCCTCAGCCTTTAATCCGGCATCGGCCAGCGCATCATTCGCAGCTGCCACGGCCAGATCGGAGGTTACCCAGCCTTCTGGAGCATAACGGCGCAGTTTAATATTGGAAGATGCCTCAAATTTATCTACAACATCTGCCAGCTTTGGGTTGGTGCGTGCTAATTGTTCTTTGAACATGGCATTGGTATGCTCAAATTCGGGTACGTATCGTCCGGTTCCGATAATATTCGCGTATTTCATCAATAAGTCTCCTGATCTGAATATTGTCTGTCAATGGTTCCGAATCTTTTATGTACCCAACACAATCCCGCCATCCACACTGATGGTCGTCCCGTGTACATAACTGGCCTCATCGCTGGAAAGCCACACATACGCGTTGGCGATATCTACGGGGTCTCCCAATCTGCCAAGAGGTGTATGTTCGGTCATATTCGCCAGAACTTTTTCTGGCATTTTCTGAACCATCTCCGTAGCAATAAAACCAGGCGCAACAGCGTTGACCCGGATTTTGTATTTTCCAAGTTCCCGTGCCCATACTTTGGTCATCCCAATCACACCTGCTTTGGTAGCCACGTAATTCGTTTGTCCAAAATTACCATACAGACCCACCACGGATGATGCATTGATAATCACCCCGCCGCCTTGTTGGATCATAAATGGAATGACTGCCTGAGCACAATTGAATACACCCTTCAGGTTTACATCAACCACCAGATCCCAGGCATCCTGGCTCATTTGGCCAGCCACCTGGCCATCTTTATATTTCACCAGCAAACCATCCCGGGTTACCCCGGCATTATTAATCAGTACATCAATCCGGCCGTATTTCTTGCCAACTTCATCCACCCATTGTTGAACGGCGTCCCGGTCGGCCACATTCACCACAAAGAAACTGGCGTCCGCGCCAAGCTCTGCCAACACAGCATCGCCAGCCTCCTGGCTTACATCACAAATAACAACTTTTGCCCCTTCTTCGGCAAATCGTATCGCGGTTGCTTTGCCGATACCGGCAGCTCCACCAGTGATTAAACAAACTTTATCTTTCAGGCGCATTGGGTAATCCTCCGGAATTGAATGAATAAAAAGCAGAAACAAAAACACCGCTGTTGAAGGTATTCAATCGCTGTGTTATCTAACAATATTTAGTAATAATGCTGACTAGAATAAAAGTAATTTGGGCGCATAATCGGGTCTCTTGGGTAAATTAAAAATACCAGTTCCCCGATACAAATCAGTTACAAGGTAGCGAATAAATTTTGGATTTTTGAATAATCGGTAATGATGTCCCCAATTATCGATTAATTGGTATTCTCGTTTCCCCCAAGAATTTCGAAAACCTGACTGGTCACTTCGGAAGGTTCCACGCCTAATTCCATCTTCATTATTTCCTGGCAGCGGTGATACACATGAATAACCTGAGAACGGTTGTTTTTTCCGGCATACGCTTCCATCATCATCCGGTAAGCTGCCTCCCAGGTCGGTTCAACAGCAAGCAGTTGTTCACACACCTGGTTGGCTGCATCAAATTTCTTTTCCTCAAGATAAAGCTCGGCCAATCGTTCACAGGCGGAAAGATATAGAAATTTCACCTGTTCACGCCGGTTTTCTGTCCATTCATTATACAAACTGTCCGACAAGAACTCACCTTTATAAAGAGCGATTGCCCCTTTCAAGGAATTTACATCATCTTTCCGGACCAGGCTTTCCATCTCTTCCACATCCAGCCATAGACTGGCCTGCGGATTAATCGCATACAGATTATCACGCCGGATGATAAAAAACGGATTGACTCCCCGCGGCCTTCCGGGTTCCAATGCGCGATGAAGTGCGTTCAATGCCACCTTAAAATCCCGCACAGCAGCGTCCGGGGTTAAATCTGGCCACAACCGGTCCACAATCTGGTCGCGTTGCAGCCATTCATGCCGGTTAATCAGTAATAATTGTAAAAGTTGGCGCGCCTTATCCCGTTGCCATTCGGCGGACCGGATTCGTTGACCTCCCCGCCAAACCTCAAATACACCCAAAGTCTGCACATACAAACGATAACCGGGATGGAAATCAACCTCATCCAGGTTCATTTGGCGAATAATTTGTTCCAAAAATTGTTTTTCAATACCCACACGGTAGGTTTCCAGAATTAATGGAACCAGTTGTTGCTCATCTTTTACACTCAAATAAGTTGGTCTGGTGAGTAAATAGGTATATTTACCCGCCTTGATCAAAGGTAAAAGTAGGCGCATCTGATCAATAGACCGGTCTGCATCGCCTTCTTCCCAATAGACCACGGCTTTCCACAGTAAACAGGCGGCTACACCGAAAGAATCAGCAACTTGGACAAAACCGTTATAGGCATCCATAAAAAAAGTCATGGCTTCTTTGGTCTGTCCATTGTAAAAATGAGTTATACCGTTTGTGATATTCACTAAATGATACAACCATTTATCGCCGGCCTGAGAAGCAAGGTCCATCGCCTGGCGCGCATATGTCTGTGATTCCAGTAGTTTTCCCTGCAAACCATATACCCGGCTTAATCCCCATAAGGGCTCCACCTGAACCCGGGTAACCTTAAACATCCGGACTTTTTCAATGGCCTGTTCATAACACAAAATGGCCTGTTCACTCAAACCGGTTTGCCGGGTACCCAAACTCTGAACCTCATAAGCATGGCCCAATCGAATCAGGCCAACAGCTTCAACAAATGAGGAGTTTAGTCGCTGTCCCGTTGCAATTCCATCTTTAGCGAACTGCATGGCAGTCTGCCAATCTCCCTGCAAAATGCAAATGAGTGACAACAATAACAACGTTTCCCGATGAAAACGCTGTGGACGCGATTGTATGGTTGACTTTTCTTCCAGGGCACGTGTAGATAATAAATCCCGTGCTTCATTTAAATGTCCCGTACGCATTAATGCGCGTGCTTCCAGGTAAACATCACCCGGATCGGATTCAACCCTTAGCAGTTGGGCTTCATGATGCAGCGCTTGTGCCTGATCCGGGTGCCCAAGATTCAACTTGTTCTCAGCCAATTGGTCCAATAACGCGGCGGTTTCCAGGTGATACTCCTGCGGTTCCAATAATCGCAATGCCTCTTCCAGAAGTGCCTCGGCTCGTAATGGCCGGATCGTATCCAGGAATATTTGCGCTTGTCCCCGCAGTGCCTTGCTTCGGCCTAAATGATCATCCAACTGAATATATTTCTTCTCAGCCTGTGTGTATAGAACAAGCGCTTCTTCAAAATCCGATTTTAAACGCCGGATTTCACCGGATAACAGTAACAATCCCGCTGATTCTTGCATATTTTCTGCCGGGAAACGCGTTATCCAACCCAGAAGACTGTCTAGGCGGCCTATTCGGATCAATTCCGGTCCGGATTCAATGATTTGCACAGCGGCTTCCAAATATAAATTAGCTTCCAATAAATGGTAAACCGCAGCTTCCTTGCGTCCCATTACCAGATAATAGGCTGCGCAGCGTTGGTGTAAATTCCTCGCGTTTTCCGGATTTGCCCAAAGCCGTGAGTACAAAAAATCGTGAAACAAATTTTGAAATTGAAATACTCTTTCACCCACAGAAGAAAGGAAAAGGCCGCTTTCCTGCAGGGATAGAATCATCTTCTCACTATTGGTTGTGCCCATCAGCAAATCACAGATTTCCGGCTCAATTTGGTTTAGTACGGAAACAGTAACCAGAAAATTTTGAGCCTCGGGCTGCAATCGATCCAGCACCTCATTCGCCAGATACTCAAATAATGCTTCCAGGGTATAAGGTCGCTGTGCTAAAACCTGTTCAAGACTGGTGGAATTGTTTTGTAAACTCTGCCAGACCATTTGCAAAGCAATCGCCCATCCTTCGGTCTCTTTGTGCAATAAAGAAACCTGGTCATCACTGAGTTTGGTCAAAAAATGATCTTGAAATAGGGCCAGTATCTCTTCCCGGGTGAAAGCCAGCTCAGCTCGATGCAGCAGGTGTAATAATCCTTTTACCCGCCATCTGGGTAGTGCGTTGTAATTCGGAATCCGGCGGGTGGAAAGCACCACATGCAGCCGTTGCGGACAGTTATCTACCAGAAATGTAACCAGATTTTCGATCTCTGCTACCTCAGTCACATGGTGAAAATCATCCAGCACCAGAACTGTTTCACAGGGTAGGCCAATCGAAAGATCATTCAATAATGGCCGCAATAAGTCCACGTGGATAGACTGCGGCTCTTCTTCCAGAGTATCCAGAATGGTTTTTCCCCAGGGTTTTCCATGGATACCAAATGCGGAAACCAGGTTTACCAGAAATAGAAACGGATCTCGATCCGCTTCTCGCACGCTGTACCAGTATAACTGGGGAACCTGTTCCGCCAAAGCAGCCAATTCGGTGCTTTTTCCATAACCGGTGCCTGCCTGTACGATGGTAAGCGGATAATCAAGGCATACTTTTAGGCGTGAAGAAATACGCGGGCGCGAAAGTATTCCCTGCCGGCTGCGTGGAGGTACCAATTGGCTTTGAATAACAAAATCTCGCAAACTCATTCGTTATCTGTCTTTTGGAAAATATCCGGAAGAAATGCTTTTACATTTTTCTGGCAATTACGCCCATTCCATTTCCTTGCGTTTGATAAGGGTTGCCGCATAAATCATTGCCAATCCAGACAATTTCAAACCCATTCTCATACAGTTCTTCTTTGATAGACTGGGAGGTAAACCAATGCTCCCAAATGCGGTAAACTTTCGTCTCACCGCTGCTGTCAATCACAACATGTTGAGAAAGCATGACTTGTTTATCATCATAGCAGAAATTTCTTGAAAGGCACAAATACGGGTCAGGACTCCAAAATCCGCCGGTGGCGGCATGCCATTCCTCTCCCGAACCCAGGTTACGGATGTGTTGTTCAGTGGCTATATCAAATATAAATAACCCTCCGGGTTTCAATGCGCGCTGAATGTTTTCTAAAATTATCCTGCGAAACGGTGGGCCAAAGGTGCCGAAATCAAAATAAATTAATTGAACTGCATCGAATTGTTCGTGTGCTCTCCATTTTAGATAATCGGCATGTTTATAAGCGATATGCAGGCCTTCTTTTTTAGCCATGCTTTGAGCATAACGAATGGAGCTTTCAGAAAGATCAATTCCGGATACCTGATATCCGGCCTTGGCTAATCTCACTGTATACAGGCCTGGCCCACACCCAAGGTCCATCACTTGCCGGCCAGGTAATGTGGCTAGAAATTCATCAACCAGCCATTTTACGGTGCAGTCGATCGTCTCTGGCTTTCGAGAGGCCGCATCATGCGCCGGATTCAGATGAGCTTCCAACATCTGTTGCGAGATATAGGGATCGTCCCAAAAATGAGATTCTCCCGGTGCGTATAATGCCGGTTTTTGGCTGAATTCTTCCAATAATTGCAAATCCAGGCGTTGATCTCGCAGCAAATTCATTCTTACTCCTTCAGTCGGTCAATTCGAACTGGCTGTATTCAATTGTTTTCCAAAGCATTCCGCATACCTGGCAGTAATATCGTAAACCTCGCCGCGAAAAGCAGCTTTCAAATTTTTATCCTGCCACCAAACAAAAAAAGGTTCCAAAAACTGCGGCCAAACCTGAGGAGCGCGAATATCCATATTCAACCAGAAGGCTGCCATCAATACGATAACTGTATCGTGGGTAACATACAGGTTCAATCCCTGACGATGTTTTCCATTAGGCACAATACAGGATGCAATATCCCTCACCCGTTCAGGCCAGGAATTGCTGTCCATGAATTCTTCCATCCGATCATATTCACCATTTTCATTTGGGTGACTCAAAACATCCGCAGTTCGTACGTCTATTGGGTTGTCCTTTTGCGAACCAATTAAAGCACCGGTATCAATACATCGCTGAATCGGACTGGACTGAATTTGCCCAATCTCTTTTTGATCTTTAAGCCAATTGCCAAACTGTGAAGCTAAATCACGGCCCTCCGGCGTCAATCCGGCGGTAAATATATCAGCTTCACTTTCAATCGGGTAACGCGCAGAATGACGCATGACCACGGAGACAGCTCCCATTTGTGGCACTACCTGATAAGCATTCATTAAATATTCTGGTAACATCTTGTTTAAACTCATACTATCCTTTAATATATCTAACACACAATCTACAATTTTACCAAACAATCCAAGGGTATACGATGAAAACACAAACTGGTAACCGCACTCCCATTCTACAAAGCCGGGTAAATGAATATTTGCTGATCACACTGATCAGCTTTGCTGCTTCCGTCTCAGGTACGCGTCTGTTCCTGGAGCTGACCGGCTACCCTCAACTGGGGGGTGGTGAACTGCATATAGCGCACGTTTTATGGGGCGGCCTGTTTCTTTTTGTCGGCAGCCTCCTTCCCCTCACCCTGACCAATCGCTGGGCATTGGATTTAAGTGCTTTATTTTCAGGGCTTGGTGTTGGTCTCTTCATTGATGAAGTGGGAAAATTTATTACTCAGAGCAATGATTATTTTTATCCTTCTGCTGCGCCGATCATCTATGCTTTTTTTCTGTTAACCGTTTTATTGTATGTCCAGGTAAAACGCCCGCGTGAACAAAATGCGCGCAGTTATTTGTATAATGCCTTCCAGGACCTGGAAGAATTATTGGATAATGATCTCTCCATCAACGAACATCGCGCGATCCTGAAAAACCTGAAAAGTGCCGTCGCATACAGCAAACAACCTCAACTAAGCGACCTTGCGCAAACATTACATGAATATCTCATTAATCGTGAGTTGCAACTCGTTCCTCACAAACCTTCTTTTATTCAACAATGGGTTTTACGCATTCGGGTAATGGAAGCCAAATGGTTTTCAAAATCAAAAATGCGTATGATTCTGGTAATCAGTCTGATAGCCTGGGGAATCTATTCCATAATGGGACCCTGGACGCTGCTCAGCTCACTTGAAAACTCCTCCTCACTCAATAATGTTTTGGAACAATTGTTTTCAAACCGCGTGGTGCGGAACGCTAGTGGTTTAACCATCTTTCAGGCGCGTGTCGCGTTGGAAGGTGCCCTCGGTGGCATAAGTTTGATTTGTGGCATTCTTCTGCTGTTTAGAAGAGAAAGTTTCAGTATCCGCATCGGAATAGCGAATTTATTGGTCACCCTGACCATTGCCAATCTTTTGTTGTTCTATTTCGATCAATTTTCAACCATTTTGAATGCTTCAATCCAATTTTTGATTCTAGTGGGGCTTATCCGTTATCAATCCCGCTTCCTCAGTAAAATACCGCTGAAGAATTGATGACCACGGCAAAAAATTCATAACCTGACCATATGACCAGGAGAAATTCTCCCCGCATGGTGGTAAAATTCTCACCCCAAAGCGGGTTGTTCATTATCGCTGCCCAAGGTAAATTTAAACTGGTTAGGCAGCGTTTGGCAAAACATGTTGTATCGGTTGGTCAGTTGACCTGTCAGGTAAGTTTCTCATCACGAATCTTTTTATCAAAGATTCTATTAGTATCTGTACTGAATGGAGTAAGACCTTGTCAACAATAGAGTCCATTCAAAATTATGACTTAAAAAGAGTTGTCACCAAGAGTCGCATCAAAGGTCTATGGCGTTTGATGCATGGCTATCAAGGTAAATATGTAGGTTCAGCGTTAAGTCTTGGCATATCAGCTGCGGCCAAAACATCTACCTACTTACTGCTGCGCTATTTTGTAGATGCCTATTTTGTCACCAAAGATGCCCAGTATAGTTTGCCATTGATTGCGCTTGGCTTTGTCCTCTTGGCCTGCGTTGAAGGCGGATTTGCATTTTTGAGCGGACGGCTGGCAGCGGAAACATCCGAAGGTACTACCCGTCGCTTACGAAACTACATCTATGATCAGATTCAACACATGAATTTCGCCTATCACGATAAAACACAAACCGGCGAATTGATCCAAAGAGCCACTTCCGATGTGGATGCCCTGCGGCGTTTCTTTGCGGACCAGGCGATTGGTATCGGCCGTATCGTTATTCTGTTTGCGATCAACTTTGCTATGCTGCTCACCATCAATGTTGAGCTGGCATTCATCTCGGTCATCGTCGTGCCAGTCATTATTCTGACGTCAATCTGGTTCTTCAAGCGCGTTTCAAAAGCGTACGAAAGCTATCAGGAACAGGATGCCGTTATCTCTACTACCCTGCAGGAAAATCTCTCCGGTGTCCGCGTGGTTAAAGCCTTTGCCCGTCAATCGTACGAGATAGACAAGTTTGAAAAAGAGAACTGGAAGAAGTACGTCCTTGGCAAAAAACTTTTGTTGATGCACTCACTTTTCTGGCCTATATCAGACATAGTTTGTGGCGCGCAAATGCTCGGTGGTTTCCTGATGGGAGCCTTATATGCGATCAATGGAACCATCAGCGTGGGCACCTACCTGGCCTATGCCGGCATGGTCGTCTGGATTATCTGGCCTATGCGCAACCTGGGCCGTTTGATTGTTCAGCTTTCCACTGGCATGGTTTCTTTCGGACGCGTAAACGAGATCATCAAACAATTCCGCGAACCGCTGGATGAAGGTGATGCGCCCATCCCGAGAAAACTGAATGGTGATATCGTCTTTGAGGAAGTCGGGTTTAGCTACGCTGAAGGCGAAGCGGTGCTGGAGAATATCAATATAACCATCAAACCCGGTCAGGTTATCGCCTTACTCGGTTCCACTGGTTCCGGAAAGACTACTCTGGTCAACCTGCTGCCGCGTTTCTATGAATACACCAAAGGTAAGATCTTGTTGGATGGTATTGAATTAAACCGTTATCCGCGCCGTTATCTGCGCAGCCAGATTGGTATTGTGGAACAGGAACCCTTCCTCTTTTCGCGCAGTATCCGCGAAAACATCACCTATGGCGTTGGCCGTCAGGTGGATCAGGAACAAATTGAAGAAAGCGCCAAAGCCGCCGCTGTTCATGATGTAATCTGCACCTTTCCGGAAGGCTATAAAACCATGGTCGGTGAAAAAGGCGTCACCCTTTCCGGTGGTCAAAAGCAGCGCGTGGCCATTGCCCGCACCCTGCTCAAAGATCCGCGCATTCTCATCCTGGACGACTCAACTTCATCGGTGGATACCGAAACAGAAGCTGAAATCCGTGATGCCCTCAAACGCTTGATGGAAGATCGCACCACTTTTATTATTGCCCACCGCATTCAATCCATCATGAATGCCGATCAGATCATCGTGATGGACAAAGGCCGCATTGTGCAGCACGGCGTCCATGAAGATTTGGTTGCCCAACCAGGCATTTATCGTGAAATTTACCACATCCAGACACGCATTGAAAATGAATTGGAAAAGGAGATCGCCAATGTCGGATGAATATCTTGAAGAAGAGGATTATCAGGCCAAGTTTACCGGCAAAACATTCAGCCGGATAATAGGTCTCACAAAACCACACTGGAAATGGGTAGTTGGTTTTTTGGTAACCATCGCCATTGTGTCTAGTCTGGATTCTTTCTTTACATTCCTCAGTAAAAGAATTATTGATGAGGGTATTGTCGCTCAGAACAGGGCTGCACTCACCAATATATTGACCATTTACGGGTCATTATTGTTGTTGCAGTCAGGTTTTGTGTTTTTGTTCATCTATCTGGCCGGTGTATTGGGCGAGCGCATCCGTTACGACCTGCGCCGTGATATGTTTAATCATCTCCAAAAGCTATCTCTGTCGTATTACAGCCGCACACCGGTAGGTTGGATCATGTCGCGTGTCACCTCAGATACCGACAGGGTCGCCGATCTGGTCACCTGGGGTTTGCTGGACATGACCTGGGGAATCATGAACATCATCACCGCCATGATCTTTATGTTCATCATCAGTTGGAAGTTGGCTCTGGTAGTCTTTATCGCCTTGCCGGTTTTATTGATAATAGCCATCCAGTTCCGTAAACGCATCCTCACCCAATTCCGTGAAGTGCGTAAGATCAACTCCAAAATCACCGGTGCGTACAATGAAAATATCACCGGTGTACATGTGATCAAGGCTCTGGGTCGCGAACGCGGCAACCTCAAAGAGTTCAATGTACTCACCAATGATATGTACAAAGCCGGATACCGTGCAGCCTGGCTCAGTGCGCTCTTTCTGCCCACTGTACAGATAGTGGCTGCTTTTGCTCTGGGAGCAATCGTCTGGATGGGTGGATTACAGGCCGATTTCGGTTTGATCACCATCGGTGGCATTCAGGCATTTGTTTCCTATGTCACCTTTATGCTCTGGCCAATCCAGGATCTGGCGCGTGTATTTGCTGAAATGCAGCATTCTATGGCTTCAGGAGAACGCATCTTCTCGTTGCTGGACTCCGTCCCGGCGGTAAAAGACCGTGAAGAAGCCTTCGCCGCGGAAAGCATGTTCGGTGATATCGAATTCGATCATGTAAACTTCTCCTATGATGATGAAAAAACCATCCTGGAAGATTTCACCCTGCATGTGAAAAAAGGCGAAACCATCGCCTTGGTTGGCCCAACCGGTGGCGGTAAAACCACCATCGTTAACCTTTTATGTCGTTTCTACGAACCAAAAAGTGGCGAAATTCGCATCAATGGTCAGAATTACATGGATTATTCCCTGCATTCTATCCAATCCCGTGTCGGTATTGTTCTGCAAACCCCGCATCTCTTCTCCGGAACCGTGCGTGACAATCTGCGTTACGGTCGCTTGAATGCCACCAATGAGGAGATCGAAGCGGCCGCCAAACTGGCCGGCGCGCACGATTTCATCATGAAGCTGGAAAAGGGATACGAAGAACCGGTTGGCGAAGGTGGCAACCTGCTCTCGGTTGGTCAAAAACAACTCATCAGCCTGGCGCGTGCCGTTCTGGCCCAACCCCAAATCTTTGTCATGGATGAAGCCACCAGTTCGGTGGATACCCTCACCGAGGCCCTCATTCAGAAAGGCATGGATTTGCTGATGAAAGACACAACCTCCTTCATCATTGCCCACCGCCTTTCCACCATCAAACGCGCTAATCGCATTCTGGTCATTGAAAATGGACGCATTGCCGAAATGGGCAGTCATCAGGAATTGCTCAAAAATGGTGGAAAATATTATCGCCTCTACACCAAACAGTTCCGTGAACAAATGGAACAGGTGTATGACCCATTCAAAGACTCCAATAATCAGCAGCCATTGCCAATAGCTGCCGACTGACCTAACCAGACCTCCCCACGCCAATGGGGAGGTCATTTTTTCTCCAATCCACCCCACCTCACCGCTCCAAACGAAATTGTATTTCGCGTGCTTCAGAAAGCTCTTCTCCTCGCTGCTCCAAGCGAAATTGTATTTCGCTTGCGCAATGGAAGCTTTCACCGCTCCAAGCGAAATTTGTCATCCCCTTGTGGGACACAGTTCACTATTCCTTTTCCCTCGGCCAATATTGAATCGCGCGATCCCCAACCCATTGCGTTTCAGGAGAAAGCACCAATCCTGCCAGTTGCAGCAATACCTCATCATAGTTCACCCGCCATCCGGCAAAATCTACCCAGGCTGCTTCCAAATCCTGTTTAAGCGGCACACCCTGTGTGCGCAAATCCTCTATTGCATCGAAAAACTCATCTTTTGATATCGAAATCGCGTCCCCCGGTGCTGGTTCAGGGTCATAATCCAGATGAAATCCATCGCTGATACTCCGTAAAGCAATATACCCGCCCCTCAAACATAAAGCCGCTTGCGGATCATACGGCGAATCCACAGCAGAAAGCATCAGCGCAGCACCATCGAGTACAGCCCCGGCAGCGGAAACCCAATTACGCTCTGGTCTGGGAGACCGGAAAAAGACCAGGGATGGCAAAGAAGTATGGCTCTCTTCAATATCGGCAAACCATGCTTCCCAGGTGCGCCAGACTTCATTCAAACGTTCTAAACCATGGATGCGAAAATGCCGTTTAATCATCTCAACCGCAGAAGGTGGGCTGCCCGCGCGTATTTCCAACAGCGTTACCAAAGACTCACGCCTGGAAAACGCGGCATAAATCGTCGGCAGATAAGCCATCAACAAAGCAACCAGCAGCAGCCCAATCATAGCTTCAATAAATTCTATAATCGTAGAAATTTCACTCTGAAATTGATCAAACCCAAGCGTGAATAATGAAGATCCACTAACTCGAAACGCCTGAAAAAAAGTTATTGGCTCAACAGCCCAAAACAAAAACATAAACCCAATAAGAATAATTCCGTACCAGGCTGGCAGGAGCGCTAATAAACTAACCGGAGCGAGCAGCGCAAGAAATCTTTCACGTGCAGCGTAACCTCTTAAATATCGGATTGGCAGCCGAAACAATTTTCTCGTCCCGTCAAAAACCTGGTTATATAACCAATCCTCTGGGTTTCGCGGCAAAACAAACGTCTTCACCACAGACAAAAGTGTGCTGACAATAATTACAACCCCAAATAATCCGGATAACCAGCGCAGAATCAAATAAAAACCTCCTAAAAAGGATGGTTGGATTCTAACAAAATCGTACAAAAACATAAACTAACTTTAAACCCTTGCGTGGATTTCTAAAAATATTCATGGATTTTCAGGTTACCTAAAACACAAATTTATGGAATTGTTCCATGCACTTGGTATAATCATACTTTGCCAAAAGTTCCCACATCTTCTGGCGCGCCAATAAACAAATAACCCGCTTTCATCAGCTTAAGGGAAAACTTTTTGATTAATCGCATAAAAAGCACCTATAACGAATTCCCAAAAAACTTCTGGGTTCTGATTGGCTCATTTTTCATCGACCGTGTCGGCGGGGCATTAATCTTCCCCTTTCTGGCGCTCTACATAACCAGCCACTTCCAGGTAGGCATGACCCAGGTAGGTGTAATTTTCGCCTTATTCGCTGTCTCCAGTCTGGGTGGCAATTTACTGGGTGGTAACCTCACCGATCGTTTTGGTCGGAAAAAATAGCCATATTTGGATTATTAATCAGTGGATTTAGCAGCCTCTTATTGGGAATCATTAACGACATCAATCTATTGTATGCAACAGTCTTACTGGTTGGTTTCTTTTCAAGTCTTGGTGAACCGGCTCAATCAGCCATGGTAGCCGATTTATTGCCTTCCGAACAGCGCAACGAAGGTTATGGTATCCTTCGCGTGGTCGCCAACCTCGCCGTAACCATCGGGCCAGCCATTGGTGGCATCCTCGCCGCGCGTTCTTTCATGACGCTTTTTATTTTGGACGCGGTGCTCAGCGCCATCACCGCCCTGATTGTTTTTATCTGGTTGCCCGAGACCCATCCGCAGCTTATAAACTTGGAGAAATCCGAAAGAATAATAGAAAAACCGCTCGAAGGTGGTTATGCCGAGATTTTACGCGATGGGTTGTTCATCCTGATAGTGGTTTTCTCTACCTTTAGCGCAATTGTGTACATGCAAATGAATTCGACATTGCCCGTATTTTTACGCGATGAACATGCTGTTTCAACAATCCGTTTTGGCTACTTGCTTTCAATGAATGCCGCGATCGTGGTGCTATTCCAATTCTGGGTTTCCCGTCGAATTAAACACTTTCCAACCATGAAATTACTCGCAGTTGGCACCCTTTTTTATATGGTCGGGTTTGGAATGTATGGTTTCACCAATACCTATATCTGGTTCATCATAGCCATGATCATCATCACCATCGGAGAAATGATCGTCAGCCCAACCTCCCAGGCACTCGTTGCCCAACTGGCGCCCGAGGATAAACGTGGTCGCTATATGGCGTTTTCGGGTATGGCCTGGGTAATCTCAACCATGCTTGGCCCACTCGCCGCGGGAATCATCATCGATAACTACAACCCCAATTGGGTCTGGTATGCCGGTATCATTCTCACCTTTATCGCGGCAGCTGGTTTTGGGTTACTCCATTCACCAGTCCAACGTCGTTTGAAACTTCTGGAGGTTCCTATCAAAAATGATACAGCAATGGATTGAAAACTTCTCTCCCAAAGATAGCCTGCCAGGTGATATGGTCCAATTTCTGAAACTGCATGGCCATCCCAAAACAGCAGCCCATTGCCATGCTGTTGGTAAAAAAGCGGCCGAAATTGCGCGCCAATACGCGGCAGATCCCCGCCAGGCCCAAACTGCCGGCTGGCTGCACGATATCAGCGCCGTCATCCCCAATCCTGAACGCCTTGAATTCGCCCGTGCGCACAACCTGGAAATTCTGACGGAAGAGACAGCATTCCCCATGCTGCTTCACCAGAAAATATCGGTAGTCCTGGCTCAACAAATATTCAACGTCACCGATCCGACCATCCTCAGCGCCATCGGCTGCCATACCACCCTCAAACCCCAATCCTCCCTGCTCGACCGCGTCGTCTTCCTCGCCGATAAGATCGCCTGGGATCAGCCCGGCCAACCACCCTACCTGCCCGAACTCCTCGCCGCCCTGGAAACCTCCCTGGATAACGCCATCCTCGTCTACCTCGATTACCTCTGGGAAATACTCGCCACCAGTGGAGTTCGTCACCCCTGGTTCATCCAGGCCAGAAACGAATTACACGCGTCCAGTACTGCTGGTTCTTTTTGAAAAAACGCTCGTCAAAAAATTCATTTCCTCAAAATGCCAAATCCGCAATTCAATCAGATAGTTTTTACCCAATTTGGCATTTTACCCTTCCCTTTTTGTAAAATCTTTTGTATAATACTAATCTCTTGGTTGTCCCCCTCAACCAAGAAAAAACCGGCGTGAGCAATCACGCCGGTGGTTTTTTAATCACTCAACAGGAGAGATGCACTTTTCTATCCCGGTGAGTTGCTTCTTAGCCAACGCTGCTTGCCCAAAAAACAAATTATCAGCCGAGCAAGTGCGTTTCTCCTTATAACAACCCCACAGGAGAGATGCACTTTTCCGGACTGCCCGCCCGCCTGCTTCTTAGCCAACGCTGCATGCCCGAAAAACAAATT
>PHBZ01000020.1 GCA_002840755.1 Chloroflexi bacterium HGW-Chloroflexi-10 | reverse complement strand
CAGATGCCAGCAGTACCGGGACCAGAATGAACACCCAGTGCGGGCGAGAGTTCAACGACGATAGATTCAACCACCTGAATTCTTTCTTCGATCAGAGCCTTAATCTTGAGTGCTTCTTCTTTTGCTGCAGCGTGGACATAGGCAATTTTAATTTTGCCTTGCTTACCGGCGCTCCGTAATACCGTTTCGACCATCATTTTGTAAGCACTATTGCGAGTAAATGCTTTACCCAATGGAACAATAATCCCATCACGCATGCCGATTAATGGTTTGATATTCAACATGGTACCCAACATGCCGGTCGCTTTGCCTATTCTTCCCCCCATAGCCAGGTACTTGAGTGTATCTGCAGTTTGGATCATCTGGGTGCGTGGAATGAGCTTTTTTATGCGTTCCACCACCTGGTTAAGTGATTTGCCTTGTAGGGCAGCGCGTGCAGCTTCAATTACCATCCAGCCATGGCACATGGAGACATTGAGTGTATCTACGACCTCAATATTTAACTTTGGCAGTCTTTCCAGAATGGCTGTTTTTCCAATAATGGCTGCCTGGTAAGCGCCGCTGCTGCGCGAGGTCATATGGATGCTGACGATATCCGATGTGCATTCTTCGACTGCCAGTTTTTCGTAAAGGGTTTCATAATCACCGGGACCAGGATTGGCAGTTTTGGGCAATTCTTTAGCGAACGGCAGCCAACGATAAAATTCTTCGCGAGTGATGGTTACTAAATCGCGCAGGGTTTCATTGCCGCGATGAATATAATAGGGGACAACGCGGATATTGAGTGCTTTAACCAGCTCATCCGGAATGGTAGCAGTGCTATCGGTAACGATGGCAACAGGCATCATATTGTTTTCTCCTTGTATAAAGGCTTAAACACATAATTCCTAGCGAGGGTACGCACACCTCGCATTCTTAAGCATAATGGTTTAGAAGGTTAGCACCAGTATCTCAGGTCATATTTTGGTCATACACAGTATTGCAGGTGATTAGTTTTTTTGAAAGAAACAAGGATTGTACACTGTGACGTTGTGAAAATCTTCGATACCCACAGGAATCTGCCTTATCACGAATCACGTTATGGGATGGTGAATGATGCGTCAGGCAGGGTCGGTTATTATTTCGTTTATGGAGAATACGACCACAGGATCATTTCCTGGTTTAGTTTTCCTGAAAGCAGCCAAAGGGTGCCTTCCCGATCGGTATCGGCGCTGATCCAGTCTATAGCCGCAAAGGGTTCAAATGTGCTGCCATTGTAGCGCTCGATTTGACCGGGTAGGAGTTTATAGGCGGCGCCGCTGTTATCAAATAACAAGGGTAACGCACTTATACGCGTTGAATCGGGCATGTAGATCCACTGTGCATTTTCCAATTGGTAACGAATTTGCCGGGTATCACAGCCGGCAGCACCACATAATTCATACAATACCCATACGGTTCCATCTGGTGCTGCCTGCAGATTTTGAACATTACCATAGTTAAACCCTTGAAAACTTTGATCAACCAGGGGCGGGGGAATTAATTCGCTCCAGGTGCCTTCTTGTTCTACGTAGCGCCACAAACGCTGATCCATGCCAACCCATAAATTGCCGGATATATCAGTGACAATGGATGTGACACAGCCATTGTCAGCCGGCAGAACAGTTTCTTGCCAGTGACTCCCGTCAAAATGACGCAAACCATCGCCACCACTGCGTTCACCATCCAGCCAGTTACAGGTACCTGCCCAAGAGGATGTGCTGATTTTTGAGTGCGCCAACACAAAAGAGGTAGCGGCTGTTTTGCGATAGGGGAGTTGGAATCCCATTTCCTGAGGAAGAAAGAGCCGCCACTGGTCACCCCGCAGGCGGCGAACATCGTAACCTGTTACCATCCAGAGATCCTCATTAAAATCAAAGGAAAATTCTGACTTCAGAGGAGAGGGTAATGCGTATCCCTGCGGAGGCAGCCAGGCATTGGTGTGATTGTAATATTTAAAGTTTGTTCCATCCCAGCGAACGAGCGGAGTACCCTCCGGGGGCAGAATCCATGCATAACCGTTCGATATCAGATCGATTACAGGGGTATCCAGGTTGGTTTGTGAAAAAGAGTCGCTGACAGGGTCGTAGCGTCCAATGGCATAGGGAGAAGCCAGCCAGAAGCTGCCATCATCTGCAGCCATCATGCGGTTAACTACACCAGGAATAACCTGTTGGATGACCTTCGCTTGGGTGAAATCACCCTGATCAAAGATAAATGCTGTAGGTGTGCTTGAGGGCAGGGGAGTAATACTGGATATGGGTGTGATGGTCACGGTGCGGGTTGAGGTAAAGGTCGTGGTTGGTGTATGCGTTGGTGTTAGAGTGCGCGTGACCGTAGCGGTTGGAGTTTGAGTAATGGTGACAGTATATGTCTGAGTGGGGGTGGGGGTCAGTGTAGCGGGTGCGATGCTGCGCTGGACTACGTTGCTGGTCAGGATGATGGTGAAGATTACCACCACCAGGATGACAGAAAGAAAGATCAGTTCGATTCTGGTTTTTTTTTGCATTGAAGGTTAAGAAATGATTTTATATTCCGTTTGGTCTCATAGGTATTTTGGTTTTGAGATTCCATCCTTGACGAGATTGCCCTCAAAACTTTTTTCGACCTGAGCGTCAGTATTTCAACAACATTTTTAAAGTGTTTTTTGTCAGTTGTTATTATCATGAAGAACGTGGTAATTATACGGTATTTAATAAATTTGGCTGTTTTATTCTTTCAACCAATCCTGATTGATTTTCTGTAAACCATCCTCAACGGCATCAATCTGGCGTTTATCCGGCTCAGGAGCATAGATGACACGTGTAGTAGCCGGCGTAGAGTGCCCTAACACCGCCTGAACATTTTCCAGCGAAGTGCCGTTTTCGATGAGGGTTTTGGCATGCCAATGGCGGAAAGCATGCGGACTGGTGAAGTGTTTTTCACGGTCCAAGCCGGAGAGAGCAGCTACCTGCTGGATGATACGCCAGGAGGAGGTGGTTGAAAGCCGGGCGCCGTAACCTTTGTGTGCGTTTTTAAAGAAAGAGGGGGAGTTTCTTTTTCGGCGGTTACTTTTACCGTGTTGGATGAAAATCCAGGGGGAATTATCTTCGCGCGCTTCCAGATAGGCATCGATGATTTTTAGCGTATCAATCCCAAGGCGACAGTGCGCCAAACGTCCCGTTTTTTCCATACGCAGTTCCAAACGACCATTCTGCACACGAGCATCTTCTATCTGTTTTTTGGTAAGGCTGCAAAGATCGCCGATGCGTAGGGCAGTAGCACGCAGGGCAATTACCAGTGCACGCATACGCAGAACCTCCAACCGATCGAGGCTTTTTCCCGGAAGCGGCATTTCCATCACGGTTTTCAGCATAGTGTTTCCGAAATCTTCCGGCAAGCGTTCGTGGCGTGAGCTTTGTTCTTCGGGATTACCAATCAACGAAGTACGGCTGGCTTCTTGTTCCTCTTCGCGGGTAAAGCGGATCCAACCTTCGTAATTGGATCGCCAGAAGCGGAGTGCTGCTCTGAGCACCGCCTGGTAAAGCTTGCGGGTTGGTAAGGCATAACCTCGCACATCTTTCATCCAACCACCATATTGGACAACCACATTTTTCTGGAGAGCTGTGGTTTCCAACTCTTCACCGACTGTTTCATTTAAATATTCCGCAAAAGCATCCAATCCGCGAAAATATAAACGCCGGGTATTAGCATTCTCAAACTGCACATTGCTTTTAAAGATGGCTATGGCTTCCTGTACGGTTGGTGACATGGTTTAAAGATACCGCGAAATGAGGAGAAGCGCAAATTCAATGCTGATGCATACGAGGTTATTTGCAACGAAATGGGTAAATAAATTTTTGCGTTGAGAAACGCGAAGGCTCATATACTGAGTTGTTTCTTCTTTTTATTGCCGAAGTTTTTACTACCATTAATATCCTGAGACCCGTAATAAATCGTATCTACCGCCAGATATGGCGGTAGATTAAGGCTGTTTTGTGAGCGCGAATGTAATGATTGCTGCTGCCAGACTATGGAAAAGAATCAATTTGCCAAATGTCAGGGCGCTATTACTTCGGTTGTAATTTGTACGATACCATTCGGGAATTCATGTGGAAAAAGAAAACAAAATAGTTGACGAAATAATCCGATCAGACTATAATTAGAACTATTATTCTATGACAGGGAGAGGCAATATGGATGTATATGCAGCAATTAATGCCAGACAAACTATTCGTGATTTTTCCGAGCAGGCGATTGAACCGACTTTGATTGAAAGAATTATCAGCGCAGGAATGGCCGCACCAACCAATAATCACTTGCGGGAATGGCATTTTGTTTTACTGCAAGATGCTGCCAAACGTCAGGAGTTATTGGCACAGGTAATTCATCCTTTGAATAAACAAGACTCGATTAGGGTAGTGGATAGTTGGGGTATGACGGATGAAGTGCAACGTGAGATGTATGTCGACGCCATCCCAAAGCAATATCGTATGCTGGCTACAAGCGCCTGCCTGATGCTGCCTTGTTTTCGGCAGGAATCTGATTTACTTAGACCGGAAACGCTTTCCAGCCTGAACGGACTGGCTTCAATGTGGTGCTGTATTGAAAACATGCTTGTTGCAGCAGCAGCGGAAGGTGTGTTTGGTGTATTGCGAATCCCGGGAGAAAATGAACGCAGCGTAATCAAACGGTTCCTGGGTATACCTGGATCTTATGAGATTCCTTGTTACTTGGCGTTAGGTTATCCGGCTGAACAGGCACGGAGGGCACGCCAGACAGAGATTGACCTGAACGAACGCATTCATTATGATCGCTGGAGAACAGAAGAATAAACCAATCAACCATTGAAATTCATAAAACAAAAGAGGAGAGATGATGCAAAGAACTATACTGAATCCTGAATGGGGTATTTCCACTTGTGTTGAGGTTAATGGCATTGTTTTCATTGGCCATCATGGCGGACATACGGTCAATGGACGGAAGCTTATTACAATTGAGGAACAGACAGATAACACTTTTCAAAATCTGAAAACCACCCTCGAAAAAATCGGGCTTGGTTTTGAGGATATTGTTAATCTCAATGTATTGTTAAAAGACATTAAAGATTTTCACGGTATGCATTCGGTGTGGGCTAAATGGTTCCCACGGGAATTTCCAGCCAGAACCTGCTCCACAACAGCTTTTGTGGATGATCACTGTCTGATTCAGGTATATGGGGTGGCCTATCGGAAATAGCAGATTACCTGTATCTGCCAGGCGGCTTTCCGGGAGCTACCGAACAGGAAGCGGTGGTAACTGCCGTGTTTCCCCGATAGTTAACAAAGAATCAGATTGGCTGGGAACGGAAGCAAAACAGTAATTGTACCGGGGGAGTATGTTTGTATGAGATCAAGTAGTAGATTACACCAAGAGCGGCATATTGATAGCAATATGCCGCTTTCCCATTGACATTTTTAAAATTTTAGTTAAAATTTTATTAAAAAATTAGCTAAATTTTAGAAAACTTCTTATGACACAAAAAATAAAAATTACAGATATTGCACAAGCCAGCGGTGTTTCAATAGCCACGGTATCATTGGTATTAAATAACCGGCCAGGCATTTCACAAGATACGCGTACACGTGTATTGGACATTTGTGAAGAGCTGGGATATCAACTTTCCAATTCAATGGCACGTGCCGGACGATTGGAAACACTGGGAATGATCGTGAAGGCCGAATCGGATGTTTTGCCGCAAGCAAATCCGTTTTATTCTCAGGTGATGGCAGGTATTGAACAAGCCTGCCGGCGCGGCGGGATTAACTTGCTTTACGCGACTTTACCGGTGGATGAAAATAACCACCCCACTCAAATTCCAGTTTTGTTTGGTAATAAAAACCTGGACGGCTTGTTGATGGTAGGCGCTTTTTGGGATGAATTAATTCAGACAGTCAGCGATCAAAAATCACCCCCCATCGTATTAGTGGATGGGTATTCCAATACGGAAAGTTTCGACATGGTCGTTTCGGATAATTTTCGTGCTTCGTACCAGATGGTCGAATATTTGCTTGCCAAAGGACACCGGCATATTGCCCTGGCAGGGGGCGAGGCGGATGCTTACCCCTCCTTGCGTGATCGGCGTAACGGATATTTACGCGCTTTGAAGGAACACGACATAAACGATATTTATTTGTGTGAATTCAATATTAATAAGACTAAGGGACATTCCGAGATTGCCGAATTCTTAAAAAGCACACCACAAGTTACGGCGATTTTTGGGATTAATGACCAGGTAGCCCTGGACGTATCCCGGGTGGCGCAGATGATGGGTAAACATATCCCAGGCGAGCTTTCGATTGTTGGATATGATGATACTTACCTGGCCGTTAATGCACACCCGCCTTTGACAACTATACGCGTTGATACAGTGGCGATGGGGCGAGCGGCTGTGCAAATGTTGGCATTCCGCATCGAGAATCCTGAAGCAGCACGAATGACCCTGACCATCCATCCAACGCTGGTAGAACGCTATTCGGTGACGCAACTCTGAAAAAAAATATTAAAAAAGGACTATTCAATGAACAACTCTCTTCCCAATATACCCTGGCAGGAAAAACCAACCGGCAGTACTGAGATTGTCTGGCGTTACGAACAGAACCCAATTATACCGCGTGACCTGATCCCTAGCTCCAACAGTATCTTCAACAGCGCTGTGGTGCCTTTTCAGGGGCAATTTGCCGGTGTGTTCCGTTGCGATAATAAAAAACGCGAGATGAATATACATCGCGGCAAGAGTGTAGATGGTATTACCTGGCAGCTTGAGAATGAACCGATCACCTGGCAATACGCCGACCCGGAACTGGCTACATTCCAATACCGGTATGATCCACGGGTTACCTGGGTGGAAGATCGATATTATGTCACCTGGTGTAATGGGTATCATGGACCGACAATTGGGATCGGTTATACCTTTGATTTTGAGGAATTTACTTTTGTGGAAAACGCCTTACTACCGTTTAACCGCAATGGCGTACTCTTTCCGCGTAAGATAAATGGAAAATACATGATGCTCAGCCGTCCCAGTGATAATGGTCATACCCCGTTTGGTGATATCTTTCTCAGCCAGAGCCCGGATATGGTTTATTGGGGTGAACACCGCTATGTGATGGGAACCAAGAGCGGTTGGCAAAGCACCAAAGTTGGCGCCGGCCCCACACCGATTGAAACTCCGGAAGGCTGGCTTTTGTTTTATCACGGCGTGTTGACTTCGTGTAATGGATTTGTTTACAGCTTTGGGGCGGCACTGCTGGATTTGGAGCAGCCCTGGAAAGTAATTTGCCGGACTGCGCCTTATTTGCTATCTCCACAGCGATATTATGAATGTGTAGGAGATGTACCCAATGTAGCATTTCCATGTGCGGCGTTGTATGATCAACCCACCGGCCGGATCGCCATTTATTATGGTGGAGCCGATACCATTACTGCTCTGGCTTTTACCCGAATGGATGAAGTTCTGGCATTTTTGAAAGAGAATTCTGAAATTTAATAAACGATGCCAAATGTGACTTTGGATGAAAATAACCTGAAAGCGTATTGATTGGGCACTGTGAAAAATCCCTTGTGGATCAGAAGGAAAATCGCGTATGCCGCATTATGGTTTTAATTTCTTATGGATGTTTATCTGGGAGAAGGGCCTAAGTCCACAGCCCGTAGATGAGCGAGCTTTGGATTTTCTGACTGCCTTTGATTTTAATTTTGTCCGTATTCCCATGGATTACCGTTTTTGGACCAGCGATTTTGAATATTATTCCCCGGATGAATCCATTTTTAAAACCATCGACAGTTATTTGCAGGCCTGTCAGGCACGCAAGATTCATCTTTCGTTAAATATACACCGAGCACCGGGTTACTGTATTAACCGCAATGATCTTGAAAAACACAATTTATGGCTAGACAAAGAAGCTCAGGATGCTTTTGTTTTTCAGTGGGAGGTTTTTGCCCGACGGTATATGGGTATTCCCGCCGAAGCATTGAGTTTTGATCTACTCAATGAACCGCCCGATATAGGGCAGTATGGTCTCACCCGTGAAAATCACGCTGCTCTCATCCGCCGAACGGTGGCTGCCATTCGCAATATTGATCCGCAGCGCGAGATTGTGATTGATGGTCTGGGCGGCGGAAATATTGCTATGCCAGAACTGGCGGATATGGAGGTGATACATAGTGGGCGCGGCTATCAACCCATGCCTGTCAGTCATCATCAGGCCTGGTGGTGGGATGAACAAGCTACAGCACCGAATCCGGAATACCCAGGATTGCTCTGGATGGGACATCACTGGGACTTTAACACTTTGCGTGATTACTATATGCCCTGGCGGGCTGTTAACAACTTGGGAGTCAAAATTCATATTGGGGAAATGGGTTGTTACCAGCGTACACCGCATCCTGTTGCTATTCGCTGGCTCAGAGATTTGTTTTCAATTTATTCCAAGTATGGGTGGGGATATGCCCTGTGGAACTTTGATGGAGAGTTTGGCATTATGGCGC
The DNA here is from genome assembly GCA_002840755.1 of Chloroflexi bacterium HGW-Chloroflexi-10. Lineage (GTDB taxonomy): Bacteria > Chloroflexota > Anaerolineae > Anaerolineales > Anaerolineaceae > UBA6170. Next base: position 126,420 of record PHBZ01000020.1, on the reverse strand, counting down.
CCGGTCGCGAGGATGTACAGCGAGAATTATTGTACGGTTACCAGGTTGACCGGGAGATGCTGAATTTGATGCTGGAGAATAGGGTCTCCTGAGTGCTGGTCAGGAATCCCACCTAGACCGAGATTCCTTTTCCTGAAAATTTATTGTTGGTGCACATGGAAGGCGTGGATCGTGAATCTTGTTTTGCAGCAGCTGTCTCCGACATGGAGCGGCTACCGGATTATGTAAAAAATTCAGCGGCGGATGGTTTCAGTATCTCCTACCGTACTTGTGCACGGATTGATTTAATTCACAAGAATCACCAACACTGGTAAAGGGAATTTTTTATGCAAAATAACCTCCAAAACGAATTAACCGAACTAGCTGCACAGGTTGAAAAAGATTTATTGGAAAATCTGCTGCCTTTCTGGCTGCAACATGCCCCGCGTGAAAAGGGAGGCTTTCTGGGGCTAATGAGTGAGGACTTGCTCAAAGATAGTCAGGCACAGCGCTCGGCGGTGATGGTGGCGCGTATTCTGTGGACTTTCTCGGCAGCTTATCGCCTGTATGCTCAACCAGAATATCTACAAATGGCGCAGATAGCTCTGACAGACTTAAGAAAGAGTTTTTGGGACCCTATCTACAGGGGTATTTATTGGCTGGTGGGCAGTGATGACCGGGTGGTGATGGATCGCAAGCACAGTTATGCCCAGGGTTTTGCCATTTATGGTCTTTCGGAATATTACAGGGCCACTGGGGACCATTCTGCGTTAGAACTGGCCATCGCATTATTTGATCTGCTGGAAAATTATGCTCACGATGATTTGTTTGGCGGTTATATTGAAGGTTGTGCGCGGGATTGGAGTGCTCTGGCAGATATGCGCTTGAGTGACAAAGAGCCAGTGTGTCGGAAATCAATGAACACTCTACTGCATATTATAGAACCTTATACTAATTTGCTGCGCGTCTGGCGGAACGAGCGCATCGAAAAACGGGTGAGGGAATTGATCCTGATTTTTCTGGAGCGTGTGATTGATACTCACAACAACCATTTTTGCTTGTTCTTTGATCAGGATTGGCAGCATCGGCAGGATGAAATCTCTTTTGGGCATGATATTGAAGGGAGTTGGCTGCTTGTGGAGGCTGCAGAAGTACTGGGAGATCCTGCTTTGCTGAAGCTGGTAGAACAGACAGCCTTGCAGTTGGCTAAAGCAGTGCTTAATGAAGCGCTTGCACCAGACGGGAGTTTGTATTATGAGCGCCACTTAGATGGCTCCTTTAACAAAGAAAGGCATTGGTGGGCACAGGCCGAGGGGATGGTGGGTTTCTATAATGCTTACCAATTAAGCGGGGATGCACGCTATGTGAGTGCCATGCAGGATATATGGAATTTTGTTGACACTTGTATGGTTGACCATGAAAATGGTGAGTGGCACAAGGTATTGGATGCTAATTTGCAACCACGTACGAATGTGCCCAAAATTGGCCCATGGGAATGCCCATACCATCACAGCCGAGCAGCCTTTGAGTTAGTGGAGCGGATCGGTAAGTGCGGCAAAGTACATCCTGATTAAATTTCATTAGGGAAATGGGAAGGTTTTAAGATAAGTTGTCCTAGCTCAACGCCGTACAACCTTTTACATTCCTTCTACAAGCCATCCGTTTTATACTGTGTAAATGACAATACACGGACCAACCCCTCTTGAATTATTGCGACAGGTGCCGCAAATTTTACATTCGCCAGTAAAATACCTGGATTATGCCACCCGAACTTATGGCGATATGGTTTATTTTCGTGCCGGAAAAGTAAACGCTTTTCTGCTCAATCATCCAGAAGCTGCGTTGAGAGTATTGCGTGATCACCATAGCCAGTATAACAAGGATACAATGCAATACAATGCGCTGGCACGGATTACCGGGCGTGGATTGCTTACCAATTCAGGGGAACACTGGTTACAACAGCGCCGACTGATCCAGCCGGCGTTTGCACGACAGAAACTGGAGGCGATAGAACCGTTTGCGGTTGCCGCCGCCAACCGCACTATTCAGCGTTGGCACCGCCAAGCGCAAACGGCGGTTGAACCGATTATTGATATGGAACACGAAATGATGCTCCTTTCATTGGATGTGTTGGGGAATGCATTATTTGGCAGTGATTTGAGTGAACAGCTAACCCCGCTGGTGGAGGCGACCTTGACAGCGTTGAAACATATTATGGCAGGAGCTAAGAATCCTTTACAGGCACCTGTCTGGCTACCAACAGCAGCAAACCGCCGATTTGAACGATCTTTGCACACATTGGATATGGCTGTAGCGGCTATGCTGGCGGAACGTCTCCGGAAAGGCCTGGGGGAAGATTTGCTTTCAGTATTGATTCGCGCTCAACAAGAACGCGGCAAAGAAGACCTGCCGGATCGGCAGGTTCGCGATGAGATTGTTACCCTTTTGATTGCCGGACATGAGACTGTAGCAACCGCATTGACCTGGAGCTGGTATTTATTGGATGCCAATTCAGAGAAACGCAATATATTAAATGAAGAAGTTGACTCTGTATTGGGGAAAGGTATTGGTTTTGAACTATCCCACGTGCAGCTCGAAGCGCTACCGTATACATTACAGGTGTTTCAAGAGGCATTACGGCTTTATCCACCCGCTTGGTTGATCACTCGAAAGGCGTTACAAGCGGATGAAGTGCGGGGTCTAGCGATACCGGAGAAATCTTTAGTGATTATTAGCCCATATACCATGCATCGTCACCCGGCTTTCTGGCCGGACGCAGAGCGCTTTGAACCGCAACGTTTTGACCCGGAACGGACTCGTGAACAGCATAAGTTCGCCTATATTCCCTTTGGTGTTGGACCGGCGTTATGTATTGGCAAGAATTTTGCCTTGATTGAAGCACAGATTATTCTGGCGATGCTCAGCCGGCATTTCAGTTTTGAACGCGTGTATGCTGCTTCGCCTGTAGAAATGGACGCTCTGGTCACACTGCGTCCGCGAGATGGAATGCCTATGCGTCTTGTGGCACGGAGCTGATCATGCCGGATTATGATTTTATATTTGCCGGAGCAGGCGCAGCCGGGTTAAGCCTGGCGCGCAGCTTACTGAAATCCGAAGCGCTGCGGGGGAAGAAAATATTGTTGGTGGAGCCAGATAACAAACGCCAGAATGACCGTACCTGGTGTTTCTGGCACCCGCATGCTTATGGGATGGAGAGTATTGCGATTCGACAATGGAATCAATTACAGTTTGTGAGCAGCAGGATGGAGCGTGTTTTCCAGTTGGCACCTTATAGTTATTGGATGGTGCGTGGTATCGATTATTACGATTGGATGGGTAAGGAATTAACTTCGACACAAGTGACGCGCATCATAGGCAGGGTTGAGCAGGTGCAGGACGGTTCAGATTCGGCCGTGGTATGGGTGGATGGAATAGCTTATCGCGCAGACTGGGTGTTCGATAGCAGGCCGCCGGTTTTTGACGTGGATAACGAAAAATATCATTATCTGAAACAACATTTTTTGGGCTACTTAATTGAAACTGACCAGGATGTATTTGATCCGCAAATTCCAACATTGTTTGATTTTCGCACTCCACAGAATGATCTGATGCGCTTTTTTTATGTACTGCCTTTAAGTAAACGGCAGGCATTGGTGGAATATACGCTTTTTTCAGCTGAGGTGCTGGAGATGGGAGCATATCGAAAAGCCCTGAGTGATTACCTGCGGGATGTGTTGCATCTGAAAATCTACCGGGTTCTGGAAGAAGAGATGGGTGTGATTCCGATGACGGACCATCCACTGCCACGCCAATTGGGACAGCGCGTATTGGCCATCGGAACCAGGGGAGGGCGTGTAAAACCTTCTTCAGGATATGCGTTCAAGCGCATTCAAGAAGACTCTATATCTATCGTTACTTCATTGGAACAATTTGGACATCCCTTCGTTAATTCACAAAGCCCTGGACGATATCGTCTGTTTGACAGCATCATGCTGCAGGTGATGCTGCGGAATGGTGGAATGATGTCGGCTATTTTTACTAAACTGTTCCAAAATAATAGCATACAACGGATCTTTGCATTTTTGGATGAACGAAACACCATATTGCAGGACTTGCGCCTGATTGCTTCCTTGCCGTGGCTGCCGTTTTTGAGAGCACTATGGCGAATAAGGGTATTAAAAAAGATCTGATACGATTATTGACACGCATACAAAGCATTATTTAAACGATTTTTCCAGTTTGTTATGATATTGTTTTGGTAAAGTATAAAAAAAGTTGTAAATTGGTTAGTTTTAATTCTAGTAATAAATCTAATTATTCATTATAATAATCTTGGGTCCCGCCTTACAATTTTGTAAGGTTGTGTTTGGAAATTTCTGGTGGTGGTTACTCGATGTTTGAATGGGGATAGGGATCTGTTTCCACGTATATTTCAATTTCAGTTCAATTTAGTTTGTACAGGGTGTGATGATGGCTTATCAGAAGCGTATTCGTATTTTTGGATTAATGATTTCTTTGTTGTGTATGTTGTTAACAGCTATGGTTCCGTATCAACAAGCTGGAGGGGTTGGGACTTTAGAAATTCGCTTTTCTGACCTTGGTTACGAGAGTGATGAAACACTTATCGGAATCCGGGCAGACCGGGTGTATGGCATCAGTTGGCCGGAAGGTTGGGTGCCAGAACCTGGAAGCACTTTGAAACTTTCCTTCAGTCATTCTCCTGCTCTGAAGGTCTCCTCTTCGGTCGTAGTGGATTGGAACAATACCCGGTTGGGCAGTACCTTATTGACAAAGTCGAATGCAGATAGAGGTGTACTCGAAATAGATATACCAGAAAATTTAATTCAGCCTGGCTACAATTCTTTGAGGCTTGAATTTTATATGGGTATCCATGATGACTTTTGTGAAGATCTGGTCAACCCAGCTATTTGGGCAACGATTCATAGTGACTCACTGTTGACACTTAATTACTCGAATGCCGTACCGGATTTAGATTTAGGAAGGTTTCCATATCCATTGGTGGATAGCGGGGATTTGAAGGAAAACTATGTATCTATCGTTGTTCCTGATATTCCTACTGCTGCCGAATTAAATGCGGCCGCAATAGTAAGTGCTAAACTTGGTAAAGAAGCAACGTATCGGGAATTGGCTTTGGAGAGTATAACTGCCAAAGAGGCAAAAACTGCCAAAGGAAACCTGGTGTATATTGCCCTGGCCGATAAATTGCCGGCGATCATTGATTCTGATTTGTCATTCCTTAAGAAACAGAATGGCGCTTACAAGTTGTTTGATCAGAAACAGATAGCACTCCCCGATAACGCGGGATTGCTCTGGGAAGAACTTTCAAAAAATGATCCATCCAGCATTGCTTTGGTGATTACTGCCGAGAATGAGACTGGTTTACTGAATGCAGCTGCAGCTTTGGGCAACGATCTGGCTTATCCTCAATTTAAAGGACAAATGGGAATTGTATTAAATGTCCAAAAGCCTGAAATAGATAAAGCATTCGCAGGTAGAACAGTGTCGCTAAAAGAATTGGGTTACGCTGATACTGCCGCTCGAGGTTTTCGTAACCAGACCGTAAATTTTAATGTTCCGTTGCCGCTAGCCTGGATGGTTAATTCCGAAGTGTCATTTGAAATTCATTTCGCACATTCAGCATTGTTGCATGAAAAGCAATCGGCAATGAATATTTTGTTGAATGGCGTACCGGTAACCAATATTGTATTGAATCGATCGAATGTTGAAAATGCCTGGGCCACAGTACGGTTGCCTTCACGTTTATTCAAGGTCGGCAATAATCAACTAACGATCGAATCTACGATAAAGTTGATTGAAGGATATATCAATGAAGAAGATTGTGGCGCAAACTATGAAGATGAAGCCTGGGTGGTTATTTATTCGGATTCCCGGCTACATCTACCGGATGCTCCAGATGATCTGGTGCGCACATTGCTGGATTACCCATATGCCTTCATTGGTGATACCAGTCTAGTTGAATTAGCCCTGATTGTGCCGGATGAGATGGACTCTGTTATAGCAAAATCAGTTATTCAAATTGCCGGCCGTTTGGGCCGTTATTCATCAGGGGCGGCACTCTATCCAACAGTACAGACTGCGAAAACTGCTCTGGAAGCAAAAACACCATATCCCTTTCAAATTCTAATCGGATTGAGCTCCCAGAACAGTGCTATTCAAAAAATCAATGATCAATTGCCATTACCGTTTGACACAAAGACAAATCAATTGCTCCCGCACGAGAAAATCCCTTCGATTGTTTCGGAAGAAACCGGTTATCTGCAGGTTTCTCAGAATGACTCAGAAGTCTTCCTGGTAGTATCCGGAACTACGCCTGAAAGTTTATTGTGGTCATCAGGTGCTGTTAGTGATCCAGAATTAATGATGAAGCTGAAGGGGAACGCTGCCATTCTGGAGGGAGAAGAGGCCATCTTACCAATCATAACGGAGGAGCAGGTAGAAGCACCTCCACAAGCGCCTACCGAAACCGGATATCAACCGGTGACCTGGGTTATGTGGGCGGCTTACAGTTTTATTGCTTTGACCGTATTTGTGTTGGTGTTCCTTTGGGTTACAGAATTAATTAAACGTCGTCAGGTGAGAAAAAACTTATGAAACACATAAATCGTTTCCCATACTTGTCTTTAGCACTTCTGGCTGCTTGGTTAATTGCCGGCACTGTAGCAATTTTGCGGACAGACCCGGCACCGGACACCTCAATTCTTGCTTTGGCGTTGATTTTATTCACCGCCATAATTTCTGTTGCGAACCTGTTTCGTTTTTCGGCTTTGGCAGCAGTTGTAGTTAGTTTAGGTGTTTATAATGCCACCTTCTTTCTTTTGCGCACCATTACCCCGGATTTGCTGATTGCCCTGGGGATTGCAAATTTCATGATCATTGGTACGGGTTTATTAGGTTGGATATCAGCAAAACAGATTGCTCAATTGCAACAAAAGCTGGAACAAACGGATAATGTTATTCAGGACCTTTGGGTAAAAGATCCCATACTGGGGATTATGCGCTTGCCTTACGCTCTACAAACTTTAAAAACCGAAGTGATTCGTAGCCAGCGATATAAGTCCGGATTGAGCCTGATGTTAATCAAGATTGCAAATGAGGAAGACATTAAAAAAGAACAGGGAGTTTCTGCTTACCATGATATTCAGAGTCAGGTATGCGCGTTATTGAGCAGTTTATTGCGAGAAATGGATATTCTGTTTGGGCAGGAAGATCTTGGTATAATTTTGCCTGAAACAGGGGGTGAATCTACGATGGTTATCGCAAGAAGGATAACGGATACTCTGGCACGCAAGATGCGCATAGGCGTTCATATCGGCGTTGCAGAATTTGGTGTAGATGCATTTGATGATAAGGAACTTTATCATGCTGCTGAAACAGCATTAGAGCTGGCAGTTCGTGCCGATAAATCCATTATTACCTTTTCTCAGGTACAGCATATTATTGTGCCTGAAATTGAAGAAGGATGATTTTTTGCGGTGCTTAGAAGAATGATATCTGAGGAATAAACCATGCCCAAAAAAGACCAGACCACCATGAATGAAATATTTATGACAATATGGATTGTTGTACGGGTTATTTTAATTCTGGTGGTTTGGTTAGCATTGTTTTTAGCATTATTTCTCGGTATATTTACCGTCCCTATTATTGTGGTAATCGTACTTGCAGCTGTTTATGCTCTCTCGGACTTAATTTTCGTTGTTGCTAACCAGATGCGTACACAAGCAATGAACAAACGAAAAGAAATGATAGAAGAGCAATTGCCTGATGAAGATGAAGACGTGGTTGTATAAATCGATATGAGATTGACCCAAACCAAAAATGTTTATTTGTTAAAAAATTATAAACCTGAAGAGAGTGTATTACGTTTACTCCCGGAAAAAACTGCCAGAGAATGCCAGGCGGTTCCTTTACGTATTGAACATGGTGGCTTGATTGTTGCCTGCGCCAAGCCATATGATATTGAATCAATACGGCGGCTTGAATTTGTCACCAGAAGAAAAATTCAACTTTTACCGGCAGTCTATTCGGATGTGTGCTCGGCTTTGGATCGTGCATATGGCAAGGTTAATCAAGATCCTGATGGTCCTATCGCGGAATCCATGTGTCTACGGATGGGTTTTATTCAGCCGGATCATTTACCCTTGATACGTGAAAAATCTCTAAAACAAGACCTTTCTTTTCTGGAAAGTTGTGATCGTTTGGGGCTAATCAGCGGGGAAGATTTATTGGAGGCAAACGCTTTGCTTCAACATGTGCCCTATCTACGTGAGAAGGCAATAAACAATTTGGCTGATTTCTCTGAGTTATTGCCCTGGGATATTGTTCAAAATCTGCAAATTGTGCCCTTAAGCTGGGTGGGAAACCATCTGGTTGTTGGTTCCCCAAAAATGCTCCAAGAATCACAATTGGCTGATGTACAAAAGAGAATTCGCATACCCATACAATGCGTACTTATTTCTCAAGATGCCTGGGAAAAAATATACCGACGGTTTTATTTAAGAGGCAGTATTGAAGAAATTCAAGAGATTGATATTGCTGAAAAACTTGTACAGCAGAACCTGCTGACTGAAGAATACCTCCTGACAGCCATTAACTTTCAGGAACGTACATATAAGACCTTTGAGGATTCAATTCTTGAGTTGAATCTTATTGATAGAATGGTTTGGTTTGAAACAAAAGCTAAAAATTATAAGGTTAATTATCTGGATTTAGATAAGAACGCCAGTGATAAATCCAAAGAACTGATTGCTGCTTTGGATGATAAGATTTCAACGGAGTTGGTGCGTGCACTACAGTTTATACCGATAAAAGTTTCTGATGATCATTGTGAAATTGGTATGGTTGAACCAACATCGAAACGGATCCGGGTATTGGAAAGCATATTGGATTGTGCTGTTCATGCGAGTCTGGTTGATAAATTGCAATTAGCGGAATTCTTCCGTACTGAATTGCCTGATGAAAAGCAGAAAAAAGATTTCGCATTGCCACCGGTTGAAGAATATGCACTTTCTTTGAAAATGATTACGCCATTAGTGTTATTGGCTGCTCAGGAACAACCGGATTATGGGATTGATGACCGCAATCCATTGGTAAAAACCGGCTTGTTGGACGATGTCGATTTCGCTGAATTGCAGGGATTGCATTTTAACTTGCCCTTTGCCAGGTTGGATCATACTCAATTTAGTGAAACTGAACTCAACGATATTCCGCGGAACCTTATGGCAGTTTTTAATTGCTTTCCTTTGTTTACTTCAGAACAACAAATCTGGGTGGCAACCAGCCGCGCTCTGGATGGGGCTATGTTTTCTGAAGTAGAAAAGGCAACCGGGAAACGAGTATGGCCGGTGATTGTTCCTGAATCGATTATTCAATCGGTTATTGATCGTTATGTGCTTCCTCAACAAAAAAAGACTGGGCGTTTGGAATTGCACATTATTGAGAAATTAGTTGAGAATGGATTATTAACCCAGTTGACGGCTTCGCGAATCCTGAGAGTATATGCGGATAAAAATACGCCTTTGGATGTTGTTATTACAGAAGAAACGATGCAAAAACCGGAGAAGGTGATTCCGGTGATTGCTAAGATCCTGGGTATATCCACACTTTCGTTGGTGCTGCAAGAAAAAGAAACAACCATCATTACTGCGTTGGGTGAAGAAGTTACGCGAATGGTGGTTACTGACCCTGTGGATACCGGTACAGCGCATATGATTTCATTGGAACAGGCAAAAAAATGGCAGGCGCTGCCATTATCGGAAACAGAATCACAAGTAATAGTTGCTTTTGCAAACCTTGATTTTCAACATGATTTGTTTGATATGCAGACTGTCCTCGATAAGCGTATAAAGCCGATTTTAGTTTCCCGCCGGGAGTTGGAAGAAGCAACTCAGCGCGTCTTAGGCCGGCGGAATCTAGGTACTTATCTGTTGTTGGAAGGTTTGATTACCCGTAACCAACTTAATCGGTCTTTAGATCTGGCACAAAGGACCGGTGTACGCATTGGACGAGCTTTATTAAGTCTGCGTTATATTACCCAAAAACAGCTTTACCAGTTTATTGCAGCTCAGTCGCATTTGCCATTTGTTGATTTACAAACCGTGAGTGTTGATGAAGAAATTGCACGGATTATTCCAGAGGAAATTGCGCGTCAAAGCGGTTTACTCCCTATTCAACAAAATGGTCAATCCATAACACTGGCTATTACCGATCCATTGGATGAATCTTCTCTTAAAATGGCCAGAACCTTGTTAAAAATGCCCATTGAGCCGGTCATTGTAATGGAAAGTGACCTGGACCGGGTTCTTGAAAAAATCTATAGCCGAGACTATCTGGAAAAAAGTGTTTCGGAATTATTGATGCGTTCTCCGGAGGATTCGGCTTTTCGGGTTATTTCAAAGGGTCAAAGTATCTTTTTTGTGGGTTTTCTGATTGTTTCAGCAATTTGGTTGTACTTTGATTATGTTTTATATTTTTTTATAATTAATACCCTGGCAATGATATTTTATTTATCATTCTCCAGTTATAAACTTTATTTAATCTATCAGGCATTGGATGAAGAACTTGAAGTGCCGGTAACCCAGGATGACCTTGATAATCTGGATGAAAGTGAGTTGCCGGTTTATAGCGTTTTGGTACCCGTGTATCATGAAGCTGAAATCCTTCCCGATTTGCTTAATGCATTACGACGTCTGGATTATCCTGCAACTAAACTGGATATTTTGATCTTAATGGAAGAAGATGATACTGCGACGGTCCAGGCATATACTGACTGGAATCCACCTGCGCACTTCCGTGGCCTGGTCGTGCCAACCGCGCAGCCGAAGACAAAGCCAAAAGCCTGTAATTACGGTTTGATTCATGCTCGGGGTGATTATGTGGTTATTTTTGATGCCGAGGACCTCCCGGATGCGGACCAATTAAAAAAGGTGATTTTTGCTTTCAGTAAACTTCCTCCAGAAGTGGTTTGTATTCAATCAAAATTGAATTATTACAACCGCGGCCAGAATTTGCTAACACGTTGGTTTACCATCGAATATTCAATGTGGTTTGACCTTTTCCTACCAGGGTTAAATAGCAGCCAGGCTCCTATCCCATTGGGAGGGACCAGTAATCATTTTCGACGGGATGCGTTGTTAGAGATTGGTGCTTGGGATCCTTATAATGTCACAGAAGATGCCGATTTGGGTATTCGGTTATACAAGCGTGGTTATAAAACAGCCATTGTTGATAGCACCACCTATGAAGAAGCAAACAGTAAATTGGGCAACTGGATTCGACAACGCTCACGCTGGATCAAAGGTTATATGCAGACCTGGCTAGTGCATATGCGTCATCCGGTACGCTTATGGAAGGAAATTGGCTGGAAGGCATTTATGGGTTTTCAATTTGTTGTAGGAGGAAATTTTCTTTCTGCCTTATTAAACCCAATATATTGGGTATTTACTACGATCTGGTTTCTGATCGAATGGCAATTTATTCAACAAATTTTTCCTTCAGCTGTATTTTATCTGGGTGCTGTGTGTTTGTTTTTTGGTAATTTTGCCTTTACGTATATAAATGTGGCCGGTGCGATGCGAAGGAATTACTATGGTATGGTTAAATACGCTTTGTTGAGTCCGTTTTATTGGGCGCTTGCCAGTATTGCGGCCTGGCGAGGGTTTTTACAATTGTTTCGCAACCCCTATTATTGGGAAAAAACCGTGCATGGTTTGCATGAAAAAAGTAATATTACAGGACCTGATGAACCGAATAAATCTCCACAAAAGGTTTAATTGGCTTTTTGGGGTAGCGTGGTGTTTGTTTCCGGCGATGCTTTGTGTGATTCTAGTGGGTTGTCAGATGAATCAGAATACGAGCGGTTATCCGGTTTCTCCTGAATTAGCAGCCCCGTTAAGCACTGTTACACAAAGGCTTCCGTCCGAAACGGCCGACCTTTCTACCATGCCGGTTCGTTATGCACCACCCGTTTCCTGGCTTTATCGTGGTGCAGCGGTAACCGGATATTGGAACGATAGTTATCAACAGCCGAGCGTCTACCAAATGGTGGATCGCTTGAAAGATAATGGGGTGAACACTATCCAGTTACTGGTTTCCTGGTTTCAAGAAGATGTGCGTAGTTCCAACCTTCTCCCGGAATATGATGGCCAATCTCCAACTGACGAAAGTGTGGTGAAATTGGTACGTTACATTCACCAGCAGGGTATGCAAGTGATGCTTAAACCGCATGCAGAGCCAGAGATTGCCTGGAATGGAACAGAAGGCGCCTGGCGGGCATTGATTGAACCTGTGGACCGTGAGGCCTGGTTTGCGGATTATGAGGAATTTATTTTGCACTATGGTGAATTGGCAGCAGCTGAAGAGATTGAATTGTATTGTATTGGTAGTGAAATGGCTTCGATGACGTATAGCACTACCGATCAGCTGTATTGGAAAGATCTGACTGAAAAGGTGAGAGCGATTTATCCAGGAAAGATTATTTACCATGCTACCTGGTATGAATTATTCGGTGGGGATTATGAAGATGTAGGACCCGATGGGAAAATTGCTTTTTCTGCTCAATTCAAGCCCTTACCGGTTAGTTTCTGGGATAACTTTGATTACGCGGGGATTGGGGTTTACTTTGATCTTTACTCACCTCATAAAATATTCGTGACAGACCCAGGGGTAGATGCGCTATATAGAGGGTGGTTCTACAATGATGTAAGCGACCGCGCTGACGAACAGGCAAATTTATTTGAAGCTATAGAAGACTGGCATAATTCTGCTCAAATACCTGTTATTTTTGTGGAAATTGGTTATGAAAATAAAGATTTTACCGGTTATAGCTCTTATGAATATAATCCGGTGGAAATAAATGGAACGGTTGTCCAGCCGCAACCGAATGATATGGCACAGGCCAATGCCTACCAGGCTACTTTTGAAGCGTGGGGCGGAGTCACCTGGTTATTGGGTGGATTCTGGTGGCAGTTTAACCCAGATGTAACCGTGGATGCGAATTGTGGAAATGAACCCGCAGCTACTGATGTTGTTGGCTATTCACCTTGCGGACGTCCCGCCTTGGATATTTTGAAGAATTGGTATGAAAAGGAACAATAAACGGATGTGTAAGCCATTTGGTTATTTCATAAAATCCAGATGGATGAAAGTATTCATCTTAATCTCTTTGCTCTTATCGTTGATAATTTCTGCTCAGGATGTTGGCGCTGAATGGCGTATTCCCGTATTGGCTTACCATTATATAGCAGAGGATTTGTCCGGTGTTCCTGCCGGTTTAAAAGATTATTATGTAACTCCCGATCAATTTGAAAACCATCTGGATATTATTCAAGCGTATGGGTATACGAGTGTTTCTCTGGCGGATCTGGCAGCTTTTATGGAAGATCCTATCGAAAATCCATTGCCTGCTAAACCTGTAGTGATTACCTTTGATGACGGCCAGCAGGGGATATACGAGTATGCTTACCCGGCCCTAAAAGAGCGCAATATGACGGCTACTTTCTATATTGTTACCGATTATGTTGAAGATTTAGATGCGGATCGTTGCGTGACGTTTAATTGGGACGGGGTGCCAAGCTGCCAGGTGATCTGGCCGGAACTGGTTGAAATGGCGGCAGATGGTTTTGAGATTGGCTCACATACCAAAACACATCCCGGTAATCTTGATGATTTATATGAAGACGACCCGGTTACTTTGACTGCTGAACTAGTGGGCGCAAAACAAGCGTTGGAGGATCATCTAGGCGAGAACACTGTATCCACCTTCGCATATCCGCACGGGATTGGCGCAGATAACGCGGCAATCAAACAAATTCTGGAAGATAATGAATTCATTGGCGCTGTGGCATACGGGGGAGATTATGAGGATCTGGTTGATCCGGCTACAGATAATATATTCGCATTGCCGCGCATGTCGGTTCATTTGGGCCATACCAATATTTTAAATGTGGATAACCCCTGGTATTTTTTCATCACACGTCTGGAACCGGATATTCTGTTACCAGTGATTGCGAATATGGACATTTTTGTTACAGATGGTGACGGCGCTCCCCGTTCCCAATTTTATCCGGGAGATGAGGTAATTATTTCGGTTCAGTTGGAAAACTGGGGCGAACCGGTTGATGTTAAAGCCCAATTAAACCTTGAGAATTTAAATGGGGTAATGTTTGATAGCCATCCGGATGGTGATCAAATATCTATTCCGTTGCCAGAGAATGAGTTGTATGAATTTGCATGGACGATTCCGGATGATCCTGCAATGATTGGACCTTTTGATTATCAATTCAGAGTGATGGATTGGCATTTTCTGATGCAGTATTTTAGAATAATATCAACAGCCATGCTTTTTGAAGTAAAGGAAAAGACACCCGTTTTTAATGCAGGGGCGGATGTTGTTATAAATGAAGACAGCGGACTTTTTAACGCGAACGGATGGGCTGGCGATATTGACGCTGGGTTACCGACCTATCCTGACCAGGTAGTGACCTTCAGCTTAAGTGATTACGATACGACTCTGTTCAGTGAGCAGCCACAGATCAATGCTTATGGTGATTTACGTTTTGTGACGCAAGTCAACGCTTATGGCAGTACCCAGGTTACTGTTTTTCTCAAAGTCATGGATAGCACCAATGGAACTGTGTTAAGAAACACCATTTCGCAGACATTTAACATCACGATTGTTGGAAATAACGATGCCCCCACTTTTACCATGGGGGCAGACATTCAGGTGGATGAGGATTGTGGTGCTCAAACCATAACAAATTGGGTAACCAATATCAACCCGGGACAGGCGGACGAGGTTGGTCAGACGCTTACTTTTCATTTAAGTGGTTATGACGAGACGCTCTTCAGCGTTTCGCCGGCTATTAATGAAGCCGGGGATTTATCTTTCACACCGGCAGAAAATGCAAATGGAAGTACTATGGTATCGATTGTGCTGAGCGATAACGGCGGTATTGAAAATGGAGGTAATGATACCAGTGAGCTGCGAACATTTATGATAACGATTAACCCGGTTAATGACATTCCCGGTTTCCAAAAAGGTGCTGATATTCACATTTTTGAAGACGACGAAACGGTAACTATTCCTGGTTGGGCTAAAGCAATGCATGCCGGGCCGGCAAATGAGCATCATCAGATGTTAACCTTCGAAATGATCATGGATGATGACTCTTTGTTCGAAACGCTACCTGAAGTTAATACGCTTAACGGCGACCTTAATTTTACACCAGCTGATAATGCTAATGGTGCGGCATTGGTTACGGTCAGGTTATTTGATCAAATTGATTTCAGTAAGCCAGAGACATTCAGTATCACTATTGACCCAGTTAACGATGCACCTGGATTTACAAAAGGCATGGATATCCGGGTGGGTGAAGACAGCGGTGCTCAAATCATCACTAATTGGGCTACAGAAATCATCCGGGGGCCGGTAGATGAGGTTGACCAGACGCTTACCTTTTATCTTAGCGGTTATGATGCAGACTTATTCAGTGTGCCACCGGCAATTAGCGATGTGGGCGATTTGACTTTCATGCCTGCAGAGCATGCGAATGGCAGTACCACGGTGGTTGTAAGACTCCATGATGATGGAGGTACGGCGAATGGTGGTGGCGACAGTAGTGATGAGCAAACCTTCACCATTACGGTAGATGCGATAAATGATGTTCCGGTCGCGGTAAATGATGCCTATGGAGTCGATCAGAACCGGCAATTGGTGGTTGAAGCTGCTGGGGTTTTGAGAAATGACCAGGATGTAGAGGGTGATTCATTGATTGCAGAGCTTGTAAGTTCTGTAGCGCATGGAAAACTTATATTCAATGCAGATGGGTCGTTTAGCTATACTTCACGAATCGGATTTACCGGTGTAGATCATTTTACCTACCGGGTTTGGGATGGGCAGAATTACAGTGATACAGCCAATGTTAACATCAGCGTTCCATTTATCCCGGTGCAGATCTATTTGCCGATGATTATCAATAACTAAGCATGCGTCATTGTGTGACTTTATATAAACGCCATTGACCATTCGTTTCGGGAAGCCCTTCCACTAAAGTTGCCCATTCTTCTCCTTCATCATGCAGGTAAGGATGAAAACGGTTGATGGAGTAAAATGCTCCGCGACCACTGGTCTCGGGAACAATGACATATTCGACAAAGTCTTCGGGGTTTTGTACCGCATCGTCGTAATCGGGGTCTGTGAAATCCATGAAGATACTATGGTCTCCGGCGCCGAGCATGATACCAAAACCAAATTGATAGGTGTCAATTAATACGCGGGAACCAGCCGGGATCATTTCGGGAAGTAATTTTCCCAAGTTGTAAGATTCCATTAAATCCAGATCGGATACAACTTCTGTTGTAGTTAAAGCTTTCCAGGTTTGTTGTTCCATGTTCTGATATGGGTAGGTATTTAATGTGTTTGAGGTAGCAAAATTGGATGCGATCACCAACAGGATCGTAACGATGGAGACCACCATGGCTTTATTTTTCTTGAGATTGTATTCTTTTATTACTGCACCCAAAGCAATTGCGATCAGGAGGTATCCGAATAGAATATTTGTCATAAAATAGCGTAATAGAGGTACGGTACTGCTTCTTAAAAGTAGTAAATATTGAAGACTAGGCACTGTTAGCGATATGACTGCAAACCAAAAATATTTGCTCGATAATTTTTGCCAGCTTAAAAACAATAAGACCAGAATGGCCAAAAAACCGATAGGAAAAGAAAGGTACCAGGCTTCAAAAACGATTTTTAATGATCCTAAAGCACTGGTATTGACTCCGAAAACTGCCAGTTCAAGACTGGCCAAACTGGTCGCGCTCCGGTCGTTGAATAAAAAGTAAAACGGGTTTTTCATGATCATCCAACTGGCAATGCACCATAGAAAAGTTGGATAAATTGCCATGGAACTAAAAGCCAGTAAGCGACCTTCCAGTAGATCCCGAAAAGCTTGTGGAGCAAGATCATTACGCTGCTTCCAGGTATGGCTGATCAGTAAGATACTGGCAACTGCAGAAACCAGTGCAAATTCAAAACGAATCAATGGCAGCATACCGAAGAAAAAGGCAGACAGAATGAGGTGAACATTGCGGTTGTTTTCCCAAAAGGACAACATAAAATAAAAAGCTGCCAAACAAAATGTAACCAGCAAGGCTTCACTCATCCCATTGATGGCGAAGACTAAATTTAATGGGTTTAATCCAAAAAATACGCTTAAGATTGTCCGCAAGATACTGCGTATACCACATAGTTCCAATATTTTATTCACTAATACGACTGAGATCGCAGTAAAAAATGCGGAAACAATAACCAATGCCATCCAACTTTTTACCAATGCCGGAATCCAAGCAAAGGGAAGGATAGCTAAGGTTGGTATAGGCGGCCAAACAAAGCCAATTGTGGCCAGTTTTATTTCAGTACCGTACCAAACCAACCAGGCACTGACCAACCGGGAAAGCGCATCATATGGCAAATAATGCTTTATATAGCTGATATAGGCTCCCAAAAGTGTGTAAATTATCAGGAATGCCAAAAATAAAAATAAATTGTTCTTCCATTTAAAAAATTGTTTACCCGGCACCTTGGACTACCTCCCCATAAACACAAAAAATGCTCCCGTGTGAGTAATAATGCTGGATTAATAAATTATTACATTGAACTAACCAAAAACAAATAAATTCTTTACATATTCTATGATTGTAAACCATTTAACAAAGTTGTAAAGCCAATAAGTGGGTGAATTCAGGAAGTTATTTCTATTTCATGTGAGGTGGATTGTGCCCCATAGTGCCCGGAAAAATTTGTTTAAATTCTTCGACCTTATCACGTTCTGAAAATAAAAATTCGACCAAAGGCAAACATTATACAAAACATTATACAAATATTGTATTCAATTTCTGGGTATGGGTATAAATAGAATATCTAAAACCGGAAGGATTGAATGTTATGAGTAAGAAAATCATCGTAATCGGCAGTGGATTTGGGGGATTAGGGGCAGCCAATCGATTGGCGGCTCAGGGTCACCAGGTTGAAATATTTGAGGCACGAGATAAACTGGGTGGGCGCGGGTATACCTATGAGATCAATGGTTTCAAGTTTGATGGTGGACCAACTGTGATTACTGCACCATTTATGTTTGATGACATTTTTGCAGCGGCGGGGCGTCAGCGTGAGGACTTTATAAAATTTCTACCGGTGAATCCTTTTTACCGAATATTTGATCATACCGGCCGGGCTTTTGATTACAACAATAATCCTGAATTTATTTATGAACAAATTCGTAACTGGTCGTCAGCGGATGTTGAAAACTATCAAAAATTCATCAGCACCACTAAAGCAATTTTTGATAAAGGTTTTATGGAGTTGGCAGATAAACCATTTTTACATGTTACTGACATGCTCAAGGTAGCACCGGACCTGATTAAGCTACAATCTTATCTGACGGTTTATAAGTATGTTTCCAAATTTGTCAAAGATGATTTTCTGCGGCAGGTTTTTTCCTTTCATCCTTTGTTGGTGGGCGGCAATCCATTTGATACCACCAGCATTTATGCAATGATTCATTACCTGGAGCGCGAGTGGGGGGTGCATTATGCCGTGGGGGGCACTGGCGCAATAGTGGATGCTCTGGCCAAACTTTTCACCGAATTGGGTGGCAAGATTCACCTGAACAACCCGGTGCAGGAGATTATAGTGGATGAAAAGCGCAAGGTAAAAGGCATTCGCTTGGCTAATGGTGAAACACATTCAGCCGATGTGGTTGTATCGAATGCGGATGTTGCCTTCACTTATCGCAATCTTATACCGGCAATTTACCGTCGCAAGTATACCGACAGGCGCATTGAGAATATGGAATATTCAATGTCGCTGTTTGTGATTTACTTTGGCACCAAACGCCGTTACCTGGATAGCCGCCTGGCGCATCACAATATTATTCTTTCAGAGCGCTTCAAACCTTTGTTGGACGATATTTTTAATAAAAAAGTATTGGCTGATGATTTTTCATTGTATTTGCATATGCCGACGATTACTGATCCTTCAATGGCCCCCGAAGGCATGGAAAGTTTTTATGTGCTTTCCCCAGTTCCACATTTGGGTTCCGGAACGGATTGGAAAAAAGAAGCTAAACCGTATCGCGACAAGATTATGAATTTCCTTGAAGATAAATATTTGCCGGATTTGCAGGAAAATATAGTGGCTGAGCACTATATTGATCCGCTGCATTTCCAGAATACTTTAAATAGTTATCTGGGCGCCGCCTTTTCAGTGAAACCTATCTTAACCCAATCGGCCTGGTTCCGGCCACATAACCAGTCGGAAGAGTTTGATAATCTGTATTTTGTTGGTGCAGGTACTCACCCAGGCGCAGGATTACCTGGTGTGCTCTCTTCATCCAAAATTGCGGCAGATCTGATTGGGTAAATTCTGTCCTACCGTGTTGATTAGTAGATAAAGCATGTTACAGAAAAAGGAGGAAGAAAATGGCTGCAGTAAGTTTTACAATTCAATCCCGTGAGAAACTATTTGAGCAGGTTGAAGAAGTGATCAAGAATAGTTCAAAAACCTTTTATTTTGCAACACATTTTCTTCCAAAAAAAGAACGCCAAGCAGTGCGTGCACTGTATGCATTTTGCCGCACATCTGACGATATGGTAGATAAAGAAGGTGCCAGCCTTGCTGAATTAGAAGCCTGGCGTTTGGCTGTGCGCCGCCCGGCGAGTGAACAAAGGGACCCCGTGTTGTATTGCTGGTCAAAAATTCGAGAAGATTATAAGATTGACCCTCAGTATGAGCGTGAATTGATTGAAGGAGTGGGAGCAGATATTCAGTTCCACGAATTTCAGACCTGGGAAGACCTGGAACGCTATTGTTATCTGGTGGCTTCCACGGTGGGTTTACTTTCGACTCCGATCATAGGGTTAGCGCCCGGGGTCAGCTTTGAAAAGGCAAAACCATACGCCATCAAATTAGGGATTGCCTTGCAGCTTACCAATATATTACGAGATGTGGGTGAGGATGCCCGCAATGGTCGGGTATATATACCGGTTCAGGATTTACGCATGTTTGGTTTGAGCGTACAGGATATTCTTAACCAGGTTTATGATGAACGCACCATTGCCTTAATGAAATTTGAAATCCGGCGTGCAAGGGAAATTTACCTGGATGCCTTGCCGGGTATTGCTATGCTCAGCCGGACTGCGCGCCCAGCGGTAGGTGTAGCCGCCATGCTGTACCGGGCAATTTTGGATGAAATTGAAGCCATCCGATACCAGACACACATCCAGCGTGCTTATGTTTCTGGAAGAAAAAAACTGGCCTATTTACCCGGATTCTTATGGCATACCATGCGGATGGATTGGAAGAAAATGGAAACCGCCTGTTAGCCGTTCTGTATTTTTTTGAGTGGGGAAAATATTTCTTTTGTCTGGTTGTGATTCAGATATCAGTAATTATTCTATGAGAATGTGACGTTCCCACGGTTGAATGCGTGGGCATGCGGCGAGAAGAATTCGGTCAATAAAAAGGATGGAAAGATTGAAAGGCTGTTAAGTGCAATTGTTGACGATTTTTTGACGTAGATCGTGTACACTTTTTACAGAGAACATAATTTTCTGGTTTTGTTATGATCAGGAGTTGAAATGTCTGATATTGCACTTAATTTGGTAGTGTTAGTTGTGTTGGTTGTTTTGGGTGGCTCAATTTATTTAATTTCGCGCCGCTATGTAAAGAAAAAACCAGTGATTAATGCTGAAATTGCCCAGCAAAATGGTTGGCAAATGAGCCTAATAAAACAAGCGCATACACATGGTTTTGAGTTAACTGGGGAACAAGCAGGCATTGAATGGCAGCTTACTTCCAGTTGTGAGACGGGACGGGCAGCAGACTATACCGGTTCCGATTTTCAAGATAATTGCCAAACGCGTTGGTTTTCTGAGGCTGGCAAAATCCGTACCGGTGTGTGGGTACTGGGTCCATGGGTAGGGCAGCTGCCAGCAGGAGTGGACTTTAGTAGTTTTGGAAGTGGTTTGCTCCAGAAAGCGCTGCAATTGATGGTGGGTGAAGATGCTAAACATTTCCCGACCATGCACTTTCTTCCCTTGCCAGCAGAATTTGAGGGTCGTTTTCAGGCAGTTGGTCATGATGCTGGTAAATTTGCCGGCTTGTTTGACACACAGCTGACTGAGCAGTTATTAGCCTGGCCGAAAAAATATGAACTGGTAATAAAAGCAACAACCAACGGCACCGAGCTGCGTGTAGACAAATGTCAAATTCAGGACCCAAACCTTTTAAAACAATTGGCCGAGTTGGGGATTGCTTTTACCGAGCGTTTACAAAAGGCCTGAAGTTTGTCAGAACTACAAGGTGTTTTCTGAAAAAAAATTACACCAATAGATTAAACGTTTACATAAACTGTCATCGGACTGATACTGCGGTTGGCCCACCAGGCATAAGGGATGAAGGTCAGTGGATTGCCCTGGTGGTTGCTTCCTTTTAAAGTCATGATGCCACCCAGTTTTTCAGAATCGAACTCCGTGGTCAGGGTGGCTGGCTGTAAAGTAACCGTATCCAAATCCATTCCGGGATTATCGTGTCCTTCGAGGCAGTAAACAAGTGGCCCGCGTGAGATAGCAATTTTGCCACGGGTAGATTTTACCCGTGGGTGGGGGGTGTGAATAAGTATGGGCATGTCGAAGGTGATTTCGAGATGATCGTTGTTTTGCCAGGTGCGCTGAATCGGCAGGTATTGAGCTGTACGCGGATCGTAACCGCTGGCGGTGGTGTTGTTTTGGTGAGGGGCGCAGCCATCCATCGGCCAATTCACGTTATTAATATTGATGCTGACCGGGCCAGACCAAGAGGGGATACGCAAGTAGAGGGTAAAATCCGTTTGTTTTTCCAGGTGGATGTGAATATTGATATCGCCTTCCCAGGGCAATGTTGAGGTCATTTGCAGGCCGAGCGGATGTTTAAAAGGAATACTCACCTGAGATCCGATATATTGATGTACCCAAATTTTACCCGGCGTATGCGTAAATAAATATTTTCCTAGGGAAGCCCAGGTACGCGAAAGATTGGATGGGCAACAAGGTACTTCAAACCAGGGTTGTCTTGCGTAGCCTGTGCGGCTGGCCAAAGGGTTGTTATATAGATAACACTGGCCGTTTTGCCCCATGCCGGCCAGGGAGGCATTGTATAACTGGCGTTCAAACAAATCGGCATAAGAAGCTTCACCGGTTAACCCGGTCATTTCCCAGTTCCAAAACATGGTTCCCAGCGCTGCACATGTTTCTGCATAAGCGTAATGCGGATCCAACTCATAATCACGACCAAAACCTTCGCTGACGGGTAAAGAACCGGTGCCACCGGTAACGTACATCCGACGTTCTACCATGTGCTGCCAGCTTTTTTTCAAAGAGGGTATAAGTGTGTAGTCTCCTGAACGGTTGGCCAACATGGTGGTGGCAGTTTTCAGATAGGCAAAGCGGACGGCGTGCCCGACCGGGATTGTCTGATTGCGAATGGGACTATGCTGCTGAAAATACGTACCAAAAAGAGCAGAGTACTGAAAGCGCTGCTTAACAAAGCGAGGCTTTTCAGAGAGGTTGTGGCCAAGAAGTTTAAACTTACTGGATTCCGCAGGATGTTCCTGGTAATATAGTTTACGAGATAGGTTGCTTTGAGCAGTACGCTGATTTACCCGCCGGTTTTCACCCAGCATTTTTAAAGCAAAAGAAAGTGGATTACGCCGCCCGCGTTGTTCAATAAATTGTTCGGCCAGCTCACAATAATCACGGTTGCCGGTTATATCCGTTAACCGGATAAGGGCAATTTCAATTTCTTCATGGCCGGGGGTTTTATCCGGACCACAACCCAAAAAGGTATGCAGGAGTAAATCGGCGGCTTTGATGCCAACGGGGAGAAAATTATCTGAATGGGTTGCTTCATAATGACTGACCACGGCTTCGATCAGGTGCCCATGGCAGTATAACTCATGTTCAATTTGCAAATTCTGCCAGCGGCTGTCTGGAAAGTGGATCTGATTGTAGGTGAAGAGATAGCCGTCGGGTGCCTGTGCGCGCTTGATCAGATCGATCAATTCATTGATATGGGAGTTGAGATTTTCTTGTTTACCAAAGGCGGCAATTCGCACGGCTGCATCCAGCCATTTATAAGCATCTGAATCAGAAAAAAACCAACCTTCCCGAAAACCGGGCGCATGATCGGCCAGGATACGAAAATTATGGATACAGCCGGAATTTTCCAATTGCTGCCATTGGTGTTCAATGGAGTGATCGGCGTTTAATCGGAGGCGCGTGTCCCAAAAAACATCCTGAATAGAGATTTGGTTAAACGGAATTTCTTTCATTGATATTTTCCCATGAGAGTAAAATCAGTCCCACACCATTAATAAGTGTATTAAACCATACATTTCAAAATTTAGATAATCGAGAACTGGGTTAACCTGGGAATTCTGAATAATCACAGATAAACCGGATGAGATGAAATTTGGCTTAAGCCAACGGTGAATCGTATCGCGTAGCCATAGATTTAATTACTAAAGCAAATAAGAGGTATTTCTCGAATTGCTAATTGTTTATCAAACGGCCCTGGTAACTTCTATTCTCTTATGGACAAAAGAGGTATTTTGCGCGAGAAGAAAACACAAGACTAAAAAATGCGCGTAGCCACTAATTGGGCCCTTCTGTTCGGATTGGAGTGGGGTGGTTGCTGGACCCTCTCCCTACCTCTCCCTGAAGGGAGAGGAGGATGAGTGAATTCTGCCTTATATCAATTCAAGGCGCAAATTTTGATCCTCCTACTTCAGAACTTGTTACATTATTATTTGATGTATTCTATTCTGCTATGACTTGATCAACACCATAATAACGGGCAGCACAGACATTTATAAAATTATTTGGATCATGTTGAATGTGTTCCAGTCCCATAATGTTGTAGCCAATCATTTCGATATGTAGTATTTTTTCAGTGCTGGGTAGCTGAGAGAGGATAATTGCATGCCTTTGATCCCATTTTTGTGCAAAATTCTGTGCTGCACCCAGCGGGGCACGCGTTTCTCTTGCCTGGAACAGGATGGCATAAAATGAAAAATAAAGGCAAAATATTAAAAACAGAATGGTCAAAGGTTTTGCCTTGTCCAGGCGGATTGTAAATGCTTGGCGTAAAAACATACCACCTCTATATGCCGCCAGGATCAGGTAAGCCGATAAAAAACTGATTTGTAAAATTAAGATTCGATTCGGCGGTTCCCTCTTGATAGACCAACTGGAAGGAATAAAACTGACGAAAATTATCAGCAGCAAGGCAAAGCTGGAGTAAAGCCAAAATGGAACAGGGTGTGAAGCAGTTGAAATTTTATTGCTTTTGCTCTCTGAATTTTGGTGCAGCAGACCGGCTGTAAGGCTGATCATACAGATTGGCCAGATTAAAATACTTTGGGCACCAAACCATTTGGCTGTAAATTTAGCGCTATACAGCGTTGTACTTGAGATTAATTCCCACAACCCTGGATTTGGAAAAAATGCAGACTGACGAATGACATTCCCTGGCGCTAAAACCATGAATGCCAGCCCCACTAATGTAGCGATAAATGCCAGAGTTACCAATTGGTAGTTGTTTTGGCTTGTTTTTTGTTTTAATGTGAGAATTCTCCAAAAAAATACCAGCCCGAGAGCAGCCGCTTGCATGACGCCGGATACTTCGGAGAAACCACTGCTGAACCAGGCAACAAAAACGACCAAAAATGATACGACAAATTTTTTGGGGTTCTTGAGTGTTTTATAAAAAGATGAAAAACGCCATAACAAGGCGGTTAAGATCATCCAGAAAATAATCGGCAGTAGATAAGTGAAACTACCGGTTTGCCAGTAAAGGTCCTGAGCGATATTGGGCAAGCTAAATAGAACCAGGAAAAGGAACAGTAGGGTTAGCAGCAGTATTACTCCCCTTTGGGATTGGATCATTTGACGTTTGAAGTATTGATTGGCTGCCATCCATGTTGTGATGATCCACAGGGTCAACAGGATTGCCGGTAAATAAGGGACAATCTCCAATCCAGAGGTTTCGATTAATGTGATCATAAATGTGAAAGCAAACCGCCCAGTCCACTGGGTATACCAGAATTCCTGAGCACCCCAAAACCCAACCGTACGATAAATGCCAGCCGTGCAATAATCGTCTGCCAGGTAGCGTGCGTAAAAGCCTACCTGAATGATAGCAAAGAACGCGAATGCAATTGCTGATATGGTAATTAATAAAGCAGCTGAGGAGAGATCAATATTCCGGCTTAGTTTTCGCAATGATTGCATTTGAGATCACCTGAAGCAAGGTTTGGTGGGATAGATACAGTAGATTTTATCAGGAAAATGCGGACAAAAGAGTATGGTGGAACCCAATTTGTTGTTGTGCTAACCTACTGGCGTGTGTAGCTGGAAGGGACTATGGGGATTATAATAAGAACCATTCTCACAGTGGATGGTCAACGGAAAAAATGCCAGGGAAAAACGGCCTTATTTTTGATATTCATCGTTTCTCGATCCATGATGGGCCGGGAATTCGAACCACGGTTTTTTTCAAGGGCTGCCCGCTGAACTGCTGGTGGTGCCACAATCCAGAGAGCCAATCTTCCTTACCTGAGAAACTGGTAATAGCCAACCGCTGTGTGCACTGTGGGGTATGCGCTCAGATTTGCCCGGAGCATGGCATTGTGATGACAGAATCGGGTGTAAAGACCGATCGACAACGCTGCTCGTGCTGCGGGACCTGTGTGGAAGCCTGTTTTGCGGATGCCAACGAGATGGTTGGTTATGAAGTGGATACAGCTGATCTGTATACACTTATCGCTCGCGACCGTTTGTTTTATGATGAATCTGCTGGCGGGGTCACTTTTTCGGGGGGAGAGCCGCTCAGTCAGCCAGGATTTCTGACGGATATTTTGAGGCTTTGCCGTGCGAATGGGATGCATACCGCGGTAGATACCAGTGGTTATGCAACCTGGGATGTTTTTGAGTGCATTATTCCGCATACTAACCTTTTTTTGTATGATCTCAAACTGATGAACGATGAACGGCACAAACACTTTACCGGAGTATCCAATCACCTGATTTTGGAAAACCTAAAAAAGATCAGTAGGTTGGGAACGCCATTGTGGATTCGTTTTCCATTGGTGCCCAGCATAAATGACGATGAAGAAAATCTGGAGCAGATGGCTGCTTTCCTGGTGGATATTCCCGGTTTTCAGCGCTTGAGCTTGTTGCCGTATCATTCCGCTGCCGAATCGAAGTACAATGGACTGGAACAAACGTATGCGCTGCAAGAACTGCCGGCGTATAACGCAATAACACTTGAAAAAATTAAAGAATATTTCCAAGGAAAAGGTTTCCCTGTGGTGGTTGGAGGTTGATGATGAATGAACGGGTGAAAATGTTACGTCAATCCAGTCTGGATACGCCGGCGACCCTTTCGGGTGAACGGGCTAGATTAATTACGGCATTTTACCGTCAGCCGCTAGGCCTGATATCCAAAGCAGTAGAACGCGCGCTTTTTTTCGAGTATTTAATGGAAAATAAAAAGATCTATATTCACCCAGGAGAACTGATCGTGGGGGAAAAAAGTGATCTGCCCAAGGCGGCTCCTACCTTTCCGGAGTTGTGCTGCCATTCCTTAGAGGATCTCTCCATTTTGGACAGCCGCGAGAAAATTCCGTTTCGGGTCAGTGAAGAAACCCGTAACCTGTATTTGGATGAGGTGATTCCTTTCTGGCAGGGGAAAAGTATGCGCGAAAGGTTGTTTGCCGAGATGACCCCAGACTGGCTGGATGCCTATGAAGCCGGCGTATTCACCGAGTTTATGGAACAACGCGCACCTGGGCATACCGTACTGGATGATAAGATTTACAGGCTGGGTATGAATGATTTTATTACCCGGATTGGTGAACGACTGAATACATTGGACTTCGTGAACGATCCGTATGCGTATGACCGGCAGGAAGAATTGAAGGGGATGCGCATCACCGCATTGGCGTTGATCCGCTTTGCTGAACGCCATGCTGAAGCTGCTGAAGCTCTTGCCAAAATGGAAAACAACCCGCAGCGTAAGCAGGAACTGCTGCAGATTGCAGCCACTTGCCGGCTTGTGCCGGCCAATAAACCGCGTACCTTCCGGGAAGCTTTGCAATATTACTGGTTTGTGCATCTGGGAGTCACCACGGAATTAAATACGTGGGATGCCTTTGACCCCGGACGGTTGGACCAGCACCTTTTTCCATTTTATCAACGTGAGCTGGCTGAAGGCAGCCTAACCCGTGAATGTGCCGAGGAATTGCTGCAATGTTTCTGGATCAAATTTAACAACCAACCAGCACCACCCAAGGTGGGGGTAACGGCTGCCGAGAGCGGCACCTATACAGACTTTGCACAGATCAATTTGGGCGGCTTGAAAGCAGATGGAAGTGATGGCGTCAATGAAGTAACCTACCTACTATTAGACGTAGTTCAAGAGATGCGTTTGTTGCAGCCAAGTGCATCCATTCAGGTCAGTAAGAAAAACCCGGATCAATTTATCAAACGTGCAGCCAGGATAATCCGCACCGGTTTTGGACAGCCTTCCATATTTAACGCGGATGCCATTATCCAGGAACTACAGCGGATGGGGAAGAGCCTGGCGGATGCGCGAATATCCGGTTCCAGCGGCTGTGTGGAAATTGGTGCGTTTGGCAAAGAGAATTACAACCTGACCGGTTATTTCAATATTCCGAAAATTCTGGAACTCACTTTGCATAACGGTATTGACCCACGCAGCGGGAAACAAATTAGCCTACAGACGGGCGATCCAATTGAATTCATAACCTACGAAGAATTGTTTAGCGCTTTTGCTGAGCAGATGCGGTATTTCATCGAAATCAAAATGCGCGGCAATAACGTGATTGAGCGTTTATACGCAAGATACCTGCCTTGCCCTTTCCTTTCTCTGTTAATCGATGACTGTATCGAGAAGGGCATGGACTATCACGAGGGCGGGGCACGCTATAATACCACGTATATCCAGGGGGTTGGGATGGGCTCGATTACTGATCAGTTGGCGGCTATCAAACGGCATGTGTTTGATAAGCACGATCTGAGTATGGCGGATTTGCTGACAGCCCTGAATGTAAATTTCAGCGGACATGAACGTACACGCCTGTTATTACAGAACCGCACCCCATTTTATGGCAATGATAATGCCTATGCGGATGAGATCATGCAGAGCGTTTTTGAATTATATTTCGAACTGATTGATGGACACCCCAACACCAAGGGCGGTACCTATCATATCAACTTACTGCCGACCACCTGCCATGTATACTTTGGGTCGGTGATGGAGGCATCTGCCGAAGGCCGGTTGAGCGGTTTGCCACTATCAGAAGGCATTTCCCCGGTGCAGGGGCATGATCGTAACGGGCCTACAGCTGTGCTGCAATCGGCGGGTAAGATGGATCATTTGCGTACCGGCGGTACTCTGCTGAACCTGAAATTTACCCCCAACTTGTTAAAGGAAGAAAGCGGCCTGGAAATGCTGACCCGTCTGGTGCGTTCATATTTTAAGCTGGACGGCCATCATATTCAATTTAATGTGGTTGATGTGGAAACATTGCACAAGGCACAGCAACAGCCAGACCAATACCGCGATTTGATCGTGCGAGTAGCCGGTTATAGTGATTACTTCTGTGATCTCAGCCTGGCTTTACAGAATGAGATTATCGCGCGTACGGAGTATATGGAATTTTAAAGAAATAGTTATCGGATATTTGAAAGACTATCTCCCCTAATGCCTCTTTACAAACTCATGCCCGCTGGTGAAGGTGATTTGATCTCTGTGCTCAAACCAGAGTTTTTTCAAGCTTTGGACATAACCACCCATACCCCAGCGTTGTAACCATACAGGCGGGTGAACCGGGTATTGCTCAGCTGGTAAGTAAAATGGATAAGCCGCTGAACCGGTTTGCAGCAGCCAACAATTAGACTGTTGTTTAATTGCGACCATGCAATGCCCGGGTGTGTGTCCGGGAGTGGGGATGAGCAGGATAGTGGGTGTTAAGGGAAGGGTAATAGCCGGCCAACCAAACCATTCACAATCCGGGTTTTCGTAAAAAGCCCAATGCTGGTGCTGCTGCCATTGCTTACGCACATAACCGATACCAACTCGTCCGCGGTGATGGCGGGCAGCTTCGTATTCCTGACAGTGGACATGCACTGTTGCCCAGGGAAAATCGGCGATTCCACCAGCGTGGTCGATATGCATGTGGGTGAGGATGATATGCTGTACCATAGATGGATTGATCTCATGGGTTGCTAGCTGATTAAGTGTACAGGTCTGTGGGTTGCGTGGGGTGCGCATCAACCAGGTAAATAAACGTACAATGAGAGGTGGATTCAGGAAATCTTGTGTGCTGTAACCGCAGTCTACCAGTGCCAGACCCTGTTGGGTATCTAAAACCAGACAATAGGTAGCCGCTTGAATAGCAGGAATTGGGGGATTGAGTTGAGCGCAGTTAAGGGAATAGAGGAATGTCATATCTTTTTGTGTAGATAATCCTGAAAAATGGATATTGATTACAAAATTGCTCACATTCGTAATTTTATTGTATAATTATACAGTTATAAAAACAACTTTTTTATCCCATTCATTACTTTAAATTTCAAATTATTGTTGTCCCGGAGGGTGAGTTTAAATGCATAATCGAATTTTTCGCATGCTTGTGATATTGGTATTAATCACTGGTGGGTTGGTATTGACACCCCAGGGTCAGATAGAAGCAAGGCCATTGTTAGAATCGGTTCCTGCGATTGGTTTGAATGTGCCGGCCGAACAATTTTTGGGTGAAAATGTCAGCTTCACGGTTACATTCGACAATCCAGAAGCTTCGGGCGGTGACGCGGGTTATGGTCCATTTATCCAGGTTTTTTTGGATACAACCGGAGCGGATGGCATTTATCCCGGCGATACAGGTGTTAATGCCTACGATGGTTTGGGAACTTCTTCCATTAATGTCACTTATGCAGGCAGCGCCTTGGCTAGCGGCGATGTGTGGGAATTAGAAGTGAATGCCAGTGGTCAATTTGTTCATCCGATTCTGCGCGATATCACTGGAAATTTTGTTACCATAACCGCGCCAGCCGGATTTGCACAGGGTGATAAAGTGATTGTTGCGCGTTTACCTTTTGGCAGCTTTGTACCAGATCAACCACCGGCAACACTAACCTTTACTGTGAATATGAGTAACCTGGCCGATCTGAATGTTGGTTTGAATGTGGCTGCACAGGGCGGTTACCAGTTTGGTTATACTCCGTTGGATGATTGGTGTTGTGGGGATGATCCTTCGGATTCACTCTCTGCACCTGTACCGGGTTCTGTAACACCTACTTTGGTTACAATGTCAAAAACTAATACGGCTGTAGAGAATGAAATTCCCACAGGTCCCAACTATCCACATATCTATGAAATTGCAGTGGAAGTAGCTAATGGTCAGACGATTTCCAATCTGGATATAACCGATACTCTTCCAAATAATGTGCAATACATTGGACCAGTAACCGGGGCAACATGCAGTACAGTTCCTTCTACTAGCATACCGGGAGGTACACTGGGTTGTACTATTGCAACATTTACTGGGACTGCAACTATTTCCTTTCCATTTTATGTTCCATTAAATAATAATGTTCCTACAGCGGTGTTGGATGCAAACACTGGCGATGATGGACTGTCCTGTAACAATGTGTCTATTTTAGGAGATTGGACCCCAATTGATACTCGGGATGCGGGTGGAACCGATAATGTTGCTGCTGGTGGTTCAGGCGCACCTTGTGAAAATAGTGTGGATTTAAAATCAATTGCTATACAAAAAAGTGTAGCCATGGCTAATGATACTGGCGCAACTGGTTTTAGTCCAAATGATACCTTAGCATATACTCTCAACTTCCAGGTTTCAGACTTTTTTGCCTTTCAGGATGTAGTCATAACGGATACCATCAGCGATGGCCAGCACTTTGATCCCACAATGACACCCACCTTGTTTATTGGGGGTAACACGTATACTTTATCAGTAGCCAGTTACAATAACAGTAACTTTGATGTTTCCTGTAATTATTCCACCCAACCGGCAACACCTGATGGTACAAATTGTACAATAAATGATTCTGCAGTCGATGATGGTACTAGCACACTTGTTTTTCGGGTTTCAAATGAAATTATTACTCGTGGGCAAAACGGGAAAATGATTGGCGGTTGTGTGGAATCTACCGGAACCGGTGTGTTTCCTCCAAATTGCAATACGCTTAATGCAGATGGTTATAATGATGGAGCGACTACAGGAACCATCGTTTACCGTACAAATATCCTGGAAAACTTCATTGATGTTTACAATCCCAATGATCCTTCTGTAGATCAGGGTGATGTACTCCGTAATAATGTCGATATAGCGGGTGACCTACTTGATGTCAGTGATGTCACTACTCTTACCACATTTGATGAAGCAGATGATAGTGCCGCAAGCATTACCATAGCTCGTGGTTCAATTACCAAAACCATCTACTCCATTAATAACGCAGCACCTTCTGCCAGTCCGGTGCGGATAACGGTTGGAGATGAAGTAACCTATCGTGTTACCTATACTTTAAATACCAGTGATGTGGAAGATTTGCGATTTGTTGACTATTTTCCATTGCCAATCTTTAATGTTACTGATGCGGATGCCAATGGCAGCGGTGGCCCCGGATGGACGTTCGATCCTATCAAAGCGACAGCACCCACGGATATTTTTAGCGCTGGAGAGGTAAAGCTGGGGCCGGCAGATACATTCTTTGCATATTCAAGTTTGACGCCAACTGTGTCCGATATTGATGGCAATGCGGTAGAAGTAAATTATGGCGATTTTGATGGCACTACTAATGTATCTACAATCATCGATTTATTATTTACTGTAACTGTAACAGACAGTCCTTTTGCCGATGGTCTGTATTTGACCAATCAGGCAACGGTGTATGAAGGTTCCACTAATTCTGGTGATCAGAGCACTGATGCTTTGGTGCAAATTTTGTTTACAGCCCCTGCAGTTTATGGGGGGAAAACAGTTGTTGCAACCAGTGGTACGGGAACGCTTTCACCAGTCCTGGTTGATCCGCAAGGCGACCCTTGGGCAGCACCTGGAAGTACTGGTCCGGTTTGGGGCGGTAATATCAATTCTACCTGGTTGGGATCCAATTCTCTGGACAGTGATTTGCAATTAGCTGACGCCGGCGATCTGGTTACCTTTGCAATTGTGTTGGAAAACCGCGGTACCGGTATCAACGGTGCTTTTGATTTGACCATTAAGGATATTCTAGATTCGATAGCTTTTGAATACCCAACTGCCGGAGATGCAAACAGTACCAACCTGCAAATTTATTACGGCAATGGTAGCGGTCCGATTACCTACACAGATGTTTCCAATGGGGCTACGAGTCCGGCAGCATTATTTGGTACCGGCATCAAGCTGGTTGACCCGGTAGGCGCTGGGGTTTGCTCTGCCCATAATCCCAACTTAGGAAACAATGTCATTGTTATTACCTACGACCTGCGTCTGAAAACTGCCGTGGAAGCAGGTGAAACTTATTCGAACGATGCCGCCTTGACCAATTATGCCGGTCAGGAGGGTGGGGAAGATTTTGCCAACCCGGATGTTGAATTTAACGCCGAAGTGAGTATTGATCAGCCGGAAATTGCTAAATCCTTAATTTCTACGGAAATAAACTCAACCGGCAATAGCAATACCCAGGCTGTAATTGGTGAGTCTGCCACCTACCAACTGGTTCTCACTGTTCCAGAAGGCACAACCAGCAACGCTGAGGTAGTTGATCGAATGAGCAACGGTCTGGCTTTTGCTGATGTGACGAGTGTTACTTATTCCAGCGGTGTCACCTCAACCTTAACACCGGGCGTAGGGGTTTCCCCTGCTAATGTGGCGATTTCCAATTTCGGTGGTGGAACTGGGAATCAGGCTACATATAGTTTTGGAACAATTACGAATGCCAATACAGATAATGCATCCCTGGAAACGATCACAATTGTTTATCGTTCAGTGGTATTAAATGTGGGCGGTAATCAAGCAAGCACTACGCTTTCCAATACAGCCGGTTTTGGCTGGCTCAATGGCAGCGCAAGTGATGCCGGTGATAGCATCACTGTGGTTGAACCCATGGTGACTGTTGATAAAGTTGCACAGCGTTTATTGCCAACTTCCGGCGGCACCTCGGTGGATGCAGGTGATACCGTACAATATACTATTACTTTAACCAACACATCCGGCGTGGATGCATTTGATGTGATTGCCTATGACACGTTTCCGACTTATATTGATTACAGTACATTGACAATCGCATCCGTAACTGATTCTGCTTCAACCCTAATTGTTACAGATTTCAACGTAAATACATCAACTGGTGTTTTGTCTACCATAACCGATTTTACTTTACCAGGAAATAACAGCCGCACAGTTCAGATTGTGATCACCGGTGTGGTTATTAGCAATATTACCCCAAACACAACATTTAATAATGACTCTTATACACAATGGACTAGCATGCCGGAATCTCCAACCCTGCTGTCTGATTACACAACCAATGATGGAGAACGAACGGGTGCAGATGGCGAGCCGGGAACAGGTATACTTAATGATTATCGGCGCCATGATGGAGCTTCCGTATCGGTTCCTGTTTTTGTTGTGACTAAATCGCTGGTTTCTACTAGCGAACTGGCAACTACTGGCAATAATCTGACCATTGGTGAGGTTGTGCGTTATAAATTGGTGGTCAGCATACCGGAAGGCAGCAGCCCGCATTTTGTGCTTCGGGATTTCCTACCAAATGGTCTGACATTCCTGAATGATGAAAATGTTTCATTCATTAACAATGTTCATTATGGGTTTGTAGCCGATACCGCCATAAACTCAACTTCGGTTGGTAGTACCCCTGCGCTTGCAGATACAACAACCTGTGCGTTATTAACAGCAACTACAGATACGCCTTCATGTACGTTAGCCGATGATAATATTTCCAGCACAGCTAGTTCAAGTTCTTCCCCTGATGTATACAGTAGCAATGATGATGTTTATTTCCGTATGGGCAACCTGGATAACATCGATCGGGATGCCAATGTGGAATACCTCGTTCTGGAATTTAATGCATACCTGGATAACACCTCTATTGGAAGCAATGATTTCAGTGAGACTAGAAATAATACTGCCACAGCCTCTATTAATGGCACTACTCAGATAGGTGGTGTAAGCAATACAATATCCAGCCGTATTCTTGAACCGCAACTGGATATTCAAAAATCTGTTTTCCCAACTTCTGCAGATGCGAATGACACCATTGTTTACACATTGAATATATCCAATGCTGCTAATGGTGGTACGCCTAATTACAGTACCGCTTTTGATCTGGTGGTTACAGATGCGATTAACACAAATTTGAGTATCAATTCCGTTTCTGTGAGCAGCAACGGTACTCCGACCTGCCCGGATGGTAGTGCCAATAGTGTAACCACAGCACCATATTTCTCAGGTCAGAATGTAACCTTGAATATTGCCTGTCTCAACCCCGGTACAGCTATCAATATTGAAATAAATGCGACAGTATTGCCTTCAGCTCCCAGTGGTGTATCTATACCGAATACGGCTTATTTAACCTGGACCAGTTTACCGGGCACTGGAACACCAACAGGTGTAAATAATACTACTGGTTCAATCACACCAGGCGGATCCGGAACAGATACTGGTGAACGTGACGACAGTGGTATTCAGGATGATTACGCTGATAACAGTTCAGCCAGTTTGGGTACTAACGTTGGTTTGGCGAATGCTTCTATTGATAAAACGGTTAACCCGACACAATACAAAATCGGCGATCTGATTACTTATCGTGTGTTGGTAACTTTGGCTGAAGGGAATACCCTTAATCTCCAGATTGTGGATGATATCCCGAATGGTCTGGATTATGAGGGATATCGGATCATCACGACTACAGCAGGCAGCGGAGGTTTGCTTACAGAGGATTACGATATAACCAATGGTGATAACCCTGCTTTGGCTACATTGACAGATGCTGGTGGCAGTGGTGGCGATATTACCTTAGCTTTTGGTGATCAATTAACGTATGCGGACAATAACGCCAATAACAATGCTTTCCTAATCGAAATCGATGTTCGAGTATTGAATGAATATCCCACACCGAATAATTCTGATGGTCAGATAAAAACCAACACGGTAAACCTTACACATACAAACGGTTTTGCTTCGGATGCGGTGGATATCACCATCATCGAACCGCAAATACAGACTACTAAAGATGTTTCACCCACCAGCGATGTGGAAGCCGGTGATACCCTTAATTACACGGTGACATTTGCAAACACCGGAAATGCTACAGCGTACGAAGTTACATGGCGTGATGATCTGCCGCAGGGTGTTTTGTATAACGATAATTCGATGGCATGTCTGCTGAATGGTGCAGATCTGGATGTAAGTGTAACCGATGACACAACCTATTTACTGGTAGACAGTAACCCAACTGGTGGTTGGGATATCCCTGCCGGCCAGTCTTTGGTCTGTACCTACATTGGCACAACCCAGCCCAGTCTTTATGTATATGGTCTGCACACCAATACAGCGGACGCTGATTGGACCTCACAGGACGGAATCACTAATACAAATGAGCGTATCTATGATGGTGGTTCTACCCCGAACGATACCGGTACCGATTACCCATTTGATGTCAATCAGGATGTCGATACAGCGATCTTTACAGTCAATGCAATTGATATTACGAAAACTGTATCACCAACCCAATATACTATCGGGGATATCGTTACTTATACTGTGAATATCAACAGTCCGTTAGGCACTGTGCGCAATATGGTTGTCACGGATACCCTACCGACCGGCATGATTTATGCCGGGAATGTAGGGGAAGCAGGTTATAACTTCCCTGATCCGGTGGTTTCCACACCCAATGATGGTTCTACAGCAGTGACGATTACCTGGACAGTGGGTGATGCCGTTATCAGTGCCAATGATAATTCAATAACGTTTGATGCTATAGTAGCTAACGTACCTGGTAATGAACAACCCGATATACTAACCAACAGCGTTGTGGTTAATTACGATAATGCCCAGGGTATTCCACAAACTGACTCAGCCAGTGTGAATATCAGCCTGATTGAGCCTCTTATTACCACAACGAAAATTGTGAGCCCCGCCACTGGTTTGGAAACCGGTACGGTATTAACTTATGAAATGACTTACACCAATAATGGTACCAGCATGGCGTATGAGGTGACCCTTCAGGATGACTTACCTCCTAATGTTGACTACAATAATGATATAGCCTGTTACTTGAACGGCAGTGCAATTTCGGAAAGTATTTCTGTGACCGGTACCAACCCGTTATTGATAACAACACCTGCTGGTGGATGGGATCTCGCGGTTAATTCTTACATTACTTGCGATTTTTCAGTGGAGGTTTTAGGCACCATGCCATTGCCAGGTACAATCACCAATGTGACTGATGCCGATTGGTCATCGCAGGATGGATTAACCAACGATGAAGACCGTAATTACAATGGTGGTACTTATGTAAATGACACCGGAACGGATTATCCCAATGACGGCGACCAGGATACCGCATCTGCGCCAGCTACATCGGCCGGCCCGACCGGATTGACCAAGACCGTGGATAAACCCGATGCGGTAGTTGGGGAGACGGTGCGTTACACTATTAGTCTGAGCAGCCCGTTGGGTACAATACACAATCTGGTATTAACCGATACCCTGCCGGCAGGCATGATTTATGCTGGAAACGTGGCGTATTCCGGATTTGGTGGGACTTTAATTGATCCGGCAATACCTGATCCTAATAATGGTTCAACGACTTCCACATTGACCTGGACTTTGGGTGATCGTGAAATTACTGCTTCTCCGGCAACGATTTCCTTTGATGCCATAGTTGCCAATGTGATTACCAATCAGGAGGGCACTCTTCGAACCAATACCGTGGAGATGAACTACCAGAATGCCGCCGGAGTGGACCAGACCCCATTGTCGGATGATGTGGATGTCACTGTTCATGAACCAATTCTGGCGATTGTAAAGAGTGTTGCTGCCAGCGGCCCATTTGAGGCGGGTGATTCAGTTCCTTACCAATTGCTGATCACCAATACATCCGGCTATACTGCTTATGATGTGTTGGTTCGGGATATTACCGCTTATGATGTTTCCAGTGTTAGTTACACCTCAACCGGGACCCTTGTGAATGTGAGCAATATTTCTGCCGCAACGAATGAAGTTTA
This sequence comes from Chloroflexi bacterium HGW-Chloroflexi-10, assembly GCA_002840755.1. GTDB lineage: Bacteria > Chloroflexota > Anaerolineae > Anaerolineales > Anaerolineaceae > UBA6170. Next base: position 89,027 of record PHBZ01000020.1, on the reverse strand, counting down.
TTACTCGGTCGGTGAATTCCCCGACGGGGCTACAATGACTATCACTTATTCTGTGGTACTGCCTGGCGCAATCAGCGTAGGGGAGCGGGTTCAAAATGATGTTCGCCTGACTTGGACCTCGCAACCGGGTGTCAATCCCAATGAACGCAGTGGTGTGGTGGCCGACACATTGAACGATTATATCGCAGATGATTCGGAGTACTTTAATATCGAATTGCCTACCTTTAGTAAAATAGTTGATAAGACAACCGCAACGATTGGCGAAACGGTAACTTATACGCTCACTATTGATAGCCCGTCCGCCAGTATCAATGCGATGACCATTACCGATATTTTGCCGGAAGGAATGGTATTTACCGGAGAGCCGATCTATAGCTGGATTCCAATTCCGAATGCATTCAATCCTTATTTCGAAGTATCTACACCAAATGATGGTACTGCCCAGGTTAACTTGTATTGGGATTTTGGTACGGTTGAGGTAACAGCCTCTCCGATAACAATCATTTACACGGCTGTGGTTGCTAATGAATTGATCAACCAGAATGCCCGGACGATTACGAATAACGCCGAATTACGTTTTTGGGATCGCTCTGAAAATGAGCATGTACTGAATGATGATGTTACCTTTACCGTGATTGAACCGGTTCTGACCATTTCAAAACAAGCGGATGATCTGACGCCAGGATTGGGTCAAACCATCGATTTCACCATCATAGTAGCACATGATGCCAGTAGTACCGCTACAGCTTATGATGTTTTGGTCACAGATACGATACCGACTGGCTTAACTTATGTGGCTGGCAGTATTAACCAGACTTGCGGCACTGGTGATGAATCCACTGCTCCTCAACTCTCCTGGACTATCTCTTCATTGGCTCCGGCAGCGACCTGTACATTGACTTATCAGGCAATGCTTGATATGGATGCAATATTGGGTGCTTCACTTTCCAATACTGCAATCGTTACCTGGACTTCTTTGACTAGTTCTCCTGAAGAAGAACGCCGTGGTGTGGTTGACAGCTTACTGGACAATTATATAGATCAGTCCACTGTTGATTTATTAGCCTCCGGTTTTGACCTGAGCATCAGTAAAGATGATGGTGTGGAACAAACCCAAACCGGCAGCACATTGACCTACACGATTAATTACGGCATAAGTGGTACTCAGCCGGCGACCGATGTCGTTATTACTGATGCAATCCCGGATTACACATCCTTTGTGTCAGCGGGTTCTTCACCAGGCTGGTCTTGTACCACGAGTGATTTTAACAATACTTGTACTTACGCACTGGGTACTCTTACTCCGCCGTTTACCGGCTCATTGACACTTGTTGTTGCTGTGAATGCAACCATTCCGGAAACAGTTGAGGAACTGCGCAATGTGATTGACATTGCCGGCCAGGGTAACAATGGTACCGAACCGATGGAGAATAATCACGATGAGGATGCGGATGAATTAGTAAGCGTTCCGGAGTTGGTAGTTGAAAAATCAGCAGACGGTGAGCTGTTCGCACCGGGTGAGACTGTAACCTACACCATCAATTATCGCAATGAAGGTACTCAAAATGCCACCAATGTGGTCATTACCGAAACTATTCCTGAGTACACCACTTTCAATGCAGCAGCAAGCGACCCGCGGTGGGTATGTTCCGCTACTTCGTGTATTATTACACTGCCACTTTTGCCTGCACCGGGATTAGGAGAAAACACTGGTTCCGCCTTATTTGTTCTGGTGCTGGATTCACCTATGCAAGCAGGTGTGAGTCAGATTAATAACGTGGTTACGATTGCAGATGATGGCGCGAATGGCCCGGAAATCAATACCGAGAATAACACGGATGATGCCACTATTACGGTTGGCGCTGCTCCCGATCTGACCATTACCAAGGATGATGGTGTGGTTCAGGTTACTCCAGGAGAAGATCTAACTTATTCCATTGTAGTTTCGAATGTTGGTAATCAACATGCCACCGGCGTAATCGTAACCGACACGCTGCCGGTTGGGGTAACATTTGTATCCACTAATTTGGGTGGCACATACACGGAAGCCGATCGTGAAATTATCTGGAATTTGAGTGAAATGGCGGCAGGCGCCAGTGTGACTCTCATAGTTGAAATTTCTGTGGATGAGCCGTTTACCGGTCTCAACCCGGAAATTGTTAATGAAGTAATTGTGGCCGATGACGGCACCAATGGTGTTGACCCAACCCCTGAAAATAATGAGGCCTCAGATCGTGATCTAATCAGTTCTATAGGTAAAGTGATCTCAGCGACCAATCAGGCACATACAGGCGTCTTAAATGTTGCCGTGGGCGAGATTGTAACCTATCAGGTTACTCTGGATGTTGCACCGGGAACAACTCAAGACCTGATATTACAGGATGTGCTGGAACAGGGTCTGGCATTTGTGGGTTGCAACGCAATCACAACTGATCCGGATGCGGCGTTGACCCTCGAACCCGGCCTGACGTTGAATGGTTTGTGTACAATGGCAGCTATCACGGCTTCACCAATCGGCAGCCTCGACCCGCTTAATTTTGGCCGCCAGATGGTGATCAATTTTGGTGATATCACCAACAACACTCCGGATGATATTGTTCTAACAGTTGAATACGATGTTGTTGTATTGAATAGCTCCAATAATCTCAGTGGTGAACAACGGACCAATCAGGCTGAATGGACATGGACAGGCGGATCATTAGAATTAACAGCAACGGATATTACACTTGTGGAACCGGAACTCGCTATTACCAAAACGGTTACTCCCACAGAGGCTTTTTCCGGAACAACAGTTACCTATACCATTACCATTGAGCATACAGAAGAAAGTGAAACGGATGCCTTCAATACTCTGATAACAGACCTGATACCTGCAGCATTGACCTATGTTCCGGACAGTCTGGAATTTGTCAGTGGTCAGGTACCAACCACGCTGGATGATCTCAATGCTCCTGCTCTACGGATAGGTTGGGATATATTTTCCCTATCGGATGACCCAACTGTACTTACCTACCAGGTTCAAATTACAAATGCTGGCCCTGGTGATGAGGTTGTCAATGCGGCAACCCTTTCCTGGACCAGTTTGCCGGGGATTATCATTAACCAAACAGCTAATAATCCCTTTTCGGATGAACGTACATTTGAACCGGGGTCTACAGTGGATATTTATGGTATTCGGGCGGAAGCTTCTATTACAATACCATCTCTACCTGCTACCGGTTTTGCACCGGGCGTGATAACCAGTTTACCGCAGCAGCCAAAGGATAGTGCTTATAGCGCTCAGGGTGACCTGCGTCTGACAATCCCCAAGCAAAATATTGATCTGCCGATTGTAGGCGTTCCGCTGGGTAAAACCGGGTGGGATCTGACCTGGTTAAACAAACAGATTGGTTATTTGGAAGGAACTGCTTACCCCACCTGGGATGGAAATACCGGGCTGACCGCGCATGTTTACAATGCCGATGGCACTCCCGGACCCTTTGTTAATCTGCATCTGTTGCGTTATGGCGACCAGGTTAAGATTTATGCTTTTGGTCAGATCTATACTTATGAAGTGCGCAGTGTGAGCAAGGTGGCTCCGAATGATCTCAGTTCACTGGGTCATACAGACAGTTCTACCATGACACTGATTACCTGCCAGGGGTATGATGAGAGCAAGAACGCGTATAACTGGCGTGTGATAGTCAAGACTGTACTGGTATCGATCACGCCGGCTAAATAACTAGTAAACCCAAGATACACCGGAAAGACATTATTTCCGGTGTATCTATTTAAAAAGCTGTGAGACCAACTCCGGTTTACTCAAAGATGGCATAGAAGATGGGATAGCCCAGGAATGTAGTGCTTCCAGCAGATCCTTTTTGGCAAAACGGTGACCCAACAGCTGCTTTTCCAAGCCGGTTATTTCTTCCGGTAGATTAGGTGAAAGCGCGGATACTTCAAATTTTTTTATCAGGCCATTAGCGACGATAATTTTCAATTCCAGATCTGTACCTTCTAGTGAAAGTCTCTTTTTTACTTCAAATTCAGGAGAACGACCATAATTCCATTCCCATGTGTAGTATCGACTCTGGGATAACTGGTGGATGGTTTCCCAATCCTGACTGTTCAGAACATATTGGCTGCTACCTTTATCTTCCAGGATACTGGCTATTAATTGGTCCCGAAAAGAGAAGATATCACCCGGGTTTTCCAAAAACTCACAAATATTGGCCACCTGGCTGCGCACCGATTTAATACTTTTGGATTGAATGTGATCTATATTAACCCGTAATGATTCGTTTACCTTTTCCAGGTCAGAATTGTAGAGCAAGGTGCCATGACTAACCATACGGTTGCCGGCATTATACTGTGCATTACCGGAAATCTTACGCCCATTTACCAGAATATCGAAACGTGTACCTAATTGTGCCGGTATTCTCATCTGTTGTAATGCTTTGACCACCGGTGCTGTAAATTTTTTAAAGTTAAGCAAATTTTCTTTGCCGGTATTGTTAATAAAGCTGAAGTTCAGGTTACCCAGATCATGATATACGGTGCCACCACCGGAAAGCCGCCTTATAACATGAATAGCATGCGTTTCTGTATATTCATAATTGATTTCCTCAAATACATTCTGGTTGCGACCCACAATGATAGAAGGTTCATTGATGTAGAAGAGCAGGATATCCGTTTCTGTTTTTAAATTACGCAGTAAATGTTCCTCGATTGCCAGATTGATACGCGGATCGGTGCAATTCTCGTTATCAACAAAGATCATGCTGGTCTCCTGAAGAATTTTCCTAATTATAGTAGATGTGTGCTATCCAACAGTACAAATTACTCGATTGGATTGTCGATAATTTCCACATAACCAATATCACCATTAACGCGAATGTGCATTCCGGTTGTTATTTTGCGGGTGGCATCAATTATCCCTACAACAGCCGGAATCCCGTATTCACGCGCGATGACCGAGCCATGGGTCATCAAACCGCCGGTTTCCAACACAACACCGGCAGCATGAATAAATAGTGGTGTCCAACCCGGATCGGTGTAGGGCGCGACCAAAATTTCTCCGGATTGCAGGCGTTCAATACGAGGATCCATTATGACACGAGCTAGACCCTCTACTACACCAGTGGAAACGGGGCTGCCAACCAATGCTCCCACAGATAAACCAGCAATACTTAAGGATGTTGTAGGGATTTCGCCATCACTGGTAATTACACGCGGTGGTGTAAGTTGCACAAAATGCTGGTAATCCAATTTTCGCTCTAAAATCAACTCCCGAAGAGGTAGTTCTTCGTTGTCTGCAAAAGCCGTGCAAAGTTCTTCCATGCGCAGATACCAGATATCGTCCGGTGTTTCCAGTTTTCCTTTTGCGACCATTTGGTTAGCAGCTGCCTGGATTTCTTTACGCATCATATCCATAAAACGAACAATCATATATTTGGGATGTTCCCTGAGGGGAGCCAGTCTGGTAAACACAAGTAATAACCGGCGTACTGCCAGTTTTTTTAACCAGCCTGTCAATGAATTCGGCAATGTTTTGAGAAGATTATCCTGAGCTATTTTACTTTCAGCGATTAGTTGTGCATAATGTTCCCGATGTGCCATGCTATTTTGATTGGTTAAATTAGAAAGCATTATTTGCAAGAGTGATTGGGGTTGAACTTGCCAACGGGGACGGGCTATATCTATTTCCCCTGGTCCGCGCATGCCATAGCGCTGAATGAATTGCTGCCACAACAATTGAAAATCAGGAAATGAATCCAAAAGATTTTCTTCCCAGGCGATTTTTCCCTGCACAACCTGTTCAAATAGTTCATTTAAAGCGGGTGAGTTAGCCAGCGCTGCTGCCAGGTCGCCTACCATTAAATCCATTTCGGTAGTGATATTACCTTCCAGACCACGTTGAATCTTTTTTAAGTACTCCCGTTGTTGCTCCGTTTTGAGCATACGCGTTAATAATTTAATCGATAGCACCCCGCATCCTATAATGGGGGCCATCCAGACAACCCCTTTGTTTAATAATACAGCCATTGTAGATTGGAGTTGAATAAGCCGTTCGACGCCAGAAAAACCCTGAATGCGATTATAGTAAGTGTCCAAAAAAGCTTGATTTTTTTCAAGGGTTTGTTTAGAAGGCTGAGAAAGATTACCAAATAACAGCCAACCGATTAACCGGATAAAAATTGGCAGAAGCCAATCGGTAAAAGTCCTTGGATTGAAGCGGGTAGCAGGTTTTTTGTTGCGTTTCTGGAATGTAGGAGATTCTACAATATGTCGGATTTGGTTGGCAGCAACCGGTTCAGCCACAACCAATACATTGGGGAATAAATGTTTCCCTTTTCTGGTATTCAGAATCGGTGTAATATCGGCATATATCCTTCCGCCAGCGGTTAGCAAATAAGGAGAAGGTCTAACCTCTTGGGGTGGGCGGCCAAATGGCAAAAATAGCTGTAATACAGAGATACCCATAGGAGAGATAGGCTCGGTCATCATTTGCGCATGACCAAAACTAAAGTATATGTGCAAATTAGTGTCAATAGGGAAGGGGACAGGGATTGGGAAAAGGGAAGTGATTGGACGGGTTTGCAACAGATAGAGTTGGTCTTGCGAGATTGCCCATTCTATATCCTGGGGAACACCATAATAGGTTTCCACCTGTTTACCCAGATTGACTAATTGCGTTATCTGAGAGGGAGTCAGGACGGCGTTATTCATTTTATCCGGCGCTACAGGAATTTTGTGGGTGCCATTATCGGATGATTCGATCATCACTTCTTTTTTTGCGATTTCATATTGAAGTACATTTAAATTGTCTTTATCAACGCGTATCAGATCCGGATTGACAAGACCGGAAACAAGGGCTTCTCCCAAGCCATAACTGGCATTGATCGAGATTGTTTTATGGTTATTGGTTACCGGATCTGCCGTAAAAAGGATTCCGGAAACGTCTGCATTTATCATTTTCTGAACCACTACAGCGATTTGTACCTGGTTATGATTAAAACCATTTTGAATGCGGTAGGTTACAGCGCGTTCGGTAAATAACGAGGCCCAACAGTTGCGTATGGCTTCCAACAGTGGAAAAACCCCCTTAATATTCAGGTAAGTATCCTGCTGGCCGGCAAAAGAGGCGAAGGGCATATCTTCGGCTGTGGCGCTGGAACGCACTGCATAAGCGGTATCAGAGCCGCAAATTTCCCACGCATCCGTAATCAAGCGGATCATAACTTCGGGAATAGGTGCTGCCTGAATGAGATTTCGAATAGATGCACTATGCTCCTTGATTTGGTTTGGGTCTTCCAGGGAAAGATCTTTCATGTAAAATATGATTTCATCATCAATCTGATGGATTTTTACAAATTGAGCATAAGCAGTAGTTGTGACACAAAAACCGATCGGGACGGGAAATCCAGCCTGCGACATTTTGGCTAAATTAGCGCCTTTACCACCGGTTAATGCATTTTGAATACCCAGAGGGTTATTGAAGTGGGTAATATAAGGTTTGTTCATCCGGAATACCTTTCACAGATATCTCTTGTATTCGGCGTGCCAAAAAAATGTTGCTAGCGATTAAAACTATAGCATACATTCTGATGCGTGAATGTTTTTCGAGTAAATGAAAAGGTACCCGAATACAGATCTATTTTTGTATCTCCTGCTCGTTATGTTATACTCAAAAAATGGTGCCTGCATTATCCCCACACACTATTCTACTATTTGTATCCACAATGATAACAGGTTTTCTTACCTGGCTAGTGTGGAAAAAACGCAGGGAAATTGGTGGTATACAATTATTGTTTGTCCAGATATCATTGTTTATTTGGGTATTCTTCGCTGGCTTACAAGACTTGGTTACTGAGATTGCACTTAAGATAATATTTGTAAAACTCTCTTTTTTTGGTGTTATTTCCATTCCGGTGTTTTTGTTATTGTTTGCGTTATATTATACACATCATTCTACTGGGATAAATCCTGCTCGGATTGTTTTGCTGTGTAGTTTTCCTCTGGTAACATTGGTTCTCGCTTTAACAAACGAAAGGCATGGGTTAATCTGGCGATCGGTCGAATATATCAATACTGGTTTTGGAAATAATTTAACTTTCAATTTTGGGACAGTGTTTTGGTGGTTTTTAGGATATGCCTATGTATGTGTTTTAATAGCGATGTTGTTGGTATTACACACTGCATTAAAGTTTCGCTATATTTTCCGTAAACAATTGTGGATTTTATTGACTGGTTTGTTTCTGACACTTTTGCTCAATATTATCTATACTTTTGAATTGTTACAATCCATCCAGGGATTTGATATGACACCATTTTCCTTAACTATATTTTCGATGGTGATGACCTGGAGTTTTTATAAGCTGCGCTTTTTTGATCTCTCGCCGATAGGGCGCGATGTATTGGTAGATAACATTCAATCCAGTTTATTGGTACTGGATGAAGAATTACGTATAGTTGATTTAAACAAACCAATGCTGCAATTGATCAATGATTTTTTTGAAAATGGAAAAAACCAAACACGCCAAAAACATTATGGTTTATCCGCAAAAATTATCTTTGCCAATTGGCCGGAATTCGTTGCAATTATTGAAAACATAAATAATCAGATTGTAGAAGTAAGCCATCAAAACGGTACTCAAAAAGCTATTTATGAAGTGCGGGTCTCTGCGTTAGGAGGTACCGGGAAAAATGCAGGTTGGTTAATATTTTTAATGGATATTACCGACCGAATTAAGATGATTGAAACAGAAAAACGAACGCGTCAGGTTGCCGAAGCCTTGCAAGAAACGGCCATGGTAATTAATTCTTCATTGGAAGTAGAACAAACTTTAAATCTGGCTCTGGAGATGATTGGCCGGGTTATTTCTTATGATACGGCGAATATTGCGCTTCTTAAAAAAGATGAGGTAGTGATCGAGTATATACGTGGATTTCCCAATCCGCAGGAAATCCAAGGAATGCATATTCCTTTGGAAGGCAGCCCAAACCAACAAGCTTTAATTCACCGACATCCGGTCATGTACCCGGATGTCCAGGCAGTGTTTCCCCGTTATCGCCAGCATCCCCATAACGTAGTCCACTCTTTGTTGTGTATTCCGTTGTATGCAAAAGAGGAGGTTTTGGGATTTCTGACTTTAGATAGCCGACGGCTGAACAATTTTTCCTATGAAGATTTGAGTGTCTCTGCGGCCTTTGCTGCGCAAGTGGCAATTTCCTTGCAAAATGCGCGCTTATACAGCGCGGTCAATCGTCGCCTTACTGAACAATCCATTTTAAATGAGATTATCCATATCGCTACCGCCAATCTAGATAAACTACAGTTTATCCATTCAGTGGAAAAGCAAATTCAACGCTTTATACCATCCCCGGTGATTTTATTTGCTGAACACGAGCCAGATCAAGCTTACTGGTCGTTTGTTGAATTAAACGCGGCTCCTTATCTTTATCTGCCGAAAACGTACAACCTGTCAGAAGGTTTGACTGGTTATGTTATTGATAGCGGCAAACCTCTTTTTCTCAATTCTCAACAAGATTTGAACCAATTCTTAAAAGAGCAAGGCAGAGAGAATATTGGACCTTTGCCACGTGGATTCATGGGCGCACCAATGGTGATAAAGGAAAAAGTAATTGGCGCTCTGGTAACTCAGAACCTTGAGGAGGATGGTTTTTTTAATCGGGAGGATTTTGGGTTATTTTCCACCATTGCATCCCAGGTAGCCGTTGGTTTTGAAAATGTGCACCTGTTTTCACGTTTGGATATATTTGCCAAAACCGATGAATTAACCGGGCTCTTCAACCGCCGCTATTTTCATCAACTTTCTGAATCGGCATTTGATCAGGCGATTCGCCAGCGCACACCGCTGGCGGCGATTATGCTGGATATCGATCATTTTAAAAATATCAATGACACATTTGGACATTTAATTGGAGATATGGTTTTACAGAAGGTGTCATGTGCTTGCCGTGCAGCGCTGCGAGAAACCGATTTGATAGGGCGCTATGGTGGAGAAGAGTTCGCCATCATTCTGCCAGGTACACATATTAATGAAGCAAAGATTATTGCAGAACGGATTCGGCAATCTATCGAAAAGATAGAAATTAGCACATCAATCGGAGAGGTATCAACTACGGCCAGTTTGGGTGTGGTGACCATTTATCACTCTGGTTTAAGTTCCATGGAAAAAATGCTGGATGCATCCGATAAGGCGTTGTATCAGGCAAAAGATAGTGGCCGAAATTGCGTCCGAGTATATCAAGGAAAATAGAAAAAGGTATAAAGACTTGCAGTTTTATTAAATAATCACATCTCGGTGAATAGTTGAAATTGGTTTACGCAAGATACGGAGCGCAGTCTGGCTGAAAATAGCCGCGCCGATCGGCATACAGTTCTCATTAACATCAAATTTAGGGTCGTGATGCCGCCGGGTATCACCTTCGATTTTACACCCCAGCATAAACATAGCGCCTTTGGTTTTCTGTAAGAAGAAGCCGAAATCTTCGGCCCCCATTTCAGTTTCAGGGGTGATTATATTATTATTGCCTATCAAATCAGCTGCGACTGATTTTAATAAATCCACTGTTTCAATATGATTATGCATGGGGGGGTATCCCACCTGGATCTTCAGCTCATAATCCCCACCCATAGCCCGGGTTATTTGACAGAAATTTTCAATCTCAGTATGGATGCTCTGCTGAACTATTGGGTTTAAGAAACGAATCGTACCAGACAGATTAACCTCTTCTGATATCACATTGCTTAATTGGCCACCTTGAATAGTACCAATGCTGATTACAGCGGGATCAAAAGGCCGAAGGCGTCTTGAAACGATCCCATGAATAGCCAGAATCAAATGGCCGCTGATGAAGATTGGGTCAATTACTTTATGCGGAGTCGAACCATGCCCTCCCTTCCCTAGTATTTTTATATAAAAGGTATCTACCCCGGCTGATGCATACTCTGTGGCGATTTTTATCTCGCCAGTGTTGAGCGAAGCATCTACATGCAGAGCCAGCACACAGCTGACATCTTTGATAGCTCCATCCTCAATCATCCGTGGGGCACCGCTTAACCCTTCTTCGTCTTCCACTTCCTCAGCTGGTTGAAATATAAAGCGCACAATCCCTGGAAAGTTCTCTTGTGACAGCAGTTTAGCTGCACCCAACGCAATTGCTATATGAACATCATGACCACAAGCATGCATGACACCTTTGGTTTTCGATTTATAAGGAACCTTGTTGGATTCACTTATGGGGAGAGCATCCATATCCGCACGGATGGCAACCACTGGTTTACCTTCACCTATCTCAGCCACGACGCCTGTCTTACCGACACCAGTCCTAACCCGGTAACCAATTTCAGCGGCTATTTCCGCAATTTTGCTCGCTGTACGAACCTCTGCGAAACTCAATTCCGGGTACATATGAAAATCACGGCGCCAGGTTATCATTTGTTGTTGTAAAGATCGTGCTTTTTCTAACATAGAGTATTTCCTTCTTTCGAGCTGTTTCTATTCGGTATGATATTAATGATGATCGACACGTTCTCGCAAGGGAATGGTGCGGAATTCGAGTACCATTTCCAAAAAATGTGTAACAGTCGCTTCAAATGCCAACTTGCCAAACTCAGCTGTTGCTGCGGCAGCATCACCGCATATCCCGGTTACCGACATCCGGGACCAAAAATCTTGCCATCCGAAAACTGATGGTTCGGGATGATCCCAGTTGAAATATTTGAGTTTAATTTGACCCAGTTCACGTTGGGCTTTATCCATTTGCACGTATTCCGGCAGGATGTGCAGCATGATCGCAGTTTCAAATTCACCAGCATGGGAGATACTGCCCGGTCCACCCTGACGATATTTCTCGATCACTTCGGCAGCCAGGGTGGGGTCAATAGCCGCATTAATAGTGGTGTTAGCACAGATCATTCCGGTTTCCAGCACGCATTTACGAGCCGCCAGGTCTGTGATGGGGTGGTTTGAACCGTGTCCATTGACAATAAGGATGTGGGTAAAACCATGCCTGGCAACCGAGATCGCTGTTTGGGCGACATACGCCAGGCTGGTTTCCATCTGGATGCTGATTGTTCCTGGAAAATCCATATGATGCTCGTCCAGGCCGAAGGGTATGGTTGGCAGAATCAGGAGTTCGCCCTGACTGCGCTGGGCGGTTTCCTTGAGGATTGCTTCTAAAATATCATTATCCGTAGAGAGAGGCAGGTGCGGCCCGTGATCCTCTACAGCACCAAAAGGGATTGCGACAACCGGCTGGGGTTTTCGGGCAATGGCGGCTTTCATCTGCGGCCAACTTAGGCGGTCATAACGCCATTGGTGTTGATCGTTCATAATTATTCTCCTTTTTTTCTTTCAAAAATTTTGGCCAGAAATTCAGCCCGCCGCTTTTTGGCATCAACTTGATTTTCAATTTTCAAGAAAGCATGTCCTTCATCGGGGTAAGATATATAGTCACATTCTTTGCCCAGAGCAATTAGTTTTTCATGAGCCTGAGCTGACTCACTTGCCGGACAACGTACATCGTTCGCGCCGCAAAGTAATTGTACTGGGGCTTGAATGCGCTCTAAGAAAAAATATGGCGAGTGTTGATACCACAGGTCGTAATCTTTTTTGGGATCTCCAAAATTCTCACGATCCCAATGCTGCAAATCGTGGCGTGAATTTGCATGGCTGGTGAACCAGTTCAAGAAAGGAACAGAGGCTGAACCTGCCGCCCAGCGCTCGGGGAACTGAGTCAGACAGGTCATGGTCAGGTAGCCACCCCAACTACGTCCGGTGACGGCGATACGGTTGGGATCGGCAAGATGCTCCCGGGCAAGATAATCTGCTCCGGCGACTACGTCCTCGGTATCAACGCCACCCAGATCAAATCGGGAGGCCAATTGCCAATCACGGCCATAACCCGTCGAGCCACGATAATTGGGTTGCAGCACAACCCAACCGCGGCTGAGCATGTGTTGTAACAACGGATCCCAGGTAATTTGTGCCAGCCAGTTGGGTCCACCATGCACCATAACGACTGCCGGAGGTGGTGTGGTGTTCTGTGTCGGGCGGTACAGCAGAGCCGGCACTTCTGCTCCATCCAGACTAGGATAGAGAACTTGTTCAGGTAGCACAAAACTGTCTTTTGAAATATCCTCAGGAAGCGAGAAAGTTAGCTGCCGGAATTGACCTGTAGTGAGATGTAATTCCCACAGATCACCGGGGTGACATGGATTATCGAAGATAAAAAGTAGTCGCTCACCATCTGTTGTGAATCTGGGCTCGTAGATCACACCGGGCTCAATCTGGTATTCAGAACTATCTGACCCATTGAGCTGCTGGACAGCTAAATAACAAGCCGGGCCGTAACTTTTTACATAAACGAGACGTTCACCATCTGGGGACCAATCCGGGAATTCTTTTTCACCTTTTCCCTTGGTTATCCAGGTAATCCTACTTGTTGAGATATCAAAGATACCGATCTGAAAAATGCCGGATACATTGGATGCAAATGCCAGATGGCTGCCAGTTGGCGACCAATGCGCATCCTTTGCGCAAATTGGCTGATCATCCAAAGAGATCACCAAAGGTTTTTCTCCATCTAGCGGAACAAGTGTAGTGTAATAATCCGAGCCTTCTGCCTCCGAAACAACGGCTAAATACTTTCCATCCGGCGACCAACGGACAACCCAATCAGGACTGGATTGGTCAAGCACTTTGCGTAATTTTCCACCTTTTGAAGGCATGATATACGTGTCGAAGCGACCATCGCGGTCTGAGCAGAGTGCTATCCAGGCATTATCCGGTGACCAGGCGAATGAGGATGTTAACGCTTCGGGAGTCTGGGGGGTGAGATTGGTTTGGACGCCAGTTGCAAATTCAAATACATGAATATCGTAATTCTCGCCGCCATCGTGATCAACTACATAGGCTAAGGATTCTCCATTTGGGCTGAAGCGCGGAGAAAATTTGGCTCCTTCGCCAGTGGATAATTGTTTGGGTATGTCGGAACCATTTAAGTTCAGACAGTAGATTTCCCAACGACCGTTGGCGTTCCATGAAAAAGCCAACTGTGAGCCATCCGGAGACAAATCATATCCCAAGTCAGGATCCACATAGGGAACATGCATTAAGGTTTCAAGATCAAGATTTGCGGACATATGGTTTCCTTTTAAGTTATTTGATCACAATTGTGTTGTTTACACCTCGTGGCAGGCAATCCAATGATTGGGTCGTATCTCTCGCCAAATTGGGATATCTGTTTTACAATGTGCTTTAGCGAGCGAACATCTGGGGTGAAAGCGGCATCCTGATGGTGGATTAGCGGGACTGGGGGGATCACCCTCGAGGATAATTCGATGGCGAGCTCGAGTAGCGCGTGGGTCAGGTATTGGTACAGCGGAGAGTAGTGCCTGTGTGTATGGGTGCAAGGCATCGTCGTATAAATCATCCCGGTTTGCCAGTTCAACGATCTTGCCTAAATACATCACCGCCACGCGATTGCATATATGGCGAACCATGCTGAGGTCGTGAGCGATAAAGAGGTAAGTCAGGTCGAACTGCGCTTGTAAATCTTCGAGAAGGTTAACAATCTGAGCCTGAATGGAAACATCCAAAGCTGAGATGGGTTCATCACAGACGATAAAATCCGGATTTGAAGCCAATGCCCGAGCGATACCGATGCGCTGACGTTGTCCTCCGGAAAATTCATGGGGATACCGATTCATGCAATTCGTGGTAAGGCGTACTGTTTCCAAGAGTTCTTTAACACGTTCAAGGTAAGTTTTGTCGTGGTTAATCTTATGTACCCGTAGGGGTTCACCGATAATTCGCGAAATTGTCCAACGCGGATTGAGGGAGGCGTAGGGGTCCTGGAAAATCATCTGCATGTGTTTACGTAATCCACGCAGGTCTTTACTCTTCATCTGCGCCAGATTTTGTCCTTTAAAAAGCACCTGTCCACCGGTGGGTTTGTATAACTGGATCAGTGTTCGACCAGTTGTCGTCTTGCCACAGCCGCTCTCGCCGACCAGACCTAATGTTTCGCCACGGTAGATATCAAAGCTAACGTCATCAACCGCTTTTACAGCACCCACTTCACGTTGGACCAATATGCCCCGGGTAATGGGAAAATATTTTTTAAGTCCACTTACTTGTACGAGTATTTCCATAATGATTATCGCTCCTTACCCGTGGTGATATCTACCCAACAGGCTGTTTTGTGATCACTGTTGATCAAGACCAATGGAGGATTTTCGTGCAAACAATGGTCTACTGCGAAGTTGCATCGCGGTGCAAAAGGACAGCCTGGCATATTGGTAGTCGCATCTGGTGGGAAACCGGGAATAGTTGCCAGACGTTCACCGCCACGGCGGCTGTCTATACGGGGTAAAGATTTGAGCAGGGAAAGTGTATAGGGATGATTTGGATTTTCATAAAGATTAAATACATCGGCCTCTTCGACGACATATCCTGCGTACATCACCACCATCCTGTCTGCCAATTCGGCAATAACGCCCAAGTCGTGGGTGATCCAGATGACGGCCATACCAAGCTCAGATTGCAAACGTTTGGTCAGGTCAACGATTTGGGCCTGGATAGTGACATCCAGGGCTGTGGTTGGTTCATCGGCGATCAAAATATCAGGGCTACAGGATAGTGCCATAGCGATCATTACCCGTTGACGCATCCCACCCGAAAATTGGTGTGGGTATTCTTTGATGCGTTGTTTGGGGTTGGCAATGCCAACCAGGTTTAGGATTTCTATGGAGTGATGTTCGGCCTCAGCGCGAGAAAGACCTTTGTGTACTATCATGGCTTCACTGATTTGCCTTCCAATGGTTAGCACCGGATTGAGAGAGGTCATCGGATCTTGAAATACCATGCCAATCCTGGCACCGCGAATGCTTTCCATCTTGAGTTGGTTAAATTCCAGAAGGTTTTCTCCCCGAAACATAACTTTTCCACCGACAATTTTTCCTGGGGGTTCGGGGATCAGGCGCATGATTGAAAGGACACTAACGCTCTTCCCGCAGCCGCTTTCACCTACAATTCCCAGAGTCTTACCAGGCTCTACAGAAAAGGAGACACCATTAACTGCATTAACAACCCCGCCAAGGGTGTTGAATTTTACTTCTAAGTTTTTTAAGGCTAATATGGGATCCATGATCCGCTCCTATCCGGCGTTGACCAAGGCATGTGGATCGACTGCGTCGCGCAAACCATCTCCAACAAAATTGATCGAGAGCACAGTCAGGACTATAAACAAGCCGGGGAAAATCCACAACCAGGGGGCAGTTTCAATATAGTTATAAGCGCCTTCAAGCATATTTCCCCAGGTGGCTGTAGGTGGTTGGACCCCTAGCCCCAAGAAGCTGATATAAGCTTCGGATAGGATTGCGTTTGCCACACTCAATGTGCCCGATACAATAATGGGAGCAATACTGTTGGGAAGTATGTGCTCAAAGATGATTGAGAGGTTGGATGTACCTGTGGTGTGAGCGGCTAATACAAATTCTCGCTCCTTAAACGATAAGAAATTAGCGCGGACAATACGAGCCAGATACATCCAACTGGTAATGCCAATGATCACTATGATTACAACCACGCTGCCGCTGAACTCTCGGCCCAGAAAATTAAGGTTGGGTACTGAATTACCAAAGAATTTAGCCATTACCAGGAGTAAAAATAATTGAGGAATATTGAACATGGCTTCAGTAAAACGCATTAATAAGCTGTCTATCCACCCGCCATAATATCCGGCAATTGCTCCTATGAGTACACCCAGGAATACCTCGACAATCACGGCGGATAACCCAATCAAGAGAGAAATCTGTCCTCCGTAGATCGTCCGAAAAAAAATATCCCGCCCAACGGTATCGGTACCAAAAGGATGTTCTGCCGAGGGAGCAGTTAGTCGAATTTTTGTATCGGTAAAATTTGCCTCGGCCTCTGAGAAAAAAAATGCTCCCCCAAACGAGTATAAAATCAATAAAAACAAGATGATTATTCCAAAAACGGCCATTTTATGACGTTTGAAACGCATCCATACCAGTTGTCCCGGGGTTAGTGGCTCTGTTTTGAAATCTTCTTGTGATTTTATGACATCACTTTCAGCTTTTCCTATCATTCGCATCTCCTGAATTAGATCCTGGATTTCTTAGAGATTCTTATGTATACCGGATCCTTGGATCCAACCAGGCGTAAACTATATCGGTAACCAGTTGCGAAAAGATCACTGCTACCGAAATCATCATCAAGATGCCCATCACTACCGGTGTATCCGACCGTGATAGATGATCGATGAATAAACGCCCCATGCCTGGCCAGGCGAAGATACTCTCTGTCACTACTGCACCGCCTAAAAGAAGGGGTATATCCAATCCCACGATAGTAACCAATGGCAGTGCTGCATTCTTCAGGGCATGCCCGGTTACCACCATGCGATTAGGCAACCCTTTTGCTCGGGCTGTGCGGATATAATCCTCACTGATTACTTCGAGCATTTGAGAACGCACGAATCGGCTATAACCTGCTGAGGTAATAACTGTTAAACTGAAAATTGGTAATATCATATGTAAAATAACCTGACCAATCGTCTTTCCTACCTTGGGATCAAACATGCCTACTGTCGGTAGATACGGTAGCCCCCACTGTTTGAAATTAACGCCAAAAATATACATCGAAAGCAGTGCAATAAAAAAGATGGGCATTGAATACCCGACAAACGATAGCCCTGTAATAATATGGTCAGTCACCGTATATTGACGTAAGGCGGAGTATACTCCCACAGCAAGGGATATAGCAATCACGATGATCTCAACAGGAATCATCAAAATCAGTGTGTTGGGCAAGCGCTCCATGATGATTTCCGATACCGCAATACCTCGCCTGACCAGTGAAGTGCCGAAATCTGCCCGCAAGATCCCTTTACGGGTTCCGCGAGTTTCAAATATTCCATCTCCATCCATATCTATCTTTGTCCAATCATTGCCGATCAACCAAAAGAGATATTGCTTGTAAATAGGCTGGTCTAACCCCAATTGACGAGACAATCTCAGACGGTCTTCAGGACGGGTTACTCTGCGTCCACCCATAGTTGCCAGGGGATCACCCGTATTGATCATCAAAATGAATAACATCAGGCTGATGATAAACAACAGGGGAATAGCTTGTAAAATTCTGCGGATAATATATAGCGTCATCGTGTCTCCATAAGAGAACCTTATCGAGTTTACTGATTGCCACAGACCCTAAGGACTATCACACTCAGGGCTAAGGTAAAATAATTTGCACAAGACCTTTAGTAGTCCTAATGGGTCGGGATGCAAATTTGCATCCCGACCCATTGAATATCAGAGTGAATTACTTCGCGAAGTCCCACTCCATAATGTTGTAGAACGGTGTCACACCAGAGAATTTTACGCCAGTCAGATTTGAGTTGACAACCCACAAATCTGGATCAGAATAAATCCCATACCATAAAACATTGTCATGCATGTACTTGGTAATCTGGTGGAAGATATTCAACCGTTTAGATGGATCGGTCTCTATGATCTGAGCCTGGAAGAGTGCGTCTAGTTCCTCGTCACAGCCAAAATAGTTATACCCAAAAGGATTTTCA
Organism: Chloroflexi bacterium HGW-Chloroflexi-10; assembly: GCA_002840755.1. GTDB lineage: Bacteria > Chloroflexota > Anaerolineae > Anaerolineales > Anaerolineaceae > UBA6170. The sequence continues at coordinate 70,412 of PHBZ01000020.1, read as the reverse complement.
TCACTCGGCACCTGATCACAAAGCCAATAATCGGTATCCGGATCGGGAAAGTAAGTGCTGTCTGCCCATTGCATGATGTCTTGTTCTCCTATGGCTGGTGGAGCGCCATCTTCGAAGGAGCCAAAGAAGATATCAGAATCCTGGCTTTCAATATCCAGGTTGATTCCAACTTCAAGTAGCTGCTGTTGGGCAACGGCCTGGATATCCTGACGGATCTCACGGATGGTGGTACCGTGGACTATAGTCAGGGGGTTACCATCCAGATCTTCACGGATGCCATCACCATCACTATCGACATAGCCGGCTGCTTCCAGCTTGGCCCTGGCCCCTTCGGGATCATATGACCATGGTACTATGTCAGGGGAAACGTAAGCTTTTGCAGCGATTGGATCCCAATAAGTTTCAGCAGGGTGAGTTAGGCCTAATAATAAATCCTTGCTAATCGCTTCGCGATCAATCGACATTGCTATGGCCTGACGAACAGCTACATCTCTAATGGCGGGACTTGCCATATCCCTGAAATTAAAGAACCAACCTTCGGCATAACCACTATCTACAGTATGTACTACCATTCCAGCTTCTTGGAAAGTGGGAACATCAGAAAATGGTACAAAAGTCCCCAGGTCTGCGTCACCGGCGACCAAAGCTGCGGTTTGTGCCGCATCATCCGGTACGAATTGCAGGAAGACATCGTCAATTTTTGCAGTGCCTTTCCAGTAGTTCTCGTTTTTTACAAAGCGCAAAAAACTACCGGATTCCCATTCGCCAAAAACGTAGGGACCACACCCAACCGTAGGAGCTAAATTCCAATCGGCTTCCATCATAGAGCCTTCAGAATCAAAGACTGGTTGGAGAATATGGGCCGGCAAGATACCGCGCCAGAAATTTGCCTCCCAAGCCGCAAACGGTTCCGGAAAATTCATTACTACCGTGAGTGGATCGGGAATTTCGATAGATGTCAGGGCATCGTAAGGGTATTGCGAATTCACTGAGTTGCTATCCGCCATAATCATATCGTAGGTGAACATGAAATCAGCAGAAGTTAGCGGGGTTCCATCAGACCAAACAATATCATCGCGCAGGTTCAAAATGATTGTAAGACCATCATCGGTAATCCCACCATTCTCCACGGAGGGGATTTCGGTAACCAGGTTTGGAAAGGCTTTGTTTTGATCATCAAATTCCCAAGCCCAGCAAAGATACAACTGCTGCAAGGTTGCGGAGAACCACATATCCGTGTAGAAAGGATTTAAGGAGTCCGGTTCTTGCGTCCACGCGAAGGTAACCACTTTGGGTTCCGAAGGTCCCTCAACAGGAGGTGCCTCTACGGCTGGTTCCTCTGCGGAAGGCTCTTCAACCACTGGTGTGGTACAGGCAGCCAATGACAATGAGAAAACAACTAACATTGTCAAAAGCGTGAGCAATAATTTATTTTTCATTTTCTAATCCTCCTGTTTCATTATCAACTTATTCCAATTCTTCTGCGGCAGCTATAATGATTTTATCCAATTCTTTTTCTTGAACTTCTTCCAATGGTGGTACTTGGTGTTTCGCCAGGATGTGCTCTGCTTGAGCTTGAGCGTTATCTGCAAATTCTTTTCGCCCTGCTCGATCCCATTCGTTAAATGCTCTTCTTTCACTTAATTTTGAAAATAGAATCTCGCCGGATCGTAAGTAGTTTACAGTGTGTCGTTCCGCGATAAAGTTTCCTGACCCATTCATTACTTCGCCAATGACTTCAACTGCCAGGGAATCTTCGTCTACATAAAAACCGCGCATCACACGGCGTACACTGGCCGCAATTTCATTGTCACAAACCATTTGAGCATAAGAACCCATAACACCCGCTTCCATTTCGCCAACTCCAGAGAGTTCATCTGCTCCGGCCAAAGCGGGTAAAATTGCATTCAACGACCTTTCATAGCCATTTTGGATATCAAGAGTATGTGCATTTGTGGTGAGACCATATACATTCACGGGGAGATTATAACGATGACTGATTTGAACTGTGGCCGCGGAAGCAATACCCAGCTCAATGCCTCCCCAAACCGAAATGCCGGTGCGTGGTTCCATCATCGCCAGGCGCCCACAATAGATGATTGGCAAACCGGGATTGACAAGTTGCATAATAACTATTGAAGCTAAAACTTCAGCGTTCTGCTGTGTGAGGGCACCGGCCAGCGATAAAGGTGCGGTAGTGCCTGCGGTCGGACAGGGTAATGGGCCAAATGGGATACCATTACGGGCTATTTCAACCATGGAATCCACCAAATCGGTTGGAAAGGTTAACGGACTTATTGGTGAAGCGCTCAAAGTGAGAACTTTTTCAACCGGTCCGATCACCTCAGCCATCCGTACGGTATATTTTACCTCTTGTGCGGTTTGAATACCTGGTCCTTGCAGGGGTTTGGTAGTATGTGGCAAAGCATGACGATACATAGCTAGAGACATGATTTCGCCTGGCACATCCTGTGGCGTAAAGAAAGGAGTAATTGTGTTAACTTGATCCAGGGCATCTAACAAACGAGTACTATCGCGTATATCCTGAAGGACAGCCGGACAAGATTGTCCGGTTCGTGAATCAAAAATATCCCTGGCGCCTCCCAGGTTGTGCCAGTGTAATGTGCCATTTCCCAACACAATTTCTTTACCATTGCGTCCAACTATAGTTACTTTCTTGCCGCAATCTGCAAGTGCTTTTTCGACCATTTCTGGCGGCAGCAGTACGCGCTCTTCTTTGATTGTGGAGCCAGCATCTAATAGCTGCTTTCTTATCCCGGAATGAGTTAAAACAATGCCTGTTTCAGATAAAACGCGCAGTGTGGCATGGTGAATAGATTCAACATCTTCTTCTGATATCACCTTCCAAGGATTCATAATTGCTCACCTTTGTTATTAACTTTGTTCCAGAATTCTTAAAGAAAGCCTTGAATTTTGAAAGCTAGAAAACTCCCATCATTTCCTCTACTTTGTTTCTTGGTCCGCCCAACAAAATTTGTGACCCATTTATCATCAGTTAAGCAGGGAATTGCATTCCATAATCTTGGATGGATGGCCTTAATTGTCCTTTTATTAGTAATATCAATTACAGTGACATAAGTCATATTTCGATCTGACAAATGTCACCACGAAAATTGATACATTGTCTGACATTTAAAAGATTAATTTATCATCGAAAATGTGCCTTGCCACAATAACGGAAAAGCTTACATATAATAGAAGCTTTAATAATGTGGTGAGTGCATTTACTGTTCGATCGTACGAATAATAACCATACTGTTATGGGGCAGGGGGAGATCCTGTTGTAGCGTTTTTCAGATTTAGGGTTTTGAATATTTAATTCCCTTTTGGGAAAGGAATATCCGAGAGATGATATCTTCCAGGATATGATCATCATTTTCGATTTGCGGATCCTGTCCCAATTCTTTCAACAGGGAAATCGCTTTCTCACGCGCATCGTACTCGGTAGCGGAATGAGCCAGCGCACCCCGGTAGATTTCTATAGCATCTTTGAGGCGACCTAGCAGCTGAAAACTACGTCCGACATTAACTGCAAATCGGGCGACGGAATCAATCGATTCAATGTCCCATGCCAGGCAGATGGCTTCTGTTAGATAATTCATAGCTTGTTCAGGTTTGTTGAGAGCATTACTGGTTTCACCCAGGTTATTCAAGCATATGATAATGGTCCATTCTTCCCCTATCTGGCGCGCAATTTCTAACGCTTGTATCGAATAGGTCATCGCTTTACCATACTCACCCTCTATTAAGGCTAATTCACCCAGATTGTTCAATGCGAATGCTTCTCCATCCCGATCACCAATTTCTTTACAAATTGCCAAACTCTCTCCATATATCTCACGGGCCTTTTCAAATTGATGTTCGTAATGGTAGACAGTGGCCAGATTATTTAGCACAATTGCCTGGTAAAACAAGTCCTGGAGATCACGAGCGATCTCCAGACTTTGCCGGAAAAGCGTCTCAGCTTCTTTATAATTTCCGTCTCTGCACGCAATATCGCCCAGCAAATTTAACGGGGCGATCAGTTTGCGGGGGTCTGTGCCTCGCCGTTCGACATTAACCGCAGTCAGGAGAAACTGTTTAGACTCTTCAAATTTTCCCAACCGGTTATTCACCAATCCTAGAAGATACAATGCCCGATTTTCTCCCAGGATATCCTTAACATTTCGGTAATATTCAAGGTTCTGTTGCCCGCAGACCAGGGCTTCATTAAATTCTTTTGCCCGCAGATAAACGCCGCCGAGTGTCATACGACAGACGGCCAGTTCTGAAGCTAGTTCGAGACGTTCAAATAATTTGGCAGCGTGCTCCAGCGTTTCATACGCCAAAGTATTCTGCCTGGCATAATACTCCAGTGATCCGACCCTGGACATAGTCATCCCCAGGGCCACTTCGGCCGCTGGGTTAGATCCTGTTGTTGCTGCTTTTGCCAATACAGGAATGGAAGATTGTAAAAGCGCGATACCTTCATTAAATCGACTGCGTATGTTAAAGTATTGAAAAAGCGGATCTACGCAGGAAATAATTGCTTCGAAATTCCTCTGATGTGTCAGCCAATCCCAGGCGATTTCAGCGTTGCCTATCTCCTCATGGATGACGGAAAGGGCTTCCTTTTGCTTATGGTTATGTAAAGCAGCATCCTGGCTTGCGAGAAAAGCGATGTAATAACTTGCATGTGCGCTACGAGCTTCATTCACGCAACCTGCCTCGGTTAGTTTTTCATTGGCGAACTGGCGTACTGCCTCATGCATGACATACCTACCATCCAAATTGCATCGCAGGAGGGATTTGTTTACCAGGTCAGACAGCAGGTCAGCTGTTGTATTGACCACTTCATGGGCAGCTTCCAACGTAAACCCACCTTGAAATACACTCAGCCAGCGCAATAATGTCTGTTCTTCACGGGTAAGAAGTTGCCAGGAAACCTCGAAGGCTGCCCATAAGTTGCGATGGCGTGGTTGGATATTGACTGCACTTGCGGTAAAAGCGTTCAGATGCTGCCCGATCTTTTCGGCAATTGTACTACAGGGATGTTTCCAAAGAGCTGCGGCGGCTAATTCCAATCCCAATGGTAAACCTTCGAGCATCTGGCAAATGCGGATCACATTGGGAAGAGAAGAGGAATCCTCAGGAAAACCAAACTGTACCTGTTGGGCACGTTGATAGAAAAGGCTCAGTGCGTCATACCGTTCTACCCATTCCGGTATGGTATAAATTTTATCCGGTTGTTGGCTCAACGGGTAGCGCATTCCAGTGAGCGGATAGATCCACTCCTCTTGAAGCATCAACCGTTCCCGTGATGTCACCAACAGCGTGACACCTGGTGCACAATCCAGAATGTCGATAAAGGGGTGAATATTCTTTGGATCACCCAGCAACTGCTCACAGTTATCCAGAACCAACAGCATACGTTTCTCGCGCAGGTAGTCTAACAGGCGAGTATGAGGGTCGCTCTGATCAGTCAGCACTAATCCAATGGCATCTGAAACCGCTGCAGAAACCTTTTCGGCGGTTGAAACAGAAGAAAGCGGAATAAAGAAAACTCCTTCTGAAAGAAGGCCGAATTGTTGCTGAGCGATCTCCAGTGCAAGGCGGGTTTTTCCTACACCACCAGTTCCCAATAATGTTAGCAGGCGGCATGCAGGATCTACCAGCAGGTCGGTAATTTCTTCCATCTCCTGTTCTCGACCAATAAATGGAGAAGAAAATTTCGGTAAGTTCGAATGTCCAGGGGAAAACCGTAGAAATACGGAAGTTTGTTCTATTTTCCTGGAGCGTATTTGCTCGAAGAGCGCTTTTGTTTCATCAGCCGGTTCTACATTAAGGTGTTCCTGAAGAAAGTGCTTCAGGATACGATATTGGTTTTGAGCCACACTCTTTTGCCCATCTAAAGCGAACAAACGCATCAGTTGTAGATGAGCCTGTTCGTCCCAGGGCGCAATATCGATCATCCGATGCGCCATCTGCTGGGCTAGAGTATATTCCCCACGCTTTTCATAGATCTCTGAAAGCTGCGCCATGCCCTGGAGGGCTTGCTGGTCAAACTCCTCTCGCATGAGAGTTTGCCATTCATCAAAGAGCAGCCCTCCCTTAAGCTGGAAGTGGGCTAAAAAGGCACCATTTCGTAGAGCAAGAGCGGCGGTCAACCGACGTACATTTATCCATCCGCCCTGATCACGACGCTGGTAATGGCGGTATGCAGATGCCAACCCCGACTGAAAGGCATGTACATCTACCCAAATGGTGTTATTTGGATTCAAACTGACCGTCTCACGCTCAATTAATAAAATTGGGCTAAGAGAATTCGCATCTCCAAGGGTTCTACGCAGGTTAGAAAGTGTTTGACGCAGGCTGTGTTGAGCTTGTTCTTCAGGTTGATCTGACCATAACAACCCGGCCAGGTGCGACCGGTGTTGGGGTTGAGTGTTTTCGATAGCCAGGTAAACAAGCAATGCACGAGATTTATTCGTGTCAAAGTGATCAATAGGCTGGCGATCTAAATTAACTTGCAGATTTCCAAAACAATGAATTTGTAATTCTGTCATCAGTGAATTCCTATAGTTAATTATAGGGGATTCGAAAAAAATTTGACGGTTTTTTGACAGTAATCTTATAAACTTAGATTTATGAAACGCAACTATTTATCCTACCTTCTACGTATTTGGGATATTGGAAACACGGAATTTCCAAACTGGGTAGCTTCGCTCGAAGATCCACACTCACATAAGGTTATCTATTTGGATAGTTTGGAAGCGCTTACGAAGTTTTTGCAACAATCAATTAATGTCAGGGAATCAAGTGAAAAGCCAAATGGGAAGGTGGAAAAGAAAAAAATTGGATAAAACATTTTCATACTGGATTTAAATTTTTGTAAATCCCCCTTTCTGATTGATAGCTTCCAGTAACTATTGCCCGTAATCGTAATCTATGTGCGGGGAATGATTTTCATTTTAACTAAGTACTACGATTTAATTTTATTATACAATATAGAGTACGGCAAATAAAAAATAAGTTTAAATTGTTCTTAAACCTGAGACCTAACTTTATTGATTCAAGGAGCATCGATTATGTTTGCCAAGATCGTGATTATTGTGTTTATCTTTTTAGAATTATCCAATGTTTATGTCCTATATTTTTTCCCGGGTTCCAAATATGCCAATGCTGTTGGCGTTTTTAAAGCATGGGAAACCTCCAAAAAATACCCAGAAATTCATGACTTTGTTAAATACCTGGTTAATTGGGTTGCTGGTGCCAAACTTATATTTTTATTCCTGTTGGGTGTAATTGTCTTCTTTGGGAATCTTAATCTGCAACGCTTGAGCCTGATTGCTTTGGGTCTCGCAACCTTGTCTTTTTATTGGCGGTTATTTCCATTGATCAGAAAATGGATCGGAGTGGTCATATTGAACCCAGAAATTATTCCAAAATTTTAGGATTTATGATTTTAATAATCATAATGATCTTTATAATAGGTGTAACCCTCGGGTAAAAAAATAATTGATGGATTGGAGCTAATCAAAATGGCTTGTTAACCATAAAAATTAGGAGGAGATTTCATGCGAAAAACGAGTAAAAAGTTGATCATTCGAATAATGATTGCTATGATGATCACCGTTGTAGTTTTTTTGGCGATAAAATACCTCACTTATGAACGCCAGCCTTTACCGCAGGCGCTGGCTGCTGTAGAAAGTGACCAGAATGTCACGGTATCCCGGTATCCTTGGTTATCCTTTACGCCAAAGTTAGCTTCCTCTACCGGTTTCATTTTTTACCCTGGTGGAAGGATTAGCTTTCTCGGATATTCTGATTTGATGCGCTCCATTTCTGAGCAGGGGTTTACAGTGATTGTGCCAAAAATTCCGTTAAACATGGCTGTATTTAATGCCAATATAGCCGATAAAATTATTGCCGCCCATCCGGAGATCAAAACATGGGTGATTGGTGGACACTCGGTAGGGGGTACCGCTGCCGCAATGTATACCAGTGCACACCCGGAAAACATTGATGGATTGGCCATCTGGTCATCCTTTCCAGCGGAGAGCTCGGATCTATCCAAGTTGAATATTCCGGTAGTTTTATTGTTTGGTGGCAATGAAACCGGTGTGACCGATGAAAGTGTGGGGGCACGCAAACATTTGCTACCCGCTGATACGTTATACGTTAAAATCGAAGGTGGTGATCATCACCAATTTGGCTCATATGAGCTGACCACTGAAGAAAACATGGCAACAACCAGCCGCGAAGTTCAGCATGAACAAATCCTTTCGACGATGTTTGTTCTGCTTAATAAGGTTGACGGAGGACAGTAGGGGAATGGGAATAGGCATGGGTGAAAGAAAAGACCTTATGAAATCGAAATAAATAAATCATGAGGTATACAATATAAGCCGTTATTTTCGAAAATCTCCTAAATATCCAAAAATATAAGTTTTTATCCCACTATCAAATTTTAATTAAAATAAAATCCTTTTATAATTAACAAAACAAAAAAAGTTGGCCTTGTTCTTAAACACCGCGTTTTTTGGAGGCGTGTTGAGAAAATATTACAATGAATATAAATGGTCTAATATTATTGCGATGATCCGCAATCAAAATTTAGACCCTAAGATATGTATAGATGCGTTTGATCATCGTTTGGTGGTGATAACCGGAGCAACTTCAGGGATTGGTAATATTACGGCAAAAAAATACGCATCACATGGGGCAAATATTTTATGTATCAATCGCAATGAACAAAAATCGATCGAATTGTTTGAAAGGCTGCAAACAGAATTTAATATTAAGTGCAGTTATTTAATCGCTGATTTTTCAAAATTATCTGATGTTCATGCAATTTATATCGAAGGTAAAATGAAAACGCCACTTATTGTTGTGTGATAGATCATTTCAATGCCATTTTAATCAGTTTTTCCATATCTCCGACAACTTCCAGGCCAGCATAGTCACCGGTTCCATCAAATTCTATTTTTTTGTCTGTTTGTTAGTCAAGCGGACAAAGATACTGGCACTGAGCGTTTCTGCGATGCGTCTGCCCATACCTTGGGGAGTAGGTGCGAGCAACAAACCTCCTTGTGCTTGTATGGCTTCAATTTCCAAGAAATGAGTACGGTTTTGCATTGTCCAAAAAACATGCTCGTCATTGACTGCCAAATTGGAAATACGGCTGTTGGTATAGGTTGCGAAGTGGTGCAGGTTTCTATTTTGCCAGAACCCTACGATAAATCCGGCAAATGAACTCCTCATCCAGGGAATAATAGCAACGGATGCAGTTAAGGAGGCGTGTGTATACGCAAAATGATTGGATTGCATCCATATCCAGGCTTGCGGAAAGGCTTTTCCCCAATCTTTTTCGATATAACCCCGACCGCCAACAAAATCCACCTTGTCTTGATTCACTTGAATTGTTCCGTTAACTGCATGGTCAAACCCCAAGACACCATGATAACATTCGATTTGGATAATTTTATTACCGGAATATGTGATGGACTTATGTCCGCCAGGGTTGATCGATATAACGATTTATATTCGGATATTCTTCCAGATGCCAGACCAAAAAATGATATCTGTTATTGGGATTATGTACTAATTACCCAAATCGCAGTACAACGAATTGATACAAATGCCGGAAGCGAGTATTAATCGAAATAATCTGGTAAATAGGGTGTTTTTAGGGAATATTTCGGGGAAAATCTAGTTTATCTTGTCTGAACAATTGTTCAGACATATTGCCTTGAATTTGTTAAATTTCTTGGTTTTGGAGAAATAAGGCAGGAGGGGATGTAGGCTCGTGAGAATGCATTGTGTATTTTAAAGTAGAATGTAGGCCTTGCCAATAGGCGTGCAAGATCATCTGATGAATGGGAAAATAATGGTTGCCAGTGCAGATTGAATGCGTTAATATTTAAAAACACATAAAAAATGGCAAAAAACCCTCTTTTTTTGCTCCAATGCATATCTTTGTACGATCCAGTGCAAATAACTATGCAATCCTACCTCAAGGTGATATCCAATAAGACATATTTGCTTAGATTGTTTATTATGTAAGATAATATTCATTATATAATATAACTACATACAAGATAGACCATGGATTGCCTCGATTACACACAAATAGACAGGTCTTTTGTGTAATTGCTTCGGATATTTCTTCCAAGATTTTTCCTGGAATTAATATGAAAAAAATTTATTTCATCCAGACGCACAATCAGATCAAAACGAGCTGAGTTATTGGCATATTTGCGGGCATTGACTGTCAGGAGAAATTTGGTGTAAAAAGGCACCACTGCAGCGATGCACTTTTTCTCTTGGAGAATTCCGGAAAAATAACACCCTGACAGACAAATATTTCCAGAAAAAACTGTTCCGAGAAGGCAAAATTTGCACTCAGCCCTCCTTTTTCATAGAACAAACCTATGCGAATCAATTTACACAACTATAAGCTGTACTTATAGTTGTGGATGTTATTAGAACACCAGATTAACCCCGGCTGTAAAAAGTGGATTTATCGAAATATTTTTGTCAAAACATATTAATCTATACGAAATTATCACTATTTAGCCAGTCGAAATACCTCTTTTATTTGAAATTTGGTATTTTCCACCTGTCTATATTTCTTAGAAACGCAAGAATCATCAACTTCTATGAAGATGGATCGAGATTTAGTTCAGATTCAGGCAATGGCGATCAAGAATTACTGCCGGGCTTTTTGTATACTCGAGCATATCAAAATTAAATGAAAGGTAAAAAATGAAAACAGATTTTCTCTTAAAACCCATCGGGCTGGTAAAACGTACTGAAGAGGGTATCCATATTCACATCGATCCGCCTTATCGCTCAGCTCTGGAAGAATTGGAACACTTTAGTCATATAATGATCTTTGGTTGGATTGCTACAGGACCTTTTCCTGAGTATCGCCAGGTATTACAAACCAATCCGCCATATGCAGAAGGACATACGACGGGCGTATTTGCTACCCGCTCCCCTTTCCGTCCAAATCCGATCCTGATGACAACTTGCAAATTGTTGCGTGTGGATAGCATTGCAGGATTATTGGTGGTCGCTGACCTGGATATGTTTGATAGTACGCCCATCATTGATATTAAAGCCTACTTCCCTGTTTGTGACCGTGTGGAAAATACATACATCCCTACCTGGTTAGAGGGCTGGCCGGAATGGATGCCGGAAGAAGGAATTGGTTTGATGCCTCACGAAATGGCATCCTGAAATAGTATTGTCGCAGACTGAAAAATTATTTTGTTCTGTGGCAGGTTTTCTCTGGAATAAAAGCCGACTTTATTCCAGAGAAAACTAAAAAACGGATGCTATAATGAAAAGAACTATTCCCAGGAGGTGTGGATGCACCCTGATTTTATTCAATCCCCAGGTATGATTCTGGCAGGTTTTAGTTTCTTTGGCAATCCGTTTCACAATGCGGCCGGTTGGTCGGTAGAGAATGAGATTGGGCGTTTATGGAAGCGTTTTATCCCATTTCTTCAAGAGCAAGCTGAGCTATTGGCTCCCTATATAATCCAACCGGATTATTATTATGAACTGCATATCGAAACTTTCGAGACTGCTAAAACGGGAGAGTATGAGGTTTTTGTGGGTTGTGAAGTTAACCAGCCGGTTAGTTTATGGCCGCAGATATCGTATAAATATTTGCCACCTTCAACCTATGCTTGTTTTACCCTAAAAGGCAAAGAAATCACTGGGGATTGGTCCGCGTTGATTTTTGAAGGTTGGTTAAAACAATCTGAATTTGAAAGTGCCTTTCCCCTGGTGATAGAACGGTATGATTCGCGCTATTTGGGGGTGGAACAGGTTGAACAATCAGAATTGGATGTTTTAGTTCCGGTAAAATTGCGCGGTTAATATGCCGGATTTATACAGTCTGGCAAATGCTTTAGATTATATTGAGGCACATTTAAAAGATCCGATTCAGGTTGCCGATATGGCACAGGCTGCTGATTATTCTCTTTACCATTTTTGCCGCATGTTCAGCGCTTATGTTCACCACAGTCCTTATGATTACTTGATGCGTCGACGTACCAGCGAAGCTGTGCAACAGCTTATTCAATCCCGCAAACGGATTATTGACATTGCGCTGGACTATCAGTTTAACAGCCCGGAAGTATTCAACAGAGCCGTTCAGCGTTGTTTTGGGGTCAAACCTTCTTCTATTCGGCGAGCCCGCTGCACCAACCTTACCAGTTTTTTGCCGCCAATCGGGTTGGAAAAAATTATCCACGTAACCCAGGTGATGGATTCACTTGCTTGTGAAGTTCAAACTTTAACTGCCCAAAAGCTTAGTGGTTTGATGAATTCAGGTGGTTATGTCGAGAAATTGAGGGAAACAATTTCAGCAATGACGGACTCCCCTGTTCTTATTGATCCATATCAAATTGTTCTGCATTTTGATGATTGCGGATATAAACCCCAATGGTGTTACACCGGTTGGCAGAGTGGATCGGTAATTTGGAATAACCCTTTTTTGCCGGTCGATTGGGAAAGGCCAAGTGGACGCTATGCCTGCTTTCTCCATCGTGAAGGCTTAGAAAATTTTACTCTGACACTTGAATGGATCTTTACTACCTGGCTCCCACAAAGTGGAGAAAAGCTGGCCTGGCAAGGTGTAATTTTACAGAAGAGCTGTGAGGATTATTTTCACGTTTGGGTGCCGATAAGGTAGTATCTCTCGTTTAGTTGGTATTTTGGGTGTTTTTGATTATTTATTGATGTGATATATTGGCTATACGCATTTTATTGTTTTTGAAACCACTCTGATCTTTTTTACGTATATAGAGTAACGAAGAAAAGGAGTGTTAAATGCGACAAAACAATCGCTCTCAACTCAATTTGAGAAAGATTTTGCTTGCATGGGCGCTGGTCATACTGGTAATGTGCCTGCTTTCATGCATTGTTTTAGGTTTTATTGTGTTAGTTTGAATATTTATTCAAAATATTTTGACTACGCGAATATGTCCGATGATAAAAGCAAAAACCCCTTCGGGAAATCGAAGGGGTTTTTGCTTTTTTTGAATCTAACCTTCTCATCGCATTGTTAGTGGTAAATAGACCTGTATCCAACCAGAATCTAATTCGATAAGCACATTATCAATTCCCATAACAGCGCCATCTGGTAAATGAAGCGCTAACCAGGTGAGGTCCAGGTCTGAACCGCTATGATCGAGGTTCAATTCGATCTGATAACGACTGTTGATAGTGCCGCTATCATACCCTAAATCATTCACGCCGGCAGCACGATGCCAGGCAAAATAGGCTGCACCAGGGTACTCGCCGGGATAGGCCTGCAAATAATCTTCGTCATTGCTAAAGGTTGTAATCAGTTGAGCGGTTTCGCCCGTTTCTCCAAATTGGAATAATGCCGGGTCTAAGGAGCCTGTGAGGCCATTGCCCTGCCAAGAACCTATTACATAAATTTCAAAGCGGATTTTGAGTGTTTCATGGGGGCCTAACTCATTGAGCAGCAAGCGGACAGTCTGATCTGAAACACCCGGATTGTTGATAAACAAATCACCACCCGGTGTAACGTTAATCTGTCCTTCCAGCCACTGAGATCCTAATCCGCCTTCAAAATCATCTTCCAATAAAGTACTGGAATACGCTACCACGATTTCTTTGCTGGCTGCATTATTCAAAGGTTGAATATCAGGCCAATTGCTCAATGTAGGTTCAATTAACACATCCGTTTGTAGAATACTGTTCACTTGGGCTGTGACCCTACCGGTTGCCCGCACCGTTAACTTACTATTTGCGGGGAAACTGCTTATAGTGCATTCCACCATATTTTCGCTTAGTACACAGCCTGAAAGTCCGCTAATAACCACATTCTCAAACCCTGTTTCCGGTAACTGAATGGTAACCAGTACATCCGGTACATTCAGGCTGGTATTATTTTCGAGTATATAATCAAAGAAAAACTGATTATCTCGCAAAGCCGTATTTGGATGAGCCGGTAATACAGATGCTATTAAATTAGCTCCGGTCACTGTCAGATGGTACGGTTCTTCCCATACCAATTTGGGAGAGCCTGCATCCATCCAGCGAATGACAAAATCAAATTCACCTGGTAAAGATGGTGTGCCATGCGCCACAACACCAGCTGGGCTGAGGCCGATGCTGGTACCGGGTGGTAATGCACCTGCGCTGATCACCGCCTGGTAGGGTTTCACACCGCCGGCCGGATCGAAATGGTTTTCCCATGGGACCAACGCAACAATCTCGTCCGGGTCCAACGGGTCTACCAGAATTTGCGGCGCCTCACCTGTACTATTACTACCCCAGCAGGTAAGCTGATCAGCTGTTCTTAAAGCACAAGCATGGTCGGCACCGGCATCCATAGTGTGGTATTCCCCATAAGGTGCCTGGCTTTGACCCTGACTGTCATCACCCCAGCAGGAAATTTCCTGGCCAGTATCGATGCCACAGGCAAAATTGTCTCCGACCGAAACCTGTGTAAACAGGCTTCCAGATGGCGGGGATGATTGGGTAATATCATTATTACCCCAGCATGCCAGGCTTTGGTCCGCCCGCAGCCCGCAGGCAAAACCATTTCCCACACTGAGGTGCAGGAAACTCCCGGTAGGTACCGTGCTGTTATCAATATTCCCCCAGCAATCAGCATTACCAGCAGAATCCAACGCGCAACTTGCGCCGTTACCGGAATAAATGCTGTGGTAACTGCCAATAGGTGCGTTTAGTTGACCTTCATCGTTTTCACCATGGCAGAGAATCTGACCATTGGTTTGGATGGCACAAAAATGGTTTTTCCCGACACTCAGGTCTGTGAACATCCCGGAAACATTCAGTCCTGCTCCATTTTGCAAACATTGAATGTGTCCTTCTTTTTTTATGGCACAGGTAAAAATATCGCCGGTTCCAAACACCGGATATTGGGTGTTAAACACATTCAGCTGGCAGGCAGTACCCACGCATTTCAAGCTGCCATCTTCCAAATGAATATACGTAGCTTCGGAACCGGATTCTACGCCTAAATCCACCAATAATGGAGCGATGGTCAGGTTAACGGGCTGCAAAGTACTATTTGCCGGTAAATACCGTTCGTCCCCCGTATAAAAGACCTCTAGCGCCTTTTCTCCCGGGCTGGAAAAAAATACTGTACAGGACGCGGTCCCATTTACCAGCACCGGAGAACAAATTTCTGCGCCATTGGCTTTCACCTGCAAAACCCCGGTGGGTAATTGGGTAAACAAATTGTCAGCCGCCTGAAAGGCTTGCAAGGTAAGCGTAACAGGTTTGCCGACCATCCCGGTTTCGGGAGTGACACTTTGAATTTGTAAAGCGGTATTACCCTTTACGCGCTGGGTATAAACCCGTTCTTGAATAAGTGCCGGTAAACGGTTGGCTTCCACCACGCGAATAGTGAAATTGAAATCAAAACCACTTGAAACAACTCCTGATACCGCACCAGTGGATGCAATCGTCAGCCCGGTTGGTAAAGCACCGGATTGGCGGGAATAAGTATATTGGGTGGTTCTGCCACCTGTAGCGATAACCTGAGCATTGACACTGGCGCCAATGGCCAGTGTAGGGAAGGTTTCGGGGGCGATAACAATGACCGGTGCCTGACCCTCAGCATTTTCGCCATTGCATTGTAAAAATCCATCACTACGCAGAGCACAGTTATGATCTTCCCCACAGGAAACCTGGGTAAACGATTCATTAATCCCATTCGGGGTGGTACCCCAACAGGCCATAGTGTTGTCGCTACTGCGAACAGCACAGGCATGGGCAGCACCTACATCAATGCTAGTAAAACTCCCTGTTGGGGCCGTATCACGAATGGCAGCAGTCCCACCCCAACATACTATCGATTGGTCAGAGGTTTTTAAACCACAGGTCGCCATTCCACCAGCGCTGATTGCAGAAAAAGTGATGCTTACGCTAGGATTACTCTGTCCGCTGGAATTATCTCCCCAGCAGACCGCTAAACCGCTGGCATTAATCGCACAGGTATGCTGATCGCCGGCACTAATATCGATGTATCCGCTGCCCGCAGGGCTGCTCGTTCGGTTACCGGCAGAGTTCCCCCAACACTTGATAATTTTTCCGGAAGTGGGATGATTGATGAGCGCGCAGGCGTGACTTTGACCAGATGTGACTTTTATGACACCGAAATCCTGTGGTGGAGAAAGTAAACCATACCCACCCCAACCCCAGCATTCAACTCGCCCGTTGGGTTTGATAGCACAGGCGTGGGAATTACCTGCATCGATATATTTGAAAATACTATTCGCTGGAGGTGTGGTTTTACCAGAATCGCTACTCCCCCAACAATATGGGCTCCCATTTGAATCAACGGTGCAGGAAAATTGATCTCCAGAGGTGACCATGGGGAGGATAACAATGGGCGTAATTTCTATACTGACTGGCCCACTACTGCTAGATTGGTAGAAATCATCCCCGTTATAGGTAGCGATTATTGATTTTGTACCAGGTGTATTAAAGTACAAAGGGCAACTGGCGATCCAACCGCCACTGCTATTGGGACCCACTTGTGCATCGCACTCAGCATCAGGATCGCCACCATTGATCGTCACTATGCCTGTCAGAGTAGGAGTGCCGGATTCTGAAATGGTAGTGGTTATATTTACCGGCGACCCTACCGATATGTTATTTTCCGATTGGGTAATAACGGTTGCAGTTACCGGGCTTTCTACCGCAATTGTAAAGGCCTGACTCGTGGGTGAAAGCTTCAACGGATAAGGGCTGACACCTGCCAAAAATGTCTCATTTAATGTTAGGGTAAAAGAAAATTCTCCTAAGGTAGTGGGTGCGCCACTTAATTGGGTTTGAGCTAATGTTATTCCATTTGGTAAAGCCCCAGTTTGGGTAAACTCATAGGGTTCATTCCCGCCGCTTAAATTGAACATTTGTGAAAAAGGCTTTCCCTGTGGCCAGAAATCAGGCAAGTCAATCGGCGAAAAACTCAAATGAGGTGCTTTGTTATTGCTATTAAATCCCCAACAATTCAAAAATGGACTACCGCTCCCGGTTTGCAAGGCGCAACTATGGTATAAACCGCTGCTAACCCAGGAAAATGTACCTGCCGGTGCTTCGTTTACCAACGATTCGGTTCCCCAACATTGAATATTTTCGGAACTGTTTAAACCACAAGAGTAATTATTTCCGGATTCTATCCAAGAAAACGTGCCGGTAGGGATCATCGCTGTCATATCAGGTGTTCCCCAACACGCAACTGTCCCATCGGTTTTTATGGCGCACGTGTGTGTGGCTCCTGCGGCAACCATACGCGCATTTAACCCTATCGGGACCGCAGTTTGATAGTACGTATCGTCTCCCCAACAATCAACGTTGCCATTGGTTCGAACCGCACAGAAATGATCCCGACCAACACTGATATTTTTAAATTGATGAGGCGGTTCTCCCAAGGATGCGCCGGATTCAGTACCCCAGCAATGTGTTTTGTTCTTTGTATCGATACCGCATGCATAATCGTCCCCGGCGTCTAGATAGACATAATGAATGTTTTTTCCATCTATAATATTGGGGATATGATCCAAAATCTCGGAGGAATCACCCCAACATTTAATGGCACCACTGGTCTGCAAAGCACAGGTGTGATACCCGCCGGCAGTCACTTGCAAATAAGTGCCGGTAGAAACACTGTCTGTTATTGTCCCAATATCATCTTTGATCGTATAGGCCAGATCCAGCCCCCAACAGGATATTTCCCCATCTTCATTGATTAAACAGGTGTGATTCCTGCCGGCTGACAACCTGGTTTCAAATTCGCGGGCAAGAATTGTAACGGGCATCGCAGCCGAAGCGGAGGCATTAAAATAATTGGATGCGGTAAATGCGGCAGTGATATTATAGTTGCCGGCGCTAGTGAAACTAAGAGCGCACTCCCCTGTTTTGGAGTCAGGATCGATGGGTGCCGTACATGAAGGACCACCATTATTAGTTGAAACTGTTATGCTTGGTGTGGTTGGGTACCCATTTTCAGTATCCAGTTCCACTACCACCCATATCGGATAACCTACACGCAATTCCCCATCCGGGTGAGATGAAATCATATTTGCAATACTGGTGGTGGTGTCCGAATACACGGTATATGTAAAGCTTGAAGATATGGTCGATGGGGAGGCAGCAGAGTCCCTTACGGAAACTGACACGTCATATCTGCCAATGGTGGTTGGCGTACCTGTCAAACTCGCTGTGGCTGAATTGGAAGAAAACGAGAAGCCTGGAACCGAACCAGTTAAGGTAAATACATAAGGAGCTGTTCCATCACTGGCAGTAAATGAGGCGGAATGACTTGCACCAATTTGCAGAGTCGCACTGCCCCAATCCGCATCCAATGTAAGTGTGGCTGCATCCACGGTTGTGCCAGGCAAACCTGCCAATAAAAGCAAAATTACTGCCACCAGAGATCGGATAAGCTTATTTTTATTGAAAATCCATTTCATGTTTCTACCTTCCATGCTAGCGAACCTCAACCAATTCCGCTTTTACTACTACACGCCAACGATAGCTTTGCGTCGTCTCATCAAAAGACTTGCAGGTCACCAGGGTGAGCCAGGCATCCTCTTCATGCTGTGTTACATCGGGATCATCCGGCATAACCAAAGAAACACTGCGAACCTTATAAACGGATGTTTCGCCGAAGGCATGAACCAGGATCGTATCATTCCAGGTAAGTTTTCCGAGTAACCAGAACGGGCCAGGCAGTCCGCTGGGAAGGAAATTATGTGCTGCCAGCAGGGAATTTCCCTGCCAGCCCGGAAAAGCTGTCCCATGCAGCCAGCCGGCTTCACGCCCCAGAAAATCAGTTTGCCAGGTTCCATTTTCCAAGGACACACCAACCACCGGGATCTTTACCAAAAGTTTCGGGATTTCCAGAGTCACCTGGTCAGCCTGCGTGAAACGAATTTGATCATTGGGTAAATAGGTCTTCCGCCAGGGCGCAAACCCGGTATTCGGTAATAAGGGGGTGTTCTCGATCACAATCAGTGTAAATGTTTCTTCATAATTCAAACCGGCTGGGTCCGTAGCCCTAATACGGATACTGATGCGGGAGGGATCGACAGGAATATTGCCTTGCGTCTTCAATTGGTTTCCATCGACCCAGAAATAAGCATTTCCGCCAGCCCCAACACCATCTACCAACGCAAATGTATGGCTTTCATCCACATTGGCGTCCACAGCTTGGATGGAAGCCACGACCTCGTTTTGCATGGAATAAGCTTTCACCTGGTTGGAATCCAGACTGATATCACTGGGCGGGACATTAACTCGCTGCAATACCACATCGGATGTACTGGATTGTAATACGACTAAACCAACCGTTTCACCCGCGTAGGAAGCGTAAACCGGATTGAGATGCGCCTGGTTAATCGCCAAGGAACAATGCCCAATCGTTATGGTTGCCGAACAAGTAGATGTACCGCTGATCACGGTTACCAATCCATTTTGCGGAATACCATCCGGAGATGTGACAGTAAATGTAATCGCAACCGTCTCACCAAGCAGGGAGGGAGACGGCACAATATTGGTAATCTGTGTAAATGTATTCGATTGGCTGACACGGTGAATTTCCGACGCTGAAACTGCCGCATAATTGGCATAATCACCGGCGTAAGCGGCGCAAAGATTTACCTGCCCAACGACAGACAATGGCAGCGTGCAGCTGCCATGCCCACCAGAATCCAGGCTGGCTGAGCATGTGTCCACCAATGGCACAGGCCGAATACAGGCAGCGTCACCGCGGTAGACTGTCACTGCGCCGCTCGGAATCGGTCCGACGGAAGCTGCCTGGAAATTGACGACAATCTGCCGGTTGATAATCGACGGATCTGGCAAATCGGATAATATCTGTACCAACGGTACGTGTTTATCCAGTACACGGTGAGTTACCCGTGGTGAAACACCCGGTAAATATTGGGTAACACCCAGATAAACTGCCTGCATTTCGACAGTGGAGGGCGTATCAAATATCAGCGTGCAGGTTGCTTGGCCGCTGGCATCCAGTGTCAATGTACAAAATTTTGATTGTCCGGAGCGAAGTTCAACCACCCCGCTGACTGGGCCAACCAGCCCGGATTGAGTCGTGACTGTGACCGTTGCGGTCACAGTCTGCTCAATATAGGATGGGGTTGGGTTGAGCTGTAAATTAACCAAAACTTCATAAGGAACGCTCTGTTGTAACGAGGAAGCTACCACTTTGCTGATCGGTAGGAAAATGGATACACCCAACAGGATGATACAAAACTTTAGAATGGGACTGATTTTAGACATTATCTTTTTTCCTCCAATCAATGAATAAGAGTCGGGAAATAAATCCAATCGTAGGCTGCGTGATAATAAATCTTGGCACGCACTGTATCAATCGCCCACATCTCATCATCCAAATCTGAGAGATTCACCCCATAAAAAGTGGTTTTAAATTCGGGTTGGTTATGAACGCGGGTATAACAAAAATCATAGCGGCTGTCATTCGCTACTCCATTTTGATCAAAATCTCCGATGACCCGGGCTCTTTCCTGAGCAAAGTTATTACCTTCCCGGTAATTCTCCGGAAACGATTGGCTAAACCGTTCCTGATTAGAGAAAGTGGCTACTAACAAGCGATTCTCATCAATATAATTCGCCCAAATATCCGGCCCTATAATCGGTATCGGTTCTTCATTTATATCCGGATCCTCAAACTGGTCGCCATCCCAATTTCCCAGAATGTATAGTTGAAAACAAATCTCAACCCGGTCGTGTGGCGGTAAATCCTGGAAAGTGAATGTCACATTGTCGTTCGAAAACCGCCCAAGATACGAACCTTCATCACCCATCGATGAAATTTGAGTTTGTGACCACAAATTCGTTTCTGCGCTTATTGAAAAATCGTTAAAATAATCGATCGCTTCCTGAATAATCAGATTGCGCTGCTGACGGTTATTGGTGGGCAAGTAATCTCCATCCAGCGGCCTGACTGCAAATTTCAGCAATCGTTCAGCTCGGTATTCCGGAATTCGTTCTGTTTTTAATTTCAAGTTTACCGCTTTGGATTCTCCACTCAGCAGAGAACCAGCATCACAGGTAACCAGACCATTCGATTCACTGCAACTTCCTGCTCCATCAGCCTCAAACCCGAGAAAGAGGATATTGTCATCCAATTGAAGTGAAAATTCCAAGGGACCCGCTGCTTGACGGCTCCAATTCACCAGTTCCAATTCCACGTAGAATTCACCGGCTTCAAATACCATTGGTGGTAGGTCAGTCACGACAATCTGGATATCCCTTAAATCGGTAGCAGCCAGTTGTAATTCGTAAATTTTGTCATTCGAGTTAACCGTAAAAACCATATTATTTTCCGGACCGGTCATCATTTGTGCCCGTCCTTCACCCTCAAAAATATTTTCTAGCAATGGGATTTCGGTATAATTCAGCGGCCCACCATCACCGGGAATAAACCAACCCAGCGTCGAAGTTCCCAGTAGCCAGATATTGCCATCCGGCCCCAGGGTGAGATCCACAAATGAACTGCTAACACTGGAGATATCATATTCGGAAAATTCTTCACTAAGTGGATTAAAGCGGGTAATCTTATTTAAATTATCGTATAAAAACCAGAGGTTTCCCTGATGATCCAGGATTATTTCAGTCGGACGAAAAACGGTGCTGGGCAGTGAAAATTCTTTCATTTCGGTTCCATCCGGGCTGATGCGCAGCAGTTTTCGGCTGCCCCAATTGGTTACCCATACCTGACCTATTTCATCCTGTGTAATTCCCAATGGCTTACCACCATCCACCAAATCCAGCATGACAATTTCACCATCGGCATCAATCCTGCCCACCCGGTTGGAGTTATAAACCGTAAACCACAAATCGCCGAATTGACCAACCGCTAATTGTGTTGGAGTCTCGTTTGTGTTTGGCAATGAATACTCGGTCAATTGACTACCTGGTTGAGCAGAAGGATCCAAACGGCCAATGCGCCCAGCCTGATTTTCGCTAAACCACAATTGTTTATCTGCACCCACAAGAATGTCGTAAGGTCCGGAATCGGGCTGAGGCAGCTCAAAACGGGTCTGTACTGCAGGGTCGGAAAAGTATGTAATAGCATTCCCGGCCAGCCCACTGACAAAATAGGATTGTGCCGGGCCGTAAGCCAGGCCGGCAGGCTGGTCTCCGAAAGTGATCTGTGTCAATTCTGTCACCCCCAGGCTACTTTTTGCCAAAATTACCCAGGTAGGGGTGACTGAGACGGCTGAGAACACCATCAGAAACAGGATCCATAGACCTAGAGAATACCAAGCAGGATGAATGTGCGTTTGTCGTTGTTTTTTGATGGCTGGGCTTCTCATTTACTGAAACTCCCTTGAACAGTTATTGGATGATTATATAAAGTTGTTTCACCGGAATTATCCGTGAGAATAACTTCCAAAACATAATCACCATTTTCAGGTGGATTTCCGGGCAGGAACATCCAGGGAGCATTCCAACGATTTTGGTAAATTGTCGCTTGTGTTGTGGCTACCAGTTCATTGTCCTTCCATATATTAATCACCAAAGTATTGATTGCGCTGGGATTTTCAACGTTCCCTTTCAGATTTATGTGCATGATACTGCGCTGATCCTGATCTGTAAGCACATCCTGATCAAATTCAATAAAAGGTTTTGTTTCAATAGGCTGTATTTGTTGGCTGTCAATGAGTTTCGGCCATGTCTGCGCCAAATCCAAAACTTTTTCAAGCCACGCTGCCGAAGGTGGCTCGGGAACAGAACCTCCACCACCACCACTGCTAATCACCAATGGCAGATATACCCGTTCAGTAAGAACCGCAGAATACATCCTGGCGGAACAATTTCCGCCCACATCACAAGCCAAAATACCAGTTTCTTCAGTGGTGCGGCCATCTGCCAGACAAGTACCGGCGATGCGATATAATCCCGTATTGGGGGCAACGCCACCTGCCAGGTACCATGAACTATTGAAGTGTTCTTTTTCATAAGTAATCGATTCGCATAAATTCTGGCGAATGGTTGTCTGATCCAGCATGGTGTCGATCACTTCAAACGTGTAACGCAGCTTGTACGGATCCTCTGGGTCAATTTCTTCTCGTAACACGGTTAACCGCGGCGGGAAACTATCCACCAACCCGCCCCATTGGATCATGGTTTTGGAATTGGCTGTAAAGTGGCTGCCAGAATCCCATGCACGAATATTCACATTATAGGATCCTTCTAACCCATAAGGCACAATGCCCCGCCAGGTAACTTCATTTCCCTGATTATCCAGGGTTGTTTCCTTCCAGTTCATCTGGTGAAACGCGTATATTTCCTCAGCACTGAGTGCCCGTGGGTAAATGCTGACTTCATCTAACATACCATTCAAACTATCTCCCAAGGCAAATGTCTCGGATGGATAGGGTGAGAGACCGTTCAGCGAAACATCACTGTGAACCAACCTTCCATTCAGATAAATCTTATAGGTCTGCCCATCAAATGTGGCTGCCAGGTGATTCCACCTGTTTGCCTGTATTAAACCAGACGCCGTGGAAGTTTCAAACCAGTTATAACCATTCCCAAAACCGGATTTAATGGCTCCATCCGCCGTGATGAATAAGGATGGGTAACGCATTTCCGGATTTTCATCATTTTGGGTAAAGACACCGGTTAACCCTGTGAGGCTAAGCGGGTAAACCCAGGCCATTTCTGTAAATTGTGCTCTATCAAGGTTCAGGCTGTAATCCGCAGAAACAAGCACCCGATCAGCCCCATTCAATCCCAAAGCATAATCACCCTGCTTACCCGCCGCTACTTTATTGGATATATCACCCGCAGTCGTCTTCATCTGGATAACCTGATAAAAACCGGAAACGTCGTTCAAGAAATCCCCATTCCGGATAAAATCGTCATCCACTGTTAGGTGAAAAACCGGTTGATAGCTGGTAAATTGTTCCCGAATTTCTGAGGAGGTCAAGGCACGATCATACACAACTACTTCGTCAAGATCCCCCTTGTAGCTGCCCACCGGAGCCAATCCAATAAAGAGATTTTCTTCCATATTCAGCATGGGGTTAGCCGTATCACTGGCAACCGCTTTCCCATCCAACCAGAGGGTGCGCTGTTTCGTTCCCACATCA
Organism: Chloroflexi bacterium HGW-Chloroflexi-10; assembly: GCA_002840755.1. Lineage (GTDB taxonomy): Bacteria > Chloroflexota > Anaerolineae > Anaerolineales > Anaerolineaceae > UBA6170. Next base: position 46,248 of record PHBZ01000020.1, on the reverse strand, counting down.
TAATTACACGCCCAGTTATGCCATAGTCCATCCAGAACAGCTTCCGAGGTTACCAGGTCGCTTCCGCCAAAACCGCACACCATCTGGTTTTCGGTGTTATAGCCAAACAGGAAGCGTTGCCTTGCCAACGAGAGCGGCCCTTGCCACAGGATCGGATCATTACGGTTCAGGCTTTCACGCTGCGCCCACAAGGATATCGTAAATGACTTGTTCGCCAAATCCACCTGATTGCCCAGGTTAATATAGCGATGATTGCCATCAAAATACATGGCTCCGTTTTTATGTCCGATTTGACCGGGTTGCGGACAGTTAGGCATTTCGCATGTTCCGGAAATTTGCCATGGAGAAATATCCAGATAATACCGGTTCGCAGCATTTTCATCTGGGTTTCCGCTTGCCCCATTGGGGATTTCTTCTTTATCCAATGGAAGCCAGGCCAGCAGACCTTCCGGATAAGGTTCGTTAAAGAGGTAAGAAACGCCTAAAGCAGGGTCAATTCCCATTTGAACCTGATCCACCCGACTCGCAGCAGCTTCACCGTCCGGCGACATGTATGGCAGTTCCTGCCCAGGGATATCACTGGCAGAACCGGTTAATTCCTGCTCACGCAGCACCGTATCATCCGCCGATTTCGATCCTTCGATTATTGCTGCGAAATCGGTATTGGGTACGCTGGATTCGTCCAGTTTTCCTACCGGCGCCGTTGCGTCCAGATAAAAAGCAATTTGGGCCGTTTTCAGGTTACCAACTTTATCGCTGGCTTCAACTACGAGGGACATTTTTCCGGTTGGCTCATTTTCCGGGAACAAATAATCATGGTTCCAATTGTAGCGTGCTCCATCCCAAACCAATTCCGGTTGCTGATTACCAATCCCCACAACACCACCAAATTCATTATAGATGGTGACCCGCACGGAATTTTGTTCCAAACCACTCCCTGCAATTACGCCGCTTAATGCTTCATCCAAAAGGGTGCCGCCCAGATGCAGATACCAGGTATTCTCCAAAGCACCATATGGCAAGGCTGCATAAATGGAATTCAGAACGATGTTCGTCGTAACACGTGGAGGGGTTCCATCCACGTATAAGGTAACCGGATCGGAGATCTGTTCATGACCAACTGCATCTATTGCCCGGAAGGTTAGTTCGTACGCACCTTCACCAAATTTAGGATCAAAGATCGGGCAGAAGGATGTTCCATTCAGCGAGTCGATACACACTGGCGCCAAGGTTTTCTGGGGGTCCGGTGCATTCTGATGATCCAGGATCATCTCTACAGCGGCTATTCCGGAAGTGAGGTCAAGTGCATCCACCTGGATGATCCGGTCCACTGAAGAAAGATAGGGGAAATCAGGGTTATAACTGACCAGTTGTGCTTGTGGTGCATCGGCATCTATGGTTACCGTGATCGACTCCATCTCTTCCACATGCTCCATCTGGTAATGGAAAGTATTACGCACATCAATTTCATTCAGAGTAACGGAATAAAGTGAAACTTCATCCATAACTCCAATATAATCTCCACCGGCAAATGCACCACTTTGCTGATTACCCAGGTCGAGTTTTCCGAACCCGGTACTAACATCGCTGCCAGTATTCCCTGTGCCAGTAGAATCCAGGTATCCATTGATATAAAGTTCAAAGGATTCATTTGTTGTGGAAGTCTGGTTTACCACTAAAGTAACCTGATTCCATACATTCATCACCAATTCTACATTGGAGGGAGAATCACAGGTATTCGGATTGGATGCCCAGCGAATAATTCAAATTTGAGTTATCCCGGTTCCACAATGTCCACAATGTCTGAGTAGTATCAAAGACATCGGTTGGTTTTACCCAGATCGTTGAAGTAAAGCTTTTTGCCGTATCAGAGAGCACAGTCTGTTCCAGTGTCACAAAATCATCGACACCATCGAACTGCATGGCTGTACCCAACCGGCCTTTTACACCGGCCTGTGGACAGTCTCCTGAAGCCATATCGCAAACAAGGTTCCAATTTGCCGGTGTATCTTCCAGAATGCCGTCCGAAACATACTCATCATCCAAATGGGTTAGGAAAAATGGCGCTCGCTGCTTTAATTGCGCCACCACCTCAGATGCCTGGCTGTAGCGGAACACACGCACATCATCCAGTTGTCCACTTAAATAATCTTCTTCAGCAGAGACTGCCATACCCAAGCGCACATTTCCCGCTCCGGCAGCAGTCAAAGCACTGCCGGTGATACTGTTGACGATAACACCATCTATCCAGAGATTAATTAGCCCACCATTGTTGGAATAAACCACATGATGCCATTGGCCATTAATTATCTGGCCGCCGCGCGAACAAACTTCACTACTGCCGGATAGCGAACATACATTTCCATTACGCAAATAAATCTGGTTTAAACTCACACCGCCAGCTGTTTGCTCTAAAGTATACAGGCCGCAATTGGCACAAGTGGTGTTAACCCAAAGGGAAACCATGTAATCACTGGTGGTTGCTACTGGAACATCGATAATATCATCCAAACCATCAAAACGAACGGCCTGATTGAGCAACCCAACCGTACCGGCTGATGGACATGCACTTCCTGCACAATCGCCATCATCAATGTCTCCAATAACAGCCGTATTGATAAATTGATCGGATGCCGGACGATCGTCCAACGGCATTCGTAAGGTAATTGGTAAGGCGGTATACAAGTCAAAAGCCTGTTCGCTGTCAATCGCATAACGGTAAACTTCCAACTGGTCAATTTTTCCGCTGAAACTGGTGGAAGTACGCTGCAAAGTATATTCAATCCAACCGTCAAAACCATCATCCAGGCTTACCCGTCTGTTATTTACGGGCAAATCATACCAATCCACATAGATGGATCCGCAATTGTCATCTCCGGAGGTGGAATCCTCTTCCCAAACCGTATACTTCACACTCGCATAATCAGTGATAGTATCCCCATGGTTAACATTCACCGAATCACCATCTCCCATACTTTGTTCACCGAGTGGATCATGTTCGTAATTACCATTGCGATATTCTTCAATATACGGTTCCGCATTGGATCCCGCATCATGTTCATCATCCACCTTTAAGGTACCCAAATCAATCCGATAAATCGAACTGGAATGCCCGATATAGTAGGTACTATGCCCGGCTTGCGGTTTTTGGGAAAATTCATACGATTGGGTCAAAACACTGTTGAGATATAAACGGTATTCGTAATTTCCACTGATATTCGGCTTGAAGGTAATCACAATGTGGTACCACTTATTGTTGGCAAGGACACTATTCGCTGTCGTAGAACGGTAAGCGCTGCCGTCCCCAAACCCAAAGCGCAAATCGCCGTTTCTATTGCGTTCCAGCGTCGGGGCTGCATGAGCTTCCTGTCCATATTCTCGTTTACCAAAGATCCCCTGCCACACGGATGTATTACGATCTTCAGGATATACCCACAAGGAAAATGTAAAAACGCCATCGCCCATATCCAAAAGATTGTTGCCACTCACTTCAAGGTAACCGGGGTTATAACCACTCAACGGGCTGAGAGAAGAACCGCGCACCGAGGCGGAACTGAGATTGCTGCTTTCCAGGAAGCGTCCAGTGATCGACTGATTATAAGCCGAACTATCAGCATAGCTGCTGGTGTCCATTTCCAATTGCAAAACCGGCCGCTCGGCTAACCGGTTAATATCCAGTGAGGTTAACGGGCGATTGAAGATGCGCAAATCGTCTACGCGATAGGCCCTGCTTTGCGGAGCACCACCTAGGGTAAGTGCAGCATCGACTAAAACTGCGGGGACAGAGCTGGCAGTGGCGACCCTGGCGCCGTTTATGTAAATATCCAATGTGCCCGAACCGTCATTATAGCGCACCACAAGATGGTTCCATTGATTGGTAATCACAGAACGATCGATTACAGATGTTTTAGGAATATTTACTCCATTATGAGAAACATCTACACGATAACCATTACTTACAGCTTCCAGAGAAATTGCCAATTGGGTCGAATTCAATACAGTAAGTGTTCCATTAGGTGTGCCCTCCGGCCTTACCCACGCGGAAATCGTATAGCCGCGATCCAGTATTTCCAAAGTATTCAAAGAAGGCAAAGAGACCGGTGTATTCGCTCCACTGGCAAATTGGATTGCGTTATTCAATATACCCAATGAACCAATCCCCGGACATGTAGTACAGGTAGATTTGCGGGGCGGCATATTTCCGGAAGAATCTTCAAAACCAACAGTAGCGAAATCAATCGCGGGAATCTCGCTGCCAGTTTCATTAAATTTCAACCATAACTGCGCATAATTAGATTCGGTCCGTCGGTCGACAACCTGAGCCGAGGCATCCTGCTCAATTTTCAGATCAACGGACTGCTGATAAGCCGGATCCAAGTTAATTTCTTTATCCGATTCGTAAATATTCACCCCGGTGACAACCGGGTTCTTCGGATAGAGCACAAAAGTCTCTGGGATTAAGAGTTCCATCCAATCCATTACGGCACTGGTTTGATCCAAAATTGTTTGCAGCAGTCCATAAGCAAAACGGCTGTTGAGTAAATTCTCCACTTCCGAATGCAGAACAAGTTTTTCATCCGGCCGGACAAACTGATCCTGTACATTGTAACGGTGGGTCATAATCCGGGTCCGGATAAAGTCTTCTTCACTGAGTGTTACAGATTCTACGCGGTGATCATAAACCTGAACTTCATCCAACCACCCATTATAGGTGTTTTCCGGAGTGCCGCTGCCGCTGAGCATGGCTCCCAGGCTTACCGGGCTAAGACTTGCAGCGATAGGATCGACTAAATTTGTCCAGCTATGCGAAATACTATCCGCCTCACCATTTACATAAAACCGAACCGTTCCCACACCATCATAACTGACCGCCAGGTGCGACCATTCATTATAGGCGATCGCCTCAGTAGATGTAACGGTAATATTCTGAGCATTCATCAGTGTGGGATAACCACCCGCCAAACCCCAAACGAGTTCGTGTTGAGAATCACTATTCTGCCATTTCGCCAGTAGGGTTCCATCACTTTCCGGTTTCACCCAGGCAGCCAGTGTAAAAGCGCGGTCATTCAGGAAACTAATCTGGTTATTTGAGGCCGGCAAAGTTAAAACATCATTCCCATCAAAACGCACAGCATTCAGATAGCGTCCTTCCACACCGCTGAGCGGGCAGGTTTCACCAGTGCACACTGCATCAAACTTAAATCCAGATTGGTCGGAAAAAGTCTGTACTGCCGTAGTTTCATCCAATTGCAAAGATACAATCGGGGCATCGATTTCGCGCATTTCCAGGTTGTAATCCAGAATATTGGCCGTTTCCCGCACATTCGGGTTAAACCCGTAAATTTTCTCCTCCAGGTCGCTGATCCCGTCCAGATCCGTATCGGGAAGCATCGGACTGGGATACACCATCGTCTCTTTTGGGGCACCATCCGCTTCAAAGCCATAGGTGAAGAGCCAGCCTTGCATTTCAAGATCATCCGTCAAACCATCACCGTCGGTATCTTTGCGGGTTAAGGAAGTGCCTGCCAATAGTTCATCCAGGTCATCCAAGCCATCATCATCAGTATCAAATAGAACTGAGCTGCTCCCCAAGCTTACTTCTCCTTTATCTGAGATGCCGTCATTATCGGTGTCAAAACGCGAATCATCCGGATCGTTACCGCCGAAATGTTTGGAGCGTAAGGTATCTCCATCCGCATCCTGCAGAATGGGGAATTTTAAATCACCACTCTGATCCCAGGCTAACGCAAAACCATACGCCGAGGGTTCGGTCAGGGTATAGAATTCATCCAGCGTCGCTGGAAAGACATCCAATGTTAGGCTACCATCCAACGGCATATGAAAACTGTTTTTCTCAGTGCGGATATAGCAAATCGGGATTGGGAAAAATGTAATCGGCGGGACAGGCGGAATAACCCAACATTCCTGCACTGGTATCGCGCTGCCTTCGGTAAGATTTGCAGTGGGGTCCTGATTAATACCCGGTGAAGGCATATCGATTGAATAACCATTGGATTGAACAAATTCTTCAACATACCACTGATCATCTTCACTCGTGGCTGTCCATTCATTTTTCATGGACCCGCGGGATAAATCAGAGTGGATATTATCTTCACCAGGCTGAACGGCATAAGCAAAGGTAGCCGTTTTCGCATTACTCCCCGAATACTGCCACCAATACGCCGCCGCCTTCCAATCGATTGGAATATCCGATAAGGTAATCGTATTTTTCAGGGAGACGGTGATCGCCATTTTATTGGTGCTGACAAATCCCAAATTCTCATTTTGTAAGTCAGTACCCAATCCGGTGAATGAAAGCCGGTCGGAGTTATCATAATCCACCAGGAAAGTATTACTGTAAATAAACCATTTAAAGATTTTGGTAACCCAACCACTGATGCCAATACAGATATATTGCTTGGCAATATCATCATCCTCACGGTCATACACCCCTGTAGCAGCGCAAACTGCGGTAATTAAGGCATCAATAATGGCAACCACCGCGATAATAATTGCCCCCACTCCGGTGCTGGCTATAGCTGCCATCAGGATGATGGTCATCGTCGCTGCAATCGCATCCGCGAGCATAGAGGTAAAGGCAATACTGGAAACACTGACGTCACTGGCAACCCAGGTATAGATAAAAATACCCCAGGTAATTACACCGGCCACAATGGCGCCAATAATGGTTGCTTTTTGCAGTGCTCCATTAAGTGTGTAACCCAACGAAACAATTTCTTTAATCGTCATTACTGCCGCTATTATGGCTACCGTACTCAATATACAGGTGAGTACTTTGCCCAAAACCTTACCGGTTGGCGATGATGGATCCAGGAAGTAAATCACCGCTATCGCAACCACCGCGATAATGACTGCAGCCAGGGCAACCCCCACAACCACCTTTAATAATTTATATTTCAAGAGATCAAAAAACTTACCTGCTTTTTGTTTCAGGCCGTCCCCTAATGCAATAAAGAATCCTTTTACCTTATCCGTTTTATTGCCAAACTTCACCAAAACCCACGCATACAGGTTGCTATCCAAACCGCGTACGACGGCATCCGCGATTATCCCAGCAATTTTACCAACAGCGGCTCCCTTTTTCTGCAAACCATTAAAATCACTATATATATCAAAATCAGATAATTCTGAAGGTGGATTTGCAATCGTTTGGTTATCAAAAGATCGTAAACCAGTAACTCCCCGGTACATGCTCTCAAAGTAAAACCTGGCAATATAAATTTTTCCGTCGATCAGATTTCTCTCATCCGCAGAATCATCCACCGCTAGAAAGTCTTCAGCTTCCCTCAGCCGGGATTCCATCATATCCAGGTAATCTTCCAGCGGATAGCCATTCCAGCCATCCTCCGCTGTAAATGCAAAAGGCGCCCAATTAACCAGTGCGGTGGAAAGAACGCCTTCACTGGCAAAGTCGAAGTGGCAGGCAGGGCCTGTGCAATTCACCTGGTCACTATCCCCCACGGTAATCAGGCGGAAATTATTTTGCCTGGCATACAGCAAAATAGTGGTGGTAACCCCGGTATCTTCAAAGTGATTTTTAAAAAGATTTTCCAGATTATTAGGATTGTTAGGATCCTGGCTGACAAATTTATAAATCTGGTCGGCATAATCAAAATGATATTGTTCTACCTGAAAGGATTTTGCAGGGATTCCCCAGAGCTTCTCATTACCATCCGGCACTGTACTCACATCTGCATCAAAGCGGGTATAGAGTTCGCCCAGAGTGGCATCTTCTCGACCGGCAGTAAAGGTAGATTGCAATCCGTAGGATAATTTCCACAATGGGTCATCGCTGTCACTATCCAAATCCAGTTCCGGATCTTCAAAAAACACATTCATATCCATGCCCTGCTCTTCAGTAATTTTCAAGCTGGTCAGATAAAAACTGTCTTCGTAAGTATGCACTACCCTGCCAACATTGGGAATCCATTGTTCCGGTTTGGTTATATCACACCAGGTTTCATCCTCCTCAAGATCGGTTGGCATAGGTTTACAAATGTCCGTGAGCATGTTGATCATCCATACCATGCGAACATCCTGCCTGGAGCCATCAAATCGGTTATCCTCATTCATAAATGGTACTCTGGCATTAAATGCAACCGGAGAATTTCCGGTGATATCCGTATGCACCGATAAAGGCATATATAGTAAAACACTGCCATCGGCTTCGTTCCGTACAAAACCGCCATAGGCATTGATTATCTCACTATCAATCACCTGATCCGAAAATGATCCATGTGCAGCATAAGGAATCGTACAGGCCACTATATCTTCATCGTTCTCATCAAAAACAAATATGGAATAATCCCCATCCGCAAAGCTACCCAAACCAATCGCTGCAGACCCGCTGGCGCCCAAAGACAAATCTCCAAGAGCAACGATATTCGAACTGTCATCACAGGAACCCGCCCCATAATAAACCGGATAGGTACCCGCCGGAGCGTCTGATAATGTGATTTGTGTGACTCCAGGTCCATTTGACTTCAGGGTTAACTCGCCCGAAAAATTCTCAGCATCCAGAATAGCCGTATAAGAATTCGTTAAAGGTAAAGGGAGATTACCGGTTATTTTCAACTCCAGCATGGGAATTAAACGCATATCCCCATAATCAAAGCGTGGATCCGCATTCAGATCGACACTATCCATGGTATCGTGAAAGGTCGTGTCATTAATACGCATGATCTGGCCGTCATTATCCTCACTTGGCCAATCCAATACATTCATAATATATGTCAAATGCTCCGGATTCTGCGGTCGCATTTCGAAATCATAGAAAACAGGCTCATCCTCAGTCAGGTTATCCACACTAATCTTCAATGGGCTCGTATTGGTGTAAAGCGTAGAGGCATCCCGGTAGGGAGTTGAATCCACATTGGTGGGGACGCCATCATTATCATCATCCGTGTCAAATATATTGGGGATGCCGTCCTGATCAAAATCCTCACAAATGGCGCTGGCGTGACCAGGTTGGTCCAATTTTCTGCTTGGACATTCCGTTCCATCTAAAATGCCATCCCGGTCGGTGTCATGGTCGGTTGGATTGCTATACCATTCCCCCGAATATTCCAATGGTGTGTTTGCATTGCGGTAATAAAAGTAATTCACTTCATCTAGATCCCCAATACCGTCACCGTCACTATCCTCATTCCCGGAATTCAATCCAAGCCGGTATTCTTCGCCATCGTTCAAACCATCATTGTCGGTATCGGGATCATTCGGATCAAATTGTGTAACATCATATTCCAATTCAAAGGCATCGGTGAGCCCATCCTGATCTGTGTCAACATCCTCTTCCTCGGCGTCTGTTGTACCGCTTTGCGCCAGTTCAACCGGTGAAAATATGGATAAAACAGAATCTTTTGCCGAAAGGTTCGGTAAAGTTGCCGGATTACTGTTTTCCGTATTTTGAAGTGGGTTTTGCTGAGGATTCCAATCGCTTACATAAAGTTCTTTCAACGCTTCTTTTTCACTCACGGCACCTTGTTTTTGTTCATCAATACTGGCCTGTTTTTCTTGAAGTTCCTTGGCAAAAACAACCGTTTGGTTTGATTGCCAGATAGGACTGAAGATAAATGTAGCAATGACAAGTCCGGATATGATCGCGTAAATCGATTTTCGGCGAGCGTTGGCCACCAACACGGTTAGTAACATCAGAAAACCGAACCCGAAACTTGTCTGGAAGGAAAAATCCTTCAACTCCTCAATGCTGAGGTTTAATCCCAAGAAGCCGGCTATTTTTACCGGTAATGGTTGCGTGGCCAGAAGATTTTCCTGATTAATTTCATAGAAATCGGTATGAATATAGGCTTCAATCTGTTCCCCGGATTTGGACTGCGGTAATTTCATGTGGATATCCATGCGTACCGGCAAGTTATCCTCAGAGACCCAAATTTGACCATCCGCCAACATTTTAAGATACTCATCGGAAAGCGACAAATTCATTCCCAACGGCAATTTTCCGGTGCGGTTGTATTCGGTGGTCATCTCATCCCGCATAAACGCCGCGAAGTGTGTTGAGTCAATATCAAAGGAATAATGGTTTAGATTTATATTTCTGGTTTCGCCGGAATCATTCACCAATTGATAAGACTCAACTCCCTGGCTAGTCACGTTTTTCGCTGCCACCAAAAATGAGCTGAAGTCATTTCCCGGCGCAAATAAATCCATGGAAAAATTTTCCAACGCAATCCAATCACTGCCCTGACTGCGCCCAAAGGCATGGTGATCCTCAACTCGGATTTCGAGTGCATCTTCCGTGTTAAGCAAATTTCCATCACCCTGATAAAAGCGCATTTCAATACTGTTGGCTGATAAATTGGAGGCGCCTTCCAGATAATATATTTCGCGCTCACTGGATACCCCCACATTTGTCAGGGAAGGTGCTGGATGGATTATCTGCTCAACTTTTGTAGAAAATCGGTATTCCCCCGTTTGCTGCATTTTCCGCCAGGCGGATTGTAATTCGGCATGATGATTTGCTGTTGGTCCAGAGTAAACCTGGTTGAACATAAAATAACCAGCAAACAAAGACACAGCAAGCAATAAGCCCATTAACCATTTATGCCGGAAAAAATGTATCATGGCGACTCCACACTATAGATTGTTTGAGTTCAGTTAGGTAAAAGTTATTAAAACGAATGTTTCTATTATTCATTTTACATGATATTACGAATAAAGTATCGGTTCTTTCCATTAAATACATATAAATGTTTCTTTTTCGGTTGACCTGTTTGTAATTCCCCTCTATACTTCATCGTATGCCTACACTAATCCACAGCCGTGTTTTAGCTGCCCGACTGGGTGAAAATCCCACAGTGATCTGTCGGGTTCATTCTGGCTGGGTTGTTTTGGGTGACGTGCAATTTTTAGCTGGTTATTGTTTGCTCCTGGCCGATCCGGTTGTTCCGGATTTGAATTATCTCACCCATGACCAGCGCAAAACTTTCCTTTACGAGATGAGCGTTATTGGGGATGCCCTCATGGTGGTAACGGATGCTTACCGGGTAAACTATGAAATTCTTGGAAACAGTGAAGCAGCACTGCACGCCCATATTTTTCCAAGGTTTTACCATGAACATGAAGAACACCGTCAAAAACCGGTATGGTTTTATGACTGGCACAACGCCCCAAAATTTGATATACGCCGTGATGCACAAATCATGCAGGAAATAGAAGCTTATCTACATTCTCAACGAATAACAATCTCGTCTTTTGGAAAAGAACAACCTCCATTATTTCAATTGGATTCTTTTTCATAGTAATTCCTGGATATTGATTGCTTACGCCAATCCAATATCCTGTTTATTATGAACAATTATAAAAAAAATTGGTCATACTCGCCAGCGATGTCTATACGCAATTTCAAATTTCCATAAAGTGAACAATGTTGACTTTATAAATAAAAAATCTATTCTATTGACTCGCGGATAACTTTTTGTTAGTATACTTTTAAAGGCAAACCTAAACGAAAGTTAGGGACGCAAAGCCAAAGGATCTAAAGTCAGAAAATGACAATGATAGCCAGGCTGCCTTTGAAAAGGCGAAACTGAACGAAAGTCAGTGGTGCAAAGCCAAAGGATCTAAAGCCCAAATGAGGCCAGGATAACCGAGCTACCCGCAAGAGAGTTAAAATGCAAAAATCGGAGCGTAAACCCGAGAAAAGCAAATAAAAAACCAAAGATCTATTGCCTAATAATGACAAAGATTTGAGGAACTCTCAAAAGGAAAAGGCAAACTTATCGAAAGATAAGGACGCAAAGCCAGGGATCTAAAGTAATAAAACTATGATAGCCCAGCTGCCAAAGTGAAAAAAATAATTCGCCCCTCCAATATTATCGGAGGGGCGAACCTTTTTAATTTCCTGGTTACTAAAAATTTCACCAATTATTTACTGACACAAAACCTAATTTCCTGTATGATATATTAAAGCAAGTTCAGGCAAGGAGTAAGATGATAATTGTTGAATTAATCCTTAGATTAATAGGATCTTACTCGGTTACCCTTTCCATTATTATTTTATTAAGTCGTTTCAGCGCCAAATTTCAATACAACCAATTAAAAAATAAGTTGGTTGAAAATTTTATTTTGGGTATTGTGTTTGGATTTGGAGCCTCTCTATCATTTTGTTTTGCTCACTTTGTTATGGGGATGAACAGCATGGATGGCAAGTTAATGATTCTGGCATTAGCTGGCTTGTTTTTTGGTTGGCTGCCATCCCTTATAGCAGCAGTCATCCTTACCGCCGTTCTTACTTTTATTTCTCCTTTTGCATTCGGTTTTTTTGCCGCTTCATTTCTAACAACCATTGGATTAACTTATTTTGTTACTCAAATCCTTAAGAAGTATCAATTAACTTTCGGGTCAGTTTCATTTCTCGTATTTGCATTATTTTTATCATTACAATCATATGCCTGGGCAGCCTATTTTCAGCCACTACCGAACACATTTGAAATTATCCGCCAAACCTTTTTACCTTCTCTCCTCATTTTTTGTTTATTTTCATTAACATTCTATCAATCATTTTCGAACGAACTAAAACGGGTAGAGCAAGAAAAAACATTAAAGGAAACTGGTGATAAATTACTGGCACAAAATGAGGAGCTATCAGCCTTAAACGAAGAATTATCAGCCACTGAAGAAGAATTACGTAACAATTACAGCGACCTTGTGAAAAGCCAGCAACTATTGTCTGAGCGGGAACAACGTTATCAAACATTATTCAACGCAAGCAATGAAGGCCTTTGGGATTTCTCCATTAATAAAAATAAGATTTTCTACACTAAGCAATTCTTTCAGACCCTAGGTTATAGTGAAGAGGATACGGTAACCTTTATTAAAAGCCCCATAGAAAGCATACATCCTGATGATCAACCCAAAGTGCAAAAGGCTATGGATGATTACTTTTCCAGAAAAAGACAATCGAATGCTGTTGAATACAGGCTTCGCTCAGCTGATGGTTCCTATCGCTGGGTTCGATCGAAAACAATCATTGATTTTGATGAAAAAGGGCAGATACAAAATGCGGCCGGTTCGTTAATTGATATAAATGATGAAAAAATTAATCTTGATCAGATTTCCTTCATCGCTAATTATGATCAACTTACCAAATTACCCAACCGGTGGAATTTTCAATTGCATTTTCAAGAACAATTAAACAAATCACTGGAATTGAACATATCTGGCGCTATGGTTTTTCTAGACCTGGATAATTTTAAAGTATTCAACGAAAGTTTTGGTCATAAGTTTGGCGATACGATGTTGATAAAAATCAGCGAAATTCTCCAACAGATAAATACCGAGAATTTATTCATTGCTCGCCTGGGAGGAGATGAATTTGGTTTACTGATGGATAATATCCAAAATCGCAATCAGGTTAATAGCTTTCTAGATCAGCTAAAAGCTGCTCTCAATCAACCTCTACGCATTGACAACATGGATATTTTAATCTCTGCCAGCGTTGGAGTTTGCATTTTTCCAGAAAACGGCAACTCAATGGAAGATTTATTCCGCAACGTGGATATGGCAATGTACAAAGCCAAACAAACCGGTAGAAATCGCCACGTTTACTTCTCTCATGAATTATTAAAAGAAAAATCCAAGCAATTAGATTTAGAGACTCAATTGTTTAATGCGCTCAAAAATGGCGAATTCTACGTTGAATTTCAACCCCAGTTTAATCTAAAAGATCAGCGGATCAGCGGCCTGGAAACACTTCTCCGCTGGCAAAACCCATATTTGGGACTGGTCGCACCGATTCAATTTATAAATATCGCTGAGGAAAATGGATTAATTATTCCGATTGGCAAATGGGTTTTAAGTCAGGCTTTTGATTTTTGCAAGAAAATCAACACAAACCCAAATGACAAAAAAATTGTTGCGATTAATTTATCTAGTTTGCAGATTATTCAATCTGATTTTGTTGAAAGTATCACAAATATACTTAAAGAAAGTGATGCCAACCCAAACGCCATTGCATTCGAGATCACTGAAACACTATTGATGACCGATTTTGATGCGAATATTAATAAAATCAAACAATTACGTGATATGGGATTTCGGATCAGTCTGGATGATTTTGGTACTGGTTATTCATCACTGAACTACCTCCTGCGCATACCTGCCACGGCCTTAAAAATCGATAAATCATTTATTGATGATATTGTGGAAAATGAAAAAGTTAAACACTTGACCAAAAGTATTATTGAAATAGCCCATCATCTTAATCTGGCAGTTATTGCAGAAGGAGTGGAAACCAGAGCACAGGTAATAGAATTAGAAAATTCTGATTGTGATATCATCCAGGGATACTATTTTTCCTATCCACTGAATGAGAAAGATACAGGTGATTTTCTTCTCAATAATAAAAAATTGCTGATCAAATAAATGCAAGGTTTGGATAATTTACTTTAATCGGGATAACAATTTCTGAAATCTATCCCCCTTTCTACATAAACTATGAGGTGTTATGCCAGGTAAATCCAATCGCTTTCATCTAATCGCGTCTTCCACTCGAAAATTCTACCAGGCCGCAAAAGAAACCCCAGGATACTCTTTGCGGGATTTTCTGCATGGCTATATATATGCCCGTTGGCCTTATCTCTATATTGGCTATGGTAAAGGCGATATTCCCCTGGCCAAGAAAACAGCTCCTTTATGGAAAATCTTCAGCCGGCTCTTTCCGCCGCGTGTCCAACCCCGCAGCCACCATTCTCTCACTGAAGCCAGCCACACACATGCCGATGGATACCATGGCAAGACTATTCCACTGGAAACAGCTCGCGATCTGGTCAGTATCAAAGAACCTATACGTATTTCCGACCTGGAACAGGTTATTCCATATACACGGGCACGTGCCATATTGCAGGAATTTCCGGATCATATTATTGCGTTGGATTGCCCCTGCCGGGTGGTGAAAGCGAATCCTTGCACTCCGGTGGATGTTTGTTTAATCATTGGTGAACCTTTTGCCAGCTTCATTGCCGAACACATCCCCGAAAAGAGTCGTTGGATTACTCAGGCGGAAGCGCTGCAAATTCTAGAAGAAGAGAATCAACGTGGTCACGTTCACCATGCCTTTTTTAAAGAAGCTATGCTGGACCGTTTCTATGCAATTTGCAACTGCTGCGCATGTTGCTGCGGTGCCATGCAATTTCATCAAAAAGGAATTCCCATGCTGGCTTCATCCGGGTACGTCGCCGATATTGACCTTCAGCTATGCGAAAACTGCGGATCATGTCAGGATTTTTGTCAGTTTACTGCCCTTAATTTTGATTCCACAGGCCAGAACCAGGTGAATTGGAACCTGTGTATGGGCTGCGGAATATGTGTTGAGCATTGCCCGCAAAATGCTATCAGACTGCACCTTGACCCGTTAAAAGGCGTTCCTCTAAGCATTTCCGCATCATAGAGGCATATCTCCTGTTCTCCGCTAATTGATTCTGAAGATTATTCAGTCACCTCAAAACGTAAAATAACAATTCGCCCCAGGCCAATACGATCGCCACCGTGCAATTCAACCGGGGATTGTGGCTGCACCACTACCCCATTCACTGTTGATCCATTGGTGCTATTCAGGTCTTTAAAAGTATAGCTGCCTTTATTAGCATCAAACCCAATCTCGGCATGCTGACGGGAAACTTCAGTTTCGCTAGACAACAATATAATAGCACGCCCCAAAATGAAAGGATACGCTTGAACAGCAATCTTCCCCCCAATATTGGCTACATTGATTGTCTTTTCCATAACCAAGCTGGTCGGGTGAACCATTCCATTGGCAACCGGTCTAATTTTATCCACGGGAACTGCCGACACTGGCTCGGAAACCATATGAGCTACCGACGGTGAAATGGGTTGGGATACAGGTTGAGATTGCGAACTGCGGATGGATTGCGCACTAAAATCCTCCCTCGGCTGCGATATGGGTTCTTGCACCAATGGCTTATCAGAGCTCTTTTTTTCAAACCTAAACGTGATTTTGTGCTGACCCAGGGATATCCGATCGCCAAAGCGAATTTCTACTGGTTTATTCAGCAGAACTTCTTTTCCATTCAGGTATACCGGATTATTATCAGCCAGAGCTTCTACAAAATACGTCGCTCTGGAAAAAGTGATTTGGGCATGCCTGCGTGAAATTGTTAATCCCATCGCCAACAATTGCATATTGGCTGCCAGCAGGATATTATGATTTACGTCTGTACTGGGTCTGCCAATCAAAGCCGGATACCACTGGATATCAAAGGAAAAATTCGAGGTCTCTTCACGCAGCACAGCAAAATCTTTTGGATCAAGCATTTTTCGAATCGTCTGATGAAGATAACCCAGTGAAAGTTGATCTTGCGGTTGAATATCTAATTGTGCCAGACTCATTGCAGGATCCAGGGGTTTTTCCATTCCTTTTAGTTGAATTACGTATTTCTCCGGTGTTTCTGCGCCGATGTCATCAAACTCCTTCAAGATTTCCTCGATTAGACCTCGTACGGTTAACGTTTTTTTCAGGCGTGCATGCTGCCCGGTATGTTCAAAAACATTGATCTTGACATCAATATAATCATCCATGATTATTCCTCACCTGGTTTTTCTTCATCCAACAAACCCAGCCCTCTGGCATTTTCGATAAGGTCGCTGGGCGAAAGCATGTCCAATAACGAATCGGGCATTCCCTGTTCGATTAATTTTTTTCTGACCTCCGCGATATCATATCCGGAAATATCTGTTCCCATACCCATGCCAGTTGTTTGGTTACCCGTACTGGGTCCTGCTATTGTTTCCTCAGACGCTGGTGGCACCCTTAGCCATGCTACAGATTGACCAGGGTACCGGCTACGAATATTCCGAACCCACCCATCCAACGATCCTTCAATATCTTCATCATTACTATAAGGTGTGGCCAACTGGCACATGGCGGTGATTCCTGAACGAACAATAAAAGCACGACCCATGGGCAGTTCAACATCCGCAAGGCTACGCGGGAATTTTCCATTCAAACGATTGACCGCATCTGCGCTTTTCAGTGCAATCCCAAAATTTGGTGCTGTAATCACCTTGCGTAAATCATCGGAAGCACTCATCATGCTCACAGAACCCGCCACCACGACATATACTCCCGCAGTCTGATATTTGCGAACAATCCCAGCCATTTGTTCAAAGAAAGTCATTTTCTTGCGACTGGATTCCTCTGAGAAGGCGTCATAATTATCGATGACCAGTAGAATCTTACGTCGTTTGGGATGCACATCAAAGTCTAAACATTCTTCCCGTAAATTCTCCAGGAAAGCATCCAGCTCCTCTATATCAGAAATTGTATCCACTACATGAGGCAAATCTGCCAGTGAAGTCTCACCTGCTTTCCAGAGTTTACGAGAGAAGTCGACCAATATCATCATCAACTGGTCCGGGGAGTAGTGATAAGCCAGAGAGAATATCATCGAGCGCAAAGTAGTTGTTTTCCCAGAGAATGGCTGCCCAATCACGGTCAGATGTGGACCTTGGCGTTCAATGTCACTGATTGCCGGCGCGAGGGAACGATCGTCAATTCCCAGAATCATGTTCAACCGCCGGGATTGGGGTGACGGTGTTTCAATCAGCAGCCGCTCCAGGGAAACCCGCAGCGGCAGAGTTTCGATTGTTGATGGCCGCTCACCTGTCCATTGGTGCTGATACAGATCACGCATGCGTTGCGACATCTGATTGAGCTTCGTCAGGTTATCCGGGTCGTTTTCATCCGGTTTAAAGGAAAGAGCTGTCTGAAATTCAAGCGGCATACTGCCTACACGTACAAAACCACGACCTGGCACACTGCTCAAATCCGCCGGCACTCCGCGTCCCACCACACTAGAATATTCAGATGGATCGGACAATTTCAACGTATAACGTTCCGTAATCAGGTTAAATAATTTGCCGGTTAAGGCATTTGTCACGTCTGCTGAAATCAGGAAATGAACACCATAAGCACGCGCTTCACGCACTAATGAGATAAATGGTGCCATTAACCCATCATAGTATTCGCGAAATTCGGCAAAATTGTCCACCACCACCAGGATTGCCGGCAATTTCTTATCAGGAAAATTGTGATTATACGAATCCAGATTGTTTATTCTGGATTCACTGAATAGCATTTGGCGTTGTTCGATGATATCGTTGATCTTTCGCAACACACGCATTACGCGCTCTTCTTCTTCAGAGGTGATAATTGCCCCCACATGCGGCAAATCACTGAACACAGATAGTGCACGCCCGCCAAAATCCAAGATATAAATATGCAAATCATCTGGGGAATGAGTCAGAACCAATGAAGTGATAATGGTACGGATAAATGTTGTTTTTCCACGGCCAGATGCACCAAATACAACGGCATGCCCCATCGGAAAATTGATCATTAATGGTTTTTGGCTGGCCAAGTATGGGTTATCGATCAAACCAATGATTGGCCGCATTGTGTTTTTTCCCCATTCGAGATGCCCCCAAGAAAAGTTTGCATCCCAAAAAGCGCTGGCCTGCTCATTGAGAGCCATCCCTTGAATTTTGGTACTATCGGCACTGCGCAGCAACTCGATATCCTCATCGTTCATATAGGCTGTATCCAAAGCGGTTTCCAGGCTGAGAATATTGCTGCCGGTTTGTGAAGGTAAGAATTCCGGCCAGGGACGCCACTGTGGGCGCGATTCGACCGTTGCCATACCATCCAGCATTTCTACAATCACATCATAAAGTTTTGGTAATTCGGCTGCCTTCTGTCCGCTGCCTTTTTTAGCGCGGTCAAACCAGATCACATTGGGAGCAATATTTTCCTCCTGCGGTCCTTTATAATCCCCACCAGTATACGCAGTTTGAATTAATTCAATATTTTCATTACCTACTTGCAAATATCCTCGTCCGGGAATGCCGGGAGGCAGGAAGGCAGCATCCGCGCGCCGCAGCAATTCGCGACTGTCATCCGGCGTTTCCACCCGCAAACAAATACGGAATTTGATATTAGCACGCATCTGATCGGTTACTCCCACTGGGCGCTGGGCAGCCAGGATCAGCGTTACACCCAGAGCACGTCCCAAACGGGTAATACTCTCCAGTTGAGCTTTATATTCTGAGTTTCCCGAGATCATCTCAGCAAACTCATCAATGATGATAAATAAATGCGGGTAAGGCGGTCGACCAGGTTCCAGATTGAGCCCTTTCTTACGATAATGCACAATATCCTTCGAATTGGTATAGGTATTCAACTTTTGGCGCCGGTCCAGCTCTGCAATAATTGATGCAAATACCCTCGCTGTTGCTGATTGGTCCAGGTTGGTGACGATATCTACCTTGTGCGGCAGACGTTTGAATGGCTCAAAAGCCGCTCCACCTTTATAATCGATCAAAACAAAGTTTAGAACATCCGGGTTGAAATTTAAAGCCATTCCAATGATCATGGTCATCAGTAATTCAGATTTTCCGGACCCTGTTGAGCCGGCAATCAACCCATGCACCCCATCCGCCTTCGCAGAAAAAGTTAACACCCGCGGCTCATTACCGGAAAGCAAACCAACAGCAGTGTATAACCAATCCGCGGAAGCGGGGTCCATACTGCGTCGCCAATTTTCTTGCGCCAATTCCTGCAGTTGGTCAAGTGTATTGACATTCAACATTTCCAGAAGGGTAACCGTAGATGCCAGGCTGGAACCATATCCGCGGCGGATATCCAGCGGTTCCAGACATTTTGAAAAACTACGGGCATTGTCTTGTGTACTGACCAAAAGAGTACTGCCTACATACCGAATAGTATTAAAACCGGTCTCGGCATAGCGAAATACCGCCCGTTCCACAGATCGCGCATCGCGATCCACTTCAATGACAGCCATAGCCCTGGAGGGTACTTTTTTGCGATCTGAGGTAATAAAAAGAATAGCTGCGCCTAACTGCTGGCCGTCCAATAGAATCGTGGAAATGGTTGCTTCGCCTTCCAGATCGCGTAAACAGGACCATTCCGGAGCAGGTGTTTGCACATCTACCACCACCAACATGAAAGGCAATTTTACATCGGCGCTGTTCTCTTTATCCTGTAAACGCATTCGCCGGCGTTCTATGATCGTGCGTATGTTCTTCCAGAAAACGCGCATTCGATCTACTTCATTCTCGCCGGGTTTTTCTTCACTTTCGAAGCACAAGGTCTCTGTTTTGTCGGCTTCCTTACAATGTGGCAGTGCATAAGCCCAACGCCAGTGGTTGCGCATGTCACTGGTACCGGCTACATACAGGGTGGTATCCTGGGGGGAGTGAAAAGCAGCATAATCAATCAACAAGGTGCGTATATATGCATGCACCAGTTCGGGTGATTGACCGGTGATTCCAATCGAATGGCGTACGGTAGATTGTTTTACCTCGACCGCTTTTTCGTCTTCTCCCTCCTGTTCCTGGGTTTTCGATTCCACCTTTTTCTTTTCACGTTCATCCATCTGCATATGCAGCGGTACAGTAACTGGCACATCAAACAGCAAGCGCGAATTCTCAGCCAGACGAGTAGCCTCGCGCAATAATGGATTTTCTACCTGCTCGTTATCTCCAATTTTATATACAACGGTGGATGGCCGGGAACTGATCCCCAAGCGCAGGTGCAAAAAATCATGGTCTGTAGGCCGTCGTTCCCAAATACGCGTCCCAGAACGAACATCCTCCTGCTTTGCGGATTCCTGGCGGGTAATATCCTCTGCAAGGGACAGGGTTATATCCGGGTTGGGATAGTTGTAATAATAATAAATGCGCTGTTGTTCTTGTTCGCTTTCCATTTGCCGCCGTAGCTCACTAATACGCCGCTGGTAGGTTGCCTTCATCTCCTCGCGCTTCTTACTCTCTGCCCTGTTGGTGAAAATCGCCAAGGCTACCGAAGCCACAACAGACAGCAACATGGGGATCATCATAAAAAGATTGCGGCTCTGACCAAATAAAGAAACCATAATGTAACCAAAAATCATCACCATTGGCAAAAAAGCCTGAGCCAGAATCTCACCCGGGTTTGCTTCGGTATCCGGTGGATTGGGAATTTCCCGGATACCGGATGGAAGTTCGGGTTCAATGCGGGGTGGACGATCGATAAAGATTTTTTGAGCCAAAAGACACCTCCCCGATCATGGAACCAAAGAAACGGCAAACATCAGCAATAAAGAAATTGCCAGTGCTGCCCCTAGAATGATGAATACAATTTTCCAATTGATCCGACGCGGTTTCTTTTCAGCTGGGATACGTGGAAAATAGGGTTTTAACGCCTGCGCCAGAGATAGGACATCCGGGTAACGCGCTTGTGGCTGACGCTGAATGGCTTTTTCAACAATTGCAGGCACATCCTTTAAATCTACCCGTCCGGTAGGTTTAAAGCTACCCATAGCCACACTACGAAAAACAGCAGCATCTTTTTTTAAATGATATTCATACGCTGGCTGACCGCTTAACATCTCATAACACAGTAAGCCAATTCCATAAACATCCGCAGCAGGACCGACACTGCCATCCGGCGATAATACTTCTGGCGCTGTGTATGCCGGCAGATTATAACTTTCATTCCAGATAGCAGGAATGTTTTTATTGAAATCCCCAACCCCCAAATCCAATAACAACGGCCGGGGAATCCCCTGTTTATCAAAACGCAGGTAAACCACGTCCGGATTCAAACAAAGGTGAATTTTGCCAGCGCGGTGCAAATAATAGACCACATCGATAATACTCAATATGATCCATCCACTATGCTGGTACCAGGGTTGGGGATTTTTTAATAAATAGTTACGAAGAATTTCGCCTTCCGAAAATCGGAATACTGCATAGTACTTCACCCGCCCTGCTATCACGGTCCAACCGTAGGGATGTTGTTCTATAGTGGATTGCGGGTGTGCTGGCAGCAGCACCGGTAAGAGCGGATGCTGCCCGGCTTTAGCCAACTTGTAAAACGCCAACGATTCCTGCCGTAATTTCTCTTCGCAACCGGAATTTGCTATTTTTACCAGGACTATTTCTTCATCACGACGAGCTTGGTAAATAATGGCTGAACGTAAAACCACTATTGGCTGAATAATCTCAATGGGGCCAAACCATTCACCATTATTAAATATCTCCGTTGCATTTTCTGCCGGGCAATATTTTTCCTGGCACCATAAATTAAAGTCTTGCGAGATGACATTACATTTTAAACAAATCCGGTTCATAACGCCTCACACCGGCGATTGACTGTACGCCAATAGGTGTAAAAATAAACGGGAGTTCCACGCCATACTACTCACATTTTTCTGCCGCGAATTCTCCCGAATTAATTGCTTTCACGTACCGTAGGATAATTGTGAGACCGGCACTTTTATGGTCTAATGCAATTAACGGAACCGGCGCGAACCAGATTCATCGCCTGTCTGATAATGATTGATCGCACCTTGCAAATCGCTGCGCAGCTCTAACATCTTATCTGCCATTTTCTCTACGCGTGGTTTCACCATACTTAGATAGCGTTCCACAGCCATGCCGCCAACCAATCCAACAAATGCAGTCATCCGCAAAACCATGATGGCTGCTTCAAGGGCTTTTGCAATACCCTTCAATATCTCACCAAAGTTGCCAAAGGACTCCGCCATTTTTTGTACCTGAGGGATATCCATATATACTTCTTCAGCCATTGTTTTTCTCCTGGTTATCGACTAGTTGAAAATTTTGTTGAAAACATCAAAGAGCTCATTCGCTTTTGAAGTAGCCTGTTTATCCGCCTGATCCATAAAGTCCAATGCTTTGCGAATCGCTCCACCAAAACTCATTCCCATTCCGCCAATATTGACCAATTGGGGAATCACTTCAGAAGTCATCTCCTGAACAAAGCGAACAGAGCCATCTCCTTTCCAGATTCCACCGGTTACCTGCTGTACCATGGCTTTTAGAGGAGATGTGATTGCATCCTGAATAATATTGATCTGGCTGGTGATAATGCTCATCACGTTATTAACAACACTACGCGCAATTCTAAGCAATAAACCCAACATTTTTACCTCCATTAATTGAACAGTCCACCAGCGCCTTTATCCGATGCCTGCATATCCGCTACAGCTCCTTCAATATCCTTGGCAAGTTCATCGAATTTTTGGCTTAATTTATTTACAGAATTCACAAATGCACCGGTAAGGGCATTGGAAAAAGCCTCACCGGCATCACCCACCAGTGCGCCATTTTGCATTTCCTGCGAAATCTGCTGAGCCATGCGGACCGTTTCAAGTAGACGTTGAGCGGTAGATTTACAATGCTGCGCCATCTCTTGCATCGCAGGGTAATTCATTTTAATTACTTCAGACATGATTTATCTCCTTGTCCTGGCTTCTTAATCGCTCAAAGATTTAAAGATGTTCTGTCCCTGCTCTTCAGCATTGCGGTAAATCTTCATGATGTTATCCGCGGCGCCTCCGGCAGCATGGAGTGCTTGAACAAGACGACCCATTGCGGGAATGACCAATTGCTCCATTTCACCAAAGAACTGGTCCGATCCGCGCCCAACCCAACCAGTTCCATGCAAACTTTCCGCGCGGCTTTTGGTTTGGTTCAACAACTGATTGATCGCATCTGCCTCACTTTGGAATTTCTTAACCATGGTTTGCATTTGCTCATAGTTCAACTCAGTTTTTTCAGCCATTGCTTATCCTTTCTCAATCTGAAAATATTGAAATGGTTTGGGCCGGTATTACGCTTGACCGGTCCTAGAACAGATATTTACCAACCGCACCATTTTTCCAGCTGCCTCCTTCTCCATACTTTCCTTAAGAATCAGCAAAAATCAATTATTCCTGATCTTTGTCTTTCATCACTTTTGCAGCTGCTCCGGCAGCCGCACCAACACCTCCAACTACGCCAGCCATGCCTGCAGCGGAAATATCGCCTTTATCAGATTCCCCGCCTGTGTTCTCTTGCCCGGTAACCACCGGCGCTTGCGCCGGGGCATTCGGGCTAGCTGGAGCATCGGCAGCGGTCTGGTACACATGATCCGGCATAGGTGCCTCTGTTCCTGAATCTGCCAGGCCGGAACCGCCACCTGCGCCACTCGCTCCCCCTTGCCCAGCGAGATTGTCGCCCAACCCATCCAGGTCACCCTGTAAGCCAGAACTTCCGCCACCGCTTCCACCTCCAGAACCACCCCCTCCGGATGACATGCCAGATTCTTGCATAGGGGCTTCAGCCGGTTGCACTTCCTGTGGTGCAGCCTGTGGAGAACCTCCTGTGCCTGTTCCTGGTCCCTCACCACTAGAGCTGCCCTCACCAAATTGCGAAGCGCCAAAATCAGTATTTGATAAATCCGGTTCACCCCCTCCACCACCTCCAGCCGGCTGACCGAAACCTTCTCCAAATTGACCGGCCCCAAAATCGGTTGATCCCAGGTCCACCCCACTGGCAGCACCTGAATTACCCAGATCGCCAAATTGACCAGTCGCAAAATCTGTGGCTCCTAATTGTACATCACCCAGATTGTCGCCAAATAAACGCGAACCCTCATCTTCGGCTTGGTGGTAAATTTTATTAATCCCGGTGGTAGTGTTGGCTGTAAACAAGATCGCTTCAGACAGGCGCTGCATAGCTGGCAGTACAAGTGTTTCCATTTCATCAAAGAATGCCTCAGACCCTGCCCCTATCCATTCTGATTGTAAATGATGGACTGCCTGCCGCAGCTTTCCGGTCCATTGAGCCAGTGACTCCCCTTCGCTCTCAAATTTTTTTACAAAGGCTTGCATTTGCTCATAATTTACAATTGTCTTCTCAGCCATAGTTTACCCTCTTCCGGAATTATAGTTTGTCGAATACAACCTCTATATTGGGGCCAAATTGGATCCGGCTCCCAAATTGAAGTTGTGCCGGCTGCCTGGGTCGTAAGGAAAATCCATTCAATTGGGTACCATTACTACTCTCCAGGTCGGTAATGCTATATTGGTTACTATGTTCATCGTAACGAATTTCCGCATGCAAACGCGATATACTGGCATCTGAAAATGTTAGTGTTGCATCTTTTCTCCCAATCGTTAATGGGAATTGTTTAAGCGGGATGCGTTGTCCGGCGGAAAATAATTCCACCGGTGCGCGTATTATCTGGATAAAAACTGTAGAGCGATTCAGTACAACCTGGGTAACATCAGCCGCAATTTCCCCGCCTGCCGCGTTGCTGGGTTGAGGCACACTTTGCATCTGTGGAGCCTGATGCGGTACGGATGTAGCATTGATTGGAGGTGTTTTTTGTTGAAATAACGGTTCATGCTCGGACAATGGAAGAGGTGTACTCGTTTTTTGTCTCTGTTTCAGGCTGCCGCCCAGGCGTCCCTGTAGAACCGGTGTTCCCGATAAGGATTTTTCGCGGTAGCTATATAGCATTAAGAAAGCGATTAACGCAAGTATAATGCCCAGGATAATAAAGAAATAAATGGGTGAAGCAGTTAACGCTGAAAAAACTCGTTGTAAGACGCCTGGTCTTGTAGCACTATAAACAATTCCGGCATACTCCTGCGTACTGAATACCTGCTGATTGTTACCCAAAGCACGTACGACTACAGTATATTTTCCATCAGCAATATTAGCAGCTTCCATTGGGATTAACAACGCACCACTGCCACCGGCTATCGCTGCTGATGTGAAATTTGAATTGGGAACGACTGTTTTTGTCTCCTCATCCACCAACCATCCGTCATATTCCCTCACCATTACGGAGTTACTGGTCGAGATATTAACAGACAGATCATTATTACTCTGAATAATTGATTGGATGGTTAGATGTGGCAGAAAACCGGAAGGATCAAAGTTGAAATTATGGATCAATTCCGTGGATGTTTTGCCATCCGAGTCCCGATAAATTGCGAAAGGCACGTTATCCGCCTTGCTGGTAGCAATGATTCGCAGTTGATAATCACGCCCAGCACTCATCTGGTCACTGGGTATATTGAAGGTATTGTGTAAAGCTGGTGATTCAAACACAAACTCGCTGGTCTTGGAGCCGGCCTTCTCATCCCACAAAGAAATTTTGACATAATTCACAAGCTCCGGAGAAGTCATTGAAATCTGGATATCAAAGCTCATATCGTCAGGTTTTAATAACAATCCGTCCAATTGTGCATTCACCGGGCTTGGCGGTCCGGGATATTCCTGACTGGAGTTAAACACAAAATCTGCAGTCAGCGCTGTGTTGTCCGCCAATGTCAGAGTCATCACTGCATTGTTTTCACCCTGACGTGGGTATACCTCCGCAGCCACCATCCATTGGGCCTTTAATCCAGCCATAATTTGTCCAAAAGCCTGATCCAGGTTGTTTTGCCCGACAATCGCCGAAAAACCACCCGTGCTAGCGGCCATGCTCTCCAATTCCAAAGTGTTTATATTTGCCTCATCTACCGAAAGACCAATTGTATGGATCGGAACCTGTGCATTCATAGCCAATTCAACCAATTCCTGGTAGGTGTGCTGGCTGCACACCCTTCCTTCGCGGGTTTCATCCTTACCATCAGTAAATAGAATCACTGCCCGGCGACCCGCTGGAGCTTTGCTCATGGCTTCCGCAGCAGAGTAAGCTGCATCATACAGGCAGGTTCCTCGGCTAGAAACCGCAACTTGATCCAATGCATAACTTACCGCCGGTAAGTTCTCGGTGAAATCCTGTAACAGTTTGATTTCTTCATCAAATTGGATTACGGAAAAGAAAGCATTATTGGGTATGTTCATCAGGGCTTGCTTGGCAGCGGTCTTTAATAGGCCCGCTGCACCAGCCATACTGCCACTGGAATCCAACACCAGTGCAATGTATATTGGTACGTCTGGCTGTTGGATGGACCCAATTGCTGCCACCCCCGTATTTAATAAAGTGATCTGTGCGCCACTGATTTGGGCATCTGTCACTGCGGCGCCGGTTGTGGGATCAAAAATATTAAAATAGACTTTAAGGTTAAGGGTATTGGGAGTTTCGAGAGTTGTAAGCGTATTAATCCGCAAGGCCCAACTGGATTGAGCATTCACAAATTCATTAAGACTGAGGGTTAAAAAGAGTAAAACAAAAATGACCAAGAGCACAGGTAGTCTCTTTACCACGAGTCCCTCCGGTGTTTACACTATAATTATGATAAAATTTGTAATCAAATTATAGCAAGATTAAAATCTGTTACAACCATAAATAATAAGGTTATTGGCATTCGTCACAAGCTAGTCAACACCCAAAAAAACAACATTCTTATTTCCCCATGCTACTAATGTTCCTGAACGGCATAATCGTTTCCGGATTTGTCTCCAAGATGAGGGCCTCGATCTGTCCGCGAGTCAATTCACTGATATCTGCATTAAATTCAGGTAACTGCTCCACCTGGAATTGCACCGTCATGGTCACATCCGCGGCAAAATCTTCATCCAATATTTTTCCATTGTATTTTTCTACCAGCAAACGAGTTTGTTCAAATATTGGATAAGGCACGACTAATAATACCTTATGGGTAGGTACTTTCTCCGCATACGGCAGTACCTCCAATACGGATTTCACAGCTTCCGTATAAGCGCGCACCAAGCCGCCTGTGCCCAGTTTTGTTCCTCCGAAATAACGTGTCACCACCACAGCCACATCACCTAACCCACTACCTTGCAAAACAGCTAACGCCGGGCGCCCAGCTGTGCCAGATGGTTCGCCATCATCACTGCAATGCGCTATAACCGATGTTCCATACCCCACAAGAAATGCTGGAACATTGTGCGTAGCATCATTAAATTCGTTTTTAATTTCCTGAATGAATGCTCTGGCTTCCTCGACGGAAAACACCGGGGTTACCGTTGCAATAAAACGCGAATTCACCACAAGGATTTCAGTGCGGGTACGTTCCGCTGGGATGAGATAGCGTTTCATAAAAAGGAGTATATCATGGTTCGAGTATACAACATTGCACTACCCAATCCGGTACTATTCTACATCTCGGGTTCGTAAATCCAAACCGGCGCGCAATTCCTTTTCCATACGCACATATTCTTCAGCCACATACATTCCCACACCTTCATAGAGGTGCGTCGCTCCCGTGAGGCTCTGCGAATCTACACTCAATCCAATCCGAGAACTACCGCATGCTTTTACCGCATTCATGGCTTGTAACAACAAAGCTTTTCCCACACCTTGCTTACGCCAATAACGCCGGACGCCCACAGAGCCTACCCAGGCATATTCCTTCCCATAGGATGAACCAGCCGTAGAGATCAACATGCCAACCCATTCATCTTCCGCTTCGGCAACAAACCATAGATCAGGGTTGTAAAACGGTTCATTAAGGTAAGCGGTAGTAAAATGTTGGAATCCCTCCTCAAATGGGGTTTCTACGTAACCCCAATGATCTTTAAAGGCGTCGCGCTGTAACTGGTACACCTTTCGTGCGTCCTGTGGTTGTGGATTAAACACTCGCACACCCTCAGGCCAGCATGGTTGGGGCAATGAATGATCCAGGTCGCGTTCCATCACCCAGGAGTAACGTGTTGCTTCGGCACCTAGATCTCGCAACAAGGCAAGTGTGAGGCTATCGCGCCGATTAATGAAGGAGCTGATCACTACCTGAGTATCCGCTTGAGCCTGCTGCATGTAAAATCTTGCTCTTTGTTCAACCCAATGATTCAATACCCAGCCCAACCCCAGTCCTCGATATTCTGGATGGACCCGCACCCAGGTCCAGAAACGCACATAAGGCGGCGAATTTCCTAAAAGATCCGCATAGGCGATAAGTCGATTACCATCCAGTACTTTAAGGGTATCTTCATCTAAATTAATACTGGGGTCCTGCCAATCTGCCAGCAATTCTCCCGGATCCATCTCATTTTTTCCGATGACTTCCTGAGAGCATACGTTGATTAACGCAGTAACTTGATCTACATCAACTAATGAAGCTGGTTCCAACAGGTACCTGTCTTTTACTGATTCAATTGTAGTAAACATTGCAAACTCTTTCCATCGATTTCCCGATCATGTAAAACAACACATTTTTGAGAAAACAGGATTACACCTGTATTTTTCTCATCATGGAAGAATGTTCAGTCTATCTAAAACCGTCTGAACCGACCAACCTTGCTCATTAATTGTCAGCGTCCGCCATTGCGTATCATTACGGCAGAAATGCGAGAGTGCGATTAACTGATTTTCAGCAGCATTTTTGTAATACGTCTGCAAGGTAGTAAGCCCGAGCAAGTGACAACAATAAGCAGCCA
Organism: Chloroflexi bacterium HGW-Chloroflexi-10; assembly: GCA_002840755.1. Taxonomy (GTDB): domain Bacteria; phylum Chloroflexota; class Anaerolineae; order Anaerolineales; family Anaerolineaceae; genus UBA6170. The sequence continues at coordinate 17,046 of PHBZ01000020.1, read as the reverse complement.
ACCATCCCAAAATCGGGCGGGCAGATAATAATACACTGGGTAGTTCGCGGAGCCAGAAAAGAAGTTCCAATAGTGGCAGCCCTTGCTTAAGCCACCCCTCACCAAATTGTTCAAATAAATCGCCAGCTTTTTCAAAATTCTTCAGCAGTAAGTGCAGTCGGATACTCTCCAACCACTCACCTTCCTCTGCCAGCCAGTCACATTGTTGATTAAGCATTTCAGCCACAGCCAGATAATCAACTTCCTGAGTGCTAGTCTTTAAGTTTGCCAGCAAACTCTCCCGGGGAATCAGTAACAGGTCATCACCGGCAATCAGGCTGCCATTTTTAAACCAATCTTGGTTAACTTTGTCTATTTGTATGCAAAAGCGATGTTCCAGCCATTCAAGCCACCAGACTGAATTGACCGCCAAAAAAGCATTCAATTCAAATTGAAGCTGGTGAGTTTGTGCGGAAAATATACAAGATTCAACTGGTGCGGGCTGACTTTCTTCATTTAAAATATTATTCTGGTGGTTAACGAATAAGCTGGCACGCAAACATGGCAAACCAACAATCCATTCCACAAATTGGTTCCACCAGGGTTGGGTGGATGTATGCTGAACATTATCCATTATCAGTGACCAATTCTTTTCACCTATTTCGTTTGCCAATACCACTAGAGCAGACTGCATAGGCATACTGTGATGATCCATGAGACTATTTAATACTGCAACTCCCACATTTGGGAAGTGCTGCCGTAAAGCTTGGATCAAAAGCATCCAGAAGCGACCAGAATCCTGATCAGCCGTTTCTAGATACATCCATACCACAGGCTCGCGCTGTTTATATGCCCAATGAACAGCAGCCGGGAACCAGTTTGGAAAGGATAGGCTATCCAAACTATACTCCCTGTTTTGCAGCAACTCATTGATTCGAATCAAGTCTTCACTGCTCGTGTGGTCGATTCTGGAATCATGAAAAGGAACGCAAATACGTTGTTCTAAGTATGAAAACATGGCATCACTCGTTATTTATAATGTATTTAGATTATACTGATACACTCCCCATCAGATAACCTGGTCAAACGGGTAGATTTAGGAGATTTTTCAGGTACGAAAAACTTTATCCTTTCCCTTTTTTTATAAATGTGCCGTTTTGTAGCTCCTGAAAGGCGATCTGCAATTCTGCCTGTGTGTTCATCACCACCGGACCGTACCAGGCCACCGGTTCATGCAGTGGTTTTCCGGCAATCAACAAGAAGCGCACAGGCTGATCGGTGGTATTCACCTGCACTGTATCTCCGTCTCCCCATAAAATCAATGTCTGATTTTCAGCCCCCTGGGCACTTTCGTCCCCAAAAAATGCCCTTCCTTCAAAAACATAAGAGATAACAGTATGTGTAGATGGTATTTCAAAAAGGAATTTTGTTTGAGCAGGAACGTTTACATCCAGGTAAACTGGTTCAATGATCACATCCTGTACAGCCCCTGAAACACCTTCGGCTTCTCCACAAATCACCCGTATAATGGTTCCATTCTCCAGGGTAACTTCTGGGATTTTCTTGCTGATAACATCACGGTAGCACGGATCAATCATTTTATCCACGGCGGGTAAATTCGCCCAAAGTTGGAAACCATACATCCGCCCTTGGGTATCTCCTGCAGGCATCTCCTGGTGAATTATTCCACTTCCGGCAGTCATCCATTGCACATCACCAGCAGATATACTACCCTGATTTCCCAAACTGTCTGAGTGTGCCACTTCACCCGCCAGAACATACGTGATTGTTTCGATTCCGCGGTGTGGGTGCCACGGAAAACCCTTTTCATAATCCGATGGTGAATCAGAACGAAAATCATCAAGCAATAAAAAAGGATCCGTTTCATTATCTTTGCTGAAACCAAATGCTCGCCTCAAACGTACTCCAGCCCCTTCAACTGTTGGCTGACTCTGGCTCATGCGTTTAACCGGACGAATTTTCATCAAAGCACCTCCCGTTTATTTTTTCGCCTCCATAATACTCCAATTCTACGAAAATACCAAATTTCTATCCTGTAGAATCCAATGGAGAATTTTTCCATATTTCTCATTTGACTTATTATGATAACTATACTAGAATTATTTTATGGTTAAGGTGTGCCAGCCGCCCGGATGCGTGGTACCCTAAGGAGAAGCCGGTGAAAGTCCGGCACTGTCCCGCAACGGTAAATTCACAATGTGAATGAGTCCGAATTCCTGCCTTGACCCGGCTCAATAGTTCCTTCGCGGAAGGGAAGCGCAGCCCAGGCATTTTCTCTTTTGAGAAATCCGCAAGGGTTACCTTCCCGCTAATTAGCGGGTTTTTTGTTGGCTTAATCCTGTTCAGCGATTGAATTACTCGAGGTCCAGCCTATCCCAAACCAACATAACCCATTTTCCGAGGAGAAAATACCCCATGTCTTTCCGTAAGTTTCTTTCCATTGTGCTCCTGGCATTATTTTTGCTGGGATCACTTCCTTACCCAACTGTATCAGCCCAAGCAAATAATGAAGTTATCAGCAATGCCGTGGCATACTTGCAAAGCCAACAACAGCCAGATGGCGGTTTTCCAGGTGTAAGCGGTACATCTGACCCCAGCACCACCGCACGTGCTATCCTGGCAATCCATGCAATAGGCCAGAATCCGGCAGATTTCACCACAGCAGATGGCATAACACCGTTTGATTATTTAAGTACAACCATTGCAGATTATATTTTTGATCCGAATGAGGTGCTATTCCCTGGCAATGCCGGGCTGATGCTGGTAGCGCTGGCAAAAAATGGATCTGCTCCTTCCGATTTACCCGGTCTCTTAATGGATACAATGCAGGAAGATGGCTCTTTTGTTTCTGAAGCAGTTGAGGAATTTTCAAACGGAATAAACACAGGTCTCAGTCAGGCAATGGCCGTTCTCGGTCTGGCTTCTACGGGTGACCCAATCCCAACACTGGCAGTTGCTTACCTGATCAGTCTACAACTGGAAGATGGTACCTGGGATAATGGATTTGGTTCCGATCCTGATACTACCGCTCTGGCAGTCATTGCATTACTTAGCAGTGGTCAGGTTCAGGCTGGTGATCCCGTTATTCAAAAAGCCTTAGATTATTTTAAGACCACCCAGTTGGATAATGCCGGCTGGCGCCCTTCCTGGGATACGGACGAGCTTAATGTAGATACCACCGGTTGGATTTCCCTGGCTATTATCACTGCCGGTGAAGACCTGAGCAATTGGAGCAAAGGTGAATCTGATCCAACTCTGGCGATAGGCTCCATGCAAAAAGAGGATGGCGCCATTGGAGGGACCTATACCAACGTTTATTCCACAGTGGAAGCTTTGCTCGGATTAGCCCAGAAACCATTGTTTCCTTTCGCTCCTGCTCCTCAAACGGAACAACCTGTTGAGAATCAAGCCGCACTGGTGGTTACCCTGCCTGACGGTACAACTGTAATGCGCTGTGTTAATTTCAACACCGCCGAAATCACAGGTTTTGAGCTTCTCCAACAATCCGGGCTGAAACTTGAAAACATCTTTGATCCAGGTATGGGCCCCGCAGTGTGTGGAATTGAGAACCAGGGCTGTAAAAGCGATAACTGTTTCTGTGAGATGCCCAATTTTTTTTCTTACTGGCATTGGGAAAATGACGCCTGGAGTTTTTCACAAGCAGGCGCAGGCGTTTATATGGTTCAACCCGGTGCTTTGGAAGGCTGGAGCTGGGGAGATACTGCTCCGGTTGAAATAACATACCAGGCAGTGTGTGAAGAAAAACAGGAAGTGTACGTTCCAGTAATTTCCGGACCTGTAACAGAGTCTGCTGTAATTGAAGCAGAACCTGCACCTACTAATGACAAATCGAAAACCGTGGTAATTGACCCTGAAGAAATAAATTCTGCAGATCCAGCTCAGATATATACGCCTATCATCATCTTTGTAGCTATTGTGGTAGGTCTTTCGATTTTTCTCTTGCTGGTCATTCGTAAACGGCGACAGTCGTGAAAGACCGGCTAATCAGCATCGTCATCTACCTTCTTACTACAAGCCTGGGAGTGTTCGCGTATGTCTATCCCCTGCTGAATACACCCGGCCTGACTCCTGGTGGCGCGGTCAGGTCCAATGACCTGCCATTGATGATGGCTGTTTTGCTGGCATTATGCCTAATAGTGTTAATTTTTGAAATACAGCAATACCGTTTGAACACGAAGCTAATCGCCATCCTAGGCGTGCTGATTGCCATCAACTCGGTCTTACGTTTTATTGATCTGGCACTGCCAATTTTTGGCGGATTCAGCCCCCTATTCTTTCTCATCCTGTTAACCGGTTATACCTTCGGAGGGCGAATGGGTTTCTTGATGGGTTCCCTGACACTTTTCGTCTCAGCTTTGATCACTGGTGGGGTTGGCCCCTGGCTGCCCAACCAGATGATCACTGCCGGGTGGGTTGGTATGTCTGCTGCGCTGGCACGGCGTTTTGTCTTGCTGACACACAGCGAAAATAAGCGTGCAGAAATCTGGATATTATTGATTTTTAGCGCACTGTGGGGCTATCTCTACGGCGCTATTACCAACTTGTGGTTCTGGCCTTTTCTTTCAGGGCCAGGAAACCAGGTGTTTGTACCGGGGAGTGGGGTTATGGGTTCATTGCGCAGTTACACCATTTATTATCTGGCCACATCTGCACTCTGGGATACCGGACGCGCTCTTGGAAACGTTTTAATGGTTTCGCTATTTGGCACAGCAATGCTTAAATTGCTGCGTCGGTTCCAAAAACGCTTTCAATTTACCCACACTACAATCCAGGAGATTGCCTCGTGAGGCTGCATACCTGGGCATGGCTATTTTGGTTGGCATCCGGTCTGATGATGGTGTCCGCTACACGCAATCCACTATATCTGATTTTGTTGGATATAGCTTTGATCATTTTGCAAACCCTGACCACACCAGCGCACAAACAATTGCCGTCATTTACTCTGCGCTTCTCCGTATCAATCCTGCTGCTTTCCTCACTATTCAACCTGTTTATCTCCCGTTTTGGAGAGACAATTATCCTGACCATTCCAAACCAAATACCTTTGTTAGGAGGACCGCTCACACTGGAAGCCCTCGTCTTTGGAGCAACCAATGGTCTGGTATTAATTGGCATGTTTACCTTATTCACTATTCTTAACCAGGTTTTACCAGTTCGCTCACTGGTGAGGTTGATTCCCCAGGCTTTTGAACCGATTGCGGTTGTAACGACCATTGCGATTACCTTTATTCCCGCAACGCAAAAACAATTGCATGCCATTCGTGAAGCACAGGCAGTTCGCGGGCAAAGAATCCAGCGGTTGCGCGATTGGCTGCCGTTAATCATTCCGCTGGTTACTGGTGGCCTTGAACGCTCCATGCAAATTGCCGAAGCCATGACTGCGCGCGGTTTTTCAGGACAGGCCGAACAACGCCCCACCATCGTTCAGCGCTTGCTTATGCCCTTTGGACTATTCATGATGATCGGTGGTTGGCTCTGGCAGCTTTCCCAGCCAATAAATAATTTTGGCTGGGGTATTATGCTGGTTGGTGTAATGGCGATCCTGATCCAATTGTTCCTTGGCGGGCAAAAGAACCGGATTACACGCTACTATGAAGAAAGTTGGAATCTGCCTTCCACCATGGTCTTCATCACCAGTCTTGCCAGTATTTTGCTGCTTTCTTTCGCTTTGCCTGGCAGTAAAACGTTGCTGTTCGATCCCTATCCACGAGTAATCATCCCCGGGTTTTCTCCCTGGCAGGCGCTTTTCTTTCTGTTGATCCTCTTTCCGATCCTGATGCCGGAGGTGAGCAATCATGATTCACATTAATCAGCTCACGTACCAATATCCCGGCGCTGCTCAATCAGCACTGATGATTGAAGAGCTGCATATTCCGGCGGGTAGTTTTTGCCTGGTTACCGGGCAATCCGGTTCGGGTAAATCTACCCTGCTGCGATTGATCAACGGACTGGTGCCACATTTTAGCGGCGGCACCTTACAAGGCAATTTGAAAGTCGCCGGGCTGGATCCCATTGCATTGGGGCCACAGGTAATGAGCCGCCATGTCGGTTTTGTATTTCAGGAACCTGAAAACCAGTTCATCGTAGATGTGGTAGAGGATGAAATCGCCTTTTCTCTGGAACATGCCGGGGTTCCCCGGAAAGAAATGCAGCAGCGCATCCAATCAATTTTAGCCCAATTACATATTGAACCTTTGCGGCAGCGTAAACTGGAAACACTTTCCGGCGGTGAAGCTCAGCGCGTGGCAATAGCGGCTGCGCTGGTACTGAACCCGCAGATCCTTGTCCTGGATGAACCCACCTCTCAGCTGGATCCGCTAACAGTAGAAACGGTGCTGAACCTGCTGCAGGATTTACGCTCCCAGCGTAATTTGACTATCCTGATCGCAGAACACCGACTGGAGCGATTGCTTTCCCAGGTTTCTCATCTTGTCTACATTAACCCTCAGGGAAAAGGCTGCCTCTCTGGCTCTCCTTCCGAAATTGTAACGCATATTCCCTACCAACCGCCGGTTGTGCGACTGGCCATGGCAATGGGTTGGCAACCACTGCCTTTGGATGTTGCTTCTGCGAAAAAATTTATTGGTATGCTGCCGCAAATACAGCCACGAACTAATCCGGTTAGCACTCAGCCGGCAGAAAACAATGACCCCATTCTGGAAGTGAGAGGATTATATGCGAATTTACCTGAGGTGCCGGTTTTAAAAGATATCAGCTTAACGATTCAACCAGGAGAGCGTCTGGTGATCATGGGGCCAAATGGCGCTGGCAAGTCCACTTTGCTGCGCTGTTTGATGAATCTGATCAAACCAGAAAAGGGAGATATCCTGCTGAATGGTCATTCTATCATCAATCAACACACAGCAGAGCTCTCAAAATCCATGGCCTATTTGCCGCAGGACCCAAGTCTGCTGCTGTTTGCGGATAGTGTACGCCTGGAATTGGAAACCACCCTACATAATCATCACCTGCCAATTGATCCGCAGACGATTGAAGACTTACTGCAGCATCTTATGCTTACAGACAAAGCCGAAGTTTACCCCAGGGATTTAAGTACAGGGGAACGCCAACGTACCGCATTGGGAGCAGTTTGCATAACACAACCGCAAATCCTACTGTTGGATGAGCCCACTCGCGGGTTGGATCAGGAAGCTAAACAAAGTCTGGTACAACTGCTGCTCTCCTGGAATCAATTGGGCAAAACCATCGTCATGATCACTCATGATGTAGAAATGGCCGCCGCATTTGCCAACCGCATCCTGATCCTTGAAAACGGACAGATCTGCGCTGACGGTAAACCAGGCGATATTTTTCAGGAAGAACCGCGCTACACGCCACAAATCGCTTCTCTTTTTCCGAGCAGCGGGTGGTTAACCTTAAATGATATCCCGTTAAACGAATTGATTTCTGCCAAGTCTATACCTGCCGATTAATCCACAATTGATATTCGTGACTAGTTACCAGAATTTGATTCTTTAATACTTCAAATATTTTAAATCTCAGGAGTAAAACCAATGCACATTCCCGCCATTCCATTATTTGATGAACAAGCCGCAACAGCCGCCAGCAAAAGGCAAGACACCCTCACCAAGCCTGCCGGAGCTCTGGGACGCCTGGAGGCTCTCTCCATCCAATTAGCCGGGATAACCGGAAACCCTCGCCCTCACTTTGAGCACAAAGGCGTCATCATAATGGCCGGCGACCACGGCGTTACCGCCGAAGGTGTCAGTGCTTATCCTTCCGAAGTAACCGCTCAAATGGTGCTCAATTTCCTGCATGGCGGCGCAGCCGTTAATGTATTGGCGCGTCAGGCGAATGCAATTGTCCGAATCGTCGATATCGGCGTAAAAGGCAACTTACCGGAGCAAGCCGGTTTGATTCAGGCACGCATCGCACCCGGTACAGCCAACATGGCGCTTGGACCAGCCATGACCCGCGCTCAAGCCGAAGCTGCCATCCAAATTGGGTTGGATGTGGTTAACCGTGAGATTGACGCCGGTTTACAACTGGTTGCTACCGGGGAGATGGGTATCGGCAATACTACAGCGGCAGCCGCCATCACGGCATTTTACAGCGGCATATCGCCCACCCGGGTGGTTGGGCGCGGGACCGGCATCACTGATGAACAATTGGCTCTAAAAGACCACGCTATCCGGCGCGCCTTTGAGATCAATCAACCCGATACAACGGATGCGGTGGATGTCTTGCATAAAATAGGCGGGTTGGAAATAGCCGGCCTGGTTGGGGTGATCCTGGGCGCATCCGCCAGAAGAGTCCCGGTGGTGGTAGATGGATTCATCTCTTCATCAGCGGCCTTAATTGCTTTAAAATTAGCCCCTGCTGTAAAAGATTGCTTAATTGCGAGTCATAGCTCCGCCGAACAAGGGCACCGCGTTTTGCTGGACCAACTGGGTTTGGAGCCATTAATCAACCTCAATCTGCGTCTGGGTGAAGGCACCGGAGCGGTTTTGGCTTTCCATCTGGTGGAAGCCGCCTGCCGCACATTAAACGAGATGGCTACCTTCGCTGAGGCGAGCGTCTCAGGAAAAGAATGAGTTCCCTGCGTCAGGCGTTTTGCTTTCTGACCATCCTGCCGATCCCCTATCCACAGCAACTGCAATTTAAGGATCTGGGAAAATCTGCCCGATGGTTTCCACTGGTGGGTCTGGTGATTGGGCTGCTGTTAGCCGGGCTGCGTTGGGTATTGGGGCTGATCTTCCCCCCACTCCTGGTCGGAATCCTGGTGGTAGCCGCCTGGGCGCTGCTGACTGGTGGTCTGCACCTGGACGGTCTGGCTGACTGCGGAGATGGGCTGCTGGTCTCTGCGGCTCCCGAACGGCGTTTGGAAATCCTTAAAGACTCACGACTGGGCAGTTTTGGCGCGTTAACCCTCATCTTCCACCTGTTGATAAAGGTGGCAACGGTCAGCTTGCTCACCACCCCCATTGCCTGGTTTGCTTTACCGGCAGCGGCGGCTATGGGACGCGCCATGCTGGTGTGGAGCGCCACCCGCCCATTTGCCCGCCCAGGCGGAATGGGAGAAACATTTGCGAATGGGCTGGCAAAACCGGTTCAATGGCTCCCGTGGGTGATTCTGGCAGTGGGTTTACCGATGATGGGCGTTGGATGGCTGGCTATTCCGGCTATCCTCCTGTCCATTTTACTGACGCTGGCTATTCAGCGAATGGCTGCACGACGGTTGGGCGGCCTTACCGGCGACGTACTCGGCCTGGTCGTAGAACTTGTTGAAACTGCTGTTTTACTAATTATGGTGATCCAATGAAGCCATTTCCACTAAAAATTGGTACTACCTCCTATATCATTCCGGACGATATCCTGCCCAACGTGCAATTCCTGGCCTCACAGGTTTGTGATGTGGAACTGGTGCTGTTTGAGGTTGATGACGGCCCTAACAACCTGCCGGATGAAGCGACGCTGCTGTCTTTAAGCGAAATAGCCGGGCAGCATCAGCTCACTTATACCGTCCATTTACCACTTGATCTACGTCTGGGGGACGCCGGGGATACGCGACATGTTTCGCTGCAAAAAGCCCAAAAAGTGATCGACTGCACTCACAGTCTCAATCCATTTGCTTATGTACTGCATCTGGATGGACGCGAACTGCTGCCTACCTATACAGCAGAAGCCTATCAAAAATGGATTTCCCAGGCTTGCCGTGCCCTGGAAATCACCGCCAATTGGGCCGGCAGCGCTGAACTTCTGGCAGTTGAAAACCTGGAGGGATACCCACTGGGGTTTTGGGAACCTGTTTTCGAAAGACTTCCCGTTTCACGCTGTGTTGATATCGGCCACCTGTGGCTGGACCAGCATGATCCGCTCCCGGTACTGAACAGTGCGTTACCGCGCACACGCGTCATTCATCTGCACGGCATTCACACCCGCGACCACCAATCCCTCTCCTTTATCACCACGCCACAAACGGATGCTGTAATCCACTTCCTGGCCCAATCCGCTTTCGATGGCGTGGTGACCCTGGAGGTATTCAACCAATCTGATTTTGAAAGCTCGCTCCAAGTAGTTCAGGACAGCCTGGAAAGATATAAAAACACACAACAACCGGAACACAAATCATGAAAACGCTTCAACTTACACTAATATTGGGAGGGGCTCGCAGCGGAAAATCCACTTATGCCGAACAGCTCGCCACAACCACCGCAGAGAAAATAGTATTTATCGCCACGGCAGAAGCCGGAGATGAGGAAATGGCACGGCGCATCATCCGTCACAAGGCTGCCCGGCCGGCCGGCTGGCAGACACTGGAAGCCACCCAGCAAATAGCTGACCGTTATCTGGAATTAGATCCCAAACCCGAGGCAGTCTTACTCGATTGCATTACCCTGTTGGTATCCAATATCCTGTTATCTTTCCCGGAAGAGACCAACCTGGACGATTTGCAAAACGCCGTTGACCAGGAAATTGATGGATTGTTGGTCTCCATGGCTTATTCCGCTGTACCCTGGTTTGTGGTCTCGAATGAGGTGGGACTCAGCCTGGTTTCGCCGTATGCGCTTGGACGTAAATATACCGATTTGCTGGGGCGAGCCAACCAGCGTCTGGCTGCTGCTGCCTCCAGCGTCATCTTTATGGTAGCGGGTATCCCCATGAAAGTGAAATAAATGTTTCAGATTCAGGCTAAGCGGATTTATCTGCGCGACCATCTCCCGGCAGACCTTCAGGATTTTCATGAGCTTTTGTCCAATCCACAGGTCAACCGCTACCTTTCGGTACGCTCTGGTTCCGTTGACGAAAGCGGGAAACGTTTTGAAGAATGTCTGTTGGAAGCAAACAACTCCAACCGTAAAAAATACTTTCTGGCAGTCTGTTTAAATGAAAGCCACCAAATTATTGGCGAGAGCGGGTTTACCATTCTTGACCGTTATGAAAAAGGCGGTGTTGCTGAAATTGGCTATTTCTTAAAACCCGCTTTTTGGGGATTTGGTTATGCGCAGGAAATCGCCGCTGCCTTAATTAATGCCTGTTTTACTACAATGAATTTTGACAAAGTCACGGCCACCTGTGATTCCCGCAATGCGGCTTCCGCAAAGGTGATGCAGAAATGCGGTATGACATTGGAGCAATCGGTAAAGAGCCACTATCCGGATGGTGAAGATTTTCTGCAACTAGAATTTTCCATCAAGCGCCATCCGGAATAAAAACAAGGCATGTCTGAACCCAGGCTACTGTCCTTATTCAGCTTTTACTGTATGCCGATCTATAGGGACAGCAATTCCAACCCGGGGGGTGGTCACGGTTCCGCGTTGTATGGGGTGATCGTCAAGACTGGCTTGCGAAACCATATTCGCCAGCAATCCTGGCTCACCTTTTATGTTTCGGCAGACAATATTGGGTACATCATTCCCCTGAGAACCGGATGCGGCGGCGATGATCGGATCGCTGTCAAACGGGGGTTGGCTGTTCAGATCGCGCAAAATCGCGGACAACTGGCGCAGCGTGGGGCCGTCGTTTCCGGTGATATTGCCATGGGTGCCGCTCGTCTGAATCAGACCGAATACCCCGGCGCGCGTCAGAAATGGGATCAGGTGGCTGTACACACCTTCCAGAGGCTGGATAGATAGAACCGGCGGGTCTTCCTCAAGATCCAGAGAAAACCGGCCACGATAGCCATGTTTATCCAGGATAGCTGCCATACCTTGCGGAGAATGAAAATCCAGCGATTCCGCTAACGGCACACGCACCGGCTCACCTTTCTGAGAAGCAATGGAAGAAGCCAGCAGCGCCGGCTGGAGACATTGCGCCCGACCCAATTCGCCTGAAAGCAGCACAGCGTTTTCGTAGGGACAATAGAGGGCATGGCGCACATCGTTGGCGTGATACTCTCCCAGGATTGTTTCGAGGGAGAGATAAACAGGTTGATTGTGCTCACCCGGAATAACCAGAGGGGGCGAGGCAGCCATCGCGCAGCTTACCTGGCGGTCACGAAAACTCTGCTGCAAACGCGCCATTCCCTGCCGGTAGGTTTCCGTTGGAAGAAATTTGTGGCTATACGCTTCCATGCGACCTTCAGATGTAAGAACAAAGAAAAGCAGGTTTCTTTTGAGGCTGGTTTCGGAGACGGCAACCATTTCGCGGACCTGAGCGGGCAGATCCTGTGTAAGCAGGTCCGCCAGGAACATATCCGGGTAGGCGAGCAAGTTATCGCCATCATACAACACTGAGCCGCGGTTATAAAATAACCCGTTCCCTTGAAAAAGCAGGGATAGGTCCAACGCCTGATGGAGCGCCTCAGCCTGTAAAGCAGACCAACCATAGTACTGCGCATCACCAGGTAAACTGAAACCTGAAAGGCACATGCCAGTGATTTCTTTGATCGGCGAAGTACAGTTACTTGCTGCGGATTTCGCGGTTCCCGAAGGAGAAATGATCCGCTGCAATAAGGCCGGGTCTTCTCTACCAAGCTGCCGGTAAAAATCAACAAAGGATGTTTGCGGTTTTTTGGGTATTACCAGGCGCGCATTGCTTACCAGGAGCACATTGAGGATTACTTGCGCCTGTGTGTAAGGGTTACCCAGATAATGGGCCGGAATTTCCCTCAGATATTCCGCCTGCAGCACTTGAATCTCGGGCGAAAGCGCCGATTGAAGCAGCGGCTTAAGCGGGGATATACGTTCAAGAAATTGGGGGTGTAAATCCATAAAGTGGTATTGTAACCCCAATTATCCGGTTTTTAATTTTTGGATAACCTGGCCCTGCGCGGTATCCAGCACCTGCCAACCTTGAGCTAATATCAAATCGCGAAGTTGATCAGCGCGCTGCCATTTTTGCTGTGTGCGTGCCACGCGACGTTCTTCCAACAGAAGCAATACAGCCTCGTCCGGCTGCTCCAGCCTATTCGCCAACGGATCAGGATCACTTGCTGCCAGCATTTCCGCTACCGACGCAGAAATCCAGGGTTCCAGGTTGGCCGGCAGGTGAAAATCGCCTGACAAGCTGAGTGGAAAATGCTGCCCGGAATGAAACACCTGCTGGTTCGGTTGGCGGGCAAAAATGGTCACCGTGCCGACACCTTGCACACTTGCCGTTGCCTCTGCCAGGTCCAATACCAGGGCAGTATGTTCATCAATGCCGAGCATATTCACACCTGCAGGCAGCTGCTGCAAGAGTTCCGCCAAGCGGGGCGCGCCCATGAAACAATAACGGGTATCCAGTTCCTCACCGCCATCCCGATTGTTCCAATGAGGGAAGAAAACCAGCTTCAAACCCAACAGACCGGGCAAATCCAGGCCGGGTTTCCAGAAGGGATCCTCACCCACTTTGTATATTTCATAGACCGGTAAGGACAGGGTGCCCGAAGCAATCACCGCCGCACTGGCCAATGCCAGTGAAGCGCCGCTGAGCACACGCGCCAGGATGATTTGCCAGGCCAATGAATGCTGCAATTGGCGCACGGTATAGCTGGGGCTGCCAGGGCCTAAAAAGATCAACTCACTGGTTAACAACGGCTGCAGCAATTCAGCATCGTCCGTTCCACCCGGGTTTCCACGGCGAAGCGCACCAATCTGATGCACTATGGGGCGGTAGTTTTGCAGGCGCACCCGCAAATAATCAGTGACGCGCCCAGCAACCTGGGATGAGTTCAACTCAAACCCAGCCGGTGTTTCCAGAACAGAAACCTGCAACGGCGTCTTCAATTGTGCCGCAAGGTATTCATACATTTTTCCACCGGCTGCCGCCGTCTCACCTGAACCTAAAAATGCAATTTTTCCCGGTTGTTGTTTCATGCGCTGCTGGCGATCACCCTTCTATACCTGGAATTTTTCTTTTATTATAGTCTTTTCAAAATTCTGCGTCCGATTGTGTACAAAGCACATCCGCAGAATCATTCGTTTCATACAATTGATTGGTCATTTTTCAGGGGGCTGCAAAAAACGTGGGGGATTCGTTTTATCGTCTCCTTCCTTCACAAAAAGACGGTCTCCTCGCAATCCCTCATTACATTCGGGACCTGTGGCGTTCGGAGCGCTGCGCGTCAGGACAACGTCGCTATGTCTCCTGCGCTGCGCTTGGAGCGCTTTGCGTCGGAGTGCGTTGCGTTTTCGTAAAAATAATTCCAATCGGAACGAATGTATTTCCGGGAAATGACCGGTATGGGTGGGGTCATGTTTTTGAAGAAGCACAGATGTGCTGGTTTTTGACGATTATTCGTTCCTTTATTCGTTTCAAAACGAATGGGGCAGGAAGCAAGAAACGGGAAATGGGAAGCTGTAAAGTGGTGAACTATGCAGTTTTTAAGGTGCCGGGCCGTAACAAAAACTATTTTGGTTTGCTCCTATTGTAGAAAATAAGTTCTAATTTGTCAAGGGGTTTTTGAAAATTGGAAGACGAATTTTCCGCTGAATTTACCCTCCCTAAGTCCCTCCCTAGTCAGGGAGGGACTTTAAAGCCCTTTGTAATCGATCCGAATTTCAAAATTAACCCGGTATTTTTTGTGCCGTTGGCGGGCACGGAAATTGGTATGTTGTAATCACCTACCCTTTTGGGGAAGGCCGTATTATGAATCAGGGGTAATAATAGATAAATAAGGGCAGGACAGAATTGAGATATAAGTTTTCGGAATATCCTGTTGACCGGGGTTGTGTATATGGCTATACTGTTTTCAGAATGTGTTTTTTATTGGTGGGAAAGATGCAGAAAACAATGGATTTAATTGACTATCCGGAGCGGGCATTCTTTTAGCGCTGTCGGTAGGACGGAGTTTGGTTTTTGTTGGAAAACCACATGAATGCATGGTTTCAAAATAATGAATGATCACCATTTTCAACCCTCTGACAGGAGTTTTTACCAATGAAAGAATTACTGAAACGCCTCCTTAAAGTATTATTAATATTGAGTATTGGATTGTTAGCAGCCTGTAAACAAAGTGTAATAACACGAGAGGTAGATGTATTTACTGAGAGTGCTACCACTATAGCCCTGATACTGAAAAATACTGAAGAGGTGCTTCCGATTAATACAACACAAATAGATTTACCAACACAGACACCTTCTATATCTGCGGTGATTCCCACGCCATCAGATCATTGGGTGGTTAAGGAACATTGGACACCCGGAAATCAAATCCGAATAATCCTTATTGATAGAGACAATGATATATGGACCGGCAATCCCGGCGGCGTTGTGCATTGGGACATAGATGGAGGAAAATTAACCAGTTATATATTAAATGATGAACCTTCTATGCCATTTTTTATTACATCTCTGGCACAAACATCCGACGGTGCAATTTGGGTTGGAACGGACGGCAAAGGGTTGTCGAGATGGAATGGTGAGGAATGGGACATCTTTACAACGGAGGATGGGCTGCCGAGTAACAATATCCTGGATTTGCTTGTGACCAATGATGGAAGCTTATTAGTCAATGTTAAAGAAATGGGAAAGTACAATAATGCGACATTGGGGCAATTCAGTGAAGATGGCTGGATTGAAATAACCTTTAGCAGCTCGATTGATGACCTTTTGATCAATTCCAAAGACATTGTTTGGCGATATGGAAATGGAGGATCCCTTACCTGGCCGGCAGAAATTATCACTTTTTATAATGATGGTCAGTGGAATCCCATAGCAGCTCGAGGTACTGGCAGAGATAGAATTTTCGCGGTTGCTTTCGATAATCAGGATCGATTATGGTCCGTAATTGGCAACCGGTTTTATTCCTTTGATGGCATATATTGGTCCATGCATACACCAAGGTGGGTGAAGGTTCAGGATTGGGATGGGGTTGTTACGGATATGGCCGTTAATAAGAATGGTGATATATGGTTCAGTTTCACAGATTCATTCCCTGATTTTCCACTTACCTGTAATGTTTACAAAGCTGAAGCCGATATCGGTGTTTATCGATATGATGGAAAAGACTGGTTCTTATACACAAAAGAGGATGGCCTAGCCGATAATCATAATTGTGCTATGGCGATTGGAAAGGATGGTACGGTTTGGGTAGGATCCTATGATCAGGGATTATCCTATTTTGATGGTGAGAAATGGAGTTATATTAGAATAAAATAATACCGGACATATATTTCCTATGGTGAGGATTATTCCCCAAATATGGAATTAGTCCTCTGAAATTTTTGCGGATATGTTCCTTGGCTGGGCATATGATATGTGGGACAGTGAATCTGAAGGAATAGAACATGCCGATTTATGAGTCAAAAAATGCATTTTTGGATAGTACAACTCCGTTCAAGGTAGAGTTGTAAGGATTGCAATATGAAAAAAAGTGGTTTGTGTTTGATATGGTTATTCTTGCTTGTTGGATGTGTATCAAATTCGTTTCAACAGAACGCTACTGTAATACCAACTCAGATAGACTTTCCAGCAATTACAAAAACCAGTAATGCGACGATCGCTTTTACTGCCAATGTAACAGTGTTTCCAGAGCAGAGTCCGACACCTATTCAAACCTACATAGAGAGGTCGATTACACCGTCAATTTCACTCACACCAACTCGAATTGGAAGTTTAACAACAACTCCAATACCTGCATCAACCATGTCCGGACCAGAGATAAGAGAATTTGTGATTGAGATGCTGCACAACAATGGAGAATGTAGATTGCCTTGCTTTTGGGGACTGTCTCCTCAATTGGACACTTCTCAAACCAGTCAAGCCTTCATAAAACGGTTTGGTATTGTTACATTTGCGAAGGATATAATTACTCATTCGAATACAGCAGATGCTACTATGGGTAATACTGATATAGATTTATATAATAATGGCTCACGTACTCACATTTCAATTTCATATCACAATCAATTGGGAAAACTGGAACAATTGGTTGTGGGGGCAGAATCTACATACGAGTCAGGTGAGGGGGGAGATTTAGTTAACAAAACAAATTACGGTGACCCCAATTTTACCCAATTATTTAAATATTACTTATTACCTGATATCTTATCAAATTATGGACTAGCTACCTGACAGTTTAAAAAAAAGAAAGAAGATCGACAAAGGAAATCCTGTAAAATTGATTTGCCAAGCAATTTT
>PHBZ01000069.1 GCA_002840755.1 Chloroflexi bacterium HGW-Chloroflexi-10 | reverse complement strand
TATTTCCCCAAAATGTCTTTCGATCTCAGCAGTTATTCGTTCTTTCATTTCTTCCTCTTTTTGTGTTTTTTAAGAGGATAATTTATTTCACTATTCCTGTCTATTTGAATTTAGATGCGTTTGCCCTGTCAAGGCATTTCGGCGCAATACATTTTCCTGCGGTAGTTCCCGGCGGAGTTGCCAGATCGCCAAACCCGCGCCGAACAGCGCCATTGGCAGGATCCAGCCCAGCTGGCCGCCCAGCCGATCATTGAAAAGGCGCAGCACGCCCGGCGGTCCTGAGAAATAGGTGAAATCCTCGCCCCACAGCCGTGCCAGGCCGTTATACTAGAAAATCAGGTTGGTGACAGTATTGTTGGTGCTCCCGCCGACGTAAGGGCGCAGTTCCGGCGGCGTCAGGTCAACAGCCAGCACCCAGGGGATGGCGACCAGGATGGCAATTGCAACCGCGCCGAGGCCAGATAGCAGCCTTTTTTTCCAAGGCCAGGGAGATGCCCAAAGATTAAAACCACAAAAGCCGGGATGACCAGCAGGATTTGCAGCATTTTGATGTTGAAGGCGATTCCAACCAACGTCCCGCTACCCAACAACCAGCGCAGTGCCCCCTTTTCGATGGAGCGTGTCAGCGTCCAGGCCGCCAGGAGCAAGACAAGGATCATCAGCCCATCGGGAGCGTTATTGCGCTGGATCACCATGCTAACCGGCATGACGGCCAACGCCAGTGCAGATAACAAAGCTGCCAATTCACCGTAAGACCGGCGTACCAGTCGATAGACGATATACACTGATGCAATCCCAGCCAGCGCCTGCGGCAGCAGCATTGGCAGACCGGAAAATCCGAAAATTTTCGCCATGCTGGCCTGAATCCAGAAGGCCAGCGGGGCTTTATCGAGTGAGACAAAGCCTGCCGGGTCCACGGAGAGATAGAAAAAATTGTGCCAGCTTGTCAACATAGACTGAATGGCGGCGGCATAATAGGTGTTGCCCAGTCCATTTTGGCCTACCAGGTTCAACCGATACAGGTTGAGAAAAGCCGAAAGCTGGAGGATGGCGATTATCGGCCAGTATTGTTTGATAAAGGGTTGTGGTTTGAGAGCGTTCGTATGCATATTAGTCCAATTTTGTTCGATCAGGTTGATAGCCGTTTCATTCCTGTCTCCCGGTTGGTGAGCGTTTTCATGGTGTTTGCCCCTTGCGTGCCCATTCGATGGTGGGAAGTATCCACTCATCGAGTGGGTGATAAAGGATTCCATGTCCGGTACCGACCTGGAGTACAATCTCTTTGTGGCGCGCGATTCCGTGGCCTTCAGACATTTCAAACAATTCCTGGCATGAGCCGGCATATTCATCCACGGAATCATAGATTGCCAAAACATTCCCATTGAGGAACGATTTATTTTGTTTCCACTCTTTGATTGTGTCTGGATCACAAGTTCCCATGACAACAAAATTACCTTCTTGATTTCTCAGAAGGGATGAGACAAGCAGCGTAATCCCAGCACCTTTGGATGCGCCGGCGACTGTAATGTTCCTGGCAGGGACACCTGCTTTTAGCAATTTCATCACCTGAGCGACAACTCTCTCGGCATATTTCATCCCATCGGTGTTCTTTGGTCTCTTCTCGCTGATGACGACAAAGCCTTTGCTGGACAGTGTCTCCAAAATCGCCGCGTATTCGTATTCACCATATTTGGGGCTGATGGCAGGAATGCCCTGGTCTTCGATGATTTTGCCATGCAGGTAAAACAAGTAGGATTGGGAAGGATCAAATACTGCGGGGAAGGCGTATTGAGAAACGTTATTCTTGGGCGGTTCGCTGGTCAGTGCAGGAGTTCCACTGAGAACTTGGGATGAAAAAGGATTGATCTTCAGGTAATCGAGAATCAAGAAACACCCGTTATCGGAATTTGACAGAACAGTAACGGTGTACCCACTTTCAGGGTACATATGCAAAAATGAGCAAATGCCCGGCGCACCGCCGGTATGTCCGACCGCCCGCTGCCCGCCGACGATCTGATCCATGAAGCCGTAGGCATAGTTGGAATTTTCCCACATAGCAACTTTTCCCGTCAGAAGCAGTTCGGTCGCTTGTGGGCTGAGAAGCTTGAAATTTAACAGCGCATTGCGGAAGAGGAACAAATCTTCTACGGTCGAATACCCCCCGCCGGCCGCGAAACCTCGGATGGGGATCAGAGGTGTATTTTCGCCCAGAATGCTGCTTTCATTACCCCTGATATCCCTGGTCGTGTAACCCAAGGCCAGGCCAGGAGTGTTCGCATCAATTTCGAACGAGCCCGTATCGGCCATACCAGCGGGGTCAAAGATGTTTTGCTGGATGGCATCGTCATAACTCTGGCCCGAAGCCTTTTCGATGATCAATCCCAACACAACAAAGCCTGCATTGCTGTATGAGAAACGATCGCCTGGTTTGAAATGTAACGGTTCATCCATGAACAGCGGCAAAAATTCTGCATTCGTGCGGTAGCGATGCGGATCGGCGACAAACTCTTCGGTGAACACATCCCCCAATCCTGAGGTGTGCGTCAGCAAATGATGGATGGTGACCGCCTCGGCGACGGCGGCGTTGGGATAATCAGGTAAATGTTTGAGGATAGTGTCGTCAAGGGAAAGTTTTCCCTGTTCCATGAGTTGCATAATGGCGACTGCCGTGAACATTTTGTTCATCGAACCGAGGTTGAATTGGGTATCAACCTGATTGGGGGTCAGCGAGGTGCGTTTTGCCAGCCCATAGGCTTTTTCCAGGAGGATTTCACCGTTTTCGGCTACCAGCACCGCCCCGGAGAATTGGTCGGCGGCAGCCAATCCTTCCAAATAGGTGGCGAAATCGTTAATCGCCGGAAAGGAGGTAAGATGTACGGTAGGCGTGTTCGCCGGAACCATCTGTGTCAGTGTTGGCGGACTGGCGCTGGCAGACGGAAGGGGTGTCAGGATGGGTGTGAGTGGCAAATTCGTCCTCACTGGCCCGCAACCAGCTTGCAGAATCGTGACCAGGGCAAAAATGATACAAAAGAAAATTCTCGTTAAATCTGTTGTCCATACAGGCTCAGCAGGAGAGAACATTGTCATCAAGGCGCGTTGAGCGCAGTCGAGACGTCCCTTCTTTGCCTGAAATGCCGGCTTCGACCAACGGCTTCGACTGCGCTCAGCTTGCCTGTTTCCTGTAAATTTTCGTCTACTGAGGCTCATTTACCAGCCTCGACCCAGACATTGTCGTCCATCTCGATCTGCGGAACACGGTATTCAGGATCGATACGAATTTCCAGCGGTCTTTCGTCGCTTTCGAATTGGATACGATTTTGCCCCCTTTTCACCAGGGGCAGATCGATTAAGCGCCAGTCCTCACCGGTCGAGGTTTTGAAACCCAACGTAGTGGCTATTTCATAATTCCGGTCAGCATCCATTTCTAGATCTACCTGCACTTCATAGCCCTCATTCATGGGTTGGATGACTACATCCCCAAGAGCAAGATTGATCCTGGCATTGCGCTGGGTCCATTGTTCCAGATATGCAGCCACATCCACTTGTGTATATTTTTGCATACTGGTGATGAAATCATCGTAACCGGTCTTTTGATTGTGTTGAGACTTATAAAAATCTCGCAGACCGGCGAGAAAGGCTTCGGAACCCATCTCCAGGCGCAACTGTTCCCAGACCAGGGCGCCGTAATTGTAGACTAAACTCCAATGTTCGAACCAGCCATCATCCAGGTTGGCGAGGCTATCCTTGTGCCGGTAGGCTTCCTGCTCATCAAATGCTTTGAGATATTGGAACCTGTTACTGGCTCCCGCTTGATTGCCCTGTAATGTTTCTTTCACCCAGGAGGCCATAAAATTAGCGCCGCCTTCCACCCACCATTCGCTCAAGCTACCTTCCCAGGTCAGGCTCCAGGTATTCCAGAGGTGATATCCCTCATGTGCAACCAGATCAACGAACGTACTTCTGGCAGTTTCATCATCGTCATAGTTCAAAAACGGCTGGATATTGGCGAGGAGGACCAAATTGCCGTTACTCTCACCGCCACCTACATTCTCCAGCATATTCGGAAAGACGATACGCAAACTGCGAGCAGAAGGTTCTCCGAATTTCTCACGGTAAAGCAATAGGACTTTGGCCGCTGTATCCAGCATCTGGGGCGATAAGTCAATCTGTTTAGGAACATACATTTCGAACCGCAACCCCTGGATTTCTTTACTCATAAAGTTGTACGGTGCGCAGGAAAAGGATGGGTCATAAGGAATCTCGGCCCGGTATGTGTCCGTGACAAAGCCATCAGTTTCTTCGCTATTAATCGCTTCTCCCGGTACCGCGCAAATAAAGGTATTGGGATGTGTAATCGTCATTGCAAATGGCGCTTCCAGTTTTCCAGATACCATCAGAAATGCGCCGCTTTCCGGCCCTCCGGCGTGGATGCCCTGGGTACTGACAAACAAATTGTAGAGATTCCCCGACAACCCATCTTGAATTGCTTCGGGCGGTAGATGGTATGTCAAGTTCACCTTCAAGAGCCCTTCGCTGGGAATCTCTTCTGCCATTTGAATTTCGATTTCGGAAGTAACCATCTTTCCCCACCAATTATCGGTGGTGGAACTGCCAATCTCCTGCCAGGATGTAATGGGAATGTTGTTCCCGGCGTCATCTTTCAACGTCAGGGTATCGATTACCAGGCCGCCACCGATGAATACGGACAGTTTTCGGTTCTTTGCCATGCTGCCTGCAATCGTAATTGTCTGTTCTGAACGGAAAATCCCCTGGGCAGGGTCCATTTCGATGAAAATGTCGTAATACAAGATACCGCCATCTGAAGGATCTGCAATAGACGCTGCTGGGATACAGGCACTCAACATGGAACCCAGGATACAGATCAAGAGCAAAAACGCCGGAACATTGACCAATCTTTTCATAAGTATTCTCCTCTTTGAAAGTGAAATACGTTGCCTACCTCGCACGACACCCAAATAGAAATCCCTTCTGACAGCGCAAACGGGCATTGGGTGAAGGCTCATTGCCAGAAGCATTCCTGGACTTGATCATAGCCATCATCTCTTAATTGCGGAGTAGCAACGGTCCATATCGCACGGATGAATGGGGGATACGCCACATTTCCCTGACGCGGGATATAAGGTTCCTCCGTGCAAATTTTGCGTCTTCGCCATGCTGACCGCTATGAGCTTTGGCTTCTCATCTTCGAATGTGGCAAGACAGGTAACACTCTTCCGCTCACGGACGATCCCAACCCATTCATCCTTGTTTAGGAACGGGAGTGATGGATGCAATGAATTTGATTTCAACGTGTAAAAGTTTTCCAATATTGCCTCTCTCTGCAGGTGATTTATTGTGTTGTTGTATATAAGTTGTTTCATTCCTGATTACTTATCAACATACTCGTTAGCATCAGTGCGCAGGCAGCACAGCCGGGAGAATAAACCTCTCCATGTTTTCGAAAGGTTGTCCTGCATCGTTCTCATAATTTCCTCCGGTGATGACGACCACCATATTCAAATCCGGGAAAATAGTGATAACCTGGCCGCCATGACCCGAAGCGGAAATCGAATGAACCTGGGTACCGGCAATTTTCACCTCGCTCAGCCACCACAGGTAACCATAGCCATTTCCCCAGGAGTCATTGAAATGCAGGGAAACGTGTTTTAGAGTGGATTGTTCAATCCAGTCTTGCGGGAGAATCTGTTTACCATTCCAGTTTCCATTCTGAAGCACCAATTGCCCAATTTTTGCCATCTGACGCGGGCGGATGAAGGTGACCCCATCGACATTTTTCCACTCCCCTGACGAACCATCCCATACTACGTTATTGATCCCCAAAGGTTGGAGTAAAAACTGTGTGGCAAATGCGGGCAAGGCCACTCCTGTCGTTTTACTGAGCAGGGCATTCAAAACCGTTGTTCCCATTGTACAATAAGAAAAAACGGAACCTGGGCGGGACACCATGGGAATATTCAAGATATACTTGATTTCATCTAACCTGTCGGGCTGGGGTTTATTGTAATACGTGCGCGAGGCAGGATCCCAGTCATCGCATTCCAGGCCGGTTCGCATGGTGAGTAAGTCCTCGATGGAGATGTCATCTTGGCCTGATTCCTCGCCCTGAAAGGGCAGGTATTCGGGGAAATAAGCCAGGATTTTGTTCTGAACGCTTCCAATGTACCCCTGCTCGATTGCCAATCCCACCAGCAGCGAGGTGATGCTTTTGGTCACGGAAGCCGGGTCATGGCTGGTGTTGCGGGTATAGTAATAAAAATACTCCTCGAAAACCAGCCTCCCATCTTTGGCAATCAAAATGCTGTGAATGTTCTCCATTTTGCGGGTGCCGTTGGGCAGGGTGAGAGTATCACCCTGTTCCTGACCGTGATAAATGGAGTCAAGCATGTTGTTGATTTGAACAGGGTCGATTCCTGCATCCACCAATGAGGTGGTTTGCCAGCCATCATCGGTCTGTTCGGGAATTTTGCCATAAGGGGCAGAGGTGGGGATGGATGTCCACGTAGGATGGGGTGTATTGGTGAGTGTCATCGTTGCGGATGGAGGAACCGGTGACAAGGTCGGCGAAATGGGTGAACTGGTTGCAGGAGGTGGAAAATGGGTCGCAGCCGGCTCGCAGCCAGCCAAACACACGCAGATCACCAAAAACAAACCTTTCCTAACCAAACCAGACTGGAAATTCATGAGCTACTCCAGATATTTCAACACATATTGAGAATTGCTGCTGCCCGCCCGACTGATTTGACCTGGAAAGCATTATCCAGGCTGGGACGGGAAAGAAAAACTGAGATCGCTTGCGAATGGTTAATCCTGAGATATTGTCCATACGATTATTTGATGGTTGCTATTGCTTTCCGCCAGGTAATATCCATCTGGGGAGAATGCTACTAGGCGGATTTCGACACCCTCATCACGAAGTTTGAATGGTGCGATTTGATTTTCATTATCCCAAAGCATGACATAGCCATCAGCTCCGCATCCTGCGGCGATCAGATTCCCAGTAGGGGAATATGCCAGCCCGTAAACTACATCTTGATAGCCCGATAATCTTCGCAGTAGTTCTCCAGTTGATAGATCCCAAAGGATTACTGTGCTGTCGGAGCCTCCAGTGACCACAAAACGACTGTCTGAGGAAATCGCCAGACTGTGAACGTCTCCCCTGTGTCCTTCTAACGTGTTTCTGATCTCGAAATTTTCGATATCCCAAATAATAACAAGCGAATCTGGGATCCCTCCTGCTGAGACCAAGTTCCCTCCATCAGGTGTGAAACCCAAATCGAAGACGCTCCCTTCATGACCGTTCAGGTTGGCGACTTCCTGCCAGTCGGCGGTACGCAGAACCTTGATCGCATTCGAGCCTCCCACAGCCAGCAAAGTGCCATCGGGTGAAAATGCGACAGCCTGGATGAATTGCCCCAGATTACCGATTGAGGCCAGATTTTCTCCGTTTTCAGCATTAATGATGACAGCATTAGCCCCAAATACCGCGGCCAGCAGGCTTCCATCGGGAGAGAATGTGAGATCAAAGATCATTCCATGAAGGTCAACCAGATCGTGGAGAAGGCTTCCGTCCAATAAACTCCATATTTTGACATAGCCGGTCAGTTCCCCCGTAGCAATGACCGGTTCTTGTGGATGGAAAGCGATGGCATAGCCACCCAGGGTATACAGGCGGACGAGGGACTGGAGATTTTCAGGCTCTATCACATTGCCATCAGCCACGTTTGGCGCTTCGGTGGGCAGCTCAGTAGGGGAGGGCTTTGTGAGGACCTTCCAAATGATCGTCTCGCCAACGTGGGGTTGTTCATACCCGCCGCCGCCAGAGACGACGTACTCGCTGTCTGGCGACCACGTTACGCTCCAGACAGGCAGGCGGTTGAGATGCTGTTCGGCGTATTCCTGACCCGTCGCCCAATCCCACAGGCATATGCGTTTGTCCTCGCCGGTGGAAGCGAGTAAACGACCGTCCGGCGAAAATGCAATGCCCCTCGCCCAGCCGGTGTGGGCTGCAATCACCTGCGCCAAATGACCTGTCGCCGTGTCCCATATCTGGACCTGGCCATCCGGATGTGTTGATGCTAACAAGGCGCTATCCGGCGACCAGGTCAACCCGTTAACATCGCGAGCGTGATCGGTCGTCTGTTCAGTGAGCACCATACGCGATTGACCCGTCGCGACATCCCACAGATTGATATTGCCGGCTAGGTCCCCAAAAGCAACTGTCTGTCCATCGGGCGACCAGGCGATGCTGATGATGTCGTCTCGAGCATCATTGACATCGCTACTCCAGGTTTCGAGAATTTCCCGGGTGGCTACATCCCATAGTTGTACATCACCAGCGTCGTTGCCAACTGCCAGTTGGCGTCCGTCGGGCGACCAGGCTAAACAATACGCCCAACCGGTTTCCAGGAGGTCTGTTTGCGTGAAAGTAGCTATGTTCCACAGGCGAACGCTTCCATCCTGGCTGGCGGAGGCCAGAATCATCGGATTCGATGTTGGCGACCACGCCAGTCCCCAGACGAAATCAGTATGTCCCTCCAGCACGCCAGCCTCTCGAAAAGTCACGGCATCCCAGATCCGGATTTGATCATAGTCAGCTGTCACCAGTATTTTTCCATCCGCAGACCAAGCCTGACTGTAGACAGGCCCCTTGCCTGTGCTTAAATCAGCCCATTTGATCAGATTCTGGGAACGGATCTCGACCGTTGGCGTGGGAGGCGGTACAGGCGTGGAGGTAGGAGGCGCTGGGGGGGGCAGCTCGTTTGACGGAGGTGTTGTGACAGGGTGGTCGCATCCCGTCAAGAGTGCGACAAAAAGAAGCAAGGAAAGGATGTTTTGTATTTTCATGGTAACTCCGTATCGTTTGCAACAAACCGGTTGAACCAGATTTCATTAGATCCCTGTCTCAACTCAAAGGTAGCCAGGAAGAAATTTAATTCCTATTCCACCGGCATAGCCCAATGAAGAGTATGGAAACGCCAGCCGGTTCCATACATGACCAAAACTGCGGTGAATGTAAAGGGCCAGCTGTGCCCCAATCCCTTGGCGCGTTCATGCAGACGGCGCATACCGTACTGAGTAACTTCCATTAACTTTTCATCAGCAGATAGTTCTTCCTTGTCAAAGATGGCTTTCATATCATCCAGATGGAGTTGGATCGCTGTATCGAAGGCTTTGGTCTGTGTGACCGTTCCCGTTGTGGATAGCCACGATGCCTCCCCCCCGATCGTGATCTTTGCTCCATCCACATCAAGCTTTACATCGCCCCAATATTTCCAGTCCCCTTCGACGATATACCGGATACTCTCAAGCCCTTCGAACCATTCATTCTCCACCTGTTTCGACGCGCCGATGCCAATCATCTCGATACTTTCATCCTGCACAAATAACTGCATGAACTCATCCAGCTTGTCCAAGTCGCGGGCGGTATAACCATCCTGAAATTTTTGGAGTGCATAACGTACATGACTCGATCCGTCATCTTCTGGTTTCATCCTACCTCCAATGTTAAAGGTTTGTCTGGGTCAAAAACGATGTCAAAGAAATTCATGTAGGGAATATCCTACATATGGATCCGTTTTATGTAGCTCACAATTGTTGCCATGTCCTTTTTAACAAGGACAACATACATACATCTTTGAAACCTTTGCTGCCCCATTTCTCGTATTCGCGCAACAAGCCCTCGTTGCAAAATCCGAGTTTTTCCAGTAGTTTAATGGATGCGCTGTTTCCAGGCATGACAACCGCGTCAATCCGGTTCAGCCCCATTGCGTTGAAGCCCAGGGCGAGCGAGGCATCCAGTGCCTCTGTCATGAGACCCTGCCGCCAGAAGGGACGCGCCAACTCGTAGCCGATGGAGGTCCGCAGATGCAATGGGTGGATTCCATACATGCCGCAGGAACCGATAAGCGCCCCGCCCTCCTTGCGGACAATCCCCCATCGAATGCCGCGCCTGTGTATATAACCATTCTCCCAGACCTCTATCTGTTCCCTGGCTTGAAAGCTGTCGGTAAACGTGTCATCATCGTAATATTGAGTGACTTCATCATCAGACAAAACCTGAAATAGCGCCTCTGCATCCGAAGCCTGCATTCTACGCAAGAACAGCCTGGGTGTCTCTAGAGGTGGAAAAGTAAGAAATAGACTATCGATTGACATGATCCTCCAAAAATAAGATGGTTGTTTTGTGGTTGCTGTGAGGGTTTATCCCATACTCACGGCTCATAACCGCCAGCAGAGTCATAGACTTGGTAAATTTGATAGAAAGAAAAAAATACAAACATTCCTTTGGCCAGTTAGTTGGTTCTTGATCTCATGAAAATGTCAACGGCTGCAAGAACCACCCCCATTGCCAATAGACCGTAACCAACAAGTTTTACCTCAACGAAGATGACTCCCGCAACGATGAATGCAAAAGCAAAACCTGCCAGGGGGCTAAACTTATTCTCTCTCCGATTCTTTCTTTTTAAGAATGCGAAGAAAGCAATAATTGTTAGAATTGCAATGGAAATGGCAACTATCATTTGCGATGTGTTCATATGGCATCCTTTTACATGGATCTTCTCTCACCAGGATTCTTGTTCTCCAATTATCTTTGGCCAGATAGGGTAACTCGTCAGTTATTGCTTCACTGAGATTCGTTTGATCGCATATGTCATGTTACGCACCTCATCAATCGAGATACATACGTGATCGCCTGAAGTGAGTCATCATTTCGAAAAAAACGACCAGGTCAATCACTGCCAGAAAAATAACGACCATGAGCAGGATTTGTTCGCTTTTTAGATTACCAGCGATCTCTCGTACTTGATCGCTCAGAGCCGTCAAAAGCATACCCAGAAGCATGGGAGGCAAGAGTACAACTGCTGTCAAAGTCTGCATAGCCTCCTGGACTGTCTGAGACCGAAGGGAAATGAGAACTCCGGCACCGGCAGCAAGAGTCGCCAGCAGGAAACTCACGATCACATCTGCCAGAAATAATGTTGGCGTCAATAGCAGAAGATGACCCTCCCAGTGGGCGACGTTTACAATCACCAAGCCCACGAAAATTGAGGCCAGCGTCGCTCCCCATGCAAGAGCAACCGAGATTGCAACCTTTCCAAAGAGAATGGCCCGGTCCGGCAGACGGCTCGCCAGCAGTGTCTCCAACGTCTTCCGCTCTCGCTCACCAGCAAATGAATTAGGTATGGTGATGCTTACCAGAGTGATCGGAAAAAACACGGCGATAAAAATCGAGTCCAGACCTTGCACCCAGGCAGCTCCATGCTTCAGCGGGAAGATAACGGTCAGCAAAAATGGGGCAAGAAGGATGACCAGGAACCTTGCGCGGCTGCCCCGGTGTCGAAGCATCCCTTTGCTTTCTTTCCACATCACGGTAAGAATGTCCTTTATCATTTCTCTTCTTCCATTAAGGTCACAAAAACCTCTTCTAGATTGGCTTTGCCATGGTGGACTTCTTCTACTTGGACACCTTCCCCCACCAAAAAGCTAACCAGTTGCGCAACATCCGCTCCCTCACGAGGTTCGATCCTCAGGCGGTCAAGATGTATGTCAGCTGTAATGACATCCGGTCGCACTCGCAGTAGCGCCAATGTTTTTTCGTTTAACCCACGTCCGAAAACCTCAACACAGTACCCCCCCGCTTGCGATCTCAATTCATCCGGACTTCCAATTGCCACCAAACTCCCTTCACGGATCACAGCCACCTTGGCGCACAACATCTCCGCCTCTGCCATGTTGTGCGTGGTCAGGAAGACCGTAACTCCTTCCCTGGCGACCAGCGCAGCTAAATCGTTACGCACAGCAACTGACGACATAACGTCAAGCCCCGCAGTAGGTTCATCAAGAAGGAGCAAAGATGGATGATGTAGTAGTGCCCGAGCCAAAGCGAGTTTCTGCTTCATCCCCCTACTCCACTTGCCAACCGGCTCAGTTCGTCGTTCCCAAAGCCCGATCTGGGTCAGCAATTCCTTGTTTCGAGTTCGCCGTTCGGTCGCCGACAGATTCCAGATTCGCCCGTAGAACTCAAGGTTTTCTTCAGCGCTCAAATGCTCATATACGCCGGAGTGTTCAAGAAGTACCCCAGTATGGGATCGAATTTCGGCAGCTTGGGTTTTGGTGTTAAATCCCATCACCTCGGCTTTTCCATATGTTGGTTCTAGTAAACCTAAAAGTATACGGAGCGTTGTTGTTTTGCCTGCACCATTCGGCCCCAGAAAACCAAAGATAATGCCTGATGGCACCTTCAGAGAAAGGTTTTCCACAGCTTTCACTTGTTTAAACTCGCGAGTTAGTTTTTCAACACAAATGGCCAACTCAGTCATAATAGGCTCCAACCCAACAGCTTTCTAGAAATTTTCATCACGAGGACAAGTTCTGGAGGAGGTGCCGCATTTTCGCGGTGTATGCCTGGAATGCAGTCCGTCCCTGCATAGTCAATTTGAGCATCGTGTTGGGACGTTTCCCTTTGAACGTTTTTTCGACATCAAGATAACCGGCTTCTTCAAGTTTACTGATGTGAGCCGAAAGATTGCCCCATGTGAGGGCGGTCTGGTTCATGATAAAAGTGAAATCGGCGCTTTCGACGACATAGAGCAGAGCCATTACCGCCAACCGCGCCGGTTCATGCACCAACCGGTCAAGATCGGCCAAATCCGAGAGATCAAGACTGTCTGTGCTGTTATTCATACGAAGTATCCTTCGGCTGCAATGGGTAGTTTCTTAAGAATCGTACAAAGAGCACAAGCCCGGGTAAGATGATTAATCCACCGATCGCGATTGGGTAGATTGGCTGATTGAGGTAGACCATCAGGAATACTGCCAGCGCCATCAATATGGCACTGTAATAACCGCGTAGAAAATCTGTGAAATATGCGCTCACGATCATGCTGGACCCCACCATGAGCGATGCAATTGCGGCGACAACCAGCAAGTTTGAGTCGCGCGCATTGATGGAATTGTTCAATCTTGCGCTTATAGCAGGATTCAACCACCCTTGGGTGGTTAATCCGACCACGCCGACCTGGATCAGGACAAACAGTCCCAGGACGATCGCCAGTGTTTTCGCCTTTTTCCTGCGCACTGCCCCAAAGCGCACCTGCCCCATCCGCGGCAGGGTGATGTACTTCTTGCCTGCCCAGAACATGCCGGAAGATAAAGAGATCAACAGCGTTGACAAAATAATATTCAGCGGGCTGTATCCTGTTTCCGGGCGGTAGACAAAGATAGACATGCACACGACGATCAGACCGTAATGCATATCTAACAAGCCATCCTGGTAAGTAGAGAGGAAGGCTTTACGTTCGATTTCTTTGAGATTGAGTTGGCTAGACATAGAAGGCTCCTTTTGGTTCGTAAATAACTTTGTTGTGCAAAGATATTTATATAATACGGTATTTTTCAACTTTGTCAAGATGCAAAGACTGAAAACCAAACCTGAGTGTTTGACAGAATTTTGTAGATTTGTACCGAGCTAGCAACGAACAATCAATAATGGAACAGAGTGAAAAAAGAGCGGGAGCAGAGCGATAGTTGTCTGCGCACCTACGAGCGATTGTTGGGGATCATCGAACGCGGAAGGCGTTCAACGGGATCATCGATCGGGATTCTGGGATCTGAAAGCCTGTGCGCGAGCCCAATCGAACCCTTTTTCGCCTCGACTGACCTTGGTCAAGCATGGCAATCGGGTGGTGCGCCGCATGGCGGGTAAGGAAAACCAGCCTGAACAGGTATTAGCCGTAATTGCCGAGGCGCTGGCAAGCCTGGGCGACCGGCCTTGTTCAACGATTGTGCGTTTACTGCTCTTACGAGCCCTGGCATTCCAGGACCTGAGCCACGAAAAAACCGCCCTGGAGGCTCTCAAACAGGCTTTGGAACTTGGCCAGGCCGAAAACCGGGTCTGGCCCTTTGTACGCGAAGGCGAATCGCTGGAAAAGCTGCTGCGCCGGGTAATGGCGCAATCCATTTGCCTGGAATTCACCTGGAAACTTCTGATTATTATAGAATTGCAGTGATCCTATTGATAATCCATTTGCTTTTCGATCAATCAAGAAGGCTTCCATCCATATCCAAAGGTATTCTTCACACAAAGAATTCTTAATATTCCACTGCGTCTAGGATTGAAACGTCATCGAACTCATTTATTTTGTGTGCTGAGAGTCCATTTATCAAGGTACAGGTCCGAAATCTCCCAAAAATCACCATAGAGTACTGCGGTTCATTGAAAAATCCTCCGTTTATGAGAAAATCTCAACTGCAGTACGCCGGGTTAACGAAAAACCAGAGTACATAGTACTCTGGTTCTCTCTCAGTAGCGGGGGCAGGATTCGAACCTACGACCTCCGGGTTATGAGTCAAAATCCTGAATCCGTGCCATTTGTGCGGCGGGCTCTGCAAATCAGCCGACCTGACGAAC
>PHBZ01000019.1 GCA_002840755.1 Chloroflexi bacterium HGW-Chloroflexi-10 | reverse complement strand
CGGGCGTGGTGCTGGCAAAACTCTTCGCCAACCGCCGCAAACCTGAATATACAGTAAGATGGTAAGTTCAACGATGTCATTCTCAATATTTGGTTATTCAAACCCTAATCAGCGTTGTCACTTTTCTTTCAATACCTGAAATTTCAATACTTGGGTTATTGTTCATAAAACTTTGCCAACCAACAACCAAATTTTCAGTTCCATTTCACTGGTATTTTGGTCATCCTTGCCACCCTGACCAGTATCAATCTTTACAATGCACTGGTCGTTGTGCCACAAGCAGAAAAGATGGTAATACCCGATACCTTATTTCCTTTGGTCAAATATCTACTGCATACGTTGCTTTTGTTCAACTAAAACACAAACCGAAGCCATTTTTAACTCCTCTTATAGAAACGTACCAAATTTCCATGTTGCAAGTAGTTATGTTAAAGAATAACGCTTGTATTTGTGTAAAAAATATCTTTTTTATTACAATACAAGTTTATAGGAATGGTCTCCCCGGAAAGACACAGAGTGCCCGGACTTCCAGGCACTCTGTCAAAATGATTTGCTGTTGAACCTTGAACCTACTCAACAACCTGTATCCTCACCTGATCCGACCGACCCCACATGCTCAGATCATACATGGCATACACCTGGGCCGGCAACGCGGTGAATTCACCGGTAGTGGTGGCGCGGGCATAGTAGGTGTAGGTGTGGCTGCCCTTCTCCAGTGTGGTGATAAAAAACACCACCCGGTCGTCGCGAATCTCTTTGTAATTGTAGCCATATACCCGCCACTTGTACTCGTCATAGGAATAGTAATTATCCCACATGGTATCATGAACCACATGAAATGTTGTATTCAGGCTCTCATTTAAAGCTTCCAAGCCACCCGGCAGATAATCTTCCACTGCGACATAAAATGCGTTCTCCGGAACCTTAACTGTCAATTCCACTTTTACCAATTGACCGGCTTGAATACTCTTGAGCTCAACAGCTTTGTCCGGGTCAAGATAACGGCGAACTACGGAAATCTCTCCGGCAGCGTCCACCTGGGTTTCAATTAAATCATAGCGGGTAGAAAGATCATAGTAAACCGGCCTATCACTATCCATTCGAATCACCAGCGTGTTTAGACCATCTTTCAATTCTGTCATGGGTATTTCAATATTCGTGCCGGTCTGCCCCGATTCAAATGTACCCTGTACCAAAATCTCATCGTTGGTCAAAACCTCATAATCTACGGTTTCCAATTTCGATTCCTGTACCGCCAGATATTCAGTGAGTGCCAAAATGGTAAAGCTGGTTTCATTGGTAGTACCCCAACCATAGATGCCCTGCCGCTGGGCAGCCAGGTAATCCACAATTCCAGGTAAAAGCGCATTCTCAGGATCAATTTTTGCGTATGCCAGTAATGCAAGGGCGGTTGTACGCGTGGTGGAAGCCATCGTCTTGTGATGGTATTCTCCATCACCATTGGACTGCGGCCAGAACACCTGTCCATTTCTTTTTTGTGCACTTTGTGCCAATATTTCAAGAATTTTCGCAGCTTGCTCTTTTTCATTCATTTCGTTCATGGCCAATGCCAGAGCAGCCTGACTGAATGGATCTAGTTTATTAATGGATGCGTCAACCAGTGCTGCGGTCTTATCCAAATCACCCTGCCCGGCTAACGCCATGCTATATAATCCATACGCCTTAATACGTTCATCCAGTTCTTCACTCTGTTCAAACGTGTTTTCCAATGATTCAACAGCATCATTCACCACATCTGCATCAATTGGATAACCGCTATTGTTCATAATACTCAATCCAAACAAAACCCAGGCTGTCTGATAGGTATCTGTATAATCATCGGTCCACCAACCCCAGCCGCCATCATCATGCTGCAACCCGTATAAACGCTGGATACTGGCATTAATCAAAGGTTCAAGCCGTGCCAGCATGGCTTCATCTCCAATCCCCAATTGACTGGCAGCGCGGGCTACCACAGCATTGGGTAAAGCGCGGCTCATCGTCTGTTCCACACAGCCGTAGGGATACCCGGTCAGATACTCTAATCCGTTCAGCAGCGTGCCACTCATCGAACGATTTAACGAAAGCTGAACCTGGCTGGTTTCCCGTTCCACATCCGGCACTGGTAATGCCAGTGTTAATTGATCCTGAAACTCACCGGCTTGATTGCGAATATCCCGTGTGGCAGCCGGCTGCAATGCCAGCGGCAGTTGAATCGCGTCCAGCGTCTCATCCCCGCTCAGAACCGTAAAAATGACTTCCGAAGCAGCAGCACCTGTTACCGCCACCTGCCAGCCTACCGGCTGCACTTCATCCGGTTTGAGAGTTATGGACACTACATTTTTGCTGGTGATCTTCAGCCCTGGCGCGGCCATCTCAACCGTCAATTCCTGCGTTTCATCACTGTAGTTATGCACAAAAGTGGTGATCAGCGCCTGGTCGCCTTTGGTGAGCACTTGCGGTAAAACAGGCCGCAGGAAAACCTCTTTTTTGGTTTCAACGTTGGCGATAGCCTGCCCGACCTGGTTTTTCAACGTAACCGCTTTGACTGTTAACCGCCAACGGGTGGTGTTATCCGGCAGCGCAATGCTGACTTCAGCCCGCCCACTGGCATCCGTTTCAATCACCGGCAGCCAGGCAGAGGTATCCGGGAAATTACTGCGAAGAGCAACGCCTCCACCACCACCGCCGCCGCCATAGGATTCTCTCCAAATTATGCGGCTGGGAGACATAGAATCATAACTTGAAACGGTGTGCCGGCGCGGCCCGTAAAAGGCATCAAAAATATCCTTCACCGGGTCATCCACCAGCGCAAAAACTGCCTCATCTACTACCGCAAGGGAAAGCTCAGCCAATGCAGGTTCACCATTTGCATCCTTCACCTGAATGACAACGTTCATTGTTTCACCGGGAGCATAAATCTGCTGATCCGTTTCAATGCTGATATCCAATGCTTTTGTGGTGGCATCCACCAGGATCTGCGTTTTTGCTATCCGCAGGTAACTGTCAGCCTCGGTATCGCCGTACCAATAGTAATTATCCCGATGTACATCTTTTCCGGCTGCTTGCCAGGCATTAACCGTTACATAGACATTGGGTGCATGTTCAGGAATAATCTCCGTCTCAATAATGGTGAGCGGCGCAGTCAGTTCGATCATTTTGGTATTGATTACACTGCCGCGTTCAAAACTTAACATCGCCGGACCGCTGAAATTGGATTCAATCACAAAACGCGCCTGTTCGTATGGCTTATAACCTTCCTTTTCCGCAGAAATTTCCAGATGCGTTGGGTCTTCACTACGGCTAAACCATTCCTGGTTATCCTTGATAACATAAACCCATCTGCTGAATTCAACAACATGGCCTTCTTCATCTTCACCGCTTAAAGCCAGATGATGATAACCGGCCGGCAGCGTTATTTCCTGCTCAAAAGTTCCATTTGCGTCAGTGGTCAATTCAAGAGTTTGTTCAACCTTGCCATAATCATACGATTTCCAATTCCATGATGCCGATGTTAATGTCAACTTACGCCCACTGACCGGCAGGCCGAACAAATCAGCATCCTGTCCTGAAAGCGTAATAACCTCTCCAGGTTTGAACAAATAACCATTTACCTTCATACTCAATTGTTCTGAGGCTGGGTACACCCAAAAACCATGCAGGGCCGTTACCGTCTGGTTGCTGCCATCATCAACGGTAAATTCAAATTGTATTTTTTGAGCAGGCTGATTTCCATGCCAATCGGAATAATCCGAATCGTAAGCTGCGATATATGAAAGAACAGCCGTACCGTTCTCATCCAGGTGGAGTGTTTTATAAATATCAGTCTCACAAACATATACATCGCAAATTCTAACATTCAGTTTTGCATCCGCTAGCGGTTCACCAAAATAATATGCCGCGTTAATTTGTACTTCAACCTTCTCCCCATCTACAAATTTACCTTCTTTTTCCGGTTGAAGCGAGGTTAATTTCACCTCATAATCCGGCTTGCGGTAATCTTCCACCGTAAAAGTTTGGGTGGTGAACAGACCTTCAACTCCCGTTTTTAGCGTATATTCACCCAAAACACCCCCTTCTGCAATGTTGACACTACTGTTCACCGTACCAAACCGGTTGGTTGCCAGGTCGAAGGTTTCAATCGTATTACCGCGTGCATCCAGCAACTCCGCCTGCACTATCGTGCCTTCCGGCACCAGGCTGTAACGGACATCATCATCTTTGCGTACAATCGCTTTAAAATAGACTGTCTGCCCCGGGCGATAAATGGGACGTTCTGTATACAGATACACCAGGTAAGGCTGCCCTTTCGGCAAAGACTGTTCGGGATCGTTGTAAAAAACGTAAGGCATCTTCGATGCCCAGCCTTTAAAACCGGCCATGGTGATATCCTCCGGTTCCCCTTCCGTCCGTACCCGCGCCGAAACCAGCATCGGAGTTACATCTTTTGAAATAGGCATCCTGTAAATCCCATTTTCATCCGTCTCTCCCACCCGGATTTTTTCCCCCCTGGTATTGTATAAACGGATTTCTGCCCCGGCCACATTTTCACCGTTGATGTTTGTCAGCCAGACAAATAATTCATCACCTTCAGTTTTGACCACCAGTGTGTTTTCAGTAACCACCAGAAATATCTGATCATAGACAATATTCACACCTTTCAAATTGAGCACATACAAACCGGGAGGCAAATCCAATGGGAGAATGGTTTCTGATATCTCACCATTATCCACCTCGCGTGTAACAATATCCGACCAGGTTGCGGTTGGCTCCAGATCATCCGGAATAGGAATGTCGCGGACCCCAAACCAACCACGGCCTCGATAATGATTGGCATATAAGGCGGCAAAATCAATCAGGTCAAAGCGATAAGCTTCAAAACTGGGTGCCATTTCGGGCCGATCACCGAACTGTAACCGTCGGGATCCGTTGGCATCCACTACTTGAATGCTATCACCTTCCTGACCAAAAGTGGGTAATCCAACATCCCAATAGGTCGTATAAATCTTCTCTTTAAAAGCATTGACCATGATGGGATTTCCATTTACGTCAACGACATTCGGAACAACTGTAATGGTGTAATCCGTATTTGGATCTAAAATATCATTCAATTTATATATCAGGATTTCTTTTTTGCCTGTGTCATCCTGCTCCCACGAGAAACTGCCCGGCACCTTGGGCTCAAATGAAAATGCCTGCTCCGCTGAAGCATGATCAACCGGCATGTCAAATTCAATTTGAATGGAAAACAGAAATTCATTGGCGTACCAATAATTTTCTTCTTCCAATTTTTCCAATTCTTTGTTTGCAATCCGGATCGGCATTAAACCGGAGAAATTCACAGCAGGCAGCGCTTCAACTTCATATCCTTCCTGATCCACCAATGGCGCGGTTATTTCCAACGAGTACTCAACCGAAGCAAGAATCGGTTCACTGGATTTAAACAGAATATTTTTCGGACCTTTCCAGCTCCATTCGCCTTCCAACGCCGGAGTAATGCTAAATGGCAGTCCGCTTTTATCCTTGTCAAATGGATAATTAAATTCCACAAAAATTTTATCGCCGCTTAAAACGGTGGTGTTTGCTTCCAGTGGCATTTGCCAGTAATACCAATGATAATCTTCCGCAATTATGACTCCATCTGATAATTTCAAGCTTTGTGTCTCTTCTCCCCCAACCAGTGTCAAATCATAACGCGTACCATATTCAAAGGGTGTCTCCAGGCTGATTTGCAATATCCGGCTCGTTTTCCACTCCAGTTCAAATGCAATAGATGGTTCAATCAAAAGAGTGTCCATTGGAATTTCCGGGCTCATCTCCTGATTAAAATACACTTCAATAGTTGTGGATCGCTGTTCCAATGCTCCGGACACCGGCTTGATACGGGTAATCTCCAATCCATTTCCCGTCCGAATTATCCATTCATGCGATTCCGTCAGCTGTTTGTCTTCTCCTGAACGTAGTTCCGGGTCCAGGAAAAAGGTGTAGTGTTCTTTGGCTTTTAATGCCCTCTCGGGTTTAAAAGTTAAAACTGTTCCACTTTCATCCCAGGTACTGCTGCCTTCCACTCCCGGCCAGACCAGAACGGGATGGTCACTGCTCTCTTCATCCATGGGAGTATTGAAGTGCACAATCAGTTCACCCATAGGTGTGAACTGATTTATGTCCACACGGCTGTCCAGCCAGGCTTGTGGTTCAGCATCCACTTCAATACGTGGTGTTAATGTAGTCGTTGGAGTAAAGGTTTTGGTTGGGGTCATCGTCTTGGTTGGAGCAATCGTCCTGGTGACTGTTACCGTTTTTGTCAGAGTTGCCGTTTTCGTCAGAGTTGCCGTTTTTGTTACGGTCGCCATCAGTGCGTTAGTATTACCGGCCGTTGGTGTTTGTGTAACTGAAACACCTGGTAAATCCGCAGAAACCAATCTATTACCAAAACCAATAACCAGAACCATCATCAGGCAGACCAGAAAAGCCATTCGAATTGTGTGTGACATGCGCTTACCCCTCCACAAATATGTATAAGTCTATGATATACCTGAATGACGAAATACGATACCGATTTGTTCCGGGAAAACTGAAATTTATATTTCAAAATCCTCTGAACCGTAAAATAAAATTACAAATCCCTCATTGAATATTTATTTCTGTTGGTGTAATTTCAAAATCTCAACAAATTTTTCATGCAGGGTCACCGGCAGCGCCGGAAAATTCGGTTGATAGCTCCATTGAATGGCTGTAAAGAAGAAGATGCAGGCAGCCGTGTTGGCAAAGCTTTCCGGGCTAATCTCGCTAGTAAATTCTCCGGCAAGCTGCCCTTTGCGGTAGGCATCTGCCGTAATCGCGGTAAACTCATACTCAAGCACATTAAAGGTGCCGGGTTTGGGCAGCACAACCGAAATCAAATCTGCTACCAGGTTCCGTCCATTATTGGTGAAGATCTCAACTTTATAATCAACCACTTTTAAAATCGTTTGGGCGTAAGAACTTTCATGCAAGCTCTGGTAATAGGCTTGCATCCCCTGATTCTCCTGGGCTACGTAACCATTGAGAATATCCTGTTTGGATTTAAAATAATGGTAAAAGGTTCCGGTGGCCACCTGTGCATCCTGGCAAATTTCGGAAACACTGGTCTGTAAATAACCCTTCAACTTAAAAAGCTGCATGGCCGCGCTGATGATCCGTTCCCTTGATTTCTTCCCTTTATCTGTAATCATTTTTTAGATTTCTGCCTCAATCCCTTGATGTTTTTCATGGTTAATTATATACTAAATAAAATCGAATGTTATTCGGTTTTGTGATGGATTTTCCCATTGGTATCATCCTGGGTCTTTTTTCCCCTCATCTTCTATACCGTATAAATAAACATCTGCAAGGCACAACCATGCTCATTAAAGTCTATGCCCCGGCATTTATCAATCGCAGCGCTCTGGATCAAAACGGGTTTCTGTATTCCGAGGAAAACCTCAATTTAAAGCAGCTGTATAAGTTGCTTAAGGTGCCGGTGTTGCTGCGCCCCATTCTGCTTTGCAGTGTAAATTACGAGCAGGTGCCAATGAACACGCCCCTCAAAGACGGCGATGTGGTTTCTTTTATCTCCCCAATATCCGGTGGATCCGGGCAATGATCACAATTTTATTTGAACAAGGAGTCGTATGTCTGGTTATATCGGTAAAATTTTAAATGTAAACCTTTCCAATGGTGAATTTCTGGAAGAGACCATTCCGGCCTCCGTATATGAATTACTCCTCTCCGGCGTTGGGTTGGGTGCGTATATTCTCTACAACCGCATCCCTGCCGGCGCGGACCCGATGGGGCCGGAGAATATCCTCGGTTTCGTTAGCGGGCTGCTCACCGGAACAGGCAGTGTGGTCACCGGGCGCTGGATGGTGGTCTGCAAATCACCCCTCACTGGCGGCTGGGGTGATTCTAATTGCGGCGGCACCTTATCACCGGCCATTAAGCAGTGCGGTTACGATGGCATCTTCTTTAGCGGCATCTCTGAAAAACCGGTTTATTTATACATCGACCACAAAGGCCCGCAGCTTAAATCCGCTGAGCACCTATGGGGCATGGATGCTGTTGAATCCGAAGAAGCACTCACCAAAGAACACTGGAAGCGCAAGAAGCCGGCCGTGGCAGTGATTGGTCAGGCTGCCGAGAATCGCTCTCTCATCTCCGGCATCTGCAACGACGGCGGCCGAATCGCTGCCCGTTCCGGCGGCGGCGCCGTGATGGGCTCAAAACGATTAAAAGCCGTGGTCCTCATCGGGCAAAAGGCCATCCCCTGCCACGAGCCTGTCGTCATGAAAACTTACAGCAAAGCCATTTCCGCCAAGGTGCGCAAACAAAACCTGCCGTCCTTCATTCCGGGCAGCATCCTTGGTCTGGGCGGCGCGTTAATGGGTTCCATGAAAAAGGCCACCCCTATTGATGGCATCCTCACCACGGCCATCTTCAAACGCTGGGGCACCATCATGAATAACACCATGGGTGTTCCCAATGGCGATTCCCCCATCAAAAACTGGGCCGGCTCGGTGAAAGACTATGGCGCCTCCGCATACCAGAAGCTTAACCCCGATCGCATCATCAAGCAGGAAACGCAAAAATATCACTGTTATTCCTGCATCATCGGCTGCGGTGGGATTGTGGATATCAGGGATCAAACCAAAGGCATCTATGAACACACCCACAAACCTGAGTACGAAACCTGCTGTGCATTTGGCGGGTTGATATTGAACAAAGATTTAGACGCCATTTACTATATCAATGAACTGCTCAACCGCGCCGGAATGGACAGCATCTCGGCTGGCAACACCGTGGCATTTGCGATTGAAGCCTATGAAAAAGGCATGCTCACCCGCGAAATGACCGGCGGATTGGAGTTAAGTTGGGGTAATGCCCAATCAGTTATCGACTTATTAAAGAAAATGATCACGCGTGAAGGCATCGGCGACCTGCTCGCAGACGGTGTCAAAGTCGCCAGCCTCAAACTCGGCAGTGGTTCAGAAGCCTTCGCCATCCATGCCGGTGGGCAGGAACCCGGTATGCACGATGCCCGGATGGACCCATTGCTGGGTGTGCATTTCAGCAGTGATCCCACCCCGGGCCGTCACACCATCGGTTCTGGCCAGTATTACGATATGATGCATCTATGGGACAAAGTCTCCTGGGCGCCTAACCCGGGCGCTTACCTCAAAGCCAATGAGTACATCCCTTCCGATGAGGTGGCCTTAAAAACGGTGGCCAATTCCTGCTACAAGGAACTGACCGACGGCGCTGGCGGCTGCTTGTTTGCCATGGTCCTGGGTGTCGATCACTGGCCTTTATTCGAATGGCTCAATGCTGCCACCGGCTGGCAGAAAACCCCGGATGAGTATATGCAAACCGGCAAGCGTATCCAAACCCTGCGCCAGATGTTTAACATCAAGCACGGCCTGGATCCTATGCAGTCCAAAATGCACAAACGCATGGCCGGTGAACCGCCCCTCAAAAAAGGCCCCCTCAAAGGCATAACCGTGCCGATCGAAGCCATGATGAAACTGCATTGGAAAAACTTTGGCTGGGACGAAAACAGCGGCATTCCCCTGCCCTCAACCATCTCAGAACTGCAATTGGATCAAATCCTGGAAAAGGTGGCTTAACATGGCAAAAGGAATTGCAATTTTCGACTACCAAATCTGCATGGCCTGCACAGCCTGTAGCCTGTCTTGCCCCTTCGACTGCATCCATGACACCAAAATCGGGCTGGATGTCTATAAAAAAGCCTACCCGGAACTGAAACCCGACCACCACTGTACCGGATGCGGCCTGTGTGTTAAAGCCTGCCCGGTGGAGTGCATCAGCATTCAGGGATAAATCTCTGGAATTTAGAATCAGGATTAAGTATCCAATTGCCAGGTATTTTTTCCTGATTCCTGCTACCAAACACCTGCTTCCTTTCCCATTTATGCTACAATTTGTATTATCAAACTCTATTATTCAGGAAATAACCCGATGACACAAATTTACCGCCACACTTGAATGCAGCCAATGGGCGCAGGCTTGCGCTCAGCACATCTGCTGCGTACGTACCGGCGTGGCGGAGTTTGTATGATATTCTGATACATCCTCTCAGCCTTCTGAATCGCCGTACGCGAACGCTGCGGCGGTTTTAATTTGGCAATATCGCCTTGCTTCAGGCGAAAAACCAATTTACAGGAGGCTTAAATGTCTGTACCCGATTCTGAAACTGTTCTTCTGATCACCCGTAATGGCATGGGGGATGCCGAGCCAGCACTGCAACAAAAGCTAATCACCACCTATTTTAAGTTACTGGATGAAAACAACCAGCTTCCGGGCGTGATTTGCTTTTATGCCAACGGTGTCCACCTGGTCGTGACAGGTTCGCCGGTCCTCGATTCGTTCAAGTCACTGGAAGCCAAAGGCGTCCATATTGTTTTGTGCAGCACCTGCCTGAACTATTACAATCTGGCAGACCAGGTCCAGGTCGGCATTGTTGGCGGTATGACCGATATCATCGAAGCCCAACGCCGCGCTGGCAAAGTTATTACCTTATAGGAGTTGTTCATGCAAACTTATGCGCTGCGCTTGCGTCCCGTCGAAATTTTCTGTGCAGTCTCGGATGGTATCAAGGAAAGCTGATTTTTGTTTCTAAATCAATATCCATGCCCATCTGCTTCATTTGTACTGCAAAGGCAAACCCGTTAAAATTCGGAACCAATTTCAAATTCCTGTTTAGCGAATCTTCACCATCCAGCCGCTGATAAACCCCACCAGACAGATCGGGATCAGCAAATAGCCTGCACCCGCCCAACCGAGATTTTTGACAGCTTCTCCAAAAAGCAGTGGACCCAGCAGTTGCCCAATGTTCTGGCCGATCAGTATCGCCGATAACCCAAACCCCGCCCATTGCGGGCGTTTCATCACTTCTGGAGCGGTGGCAAAGGTGGCAGTTGGTACAGTACCCGCAAATACTCCCTGCAAAACCATTAGAATCGGGATCCACACGCCGGTGACTGTATAAGGAAATAAAAACAATACAGCAAAGACCAGAAATGGCAGTGAGAAAAATAAACGCCGCGAACCTATCTTATCCGATAGCCAGCCAGCCAATGGGGCAGAAGCAAGAACGACAATCGTGCCCAGGCTGGCAATCAATGCCGCCTGTCCAAGCGAAAATTCCCTCACAGTATTGAGAAAGGTTGGGTAATAGGAACCCTGTGATACAAACACCATGTTAAAGCAGGCAAACATCAGCGCCAATAACCAGATATTACGATTGGCAAGCGCCTTACGCAATTCCGGTCCCAGGGGTGGTGTTTCACTACCAGTCGCATCCGCATTCGGTGGACGGCGGATCAATACTGCATAAACTACAAACATGACTGCCGCAAAAGCTGCTCCCAACCACCACACCGATTGCCAACCGCTGGAAATAATCAGGGTCGGCGCAGCCAG
This sequence comes from Chloroflexi bacterium HGW-Chloroflexi-10, assembly GCA_002840755.1. GTDB lineage: Bacteria > Chloroflexota > Anaerolineae > Anaerolineales > Anaerolineaceae > UBA6170. Next base: position 120,808 of record PHBZ01000019.1, on the reverse strand, counting down.
ATACATCACCACCGTTCCAACCGGCACCCAGGTAGCCCAGATACCCATCGGGCCGCCTTGCCGTTCGGGTGGAAACCACATGGCAATCACCGCTGGTGCGACCACGCTGATTAATCCCACCCCAAACCCCTCAATAACCCGTCCAGCCAACAACAGGCCAAAACTGCCGGATAAAGCACCAAAAGCAGATCCGCCAGCCAGGCAGGCTAATGCCACCAATCCGGTGAGCTTGGGTCCGTAGCGCTGTAAGAGAATCCCAGCGGGCAGGGCCAGCACCAGGCCAATAACAGCGATAATCGACATTAACAAACCGGCCTGAGTCAGGTCTATGTTAAATCCAGTGATCAATTCAGGCATAATCGGTGGGACTTTGAACTGATTAAAAGGCGCAGCCACACTGGCGAAATAAACTACAGCCAGAATTACCCAGGCATAGGGTAGAACAGCAGATTTGGGTTGAGCAGAATTCAATTCAGGGGGTTTTGTTTTGGGTGACATTTTTCTCGCTTTTTAGTATTACGCTTTTGGAATTATTTGGGGATTTATCGTTAAAAAGAATAGAAACAATCAAAAAATACATGGTCCACAAATGACCATACAGAAAACCTATTATACTATTATAATAGGTTAAAAATCAAAAAAATATTGCCAGGCGATGGTATCGCGCTGGCAATATTTTATACAGTCCTTCATTTCCCCTCAACCATTCCAATTTTTTAATGAAGAATGGGGCCGGATTTTAAGAAAAGACGCGGGGTCGTAAGATCCTGCGTCTTTAATCCGTTACTTTTGCTGGAAGTTACTTGACCGCCAGACGTTCGATCAAGGCTTGCAGGGCCTCAGCAGCTTCGTCAACTGTGGATTGTCCGTAACCAACAGATTGACCGATCAGCAGAAGCTCGTTCACAAACTCCTGGTCGTTCGGGAGGTTCGGGCCTTGCGGAATTGTGCGGTCCACTACTGCATCGTAGATCCTGTAGACCTCAGCATCAGTTTTGCTGGCACCCACGGCGATTCCTTGACGCACAACCGGCGAGCAAGGTATGCCGCGATTGGTTTGGAGTATCGCGCCTGCCGTTGGGGTGGTAACGAAGAAGTTGAGGAACAGCGCCGCTGCTTCCTTGTTCTTGCTGTCCTTATTGATAGCCAGGTACTGGCTCATCTGAATGACGTACGACTTTTCGCCGCCCACGGGGAGCGTCATCGCGCCGAGAGTGTCGGTCATGGCTGCCTGATAACCTGCTATCTGGTTGCTCCAGATCAAACCGATAGCTGCCTTGCCTGCCACGAGCGCGGAACTGTCCGCCCCGGATTCGGCATAGGTCGCGGTGGTATCCTCATCGGGGATTAGCCCTTCGGCGCGCATATCCGCCCACATCTGCAGCCATTTTTTGGCGGTCTCAACCGTCGCGTAAGATTTACCGCCATCATCGGCAGTCCATAACTGGGTACCCTGTTGAGTGTAGAAATAGCTAAGGTAATTTGCCTGATTGGTGCTGTTATCCACGAAGGGCCAGACACCCTCGGGAAGTTTCGCCTTGAGCTCTTCGCCGTAGGCTATGAGTTCTTCCCAGGTCATGTTGTCTTCCGGAAGCGCGACCCCAGCCGTCTCAATCATCGTCTTATTATAGGCGAGGACGAGCGTGTTTGTGCCAAGGCTTACGGCATAGAGATTGCCATCTGCTGCCGTCGCGGGGACAAGCGCATTCTGATCAAACATCTCGGGGGTATCGATCATGAGCTGTTTGCCAAGATAACCATTGAGGGGTTCAAGGTACTGCTGATAATCGGGCCAGTTGCCGCCGAACTGAATAAGGTCGGGGGCGTTGTTGCCCGCAAGCTGTGTGTCAATGATCGCGAAGTGGTCTGGCGTGCCGCCATTAGGCTCGCCGATAACTTTGATCTCGGGATACGCCGCCTGGAACAGCTCGATAACCTGCAAGGTTCTGGCAGCGCGGTCATCATTGCCCCACCAACCCATGCGGATCTCGGCAGGACCGCCCGTGTAAACGGGGAGTCCGTCAGAGCGGACCATAACTTCTTTCTCGACCTCGACAACCTTGGTCTGCTCGACAACCTGGGTCTGGACCACAACCTGGGTCTGCACAACGACCTCGGGTGTCGGCTGGACTGGCTGGGCGCACGATACAAGCATCGCCGCGAGCAGTACTACGAATATGATTGAGCGAAATTTTCTCATCTTTGCATTCTCCTTTTTTTGAATAGTTGTAGTATTCCGCATAGTTTCAGCGGACAAACCCGAAATACGTCACCAAGCATCATTACATACACAACCTCCTGATTTGTACTAACCCTTTATACCTGTAGTCGCGATACCCTGTACAAAGTACTTCTGCAAGGCAAAGAACAGAATAAAAGGAGGAACCATAGACAGAGTGGACATCGCCAGTGCACCGCCCCAGTTGGATACTGCGCCTGCATCGCCGACGAACGTGCGCAGCGCCCTCGATACCGTGAATGTTTCCGGTGTTGTGAGGTACAGCAAGGGAGCCATAAAGTCGTCCCACGTCCAAAGGAACGTGAACAGTGCAGTCGTCACCAGAGCGGGAGTCGCGAGCGGTACGATGATACGAAAGAATACACCCCATTTCCCGCACCCGTCGATAATCGCCGCCTCTTCGAGCTCTTTCGGCAAACTGCGCATAAACTGCACAAGCAAAAACACGAAGAACGCGTCCGTCGCGAGAAATTTCGGCACAAGTATCGGAAGGTACGTACCTACCCATCCGAAAGAGTTAAACATAATATAGCGCGGCACGGTCGTGACGTGCCCCGGAAGCATGAGCGTTAACATCATCACCGCAAACCAGAAGCCCTTGCCAGCGAATTTGAGCCGCGCGAAAGCGTACGCTGCCATGGTACAGGCTATCAGGTTCCCAACGATAGCCCCTATGCACATTAGCAGCGAGTTTGAGAAGAACCTACCGAAGGTCGTACCCGCATAGCCTTTCCATCCGCTGATGTAGTTTTCAATGGTCACGGCTTTGGGTATGAGCCCTGGGTCGCTGAATATCATGTTGTTAGGCTTGAACGAGCTGACAATCATCCAGGCGATGGGGTAAATCATAATCAGCCCCATGGTGATGATGAAGATATGTGTCAAAGTATGGCGTGTAACCTTACGTGTTTTCATATTATTCTCCTGTCCCGTAGGATACCCACAACCCCGATGTTCTGAAGACAATCACCGTGAACACCCCAATAATGATCAGCAGCACCCACGCCATAGCGGAAGCGTACCCCATCTCGTGGTAATTCCATCCCTGAATATACAGGTGGAGGGTATAGAACAGCGTGGAGTTGAGTACGCCTCCCCTGCCGCCGCCGATGATATAGGCCTGGGTGAACGTCTGAAACGCACCTATCATCTGCATGATCAGGTTGAACAGAATTACCGGCGAGAGTAAGGGTATGGTTATGGAGAAAAACTGCCGTACATTATTCGCGCCATCCACGCTCGCCGCTTCGTAGTACTCCTGCGGGATCTGCTTCAACCCCGCGAGGAAGATAATCATCGACGAGCCAAACTGCCACACCGTCAGCAGAACGAGCGTCCAGAGTGCGTAATCAGGGTTTGTGATCCAGCCGGGGAGGTCGGTGAATCCAAAGACTCCCAGCACTCCGTTTACCAGGCCTTCTTTCTCGAACATCTTCCTCCACAGCACCGCGATGGCCACCGAGCCGCCGAGGAGAGTGGGAATATAGTACACGGCGCGGTAAAATGGCACCCCCCGCAGTTTCTGGTTCATCAGAATCGCCACAGCGAGCGCGAAGATCAGTTTCAGCGGCACAGAAGCGAACACATAGGTAAGCGTCACGGACAGCGACTTCAAGTAATACGGGTCTGCGCGCATAACTTCGCCAGTGGACGCAGTGAACTCGGATAGATCAAATATTGGTCCGAACATTTTCTGATAGTTTCCCATCCCAATAAATTGCGTCGTATCAGGCTGGGTGAAGTCATAATCCGTAAAACCAAGCCACAGCGAATATATCATCGGGTAAACCGTAAGTACGAAAAAACCCAGGAGCCACGGCAAAAGGAACAAATAGGCGCTGGCGTTACGCTTGAAAAGTTTGACAATAGCGGACCTTTTGTTCATAAAGATACTTCCTTTACTTTCGTTTTACGGGTATTCAAAGGCCATCAGTGGGATCGCGTCTCGATGATCAGATCCAGACCCTTGAGTTCTTAATACTGTTCATTTTCATGTCTGTGATGTAGGTGTAGCCTCGTATGTTCACTTATTTGACAGAAACCGCCTCGTCTTCGCAAATCGTAAATTCAACGCCTGCCTGTCTTAACTGTTCCGACCACTCGGAATTCAAATGCTGATCGGTGAACAGGCGGTTGATCTTCTCCGGACGTGCAACGGAGGTCAGGTCTTCTTTGCCAAATTTGGAGGAATCCACCAGGGCAAACAATTGCTGCGAAGACTCGATCACCTTCCGCTTCAATTGCGCTTCCGCCAGGTGAACTTCGGTCAGGCCATGCTCCAGGCTGAAACCGCTGCAGGAAAGAAATGCTTTCTGGAAGTGTAATTCTTCGATAATGTGTTCGCTCAATAGTCCGGTGACAGAGGATGATTCATTATTCACGACGCCCCCAATCAGGATAACCGTGTTTGTGGTGTTTTGAGCTAACTCACGCGCCACCTCAAAGCCGTTTGTTATCACCCGCAGGCGTTTTCGTTCGGACAAGGCTTTAGCAAAGTAGTAGATCGTACTGCTGGCATCCAACACGATCGAATCGCCGTCGCTAACCAGAGCAGCCGCCTCGCGTGCAATGGCAAGTTTGGCTGCCGCATTATGTTGATAGCGTTTGATAAACGAATTGTTCTGGAAATGTTCCTGTTGGCGCAGAACGGCTCCGCCGTGAACCCGTGTCAGCAATCCCTGCTGCTCGAGTGCATTAAGATCGTTCCGAACGGTACCTTCCGAAACATCCAGAGACGTGGCCAGGTCCGGAATACTTAAACCTGGCTGCTTGCGAAGCGTGTCCAAAAGTGATTGACGACGTATGTTAGTGGTCATAAATTATCCTTTGTTGATTTTTGTTGAATTTTGTTGAATTCAACAAAAACATAATATCAATTTTGTTGTTTGTTGTCAATATGCTAATTTTGGTCAGAATGTCTGATTGGCAGGTTATCTGTACCAAACGCAAGACAAAAAAACGCGAACCCATTTTCACAGGTTGCTTTTTTTGTCATATGCTATACATCCTTCGCAGGAAGGACAGATTCCCTTCCTGCAGAAGATATGTCCCCTTACATTGCATCATCCCTGATTTAATTGCAGCATCCTATTGAAAAACTCCCAGGAAGTATCAAGGGGAAGATCATTGGCCGGGTCATTAAAAAATGCCTGGAATGCAAGATCCATATTCTTCGTCAGCGCGGCTTCGATGATTAACTCCTGGTTGGCAATGTGCTGGTTTATCAAAGGTGCCAATCCTGCAGGAAGCGTGCCTGCACTCAAGGGCCGGATATTATCACGGCTAAAATAGGCGTTGGTTTCCACTACTGCGTGCAGCGGCGCGTTGGCTATTTGTCCAACATTTTCTATGTTGACATTCGTGACCAAATCACCCTGACCCAGAAGTGCCATAATCATGTTGGCCCCTTCCTCACCCGAGCGTTCCAGGACAAATGGAGTCACGTTGTTGATCAGATCGCGGGTTTTTTGTGGAGCATTCCGCCAGCGTTCAATCCGCCAGGAAACCGGTGTACGAATAACCCCCCACCTGAATAAAGTTTCAGGGGAACGAATAAATCCTGGTAAAAATTCCACCAGATGACGATCACCGGCTGCGGCAAGAATTCCGAAGCGATGCAGCAAGGCGAACTTGACTTGTTCAGCGCTTTTGAACCAATCATTCCAGCTTTCCACTTCTTCCTGTGTGTACGCTCGCATAACACCGGGTTGTTCCAGATGATGTTTCAATAACGCCAGCAAATCATGTCCCTGATAAGTTGCCCGGTCCACCCAGGTAAAGTGATTGATTCCCAGCACATTGACCTGTATTTCGTTTCGGGAGGGCGGTTCGATACCTAAATATTGCCCGGCAATCTTTGCCAGCATTGCCTGTGTGCCAAAAACCTCATGACAGCAGCCAAACACTTTGAGCTCGGGTGCAACGCGGGTCAGCGTCCGCGTACAAATGGTCATGGGATTTGTGTAATTGATCACCCATGCCTTCGGGCAGATGGCAGCAATCGCTTCGGCAAATTCCTTGTATATGGTGACAGACCGTAGTCCGCGAATCATCCCCGAAGCTCCAACCGTGTCGCCAACCGGGAAGAAGAGACCATATTCTTCTGCCAGCGCAATCTCCTTTGCCATTAATTCCAATGGACCCGGTTGAACGGAAATGATCACGAAATCCGCGTTCTGTAACGCGTCTCGTAAGGTAGGCACGGCAAAATAACGCCAGTGGGAAAGGATACCTTCCTGGTGCGAAGCATGTATCCAGTTGCCCAGTTGTTCATTGAGCCGCGCCGAGTCCATGTCAATATCATAGAGCGCCACCTCACCGGTGAGATCAGGACATAATGCCAGATCGATCATTAACTTTCGCGCCCAATCGCGGCTTCCACCGCCAACATATGCAATTTTGAGAGAAATAGGATTCATAATAACCCTTTCGAGCCGAATAGCGGCTCAATGTACGAATGATTGATTGTTTATGACAAGGGAGTACTACCGTACTTGATATTGTACGCCTGCTATTTCTTTGTTATATTATACAAAACCCCATTCTACAAGATCTCATATAGATCAAAATACGGATATAACGAAAGAATTGCTGAATTTCACTATGACAACTATCTCTCACCTGACTTGTGAATATCAAACCAATCCGCTTGGAATTGACGTGCTCCAACCTCGTTTGAGCTGGCAGATGGGTAGCGATCATCGCGGCGCGAACCAGGCAGCCTACCAAATTCTTACTGCTTCCTCAGAGACGGGTCTGCATGACAATACAGGTTTTTTATGGGATAGCGGAAAAATTGAATCGAATCAATCCATTCATGTGCCTTATCGCGGCCCGGTGCTCCTCTCCGGCCAGCGTGTTTTTTGGAAGGTTCGCGTGTGGGACGAGGCCGGAAACGAGATTGAAAGTTCATCCGCCTGGTGGGAAATGGGTTTGCTGAAACGAACCGATTGGGAAGCGCAATGGATTGGCGCTCCTTTTTGGGGTGGGCCAAGGACATCCAGTCCTGCCCCATATCTGCGTAAAGAATTCACGCTTCAAAAACAAATTATCGCTGCCAGGTTGTATAGCACTGCGATCGGCCTTTACGAATGTCACTTGAATGGTGTCCGTGTTGGGAATGCGTTGCTCACCCCTGGCTGGACGGATTATTCTCGGCGAGTTCAATATCAGGTTTACGATGTAACTGAGCTCCTTCAAACAGGCCCGAATGCCTTCGGTGCGATTCTCGGTGATGGTTGGGGCGTTGGGCATATCGCCTGGCTGGGTCGTCAGCATTATGCCGATCGTCCTCAGTTACTCGCCCAAATCGTCGTTACCTGCTCGGATGGCACTCAAGAGATCATTACGACCGATAAAAGCTGGAAGGTAACCCAGGGTCCCATCCTGGAGTCGGATATGTTGATGGGAGAAAGTTACGATGCGCGCCGGGAATTAACCAACTGGGCGCATCCCGGCTGCGATGCTGCCGCCTGGTGGCCGGTAGAGATTTTTGCAGATAACGGCGCCGTTCGGGTGGCCACAAATGGACCCGCCATTAAACGCCAGGAAGTATTACGGCCAATCAATATCCATAAAATTCCAGCTCTTAAGCCGCGCTGGGTTTTCGATATGGGCCAGAATATGGTCGGCTGGGTGCGCTTGTCCATTCGTGGGGAAAAAGGAACAACCATTACGCTTCGTTTTGCAGAAGCTCTCAATCCCGACGGGACATTATATACGACAAACCTGCGTACGGCGCGCAGCACGGATTATTACACCTTGAAAGGGGGCGAGCCGGAAATCTGGGAGCCTCGTTTTACTTTCCACGGTTTCCGCTATGTTGAAATCCAGGGTTTCCCTGGCATTCCAACCAAAGAAACAATTACCGGGGTTGTTTTCCACTCCGAGATGCCAAGCATTGGTATTTTTGAATGTTCAGATCCGTTAATCAACCAGTTGCAGCATAATATCGTTTGGGGACAAAAGGGCAACTTTGTGGATGTTCCTACCGATTGTCCCCAGCGGGATGAGCGTTTGGGGTGGACGGGAGATGCCCAGGTTTTTATCCGCACCGCGGCTTTCAATCTGGATGTCGCTGGCTTTTTTACAAAGTGGGCGCGCGACCTGGCAGATGCTCAATATCCGAATGGTGTATACCCGTCGGTGGTGCCTGATCTCCCAAGCTGGACAATCGGAGAAGGCGGGCCGGCCTGGGCCGATGCCGGTGTGATCTGTCCCTGGACGATCTACCAGTGTTATGGCGATATCCGCCTGCTCGAAGAACAGTATGCATCCATGCAGCGTTTCATCGAGTTCTTATCGCAGACCAGCCGCAATGGAATACGCTGTTATGCGGAATACACCGGCTGGCATGGTAATGGTGATTGGCTCGCTCTGGATGGCAGCGATGGACGCGAAGGTGGGACTTCCAAGGAGTTAATAGGCACAGCTTTTTTTGCTTATAGCTCCCATTTGATGGCAAACATCGCGCAAATTTTGAAAAAAGAAGCCGATGCGCTTCGTTACAATGCCCTATCTGAGGAAGCTCGTGCTGCATTCATCAGACGCTATGTTCATGCGGATGGAACGATAGAAGGAGGGACCCAAACATCTTATGTGCTTGCATTGGAATTCGGTTTGCTCCCCCAGGAGCTTCGTGCTTTGGCCGCGGCTGAACTGGTCCGCAATATTAGAGATCAGGCGTATCATCTGAGTACGGGTTTTGTTGGTACACCTTATATCAACTGGGTTTTGAGTAAGGCAGGCCATCTGAATACTGCCTACGCGCTGCTCAAGCAGACCACCTGGCCTTCCTGGCTCTATTCTGTCACCCAGGGGGCAACCACCATTTGGGAACGTTGGGATGGCTGGACACATGATAAGGGTTTCCAGGATCCCAGGATGAACTCTTTCAACCATTACGCTTACGGCGCCATCGGTGCGTGGATGTATGCAGTCATTGGCGGGATTGATATAGACCAGGATCAACCTGGCTATAAGCATATTGTTATGCATCCGCAATCTGGAGGAGGATTAACCTCTGCCACTGCCGAACTGCATTCAATGTATGGCATCATTCGCAGTGCCTGGTCTCACAAAAACGATCTTTTCGAATGGAACATCATTGTTCCCGCAAATACAACTGCTGCCATTTATGTTCCTGCAAAGGATGTGTCGCAGGTGATGGAAAGCAGCCAGCCAGCAGAAAGTGTACCCGGAGTAACTTTCTTGCGCATGGAAAACGGGTTCGCGGTGTTTTGCCTGGTATCTGGCACATACAATTTTTCCAGTCACACGGCATAAATCATATTACAGTCATACCGGTGAAAAACAACATGTTGACAAAAAACCACAAAATTGATAACATAAATTTTGTCGAATTCAACAAAATTCAACAAGATTCGACAAAAAATAATAATGCTGCCGGTGAACGTCGCTAATCTCTGCTAAATCTGCTCCACACACAGCCAGGTTTGCGCGTTCTGCAATTAGTTGTAGCGTTGGATGCAAATGCGCGGCTATGATGAGATTTTTGTTAAACTGGAAGAATATTTCACCTTGATTATGACGAATACGCATAAATACCTTGCCATTGACCTCGGCGCAGAAAGTGGGCGTACGATCGTCGGCTCACTGGAAGACGATCGACTAACACTTGCCGAAACACACCGCTTTGCCAATCAACCGGTTTGTTTACCGGATGGCTTGCACTGGGATGTTTTGCGTTTATGGTCAGAAATCAAAACAGGGATTGGAATTTCTTCAACGAAATGCAATAAGAAACTCGATAGCATTGGTCTCGATACCTGGGGAGTCGATTTTGCCCTGCTCGATAAGTATGGCGCGATTTTATCCAACCCCTATCATTATCGTGATGAACGCACTGACGGTATGTTGGCAGAAGCTTTCAGGCGTATGTCAGCCGCGGATATCTTTGCCAACACCGGCATCCAGTTTATGCAGATCAACACGCTCTATCAATTGCTATCCATGTCGTTACAGAAATCACCCTTGTTCGATGTGGCGGAAAAATTTGTAACCATTCCTGATTTGTTTAATTATTGGTTGAGCGGTGAAATCACCAACGAATTCACCAATACGACAACAACTCAATGCTTTGATCCAAACAAGCGGGATTGGGCAATTCCTGTTCTGGATGCGTTGGAAATCCCGACGCATCTTTTCGGGCCGGTTACAGATTCCGGAACCCCAATCGGGACTCTGCTCCCGAACGTCGCTGAGGAAACTGGTGCGTGTGGAATCCAAATCATCGCTCCTGCTTGTCACGACACGGGATCGGCTGTGGTTGCAGTCCCAGCCCACGCAGGCAATCAGGATTTTGCGTGGATCAGTTCGGGAACATGGTCGATCATGGGTGCGGAAGTTTTAGCACCGTATGTCGATGAAAGAACGCGTCAATACAATTTTACGAACGAAGGTGGTGTATTTGGAACATGGCGGCTTTCAAAAAACATAATGGGATTATGGCTGGTGCAGGAATGTCGCCGTGAGTGGATGCGCCAGAGGCAGGAACTCTCATACGCTGAAATGACCCGGCTCGCGGCTGAGTCGCAGCCTTTCTTCGCGGTCATTGATCCCGATTTTGAAGGTTTTTTGCACCCCGGCGATATGCCTTCCCGCATCCAAAAATATTGTGCGGACACAAATCAGGCCGTACCCCAAACAAAAGGTCAGATCTTGCGAATTGCCCTGGAAGGGATAGCATTGAAATACCGCCTGGTTCTGGAAAGATTGGTAGAATTAACAGGTAAACGTCTCGACCCCATCCACATTATTGGTGGTGGCACAAAGAACCGTTTGTTGAATCAATTTGCTGCCGACGCCACCTGCCGGGTCGTAATCACTGGCCCGGTGGAAGCAACTGCGATTGGCAACATCCTGATGCAGGCGATCGGTCTAAAACATCTTGGCTCGCTGGCTGAAGTACGAAGTGTTGTTCGTACGTCTTTTTCACCCGAAGTATATGAACCGCAAAAAGCTGCGGGTTGGGATGAAGCATATTTTCGTCTAAGGGAGATGATCAACTAATGTTACAAGGTTCTTATCCGGAATTGGACGACCTGCTTGAAATGATGGGCGAGGCAGGCAAACGTCTCTCAGATATTGAGGCTAGCGAAGGGACAGCAGGCAATATTTCCATTTGTGTACGCTGGCCCATTGACCTGAGCGCGCGTTTTCCTTTCAACGATCAAATCGAATTCCCACAATCTGTCCCCGAACTGGCCGGCTCTACCTTTCTCGTAAGCGGTTCGGGACGCCGGCTGCGAGAGATAATCGATGAACCGCTCGCCAGTATTGGCTGCATTGTCGTCAACGAAGGTGGCCGGACAGGAAATTTGTTCACCTCTTCCAAACGCCGCTTTGAACGGTTAACCAGTGAGTTTAATTCACATCTGGCCGTACATTACGATCAGATTCTATCGAGTGGCACAAACTTTCATGCGCTCATCCATGCCCAGCCGCTGCGGCTCACCTATCTAAGTCACATCCCCCGCTACCAGGACGAGCACTATCTTAACACGCATCTCTTGCGCTGGCAGCCCGAGACGATCATCAATCTTCCGGAAGGGATTGGTTTCGTACCCTTCCGTATCCCGGGTTCTCCTGAATTGATGCAGGCGACACTCGCATCCTTGCGAAAACATCGTATTGTCATTTGGGCCAAGCATGGCGTGATGGCGCGCTCAGATGTTTCGGTCAAACGCGCTGCGGACCGCGTTGAATATGCCGAAACAGCGGCTAAGTATGAATACCTCAACCTCGGCGCAGGCGAGATCGGCGAAGGTCTTACCCTGGACGAGATCCACGCCATTTGCAAAACATTCAATCTGCAGCAAAATATTTTTTAGAGGCAGTCATGAGCATCCCAGAATCCAATATCAGCAATGCCTATATCTTCGCAAAAGAGCGCTATGCCGCGCTTGGCGTGGATACCGAAAAGGCAATCGCCCAGCTTGAAAAAGTTGCCATCAGTCTGCATTGCTGGCAGGGTGATGATGTGGCTGGTTTTGAAAATCCGGGCGGTACACTCAGTGGAGGGATCGCGGCAACCGGGAATTATCCGGGTAAAGCCCGCACCGCCGTTGAGCTCCGCAAGGATTTGGATCTGGTTTACAGTCTGTTGCCCGGAAACCACCGGCTGAACCTTCACGCGATTTATCTTGAGGCGGATCACCAGGTGGAACGCAACGCCATCGAACCGCGCCACTTCTCAGCCTGGAAGGATTGGGCAAAAGCAAATAATCACGGTGTTGATTTCAACCCAACCTGCTTCTCGCACCCCAGGTCGGCGGATGGGTTTACTCTATCACATCGTGATGAAGGCATTCGTCAATTTTGGGTGGACCATTGCATAGCAAGCCGTAAGATCGGTGAATACTTTGGAAAAGAGTTAGGCACTCCGGCTGTAACGAATATCTGGATACCTGATGGGTACAAGGACAGCCCGGCGGATCGCCGGACTCCCCGTGAACTGCTCCGTAATTCTCTCGACGCCATCCTCGCAGAAAAAATCGACCGGCGTTACAATCTCGACGCCGTAGAACCCAAGTTATTTGGCATTGGCTCTGAAAGTTACGTAGTCGGGTCAATGGAGTTCTACCTCGCTTATGCGCTCAGCCATAAAATCTTGTTGACCCTCGACGCGGGTCACTTTCATCCAACAGAAACGATCGCCGATAAGATTTCGTCTCTCTTGATGTATCTTGATGAGATGCTGCTGCATGTCAGCCGTGGTGTCCGTTGGGATAGCGACCATGTTGTCACATTCAACGATGACCTGCAGGCGATTGCCCACGAAATTGTCCGCAACGACGCGCTTGAGTCCATCCACATTGGGCTCGATTACTTCGATGCCAGTATCAACCGCATAGCCGCATGGACAATCGGCGCGCGCAGCACAATGCGGGCTTTACTGATGGCTTTGCTCGAACCACACGAAACGCTCAAAGGATATGAGCTCGAAGGCGACTTCTCAAGCCGCCTGGCGCTGCACGAGGAGCTTAAATCTATGCCATTCAGTGTGGTCTGGGACTATTGCTGCTTGCAAAATAATATCCCTGTGGGCATGGACTTTATGAACATCATCAAAGATTATGAGAAAAAGGAACTTTCCAACCGGTAAACAGTTTTCTCAAATGGAGAGCAAAAAGATGAAACCAAAGGATTTTCAACATGTCAATTATCTTTGGGATGATGGCGTCGCCAATCAACTGGATGCTGTCGAGCGTTTGCGCTATCGCAGTAATCTCCTTGGCACAGATCGACGGATTACCAACACGGGCGGAGGTAACACCTCGTCCAAGATAAAAATGAAAGATCCGTTAAGTGGTGAGGAAGTGGATGTCCTCTGGGTCAAAGGTTCGGGCGGCGATCTGCGCACATCCACACGGGCTAATTTCGCCTCGTTATACATCCATAAATTTCTCTCCCTGGAAAATATCTACAACCAGGCGGGTATCAAAGGCCCCAAAACCGACATCGAAGACGCAATGGTGGATATGTACCGCCACACCACCTTTGGTTTGAATCCGGCGGCATGCTCAATTGACACACCACTGCATGGTCTTCTCCCTTTTCGGCATGTGGATCACATGCACCCTGTCTCCGCAATCGCTATCGCCGCCAGCAAAGATCAGGAGCGTCTCACCCACGAGGTATTTGGCGGAGAAGTTGGCTGGGTTCCCTGGCAGCGCCCCGGTTTCGACCTGGGTCTGGTGATGAGAGAAAAGCTGAAACAAAACTCGGGCTTGAAGGGGCTCGTGATGGGGCAGCATGGTCTTATCAATTGGGCGGATGATGACAGGGCCTGTTATGAGACAACCCTCACGCTGATCGAAAAGGCGGCCCGCTATATCGAGCAGCATGACAAAGGCGAGAAGACCTTTGGCGGGCAAAAATACCAATCTCTTGATGAAAAGACACGCAATGAAATTCTTATTAAGCTGTTGCCGGCATTACGTGGCAAAGTTTCCCAGGTAAACAGATTTATCGGAACAGTCCACGTCACGGAAAGTGTACTGCAATTCGTGAATAGCGCGGATGCGCCGCGCCTTGCTGAAATTGGTACATCCTGTCCGGACCATTTCCTCCGCACCAAGATCAAGCCGCTTTATGTGGACTGGAATCCACAGCATGAAACCTATGCGGAATTGATTGAAAAACTGGAAAGAGGCTTGGTTGCCTATCGCGCCGATTACACAGCCTATTACGAAGCTTGCAAACGGCCCAATTCGCCCGCCATGCGCGACCCCAACCCAACCGTGATCCTCATTCCCGGATTGGGACTCATTGCCTGGGGCAAGAACAAAAGCGAGAGCCGTGTGACAGCGGAATTTTATTCGCTGGCAATCGAAGTGATGTGTGCCTCGGAAGCCATCAGTGAATATCAGGGGCTGCCGCGTCAGGAAGCCTTTGATATTGAATACTGGCTGCTGGAAGAGGCAAAATTAAAACGTCAGCCTCCTGAGAAGGAATTTGCCCGTAATGCGGTCCTTGTGATTGGCGCAGGCAGCGGCATCGGAAAAGCAGCTGCGCATCGCATTGCCAAAGAAGGCGCGCATGTGATTTGCGCAGATCTCTCTGAACAAACAGCACAAGCAACCGCCAGGGAACTGATCGAAATGCTCGGCGTTGGCATCGGCGTGGCCGGAACGGGGCTCTCAGGCTGCGGACCTGCTATCGGGGTGGGCGTGGATATTACAAATCGCGAAAGCATTCAGTCCATGTTCGAAAATATCATCTTTGCCTATGGTGGTATCGATAATATCATTATCACAGCGGGCATCTTTGTTCCACCCGATAAACAAGGTTACATCCCAGATGACAAATGGGCGCTCACCTTTTCCATTAATGTCACCGGGCCTTATCTTGTGACTGATGAAGCGAAAAAAATATGGCAGGCTCAGGGCCTGAAGTCCAGTCTTGTGATCACCACCAGCGCCAATGCGGCTGTTGCAAAACAGGGTTCATTCGCATATGACACCAGCAAAGCCGCTGCGAATCATCTGGTGCGCGAATTGGCAATTGAACTCTCCCCGCTGGTACGCGTTAACGGATTGGCGCCTGCTACGGTTGTGGAAGGCAGCAGTATGTTCCCCCGTGATCGTGTCATCAGTTCGTTGACCAAGTACAACATTGCCTTTGAAGAGAGTGAAACCACGGAGGCGCTACGTGACAAGCTGGCTAATTTCTATGCCCAGCGCACGCTGACGAAATCCCCCATCACGTTAGCGGATCAGGCTGAAGTTGCTTATCTATTGAGCAGTAATAAATTCAGCAAAACAACGGGGCAGATCATCAGTGTGGATGGTGGTCTCCACGAAGCCTTTTTACGATAAGTACCTTAACCTGGAGATACGATGAAACTTTCTGATATTCATATCCGTGATCCCTTTGTCCTGCCGCAGCCATCCGAGAAAATTTATTACCTCTACGGCACTATGGGCGCATACACCTGGACAAAAATCGGAGTGGGCTTCGATTGCTATACCAGCACCGATCTGCAAACCTGGGAAGGTCCATTCCCCGTCTTTCGCCCACCCTCGAATTTCTGGGCCGACTACAACTTCTGGGCTCCGGAGGTGCATGTTTATCAAGGGCGCTATTTCATGTTCGCCAGTTTCAAAGCCGATGGAATTTGCCGGGGGACGCAAATTCTGGTGGCCGAATCCCCCTTGGGGCCGTTTCTCCCGCTGAGCGCCGGGCCGGTCACCCCCCCGGATTGGGAATGCCTGGATGGCACCTTATTCGTGACGCCGGAAGGCAATCCCTGGATAGTTTTCAGCCACGAGTGGGTACAGGTCGGCGATGGCGAAATCTGCGCTCTCCCTCTGAGCAAAGACCTGACCTCCGCCATAGGAGAACCGGTCCTGCTCTTCCACGCTTCAAAGGCGCCCTGGATCCGGCAGCACGATTCGAAGGGCAGGAAGGGATATATCACTGATGGTCCCTGGATGCACAGCTTGCCGGGTGGTGAACTGCTCATATTATGGTCCAGTTTCAGTGCGGGTGGGTACTCTATCGGTGTAGCGCGCTCCGCCTCAGCAGAGTTGCTTGGTCCCTGGCAGCATGATGCCCAGCCGCTGTACAGCAGCGATGGCGGTCATTGTATGACTTTTCGTGACTTTAATGGAAACACTTGGCTAAGCTTCCACCATCCCGACGGGTTTCCCGGTGAGCGGCCCAAATTTCTGCCCCTCGCGGAAGATAAACTCGCGTAGGAGAAACGCTTTTCCCCTTCTTGAGCAGGTTTTATATGGTAATTGGGACTCCTTCAGAGGATTTTGCGGTTGAGTTTATCAGCCGCATTCAATCCAACTTTCTGTATTGCAAAGGCGACATACCAGTAATTTTCTTGAATACCCTACCAAAATGGGTCTGACTCTCATAACCAACTTTATCAGCTATTTCACTCACATTCAACTGCGATTCTTTCAGCAATTGCTGAGCCTCGCGAATTCGTAAGCTGTTGAGATATTCTGTAAATGTAAAACCTGTTGCCTTTTTAAACATTCTGCTCAAGTAAAACGGACTGATATAAAACTTTTCAGAGATACTACCCAGAGTGATTGTATTCTTGTATCTGTTGTTTACATATTTTTGGATTTCAGAAACCTTCCCATGCATGTAGTCTATTTGAGCGCTGTCAGTAGGCTTGGTATGTGTGGCCTTTCTGGTGATGAAGATAAGCAATTCTCCCAAAGCCAACCTTACATAAGATGCATGACCCAAATCCTTTTCTCTGGCTTCCTTCATGATGTTGAATAGCATTCGTTCGACAGCGGTCTGTTCGGCTTTCTGTAATTTAACTAAATTAATATTTTGACGGAATGCCTGCAGAAGGTCGACATCAGCACTCATTCTCATTGTGTCCTGAATATAAGCCTCATTAAAATTAATGAGGATCCTTTCATGCATCGGCGAGCCGCCATAGGTTGTCTTGTGAAGATTTCCTCTGTTGATCAACACTAGATCCCCTTTTTCAACCTTATAAGTCCGGTCATTTATAAAATAGTGTCTGGTTCCGGAGAGTAGATAATAAATCTCATAACTGTCGTGGTAATGGTAAAGCGGCATGCTGCAAGGCTCATGCCGCTTACATTGCTCTATCTCAATGCCAATATATGATTCCCGGCATAGAGTCAAACCGTCTTCAAGACTGTAAGCGTTGTGTTCCTCTTGTTCCTCAATTTCCGGGAAAATCATAGAATAATTTGTAACTCCCTCTGTTTGTTTGAAAAAGTTATAACAATAATATATTGTTATCCATCATTTGTACAGCAAAAAATATCGAAAAAAAGGCGACTCTAACAAAGAATGTATAGATTCTCGAAAATATTTGCTATATAGTTTAACCGATAAACGGTAGATCCCAACTACCTTCCCCACGCATTGACATAAAAGAATAGGAGATATTTAATGATGAGAAGAGTTCTTTCCAAATCATTGGGGCTTGCCTTGATTCTGCTGCTCGGTGTTATCAATTCGGTGGTCCTCGCGCTGCCGGGTGACTATTTGTATGACCAACCGGGTGACAAAAACTATGTAAATAACACCAACGTTCTCGAGCGGTACAGCACCAATAATCAAAGTGTCAAAATCACTGCTCCCAGGGCTCAGGCCAATGCCACGTTTACCAGCGAGTCCATTGTAGTGGACGGTGTCAGGGATGCTGCCTGGGACGCTGCCACCCCCTACCCAATTACCAATACGTTCAACACTGCCATGACAGCAGCCATACCTGACGGTGCTCAGGGTAGTATGCGGCTATTGTGGGATGGGCCGGTGCTCTACATACTGGTCGAGGTAACCGGCGACTCCACCCAATCCGATACGGGAACGCCGGCTTGGAGCAGCGCCAGCTACACGCCCACCACGGACGGGTTGTTTGTCAATATGGACGTCTTCAACGACCAATGGGGCTTAGAAACCGACACTCAGGGTGTCTTCTTTTTACCCGCAAACCCGACCGCCCCGGCGACCTCGTTCAACAATAGTGGTATTCCTTCCCTTGGGTCATTCTTCAATGCGAGTAATCAGGATTACTCGCCGCGCCTGAATGCATCCAGGTCCTCAGGGTACAGCGCCGGAGAAGGCGTCAACTACACCTATGAGATCGCCTTGCAAACCGAAGGATGGGGCGACGCATGGGAACGCGAGCTGAATAATGGCACAAAGATCGGCCTGGAACTCGGCATTTTCGACCAGGGCAGCTCTTTTACTTACTGGAGTAAAACCCAATTTGATGCGGGAAACGAAGGTGGCTCTAATTTACCAAACTCCGAACGCGTTAGGAACCGCGACTGGGGTGAAGTTACACTGTCCGGTTGGGACGAAGTCACTCCATTCGCATACAGTGGCTGGCGCGCCGATGAGAACATTCGCTTCTGGGATTCCAAGAGCAACCCCGGCGGCACTGGCGTCAGTGATAGCGGAGACGCCAGCCTTGTATGGACCGATGCTTCCAAGGCTCGCATGATCGCTGCCAAAGATGCGTACAAATTAATAAAAGACAGTCCCACTGCAACCCGTGAAGAGAAGGATGCTGCCGTTCTGGAGGTCTGTGAGGCTTTCGCAGGGCTGAGATGGGCCGACACAACCTACCCGGACCCCCATGACCTGCCTGTACTCAACACACTGCCCAGTGTCTGGGAATTCTTCGACACGACAAAGGGTACAGATGGCAAGGTAACCAACTTAGCGGAGTGGAACCAACGCAAACAGGAAATTCTGGATTTAGCCCAGTTTTATGAGTATGGTTACAAGCCAAAACTGGGTGTGGACTACACAATCAACCTGACTTCAAACGCGTATGACGGTACCGGCAAACCTTCTGTCACCGCCCGGGTGACACCGACAAACGTCAATTTTACCGGCGGTGTCTATCAGGACGTGACCATCTCAGTGACTTTGCCAACTGCCGGTGTCCCCGAAGGCATGCGGGCGCCGGTCGCTTTCAGCGGTGGCTTCACAGCTAACGGCATCGCCGATATCACTTTCCCCAACTGGGCAGGAGATAGCCGCACCGATACCGGAGCGTGGGGTAACCCCAACCGCTCAGGCACATTCTACACACTGTTTCCATACTCCCGCAACAGTACTTCTGCTGACGTAAGTATAGAAATGGCCAACGCCACGGCTGTTTCCGTCTATTTGGACATTCTGCAAATGGCGGTTGCCGAAAACGCCAAACTGGACGCCAGGATCGACCCCACCCAGGCTGTCACCAAAGGTTTCTCCATCAACGGCAAGATTGCTTTTGTAGCAGCCGTTTTTGACGAACGGGTAAAAGCGGTTGTCACCGGTGGGGCAGGCGCTACCGGCCCGGCCAACTGGCGTTACAACGTCCAGGGTCAGGAGTACAACTTCACTGACACCATCTTTTATAACGCCGGTGCAGAAAATATAGTTGCACACGGTACCGAAGGCCCGGGCAACAGTTATCGTCATAACCGCGTCCGCGAGACCGAGTTATTCCGTCACTTCCTGCCCTATGGTCACGAATATGTGCACGAGGATGGTTCTTACGGCTATGGCGACTTTAGCCGCTTGCCCTTCGACCAAACCTCGTTAGTAGCCACTCTCGCTCCGGATCGCGCGATTATCATTGATACCAACATGAACGATTACAACGATGGCGCTGTGACTGACAACATGAGCCTTCAAATCGCAAAGAGTGTTTATAATACTTTGGGCGCCAATGCCGACAACTATGTCAAGTTCAACAGCGGCAACTATGTGTCATCTGGAGATCCGCATGGCGCCGCCAGTGCCACACCGGAAGGTCATTATCTGAGCGATCTCTTTTACGGCACCACAACGCTGACCATTGACGAGGCTAGTAGACTTAACACAGACCCATATAATCTGAACGTTTCCAATGAACAGACTCAAACACCCTACGACTACTATTGGGGCGGCTTCAACACGATAACTGGCGGAACCGGCGGAGTATCCGGAGTAGACGGCTGGTATTACTACGCGATGACCGTGCTCCCGGAAATCGTCATCAATGTACAGCCCGCTGCCAATATGGAGTTGTTACTTGGCTATGCAACCGGTCATTCGCTTTTCGTCGGCGCAGAGACCAGGGGCGATGCCGGTACACTTTCCTATCAATGGTATTCCAATACGACAAATTCAAACACTGGGGGGACGCTGGTTGATGGCGCCACTTCAGCCTCCTTCGAAATTCCAACCGGTTTGGAAGTAGGCACTTACTACTACTATGTGGTGGTTAGCTCCGACGGCGTTGGCGTGGAGGCCCGCACCAGCAATGTGGCCCCAGTAACCGTCCGCATCCCGTCCCATGATGCAAGTCTTCAGCGTGTCGCGATCAATATAACATCCGGTCCTTGGTATGCGCAGGTTACAACAACATATGTCGGCACACCGCACAGCAATAATCCCCTTGCTTATGACATTGTGCTTCCCTATGCTACAGACCTGGATGCTCTGGCGGCGACCGCCTTTGAGGTGATAGCAAACAACCCGGGTGCGTCTGTTGGAAGTGCGCTCAAATTCGATAGCGGCGCGAGGTGGACGATCACGATCACCGCAGAGGATGGTACTACCGCCGCTACCTACACCATCTATCTCACCACGCCCTTCATCGCTGTCGACGCCATTAGCGGTGTACCTTCCACTTTAGCGCTGGGTGAAGATTTGATACTCTCCGAAAGTTATGTTTGGGGAACAGCAATCTCAAGTCTCGGATCAGTTGCACCGGCAAACGCCACCAACAAGACAATCGTATGGAGTCTGAGCGATACCACCCATGCGAGTATTGTTACCACTACTAGTGGTTGGGTGTCTACCAAAGCACTCCACTTAGCCAGTACTGCGGCACCCGGCACGGAGATTGTGCTAACCGCCACCATCACAAACGGGTCAGCGCCCGATTCGAATTATGTCCAAAACTTCACCATCACGGTGCCCTTCATCGCTGTCGATGCCATTAGCGACGTACCTTCGGAAATAGCGCGGGACGAGGACTTGAGACTCAGTGAGTCCTTGGACGGATCAATAACCTACAGTCTCGGGACCGTTGAACCGGCAGACGCTTCATATAAAACCATCACATGGAGCCTGAGCGATACCACCAACGCCAGCATTGTCACGTCCGGCGGCGGCGAGAGTCCTGAAGTCACAGTCCTGCACATAGCCAGCACTGCGGCAGAGGGTACGCAGGTTGTGCTAACCGCCACCATCACAAACGGGACGGCGCCCGATTCAAATTATGTCCAAAACTTCACCATCACGGTAACGGTCAACGATGCCCCTGTGGCTTTGGCGGACAGTTATGATGTCGATGAAACCCGTCAATTGAGCATAGATGCTGCCAATGGCGTATTGGCTAACGACACCGATGTCGACAGCCCTGCCATCACGGCTGTGTTGGTAAGCACCACCGCCAACGGTACACTGACCCTCAACGCGGATGGTTCCTTCACCTATACCCCCAATGTAGATTTCGGCGGTGTGGATACATTTACCTACAAAGCCACTGATGGAAAAGCGGACAGCAATGTTGTCACCGTTACCATCAATGTGCCCTCCATCCCGGTCACCAGCGGAACAACAATCTTCCTCCCTCTTGTACAGAGGTAAGCTATCCAGCACCCTCCTTGATCGTTTTACCAGGGCCGCAGATTTATCTCTGCGGCCTTTTTTTCGTGCGCGCTGCGTGTGCCGGTGATGAACGAACAGGAATACCTTTTCAGCCGCTGTATAGCAGCGATGGCGGTCACTGTAAGACTTTTCGTGACTTTGATGGAAACACCTGGCTAAGCATCCACCATCCCGACGGGTTTCCCGGTGAGCGTCCCAAATTTCTGTCGCTCGCACAAGATACACTGGAAAAATTATGCTTGCTGGTTGCTTAAAAACCTGTCAGGAACCGGGTCACATCCTGCAGCCAGTGAAAAGCCATCGCCGAATCGAGATCCCGGCGTAGCGCCAGTACCGTAAGCGGCAAACCCCAGATAACCGCCATGATCAACCCCATCCCCAATGCTGCCAACGGCGCCTGCAGAAATAGCTCATCGAAATGCACATAATTGTGCACCAACAGTACCAGTACGCCGGCCAGCCAGGGAGCCTGCTTTGGCAATGATTTGCGTAGTACCAGCCAGAATAAACCTAACAAAGCAAAACGGTAAACCACCTCTTCAACAATGCCCGGCTGCAGCGCATCCCCTAAGGCGGCCAGCGGATTCTGCCAGGCAATTGCCTTTCCCTGGCTCATTTGCAAGGCAAAAACGTTCAGAACCGCCAGTGGCAGAGCAATGGCCAATCCCAGAGCAATGCTGACGCCGGATTTACGCCATTCTCCGCGGGCAGCGCGAAACAAAACCGGCCCACCCATCCGCATGATTACCAAGCCACCAAGCGCAGCCAGGAACACATAACTTCCTCGCACAACCGCCTGCCCCGCATGACTCCGGATAATCCACCAGAACGGATAGGGGGAAAAAAGGGTTGCAAAATACATGCTGATGCCCACCACAACCCCCAGCACGGCGGCCATAATCCAATCTGGCGGACGCAGGCAACGGTAACCTTTAATAAGCATCACCACTGATCCGCTGACAACCACCCCGATGAAGATGTCATCCAGCCGCGGTGGATTTGTTATCCTGGCCAGCAGCGTACGCAGGATAAAGACGAACAACAACCCAATTACCAGCAATAGAATTGATTTATCAATCCGGAGTTTACTTTTCATAATCTCTCTCCAACAATATCAATCAAGCATTGAAATCCTTCAGAATGACAGACTGTAAGCATAGATCCCGCTTTAAGCCAACCCGGCCAACAGGTTAAGACTCCATACCAGCCATAGAAAAACAACCGCAGCCGCAGCAACAAATGCATAGTGCATCCGCCAGCTTAAAGTCCCCTCCTGGCGCAGCCAGGACCGCAAAGCCAGCACCACGACAACCAGTGTCCACGGGACAGCCAGCCAGTACAGCCCATTGATCAGATTGGCGGCTGCCTGCTCAAAAATATACTGTTCCGCTAATTTTACTTGCAAAAACAGGAACCAGACCATTAAACCAATATCATAGAAACCAAGCCCGGCAGCCAGCCATAACACACCCTGTTTTGGTTTATTGGATTTTCCAGGGTTGCGAAGCATGCGCACCGGCCAAAAAATCCAGGCGGAAAGAAAGATGAGCAGGCAGCTGCCCAGAACAATCAACAGGAAACCCAGTGTCTCATACCAGGGCACCTGAAAATAAGCCAGCGGACCAAAGAATAACCAGCGCTGTCCACGTTCATCCTGCTCCAAGGCCACTACCCGGTCTCCATTTATCTGATGAAAAACACCTGGTTCACTCTCAATGAAATCTATTCCATTAAAGGTCAGCTTGCCTTGATCGATCGTCACCGCAGCAGACTGCCAGTAGCGGACCAGCACCTGGGAAGTGGTATGCGCGCTGCGCGCCGGGGTATAGAAGCCGTTAAATAATTGGGCGCGTTCTTCCCAACCGGGGAGTGGCTGCGCTGCTAACTCCGCCCGGTCAACCGGGAAAAAGGCATCCATAAAGTCGAATAAAATCTTTCGCCCATCGCTTAGCGGGGTGTTATAAGAAACCACCAGCCCTAATTGCTGCTCCGGAATGATCGCCAGAATAGTGGTGAATGTAGGACTTTCACCCAGATGCCATAAAACGCGCTGTCCATTGATTTGCGAATCCAGAAAACCATAAGCAAAACCCTTCATCTGTGGATGATGAGTAAACTGTGGACGATGCATTTGTTCAACTGTCGCATCCCCAAGAATACAGGTCCCATCCACACAGCCGCCATTCAGATGGGCCAGCATAAAACGGCTCAAATCAGTCATCGTGGTGCGCACCGGCGCGCAGGGTACTGCGGCAGTCCATTCAAACTCCACCGGGCTGTAATTTTCGTTCCGATAGCGGAATCCTTTGGAAAGATCGTCTGTCCATTCGGTTGGCTGGGAATTTCCAACAAAACTCTGATCCATCCCCAGCGGCTGGAGCAGATGGTTGGTTAGATATTCCTCAAAACTTTCTCCCGAAACACGCTCGATGATATACCCGGCCAGGGCTGTACCATAATTTGAATAGGCCGAAACTTTTCCCGGCGGATAAACCCGGCCGGGCATGGATCGCACCAGATGCTCGCGTAACGGCAGCAGCTTTTCCGGGCTGTCTACAAAAAGAGAATTGTATTCCTCTTCAAAGCCGGCTGTGTGGGTCATGAGGTGATGTAGCGTGATTGGCTCCACAAACGTTACCGGGATCTCAAAATCCAGGTAATCATTCACATCAGCGTTTAAATCTAATTTACCCTGTTCCGCCAACTGCATCACAGCCGTCCAGGTGAATAATTTTCCCGCCGAGCCGATAAAAAAGAGTGACTGATCCGAACGCACAGGGATGCCGGCATCCAAATCGCTGTAGCCGTAACCCTGGGCAAATGCTAATTCGCCATTTTGAACAACGGCTGCAGTTGCGCCGGCAATATGCTCGTTTGTCAATTGCTCCTGCAAGACTGTATCGAAGAAAGCGGCATACTCCCCAGAGCCAGTGCCAGCAGTAAAATTTGCTTGTGCGCGTGAAACATTCCAACCAGTTAAACACAACACCAATAAAAGCAGCAAACAGAAAAATTTTCTTGATTGGTAAAGATAGTTCATGGATACTCCTGTGTATATTTCAAATCATAGGCACAGTTTAGCATTTGCGAATCAGGCTGTCCCCTATCCTCGGATAGGTTCACAGGTAGGTTTTTAGAAATTTTTTTCAGCACGGGCCAATAGGTTTTCTTTAAAAAGTAGGAAATCCGGCATATTAACCCTTGACAACGGTTAGTATACAGTGTATATTTATTGTGTAAATATACACTGTATACTAATGGAGACCCTATGCCCAGACAAAAAATGATTACCCCGCACGGGAACCTGGAACAGGCCGTAAAGGAAACCGCCTGGAAACAAATAGCTGAATTTGGCGCAGCGGCGCTTAGTCTGCGTGCAATAGCGCGTGAGTTGGGTATCACTGCCCCGGCAATCTACAAATACTACCCCAACCGCGATGCCCTGGTAACTGCGCTGATCGTGGATGCGTTCACATCCTTTGGAGAAGCCCAGGCGCAATCGATTGCCTCTCTGCCGCAAACAGCCCATGCCCAGCGCTTGATGACCCTGGGTCTGGCTTATCATCAATGGGCAATGCAATATCCGGAACGTTACCATCTCATCTTTGGCACACCCATTGCTGGCTATTCCGCCCCGGCGGAAATCACCATGCCGGCTGCCGCATGTTCTCTGGATGTCCTGGTTAATACACTCGCCTCCGCCCAAACAGCCGGTTTATTGAACATGGGCTCAATCCCTGCAATGACCGCTGAAGTGCAATCAATGCTGCAAACCTGGCAAAATAGCGCTGCCCCCCATGTGCACATTGAGGTTCTTTTCCTGGCGCTCACTGTCTGGGCGCGCGTCCATGGGCTTGTATCACTGCAAACCGGCAATCAGTTTCCGCTGTTTATCACCAACCCCGGTGCCATTTACCGGCGCGAGTTGGAACGCATTGTCAATGAAACCATTCAGTTGAAAAACTGATTTTCTAAAGATATTTTATTTATGGAGCAAATATGAACATCAATCCCGAACTTCACGTAATTTTTGGAACCGGCCCGCTTGGGCGCTGGACAGCCAATGCGCTCCGGCAAAATGGTGGATGCGCCCGCCGGTGTAGAAATTATTGCCAGCGATGCCTTTAACACGGCCAGGAATATTGAAATCACCAAAGGCGCAGTATGCGTCTATCAGTGTGCTCAACCACAGTATTATGATTGGGTTGAAAAATTTCCGTCCTTACAAACAGCCATTCTCACAGCCGCCATAGCCAATCAAACCACGCTGATAACCGGTGATAACCTGTATATGTACGGGCTCTTTACCGGCAGCCTGCGGGAAGACTCCCCCATCCAACCCAATACCAGAAAAGGGAAGGTGCGCGCTGTCATGGCTCAGGAAATACTGGATGCCCACCACGCTGGCAAAGTACGCGCGGCCATCGGGCGCGCCTCGGACTTTTTCGGTCCTTATGATACTTCTCTGACGAATTATGCCATCCAGCCTGCCGTACAGGGTAAAACCGTCAACCTGCTCGGAAGCGCAGATCAGCCCCATACCTTTACCTATATCAAAGATTTTGGTACGCTGCTGGCCACGCTGGGTACTCATGAAGAAGCCCTCGGGCAAATCTGGTTCGCGCCCAGCAACCCGCCAATTACCCAGCGTGAATTTGTAAAATTGATCGAAGCCCACCTGGGCAAACCCGTTAAATTCATGTTGGGTGGCCCGCTGATGATGCGCATGATTGGTTTTTTCAACAAAAATATTGCTGAAACGGTGGAGATGATGTACGAATGGACCAATCCGTATGTGGTGGATACATCCAAAGCAGAAAACACCTTCGGATTGAAAGCCACACCATTGAAACAGGCCATGGCAGAAACCCTGCAATGGTGCAAAACACAAATCTAAAATATCTTTTCATGATTTAGGGGCTTGGGCACCCCCATACCCCGATTCATTGAGATGATAAACAGACAACACCTGGCGCTCTGATATCAGAGCGCTTTTTTCTTCAGAATCCTCACCAGCAGATTGACTCATAGGCTGTTTTTGATTTCTTTTTCATTTTGTTAATCTATAATTACATATCCCCCCAATTGATCCCCCAAGGAGTTTCCATGATACACGAACCAGCCACACCTGCCGGCAAGGATCCTGCCGGTCCATACAAGATGCGTCTGGGCATCTGGATGTTTGTTTTTTATTCGCTCTTTTATGCCGGGTTTGTTGCCATCAACCTGATCAACCCCCTGCTGATGGGCGCCATCGTCTTTCTGGGGTTAAACCTGGCCACCATATATGGGTTTGCGCTCATCATCGTAGCGCTGATCGAAGCCTTGATCTATGATGCGCTGTGCCGCAAAAAAGAAAAGGCATTCGCACAGGCGGAAAAACAAAAGAAACATAAAAGCAAATCCAGGTCAGGAAAGGCTTAACCCATGGCTATCTTCGTATTTCTAGCTTTTGTCGTTTTTGTCATAGGCCTTTCGCTCTATCTGGGAAACAAAGCCAAAACTTCCAGTGGCTATTATACGGCCGGTGGCAAGATTCACTGGGGCGTGAATGGCATTGCCTTCGCTGGCGATTACCTTTCCGCTGCGTCTTTTCTGGGTATCTGCGGTATGATCGCCACCGTCGGTTACGACGGTTTTCTGTATTCCATCGGTTATCTGGCCGGGTGGATTGTCGCACTCTTTGTGGTTGCAGAACCGCTCAAGCGTCTTGGCAAGTACACCTTCACCGATGCGCTGGATGCCAACTACAACTCACGCGGTATTAAGCTGGCCGCCGCGATCAGCACCCTGATCGTTTCCATCTGTTACCTCATTCCCCAAATGGTCGGCGCGGGCGTACTCGTCGAACCTTTGCTGGGCATCCCGCATGCCTGGGGAGTGATCATGGTTGGCGCTATTGTCATCACCATCGTCGCTACGGCCGGCATGGCTTCCACTACTTACGTCCAGTTCTTAAAAGGCTTTTTATTAATCGTCTTCTCCTCCATTCTGGTCGGCGCGGTTGTTATTCGTGGCTTGGATACAAAGCCAGACCAAAACGGGAAAGTTGAATTCTATGAGTATGCCCATCTCGAAGCTGTCCAATCCGGAGATCAAATCCAGGTTTCCGAGGCAGGCTGGGACGTACTCGAGCAAACCGAAATCAAAGGTGGTCTTGTTTTCGTAAAACTTGCGCATGAAGGTAAGGAAACCTGGTGGTTTGCTTCCGGCGCAGGTGACACGCTCACCCTGAAAGAAACCCAATCGGTAGTCATGAAAGCCGATGTCAAATGGATTAACGGCGCCCCCGCATCCGCTGAAAACCAGTTGCGCCAGGTAGGTAACCTGGATCAGATCAGTGGACAAAAAGATGTTCAAACCGGAAGCCTCTCGGTCTTTGAGTATCTGGCAAAAATCACCGATAAAGCCACCATCGTCAAAACCTGGAAAACAGCCGCTTTCGTCGACACAGCCGGTGAAAAAGTCACCATTTACTACCCCAAAGATGTTACCGGTGATCTCTTCATGCGTCCCGGTCAAAAGTTTAAAGTGGAAGGAACCCTGCTGGAACGGCTCGACTTTCTCTCATTAATGCTGGCCCTGTTCCTCGGTACGGCTGCCCTTCCGCACATTCTGATCCGCTACTACACCGTGCCCAACCCGGCCAGTGCGCGTAAATCAACCATCGTCGCCATTGCTGCGATCGGCTTTTTCTACATTCTAAGCCTGTTCATGGGCCTGGGTGCGATGGCCAATGGCGTCATCAACCCGGCAGACAGCAATATGGCTGCGCCGCTGTTGGCCCGCTCCTATGGCGATTTGCTCTTTGCCATTATTTCCGCAATCGCATTTGCCACAGTTCTGGGTACCGTTAGCGGTCTGATCGTTGCCGCCTCCGGTGCAATCGCGCATGACCTCTTCGACCGCTACCTCAAAATCAAAATGGATGACCGCCAGAAAGTGCGCGCCGGAAAAATATCAGCTTTTGTTATCGGTGGTATTGCCATCCTGCTGGGTATCCTATTTAAAGGAATGAACGTCTCTTTCCTCGTGGGATTAGCCTTTGCCGTGGCTGCTTCAGCCAACCTGCCGGCCATTATGATGCTGTTGTTCTGGAAGGGTACTACTGCTAAAGGCATTGCTGCATCCATCGTCGTTGGAATAGTCGCATCGCTTACCTTGATCGCCCTTTCACCGGAGTTGTATACGCTCTATGGGATGAACCCGCTGGATGCCCCCATTCCGTTAAATAACCCGGGAATCATTTCCATCCCGCTCAGTTTTATCACCCTGGTCGTCGTTTCATTATTAACGAAAAAGAACACGGCTGTCACTGTATAATAAAAAAGTAGAAAAGCAGGGTGTCTCCGGTAAGGGCACCCTGCTCAAACCCGCCTATGAACAGTAATGTCCTGGTCAACTTCCACTGCCATTCGATCTTCAGTGATGGCGAACAGACTCCCGAAATCCTGGCTGCAAACCTCGCCGCTGTTGGAGTGCGTTTTGCGGCGTTAACCGATCACGACAGTCTCGAAGGATTGCCGCGCTTTCGGGAAGCGCTCAAAAAGCGCGGGGTAATCTGCCTCCCCGGGCTGGAATTGACTACCCAATATAATGGACGTGAAGCCCACCTGCTGTGTTACGGGTTCGATCCGGAATATCCTGATCTGATCGCCACCTTACTCTCGTTGCGCCAGATACGTGGCCTGGAAGTTCACAGTATTGCCGGTTCACTGCGAAAAATGGGCACCAATCGCCCGGGAAATGCCGATGATCCGCCAGCCAACAGCGCCGCCCCTACCGGCATTTTGGCTATTGAAGCTGCAATTCACCTGATCCATCGTGCCGGGGGAAAAGTGTTTTGGGCGCACCCGTTGCTATACGAATCGCATCCAGCGCGCCTGGATGTATGTGTTGCGCAGTTAAAATCATTCGGCTTGGATGGTCTTGAAGTAATTTATGCTCCTTTTTCAGCATCCCAAAGGGAAATCTTGCGCCAACTGGCTAAAAAACATAACCTGCTCATCAGCGCTGGCACAGATTTCCATGTAATGAATGGGTCAATCAATCATATTTATGGCATTGAAATGCCGCGGGAAGATTGGATAGCCTTTCGCCAGGCTTTATTTTCTGGATCCACATTTTCAACAGATTCCGGCGTTTCAGATCAAAAAAATTCCAACCCACCCTCAGACCGGGTAAACACATCTTCCAGACCCCACCATTTCAGAAGGCGATTTTATGTTTTACGTATTTTCTTGCCCACCCTTATCGCCATTGGCTTGTTCCTGGCCGTCATCTGGGGGATTATTCTGCCATCTTTCGAACAAACCCTGCTTGATCGCAAAAGAGAAATGATCCGGGAACTGACCAACTCTGCCTGGAGCATCCTGGCTTCGTATGAACGCGATGAGGCGAACGGAACACTCACCCGCGAAGAAGCGCAGGCGCTGGCGGTCACCCGCGTTGAAGCCTTGCGTTATGGCCCGGAAAGCAAGGATTATTTCTGGATTCAGGACATGCAGCCGCGCATGATTATGCACCCGTACCGCAGCGATCTGAATGGCCAGGAGTTAGCCAGTTTTACCGATCCACGCGGTGTTTCAATTTTTGTTGAATTTGCCGAACTGGTACGCCGCTCAGGCGAAGGCTACATCGAATACGTCTGGCAGTGGAAAGATGACCCCCAACGTCTGGAACCCAAGGAATCCTACGTCAAAGGTTTTGAAGCGTGGGGCTGGGTGATTGGCACCGGCATCTACACGGACGATGTCCATGATGAAATTGCCCGGCTTGAACGCAATCTGACCAACACCTCCCTCGCCATTTCCGGTGTTGTGGTTTTGCTGTTGGTGTTTGTGCTCCAACAAAGCCTGCGTATCGAACGCGAGCGCCAGGAAGTAGTCGATAACCTGCGCGAATCGACTGAGCGCTACCATATCCTCATCGAAGCGACCACCGAAGGCACCCTGTTGATCATGGATGAACGCTGCCGTTATGCCAACCCGACTTTCCTTAATATGACCGGTTACTCCACCCGTCAGTTGGAATTTCTCGACCTGGCCGACCTGCTGCCGCGCGAACCGGAAAATCAGGCGGTATGGGATCGTTTCGAAGGTATGTCCGCTGATCAAGCAGTGGATGAAGCCGTGTTTGAAGGTATCTTAAAACATGCCGACGGTAGATTCCTCGAATGTATTCTGGCGATGAATCCAATCATCTTCGCCGGTCAGCGTGGGTTCATATTATTGGCCAGAGATATCGCCCGGCCTTCCACGGTTTGGGGCGAAGGTGGCATCTCGCGTGCCGCCCAAACCGTCCCGCTGGGGATCTTCCGCGCCAACGCTGCCCGCCGTGCCGTATTCATCGAAATGAATCAGGCAGCATTGGCATTTATTCCCCACATCGACAATCCCCAACCTGCGCTGGCCGACCTGTTCCCCGATTCTGCCGAGTTTGACGCCTTTATGCAGACCCTGCAAACTGGCGCAGAAGTCAGAAACCATATTCTCCACAGTGAAACCAGTGACCTTGTGACGCGTTTTGTCTCCATTTCAGCGCGCCTGGTGCAGGATGAACGCAGCCACACGATCTATATTGATGGCATTCTGGAAGATGTAACCTCAAGCCGCAAACAGGCCGCCGAACGCGAAGCATTGATCGAAAGACTGCAAACCTCGCTCCTCTTCCTCCACGAACCCATCGCCAGCCTGGGGCGCGACGTGGTCGTCTGTGACCTGAATACGAGTATCGCGCAGCTTGCCAGCCAGATGACCGCCCGCAATGTTACCGCGGCGTTGGTCTCCAGTGAATCAGCGGCCATCATCGGTATCGTCACCGATCACGACCTGCGCGCCCGGGTTCTGGCTGAGAATGGTCCTTCCGCGGCCCCAATCCACACCATCATGAGCGCGCCCCTCACAAAAATCCCGGAACACGCTCTGATTTATGAAGCCCTGATGCGCATGGAAGAAAATGGTGTGCGCCACCTCGCGGTGGAAGACCGCGGCGGCCAGATCGTCAGCGTTATCGACAACAAATCGCTCATCCAATTCCAGCGCTACGGGCCAATTGTCATCTCACGTGAAATTTCACGTTCTGCATCCCCTGCGGAAGTCGCCCAGGGCGCTCGCCGTACCCCGCCTCTGGTCAAAACCCTGATGGATAGCAGCGCCCGCCCGCGCCATGTGACCAATATGCTGGCATCCATCTGTGATGCGGCCACCGAGCGCCTGGTGCAGTTGGCGATCAATGAACTGGGGCCGCCGCCGGCTACATTTGCTTTCATTGCCATGGGCAGTCAGGGCCGCCAGGAACAAACCCTGCTGACCGATCAGGATAACGGCATCATTTTTTCAGCGCCGGCTGCTGCAGATATGAGCAAACTAAATGATTACTTTCTCAAGCTGGGAACCCGGGTTTGTGAAGGTCTGAATCAGGCTGGTTATCCCTTCTGCCGTGGAAACGTGATGGCCAGCAACCCGCGTTGGTGCCGCTCTCTGCCCGCCTGGATCACCGGGTTTGAGGAATGGATTCACCACTCCGAACCCCAGGAAATCATCGACCTGAGCATCTTCTTTGACTTCCGCACCGTCTACGGTAATGCAGACCTGACCCTTGAACTGCGCCGCACCATTCACGCCACCCTGGCCAACGAGCCGGCTTTCTTCCATCACTTTGCCGGCAACGCTGTTCAATTCAAACCACCCTTCCGCCTGCTGGGCAATATCTACCTGGGCGGCGGCGCCACCGAACACGCCGGAGAGATCAATCTCAAAGACGCCATGATGACCATGGTCAGCTTTGCCCGTCTGTATGCGCTCAGGCACCAGATCAACCACACCCACACCCTCGAACGCATCGAAGCCCTCACCGAAAGAAACATCATCCTCCCCGCCAGCCGCGACGAGATTATCTCCGCTTACGATTTTCTCATGCAGCTGCGTCTCCAGAATCAAATCGCAGCCATCCAGGCTGGCCGTCCACTCAACAATATCATCCACCCCGGTAAACTGGGCTATATCCAGCAGGAACTCTTGAAGCAGGCCTTCGCCCAGATCGCCGCCGTCCAGAAAAAAATCAGCTACGACTTTTTGGGTGGGGTCTAGGAAATCACCCCAAGCCGCCTCCAATTTCCTCAATCAACCGTACTGCTTCCAACACCCCATCCGGCTCATTCCGGATCGCCGTACCCAACGCTGCAGCCTTACCGCGCATCTCCGCAGACTGCATTTGGCGTAAGGCATCGGTCATATTGGCTATGGTCAGTTTGGTGCGTGCAATCGGCTGCGGGCCAACCCCCAATTCCGCTACCTTTTGTCCCCAGATAAACTGATCAATGATGTGCGGAATAACCAGCGCGGGGATGCCGGCCCGGAATCCCGCCGCGGTAGTGCCAAACCCGCCGTGGTGCACCAGGCCGCTGGCGCGTGCCAATAGCCAATCATGCGGGACGGAACCGGCATGGAAAACCGTCGCCGGGATAGGAAGTTGCTCCATCTGCGCATCCCACCCCTGAATAATCGCGCGTACGCCGGCTCCTTCCATGGCAGCCAGGGAAATTTGCGCTGCTTCCAGTGCATCCTCCCCGCTGAGGGCCATCGCCCCCAGGCTCACCACCACCGGCGCGTCACCTGCAGCCAGGAATGCCTGTAAATCGGCCGGCGCCTCCCAGCTTTTCGGTGAAGGCGAATACCAGTAACCCGTCATGCGGTGGCGTCCTTCCCAGCGCGCATCCGGCGGCGAAACCTTCGGGCTGAGCGGGATCAGGTTCAGCCTGGGTGAAGTAATCCCGGTTGGGCCCATCGGCGCGACCCCCACCCGCTTGCGAATTTTATCCAGCGGCCGCGTCATCATCATTCCCATTCCGGCGCCGGCAATTTTCATCAGCGAACGTTTCAAAAATGGCTCATTCGGATCATTCACCGCTATCGCTTGCGGCATGAGCGTCACGCTCACCGTTGGTTTACCCAATTGATCGGCCTCAATGCTGCCAGCCGCGGTATGCGAGACAATCACCAGGTCCACATCCCGGCACAGTTCCAGCAGTTCGGCATGCGCCCCTTCCAGCATGGCAAAGGAGAACTTCATTACCCGCATGAAACCGATCATCCAATGCGGCGAACGCCCGCGGATCACAGCGGCTTCAAGGCCAATATCAATATCCGGCCCCATCGGTGCAAAACCAACAGCGTACCCTTCAACCAGCCCGCGCATACATGGATGCGTCGCCAGGGTGACCGTATGCCCGGCCGCCTGCAAACCAAGCGCCAGAGCGATATAAGGCTGCACATCGCCGCGTGTACCGATGGTGGGAATAATGATTTTCATGTGATGCCTCTTTATATGGGATTGTTCATTCTGAAACGAACAACTTAATTATACTTTCATACACAAAGGAGAGATGCACTTTCACTGCCTTCCGGTTGCATAAACAGCACGGATTCTTACCCGTGAATAAATAATTCGGGCCGGGAAGTGCGTTTCTCCTGATTGGCTTCACTCTAACAGCACAGGATTCTTGCCCCGTTATGCTTTTCACTGCCTTCCGGTTGCACAGACAGCACCGGATTCTTGCCCGTGAATAACAAATTCGGGCCGGGAAGTGCGTTTCTCCTGCCCTGTCCTCACTCCAGAGCTTTGATGATATCCGTGCTCACCCAATAAATATCTTTTTGATACGTATAGAATAGATATTTGCCATCCGGCGAAATAGAAGCAATTGAAGCGGTTACCGGTACCCCCTGTGTTGATAAGTTTTTGGGAACACTCCACGAATCATCTTCCAAATGAAATATAACACGTAGGTTGCCATCCCCATTATCAAAGATCAGGTAACTCCCGTCAGGAGCAATAGCAGGATGAACTCCGCCAGATATAATTTCCATATCCGCGAAACGTCCTTCATTTAATAATGCTTTGCTCAAACTGGGTAATCCATTTGCAGCAAAACTGGTGACATAGATTTGCCCGCTCTGATCCGAACTGACAAACATTCCTTCACCCACATACCGGGGAGCCGCCCAACCATCAGCGGTTCGATCAGCAGCCCAAATGCCGGCATCCATCGTGCTCGTTTCTCCGGCAGGCGGAGGGCGAAACCAGCCAAAGTAAATAATCTGATTATCCACAGTCACATGCGGCTCAAACGCCGCATATTCAGACGAAAAAATAACAGGGGACGGCGCTGTCCAGACACCATCAACCAGTCGAGCTGTGTAAATGGCGTTTTGTTGCTCGTCAAACCGGCGTGTAAAGTAAAATTCTCTGCCATCCGGGGAGAAACTGGTGCCAAATTCTATCGCAGCTTCAATAGAAACAATCCCTGGTGCAAAGACCTGCGGTTCCATCCCGGGCGGAGTTTGCCCCAGATAAGCGCTGCTGCCTGCGCCAATGTCCACCTTCAACAAGAAGATATCGAACTGTTGATTCACTTGTTTCGATCCGCCGATCAGGCAGCTTCCATCTGATAATTGAACCAGGCCGCGCAGAATATTGTGACCACTTTTTGGTTTAATAATCTTTTGCCAGACCGGTTCTCCGTTCTGATCCAGTTTGACGATAGAGATGGACCCCGGGTATCTTCCGGACCAATCTTTAACCCAATCTCCAACCGCGATATATCCGCCATCGGCAGTCTGAGTCACCGCCATCGGATAATCAATCATGTCCGTATCTCCAAAATTACGCGCCCATATCTCGCTGCCTTGCTGATCTACTTTAATGAACAGGAAATCAACATTCACCTGCGCTGTCTCATCCATCGGGGAATACGAACCGGCAATCAGGTAATCATCATCCGAGGTACGAATAAGATCGTAAGCAGACATCGACTCATCTTCCCAGGTATGCTCCCAGACCTTGTTTCCGTTTTTATCCAGTTTGATCAGGTAAAGATCATCCCCCCGCTCCGGAAAACGCAGCAGCGAGGCCAACACCACAAAGCCACCGTCAGACGCCTCAACGCCGCCGCTGGCGAGCAGATTGTTCTTGCCGCCAAAGGTGTGCGACCAAAGCTGGTTGCCCGCGGCATCTACTTTTGCCAGATAAATATTGCTGCGTCCGGCAAACCCGCCGTAGCCGGCCGCGCCCGGGTCGGCGATGATATCGCTAGGATCCACACTGTTGCCCCACAGCATGAAGCCTCCATCAGCCAGCCCGCGGATGGAAACCATTTCATCCGGTTGGCTGCCGTAGGTCTTCGACCAGAGCTCTCCGCCATCCGGGTCAAGTTTGAGTAGATACGCATCCGCGCCTCCCGCTCCAAAAGATTTCGTGGTGCCGCCAATCAGCAGGTTGCCATCACTGGTACGGGTGATAGAAAGTCCCTCATCGGCCTGTTCGCCGCCATAGGTTTTCTCCCACAGGACTTCTCCATTGGAATCTGTACGAATCAGGTAGACGTCCCCGCTTAAACCCGCCCCGGACAGATCGAGATCGGTCGTACCCACAATATAAAATCCGCCGTCATCCGCTGCCAGAATATCCTCCCCCATATCGCCGGGCGTTTTCTGGTAAGTTTTGTCCCAGACGATGGCTGGAATTTCTGGAGTGGGAATGGCTGTTGGTACAAATGTGGCAGTCGGTGGAATTGGCGTGATGGTAGGCAAAACCAATGTGGCCGTCGCAGGTATCGCTGTATTGATCAGCGGCACAGGCGTGGCCGGGATGGTAATTGGTGTAGAGGTTGTTGGGGCACATCCAACAAGCAGACTCAAAAGCATAATAAAAATGACTGGTATTTCGATTTTCTTCCCGATAGACATATTCTCTCCTCCGTTATTGGGCAATACCCCATAGAATAATCGCCTCACCGTTGCTTACACTGCTGGCCAGCAGCGAACTATCCGGTGAGAAAGCAAGATAAAAAATATATTTGTCGTGACTATCAAGGGTGCGCAGTTCCTTCCAGCTATTAGCATCCCACAACTTAATCATGCCGTCTGCACTTCCTGAAGCCAGAAGGTTGCCATCTGGTGATAAAGCCAAACCATACACATAACCCCTGTGACCGTGGAGCGTGTTTATTTCCTCTCCGCTATCGATATCCCAAATTTTTATCGTCAGGTCACCGCTCGACGAAATGAGTTGGTTGCCATCGGCAGTAAAAACCAGATTGTACACATTACCGCTATGCCCGCTGAATGTGTGCAGTGCCTGCTGACTTTCTAAATCCCAGAGAGTAATATCCGTGTTGCCTTCAGCATTTCCTGAAGCCAGTAACGTGCCGTTGGGTGAAAAAGCTAAACAGTCAATCGGGCTGTCGGGCGCTTGCAGGGTAGTTACTGCTTGTCCGCTTTCTACATTCCAAACGGTAATCAACCCTTCGACACCCCCTGAAGCCAGGTACGAACCATCCGCTGAGAAGGCGAGACTCATCACAAAAGATTTACTTTTACCAAGCGTTTGGATCAACTCACCGGTTTTCACTGCCCATAGCCCAATGGTATTATCAGGATTGCCCACTGCCAGCAGGTTGCCGTTTGAGGAGAAGGCCACATTGTACACGCGCTCCCCCGGTTCTGTCAGTGTATTTACTTTCTGACCACTCTGGGTATCCCACAAGGTTAAAACGAGATCACCGCTCAGCGATGCCAGGTAACCGTTATCCGGCAAAAAAGCCATCCCGGTCACACCATCGCTATGCCCACCGAGTGTGGACAAGGCCGCTATATCAGCTGCATTGAATATTGAAATCGCAGTCCGCTCAAAATCTGCAGTGGATGGTAGTTCGGAAGCGGGTGAAACAGGCGTAAAGGTTGGTGCAGCTAATGGCAGCAGGGTAGCCGTAGACGGATTCGCCGTGCTGGTTGGCGGTATCGCAGTGATGGTCGGGGACGCTGCCGTGTCGGTCGGTGAAACCATCGTCGGGGTGGGAGTGGAGGCAGGAGCGCAACTGATGAGCAGGCTCAACAAAATAACAAATAGAGCGAACGGTCTAATTTTTTTCATTATTTTTTCCTTTTTTCACTGGTTACGGCGTAGGTCGCCAGGCGGGAGTCCAGTTTTGAGCGCCAGTGTCCGCTAGTTTTTGCAACTGGCTGCCATCGGCAGCGATGAGATAAATCTCGGATTGTTGGTTAGTCCCGGAACTAAAGACCAGCCAGACCCCGTCCGGCGACCAGGCAGGGAAACTGTCCTCGCTGGCCTGGTTGGTCAGGCGAAGTGGATTGCTGCCATCGGCATTCATCACGTAGATTTCCGGGTTGCCATCACGATGGGAGAAAAACGCGATTTTGGAACCATCCGGCGACCATTTGGGTGCGCCATCCTGAACACTATTTTGGGTCAGCCGCTGTGGGTTTGTGCCGTCAACGTTCACAACATAAATCTCGTAATTGCCATCCCGTTTGGATTCAAAGGCGATTTGGCTGCCGTCCGGCGACCACGAGCTGATCCAATCCTCGCCCGGATGTTCGGTCAGACGCCGAGAGCTGGAGCCGTCGCTATTGGCAATGTAGACATCCCAGTTATTACCGCGATCCGAATCGAAACTGATGAACTGTCCATCCGGCGACCAGGTGGGGAAACTCTCGCTGAAGTCTGGAGTCTCGGTCAGACGGCGCACGTCCGAACCATCGGCGCTCATCGTGTAAATCTCATCGTTGCCGTCCCGGTTGGAGACAAAAGCCAGGCGCGAGCCGTCCGGCGACCAGGCCGGGGAAAGATCCATCGCGTCGTTGTCCGTCAGTTGGCGCAGGTGGCTGCCATCAGTATTGACACCTGCACTTGCGTGCGGTGCAAGTGCGAGCCAAATTTCAAAGTCGCCGTCCAGGTCAGAAGCGAAGGCAATTTCCCCGCTCGCGCTGGCTACCGGGGCAGGAGCCAGTTCCTCGTTCAACGCCCAAACCTGGATACCTTCTTCCCATACGCCAAAGACAAGCAGTGTGCCATCCGCTGAGAAGGCCACTGTGCCAACTTCGTGCTGATTTTTAAGTACCAACACGGCTTTACCGGTTTGTACATCCCATAATCGCAAGGTCATATCGTCGCTGGCAGAGGCCAGCAGTGAACCATCCGGTGAAAAAGCAATTTGATAAGGTGCTCTAGTATGCCCCTGTAGTTTTTTGACAACTTGATGGGTTTCCAAATCCAGAAATTCAATATCTTTGCGGGTGCTGGCAATCACCAGGGTTGTACCATCCGGGGTAAAAAGGATGTCGTGATAGTCGAAACGTTCTGAGGTATGGCTGAAAGATGCAGTTTCCTTCCAGGTTGCTGTATCCCAGGTTTTTATCATATTTCCTGGCCGTTCATAGCAGGCCAGCAGGGTTTTACCATCCGGAGAGAAAACTAAAGCGGAGATATATTCGTAATCACTGCTCAGGTCAGCAATCTGCTGTTTCGTTTCGAGATCAAGGATAATCAGTTTTTTACTGAGACCCCCGGCTGCCAGATACTTACCATCCGGAGAGAGTGCTGTGCTGTAAACCCGATCTCCAAGAGAGAACGTAAACACTTCTTTTCCATCCCGATCCTGGCCTATAACCTCACCAGCTGAGTTGGTTGTAACAATGATTTTTCCATTGGATATAAGCGCCAGCGTCCCAAAGAATGCATCTTGTTCAGCAGCATCGTATTGAGGAGCAAGAAAGGTAGTTTTTTTCCAGGTCTCTCGCTCCCATACCAATACTTCCCCGCTCGTATCACCACTGACCATGGTGCGATTATCCGGCGCAAAGACAATGCTGTTCAATTTCGACTCAGGCAGATCCGGAGAAGCAATCTTTTTTAGTTGGGAGGCATTGCCAGAGTTAATGATTGTTGTAGAAGGCGGTTGCTCGGGCGCCGGTGTTTCTGTGGTCAAAATTGGCATGCTGGTTGGCAAAATTGAAATAGTGGTGGTGGAAATCGGAGGTTGGGTAGCCGTTGAGGCGCAGCCAGAAATCAGCATTGCTGTCACAAAAAGCGCTAAGGCAAAACGAAAGAAAAGTGACATAGTTTTCTCCATGAACGGACAATATTCTTCTTAATTAAAAATACAGGCTATTGGTACTTGGACTGCGGCATCCCCAACTGAGTAAGTGGATGATCTGTGACGAAAGGTACAAACCGTTTTGATAATCCTACATTTTTTTGGAAAGAAACACATCATTCAACCGTATCGTTTTTCTGGTTAAAGGATGATCACAGGCAAAATCCCCTGCCGAAAAAAAGAAAATTTTTTACCATTTGAACAGGCTCTCTATATCATAAAAAACTGGGAGCAGCAGGTTATTCACGCCAAGTTTAATGTGAGCCAATCAAACAAAGGCAGATACTTACTCATGGAACGAATAAAAATTGTAAAGCGACAGTAAGCCTTTTGATTTCGGGTACAATAATAACAGGCAAATTATTTACAGTAATTCATTATCGTACTCACTCCCCGCGGTGTTCTCATTCAATATAAACTCACACAGACCGGCATTTAATTCTAAAAAATGGATTTTTCGGCAAGGTTCAGAACTGAGAAAAAGCACCTTTGAAAATTGATAGAAGACAGGTAGCCTCCCAGTAGATAAGATAGAGTTGCGAAACAAAACTTATTTGAAAGAGAGACTACCTACAATGACAGGGTATATGAATTCTGCACTTTCCCCGGTGTAACTTAGCAGGGTCTAATCGAACCGATTTGGCAAAGTTTACCAGACCACAGTCAAAGTTTGCCGAACTGGAAACGGACGGATATAGGGCTGAGAGAGCAGCTTTTTATTGGAGGGGTAATCAATCAGCCCAAGGGGAAACGAGAATGGGGGGTGATTCAATGGCTGGCAGACATATATCAAACCAGTCGTCCGACCTTGTATGCCATCGGGACCGGAGTGCTCACGCATCTACCCCAACCGTCCTCCACCAGGCTTGCACGCCAATCCCAGGACCCGTACGGGCGAGGCTGGAGGAATTTCTCTGCCCGTTCAATACCCGATGCCTCGCCCTCCAGACAAGGTGGGTCTGTTCATAGCAGCACACCAACCCAACAATCACCAGACCCACCCGTCCTCACCTCCTCAGACCCCGCCAGCAGCCGCTCAAACAAAAAGGCACCCTTTACCGGATGCTTTGCTACTGAGTACTCCCGATATACCACCTTATAGACTTCTGTCAAAAGTTGAAAGGGTATGTCACTTAATCATTAGGCTTCTCTCTCAGTGTCTATACTTTGTTGCAGGTGCTTTTTAAATGGTGGCGCGCGACTTATAATAAATCTATGTCTGCGCCAATTTTAGCCACAAAACTATATATTCCCATATCCCCTCCAAAAGTGGTACTCCGTCCTCGTCTGATCGAGCGGCTGAATGAGGCACTCTGCCAGGAACAAGGTTTTGGACAAAAACTGACCCTCATCTCTGCCCCGGCTGGTTTCGGAAAAACCACACTCTTAAGCGAATGGATTCCCGGTTGTCAGCGCTTGGTAGCCTGGTTGTCATTGGACGAAGGCGATAACGATTTAACCCGTTTTCTGGTTTACCTTGTCGCTGCCTTGCAGACGATTGTACCGAATATTGGTGAAGAGGTAATCGCTGTTCTCCAAACGCCGCAGCCGCCGCCAACCGAATCAATTCTCACAACCTTGCTCAATCAAATCGCTGCAATCCCAAACGATTTCATATTCATTCTGGACGATTATCACGTAATTGATTCCCCGGCGGTAGACAATGCCCTCACCTTTCTGATCGAGCACTTGCCGCAGCAAATGCATTTGGTCATAACCACCCGTGAGGATCCAGCCCTGCCGATCCCGCGCTTACGCGCCCGCGGTCAGTTGACCGAGCTGCGCGCCGCTGACCTGCGTTTTACTTCCGCCGAAGCTGCTGATTTTCTCAACCGGGTAATGGGTCTCAATCTCTCACAGGAAGATATCGGCGCCCTGGATACCCGCACCGAAGGCTGGATTGCCGGTCTGCAATTAGCCGCACTTTCCATGAAAGGCCACCAGGATATTCCTGGGTTCATCCGCGCATTTGCCGGAGACCACCGCTATATTGTGGAGTATCTGGTCGAAGAGGTCCTGAAACGCCAGCCAGAATCCATTCGAAGTTTCCTGATCCAAACCGCCATCCTGGACCGTTTGAATGGTCCGCTGTGCGAGGCCGTCACCGGTCTGCAGGGCGGGAGCACGCGGCTGGAAGCATTGCAGCGCGGCAACTTCTTTATCATTCCGCTGGATGACAGGCGCTATTGGTATCGCTACCACCATCTTTTTGGTGATGTTCTGCGTATGCACTTGATGACGGAGCAGCCCGATCAGGTACCTGCTCTGCACCGCCGGGCGAGCGAGTGGTACGAGCAGCATGAGCAGCCAGCGGATGCCATCCGCCACGCGCTGGCTGCTCAGGATTTTGAACGGGCGGCGGATCTGATCGAACGGGCCGTACCGGAAGCACAGCGAAACAGACAGGAAACCACACTTCTGGGCTGGCTCAGGGCGCTTCCTGACGGAG
Source organism: Chloroflexi bacterium HGW-Chloroflexi-10 (assembly GCA_002840755.1). Lineage (GTDB taxonomy): Bacteria > Chloroflexota > Anaerolineae > Anaerolineales > Anaerolineaceae > UBA6170. Next base: position 78,532 of record PHBZ01000019.1, on the reverse strand, counting down.
TACTCCAGCATAGGCCTGTGCTTAGCGTTCACTATGCAGGCACGTTACTGCAAACTGGTCAGCTTGATGGTGTAGTGGAGCGGCTGCAGCAAGCCGAACGATGGCTCAATATACCAGCAGATACGCAAGACCAGCCTGTTTACATGGATGAAGAAGACTATCAGCGTCTGCCTGGCCTGGTCGCCATGTATCATGCCGCGATTGCACTGATTCATGCGGATGTGACCAATACAATGAAATACGCTCGACAGGTGCTTGAGTTCGCGCGTGAGGATGACAATCTCTCGCTTGGAGCGGGATCATCCCTGCTCGGGCTCGCATTTTGGACTAGTGGCGATCTCGAGACTGCCTATGAGATGTTTTCTAAAGGGATGGCTCATTTGCAGCGGGTCGGATTTATCTCAGATGTGATCGGTGGTTCTGTGACTCTGGCGGATATACGCATCACGCAGGGTCGCTTGCGCGAGGCAATGAGTATCTACCAGAGCGGTTTGCAGCTTGCGGCAAAGCACGGTTCGCCAGTCTTGCGCGGCGCGGCAGACATGCATGTAGGAATGAGTGGGCTCTATTATGAACGTAACGAGTTGAATATCGCCGAGCAACACCTATTGAAAAGTAAGAAACTTGGTGAACTCAATGGGTTACCAAAAAATCCATATCGCTGGCGCGTTACCATGGCTCAAATACGGAAAACCCGCGGAGATATGGATGGTGCTCTCGACCTGCTTGATGAAGCAGAGAGCATATACATGGGCGACTTTTCTCCCAACGTCCATCCAATATCAGCGTTGAAGGCACGCGTATGGGTCAGGCAAGGCGAGTTGGAAAAAGCGCTTGATTGGGCGCATGAACGGAAATTGTCCATTGAGGAAGCCCCCAGCTACTTGCGGGAGTTCGAGCAAATCACGTTCGCCAGGATTCTGTTGGCTCAATTTCAAAGCGGCAATTCAGTCAGTTTGCTTCAAAACGCGATGGGATTACTGGAGCGTCTTTTGAAATTTGCAGACGAAGGTGGAAGAATTGGAAGTGTGATCGAAATCCTGATCTTGCAAACACTCGCCCACCAAATGAGAGAAGATACCCCTGCTGCCCTCACATCATTGGAGCGTGCTCTGAAACTGGCTGAACCGGAAGATTATATGCGAATATTCCTGGCCGAAGACTCAGGTTTGGCAGATCTGACTCGTGAAATTAGTGCACGCGGAATCCTGCCGGACTATACACGCAAGCTGTTATCTGCATTTGAGGCGGAGAAAAAAGGCTTGGGGGAAGAAACACCTCCTTTTGCCGCCCCAGCTTCGTCATCCATGATCGAACCGCTCAGTCAGCGGGAATTGGACATCCTCCGCCTGTTCAGGACCGAGTTATCAGGTCCCGAGATCGCTCATGAACTTGTCATCGCTTTAAGTACCGTGCGGACTCACACCAAGAGCATTTACGGCAAACTCAATGTCAATAGCCGCCGGGGGGCTGTCAAACGGGCGATTGAACTTGGCTTGATCTAAACTTACGTCTAAATAGGATATCCAAAAAAACCCATCAGAGAAATTTGGCGGGGTCTTTGGATTCTCCCCACACCAAATCCCCACATCTGGGGAAGGCAGCTCCCCACATTAATTTGTATATTTGTGATCGAAGGAAAGAACATATCCGTACCAGAAATCGTCAGACAGGAGATAAAACGATGGCTGCCAACAAACAAATAGATTCAATAGAAGGAGACAAACAGATGAATACCAATCGCAACACCGCGATCAAAGAGAGCAAAATGAAGATCACAACCTCGAAGCTCATCCGTTGGGCAGGTTTATCCGCAATGGTGGCAGGGACCATTTTCGCCGGCATTCAGCCGGTCCACCCGCCTGACGTTCTTGCGTCAGTCAATACCAGCGCATTCATAATCATCACCTCACTGAAGACGGTCATGTCCATCTTTGGCCTTCTCGGAATTACAGGGCTCTATGCCAGGCACGTGGAAAAGACCGGTTGGCAGGGTCTGGCCGGCTATCTCCTCTTAACCATCTTCTATGCAGTCCAAATGTGCTATTCATTTGTCGAACCCTTAATCCTGCCGCTGTTGGTGACAGAGTCACCGAATTTTGTAGAAAGCGCCTTGGGGATGGCCAGTGGGGCCGGTGGCCCGATGAACCTCGGAGCCTTCGCAGTGATATCCAAGTTCGTAACGGTTTTGTATTTGCTTGGCCTTCTCCTATTTGGCATTGCGATCTTCCGCGCCCGCATCCTGCCGCGCTGGGCGGCTGTCCTGCTTGCCATATCAGGGCCTTTGGCGGTCGTCATGGGTATACTGCTTCCGCACCAGCTCGAACGGTTGGCGGCGATACCGATGGGGTTCGCACTGGCCTGGCTTGGATACGCCCTCTTTACGGAACGCCGGGTGCCTGCTTCTCAACCCTTATCCGAAGAAGCACGTCCACAGCTCAACCTGAGCGCAGCCGATTAATTTCGCCGGAAAGTGCATACCGAGCACAGGCGGCCAAACAGCCGCCTGTCTCAGAAGCACATACTGCAATCCGGAAATTTGTCTAAGGAGTTAAAAATGAAAGCGATTACTCATGCTAAAGGTCAAATCAAAGCACCAGCAAAAAAAGTGCGAACCGCGTGGTGGCTGCCCGCTGGGCTGATCCTGCTCAGCATCATTCCTCTCATTTTCGGTATCGCCCGCCTCAATCAACTGGCAAACGGTGCAGAGATCACAGCCGGCAATGCCCGCTTCTTTGCATCCCCCTCGCCCGTGGTTATTCATATTATTACCGCCGCGGTCTATGCCTTGCTCGGAGCATTCCAGTTCGTGAGCCGTCTCTGGAAGCACGGAACCGGCTGGCACCGCTGGGTTGGGCGGTTTCTCGTTCCAATTGGACTTCTGGTAGGGTTTTCAGGGATGTGGATGACCATTTTCTATCCCCGCCCGGAAGGTCCCAGCGATCTCCTCTATGCATTTAGGCTCTTTTTCGGACTTGGCATGACCCTCTCCATCATCCTTGGGTTTATCTCGATCCGGCGGCGCAACATCAATCAGCACCGTGCCTGGATGACACGCGCCTATGCCATTGGGCTGGGCGCAGGCACGCAGGTGCTGACAGGGATGGTCGGGGCGCTGCTCATTGGCGTACCAAACGAGTTTGAAAATGCATTATTGATGGGTGCAGCCTGGGTGATCAACCTGGCTGTGGCTGAATGGGCTATCCGTAAGCGGCCATCCGTGCGTGCCCCTAGGTCCGCCGCCGTTGGTTCCCATGCTCGCTAAACAATTGAAATCAAAATCACTTTACGGTTTTTATACCGTAAACAATCAGCATAACCTAATAAAAATATGGAGGATAAATCAATGAAAGCAATCGTAGCATCAAAATTTGGAGGTCCGGAAGTACTTCATTTCCAGGAGGTTGAAAAACCTACGCCCAAAGACCATGAAATCCTGGTAAAAGTGCGTGCGGCCACTGTCACCGCCGGAGATATCCGAATGCGCAGCCTTAACGTACCGCCCCTGTTCTGGCTTCCCGCTCGCATCACATTGGGTTTCACAAAACCAAAACATCCAATCTACGGAATGGAACTCTCCGGTGAAGTCGAAGCAGTTGGCAAAGATGTAACCCGCTTCAAGGCAGGTGACCCGGTTTTTGCATCCACCTTAGCGCAGAATTTTGGCGCTCACGCAGCCTATAAATGCCTTCCCCAGGATGGGTTGGTGTTGACCAAACCGGATAATCTGACTTATGAGGAAGCTGCCGCCGTACCGATAGGGGCGCCTACAGCGCTGCGCCTGCTTCGCAAAGGCAATATTCAACGCGGACAAAAAGTCCTGATCTACGGCGCTTCCGGAAGTGTGGGTACCTATGCGCTTCAGCTTGCCCGTTACTTTGGGGCAGAGGTGACCGGGGTTTGCAGTACGGCCAACCTGGAATTGGTGAAATCCCTGGGGGCAAGCCACGTCATTGACTATACAAAAGAGGATTTTTCAACAAGCGCAACGCTGTATGACGTCATCTTTGATACGCTTGGAAAATGCCTGAAATCACAGTACTCGAAAGCCCTCAAGCCCAACGGAACCTACGTCACCATTGCTAAGCTCAACACCAAACAAACCATGGAAGAATTTATCTTCATCAAAGAGCGGATTGAGGCGGGCGAGATCAAAGCGGTCATCGACCGGCGCTACCCGCTGGAACAGGTGGCTGAGGCACACCGCTATGTCGAAGCGGGACACAAAAAAGGCAATGTCGTCATCACGCTGGCATAGAAGCACAAAATATCAGGAGCAAAAACAATTATGCTTGATCAGAACACGCCGGACAAACACAGTCAGGGAAATAATGCCAGCCAGCCATCGATCTGTCAAATCAGGATCAAAGGCCATCTGGGTCATCGGTGGACAGACTGGTTTGAAAGCCTGACCATCATCCTGGAAGAGGACGGCAATACCCTCCTGACCGGCCTGGTGGTGGATCAGGCGGCGCTGTATGGAATACTGAAGAAAGTACGCGACCTGGGAATGCCATTACTTTCGGTTAATTTCGTTGAAGCCGGCCCGCAAGACACGTCCAGGGAATAAGACGGGCCGGCAAAAACCTTTATTGGATAGTAATAAATAAGAAACAGGTGACTCATGAATAATCTGACCCTCTCTTTCATTAGCGCAATCCTCATTGGGCTTGGCGCAACGCTCACATTCGATCTTTGGGCGCAATTTCTCAAACATGCTTTTAAGATCACGCCATCCAATATCTGTCTGGTCGGGCGCTGGCTTAGGTACATGCCGGAGGGAACCTTTAGGCATACAAATATTGGTTCTGCTCCACGTAAGAGCGCGGAATGTGCGCTGGGATGGGTCGCCCATTATATGATTGGTGTCACCTTTGCCATCACGTTTGTTTTATTAGTCGGCAGCGATTGGCTTCAAAATCCAACGCCGGTTCCCGCGATCGCCTTCGGGGTCATCACAGTCTTGGCGCCGTTCTTCATCATGCAGCCTTCATTTGGGCTTGGATTGGCTGCATCAAAAACCTTAAATCCTGCGCAGGCAAGGCTTCGCAGCCTGATGAATCACACTGCGTTTGGCGTAGGTATGTACATTTTCGGATTATTGGCCAACTTGTTGCTGCGGTTATCTGCCTGACAAAGCCTTTTCAAAAACCGTTAATATATGAATGAACTGGCTAAAATCTTATCAAATCTATTATTCTTCCTAATACATAGGTTCGCCTATATAAATTAATGATCAGTAAAAACTGAGGTCTTTTCAGAAAGCAACTTCATGGTATTTTCCTCTAAAGATGCAATTTCCATTAATATTTTAGATGCTTCAACTAGTTGCTGCTCATTGGAATACTCTCCTGCACTACAAATTAGTTTTGATACTTCTGTCCACATCGGAGCAATTTGAGCGAACCGCAAATATGCTTCATGAAGTCCCAACTCCGGATAAAGAAAATCACATTCTTTTAGAAAATCCCGGTATATATTTCTGAACAAGGCTCCCCCTGTGCCGGCTTCTTCCATTAGTAAACCAGCCTGAGCTATCAATTGTGGTGTAATTCCCGGTCTTTCAAACCATTTTGTGATGAGCTTTGCTGTTTTTCTGATTCCTTTAAAGGATATGTTTTGGATCGGCGGATTCAGATATTGCTTTGCATTTTGATTTATAGCGTGGGTAATGGTAATTTTAATATCGGGAAGCTTATCCATTGCCGTTATGGTAAAAGCGCGGTTGGGCGAGGACATCGGGCCTTTGTAGCTTCTGGCCTCAGCGATGCTTGATAAGCTCGATTTTACTGTTGAATCTCCATCAACCAAATATCCGAATTTCTCATCATATCCGTATATCGTCACATAGTGAGCGGCAAAATGTATCTTTTCCTTGATATATTCAAGATAATAAAAATCCAGTTTTAACCCAACAGGAATACCGTTATCAATGTTTGATTTTACAAATCCCCATGCTTTTTCTTTTGATGCAGTTTCCCTGGTTTCTAATTTTAAGTTCAGATTTTTTACAATGTTCTCTGTTAAAACATCCTGTTTGCATCTTCCGCCTAAAAAAGGAAAGCCCAATTGTTTGCTGTCCCAGTAGATAAAATTAAGTCCCTCGCCGATTCCGAAAAGCATCGGTTCCGAAAGTGTTAATCCGCTATGCTGAAGAAGATTGCCGACTGTTGTCGGCTCGCAGCTTTGCCCAAAATAAGGCTTGAAATGTTCAATAATCATTTTTTTCCTCCTGGATGTCCTTTATTAAATCATCTATCCACTCAATTTCGGTCTCAATCAATTTCAGTGGATGGGTAAACAATGCCTTTAAGTGAATCGTATTTTGCAGACTTGGCTGCTTTGAATAATTTCGTAGGATAGTTTGCTGTCTATCTTCAAGGCTCTTGCGATATTGGGTAAGGCATTCAACAACCTCATCCTTCGTGAGAAGATGTGAAAAAGCCAGTCCTATGGAAAATTCGCTGTAAACACGCTCAGGTGATTGGAGTGTTCTTTTTATAATGCCACGTACGGTAGTCTTCACATCGTCCTTAATAAAATACACCTTGCGTGTGGGGGAACCGTAAGCATCTTCATACCTGGAACAGATCAGTTTCTTTTTCTCAAGATTCTTTAAAGCATTGTAAATCGAGGAAAACCCGATCTTTGTCCAGTTTCTCATATTTCGTTCTTCAATCACCGACTCCATCTCATAACCATAGCGATCTTTTTCATAGAGCAAAGCGAGCAGAACAATTTCAATCTGAGTCACTACTTCATCCTCCTTAAGTACTTTTAATAGAAATTACTAAGGCACAGGGGTTCAACTTTGAGCACTGTTTTCCAATCGCTCATCTATATTTCTTCATTAACAAAATATTTCAGCAGGCTATTCTATACATAGAATAGCCTGAGTAATTGATTTTGTCAAGCTAAATTGAGCGTTTTACTTGAGCAGTGGAAGTTTTAAGTTGCTCAGAATCGAATGGGGGACCTTTGACGGAAGATCAGTTCAATTTCGACGAGTTTGGAACGGATTTCGAGCTCGTCGGCTTCCAGGTTCCAGGGAATTGAGCAGGACGCGGCTGTGACTGCCTTCTTCGATGGATACGCCATTCATGAGGCTGACGCAATGCTGGCAGTAAAGCAGGCCGGAAAGGTTGTAGTTTGAGTTGACGCGCCGGCGCCATCACCACGTTTTCCGAGGGCCCTCAACCGGGCCTGCGCACCAATCCCCTCCCCACACCACCAAACAAGGGCGGCTCAATTCTTAGCAGCACACCAACCCGTACGGGCGAGGCTGGAGGAATTTCTCTGCCCCGTTCAATACCCGATGCCTCGCCCCTTGCCAAATCCATCTGTCCCCCACAGGACAAGGGTGGGTCTATTCTTATCATCAAACCAACCCGCCAACCACCAGACCCACCCACTGCCGCTCCAACAAAAAAGCACCCACAAATTTGGATGCTTCACTATTCAGTGCCCCCAAGGGGAGACCCTATGTTAACGAGGTTATGGTGTGAGAGAGTTCGTAGGTGATACGCGATTGTCAATCACCGGTTGTTGGCTGCTGGGGAATGATAAGTCCGGTCCCATCGTATTCCTACTGCTTGCGATGATCTTTGGACATGCTCAGTCTCAAGGCAGCCGGCGAATACATCGTTCGCTGGTGAAAAGCGATGATTAGACTTGCCTTAACCTGTCCGTAGATATGGACCTTAACCCGAAGATCTACCATCAATCAGTGAAATTGCCAGCCTTGTTGCTCCCTCGGCATATTGCAGACAATGCTTCATGAGGTTATTTTCCATAAAATATCGCTGCCCTGATTCAGTTGCCAGGTCACAACCGATTAACTGGCGGCAGTTGACTGAGCCATACTGCTCTTCAAAAGCGTTGATCAATTTTTGAGCAAGGGTAAAGGTGGGTTCGAGCGATTCAGAAGGTGAATTCCTGCCTGCAACGAGGCCAATCCCCATGATGCCTCCGCTAACAGCTCCACACATCCCACCGTTACGGGAAATGCCACTGCAAAAACCCGTGGCAATCCTGGGAATCAAATTTGATTGGATGCCCTGGCTCTCCGCTATCGCCAGAAGCACACTCTCAGCACAGAAAAAACCTGACCGAAATAGTTGCAGGCTGCGTTGAGAAGCTTGTTCGCTCATGTTTCAACTCCTTTTCCGGGCTCTTCTTACCGTGAAGTACGCCACGATCTCATCGCAATGAAAAACACACTCTGATTGCGATATCCACAAGATTTTCCCGAATTTCGGTTCTGTCATGCCATTTTCTGTTATCCCATGTCACAGAGCTCAGGTCATCGCCGCCATAGAGAATCTGACCGAGCTTTACATTTCTGAACCTGGCCACGGCAAAAAAAGCTGCGGCTTCCATCTCCACCGTGACGCAACCTTCCGATTTTCTCAATTCTATTTTCTTCTCGGTCTCCCGGTAAAACGAATCGGTCGTCCAGGTTTTCGCTTTTATATAATCGATGCCGAATTCATTTAATCCTGCTTCGATCTTCTCCACCACTTGAGGGTTGCATTCAACCTCCCTTGCCGGTGCAAGGTAATGATACGAAACACCTTCATCCCGTACTGCTGAAACTGGAATGATCAGATGTCCAACGGCGATATCCTTTCTTAGCACACCTGCGCCACCACAAACGATGAATTTATTGAATCCATAGGCGATTAACTCTTCCAGGAAAGCAGCAGATCCGGCAGCGCCTACATATCCCAAAAATAAATGGATCTTCTTCCCACCATACTCCATTTCATAGATCGGAACATCCATGGTCTCACAATTCAATGCTTGGACGACCTTGATCGAACCCTGCTTTTCCATTTTTTCAAGGACTTCACGAAAAAAAGTGATCACACAATATTCATATCCCTCAATTTTCTTATGGGAACGAGACGGCTCAATTTTTGCCACCAGGGTATCATCAAATTCCAATATTGGATATTTTTCTTTTTTCATGCGATACTCCATCAATCATCGTTCATTGCACGATCACGAAGCGGATCGCATCCTATTGCAATCCTGCACGCCTGAATTAATTATAGCTTGACTTTTCATGAATGCTCTGCTTTAGGCAATATCGTTCTCCTTAAAGAGGTCTGCCGGGATGTAAATGGGATCGATGTTTTTTTGTGCCTGACGACGAGCACCTCGCTTCCGAAATTTCTGCCATAGATTGATGCCTAGGCTATATCTCGCTCGATAAGGGACTGCGCGATTTGATCTCCTGCCCAAAGAATTCAAAATAAGAGCCATCGTCCAAATACAGGATGATCTGTACCTCAGGGTTGCACGAAGCCTGCAGCCCGGGAGGTTTTTATGCCTCCCTGCGTCTGCCCCGGCCAACCAGATTCAGACCCCTGTCCACCACCTCACCCAGTACAGCACCAGCGATCATATGCATGAAGAACGACCCGCTGTACCACTGGAGCGTCACAGCTGCCGACATCTTCAGCAGGATGGGGGTAGTTGCCAATAGTGGCTGGCTCAGGATCTCAACATACACAATGCCCAGGAGCATGCTCTTTATCCGGGTACTCACCCTTAGACCTTTGAAATGCGTCACAAGTAGCCCAAAGATCGCCCCGATCAGAGGCCCGACCATATAATGGATTGCCACGCCCAGTAGGATAGTGCCGGTCATCCCCATGTTCTGCATCGAAAAGAAGATTGCCGCGGTATCACCAACGATGGAGAAGCAGGTCAGAACCGGAGATCCGAATGCAGCCAGGATGGCCATCAAAGTCAGGTCCATCGCGAGCGTACCAGCAATCCCGCCAATCGCTCCCCATCCCAGTCCCTTTAAAAGGCTGGTGGAGAAATCCAGGGCGGTGCCATTTGGATTGCCTTCAAGTCTTTTTTCCATGGTTGTGTCTCCTTCATATGGGATCATGTTATCCCGTAACAAAACAGTTTGGGCCATGTTAATCCCTTGATAACAGTTCAGGAAGAGGTGGTTTTAGATCATGACACTTTGCGTAAACGATCTTATTTCGTGGGCTTCGGGCAGGCAGGAGAGACGGTAGTTTTTTTTCGATTTTCACCTGGGCTGATTGGGTGATCACCGCGTCCGGGAGTTCCTCTTCTACCTTGCGCAGGCGTGGGGATAAACAACCGATCGCAGTAACCAGGGTGGTTAGCAGACCCATGCAGACGAATAACAAGCCGATGCCGCGCCCGGGTCCCATGCCGAGGACCTGTCCGAAGCTGCCAGCCAAAGCGCCGTTGACGGTCATCAGCGGCTCGAATACAAGGTCCGACAGAGGTCCAGCAATCGCATATGTCACCAGCGGGGTCGCTAGGGTGATCGTTCTCCGGATGGCGAATACCCGACCCTGGACATCCACGGCTACTTTCTTCTGCCAGATCACCTGGTTGGAGCTGGAAATGATCGGCACGGTCAGTGTCGCCAGGAAACCACTCACAACGATGAGTCCCACGGATGCGCGCAGTCCGATCATCGTCGAGAAGACTCCAAGCAGGATCATCAAGATCATCATCAACGGTACACGGCGCTTAGGACCACCCCAGATGCTCATTAGCAGTCCGCCCACCAGGAAACCACTGCTACACAACGACATTGCCAGGCCCAACTTTGCGGTGGAGGCAAAGGACAGGATGAGCGGTGTGAAGAGCACAACCGTCATTTCGGTGGTGAAGTTGGTAAAAGCGAACAGCACCATCAGGGCTGCCAGGCCGGGCCGTGCCTTGATGTACTTCCAGCCGTAAACAGCCTCTTGCAGCACCGTTCCCTGGCCGGCACATCCCTCGGCTGTGACCGTCGCGCGGGGAATGTGGATGAAAAGCAGAATGGAGATGGCGATGAGAAACGTGCTGAAATCGATCATCACGATACCTGCAAGGCCAATACTTTCCATAAGCCCACCTGCCACGATGGGAGCGATGAGAAATTGCCCAATTTGCACGATTTCCATCAAGCCACTGGTGCGGCCTAGGCTCTTCTTGGGAATCATCATGGTCATGGCTGCCTGCATGGACGGCATTCTCAAACTGCCAAAGGCCCCGCTCAGGAAAACGGCCACGTAGATGTACCAGACTTGCAACCCGCCTAGCAGGTACACCACAGCGATAGAGAGAGTGCTGAGGCCGGTGCCAAGATCGCTGATGAACATCGTCGTTCGGCGGTCCCAGCGATCGACCAGGGTGCCAGCCAGTGGTCCCAGCAGCACACCCGGCAGTATAAAAAACATGGAAATGAGAGCATATTGAGTGATGTCACCGGTCTTCTGGAAGACCCAAACCCCCAGTGCGAAACTTGTCAGGCCTGAGCCAATGAACGAGATCATCTGTCCAAGCCAGACCATCATGAAAGCACGGGTACCATCAATGATGAGGCACTTGTTCTTCAAAATCGATTTGGTCATTGTGTTTTCCATGATTATGTCTCCTTCACGAGAGATCGTTGTTTTCCATCATAAAAAGGTGTTGATCACTCTGCAAGCGGTCCGGGAAGGGATGGTCCCCAATCCATGGTCCTTGGTGGGGACATCCCTGTTCGCTGGCTTGCCTATTTCTTCTTCAGTGCGCCACCCAATAGGATCATTCCCAGAACTAGTAGCAGGATTGCAAAGACCGGGATATCAAAAGCGAAGTGCAGGTATGGGCTCACAATTTCTAGCCCACCCGCCAGCAGAGCAAAGATGCCGATCGTTGTCGTAAAGCCACTGATAGGCTGCTTAGTTATAGCCCGGGCGATATTTAGACTGATGAGGATCAGGCCGATGCCGAGCGCGCCTGTGCCTTTCGGCAGGAACTTGAACATTTCCATGATCCCCCACAGGATAAAGAGTGCCCCCCAGGCGAACGTTTCAAAATTGACTGTAAACTTGTGTGTGTTTTCCATTTTTTCCTCCGTAAATAAGTGGTTGAGTCCGGATCTGTAATTCGTTAAGTCCGGTGGTGGCTAGGCTTTCCTGCCTGCCTGATTGGCGTAAGCGCAGGTCCGGTCCTGGTGTGATTTCCAGGCCGGCCACCAGGACTTGTGCCAGGCATGAAGCTTCGCAAAGATGGACTGCGGCTGTTTGATCGCCAACTTCCGGATGGGGCAATCAGCGCAGTTGTGAACCTTCTCGATAAGGAAAGCGCTCATGGCAATGTTGCCGAGACTGGGGTTGAATTTGATCGTGTTTTTCATTTTTTCTCCTATTCTTTTAGGTCAACCTTGCTCACCGAGAGCAGGGTCAGGTTAAGGCTGTAGAGTTTATTAAGGGTACCCATCAGAGCAGCCTGATCCCCGATGTGTCCGAAAAGGATCATTTCACCGTTATTCAATAACTTCACATCCAATCCGTCCAACCAATCCGACCAGCTGTCATCGAGGTGCCCTTTGACATGTATCTCGAAGAAATCTCCCTGAGCGACGGTGGAAATCACGCTTGCATTCTCTTGGTTGTTTTCATATTTCTTGTTCGCCATATTTCCTCTGCTCATAATTTATCATTTTCCAGAGGCCGGGGCATCGACTGAAGGTTGTAGTGGGGGTTGTATTTATTCCCGGAAAAAAAGAGAGCGTTTCCCCCCATTCGGTCCCGAAACGAGGGAAGAAAAAGCCGGCAGGAAAGCAAGTTTCCTGCCGGCTTTTAGAAAGAACCCATCTGCTGAGTTTACTCGAATATTTTTAGCTCTTTCCCGATTGCCAAAGCCTGCGTTCTACTTTTCACCCCCAACTTGCCATAGAGATTGCTAATATGACGCTTCACGGTGGGAATGGAGATGAACAATTGATCGGCAATATCCTGATTGGAACAGCCGGTGCTGATGCGTTTCAGAACCTCTACCTCGCGCGCAGTGAGGGGTTCGATGAGGAGCTGGTTGGATGGTTGAGTCATGGTGGGGATCGTTCCAATCCTTGCCAGGAGACCTGCCGCATAACCAGACCCATCCCGACGGGACTGGACCTGACACAACAATCTCGTCATTGCTTCGCCTTCATCCAAGAACACACGCACAAATCCTTCAGGCTGGGCTAGGACGAGGGCTTTTTCAAGGTTTGTCAAAGCGCTCTCTGTATCTTTCCTGCCCTGGAATGCGAGTGCCCGTAGGACCAGGATCTCTATGACCAATCCCATCCGCCCAGCGGTTTCAGCGAGTATCACAAGTCGTTCAGAGAGGGCGATGGCTGATCTGTAATCATCCAGGGCGAGGAGGGTTCGCAACAGAATGACATATTCAGGTTGTCGCCGATAGGGGATCTCATCCTCAATTTTCAGGGCGTTCTTTTGAATGAACTGAGACAGTCTTTCGAGATTTCCTTGAGCAAGCCACAGGCGCGCCAGGTCAGATTGGACCTGGATGGAACGCCAGGGAGAGAGAGAATGTTCACTGACCAGTTGCCCGGTGACCCGCATGGCTTCCTGGACGGCCTCCTGGTTACCACGGACTTGCTGCAGACGCGCCAGCAGGGCAAAGGCCACGGTCAGGTGGTCGCTGTCACCCCACTGCCGGCAAAGGCTTATGCACAGTTGAATGTACTGTTCCGCCTCATTCCACTGGTCGCGTTCATAGGTCAGCCTGGCCAGGCCCGCGCAGAGTGCTCCAGCCAGGGGCGACCTTTGTCCATCAGGGCGAACCGCAATTCGCAGGGAGCGGGTATAGATATCGGCTGCCAGATGGAGTTGCCCCTGCTCCATCAAAATATCGGCCAGGTTGGAATTGGCAATGATAACCATATGCAGGCTGCCTGCTTCTCGACCAATTCGCAGGGCATCGGTGTAGGCATGCTTGGCCTGCTCCAGGTCGCCGTTGATCCAGCTGGCGTCCCCCAGGATCGAGGTGGAAACACTTCGGAGGCTTTGTGAGATCGAACTGCAGTCGGGCAGAAGGTCCAACGCATTTCGGGCAAATCCCGCGGCTGCCTGAGTATCCCCGCGTGAGTTTGCGCCATGAGCCCGAGCCGCGGCAATCGTTCCCTGGAGAGTTCTAACCTCGACGGTAGGCTCGAGCGGCGCTAGCAGTTTTTCAGGTGTTTGCAGAGTTAGCTCGACCCTGTCCATTTCCCCAGTCAGAGCAAGAGCCCAGGCCTTTTGAATGGCCAACCAGGGGCGGGCTTCCGATTGGAATTCGATGGCATCGGCCCAACTCAGCAGTGTCGCTACTTCGCCGCTCATCAGCAAGGAACAGCCGTTCTGCTCGGTCAGGTGCGCAGCCCGATCCTGGTCGCCGGCTGCGATCGCCTGCTGGATGGATTCGGCGATAAACTCGTTTTGCTCGTACCAATGGGAGGCGCGGCGGTGCAGTTCAGGAAGCAAATGAGGATACTGATATTCAAGACGCTTGCGGAGAACTTCTGCAAAAAGATGATGATAGCGATACCAGTGGCGCTCATCGTCCAGAGGAACGACGAAGAGATTCATCTCTTCCAGGGTCTCCAGCATGGATTGCCCGTAGACAGGTTCGTTCGTTTCTGCCTCGACGATAGCCTCGCATAGTGAGCCGCACAAGCGGTCCAGGATCGAGGTCTGCAGCAAGAAATCACTCACCTTTTTCGGTTGATTCTTGAGCACTTCTTCAGCGAGGTAGTCCATAACATAGTGATGGCTGCCCGTGAATGCTGAGATGAACCCATGAATATCCTTATTGCTTTGCATCGTAAGGGCTGCCAGTTGCAATCCGGCGATCCAGCCTTCAGTTCGCGTCTCTAAAGCGGAGAGATCGTTGCCAGACAGTGTTAACCCAATCGCATCGCTAAGAAAGGCGGCTATCTCGTTTTGTGTAAAGCGCAGCTGGTCTGCCCGGATATCCAGGAGTTGGTTGCGAACTCGCAAGCGGGCAAGTGGCAGTGGGGGATCGATCCGGGTCAGGATCGCCAGGTGCATCTGGGGAGGCAAATGTTCCAGTAGATAAGCCAGAATTTTAAATACAGCTTCAGACTGGATCATGTGGAGATCATCCAGTACTAGGACGAATGGTGCAGAAAATGAAGCCAATTCGTTGGTCAGCAAGTTGATTACACTCTCAAATTGAGCTGGCTGGCCTCCCTGGAGCATGCCAAACCCGTCATCCTCAATACCTGGCGCCATTGGAATGAGAGCGGCAAGCAGGTACTGCAGAAAACGGATCGGGTCGTTATCACCCCCGTCCAGGGAGATCCAGGCTGAAGGGATCTGCTTTTCTTTCAGCCAGTTGCTAATCAGGGTGGTTTTACCATAACCAGCAGGGGCAGATACTAGAATGAGTGCCCGGTCCAGACCGCAATCGATCAGGTCAGAGAGACGAGGACGGGCGATATGACTTGAGCGAATGGGAGGAACAAAAAACTTTGTCCGAAGCAGATGTTTCCTCTGCTCAAGAGACGATTGATCCTTTTCTTTTTCCCTCAATGCCAAGACAGAAGCCACCTTTGACATGTGTTCTCCTTGCCTGCGATCGATCCATACAACGAAGGGATGCGTCGAATTATGGGATCATTCTTGGTGATCGGGCCCAATCACATTGTACAAGAATGTTGTAGGAGGCACAAGATGGTTGCTAATTCCTTCAATTAAATTCTTGACAAATTAGAACAATTATTCTATAATCATCAAGTAAAAACAGGGATGGGCGGATTTTTCCCTGCATCATCACTGCCTCCATCTTATTCGTTCGTAGTACATATTCGTTTTGCATTCGTTTCAAAACGAATACCAGCACATTAAAAACAAAATATCAGCATATCTGGAGTTACTCAAAAAAGTTTCCCATATCTACCGGTCATTTTTCAAAATATCATTCGTTTCGATTGGAATTTTTTTTCAACGAATACACAACGCACTCTGCGATGCCAAGTGGGTTTCATGGTCCCGACGCAACGCGAGGGAAAGAAAACGAAAAACGAATACGCAACGCTCTCCGAACGCCTCCCCACATCGCCAGACTAGGATGGGCTGCTAATTAAAGGTGAAACACAACCCATACGGGCGAGGCTGGAGGAATTTTCTCTGCCCGTTCAATACCCGATGCCTCGCCCCTTGCCAAATCCATCTGTCCCCAACGAAACAAGGGTGGGTCTATTCTTATCATCAAACCAACCCGCCAACCACCAGACCCACCCGTCCCATTTCCCCAGGAGTTACCAGATACCACTCCAACAAAAAAGCACCCACAAATTTGGATGCTTTGCTATTCAGTGCCCCCAAGGGGACTCGAACCCCTGTTTGAGCCTTGAGAGGGCTCCGTCCTGGGCCACTAGACGATGGGGGCGGGCACTTAATAGAACGGTATTTTAACATGCGCACATAACCCTGTCAATGCTCATTGACTTGTACCGGACCTCGTGCTATCATCCTTAATAATTGCTATTTTTCCGCTTTTATTCTGTACCTTAACAACAGTATACATATCTAAAGGAGTGTACTTATGAGCATTGATTTTATTTTTCGCCTCATTGGCATGATTGTTTTTTGCATCCTCGGAGTAGTTCTGGGTACCCAATTAGGTTCAATGGCTAACAGCGGCCCTAATACCATCCCCTTCTCTGTGGAACAGTACGCTTTCACGATCGGTTTGGTAGGCGCTTTATTTGGCCTCATCCTTACCCCGGTATTAACCACCCGCCCTGTACGCACCATTCGTGCCATCCTCACCCGTATTTCTGCGCAATCATTATTCGCTTCATTCGCCGGATTAATTGTTGGTCTCATTATCGCCGCATTATTGGCCTTCCCATTTTCTCTGTTACCCAACCCCTTTGGTGCTATTCTCCCCTTTGTCGGCGTGGTTTTGTTTGGTTATCTTGGCATCTCAGTTTTTGTCATGCGCCAGACAGATCTGTTCAACGTCATTGGTTCCTTTAGCAACCGCGGCCCTGTTATGCCGGGAAGTGGTACCGCTAGCGGAGAACCCAACGCCAATTGGGCAGAGAGCCGTACCATTTTGCTGGACACGAGCGTAATCATTGATGGCCGTATCGCAGATATTGCCCGAACCGGCTTTTTGCCAGGTTCACTACTCATCCCGCGATTCGTTTTAAACGAGTTGCAATATATCGCCGATTCATCAGATGGCCTGCGTCGCCAACGCGGGCGCCGCGGCATGGAAGTTTTAGCCCAGTTACAAAAAGAACCCAACATTCCCGTACGCATCAGTGATATTGATGTCGAAGGCGTGCGTGAGGTGGATGACAAACTGGTTATTTTAGCGCGCCAGTTGCGCTGTCCCGTGCTCACCAATGACTACAACCTCAACCGCATCGCTGAACTGCAGGGTGTCACAGTATTAAACATCAACGAACTGGCCAATGCGGTAAAATCCGTCTTGCTGCCCGGTGAAATCATGAACGTCCGCGTCATCCAGGATGGCAAAGAATCCAGCCAGGGTGTCGGTTATATGGACGATGGCACCATGGTAGTCGTTGAAAACGGTCGTGAATACATGGATAGAGAAATTGTTGTTGTCGTGACCAAAGTGTTGCAAACTGCGGCCGGACGTATGATTTTTGGCCGCCCGGATGATGGCAACGGTTATGATCGCTAAGGAGTAAAAACAAGGAAATGGCTGTCAAACTATACAATACGTTAACCCGCAAAAAAGAAGAATTTGAAACCCTGGAACCTCAAAAGGTAAAAATGTATGTCTGCGGTCCCACGGTGTATTCCAAAGCGCATGTTGGCCATGCCATGTCGGCTATGGTTTTCGACATTATCCGCCGTTATCTGGAATATCGCGGGTACGCTGTACGCTATCTGATGAACTTTACCGACGTCGATGACAAAATTATCACCCGCGCCAATGCCAGCGGGCAGGATCCTTTTGATCTGGCGGAAGGCTACATAAAAGAATATGAACAAAACCTGAGCGACCTGAACATCAAACCGGCTACTTTCTATCCGCGCGCCACTCAGGAAATTGACCAGATCGTCGCCATGATCCAGGGCTTGGTTGACAAAGGCTACGCGTACCCCATGCAAGGTGATGTTTATTTCCGCGTCACCCGCGATGAAGATTACGGCCGCCTTTCGGGACGCAAATTGGACGATATGCAGGCTGGCTCCCGCATTAATGTGGATGAGCGTAAAGAGCACCCCATGGATTTTGCCTTGTGGAAATCTGCCCGCCCGGGTGAACCGGAATGGGACAGTCCCTGGGGAAAAGGCCGCCCCGGCTGGCACATAGAATGCTCGGCGATGAACCTGCATCACAACGGTGAGCAAATTGATATTCATGGCGGCGGTAATGACCTGATTTTCCCCCACCATGAAAACGAGATCGCCCAGACCGAAAGTCTCACCGGCAAATCCTTCGCCCGTTATTGGGTGCACAACGGTATGCTCCAATTGGGCGGCGAAAAAATGTCCAAATCCGTGGGCAATCTGGTCACCATTGAAGAATTCCTCAGCAAACACAGTGCGGATACTCTGCGTTTTACCGTGCTCAATTCCGGTTACCGCAGCCCGCTCACCTTCACCGATGATGTCCTCTTGCAATCCGAAAAGGCATTGGAACGCTTGCAATCTGCCCTCCGCCCTGCGCTACCGGGTGGAAAAGGTGCCCCTGCGGACGCCCTGCAAACCTTGCAAAACCAGGTTGTGACTGTTGAAGAGAACTTCACTAACGCCATGGATGACGACTTCAACAGCGCTGGTGCTTTGGGCGGATTTTTCGACCTGGTGCGTGTCATCAATCAGACCCGCACCATGGGTGCCACAGCCGCAGAATTGCAGCCTGCCCAGGATAAATTGCGCGAACTGACCGGTGTCCTTGGTTTGACCCTGCTGACACACGACAATGCAGCCAGCAAAGCAGACGCCTTCATCGATCTGATTCTCGATTTGCGTACCAACCTGCGCAAAGACAAACAATGGAGCTATTCCGACCTGATCCGCGATCGCCTTAAAGAATTAGGTGTCACATTGGAAGACAATAAAGATGGCACCACCTGGCGCTGGGGATAAAACACGATGAAAGAATGGATCACAGGTAGAAACCCGGTTTATGAAGTCCTGCGTGCCAAACGCCGGCATGTTTTCCGCCTCCTGATAGCCAAAGGTATCGAACACGGCGGGCATATCAACGATATTATCAGTCTGGCCGCCAACCGCAAATTACAAATCGAAGAGGTTCCGCGCCTTCAATTGGACAGTATCGGCATCAACCACCAGGGCATTGCGCTGCAAGCCAGCGCCTACCCGGTAGCTGCCATGGCCGATATGCAGGCGCTGGCCAAACAACGCGGCGAGCCTTTGTTTCTGCTGGCTTTGGACGAAATTCAAGACCCGCAAAACCTGGGCACCCTCATCCGCACCGCGGAAGCCGTCGGTGTCCACGGCATATTGCTGCCCTTCCGGCGCACAGCTTCCGTCACTCCCGCGGTGATTAATGCCTCTTCCGGAGCAGTAGAACACCTGCTGGTTGATCAAATCAACCTGGCCCAGGCGATTGATGAGCTCAAAAAGGATGGCGCCTGGGTGATTGGCCTGGACGGCGGCGGCGGTTCCGAACCCATTGAAAAAGTACGCCTGGATGGTCCATTGGTGATCGTAGTGGGCAGTGAGGCCAGCGGTATGCGCACCCTCACGCGCAAGCTCTGCGACCATTTGGTGCGTCTGCCCATGCGCGGCCAGGTAGATTCGCTCAATGCCGCTGTGGCCGGGTCCGTGGTCCTCTATCTTGCCTTGCAGGCCAGAAGTAAAGTATAAATTCGGTATCCAATTTAAGCCCCGCATCAAAATCCGGCAGTATGCTAATCTCAGCCTGTTTCTCTCTACAATCTAAGACAATTCCAATAGTCTCTTGCTATAATAATTTTAAGGACACTAAATAATTTTGTGGAGGAAAAAAATGCTTATTAAACAAGAATTAGCCGATAAAATCGTAGAACAAGTGGGTAACGAATTTGCTGCATCTGCGCAATATCTCGCCATCGCAGTTTATTTTGACCAGGAAGCCATGAGCCAGACGGCAGGCTTCTTCTATAAACAGGCTGAAGAAGAACGCGAACATGCCATGAAGTTGCTCAAGTACGTTGTGGAAACGGGCGGCAAAGTTGTACTGCCGGCAGTATCTGCGCCCAAAGCCGTCATCAAATCAGCCGAAGATGCTTTCCAGACATCGCTTAACTGGGAATTGGAAGTCACCGGCCAGATCAATGGATTGATGGACCTCGCCAAAAAACAAAATGACTACCTGGCTCAGAATTTCCTGAATTGGTTCGTAGACGAGCAATTGGAAGAAGTCACTACCATGGAAAAATATCTGAATCTCGTACGCAAAATGGGCGACAAAAACATCTTCATGCTTGAAGGTATTATTGCCCGCGCTGGCTAAAAAACCATGCAAAAGAGGGATCATTACGATCCCTCTTTTTATTTAAAATACAAACGCCCATAACAGCCACAACCCAATCATCACCGCCCCCATTGCCAGGCGTACCACTACAGACCAACCGCAGCCCATCGCCATACTTTTGGTCGAACTAAGTGCTGTGCGCCAGTTGCGTATACGAAAATACTCCACCAGGAATAAAGCCGCCAGGGCAAACAAGATTCCACCCACCGGGGGTAAAACCACAGTTCCAATCATCGCGCCCACCATGGCCGCCCCGATCGACCACCACGAAGCGCCATTTTGCTTGGCACTGGCGCCCATAAATAAGTTATCTATCAGGCTGCCCACAATCATCAACACCGTAATAAAAGCAAACAAAATCCATCCAGCGGTGTCAAACCCTGTCGACAATCCATATACTAGTGCTGCTGCCCAGATGATCACCAAACCCGGCACGACGACGATCATCAACCCCAGCCACCCCACCAGCATGGTTAATCCTACCAAAAAATTTAATGTAAAAGACCCAAATGCCTGCCAATCCATGCATGCTCCTTAGTAAAGAATTCTCATATAGTTATAACGGATTATTGAGAAAAAAGTTGCAAAAATGTAATACGTCAGTTATCACACTCCTAAATGCAGCTGATTACATGAAATAAAAAAGGTCCATCAGAATTTCTCTCTGGTGACCCTTTTTACAAAATACTTTCTTTGCCTGATTCCTGATCCCTGTTTCCTTTTTTCTGTCCTTAAGGCCGTATCACATCCACTCCGCCCATCCATGGGCGCAGTACCTCCGGCACTACAATTGATCCGTCCGCCTGCTGGTTGTTTTCCATTACAGCAATCAGGGTTCGTGGCATGCCCAAACCCGAACCATTCAGCGTGTGTACCAATTGAGCCTTGCTCTTATCTTCCGGGCGGTATTTGATATTGGCGCGCCGCGCCTGGAAATCACCCACATTTGATACCGATGAAACCTCCAGCCATTCCTGGCAACCGGCCGCCCATACTTCAATATCATAGGTCACCCGTGCGTTAAATCCTAGATCACCCGTGCAAAGTTGTAATATGCGATAAGGCAGACCGAGCAGTTTAACGGTCTCTTCTGCATCCGCCAGCATTTTAGCCAGTTCATTGTTCGACTCTTCCGGCTTGCAGAAGATATACATTTCTACTTTGTCAAACTGGTGTCCGCGTTTGATGCCGCGCACATCCCGCCCTGCGCTCATCTTTTCCCGGCGGAAACAGGGAGTGTAGGCAGTATAACGCAAGGGTAATTCAGCTTCAGCTATAAAATCATTCATATGCAAACCGGTCAACGGTACTTCGGCAGTTGGCACCATCCAGTAATCTTCTTCAATATCATGGTAGAGGTTATCAATGAATTTAGGCAATTGACCCGAAGCATATAATGTTTCTGCCTTTACCATAAAGGGTGTATATTTTTCAAGGTAATTCTGACGAATATGCAGGTCGAGCATATAAGCAATCAAAGCCCGCTGCAACCGTGCGCCAGCACCACTTAATACATAAAAACGGCTGCCGGTGATCTTAACACCCTGGTCAAAGTTGATCATATCCAATTGCGGGCCCAGGTCCCAATGTGGTTTTGGCTCAAAATCAAACACCGGCTTTTCACCATGCATGCGCAATACCACATTTTCGTTCTCATCAGCCCCTAATGGAGTCAGTTCATCCGGAATATTGGGCACTCCGGAAATGATATCAGTCAGTGCTGTATCCACATCACGCACCTGGCTATCCAGCACACCAATACGATCACCCACTACGCGCATGGCTTCAATTTTTGCCTCGCGTTCTTCTTTATCCTTGCTTTGACCAATCTCCTTGGAAACGCGATTTCGTTCCGCTTTCAGTGTTTCCACTTCCTGTAGAAAAGCGCGCCGGTTGGCATCCAAACGCAGCAGATCATCCACCACGGTAGTGGGCATGTGACGTTTGGTTAACGCCTCACGCACCACATCTGGGTTTTCACGAACCAGATTGATATCTAACATACTTTCCTTCCTTTCAACGGGGCACATAGATATAATAAACCCCCACTCGCGCAGGACGAGGGGGGACTCGTGGTGCCACCTGCATTCATTGTTGGTGCGAAGGTTCAACCAACAACCTTGTTAGACGGTAACGGTGTCTCCGGTCCTCTTACGGCCGCACGGTTAAGTAGGCCCCTACGAGAACAACCAACCCAGATGGGTGCCGGGGCGGAATTTCATCAGCAGCAGTACCAGTTCACAGCGAACACTGGCTCTCTGAATCTGTGCGGATAAAACAATCCCGGGCAAGTCTTTGTTATACAGCATTATACCCAAGGAAAACGGACTGTCAAGTGGCAGCCCGTTTTTGTAAAAATAATCAATTCAAAAACCTGTAACTTTATTGATTCAATAATAGCCAACCACTGACTTTCAAGAATATAACATTAGATAATGTTTTCATTTGTTTTCCGGATCATAATACATCGTTAACGATAAGATCCATCAATCACCGGATTGGATAAAGAATTTTTTTTATCCAGTGTATGATACAAAATCATCGACTTGGCATGCGACCACAACAACGGAGAAGCTACCTCACCCCAGCGCTTTATCCAAGGTTGGTAATTATTGGCATCCACCATGGAAGCGGGTACCTGCTCAGGTAATTCCAAATCTTTATTCGCCTGGGACTTGATCCAATTCAAGCGCTCATACGCCAGATTCACATCGCCTTTCATCGCTTCATACCATCCCAACCAGGCTGTCAACAGTACCCACTCACCACCACCATAATAGGTATCCGTTGGATAACGATGCACCCCACCGCCGCGCATCAAACTGGCACGAATGCGATTCACGGTTTCTATCATGCGCGGGTCATCTAACGCAACTACTTGGTATGGCACAGCAAGTCCTAAAAGACTGGCATCCACCGTATAAGAACCGGGAAACTTTACAAAATATCCGTCATATACACAATGCTGCATGATATAGTCTTTCACAGCCTGCGCAGTCTCTGTATAGCCGGATATCCCAAGCGACTCAAGTGCCATAAACCCGGCGTATATCGCCGCCAGGGTATGAGTATGGATTTCCTGCGGGTACTCTTCCCAGCAGTCATAACAGGGGTGCTGCCAGAGCGCTTCCAGATATTCACCAATCCAACTTGCCGCTTCCTTCCATGCTGGTGCCAAACCTTCGTTAGATTCCTTTTGGTATTCTGCAATAGCCCATAACCAGGTACCGAAACCATCCAGTTGGAAATTCGGCCACTCCTGAGTTGTGCCATCCTCACCCTCAGCAGTATAGCGCGTATGCAAAACATCCACCGGTGCTAATAAAATACCCATATTGGCTTTAAACACCGCCCGTTGAATTACCGCCTTGCGTGCCCGAATGGTAGATGCCACCCAATCATAGAATCGTTCAGCACTCTTCCGTTCACCCGCAAGTGTCATCGCATAGGCGATAAAGGACCCATCCCGAAACCAACTATAGTGGTAGGTGGGAAAATTGGGGCAGGCTAAATAAGCGCCGCTCTCCGACTGGTTCTGCAAAATTATCTTGATACTGGCTTGAATTAATTCATCCATACTGCTATTTACTCCATTCCAACATCAATAAACTCCAGATTTTCAGATCCGGAACCTGAAATGTGACCTGTGTGCCATTCTGTTCAAAAGGAATGGCTTGTAACGCCATTTCCATACTGTCCGGAGAGGCGAAATAAATATTTTGTACACTTTTTCCATCCAATTTCACATTGACTTTCAAATTCTGTAACTCCTGGGGCATGCCTGAAACAGCTTCAGTCCACTGCCCAGACCCAATCCCCAGCATATTAACCAGACTAATCGCCATTCCATTTTCATTCCTACGTCCAACAACCATGATCTTATCTTGTATCATTGCCGGATTGGTTTCATATCCTTCAATCTTCACATTTTTATAGCTGAATAATTTTTCGGCCATCGTCCTGGGTCCAAACCAATCCTGATAACGTATTGTAAATGCGTAATAACGTTGTAAAAGTTCACTCAGCTTTGCGGAAGGTTGTTTATATTTTGGAAAATATGGATCCGCCAGGTACCCCCCTTTTTCACCCAATTCAATACGGCTGCCACCGTTTGAAAAGATGATAGCATCCATCAGTAAAGCATTGGTTTCGTGTGCCGGATCAATATAGGCGGCAATCACTACCGGTTTCCCTTCGCTCTCGTTCTGCGCTTGCACCACCAATTGCCCCAATTCGTTAAAATTCGTATAGGGTGCCCATACCTCAATATAAACCAGATCCTGATTGGCCGGTGCTACTTTTTCGATCGGCCAGTTGGTAACCGCATTAAAGACCACAGCACCATTATCTCTCTTAGCTTCAACCATTATTTGGGTTTCATTAATCATTGCTGCCAATACTTCGTCCAAATGATACGAATTACCCGCGGCGTCATACCCGATTTTTGGATCCCCATATTGGTCCAGATGAATGCCATCAAATTCTGTTTGATCCAGAATACTGGCAAATTGCTGCATGAGATGGTTCGTCCAGGCACTTTGCGGGCGTGGATCCATAATCACCATAAAGTCTTCGCCAAACCAATGTGGCTGACCATTTCTTTGATAAACGACCCAATCCGGATGCTCTTCATAAAAAGCTTTGGAGGCACCATATACAGCTGTATACGGCATGGCTGCCATATTTTGATTGTGTGCTGCACTTATGAGCCGTTTTATACTTTCAATGGAAAGCTCCCGGCCTAATAAATCCTGGTATGGTTCCTCATCTGTCAAAAACTGTTCATGCCGGTACATCCAATCATAGAACTGTAATCCATTGATATGGTACTTTGTAAGGATCTCCATAGTCTCAGCAGCATCCTGGCGTCCAGGTGCGTAATTCACCAAAAAACCATATCGTGGAGTTTCAGTCCACCGATTCAAAACGTCAAATCCATCCGAAACAGAAGTAACCACATTCCCGGAAGAATCCAACACACTCACGTCAATACCATATCCCTGTGGCGCTTCCAAAGGCGGCATCCAGGAATATGCCAGTTTCCAGGATTGTTTCCCTTCTTCAAGGACCTCTTCAAATACCTTTAACGCCTGGTTCAGATGGGTAATCTCTATCCTTATAGTTGCTTTTTGGAGCAATGGTTCACCGATTTGTAAATCAACTATCACATCAACCGGCTGGCCGGGTTGGTACATTGCTTTAGAAAATTGGATTACTGGTGTGTTAAATACAGGGCTCATAACTTCTTCCTCAATTGGTTTTGGAGAAGAAACAGGGTTTATAACCCTTTCCTCTATTGGATTTGGAGAAGAATTGGGCGTACACGCACCCAACCCAACCATTAAAATACACAATGCGATACGAAAAACACGGACACCCATGGTTTACCCTTTGAAAGCACCCGTTGTTAATCCGCTCACAAAATATTTTTGCATCGATAAAAATACAATCATAATTGGCACCAAAGCAATTAACATGGCTGCAAACACCAACCCCCATTCTGTACCATGTTGACCCTGAAAAGAATAAATGGCTATTGGCAAGGTCCGTTTTAATGGGTTATCTACTGCGGTTAATGCCCAGGTAAATTCATCCCAATTCCCCATGAATGAAAAAATGGTCACAGTTGCCAGTGCTGGTTTAGATAATGGCAAAACCATCCTGAAAAAGACAGTCAAATAATTGCCGCCATCAATTAACATAGCTTCTTCCAATTCCCTGGGAAGCGACTCAAAAAATCCACGCAGTAAAAAGGTGTTCATCGATACACCGCCGGCCACATACACAACCACCAATCCCCAAAGACTATCTCTCAACCCCAGCGCCTTTGCCAGTTGAAATCGCGGAATTATCGTGATCATATCTGGAACCATTAAAACTAGCAAGATAACCACAAACAGAAATTCTTTAAATCGGAATTGAAAACGTGCAAAAGCATAAGCTGTCATAGCCGAGAAAAGAACGGTTAAAGCCGTGGATGAGATGGCTACAATCGAGGAATTCAGAAAATACAATTGAAATTTGTTGGAGGTCCATGCCCGTACAAAATTGCCAAAAGAAGGATTGTCAGGAATCAATTGTGGTGGATATTCAATAACAAACACATTTTCCTTCAAAGCATTCGAAACCATCCATAAAAATGGAAAAATCATAATGGCAGCGCCTAATGCTGCAAGCACGAACAAAATAATGTTTTTTATGTGTTTTTGTTGACGATACATGCAACCACCTCACGCCATTTCTTGCGGATTGCGCAAAAAGCGCATTTGCAGATAACTTATAAAAACCAGGAAAACAGCCATAGCCATGGAAACAGCCGCTCCATAACCAAATTTCAGGAAATCAAATGCTTGGTGATAGGCGTAACTGAGCAGAACTTCTGTCTGCTGAGCCGGCCCGCCTCCTGTAATCAAATAAACCGAAATAAATACATTGAATCCGCCAATTAATAAAACCACCAGGGTAAATACTGTCGTAGGGCGGACTAATGGCAAGGTTATTTTCATAAATTTTTGCCATGCGTTGGCCCCATCAATCGCAGCTGCTTCATATAAATGAAGCGGTATGCCATTTAATGCAGCCATATAAATCACCATCGACCAACCGATCCCCTTCCAAATCCCTAAAAACCAGATGGGAACCATGGCATACTTTGCCTGAATCAACCAGGGAATCGGTTTCGCAACCAGGTGAAATACCTCCACCAGATAATAATTTACCAATCCTTGCGGGCTGCTAAACAGGTATCGAATTAATAAGGAAACAATTACCCAGGAGGTAATCACCGGAATATAGTAAAGTACCCGAAAAAAACCCTTTCCGCGTGTAAGATTGTGTAGCACAACAGCAGCCATCATGGCCAAAATCATCTGTCCTGGAACTGTAATCAACGCATATAGTAGTGTGTTTTTTACCGCAATTAAAACCACCGGATCTTTAATCATGCGTGCAAAATTATCCAACCCAATAAATATGCTTGGTTTCCCGGGCATGATCGACCAATTATAAAAACTCATCTGAAAACCCTGAAGAAGTGGATAAATTTGAAAAACAATAAAAAATAGCAACCCGGGGACCAAAAAAAGGTAAGGGATGATTTTCCGTTGCATTTTTAAAGACAGGTTCATATTGATCTCCATTAATCGGGCGTTCTCACCCTTCATCGATGAAAACGCCCGGGTGTTCAATCACAAATAATTATTCGGGGATTGTCAGGAGTGGATTGATTTGTTCTACGGCCTGATCCAAACCCTCTTGTACATCGATAACACCATTAAGAATATTGGAACCGGTATTGGTCATTACTTCTTCAATCTGGCTCCAATTTGGGTGTGGCGTTCGTGCTTTGGCAGTTTTTAATTGTTCAAGGAAAATTCCAAAGAACTCATGATTCTTCACAAAATCAGACTCAATGGCACTATTCAACACTGGCATTTGACCAGTTGTGGCTAATTGCAATTGGACTTCTTCAGAAAGCAGGTAACGCATAAATTCAGCAGCAGCTTCCTTGTTGGCACTCTGTTGAAAGAGAACAATATCCTCACCACCAACCACAGAAACTGCACCGCCTTCACCAGCCGGCATTAAAGCCATTCCATATTCTTTATCGGGGAATTGTCCTTCAAATAATGGCGGGAACCAGGGACCTTCCAACAACATGGCAACTGTATCGGTTGCAAAGCCACCCCAGGCATCCACACCACCACCCAGTATTCCGGGATGAACATAACCCTTATCCACACCATCTTTAAGGAATTGATACGCAGCAACCGATGCAGCTCCATTATAGAAATCTGTGGCGGTTGTAGTATCTTCACTGGTTACATCACCACCAAAACTCCAGATCCATGGGTTGACTGCCCAGGCATAGGTTCCGCCGTCAGCGAAACAATATTTGTCTTCACCCAATGCTTTAATTTTCTCACAAGCCGTTAAAAATTCATCCATGGTGGCAGGCGCTGCTTCAATGCCTGCTTCGGTAAACATTGCTTTGTTATAAACTAACACGCGGGTATTGGTATCCAGTGGTAAACCATAGTGTTCGCCCTGATACAAATTTGTTGATAAAGGACCAGGTAAAAATTCTTCTTTATAAACTTCAAAATCAGGTAATACTTCTTCCATTTTCGCTAAGGCGCCCTGGTCAGCTAATTCAGGCACCCATAAAATATCTAAACGTGCTAAATCCGGGGCAGTACCACCAGATAAGGCGATTAACAATTTTCTGCGAAATTGGTCATAGGGCATAATCACTGACTGAACTTTTACATTGGGATGTTCTGCTTCAAAAGCGGGGATAATGGTTTCATCCAAATACTTTGCTTCCACGTCAGCGTTATAGCCATGCCAGAAAGTAATAGTCACTGGACCCTCCGGAGCAGCGGTAGGAGTAATCAGTACTTTTACTTCTACTTCCTTCTCAACCACGACAGTTTCTATAACAACTTCGGGATTTGCAACAGGTGTAGCTTGTGGCGTACAGGCAGCTAATATCAAACTTGCCAGAATCAACAACGATACAATAAACAAAGAACTTCGCTTTTTCATTTTTCTCCTCAAATCGAATAGGGTTTTAACAATAGGTAAAAACAGATTGCAAACAGTTTTTGGGGTGTACCTCCTTTTTAAGTTTGTTCATTCAGTAAATTATCTTATTTAAAATTTTTTTCTTATCCGAAACTGTTTTCTTGACCAACCGGTGATTCAAACAACTGTCTCAAGACCAGGCTTGCCGCGCCGCGCGCCCAAACATCATCGCCCCAAGGTTCCACCCGAATATCAACATCCGCATACAAACTTGGCATAGTATTTACCCGGATTGATTCATGCATGGCATTAAAAAACCATTTTCCATTACGTACACCTTCTCCGCTGACCAATATCCGTGAAGGGTTAAAAATATTTATCATATTAGCTATGGATTGACCAAATATAGCTCCCGCATTTCCCATAATTCGTTGCGCGGGTAGGCTGCCATTATCGGCCAGAACCACTATTTGTTCAATATTCTGCACATTTATTGAAATCTCGCCTGCCTGATAGGATTGCTGAGCCAGGCTTATCAATGCCGGGTCACTTACAAAAGCTTCCAGACAGCCATGCTTGCCGCAATCGCATAAAGGCCCTTGAGGATTGACGACAGTATGTCCCAATTCACCGGCCCCGCCATGAACGCCGCGATAAAATTGCCCATGGGTAACCACGCCTAAACCAACGCCGCGTCCTATAGTAATCGTCAGAAAATTATCAACGCCTTGCCCGGTACCGTACCAGCGTTCAGCAAGTGTAAAGGTATTTACATCATTATCGACGCAAACCGGGCTGTCCACCAATTGTTGTAAGCGATCACGTACCGCAAAATTTCTCCAACCAAAATACGGTGATTGCCGTAAAACACCTTCATTCGAATCAACAATACCGGCCAAACCAACCCCAACCCCAATTAGTTTATTCCGCGATACAGCACCCAATATAAGCAGGTTTTCTACAAGTTCTGCCATAATCTCAATCGCATGCTCAGCCGATCGATCATGTAGCGGCAATTGATATCGTTGTAGTATAGTTGCACTCAGATCAGTTAACGCGCCAATAGCATGATCTTCCATTAACTTTATACCGACAACATAGCCGCCTAGAGGATTAATCGCTAACAGGATAGGCGGTCTTCCACCACTGGAATCGCCTGATGCCTTTTCGTAAATTAGACCTTCTTCTATCAATTCAGCTGTGATACCCGTAACACTGGCCGGGCTTAGCCCTGTAACCCGCGCAACCTCGGCGCGCGCGATCAATCCCTGGGTTTTGATGGTACTCAGAATGATTGAGCGGTTTATTGCTCGCATTAAATCACGGTTAGCTCTTGTAGTTGCCATATTCTTTATTCATTCATTGAACTAAGTTGATCAGATTATAGAACTTTTCAAACAATTGTCAAGTACCAATTTTCTGGTTGTCAGCGCAACTTGAAAAGTGAACCGATAACACTTTAAAAGTGAACCATTTTGCTTTTTCCATTCGTGCAGCTACAATTAAATGATGAAACCAACGGTTTTCCCGCGCGCCACCCCAGCGGCACTCGCCCAACAATCCCCAGAACAAAACCTACGCATGCAAATTCCCTCCGGTCCAACTGGCGTATATCGTTGGGCACAGTTTGATGATTACATGCAGCTTCCTCGCCGCAGTTTTCTGTGGCAGGCGCCTCTCTCCCTCAGCCTTCAAGCGCGTTGTACCGCCGCAGAACTCTCCGGCACCTGGGGCTTTGGATTTTGGAATGATCCCTTTAACGCCAATCTCGGTATCGGCGGCACAGCCCGTCGACTACCAGCCCTACCCAACGCTGCGTGGTTCTTTTATGCCGCCCCGCCCAACCATCTGGCTTTTCATGATGCCATCCCTGCACAAGGATTTTTGGCTTCCACCTTTTATTCACCTCAACTACCGCCCCCCATCCTGGCGTTGACTTTGCCCTTTACCCCCTTGTTGGCCTTACCACCAGCAGCGCGCATCCTACGCAAGGCCGTTGCCATGCTGGTCAAGCAAGCAGCTTCCAACATCCAAACCGATGTTACGGTCTGGCATGAATTCCATGTGGATTGTCTGCCAGACCGTGCTCGTTTCTTTATGGATCAGCAAATCATCCTTGATACGCCCATCACACCACACGGACGCCTTGGCTTGGTACTCTGGATTGACAACCAGTTCGCCGCTTTTCCACCTGATGGCAGGCTGCGGTTTGGCACCTTGTCAACCCCACATGAAACAACCTTGGAAGTCAAAAATCTTTCGATAACAAAATACTAATCTTGATTTGAATGATTTTTTGATTTCCCAGATTGGATCACTCCTGATTACCCGTTGACTTATTACTGCTCTTGCCTGCTTCCTGATTTCAAATTCATTACAAAATCCATAGCCGCAGCACAACTTCCAATATCAACCCCAGCATTAAAAACATGCCAAAGCGCTTGTTATGCATAAAAGACATCGCCGAGAACCATAATGGCCAGATGCTCTCATCATAAGCCTCCGGACGTATAGCCGGCTTGGGGTCTTTATACATCGCCCAAACTTTTGGTATAACCGTCAGGCCGGCCAATACCAGCAGCATCACCGGGGTAAAATAGCCACTGAGCACCAGCGCAATTACTGTAATATATTGCACAGCGATCATTCCCAGCACCGTAAAACGCGCTGCCTTCTCGCCCAAAATCACTGGCATGGTGCGGATTTTCTTGGCGCTGTCCGCTTGGATCTTATCGATGTGTTTCCCAAATAGAACTGTTGTCGGCCCTAACGCATATGGCAGGCTGGCCCATACCACATTCCAGTCCCAGCCGCCGGTAACCACGAAATAACCGCCGCCCACCATCAATGGTCCCCATATCAGCAAAACAGCCACTTCACCCAACCCAATGTATTTCAGCGGGAAAGTATAGAAAAGCACAAATATCACGCCGGCTAACATTAACCACAATGCTGTACTGCCACCTTGCACCACCAATGGAATGCCAGCTACCACAGCAATCAATCCGGTCACAGCAATATACATTAGCAAAGTACGAATGGTCAGCAGGCCTTGCTGCAACGGCTGCGGACCGTACTGCGTGCGGAAATAGTTATCCTTATCTACGCCGCGTTTGTAATCAGTCAGATCATTGATCAGGTTATTGGTGGCATGTGCAAAGATCAAACCCACCACCAGCAAAGCCCAACGTCCCAGATGAAAACCACCGTCGCGCCAGGCAAAGATACCGGCCAATGCTGCCGAAATAAAGGTCATCAATAGCACCGCAGCCCGTGTCGATATCAACCATTTGGAAATGATATCCAACCGGTCCCACTCCGCTTTATCTATTCGCGGGATAACCTGAATCGCTTTTAACCACATATTCACATTCATCATTCACTCCCATATTGCAAAATATTTCACACCTATCTTATCCGAATTAGATGAGTGTTTCCCGCAATTGTAGAAGCTTCGATATCGAAGAGATGCTGCTGGATCATTCTGTTATTCAGGCAATTTAATCCATTTTTTCATCCCGGCGCTAATCGTTTTACTGGAATATTATTCCTTTATACAACATTTCAGAGCTAACTCTTTTCCGGTTAACGTTCTGAAATTCGCCTCAATCTTGTGTTGCAATTCAACACCTTGAGGGTTGCTATCCCCATTTTCCAGGCTGTCCAGCAAATCGGCTTCCCATAAAATCTGAAAATCAAGTCCATTAATCTTCTCAATCGTATGGTGATTTCCCACTATATAACAGACCCGCTCAACCAGTTCTACACTGGCACCGGCCGATTCCAGGATATCACGTACCATAGCCGGTCCCTCCAATTCCTGGTAATTTCCTGCTATTGACCCATACTTACGCAACGCTTCCACAGCTCCAATGTCGTGCAAAATGGCAGCAAGCTCCACTACCTGACGCTCTTTATTGGTGGGGTTTTCCCCTGCCATGATCTTTTCTGCATTTTTCAGAACCCGTAGACTATGATCTATTCCATAAGGAATCTCTGTAAACACCCGCCGCATGGCAGAAATTGCTATAACTCTCAGTTCCATAAAAACACAATTACCCAGCCTTATAAACTCGGCGTGGATGAAAAACATCCGCAGCTAACGGCGGAAGATAGATTTCTCCTTCACGTTGATCACCCAGGCAAACGGCTGTACCATCCTCCTGAAATAAAAGCCAGGCTGTAAAAGCACACACCAGAGCATTCAACTCGCCGCTGGTATAAATTCCATCCATCGGTAAAACGCCCTTCATTAGACGGTAACGTGTCACCTCTTCAAAAAATTTCATAGCATCACCCACAGGTAGTTGATTCTCGTATAACACCAATTGGCGCTGTAGACGGCCTTCCAGGGTGTCATCTTCAAATAAGGGTGCTCCGCCAGCCAAACGGCTGAAAGCAGCTTCTGCAGATACTTCTAGATAAATATGCGGATCTACCTGCGGATACGGCATATACCCTAATCGCTGTAACCGCTCATACAATTTAAACCCGCGCTGCATCCACACCGGGCAATCTTTTTCGCTGGCTGGTGTACGCGCAACCCGGATTCCTTCTTCGAGCAACCCTAACTCTACCTTGCGCAAATCACCGCGTTTACTGGCCGGCACTGGGAACAAGGTCTGTTTTTCTTCTTCCGCAGCCACCAGCCCCTGATTAGGATAGCGTGGAGAATTTATCGCCAGGCAGGCATTCGCCAGACCGGCGCAATAAGCCAGAACTTCTGTCAAAGGACCGGATCCAATTGCAATGATCTGCCTTTCCATATCCAGTGCGGCATACACGAAGGGCTGGTAACGCCGGCTTGAATCAATTCCCAGACAAATGGAAGGTTTATCTTGCATATTAACCAGTGTAGCCCAACTTTTCTCAACTTGCAAATTATTTCACATAGAAAAAATTAGATCGAATTTGTATCACCTTTTTCCCTCTCCCACCCTATCTGTTGCCGCTATAATGCAAGGATGGTCAAACCAAAAAATCTTTCTTTTTCCTTGTTGATTGGTGATGCAATCACCCTGTTGCTGGTTACTCTGGTCGGTTTTCTCTCACACAACAGCCAGGTAGACCTGGTTCGTTTCCTGGCAACCGCACTGCCGTTGATTCTCGCCTGGGGATTGACATCACCTTGGTTAGGTCTCCTCGAAAGCGGAAAGCAGCCTATCCGGCAAATCTGGTGGAAAGTACTGTGGGCGGTTACGCTCAGCACCCCATTCGCTTTATTATTACGAGGCTGGATTCTAAACAGTGCAGTCCAAGTCCCCTTTGCACTGGTGATGGTCGCCACCAGCGCAGCCGGTATGCTTATCTGGCGTTTGGTCTATGCTGGCTTATTTAACCGTAACCAAATCAAACACAGTGATTAAGTTTTTACCATAGTCAGGTTTTTTGTTCCACTGGAATTATTGGTTTCTTAGAAATCTCAATCAAGAAAAAGACGAATCCCAAAAGGCCAATACCACCAGCCAGGATCAAAGCCCGACCATACCCAATCCAGGTAGAGAGCCAGGGGGCTAGCAGTGGTGCGGCAATCATGGAAAGGTATTGAAGACTCTGTGCTACGGCTACAAAAGTAGCACTGTAAGCTGGGGGGACACGTTTCATCAATTCATCAAAGAAAACAAGGTTCAGCCCAGCTTGAAAAATTCCATTAATCCCGGCAAAGATCACTACCGGCCAAACCTGGTGACTGATCCCCACAAACATGGGATAAAGCGAGGCCCCAAAAGTCGTAGCCAATAAAACCAATCGTGAGCCACGCTGGCGTGATTGACGCATCCAGAAAAAGTATCCCAGAATTACTGTTGTATTGGATGCGATATTAATCAAAGCAATCCAATAATCAGAAGCTTCCAGGGTACGCACATAATAAATGGGCAATAATGGTGCTGCCAAAGCCGCACCTGTAAGAAATACAAAGCGTTTCCACACAAACGAAACAAACGGTTTTTCCGCCCAGATTAACTTAACAAAATCAGACACTTTTTCCCGCCAGGAGTGCACCTCTGTCACCTCACGCGGCGGGTTATCCGGTATATTAATCCGGCTGGAAAAATAATAACTGAGTAAACCGCCAGCCGAGAGTGTGATAAAGACAATTTGGTAATTTAATGGAAAAGGCAGGGTATCTAAAAATTTTCCGGCAAACAATGCGGTTAACGCATTGGTAAAGCCTAGTAAGGACCAACGATGCGTCATCAATTCATACCGTCCGGCTGAGCCGGCCACCTGGTTCATCACCACCGAAAATGTGATATTCAAAATAGTCTGTGGAATGGTTGCTATTGCCCACAACCCCAAAATCCCTACAACCGCCGCTGCCTGTGGCAATAAAATTACCACCAATCCGGTCAATCCATAACTTGTAATTACCGTCAGACGGGCAAAACTAAACCAGGGCACAATGTTTTTACGTGTCTGTAAAAATTGTCCCAAAGGTAAAGCCAATAATAATCCGGTCATTGCCGGCATAAAAGTCAGCATGCTGATCTGAAATGTTGTTGCCCCCAAACGCGCTAAAAGAACAGGTAAAAATGGTGCAGCAGTGCTGGCTAATCCTACGCCAATCGCATCTATCTGTACATTACGAAAATTCACCCGGTCCATTTCGGGTGCATTCTGTGGAATATTAAACCAACGATAAATTTTATAAGAAAATGCTCTAAAAAGTTGCGAAATCATGGTGGTCTACCTGGTAAACTTCATAAATGTTCTTTTTGGGGTTCATCCACCGGATCATACACAGCTTGCCTCTTATTTATTATAGCCGATACCCAAAAAAACAGTTTGGTTAAACAAATATGTGCATAAAAATTTGTACTACTGCGTCTGCCTGCATTATAATGACACTATTGTATTTTCAATGCGCTGTTCACACCAGTGCGCCATAACAAGATAAAGAGTGTTTATGGACGAAATTGGCCTTGCCCAGGCAGCACAACATGGCGACTTAAATGCCTTTAACCACTTGGTTCTTACTTACCAGGAGTTAGCGTTTAATCTGGCGTATCGATTGCTAGGCGACCAGGATTCGGCCTCGGACGCCACCCAAAACGCATTCATATCAGCATACAAACACATCAACAGTTACCGTGGCGGTTCTTTTAAATCTTGGGTAATGCGAATTGTTACCAATACCTGTTACGATGAATTGCGTCGCTTGAAACGACGACCCACTACCCCCTTGGAACCGTACGATGATGACAGCGAGGAAGAAATCGAATCGCCTTCCTGGCTCCAGGATGAAAGTCCGTCTCCTGAAGCCGTGCTTGAATCAAACGAACTCGAAAATGCCATTCAAAAATGTTTACAAAAAATACATCAGGATTTTCGTTTGGTGGTGGTTATGGTTGATATTCAAGGCATGGATTACCAGGAGGTTTCAGACAATACCGGGCTCCCGCTTGGCACCATTAAAAGCCGTTTAGCCCGTGCCCGCGGGAAATTGCGTATCTGTTTGCAATTTTTTAGGGAACTTTTACCGGAGAATTTTCGTCTTGATGGTGAGGGCACATCATGAGTAAAAATATTTCACCAAAAGACTGGCAAAATCTATCCGCTTACCTGGACGGCCAATTACCCCCCAGAGAAAGCACCCGTCTGGAAATGCGCATGGCGCAGGAACCCAACCTGCAGCAAGCACTGCGCGAAATGCGCCAGACCCGTATACTGGTACGCCAGGCTAAAACACTTCACGTACCGCGTCACTTTACCATCACCCCTGAAATGGCAGCCCAAATCCGTCCGGTTCGTAAAACTTTTATGCTGCCATTCTTATCCTATTCTTCAATTGCCGCAGCCATCCTGATGATTTTCGTACTGGTTGTGGATATCTTACCGGATTATCTGGCGAAAAATTCAGATACACTCACATTTGCCGCCGAAGTGCAAACGATGGAATCTATGGATATGCGCTCAGCAGAGGGTGAACCACCTATGATTATTCAATGGGACGATCAGGCGGCGTATGGAAAGGGCGGCAGTGGTGGCGGCTATGATAGTAGCTTCGCGGCTGCTGATGGATTAGCTCCGATTGGCGGCGGAACCGAAGTAGACCCTTATCAAACTACTGCGCCCGAAGAACCCCTGCCAGATGGCGGCGCTTTGCTGACTGGCCCCGCTGCCAAAGGTGCCGGTGAAGAAACGCCTACACCCGAGGCAACTGTACTCATCCAGGAGGTTGTTCCATCTTTGAGCACCCCTGAACCACTGTTACCCACACCGCAGCCGCTCAGCGGCACTGGCCCCATCCTGGGTATTGTGTCCGATGATGAAGCGCAAATATATAACCAATCCGTACTGGATATTCTGTCAGAACAAAGCCAACAACCTATTCTTCAGCCTCAATCCGAACCATACCCGTGGCTGCGCGGTTTGCAAATTGGTCTGGGAGCTTTCGCCCTGATCAGTGGAATAAGCGCTTTTATTCTCTGGCGTAGGACCCGCATTTGAGTCGCCTGCCCGATAAAGAATACAATTATTGCCCACGCTGTGCGACCAAACTGGAAATCAAACTGATTAACGGCCGTGAGCGGGCCTGGTGTCCGCAATGTGATTGGGTACATTATGAAGACCCCAAAGTTGCGGCGGCTGTTCTGGTTTTACAAGACGATATGGTGCTATTAACCCGGCGAATTTTTGACCCACATCAGGGTGCCTGGACTTTGCCAGCTGGATTCGTGGATGCTTTCGAAGATCCGCAGGCAGCAGCCATCCGTGAATGCCGCGAAGAAACCAACTTAACCGTGATAATCACCTCACTATGGGATGTAATCGGTGGGCGTGAACATGCCCGCGGAGCCGATATGGTCATCGTCTACCAGGCTGAGGTAGTTGGGGGTGAGCTAAAAGCCGGCGATGATGCCGATATGGCAGCCTTCTTCCCCATTCATAATTTGCCGCCATTGGCCTTTCGCGCCACCCAAATAGTGCTTGAAAAACTGATAAAAAAACTATCTGGAAATTAAACTCCTTCCAGACTATATAAATTTTTCCTACCATTCGTCTGTTCACGTGCCATTCATGATTAATTTCTTCCCAATTTTTCATGCTTTTTATTCATGAACGATGAACTCAACAAACCCTTGCAGGATTTGTTATAATTAGAACAACCTTTCGGAATTAATGGAGGATACCGCGTGGCAACCAAAAAAAGCAGCGCGTCCAGATCAAAATTACCAGCACATAAACCACAACCTAAAACCGGGGCAGCCAATGCGCGCTCCCGCACAAAACAACCTGCATCCTCATCGCTGCCTGGTCCTTTTTCCCTGCCAAAATTAAGCAACAAAAAAAAACCGGCCGGTAAACGCAGTTCCTCGCACTCTCCCTGGCAGTGGAACGCCATTTCCAATGAACGCAAACTGGATATCCTGGGCATAGCACTCGCACTGATTGGTTTCCTGACCATCCTCAGCCTGATCTCCACCCAGCGCAGTTCTGTCACGGGTTGGTGGATTCATACCATTTCGCAAATAGCAGGATGGGGAACTTTTGTATTACCATTGGCTTTGCTGGTATTGGGTATATGGCTGGTTCTGCGTAATGTAGAACGCCTGCCGCTGCTTTCGGCAGAACGTGTTAGCGGTATTCTATTGTTATATATAAATTTACTGGTTTGGCTGCATGTCATCGGCAAAGGTGGTTGGGAACTGGCCCAATCTGGTCAGGGCGGCGGATATATCGGTGCTTTCTTTGAACAAATACTGGTCAAAAGTGTCGGTCAGGCCGGCACATCCATCGTACTGGCTGCTTGGTTATTGATTGCTATGGGGTTAACCCTCGATATTTCTATTCCCGATCTGTTTGGCAAAATTCAGCCCATCCTGGAACGCATACAGGAAGATTGGGAACGAAACCAGGCCGCCAAACGAGCAGAACACATCGCTTCCATCCGTGCCCAACAACAAAACCAGGTGATAGGGCAACAACACCACGCGACCACACCTCCGAATGCGCAGAGCCCGCAAGGCTACCAACCCATTCCGCCTGCCGAATCTGCGCATTCGGACCAAACAGTCCCCGAACAAAGAGGTGCTGCTGCACTAAGACCACCCGCGCAAAATCCCCATCCGGCACAATCTGCCACCATCGCCTCCGTCACACAAAATGCAGCCCCTGTTAAAACAGACCCTGGGTTACAACCTTCTGTAACCCAGGGCGCCGCAGCCGGCAGATGGCAGCTTCCTGAACTTAAAACCATCCTCGATCCGGTTATGTTGATCAGTCTGGAAAATAATATTGATCAGGAACGCGCGGATTTAATCGAAGAAACCCTGGCCTCCTTTGGAGCCCCTTCCAAAATTGTGGAAATAAAACGTGGCCCAACCATCACTCAATTTGGTGTTGAGCCGCAATTTGTCGAAAATCGTAATGGACGCACCCGTGTACGCGTCAGTAAAATTGCCAACCTGGCGGATGACCTGGCTCTGGCTTTAGCCGCTCCACGCATCCGTATCCAGGCCCCGGTGCCCGGACATAGTTTCGTGGGAATTGAAGTACCCAATTCCGAATCCAGCCGGGTAACTTTACTGGAAGTTCTGGATAGTAAAAACTTCACCCACAAAAAATCGCCATTGCGTATCGCCCTGGGGATGAATGTTTCCGGGGAACCGATTGCATCCGACCTCGCCGGTCTGCCGCATCTCTTAATCGCCGGAACAACCGGTTCCGGTAAATCAGTTTGTGTCAATTCAATTCTGTGCTGTCTGCTGCTCAACAATACACCTGCGGAATTACGTATGATTCTGGTAGATCCCAAACGGGTGGAATTAACCGGCTACAATGGTATCCCCCACTTGCTGGCTCCGGTAATCACTGATACCGATAAAGTGGTTGGTGCCCTCCAATGGGTGCAGCGTGAAATGGATGCACGCTATCACCGCTTCTCGCAGGTCGGTTCGCGCAATATTCAGGATTATAACAAGAACCATAGTGACAAACTCCCTTATATGGTGGTAATTATCGACGAACTAGCCGATTTGATGATGTTAGCCCCCGATGAAACCGAACGCAGCCTGACGCGCCTGGCACAATTATCACGCGCTACCGGCATCCACCTCATACTTGCTACCCAGCGTCCCTCCACAGATGTAGTCACCGGTTTAATCAAAGCCAATTTCCCGGCACGTATCGCCTTTGCAGTTGCGTCCAATGTCGACAGCCGCGTAATTCTCGATCAGCCCGGTGCTGAACGTTTGCTGGGACGAGGAGATATGCTCTTTCAGGCTCCCGATGCTGCTGCCCCGGTGCGTTTGCAAGGAGTCTATATTACCGACCAGGAAATTGCCCGCACCGTGGACTTTTGGAAAATACAGGCCATGAATATCGGCTCAGAAACACCGTCACCAGGCAGCCACCCGACTCAACCAGTACAGGGATTACCGGTAGATACCGCTCTGAAACAGGTCCCTTTATTTGATCAGATCGAAAACACCGATGATGACCCTATGTTTAAGGAAGCCACCGATCTGGTTCGCCGGGAAGGGCGCGCCTCCATCACCATGTTACAGCGCCGCCTGCGCATCGGTTACACCCGGGCTGCCCGTATGATCGACCAACTGGAAGACGAAGGCATCATCAGTCCACCCCTGCCAAATTCCAACGCACGCGAAATCCTCGATTATGGCCAGGCCGGTCCTCCCGAAGACGACGGCTATTGATGGAAATAAAAAGGGTAATAAGACACTAACCTTATTACCCTTTTTTTAGTATTCCAAATACTCTGGATTCCTGGTTACCAATTCCTGATAACTAACTCCGAATCCCTGCTTCTAAGCCTACAAACCA
This sequence comes from Chloroflexi bacterium HGW-Chloroflexi-10, assembly GCA_002840755.1. Taxonomy (GTDB): domain Bacteria; phylum Chloroflexota; class Anaerolineae; order Anaerolineales; family Anaerolineaceae; genus UBA6170. The sequence continues at coordinate 37,927 of PHBZ01000019.1, read as the reverse complement.
GCCGCCTTGCGCAGCACATCAGCCTTATTGGTTTTTTCCCAGGTCAGGTCCAGGTCATCCCGGCCAAAGTGACCATAGGCTGCCACCTGCTGGTAAATGGGGCGGCGTAAATCCAGATCACGGATGATTGCACCCGGACGCAAATCAAAATTCTCTTCAATGAGAGAAGCAATTCTCTCATCTGGGATTAAACCGGTACCAAATGTTTCCACATTAATGCTGAGCGGGTGAGCTACTCCAATGGCGTATGCTACCTGAATTTCACAGCGTTCGGCTAGACCGGCAGCCACCACATTTTTAGCTACCCAGCGGGCAGCGTAAGCGGCCGAGCGGTCCACCTTTGTCGGGTCTTTCCCCGAGAAAGCACCGCCGCCATGTCGGCCCATGCCGCCATACGTATCCACAATAATCTTCCGGCCGGTTACACCAGCATCACCCATTGGGCCGCCAATCACAAAACGACCGGTTGGATTCACAAAGATCTTCATATCGGCATCCACCAATTCAACTGGCAGAACTGGTTTAATAACATGCTCAATCACTGCGGCGCGAATATCTTCCTGTGATATTTCAGGTGCATGCTGGGTAGAGATCAAAACAGTATCCACACGCGCGGGTTTGCCGTGATGATATTCCACGGTAACCTGACTCTTGCCATCCGGGCGCAGCCACGGCAGGGTGCCATTCTTGCGCACTTCACTCAAACGGCGGCACAGTTTATGGGCCAAATAAATTGGCAAGGGCATCAACACTTCAGTTTCAGTACAGGCATAACCGAACATCATCCCCTGGTCACCTGCGCCTATGCTTTCAATTTCAGCTTCAGTTACTTCACCGGTTTTGGCTTCCAGGGCTTTGTCTACACCCATGGCAATATCGCCGGATTGTTGGGCAATCGCCACCTGCACTGCACAGGTGTTACCGTCAAAACCTTTGTCGCTGTCATCATAACCAATTTCATTAACGACTTTACGCACTAACTGATCCATATCCACATAACCATTGGTGGTGATTTCGCCTAGGATCATCACAAAACCGGTCTTGGTGGCAGTTTCACACGCCACACGAGAACGAGCATCCTGTGAGAGACAGGCATCCAACACGGCATCACTGATCTGGTCACAGATCTTATCCGGGTGTCCCTCCGTAACCGATTCAGAAGTGAACAGGTATTTGGCGGAATTCATAAAAGTTGTATTCATTAAACAGTACCTCCATGAAAAATAAAAATTGCCCCTTCGGTCAGCGAGGGGCAATCCAGGTTGTTTTCCGGATATTATTGCCCTCTCATCTTCCAGATATCTGCCGGATTTGGCACCTTTAAAAGACTGATTGTCCTTTGGGTTGCCGAGGCTTCGTAGGGCCGGTCCCTCCGCCTCTCTGGATAAGAGTGCCGCAAGTGGGGCTTTAACACTTACAAGTTCAAATATTATCACAGCCAAATAGCTATGTCAACTGATTTTCGCTGTGTTTATAGAGTTATTTTGTCATAATTCCTGAAATCCCAACATACATCCATTTTCTATAAAACAAAAATGAACCGGGAAGCTCTTTGGTTTATAATCTATGCAATAGTAGGCACCTCACACCACATAAGATTTTTAACAAGGCAAAAAATAGTTCGTCAAAAACCCGGTCAATATTTATTAGAATTGAGAAACCCCGTATGATAAAAAAGCCCAAAAATTTCCTGATTGATATGGACGGCGTATTGGTAAAAGGTAGCACCATGATTCCTGGTGCAAATGAGTTTATTCACCGTTTGGTGACAACCGGCGCTAAATTTCTCGTACTCACCAACAATTCCCGCTTTACAGCGGGTGATCTTTCCTACAAATTAAAAATGGCCGGTCTGGAGATCCCCAGTCAGGCAATTTTTACTTCTGCAATGGCTACCGCCCGATTTCTGCATTCACAAAGGCCACAAGGCAAAGCTTTCGTTATTGGTGAAAGCGGGCTGACAACCGCCTTACACGAAGTCGGTTATATCATCACAGAACACAATCCCGATTATGTCGTCTTAGGGGAAACAGAAACACTTAATCAGGACGTATTCACACGCGCTATTCGCCTGGTGATCAACGGAGCACGTTTTATCGCCACCAACCCGGATGCCAGTGGTCCATCCGAAAAAGGCGTAGTTCCCGGCGCTGGTGCGTTAGCAGCCTTAATTGAGAGCGCCTCCGAAAAAAAGGCATTTTATGTGGGTAAACCCAATCCATTAATGATGCGCTCTGCAATCAATTATCTGGGTGTACACTCTGAGGATACCGTCATGGTGGGTGATCGCATGGATACGGATATCGTCGCTGGTGTACAAAGTGGGATGGATACTATCCTGGTCCTAACCGGAATCACACGGAAAGAGGATGTGGATCGTTATCCTTACGTCCCCAGTCAGATATTAGATTCGGTCGCAGATATCATTCTCTGATCCGCATTTTCCCAAAAACAGTTGTTGGTTAAACCACTGTTTTATTCATCCTTCTTAACCGAAATTGTGTCAAAATCTCTTGCCACAATGGTATTGGGGAAAACTTCCTGCGCTTCTTGCAGAATATCCCGCTCCCGGTAGCGCCGCGATAGATGGGTAAGGATCAATTGCTGCACACCGGCACGGACAGCCAGTTCTGCAGAACGTCGCGCCGTCATATGACCAAACTGGCGCGCCATATCCGCTTCGGATTCCAGATAAGTGGCTTCCATTACCAGCGTGTCCGCCTGATCGCAATAGGTATACAGATTACTCGGGTCGCCCACATCACCCAACACTACCAGACGCGTACCGGGTTTTAAATCACCCAGCACTTCATCCGGATGTATTTGTCTGCCATCCGCCAGTTCAATCGCCTGCCCGTTGACCAGTTCGCGGCGCAACGGCCCAGAAGGAATGCCCAAAGCCTCGGCTTTTTCGGGTAAAAATGGACGCCGTCCTTTTTCCTGAAACAAATAACCGTAATTATCCGGTCCGCGATGGCTGACCGGTATGGCAGTTACGCTAAAATTATTCTCTTCGATAAAAACGCCTTCTTCCACTGGAACCAGGGAAAGTAGCATGGGTGGAGGATCCCCACGTAAAACCACGCCGTAGATCAAATCATTCACCCTGTTCAGTGCCGCTTTACCCCCATAAATCACCATTTCTTCCATGGTTTCCCAGCGCAGCAGTGTAGAGAGCAGCCCGGCCAAACCCAGAATATGATCCAGATGTCCATGCGTAATCAGAATTCGGTTCAATCGTTTAAAACCAATTCCGGCCTGCAGAATTTGACGCTGTGTTCCTTCACCGCAATCGATCAAAAAGCGGTGTTCATCGTGTTTCACCATAATGGCTGGCAAATTGCGCTTAACCGAAGGCGCAGAAGCAGAAGTTCCTAAAAATACAAGTTCAAACAAAGTCGATAACTACCTTTCTATAAATCCATCCAATTTTACCTTATGTTACTTAAAAACATACGGATCGCGAAGAAATGATCTATTCCTCAGTCAAACGCAAATAATCTTTTTTTCGAACCAATTCCGCTTCATCGCAATTAATATTATTAATCAGAAAATGCTGAACAGTCCGCACATGCTATTCTATTTTTTCATCTTTTCATCTTTTTTGATGTTAAATTTTTATAACCAATCGTTTTATCTCATCAATTATATTTTCGTGGTATTCGTCCGTGCTCTTCGTGAATAATTCCAACCAAAATCATTGAGCAGAAAAAGGATCAAATACATTTTGGGATTTTTTACGTGTATTTTTTTTGGACGCTTCTTGGACGCATGTCCCCTATAATAGTCATAAGTTTATTTATATAATTTGCTTCACCAAGGAGATTTCAATGACATCAATCATCCGTATCTTATTTGCAGGCGTCATGCTGATCAGCCTGATCAGCTTTACCCCCACCGTTTCCGCCAACCTATTACCCGATCTGGATGCCAGCGCGGGGGGAGCCACAACCTTCCTGTCCATCCCTGCTGCAGCTTTCTTACCGAGTGGTTCTAACACCACCTCTCCTCCCAATTATGAAAACCACGGACGCTATGTCAAATATTTTGGACCAAACTTTGAAGGACAATTCAAAGCGCAGGTCCAGCTTCCGCAAGGGGCTCAAATTATCAGTGTAAAAGCCTGTTTCTACGATGATTCAGCCAGTCTTTCTGCAAAATTAAATTTTGTTTCCGCCACCAACTATGGTTTAACATATATAACCCAGATTGAAAGTACGGGCGCTTCCGGTTACCAGGAAATCGTTGAACTTGACTATCCCGAAACTATTGATTATGGCGGTCATGTTTATTACCGTTTAGATCTGAAACTTCCTAAAAGCACCGGGGCAGGCAGCAATGTATGGGGCTGCGGTGCAACAATTGAATATCTTCCTCCGGAAATAGATTCAAGTATTCTCGCTCTGGGATCGGCCGCTTTCAACCCATTTGAAAATGGGTATACATATGATGACTGGTTCGCATTACGCCTCTTCTATCTTCAGAATAATGCAGCAGGCACTGGTAAATTTATGGCACCCGTCAATTTGCCAGATGGTGCCTCTGTAAATAAACTATCCATGCGTATTTTTGATGAAGGTACCGGCTACACGGTGAATGCCAAAATACAGCGGGCTGATCACAATGGAAACTATTCAACACTGGGAGACCTGAATTGCCAGGGAATTGAAGATAAGATATGCTCGTTGGTGATACCTGCATTCACAATTGATAACTCTCAATATACTTACTGGGTGCATGTTCTCCTACCCACATCCTTGATAAGTAATTATATCTATCTGTCAGGTGTGAACCTGGAATATCATGTTGTCCCTGATCAACATGAAAATGTTATCGGCATTTCCAACACAGCATTTACCCCATTTTTTGATAGTCAGGAATATGAAAATCATGCACGCTGGCTGATCCACAAACACGGCGAAGGTGGCAGTAACAGCCGCGGAGTTTATGTCGCATCAGTGAACCTGCCAGACAAAGTCACAATCGACGGCTTTGAAGCTTGTTTCTACGACGGCTCTACTACGTTGGCTGGAAATGCTTTCTTGATCCGCACCCGCCTGGGGGTGAATAATACCATGGCTTCAGCCAGCAGCATGGGCAGTTCCGGTTACAGCGGCGTACCGGACTACACGGTAAATTGGAATGTCGTAGATAATAACCAGTATGCTTATTTTGTCTACTGGGATTTACCTATCGCCACCACGCCAGTTGACGGTGGCGATGTGGTTGGTTGTGGTATGGCAGTTCATTATCATTATCCCGTTTACTTACCCATGATAGTCAATCAGTAATCCAAATTGTCTTTACAAGATTAGACCCTCCGGTACCCAAGAATGTATCGGAGGGTTTTTAAAAGATTCACAAATCGTTTCCTGTAAATTTTCCAAGGTTTTTTAGCTCAAAAAACTTTGGTTATTTTGTATTAGAATTGGCATCTTTCTTTTTTCGTGTTATCCAACCATGCCTTTATTCAACTTATTACTCGTGACAGACTATTTTTTCCTACTTCCCGATTCCTATTTCTTAATCCCTCCCCCCAATTACTTATTACATTTTTTTCCACACTTCCTAAATTTATGCCATAATGGAGATGATTGCTCATCACAGCGCATAATTCTTGCATCCTATTTTTAATGAACAAAACCGCTGGAAGTTTCCTGCAATAACGTCCCCCGGATGATCGTATTATGAGGAGAAAAATATGGAAATTTTGAGTGTAAAAATTGAAAAACCGGAAGAGATCAACTTCATTCTTGGGCAATCGCACTTTATTAAAACTGTAGAAGATATCCACGAAGCGTTAGTCAGCAGCGTTCCCGGCATCAAATTTGGTCTGGCATTTTGCGAAGCATCCGGCAAATGCCTGATCCGCTGGAGTGGAACCGACCCGGAAATGATCGAACTGGCCAAACAAAACGCACTGAATATTTCCGCCGGTCATAGTTTCATCCTGTTCCTTGGAAATGGGTTTTACCCCATCAACGTCATCCACGCCCTGCAGCGCGTTCCTGAGATTGTCAACCTGTTCTGCGCCACGGCTAACCCCACCGAGGTAATTGTAGCGGATACCGGCGTCGGACGCGGTATTTTGGGTGTCGTAGATGGCTTTAAACCGCAGGGTATTGAAGATGAAGAAGGCATTCAATGGCGCAAGAGGTTCCTGCGAATGATTGGCTATAAGTCATAAGTGTCCAATGGGAACCATCAACCTGATTGCAGCGTCTATAAATCAGGCACACACAATGGTGTTCCATTTAAATTTTGGAGAAAAGAGAGTACCTCATGCATAAATCAATTTGGTTTCGTTTGCTCATTTTTGTCACGCTAATGGGCATACTGTCTGGTTGTGAAATACCATTACAACAAGTAGCCACACCGGCAACTTCAGACGCTGATATGGCTACCCGTGTAGCGAAGATTCTTACAGAAATGCCGCAGCCTACCAGCGCATTACCCACAGGCGAGCTGCCCCCGGTCGTCATCACGGAAGCCTCACCGGCCACCAGCGAACCCGTGGTCGCCACCAATACACCGGTGGTAGAAGCCACTCAGGCGCCTGTTTCCACCGAGGCTCCTACCCAGGCCCCGGCAGAAGCCACGGCCACACCGGAAGCAACCACAGCCCCTGCTGAAGCAACCGCAACAGCCACCAGTGTTCCCGCCACACCTACGGCTGCCTTAACCCTGGTGCCGGCCTTTACACCGCCAGCCGATAATCCGCGCACCAAATTGGGTGATCCCAATTGGAACGATGCTATGGATGATGGTAAGTTCTGGCCTACCGGTCCGGATTCTTACACCAGCATCGACTTCGGTAGTGGAATGCTCAAACTGACCGGTCTGACTACCACCGATGGCTGGCGTCTGGCAACCACCGAAAAATTAAACAATTTCTATCTGGAAATGAAAATCAATACGGGTACCTGTACCGGTTCTGATCGCTATGGCATCATGTTCCGCGTGCCCGTATCCCGCGAAGCCAATAAAGGTTACTTATTTGGTTTCACCTGCGATGGCAAATACAGCCTGCGCGAATGGGACGCCACCATTGGCGACAAAGGCTTGATGACCACCCATGTCAACTGGACCACTTCCAGCGCTATACAAACCGGCTCGAATAAAAGCAACACCATCGGCATCATGGCTGTCGGTGACCGCCTGATCCTCTACGCGAATGGTGCATTACTCACCGAAGTAAAAGACGCCACCTTCACCGAAGGTTCCTTTGGTTTATTTGTCGGCGCCCGAGAAACCAAGAATTTCGTTATCAGCGTGGACGAAGCCAGTTACTGGAAGAACCCAACCCCTTAAAATAATTAAAAACACTAAAACCAAAAACAGATGCAGGCCTCTGCATCTGTTTTTGGTTTCTTAAATACTTTTTACTATTTCTACGCCATTCAACGCCAGATGATACAAGAATAACAAGTGCAGCAGGTCACCCGGATGCGGCACGGCGCCAATTTCCCGCGCGGTTTCAACCGGTAAATCATAGGTCTGGACGCAGTTCTCCGGTACAATCACCCGCCGTTGCTGCTGCTTTTCATTGGCCTGCAAACGTAAAAACATAGCCAGTTGGTAAACACACAAATCCGTACAATCACCCACTACTACAAATGTATCCACCTGTGGATGTGCTGTAATCCAGGCCGCTAACCCGCCATTCATGCCCGAATCGATCGAGTTTTTCTCAATCAAAGTCATCTCTTTAAAAAATGGTAGCGTCTTGATAGTCTCAACCGTCTCTGCTTCCTCTGTTCCACGGATACAGTGCGGCGGCCAGGCGCTAAATTCCACAGCTTCCGGGTCATGTGTGTCCTGGCTCAGGACAAAGTTTCGCACACCCTGTTCCCAGGCATCTTCCATTAAATGTACAACCGGGTCAATTAATCCGGCCACCCGTGGGCTGGCTAACGCTCCAAAATGACAGAATCCTTCCGTCAGATCTACCGATAAAATGGCGCATCGCTCCGGGGATTGAAAGATTTCTTCTGATTTCCACACCTTGAGAGTAGCGAACCAATCTTCCAGATACCCAAAAAATGCAGCAGTTTGTGGCTGTTCAATTAAACGATTCATTGTATTCCTCCAAAAAAGAACCGGAAAGCGTTATACCTTCCGGTTCTTATCTTATCAAAAAATGATTGGTTCAGGAAGCTGGAATTTGTATCATCAGCTTATAGCCATCCTCAGTCAGCGAGATTACAAAACCTAATGACCCAAAGGAAGTCTCTTTGCGAGTGTCCGGCGTAAGTGTAGCTATATTCTCAGTTATCCAGCTTTGAACTTCCGCAACTTTTGCGTCTTCGTAGGGTACACCCGCTACATAATTGATTGCCGTGATGGCTGCCTGGTCCAATTGGGCTTCAAATTTCATTACCAGGTTAGATTCAACCTGGAATACATATCTATCGGCATCATAGGTATAGACTGTTGATAAGGTAAATGTCGCTGCGTCCAAGTTGCACTGTTGTGCCATTAAGTTCTGATGGGTAAGAACACCGCCGGGTTGACATTGTACATTTGCCGATTGATCTTTAAGATATTCGTCCAGAGCAACCGAATCCAGACCAGGGAAAGCACCGCTCGGTGGCTCTATTGGCTGGCTCCAGACCTGTATACTCTTTGTATTCCAGGCAAACAGGAAAGCCCCATCCCGCGAGAAGGAAACATCTGTCAATGCTTCCGTCTGAATAGCTGCACGTTCAATCCCGATTTCAATATCCCAGACATGTACTATACTGCCGCCATCCAATGCAGCCACCAGTTTTCCATCCGGTGAGAAATTGATGCCGTTGATCGGTGCTGCCAATCCACTGAAGCTGTGAACTTCTGCTAGAGATACCAGATCCACCACTTTCAGGGCGGTAACCCCATCACTTTCCGTCTCCACAGCAATCCAATTACCTTCCGGTGCAATCGCAAAAGCCGGTGGACGGCAATCGGTTCCCGTACATATGCCATCAAAATTAATCAAATTGTTATCATCGGCAATGTCCCAAACGGATAGCTGTACTGAAACGTTCTCTCCGTCTGCCTCAATTCCCAAAACTTGCCAGTTTTCGGATACGGTATAATCCGGGGCTGCCTGGTTCGGCTTAACTTTTCGTCCGCCAAAACCATTCAGAATTTCACCGGTCTCCAGCTTACGCAGAATAATGCCGCCGGCATCCGCTTCCACCATATGAATCCGGTTAGCGTCGTAAGTAACCCGGGCTAACGGTCCAAGATCATATTGGTATAAAGGTGTGGCATCCAGCGAATCCAGCCCAACCAGCATCTTACTCATAGCAGCACTCAACACCCAGCCGTTTTCATTGAACTTAACTTCGAATCCCTGAAGAACAACAACATCCGTGGTTACTCTGGCCAGCGTCTCATCATTCAAAATAAAACTACCGCGTACCAAACCGGATGGCACATCCAAAACATTGACAAAGCCAAATCCACCGGCGGCTACTGTCCCGCCATCCGGCGAAATATCAACCGAGACCCTGCGTGGATATTGCCGCGTTCGATCACCGTATATCCGATTAATCGCATCCGCATCGAGCGCGAAGGTTTTGGTTAATGCCCCGGTCTGGGTATTCCATACCCGCACGGTAAAATCGCTGCTGCCACTCACTAACAGGTTTCCATCCGGTGAAAAGACCACATCCGTTACCGCTGCGGTATGGCCCAGCAAGGTGTAGCGCAGATTACCCGTTGCCGCACTCCACAACTGGATGGTATTTCCATCCACCACAGCCACCAGATTTCCATCCAGCGAAGGATAAAATTCTCCGGTCAGGTTTTGTCTTAAGCGTAATACCAATGTATTTGCTGATTCCGGAACAATGGCGTCCTCACTTAGATATACCAATGGGGTTGCCGTGGCTGTTGCCGTTGGTGTGGCCGTTGGGCTTAGAGTAGCTGTTTGCGTAGGAGGTAACGGTTCTGTAGCACTCGGCAGAACAATTTCCGTGGGAATCAAAGTCAGTGTTGGCACACCTATTAATGCTGTACCACTTGAGCGGCTGTAAATCAATCCTATGGCAGTAATACATAACACACCAATTAAAAGGAACATGCCGCCGATAAAGTACAGCATACGGCGTTCCTGCTTTTTTCGTTTTACATTATATTTTTTCGCAGAGCTTTCCAAAACGCGGTCTTCAACCAGTTCTTCATCCTCAAACAATGCATTCAGATTGGAATTCTCAGCTGATGCGAGTTCGCTGGCATCATCCACAAAACCCAATTCTTCTGGGCTGAGTTCTTCCAGGTCAATCAGTTCATCATCCTCGGTAAGCGCTGGCGTGGAAATAATTCTGGATAAGTCGAATTCTTCCTCTTCATCTTCATCTGCGTTTTCTTCTACCGCTTCCTCTGACCTTTCATCCCGAAACAAGTCAGAAAGATCTGGCTCAAATTCCAATTCAACCGGTTCTTCTCTTTCAATCAGTTCTTCTCTTTCAACCGGTTCTTCTCTTTCAAAGGATTCTTCCCTCTCAAAGGATTCTTCTCCGATCTCAAGATCTGGTTCGACAATCGCTTCAGGTATGATATTTTCTGTATATTCCGATTCAACACTGGAAGATGGTAAAACGATTATCGGCTCTTCTGATGATTCAGAAGGCACAGAACCTGCAAAAAATGCTCCTGAACTGGAGCCGGGAGAACGCAAATCAATAACTTCCTTAAAATCTGGAACTTCGGAAAGAATGAATGACCCATCAAATCCAATAATTGCTCCGGTATGACCGGTCCTTTGTGGCGCAAGCGGGTCAAAAGTAGAGCCTTCAGTAAAAGGGTTTTCAGTATCCATTTGTAAAATGGCTGTACCCATTTTGTTTTTCATCTTATCAATGGCCATCTGGGCAATCTTGCTGTTCGGATTTTCCTTCATGCAAGCCAATAACACTTTCATCCGGTCAACATTCGAAGAAAGTGTCTCTGCCAACCACATCCAGGCCATTTCATTCTGAGGCTCATTGCGAATAATTTCAAAGATTACCAATCGTGCATCATCATTTCTTCCAGCACGTACCAGGGCAATCGCTTCGTATAACATTTTTGATGACATGGTCACCTACCCTTTTCAACTAGGTTTGACTTCCATTATTATGCACAAAAAATGTAAATTGGGCAAGTCAACTTGGCATGAAGCATTATTAATAGAAACAAATAAGGTGCAAGAAGTATGCAAATAAACCACTTTAAAAAACAAACTAGCCTAATTCGTTGATTAATCATTATAGTTTAAGATTAATTCTTATATAATCCTTATCGCCTATCAATCAAATGATATATTCTAGCCTGTGGACTTTTATATGTATTCGGTATAATACACTTAAATGAAAAAAATAATTTGTATTTTAATCCTTTTCTCCTTAATTGCTCTACCGCTTTCTGTATTTTCGGTTAAAGCAGCGCCGCTTACCGAAGTAACCGCAAGCGAATTAATCTCTTTGATTAATGGGATGCGCACCGGTCAGGGTTTACCTGCCCTGGAAATTGATAACATCCTCATGTATACTGCCCAACAAACATCCGACATCATGGCAGTGAATGATATTCATGCGCATATTGGGGATGTCAGTGGGCGTGTTCAGGCTGCTGGATATGGAGGCGGCGCGAAGGCATGGGCTACGGAAAACTTTGCGATTGGTCCTATGAGCATCGGTGAAATTCAAGCGGTGTGGGCAGATGATGCTCACATGATTCCGGTGGTCAATGCCAACTACACCCATATTGGCGCGGGTGTCACCAGTTTAAATGGCCGTACATGGTACATTGTGCACGCAGCATATACCAGTGGCGGATATTTAGTAAAAACACCCATCCCGGGCGCTACCGCCGCGCCCACCATCCCCGCCGTTTCGCAACTTATTATTCCCGTGGAAATCGCCACACCCAACCCTGATGGATCAATCATCCACGAAGTGCTCAGTGGACAGGCTTTGTGGAGTATTGCTATAGCTTATGACACCAAAATTGATGTAATAACCGGCCTGAATGGATTGGCCGTTAATGACCCTATCATTCAGGTTGGCCAAAAATTGCTTATCAGTGCAGCTCAGTTCACCCAAACTCCTACACTGGCAGAAGGCGAAACACCATTGGTGACAGCAACAGAGGAAATCGTATCAACATCGCGGCCCACCTCAACCCTTGCTCCCACAAAGATTAAAACACCGCGCCCGACAAACACCAGAAGCATAGAAGATATGATTCCTACCGCTGTTTCCACGCCTGAAAAACCTTCCGCCGTCAACTTTTTATTTGACAACCGCGCGGTAGGTGTAATTCTGGTGGTTGTATTGGCGTTAGGAATCTTGTTGATGGTCTCAGGTAGTTTTAGTAAAATGAAATAACAATCACAAATTTTAGAAAGAGAGACCTGTATGCCAGACGAAATCTCCAGCAAACCTGCGGAAAACCCAGTTCTGATAGAAGATTTGGATAACCCCAAATACTACGTAAACCGCGAATTGGGGCTGCTGGAATTTCAATGGCGGGTCTTTGAAGAAGCTCAGGATGAACGCAACCCTTTGCTGGAAAGAGTAAAATTTCTATCCATTCTGGGATCCAACCTGGATGAATTTTTTATGGTGCGGGTGGGTGGCCTGGTCATGCAGCGTGATGCAGGTGTGTTTAACCGCAGTCAGGATGGTCTCTCTCCCAACCAACAACTGGTTGAAATTCGCAAAATAGCCAGAAAATTAATGCAGGAGGGCCGGGATTATTGGATTACTACAATGCTGCCCTTATTGGATAAAGCTGGCATCCATATTTTACAATACAGTCAACTATCAGAACGGCAGCGAGAGTTTGTAAACGATTATTATCATGAGGCTGTTTTCCCTACCCTCACTCCTCTGGCGTTCGACCCTGGACATCCTTTCCCGCACATCTCCAACTTAAGCCTTAACCTGGCTGTTTCGATTGAAGATGAAAGCGGCTACGAACATTTTGCCCGGGTAAAAGTTCCCTCATCCCTCCCTCAATTGGTACCCATCAAACGCTCCTCCGGTGGCTACCGCCGTGATGGTGCTGCACCCCGCCATCACTATTTTATGTGGCTCAGCCATCTGATCAGAGAAAATCTGAATTCCCTGTTTCCGGGCATGAAAATTTTGGAAGCTTATCCTTTTCATGTTACCCGCAACGCTGATTTTGAGATTCAAGAACTGGAAGCCTCTGATCTTTTGGAAGTAATGGAAGAGAGTGTCCGCAACCGGCGTTTTGGCAAGGTGGTCCGTTTAATGGTGCAAAAAGATATGCCCACCCACTTACAGGAACTATTGGCGCAAAATCTCAATATGGACATACTGGATATATACCCATTGGATTTACCATTAAGCATGCGCAGTCTGATGGATTTACATCGTCTGGAGCTGCCTCACCTTAAGGATCAACCTTTTCATCAGCAAATTCCGGAAAAATTAAGACAAAAGGAAGGTTTTGATCCAGGCTATATTTTTGCCGCCATTCGTACCAGCGATATTCTTTTACATCACCCTTATGATTCTTTTACCCCAGTAGTCGATTTTCTGCGCGCAGCAGCCCGTGATCCCAATGTTCTCACCATCAAAATGACACTCTATCGGGTCGGTCAAAACTCACCCATTGTTAAGACGCTGCTGGAAGCCCGTCGTGATTATGGCAAGCAGATCGCGGTTCTGGTGGAATTGAAGGCGCGTTTCGACGAAGAAAGCAACATCAGTTGGGCACGTATGTTGGAGCAGGAAGGGGTTCATGTAACTTATGGCCTGGTGGGCTTAAAAACTCACAGTAAAATTGCTTTGGTCGTCCGCAGAGAAGGAGATCATATCCGTCGATATATCCATTTAGGTACTGGCAATTACCACCATATTACTGCCAGTTTATATGAAGATATGGGTATGTTCACCGCAGATCAAGAAATTGGCGCCGATGCCAGCGATCTGTTTAATTACCTCACCGGTTACTCTTCCAAAAAGGATTATCGAAAATTACTGATTGCGCCTATCAATATGCGCCAACGCTTTACCGATATGATCGAACGAGAAATTGATAACAAAAAAAACGGCAAAGATGCTTATCTGCTCTTTAAAATGAATTCTCTGGTGGATCCCCTGATCATCCGCAAACTTTACCAGGCTTCCCAGGCAGGTGTAAAAATCGATCTTCTCATCCGTGGAATTTGCAGCCTGCGCCCGGGAATTAAAGGTGTCAGTGAGAATATCCGGGTAATCAGTATTCTGGGACGCTTTTTAGAGCATAGCCGCGTATATTACTTTCTCAATGACGGCAATGAAGAGATCTATATGGGCAGTGCCGACCTGATGCCGCGCAACCTCAATCAACGTGTGGAGATTCTCTTCCCGGTGGAAGATCGCCAAATGATCCGTAGAATTCGTAAAGATATCCTGGAAACGTATCTGACAGATAATACCAAGGCCAGGCTAATGAAATCGGACGGAACCTACAGCCGCATCAAACCGCATAATGCACGTTCTACCCGTAACGCTCAGGAAATTTTTATCGAGCGCACCAATAAACGTCGTTAACCATATCTTTGCTGGATTTTTTTGACCCAATTGCTACAATAGTGTTATCACTTTTATCCCAACAATAGATTTTCCGACTGATAGGAGATATTTATGGATTTTCAGCAGAACACGCCGGATCAGCTTCAGCAGATTGTCCAATCCGCACAACGTATGGGGATTGAAATGAACGAAAACGACGCGGCACAGTGGCTTACGGCCATGCAGGGCGAACAAGCAGAACCAATTGTACTGAATGAACACAGTGGGATTTTTGGACACAAAGTCTCCCTGCTGGATTTCAGTGATAAAGATCTGGTTCATTTCCGTAAAATCGGCAAACTCGTAGAATTTGAAGATCAACCTGGAAAAGTGGAAACTGCGTTGGCGCTTTCTGGCTCGGCTGCCCAATCCAAAATACAAACCTATCCCGGTGATGCGGATTATTTTGAACGCGTCAATATTATCGCAGAGACACGCAGTGATGCCTGCACAATACTGAGAGATCTGATGCGTGAAAAAGCACTTCAGACAATTGAAGGTGATTGGTATCGTCTGATTGAGGTTAAGTTTGGTTCCTTACCTTTCGATGCAATTCGCAACGGAAGACTGGAACACAGTACCGCGCCCATTGCATGGCAGCCTGGTGAGATAAAAGATGGTTATATCGAAGTACTGCGTAATTCCATGCCCACTCGTATCACTTGGGAAGAAGCCGCACAAAATCCGGGTTGGTGCAAATTGGATTGGATTGTCGCTGATACCCAACGCAAACAACTGGTCAACGCCAGCAACATGCTGGATGTCACCTGGGAATCACCAGACGGATCTATCACCCCATTGGATGGTTACCTTGATTCTTTCTTTCAGGAAGTTTACCTGGATGCCCAATCGATCCCGATTTTCAGCAAACTGGTTAAACATGTTTCCGGCAACGCCCTGGATGACTATGTCAGTCAGCTCGAAAAAGAAGTATACAAGTACGTAACCAAAACGCCCAACTATGGAAAAGCTGCCAAACGCATGTATAACATCTTTCGACTAACCGGGCGTTATGACGAAGCTGCCTATTTACGCGAATTATTTGATGAGCCCACCACAATGCTGTACCAGGTGTGGTCACTCATCCGAACAATAGATGAAAGCTTTCAACCCGGTTCAGAAATCGACAGCAATATTATGCTGGAACAAACCGACAAATTAATCCTGGCTGTTATCGAGACCCTTGAAGGTGAAAAAGAAGTGGAAATTGTGCGTTATCTGCTTAACTTAAAGCGTTTACTGAGCGATGATGCCGAACGTGGACAATTATCCCCACAGGCAGAGGCCGCTCGCGAAGAAGTTATCAACATCGTCAACAACTTCTTTTACGAAAAGCTCAACGGTCTACCCAGCATCCGTGCTTATATGGAAGGGCTTCAACGCCTTACTAACTAAATTGATCGAAAAGGAGCCGTAATGGCCGTTTTACCCGTTTCACCTGAATATATTCCCGATCCGGAACGTTACCAAGAGAGTCTCTATCGGCGTTGTGGACGCAGTGGTATCCAACTTCCCCTGATATCCCTTGGGCTGTGGCATAATTTTAGCGGCGTGGATATATTTGAAAACTGCCGCGCTATGGTGCGTACGGCGTTTAATTTGGGTATCACCCATTTTGACCTTGCCAACAATTATGGTCCTCCGCCTGGCAGCGCCGAAGAGACGTTTGGGCAAATCCTGGCAAAGGATTTTCGCCCTTACCGTGACGAAATGATTATTTCTACCAAAGCTGGTTATTACATGTGGCCCGGCCCGTACGGCGAATGGGGTTCACGCAAATACCTGGTTTCCAGCCTGGATCAAAGCCTTAAACGCCTGGGACTGGATTATGTAGATATTTTCTACCATCACCGCCCGGATCCCAACACGCCGCTCGAAGAGAGTATGAGTGCACTTGATCACATTGTACGCAGCGGTAAAGCCTTATATGCCGGTATTTCTAATTACGGACCCATTGAAACTCAACAAGCTATCCGTATTTTAGAACGCCTGGGTACACCCTGCCTCATCCACCAACCTAAATACAATATGTTTGAACGCTGGATCGAACCTGAACTGCTCAACGTTCTGAATGAAGAAGGTGTAGGCTGCATCGTCTTTTCACCTTTAGCGCAGGGAATGCTCACTAACCGCTATCTGAACGGGATTCCCGAAGATTCACGAGCGGCCAAACCATCTTTCTTAAAACCCGAGCACCTCACGGATCCCAAAATGGATCAGGTCCGCCGTTTAAACCAGATTGCTTTGGATCATGGTCTTTCCCTGGCACAGCTGGCAATCAATTGGACACTCCGTAACCCGGTAGTAACCAGTGCGCTGATTGGCGCCTCCCGCCCCAGTCAGATCGAAGAGATTGTTGCTGGAACCCAAAAGATAGACTTTTCCAAAGAAGTCCTTAATCAGATAGAAATGATTTTAGCCGGCTCTTCATGAACCACAATATGCATGCCTTAACCAATTTTCACCAGATCACTCCCAATCTGGGTACAGCCGGAATGCCAACCCGCCAGCAATTCTCAGAAATTGCCGCTGCGGGCTACCAGGTGGTTATAAATCTCGCTCTGGTAAATTCACCGGATGCCCTGCAGGATGAAGCTGAATTGGTCGCCAGTTTGGGTATGGAGTATGTTCATATTCCGGTTATCTGGGAAGATCCACGCACCACAGATGTTGCGCTTTTCTTTGAAAACATGCAGCGCCACCAGGGCAAAAAGATATTTGTTCATTGCGTTCTTAATATGCGCGTTTCAGCTTTCGTGTACCTCTACCGTGTACTGCGCCTGGGTACCCCTACGCTGGAGGCCTACTGGGATGTGCTCTCCATCTGGCAGCCGGATGAAGTTTGGACACCTTTCATGCATCAGGTTTTGATAGAGTTCAGCCGGCAAAATCCAACATACTAAACCCTTTATTCATATCTTCTCTAGTTACCCGGCTTAATTGAAATACTCCCGCAAATATTAATTTGCGGGAGTTTCATTAAAGGATTGAATTTCAGGCGGGCGAACATTGATCAACCAGTAAGATCCACCACCGCCTTCCCTTCCCAAAAAACCAAAGTCCACCAGCTCGCGCCGTAATTGGGCGTAATCTTCATTGTATCGTTCCAGAATTTGATTTACCTCTTTCTCACTATAGCGCACATCCGTAGCAAAATCACGTACTACATACCGCAATATCGCCTGTAGTTTCTTTAATTGGGTAGGAATGCTTTTCAATGATCCATCCGGCCTAGAATAATTACGGACAACTTTCTGATCATACGCATCCATGTCCAATTCTGCGGTCACCGCTGGCAGTGTCTCTTTTGCCAGCAGCTCTTTAGATAAGCTTTCCAACCGCTCGACATTAAGTTGGTAAATATTATAGTAGCTCTCTGCTCTGGCACTTACCAGACCGGCTTTACTCAACCGCGAAAGATGATGCGAAACGGTGGAAGCAGAAACGCCCAGCATCTCAGCCATTTGCTCTACAGAAAGATCCTGCTGAGCGAGTAAACCTATAATTTTCAAACGGTTGGCATCCGACAATGCTTTGAAAAAATTCAACAATTCTTGAATTTGTTTTTCATTATCCATATCGATCTCCTATAATCTATTTCTACATTCATCAATTTGAATTATACAGAGAAACTTCTCTCTGTCAAGGGTAACAAAACTGTCATTCTAATCATCCTTGCTGGGGCGCTTTTTCTGGTTATAGGTTGCGAATTATTTTCAGCAGAATACTGGATTCACCGCTTGGACTCAGAGGAGGAAATACTTGGGGCTGAACCATCTGTAAACGAAAAAGATCTCGAGTCAAACAGCCTTATGGATTACGCTTAGCAATTCGGAGTGCGTTGCATTAATGCACCAGGTGTTGCTCCTTGCCCTCTGGAAGCCTGTTTGGCGTCTGATGATCAGTTCAGCGCGAAGTATGAGATTACCAGCGAATTATTTGGAAAGGCAAATCCGAATAATTTCTCCTGCTGTACTGAATTTCAATTTAACAACAATAGCGATACAGAATTAATGGTGTTTGAACACTGGATTTTAGAAAATGATAATACCTGGTCCATAAATTATTATTCTCAAAACAACACAAATCAACCTTTGAATTGTACGAATTATTATTCGCAGCACGATGGCAAAACCACTTATTGGAGTGGGCTCACAGAGATTATTGTGATATATGCCAATCCGCATTGTGAGTGGATAGAACTGGACAAACCAAAATTAAAAAATTACATTGTGTCAATCATAGGCCCGTGTGCACCTTAGTTCTTAATTAAACTCTTCGAGCAACAACCCCGATCCACTCGCTTTCCTGTTGATAATCTGTTCCGGTGAGATCACTCCACATACTTTGGACAAGAAATCCATTGGATTGTAACTCAGCCCGAATACGATCTGCTGTATAGTCCTGAAACCAGTTACGATACACAGTAACTTTAGCATTTTCTTCAACAACGATGTATTGATCAAGGTAGACATCACCTTCATAATCAAAACCCTGTTCCAGAACCAGGTGTGCGGTTGGTTTCCAAAAACCGCTCCCCGCAGCATACCAGCCATTTTTCAACCCTGCGTATTTACGTAAGAACGGAGTAGTTACATCAAGCACAAAGAAACCGCCTGGTTTCAACAATCTTTGAACATTGGCAAGTAGCGTGGTGCGCTTCTCCGGAGATAGAGGACAAAAATCACCATAAATTAACAATGCCGCATCATATTGTGCTTCATCCGTCAGTTGCAGATAATCCTGGCAACGATATGTAATCTCCAGACCCTGCTGATGAGCACTATTGATAGCGTAATTAATTGAATTCTGAGAAAAATCCACCCCTGTTACTTTCAAACCATATTTGGCAAATCGGCTGGTATAAAGCCCTGGCCCGCAACCTAAATCGATTAGGCTGTTTCCTTCTTTTATCCCAAGGAAACTTACAATCCAATCAACAGTACGTTGAATGGTTTCTCCCTTGCGACTGGCAGCATCACTGTTTTGATCCAGATGGTAAGCCAGCATTTGCTTTGAAATATAAGGGTCAGTCCAGAATTCAGGTTCACCAGGCGCAAAAAGAGGTGGTTTTTCTTGTAATTTTTTTAATTCATTTATATCAATAAGAGCAGAAACTTTATTGTCGGGCATATAAATCTCCATGTGGGATTTTGGTATTAAGCCTTTTTAGTGTAGGTGAACCATAAAAAATATTCCTCCTGCATTGGTAGTGAATTACCCCTGGTCAAAAGGCTATATTCTGAGACCAATAACTAAAGTAAAATATCAAAGGCCAAAGTGTGTATTGGGCATTGGCAGTTTTGTGTATAATTCGGCTATGTCTAATCTATTGCTGATCAAACACGCTCTCCCTATTGTTCAACCTGCAATTCCGGCTCAATTCTGGGAACTGTCACAAGCAGGGCTTCTGAGTTGCCATCAATTCTCTCAACAGCTACGCGCATACAATTTACAGACAATTTATTCCAGCGATGAACCCAAAGCAGTTCAAACAGCAAATGAACTGGGCAAACATTTAAACCTTTCAGTATCACAGGCGAAGGATCTGCACGAACATCGCCGGCTCACATCCGATTATTTTGAGCATCATGCTGATTTCGAATCAACTATCCAGGCATTTTTTGACCAACCGGATATCCGGGTCTTTGGTGCAGAAACTGCTGCCCAGGCTTTATCGCGTTTTCATGCGGCAGTGTCATCCATCGTCTCTGCCAACCCCCAGCAGGACATCGCCATTGTCAGTCATGGCACCGTCATCACCTTGCTGGTTGCTAAATATAATTCCATCAACGCCTTTAAATTCTGGCGGGGGCTCAATCTTCCCGATCTGGTACATCTAACTATTCCGGATTTTCTTTATAACCCATAAACGGAAAGCCGGTTTTTCCTGGTCAATTTTGTAATCAAAGAACAGGTCGTTTATTACTTGTTCCCGTTAATTTTATTCACCGCCGCACAGATAATTTCCACAGCACGGTCCACCTCTTCCAATGTAGTACCCCGTCCAACGGAAAAGCGGATGGTGCCCATTGCCCACTCCAGCGGAACCTGCATCGCCGCCAACACCGCGGATACCGTCACAGCGTCCGCATGGCAGGCTGCCCCGGCTGAAGCTGCGACATCGCTACCTATTTCACTCAAAAGGCGGTTAGCCTCCACCTCGCGAAAAGATAGACTAAGTGTGTTGGGCAGCCGTTCCTGCGCGTGCCCATTCATTCGCACCTGCTCCGTTCCTAAAACAGTTTCCAACCCGGTTTGTAACCGGTCACGCATCATCCGAAAATGGTTCTGATTGGCCGTCAAATCTTGCCTGGCAATCTCACACGCCTTTCCCAAACCAACAATCTCAAGCACATTCTCAGTACCTGGCCGGTGTCCGCCTTCATGCCCGGCGCCGTACATCAGGTTCTGTAATCTGATTCCTTCTCGCACATACAAACACCCCACCCCCTTGGGTGCATACAATTTATGCCCGGCCATGGAGAGCAGGTCCACACCCAGTTCATTCCCGTTCACTGCGATCTTACCCAACGATTGCGCAGCATCACAATGAAAAACCGCACCAACTTGATGCGCCAGATCTGCCAGCGCCCGCACTGGTTGGATGGTGCCTACCTCATTATTCGCATGCATCACTGACACCAGCAAAGTGTCCGGGCGCAATACCGCACCTAAATCCTCAACACAAACCATCCCGAACTCGTCAACTGGCAAAATACTGAGTTCAAACCCTTCTGTTTCTAGTGCATGGCACACTTCCAGTACGGCCGGGTGTTCCACTGCTGAGGTGATAATATGTCCGCCTTTGGCACGGTTCGCCAGGCAATAACCGCGAATGGCATAATTATTCGCCTCCGTACCGCCGCTGGTAAAGATGATCTCCTTCGGCTTTACTTCTAACAAACCGGCCACCTGGCGGCGTGCATTTTCTACTGCCAGTTTGGATTGCACCCCATAACTATGGCTGCTCGATGGATTGCCAAAAGTCTCGTACAGATACGGCAGCATCGCCTCTGCTGCTTCCGCAGCAATGGGCGTAGTTGCATTGTAATCAAGATAAATTGGTCTGGTCATTGTTTCTTCCTCATTTTCCAATTGCTCATTCATTAAAGCATAATGGGTAACACAAAATCAAATCTGTACAACCTATCCAATAATAAAGACTGTCGGAACCACACCACAAGTACAACATCTTTTTTATGCTGTTAAAGGTTCCGTCATTTAGGATTTATTCGGCCATCAAAATGCGGTGCCATTCCGTTCTAACAAAGGTGCGATTGGGCGAATACGCCCGGCCTTTCATGCCTGCTAACGATCCCCCAAGAAAATACAATCCGGGGCTGGTTGAAGACAAAATTTCTTCCAGCATCCAAACTTGTATTTGCAATAAACATCAACCCCGCCTATACTCATACAACAAATCTTGGTTAATGGATAAAAAATGGACCCTTTTTCTGCCATCTACTCACTCATAATCATACTCATCATCTCTATTGCCCTCATCTATTCTGGCATTAAAAAACAGCCTGGTATCGGAATCCTGATCACCCTGCTCGCCATTGTGCTGACATTCTGGCTTCGTAGAAATCTGGTTTACATCGGTCTCCAGTCACCGGCCAATTGGCTCCAAACCATTCTGTTGGCATTGCTGCTGGGAACCGGCATTCAGCTTCTGGCTGTTATCCTTATCGAACCTCTCGCAGAACGCATTACCAAAAAAGAACATGATTACAGTGTATTGGAGAGTATTAAAGGCAATACAGCCATGCTGGTGCAAATTATCCTGGCAGCCTGGATTCTGGCAGCCTTTCTGGAAGAGGCCATATTTCGCGGCTTCCTGATGCATGAAATCCTGAATCTATTTGGTACCAACCTTCCGGGAACCCTCATTGCCATCCTGTTCAGCTCTCTGATCTTTAGTTTCTCACATTGGTATCAGGGTCCTGCCGGGCTGATCAGTACCGGTGTCATCGGTCTCATCCTGGCAACTCTCTTTGTTTTGAATAATTACAATCTCTGGCTGCTGATCTTCACCCACGGATTCATCGATACGATTGGCCTGATCCTTATTTCAAACAATACCGATCGCAAGATATCCAAATGGTTCTGGAAGCAGGAATAAAACAGCTTAAATCTGACAAATGCCTGTTTAGCAGTGTTACAATACGCCTATGCAAACCACAATATTTCCCCTGGAAAACAACTCCCTTTATGACGGGGAAATTTTTTCGCGTCATAATTTCTCTAAAAAACAATTCGAATCCATCACCTTTAATCAGTGTACATTTAAACAATGTGATTTCAGTGACAGTCAGTGGCATAACTGTCAATTTGAAAAATGTCACTTGATGGATTGCAATTTTAGCCTGGCAAAAATTCCGGGCTGCCATTTCATCGAGGCTGATTTTCATAAATCCAAATTGATCGGAATTAATTGGAGCGAAACAGTAAACACAAGCAAGAGTCTGATTCAACGAAAGCCTTTTGATTTCAACCAATGCATACTCAACCACTCTGTTTTCTTCGGGATGAACCTGCGTGAGGTCACCTTTCAGGAATGCAGCATGATCAATGTTAATTTCGAAGAGGCCAATTTAAGTAAAGCAAATTGCACCAAAAGCGACTTTAAACAAGCTCTCTTCAAACGCACCAACCTTACCGAAACCAACTTTACCGGAGCGCTAAATTACGCCATTAACCCCCAGGAAAACACCTTCAAAAAGACACGCTTCTCATTACCCGAAGCCGTCTCTCTACTCTACAATCTGGATATCGTTCTCGAAGATGCCCCCTATGGCGAACAAAACGCCTGATGCGAAAGAACCACGCTCTATTTAACAAACTGCCAGGGGCATAAGCGTCGTTCCAGCCAGTCAACCACAAAATACAGGCCGAAGCCCAATAAGCTCATCGCCACCACACCGGCATACATCGCCGGATAGTCGAACATGGTAGAGCCATTCAGGTAAATATAATAGCCCAGTCCTTTTTGCGTGGCAAATAATTCCGCTACGTATAAAACTGCCACCGCAGTACCCACCGATTGGCGCAAAGCGGTCAGTATACCTGGGATGCTGGCCGGTAAATAAACAAAGCGAAACAACGCCTTGCGTCCTGCCCCCAGGCTGCGCACACTCTGAATTAATTCAGGACGAAGTGTAGTAGCCTGATCACGGACCAGTACCAGTATTTGAAAGAAAAGGATCAGGAAAATCATGAATATCTTGGAAACATCTCCAATCCCCATAAAAAGCACCACCACTGGCAATAAAACCACCTTGGGAATTGGGTAAAGCAAATAAATAACTGGTGCCAGCAGTTGGTTTATCCGCTTGGACTGGCCCAGCATGAGACCTAATGGGGCTGCCGTCACAATCGAAAGCAGTGTACTGATCAAAACCCGCCAGAAACTGGCCATAAAGTGACCCGGCAAATCCCGTCCCAGGTCTCGCACCAATGCCTGCCCCACCTGAAACGGTGTCGGCAGGATTTGCAGACTCACCACCATCGCCAGCGCTTGCCACAATAACAACAACAATACCAGGGCCAGTAGAACCTGTTTCCAGCGCATTATGCCAGCATCCTCTCGCGCAGATCATGACACAACGCCTGATAATCCGTAGAATTTCGGAAATCAACCTGGCTCATCTTTGGGTTGGCTATTACCTGGGCATTGATGTTGGGTGGAGTTTTCAAAAGTAAAATATGCTGCCCCAACATGGCTGCTTCTTCAATTGAGTGGGTTACCACCACCAGGGTTAAATCCTGTTCACGCCATAATTCCAACACCAATTGTTGCAAAGACTCGCGTGTCGGTGCATCCAATGAAGAAAAAGGCTCATCCATTAGCAGCAGATCCGGTTGTAAGGCCAATGTACGTGCAATAGCAGTACGCTGGCGCTGTCCACCCGAGAGCTGTCCGGGAAACTTTTCAGCCTGCTCTAGCAAACCCAAACGAACCAACCAGGGAGACACATCTATCTGCACTGGTCTGCTCTCCTTAGGAGCATGTTTACCATCCGGACCGTAAAAGCGGCGGATATCCATTCCCAATTCGGCATTCTGACGAACCGTAGCCCACGGCAGTAAACCATAATCCTGAATAATCAGCCCACTCTGCGGCCGCGGACGGGTGAGTACCTGCCCATCGACCTTAACCACGCCATTTATAGGAATGCGCAGCCCGGCCAGCAAGTACAGCAGGGTGCTTTTCCCACAACCGGAAGGGCCTAAAATAGCCCAGGCCTCACCTCGGCCTACAGACCAGGAAAATTTTTCAAAAACTGCCTGGTTAGGAGCGTACTCAAAGGTGAGGTTCTGGATTTCAATCATGGGATCCGGCTACTTTGGTAAAAAGCTGGCATTGATGCAGCGTTCATAAGGCACATCTTCGCTAATCATCCCTTTGGATTTTGCCCAATTCAATACATCATCATACTGCGCCTGGGAAGGTACACCTGCCGTAACAAATTGTGGTACCTGGAATTTCCCCTGTAAAGGCGCCGGCAAAATACTGTTATCCACCAGAGTCTGTTCCCATTTAGTAGGGTCAGCATTGATAATGCTGACCGCTTCTTCTATTGCAGCCAGGAAGCTTCTTACAGCTTCGGTTTTCTCCTCAATGACCGCAGTACGGAAGGCTATTGTACTGTGACTCAATTCCGGATATTTGCTGTCGGCCAGGACAATGCTGGCGCCCTGCACACCTAGCAATGTGGAAAGCGGTTCAGGCATGGTGCCGGCTTGTAATTCACCGCTTCCCAATAAGGCCATACGGTCAGGAATTTTTGGAACGGCCACAGTTCTGATTTCATCAGCAGTAAAGCCTTCTTTTTCCAGCATGCGATCAGTCAGATAGGCGATTACGGTGCCTTCCGAAATACCCACCTGTACATTTTTCAACTGCTCCACACTGGTGATGCCGCTTTTTTGTGAGGCAATAATGCTGAATAAAGCAGTGTCAGCTGTAGCAGCCCGGGCAAAACGCACTACCTGCACATTACTGTCCATTCGATTATTCATGATTGTGGTCAGAACCTCATTGATCATCCCATCAATCTGCCCCGCGGCAACCAGTTGATCACGTTCCGGTCCGGATCCAACCGGCACCAATTCAACCTCTAAATTATATTTGGTAAACAGGCCTTCTTCTTGTGCAACATACATGGGTAAAGAATCAATGATGGGCAAAACCGCAAATTTTAGTGTCTGCTGTTCCGCTGGTTTGGGAGTACAGGCACTCATCACCACCGTCAAAAGCGCTATTACAAAAATTCCCCACCGCAAATTTTTTTTCTGCTTCATCATAAGTTTCATCTTCTCCTATTTCTACTTGAGATTTGGCAAGAAGCCAATTTCCACGTCGATTATACCGCAGGCAGCATCTAATTCTCTATGCGAACATTATTAATTCACCACCGGATATCTCCAAATAGTCGGGGGAATTCGTCTCCGGTTCCAGACGATTTAAGGCATTGGCGCCATAACCCCATCTATTGGGATTGATACAGAACGTTTTCTTTTTTGCTAGAAAATTGCTACAATCAATTTGTCCCATCTCATTAAGGAGGTCAAAAATGTCCAGTATAAAAACCACAATCAACGGATATGTGGGCTATCGCGGCAGGGAGGGTCAAATTAGTTTTCTGCTGCATCGTATTACCGGTCTAGGCACGGCGCTCTTTTTAACGATCCATATTCTGGATACATCCCTGGTCTATTTCTTCCCCAGCCTTTACGAGCATGCCATTGGTCTTTATCGCTCTACACTATTCGGAATAGGTGAAATTTTCCTGATATTTTGTGTTTTATTTCATGGGGTTAACGGTTTGCGGATTGCCTTCTCCGATTTGATTGCGCCCAAACTTTGGAGCATACCAAAACAGCGCATGTCCACCCGTTGGACTATGATTATTACCCTGATTCTGTGGCTGCCCGCTGCTGGAATCATGGCCTACAATATACTCCACCACAATTATGGTTTGTTTGGCGGATAGGAGAAACCAATGAGTACAAACGTACGGACTGTGAATAAACCCAAACCAAATTTTGAGACAACTGCCTGGAAATGGATGCGCTACTCCGGATTTCTGCTCATTCCCCTGGTGTGGGGCCATGTCCTCCTGCAGGATCTGATTGTCGGTGTGCATGCCATTGATCTGGATTATGTCGCTTTACGCTGGGCCAGCCTGGGTTGGCGCATTTATGATGCCCTCCTGCTCGGATTTGCCTTTGCTCATGGTGTCAATGGAATCCGCCAGGTCCTTAATGACATTGTCCATACCCCACGTTCACGCTCGATCATGCATTGGGGTCTGATACTGTTGTGGCTGGTTGTCACTGGCCTTGGCGCAATTGCCCTTGTCGGCGGCGTCCGTCCCATTTCCTAACTCACGGAGAAAATAAATGACTCAAACTCATACCTACGATGTTGTCATAGTTGGCGGTGGCGGTGCTGGGCTGATGGCGGCTTTATATGCCTCCAGAAACGCCAAAACAGCTGTAGTCAGCAAACTTTACCCTATCCGTTCTCACACCGGCGCAGCTCAGGGTGGGATTGGTGCTGCCTTGGGTAACCTGGAAGAAGACCACTGGGAATGGCACGCCTATGATACCGTTAAAGGCAGTGATTACCTGGGGGACCAGGATGCCATCGAATTTATGTGTGAACAGGCGGTCGAAGCGGTATACGACCTGGAACACTATGGCTTGCCGTTCAGCCGTACCCCCGAGGGACGCATTGCCCAACGCCCATTTGGCGGGCACACCAATAATGAAACCAACAAGCCGGTACGGCGTTCATGTTACGCTGCTGACCGTACCGGGCACATGATTCTGCAAACCCTTTTTCAGCAATGCATTAAAAACGAAACCAAATTTTATAACGAATTCCACGTCATGGATGTCATCATCCAGGACGGCGTAACCGCCGGCGTAGTTGCACTCGAACTTTCCACCGGTGAGCTGCATATCTTCCGCGCAAAAGCGGTCATCTTCGCCACTGGCGGACACGGACGTGCCTGGCAAATCACATCCAATGCTTATGCCTATACCGGCGATGGAGAAGCTGTAGTGTTGCGTCGCGGCGTTCCACTGGAAGATATGGAGTTCTTCCAATTCCACCCCACCGGCATCCTTAAACTGGGGATTCTCATCACCGAGGCTGTACGCGGCGAGGGTGGTATATTAATCAATGGCAAAGGCGAACGCTTTATGGAGCGTTATGCGCCAAACATCAAAGACCTGGCCTCACGCGATGTCATCAGCCGCGCCGTATACCTGGAAATTAAGGACGGCAACGGCATCAATGGCAAAAATTATGTTCATCTGGATATTCGCCCGGAAATGGTTAATAAATATGCTGCCCTGGATGGGCGCACCCGTTTGGACGGCAGTCCTTACAGTATCACTGCCGAGGAAATCCATGCAAAAATTCCCGATATTTCCGACTTTTGCCGCACTTATCTGGGCGTAGACCCTGCTAAAGACCCGATGCCGGTGCAGCCGACCGCGCATTATGCCATGGGCGGCATCCCCACCGATAAATTCGGACGTGTTCTTACCAATTCACAGGGCGCTATCCTTCCCGGATTATACGCTGCTGGTGAAACTGCCTGTGTTTCAGTACACGGCGCCAATCGCTTGGGAACCAATTCCCTGGTAGATCTGATCGTTTTTGGTAAACATGCCGGCCTGAACGCCGCCGAATATGCGCAGGGCTCTGATTTACAATCGTTACCGGACGATGTAGAGGGTTTCACCCGCCAGCAAATTGATACTTTACGCAACGGAAGTGGCAAAGAAAAAGCGGCCCAGCTTGGTGATGAGATGCGTAATGTTATGTCAGACAATGTTGGCGTTTTCCGTACCGAGGAAGGCTTAAGCACTGCTGTGGAAAAACTCAAGGAACTGCGCGCTCGCTACACCGATGTACGGATCCGCCCCAGTGCCCCGGGTTTTAACATGGAATTGCTCAACACCTGGGAACTTGGTAACTTGCTTGACTTGGCCCTCGTCACCGCTCAATCGGCGTTGGTGCGCAAGGAGAGCCGTGGCGCACATGCCCGTGAAGACTTCCCTAAACGCGATGACCCTAACTGGATGAAACATACGCTCGCCTGGCTGGAAAAAGATGCTGTGCGCCTGGATTATAAACCGGTTACAGTCACCCGGTTCGAGCCCAAAGAACGCAAATACTAAGAAAGGAACGCCACCATGCAAATCAACCTCAAGGTTTTCCGTTACCAGCCTCAATCCGGTCATAAACCCCATTTTGATACCTACGTAATGGAAGTTGACCCCAATGATCGCGTGTTGGATGTATTGGAACAAGTGCGTGCCGATTCAGACCCAAACCTGGCCTACCGGCGTTCATGCGCTCATGGTGTCTGCGGCTCGGATGCCATGCGCATTAATGGTCGCAATGCCCTGGCTTGCAAAATATTGGTAAAAGATCTCAATAGCAGTGACATAACCGTGGAACCCATCCTCGGGTTGCCGGTATTAGCCGATCTGATTGTGGACATGGAGCCATTCTTTGCCCATTTTCGTTCGGTAATGCCTTATTTTGTTAATGATGATCCTATCCCAGCGGACGGCAAAGAACGTCTGCAAAGTCCGCAGCAGCGCGAACGTTTCGATGACACCACCAAATGTATACTTTGCGCCGCCTGCACCACCTCTTGCCCCTCCTTCTGGTCCAATGGCAGCTATGTTGGCCCTGCTGCCATTGTCAACGCTCATCGATTCATCTACGACAGTCGCGATAATGCTGCGAGTCCACGTCTGGAAGTACTCAACGACCAGATGGGCGTCTGGCGCTGCCGCACAGCCTTTAACTGCACTGAAGCCTGCCCACGCGATATCGAAATCACCAAAGCAATTGCCGAAGTCAAACAAGCCATTCAGACCGGGAAGTTGGAGTAGGAGGATCAGTGAAACAGGAATCAGGTGGTCGGGAAATTGTTAATTCCCGATCACCTGATTCTTGATAACAAATTTCTGATTCCTGCTTACTTTTTTCACTACAAAATCCCTCCATAATTGTGTATGATAAAGATAGGCTCATAAAACTTATCCGCCGCTGCTGCGGACAAGGTGTACAGAAAGGAGGGCAGCGTGTACGTTACCATTTTATCTGGCAGGGTTGCTGATGAAAACTGGCGAGGATTGGAAAGCTCGTTTGAACAGGTCATTAAACATCCTCCCCAAGGAATCTTAAGCTCAACGTTAATCCAATGTCAGGGAGAACCCAAACTCTGGCAAATTATCACCACCTGGAAAAGCCACGCTGCCTACAAAGAAGCTCAGGAACAAAAAATTACTAGTATCTGTTATGACTTGTTCTGCAATGCTGGAACCACCCCGCACCACAACGAATTTAAGGTGCATGCCAAATATACCCGTGTCTGAACACACACTCCGTCTATCCTTTCTGTAATTCGTCATTACCCACCTGTCACACTCTTTCTTCATGAGAGGCGCGAATAAAGTTATCTTTTTAACAAACCACCTCAAACATCGGAAAATCTTTGAGCATCATACCGCACATGCTTAAACACACTGGATAAAAAACTTCTCTGCAAGCTGCACATTCTTTTTCACAATATTTAACTTGACATTCCCCAAAACATGGTAAAATAAGGTTAACTGGTCACATGATTGGATGGCACATTTCCTGATCAGGTTCCAATGGTTCACTGTTGATCGGCCACAACATCCCGATCCCAGAAAATCCCCATTTTTCCACGGAACCCGCATAAAAACAACAGACCGGACTACAGGGTGAATATCATCCTTGGTTGTTGGTTGATGTATCAGGATTTACTCTGCATGGGGACTAAAGGAAACCCTCTGTTTGATTGATATCTTACAATTAATTCCATAGTCCAACTCTGAAATCTCTTGTCCGGAACAACAATTTCCGCGGCATGAGTTCAAATTGTGGTTGTCCGCCTTTACTTTTTGGTTAACCGGTCACAAAAAAGTGGAAGGTGGGTGTCCAATTTAGTTATGAATCGATCCAGGAATCTGATCTTTACTGTTTGATCCACAGCCGCGGCACAAGCTTCGGCGACGAAAGGGAATTATTTCTTCATAAAATCCTATGTGGGTATTACATACGCATTGGCAACCACCTCGTAAACCGACTGATCCAGGCGGTATTTTGTTTTGGGCTGAAACGGATGAAAGTCCCGCGCCGCCTTATTGGGAAGGCGAAATTCCATCCACCCCCAGACCGCAGGAACATCCCTACAGTTTAATGCCGGATATCATCCGCGACCGCATTGGCATTGGCACTCCCCTGGAAAATGCCCAACCCAACCTGGTCACGCTGCACATGCCTTCCACCCGTACCGGTCCAATCCCTTCCCCGGAATTAAACCACATTTGGGAGCTGGATATCGAAACGCCTCCTTTCCTGGCACCCTGGCGCGTGGATGGCTTATGGCTGCCAGCAAGTACTGCTTTCAGTGTCTTAATCAATTTACCCAAGGAAAGCAGCCAGATTGATTTCATCCTCGGAGAAGATGCCATTTATTGGCAAAATGTCTGCGGTATTGTTCTGGAAATTCTCTCCGATCAGAAGATTTTGCCGATCATGGTGCCGGTCACGCCAACCAGGGATTCTTTTCACGCCCGGTGGCAGCCGGTTCTGGATGGTAAGGAAGACGGTCCGCGTATTGCCAAACTGGTCAGATCCATGCCGCCGGCTTGCCGGGCAGAATCATTGCATGGTGATCGCATCTATCCGGGCTCTCTGCCGCCTGCCCGTGCCTTATTGGATAGCTTTTTCCTGACCATGTGTGATGCCCTGGCGCGTGCCTGGGGCAGCGGTTCGGAAGCTATTCGGCTCATCCCCGAAAATCCCTCCTCATTTGAAGCCTGGATGAAGGCTCTCTTTACATCAGATGCCAGCATCCGTGTCTCAGCTGTGCAGGCTACTGCTTTGCATAGTAGCATCCGTGCCTGGATGCGTAACCTGCAGGCCGCTGGAGATAATTACTTCCGCGTTGCATTCCAATTAGTGGCTCCGGAGAATCAGATTGATTCTCCGGAAACATCCGATTGGAAAATCCGCTACCTGTTACAATCCCGCGACGATCCCTCACTCCTGATCCCCGCAGAACAAATCTGGAACACCCGCACTGCCATTCTTATGGTGGACGGTAAACGCTGCGAATATCCACAGGAAAAATTATTAATGGGCCTGGGTTATGTAACCCGCCATTTTGAACCAATCATTCCCAGCCTGCAAACCCGCTACCCCACCGGTGGAGAAATCAATACGCATGAAGCTTATCATTTCCTGCGTGAAACGACCCCCTTATTGGAAGAAGCTGGTTTTGGTATTTTGCCACCCTATTGGTGGGATACCAGTGGTGCGCGCCTGGGTGTGCGCTTGCAATTAACCCCCGCTACCAGCCAGGCTCCCCAACGCATAACCGCACGCTCCTTGAACCTGAATGCATTGGTGAATTATAAGTGGGAACTCTCCATCGGAAAAACCCGACTCACCCGTGCCGAATTTGAAGCATTGGCCTCACTGAATGAACCCCTGGTGCAATTAAACGGTAAATGGGTCCAATTGGACAATGAACAGGTAACCGCCGCCCGTCGGTTCTGGGATGCCCAGGGACAGGAAGGTCAGATGGGCCTCCTTCAAGCCGCGCAGTACGCACTGGGTGGGCAGGCTGGTGTTGAAGGTCTGCCAATCGACGGTGTGGATGCCGATGGCTGGGTTAAAGAATGGTTGGAAGGTCTGGAAGACCATGAAAAAATGATCCTCCTGCCGCAGCCGCTCACCCTTACCGGTACCCTGCGTCCGTATCAAAAATATGGATTCTCCTGGTTATCTTTCTTCCGCCGTTGGGGATTGGGTGCTATTCTGGCTGATGACATGGGTCTGGGTAAAACTATCCAGGCGCTGGCCTTAATCTTACACGAAAAAGAATCCTACGGAGACAAATTACCCGGCCCTATCCTGTTGATATGCCCCACCTCGGTGGTAACCAACTGGCAGCGTGAAGCTCAACGTTTTGCTCCAAGCATCAAAATTCATAAACACCAGGGACCAGGCCGTCTGCGCGGCAAAGAACTGATCCAGGTCTGCAAAGAAAACGAGCTGATCATCACCAGTTATCCATTGCTGCGCCAGGATGCCGAAGAACTGCAATCCATCCGCTGGTTTGGCGTCATTCTGGATGAGGCTCAAAATATCAAAAATCCAATGGCCAAGCAAACCCAATCGGCGCGCAATCTGCAGGCCGGCTTCCGCTTTGCGTTGACCGGTACCCCGGTGGAAAACCGCCTGATGGAACTTTGGTCAATCATGCAATTCCTCAACCCTGGTTACCTGGGGGTAAGAGACCGCTTCCGTCGTGAATTTTCCATTCCTATTGAACGCTTCCGCGACAGGGATGCCACCAATCAGCTCAAGAGCTTGGTTTCTCCCTTCCTCCTGCGCCGTGTCAAAACCGATCCGAACGTTATCACCGACCTACCTCAAAAAATTGAGGTTAAAGCGTACTGCACACTTACAGAAGAACAGGCCAGCCTTTATCAGGCAGTGGTTAATGATGTTATGGAAAAGATTGCCGGCAGTGAAGGTATAGAACGCCAGGGATTGGTGCTGGCCATGCTCACCAAGCTCAAACAAATCTGTAATCACCCGTTACAATACCTGCAAAAAATCAATGGCAGGGTACCACCGGTTGCAGAAATGGAAAATCGCTCCGGTAAACTGAAACGTCTCGTTGAAATGCTGGAAGAAATCGTAGCTGTGGGTGATCGCGTGCTTATCTTCACCCAATATGCCGAAATGGGCAAATTGCTCAACGCTTACTTACCCGCCAATCTCAACAGCCAGGCACTCTTCCTGTATGGTAGCACCCCTGCCAAAATGCGCGACCAGATGGTCATGCGCTTCATGGAAGAAGAACATGGGCCTCAAATCTTCATTCTCTCCCTCAAAGCTGGCGGCATTGGTCTGAATCTGACCCGTGCCAACCACGTCATCCATTTTGATCGTTGGTGGAACCCGGCAGTGGAAGATCAGGCTACCGATCGCGCCTTCCGTATCGGCCAGAACCGCA
Source organism: Chloroflexi bacterium HGW-Chloroflexi-10 (assembly GCA_002840755.1). Classification (GTDB taxonomy): domain Bacteria; phylum Chloroflexota; class Anaerolineae; order Anaerolineales; family Anaerolineaceae; genus UBA6170. The sequence continues at coordinate 4,275 of PHBZ01000019.1, read as the reverse complement.
ATGTCCAGGTCCACAAATTTGTGACCGTAGGCACATTGGAAGAACGTATTGACGAGATGATTGAATCCAAGAAAGGCCTGGCCGAATCAATTATCGGCGCAGGTGAAAACTGGATCACCGATCTTTCGACAGAAGAACTGCAGGATCTGGTACGTCTGCGCTACCAGGATTAGGAAATTTCCAATGGAAGAAACAGAACGCATTCCCAAGCCGGAAACACCGGAAGAAAAATCTCAAACGCCAGAATCTGCTGAGCAAGGACCAAAAGCAAATGCTCAGCAGCAGCAGCAGCGGCGTTCTTCAGGGCGTCCGCGCAGCCAGCGTGGGCCACACAATCCCAATCGTACCCAACCTCAGGGCGGGCAGCAGCAACAGCGCAATAACCAGCCGCGTAACCAGAGCAGCCGCGGCCGTGCCGCCAGCCAGCTCAACCAACCCCAAAACCCTCAGAACCAATCCAACGGTCAACGGTACAGCCAAAATCAGCCTAATCAGCAGCGCCAGAGCAACGGACAAAACCAGCAGCCGCGTTACAACAATCAAAACGGGCAAAACGAAAAACGGCTACCTCAGGAAAATTACGCCACTCGCAATGGCGAAAACACGGAGAGCAGTCCCTGGGGCATGAACCCGCGCCATACGGATAGCGGCGTTCAAACCCGCTCCCAACGCGGTGAGTTTGCCAAAAACTGGTGGGCGCGCCATTGGCTCGAATCGTTGGAGCATCTCATGCAGGGCGTGCGTCTTACCCGTGGGCAGCATTATGCCCGTATCGGTCAAATCGTCTCGATGGAAGAGATCAAAGGCGGTGTGCTCGCCCGTGTCCAGGGATCACGCATGAAACCCTATCGCGTTACCATTCAATTGGCGCCTTTTAATACCAAGCAGTGGGAAAAAGTATTTGACCTGCTGGCAGATAAAGCCCTTTACGTAGCCCGCCTATTGGCCGGTGAAATGCCCCCGGATATTGAGGATGTCTTTTCAGCGGCTGGTGTTAGCCTATTCCCCACCCGCACCATAGACCTGCAAAACAAATGCACCTGCCCGGACAAAGTGTCCCCATGCAAACACATTGCCGCAACATATTACATTCTCGGCGATCGCTTTGATGAGGATCCCTTTCTGCTCTTCCGCATGCGCGGCCGTTCACAGGACCAGATCATGGAAGCCTTGCGCCAACGCCGTGGTGCAGAAGTGGTAATGGCAAGCATTCCAAGCGAAAATGGCACCCGCCAAAGCCTGCCTGAACCGCTGCGCTTCCCGGAAACTCTGGAAGGCTTCTGGTCTGCCGGCGTGGAATTGAATGATGTCAATGTGCGCGTCCGCATGCCCCATATTCCCCAACCGCTGCTCAAGCGCCTTGGTGAACCCGAAGTCGCATCTCAGCTCACTCTCCAGGGACAACTGGAAGAAGCCTACAACTCTATCAGCCAGTTTGCTATCCTAATTGCCTACGCCGACTCCACCAGTACCACCCCCACCAATGCCGATGAAGAATAGAATTCATGCGAGGAAAATATGAGTATCGGGCTCTGCTAAATTAAATCATCCCCGGTCGCATCGTGAAGTCGTATCAAAATACGCTATGCGTATTTCATATTTTTAACTCATATCTATTCTCATTCGAGGATTCCATGCAAAAAATTCTACCTACAATGACCGCAAACGATGTCATTGCGTTTGTTCAATTGCTTAACCAAAACAATATTGAGGTCGTCATCGACGGCGGCTGGGCAGTGGACGCCTTATTAGGCCAACAAACCCGCCCACATAATGATCTGGATATTGCTATCGAGCATAAAGATGTTCCCAAAATCCGCACTTTACTCGAAACCCGCGGCTATGCGGATGTACCCACGAATGATCAACGCGATTGTAACTTCGTCATGGGGGATGCCCATGGCCACCTGATCGATTTTCATTCTTTTACTTTCGATTCAGAAGGCAAACTCATCTTTGGCGTACCCTACCCCTTGGATTCACTCAACGGCCGCGGTAACATTCTTGGCTTTCCTGTCCGTTGCATCACACCTGCCTGGCTTGTCCAGTTTCACACCGGTTACCCCATCGACGAAAACGACTACAAAGACGTAAAAAATCTCTGCCAGCACTTCCAACTCCCCATTCCTGCGGACTACGCAGCCTATGTAGAAAGAGATGAAGAAAACGTCTTACCATGCTAAAAAAGGATTGGCTGGGTTACCATGATGGAGTATCTGCCAATCCTTTTCTATCCTTGCTTTCTAGAGTCAACTGTTTAATAAAAAATCAAGGTAGGATATTTTTATTAAACAACCCAGGCTCCTCCATATTGGGTAAATGTGCACAATTCGCCATGGTAATCAATCTCGCCCCGGAAATTTCAGCAGCCATATAACGCCCTGCCCGTAGAATTTCAGGGTTATCCAACTCTCCAACTATAATCAAAGTAGGTGCAGAAATTTCCTTCAGGCGGCCAACCGCCGCAGGGTCTAATGGATTCATCGGATCGGCCTCCACTTTAAAATACGTGCCGTTTTCCAGACATATCCGGTTCATTTGTCTGGCCTGCTCCCGCACAGCGCTATCAACTTGCTCTGGCGCGCGAAACGGTCCATCCACCCACAATCGTAATTGATACTCACTCGCCTGTTCCAGATCCCCTGCCATCATCGCCGACACCATTGCTATCAAGTCCGCAGGCGGCTCACCCTGAAACTCAAAACCGCTCGGAACCATAGAGACCAACACCTGCGCTGCCACCCTTTCCGGATGCTCCAGCGCAAAATCCAGAACTGTTTCCCCGCTTAACGAACATCCAACCAGGGTTGCCCGCTCAATACCCAAACCATCCATAAATGCCTTCAATTCGTCTCTGCGAGCCAACCTGCCCTGCGCCGGGTCCGATTGTCCAAACCCAATTAAATCATACCGAAACACCTCATAATGCTGTGAAAAAGCTTCCCACTGACCATCCCACATGCGGCTGTCTACAAAACCGGCATGCAGGAAGATCAATTTTTCACCCTTCCCGGCACGTTCATAATAAACTTTGCCAAAACCAGTCTCTATTTTTCCACTTTCTGTTGTTTTCATGTTTTCTACTCCTTTGCTATCTACTTTTTTTGCACTCTCTATGAACCATGATAAACTGTATTGAGTGACATCTTGTGTCACTCAATACAACCAATTTTCAAAGGAATTTTGATGCGTGCCGACCGTTTATTATCAATCTTGATGCTCCTGCAAACCCGCGAGAAATGGACCACCCAGGCACTGGCGCACGAACTGCAGGTTTCGCGCCGCACTATCCTGCGTGATATCGACGCCCTCTCCTTCAGCGGCGTTCCCATTTACACCGCCGGTGGGCATGGCGGCGGTGTCATGCTGGATCAACACTACCGCACCACCCTCACCGGATTAAAAGAAAAAGAGATCCAGGCCTTGTTTATCAACAACAATAACCAGCTTTTTTCTGAAATCGGCTTGGGCGAAGCCATAAAAAATTCTCACCGCAAATTAACGGCAGCCCTACCCCTGCAACACCAACCACTGATCGAGAATATCCGCCAACGCATTTATATCGATCCGGTCTGGTGGTGGCATGATTCCCAACCCATGCCTTTCTGGGAAGAACTGCAGCACGCCGTGTTCGAAGATATTATTATCCAGGTTCACTACGCCTTATCAAATGCAGAACCCGTGGAACGCACCCTGGAACCATACAGCCTGGTCGCCAAAGCCAATACCTGGTATCTGATCGCACGCCGTGAACAGAATTTTCGCATGTACCGTGTCTCGCGCATTCAACACCTGACCATTCTCAATGAACATTTCACCCGTGAGCCTGGTTTCGATCTGGTCGATTACTGGCATACCCACATCCGTGAATTCACCGAAAGCCTCACCGAATACAAATTCATCATTCGCATCCCCGCAGAAAAACTTAGCGTTATCCAATGGCTCATGCCGGAACGCTGGAACGTCAACGGTACGCCTGATGATCGCAACTGGTTGACCGTCAATCTGCAGGCCGAGTCCGCCGACCTGGCCCGCATGCTTGTCTTCGGCTTAAGCCCGGATGTCATCATCCTCGATCCCCCCGAACTGCGCGAATCGATCACTTCCACCGCCAGAGAAATTTTGGCTGGAATGAAAAAATAACTTCTTTCTCTTACTGAATTCCCTCCTTGACATTCTCACCCTGAACGATTAGAATATCGGAACTCAAGCCGAGTTAGCTCAGTTGGTAGAGCACACGACTGAAAATTGTGGTGTCCACAGTTCGATTCTGTG
>PHBZ01000083.1 GCA_002840755.1 Chloroflexi bacterium HGW-Chloroflexi-10 | reverse complement strand
CGTCTGAGGACATTTTAATGCTGTTTCTGGGGACTTTTTAAGTTCCTGTTTTAGGTACTTTTACCACGCTTGCTGACAATTGTAATCATACAGCCCAATCGATGCTTCCTTCCGCTGTCCGGTGTATTGGTATGGCAACGCCGCACTCTCATACCTTTCTTCCCCAAAAGGATAATACCCATACCGTGTAATGCTGCCGCCATTCCCATCGGTCGTCACGGATGCAGACCCCAGATGGTCGGAGAAAATATAATATAGTCCAGCGGAGGAGCGGAAAGCAATCCGTTGGCCGCCGGCAAAGTAATATTTCGTTCCGGCTGTCCCATTCCACTCAAAGTAATTTCCAACCAGCGTAGTCCAACTGGTTACACCGCTGATTATCTGGGTGCTCTTCACCCGTCTTCCATCACTATCAAAAACATAGGTAACATTCTTTGGGTTGCTGTCATTTTTGGCATTCACCATCCGGTCTTCCGAATCATAGGTAAATGTATACGTAGTGTCTGGTGTGCCGGTATTGCGTTTGATCATGTTGCCATTAAGATCATCATAGATGTTAATTAATAATCAATTGTTTCATTAATAGTAGTATTACGGGCTGGTACTCTTTGGCTCAAAACATGCTTCCGGATCAGATATAACCTGATTATAGAAATCAATTTTCTTAACTTTCAATATTTCATCGATTGGTATCCATTCATCTCTTATAGATAATAGACCTTCCCGCAAGGCGATTTCGGATTGGGGGTCGTAAAATTCCAACGATAAATGTACCCAGCTCCCCTTATATTGAGGACATATTAATTCTCCGCTTTTTATTCCGCTGAATAAAATTCTTGCTCCGAGCTCTTTATAGACAAAAAAATAAAAGGGATTTAAATTTCTAGGATTCAGGGAATCTGCTTCCATATAAATATCATCTGGTAAACCTGTCTGAATAATTATCTCTCTGGGTGAATATCTTGACCAATACTCTTGAAATTTTTCATTCGATTTTGTTATAACAAGGTAAACTTTCATTATTTGAACTGTATTATTGTCTGTAATTATACTAATTGTGTGAACAATTTTTACCATATCTCCGTTAGGTTCTGGGGTATCAACAGGAAAAGCAGAATCCCCCACCCATAAATCATAGTTGTATTCTATCGAACCATCCAATCTATGGAAGGGTTCGTGTTTACTTCCTCCAAAATTTTCCAGGATTACATTAGCTTGAGCCAAACTGGTTTTTCCCGGTGTAATTCCTAAATAACAAGGGATTAAACACTCCGTAGTTTGGAGTGCATTTATCAAATTAATTTCTTTTTCGAAAGGCAAGGTAGGTATCGTTAGAATGGATGTAGGTTGTGGAATTTGAGTAATTGTTGACGTCAAAAATGGTGAGGGTGTATGTCCCGGTATAGTGGTTGAACCAATCGTTAACGATGGTGTTGACAATGAATCCGTTGAATTTCTAGAAGGTGTCTTTGTAATATACGATTCACTAGTCGCAAAATTGGGACGTTGTGAATAAAAATCTGGCTTTGCACAGCTCACCAACATCGCAGTTATCATTATAGTAATAAATATAAAAATGCTGATCCGTTTATCAAACATACTTACCTCTGCATCTTTGCAAGAAAAAATGTCACCCAGTTATACATCGAATTACTCACTGAAATCCCAATATCATTTTGAACAAACCCACTATTTGCTGGATCAATATTTGTGCCATCTAGAACCCAATTTTGGCCGAGATTAGCAAATGCCTCGTAGCATCATAACCAATAAGTTTGGTGGATGGGCTAAACAATCAATTGTTTTGCACTTATAGCCACTTGTTGTATCAACCCACTCCCTGGGAAAATAATCTGATGCTAAATGCTCATTATCATTTGCAATCGCTTTGTAATACAAATCAAATACATGGATCATTTCATGAATGATCGTTTGTAAATCAGGAACAGAATTACACGAAATATTTCCTGTCACTGTAATACAATTACCTGTTTTTGGATCGGGCCCTATCCCTGATCCCACGTCAATTTTAATGGGTCCTTCAGCTTGTCTGAATGAATCAATAACTGACATTCCTTCACCTTTTAGTTTTTCACCGAAGAGTGATGCAGCTGCAAGCATCGTCCATTTTTGTTTTAGGGTTAGACCATTTACTTTTATATCAAATTCATTTAACAAAGCATCGGCTTGTCGTCCTCCACATCCATTACTACCGTCATCATAACATTCCATATGCCCCGTCGGATCGACTCGATTTATTGGATTATTCCGGACGTAAGCATACCTGTCCCAGCTTTGCGGATCGCCGGCACTTGGTATAATGGTGTCAGCTTGGACGAAGCGGTTAAGATAAGGCGAGTAATATCTCGCATTGTAATCCATCAACCCAAAGTCCTTGCGAAGTGCACGGAACGAAGTGATCTGCCGAAGCACTCCGAGCGTAGCGAAGGAGCTGACCTCTGGCCAGCGAAGTCCCCTGAGCGCTGCGCAGCACTCCAAGT
>PHBZ01000018.1 GCA_002840755.1 Chloroflexi bacterium HGW-Chloroflexi-10 | reverse complement strand
TGTAGAACATTCAACACTCGTTGTCCATTTTTACGGGAAGTTGAAATGTAACTGCGGATTTGGCAGAAAACCTCGGCACCACCCTCAGAACGAAAACAACCAGACACTTTTTGTTTCAGTTTAACCATACGAATATCTCTTTCCGCCTGGTTATTATCGAACGGCACCTTAAAATCATACATAAAAGCCAAAGTTTCTCGTTTACGCAGCTTGAGATGATCCAATAGATTCTTGGCCGGATGTTGTTTGGGTTTGCCCCGTCTTTTGGGAGGCGGATCAAGCAATCCGGGTAAGGGGTTGGCTCGAAACCCAGTCTCGATAATGGCATCAAAACGGGTTTCAAAGTCGGCAATCTGGACGGGGGGCAATAAACAATTCTGCTCAGATTTTGCCATTGAAACCGCATCCTTGATCTCCAGCAAAAGCTTTTGCATGTCAAAGGCCCAGGGTTGTTGATATTGTTCCTGAATGAAGTTCAACTCACGTAAATGGTGGGCATTACACAAAGCATTGATCACATCCTGATATTGGAAGTAGGACCGATAAGCATCATGCATGGCTGTGCCTTTGAACACAGGGAAGATGCCAATTGCATCCAGTGCTTTGCAACCACGATTGGGGTGAACGGCGTAGAAGGTCAGTAATTCTGTGCAGACCACATGCAACCACCACAACCTCTTTTCGATACGCGCTCCCGTTTCATCAAAGTGACCTGTGCCTTCCGTGGCAATCAATTCTGCTTTGGTGGCCTGATAGACTGGCTCCACGTGTTTTGCGACCTGATTACAGGCTTCCACTATGGTGCCTTCACTGACCGATTGGCCGTACAAATCTTCAATGATCTCGGTGGTGCGTTCCAAAGGCACATAATGCTGCTGGTTGAAATATACCATTTGCGCTTTGATCCGTTCCCCGTATTGCACCGGCTGGCTCACTTGATGCGGAAATTCTCCCTTTGTGGTTTGATGACAGATCGGGCAATTTTTGATCTCTGCTCGATGTTCCGTTACTTCAACCCTTGTGGGCGGTACATCAAATACTTGCCGTTTTTCATATGCGCTTGCTTCAACATTTTCTAAGCAAGTTTGGCAATACTGGCAGCGTTCTACTGGGTGGATCTCAATATGCTCAGGATCTTCAACCATTTTGAGCGTATTTCCTTCATGCCCTGGCTGTCCACCACTCTTTTTGCCACTTTTGTGCCGCAGGCTCTTGGGTTTCTTTTTCAACCCATCACTCGAGGGTGGTTTTCCACTGTTATTGCTGTTTTTGGCAATCTGGTCTTCCAATCTTTGGACCCGATCGGCTAGTTTGCTAAATGTTTCATAAAACAGCACAATGACAGCATCTTCTCCTTGTTGGTATGCGGTTCGAATGTCATTTTCAGTCGGGAGGTGAAATGGTTTCACTTTTCTATTTTGACTGGCTTTTATGTTTTTGACAATGTTAAAGTTCAATTAGGTTTTTTAGCCTGAGCAGTTAGAAATAAGATACAAATTTTATCATTTGGAAATAGAAATATTTACAACTTTGGCATAGTCTTGCAATGAATACTATAAAATATTTTAAATTGCGATTGGTTTCGGTTGTATAATCTACATAACCTGTTCAAATTAGGAAACAGAACCAGAGAGGAATTGATTCGTGTTTGATTTGTATATTTATCCTTTTGGGATTCATCAAGGAAAAGAAATATCTCAACTGACGGGTTATTTTGTTAGTAATGCACCAAAAAAGGCTGCGCGTTCACGTGTTTCAGATATTTTAATCATTCGATTTACACCACAGGTCGAATCAAATTCTTCGAAAAAGCTGTTTCTGGATACGCTATTATCTGGTAGTTCAGAATATTACTACAAATCTTCCGGGCCAATTACAACAGCATGTCGAAAAACAGCCGATTTTCTTAATGAACGGTTAGTTAATTTCAATTTAAATCAGGAAACAGCTCTGACGGGCACATTACAGATTCTTGTAGTTCATCAAAATGATATTTACATTATTCAAACAGGTACATCAACAGTGTTTTTGTTGTCGAGAACAAAATTTGACCAGTTTACTGATAAAAGTATTGGTACACAACTGATCGGTATCAGTAAAACGGTTAGTTACCGTTATTACCACGCCAATATAAGTTCTGGTGATCGTTTGATTCTAAGTGCTAAAATGCCCTCGACCTGGAAAGCGCGAGATTTATTAGATGGATCAAGAACATCCATTGGTCATTTACGGAAGGATTTGATTCGCCAGACACAACAGGATTTTGAAGCTGTTATCCTGCAGTTTCGTACGGGAGATGGCAGTATACATCAGCTAAAACTCGATACATCGGCTTTGGCTGAAGAAAAACGAAATGAAATCAACGAATTACCGAGTTCAGCACCTGGTCCGTCATTCACCCGGCCGACAGTCAGTACAACCCCAGCCCTTGAAACAACTGCATCCGGACAGGAATTGCCGCATGCAGCTGTTGAAACACCAGAACAATGGCCGGTTTCTCCGGAAAAGGAAACAAGACAAGGTTCGTTTGAACCGGTACATTCCTCTTTAGTGTCCGTTGTAAAAGCACCCCTTGAAGCAGAACCACATGCAAAAGAGGTTATTTCTCAACCTGAAAATAAACAAGAAGGCATATATCTTAGCGGTGAACCCTGGAAGTCTTCCAATCCCGAAAAGTCAGTTAAAAAACGAAGCGAAAATTATTCTAGAAAACCATTGATCGACGAAAAAAGAGTAGCCGATTCGATAAAAAAGACTCGCTTGGGTTTTATACAGATCTCAAGAGGCTGGAATAAAGTAAAAAGTACGATTTCCAAAGGGCTGTTGACCTTATTCCAACGAGCCAATCCTGATGATTCCAACCAATCCAATTCAATTTCTCCAGGTTTCATGCTGTTCGTAGCCATTTTGGTTCCTGTGATTGTTGCCGCGATTGGTTTTACAGTCTACAGTCAGGATGGTAGGGTTAAAGAACACGAAAAATTAGTCATTCATGCAACAGAATTGGTTTCTCTGGCAGAAGCGGAAACCGATGTGGTGGCGCAGTTGCAGATCTTTCAACAAGCATTCCAGACTGTTCTCGACGCAGAACATTTTGGAAATACAGATGCATCAGTAGATTTGAAAAATTATGTTCAGGCCAAATTGGATACGCTCCAGGGAGTTACCCGGATCAAGGTGGTATCAACCGTTCCGGGTGGAGTGGTGCGCGGGTTGAAAATCGTTAGTATGGTGGCCGCCCCTAATGAAGATATTTATGCATTAGATGCCGAAACCGGCCAGGTGCTGAGATTGGTACCGACACGGCCAGATTATCAGGTAGACAATACATTCTCCTGCGGTCCTGGGAAGCAAGGGACATTATATGTGAATAAACTGGTGGATATCACCCCTATCAATATTCCCAATAAAACCAATTCGACCATTTTGGCTGTTGATGAGACTGGAAATCTATTGATTTGTGGTCCGGGGGTAAATCCTGCCGCCATTCAATTACCAGTGCCTGAGATTGGTTGGAGTAAAATCAAAGCTATCGCTTTTAATGGCTACAATTTGTTTGTCCTGGACGTAGGTGAAAATACAAAAGACTTATATCGAATATCTTCATCTTCTGAATTGGCGTTTGATAGTTCTCCAAGATCTTTATTTGGGTTTGAAATCCCGGTAAACCTGGGTGGTATGCTGGATGTAGCTGTATATCAGGATGATTTATTCGTTTTACATCAAAGCGGACAATTGATGAAATGCATTATTGGGACAGAATTTATAGAAACTCAATGTGATATGAATTCAGGTTATGGAATTATCCAAAGTGGACAGTCGCGTGAAACGGTAGAATCGATCAGTGGGGCTACATTTATCAGTTTAAGCATAACTCAACCCCCAGACCCATCGATTTATTTTCTGGATATGAATGGGCAGTCAGTTTACCATTTTAGCCTGGCATTAAATATGCAAAAACAAATTCATACTGATTTATCGAGTTTATTATTTCCTCCGGATCAGTCTATGACAGCTTTTGCAGTCAGTCCGGCAGGATTTATCCATTTTGCGTTTGGCGATCAGTTATATTTTGGTAATCTCCCATAACTAGAAATTGACAGGATATGTAATGGGTATATTTAGTACTATTACCAAACCGACATTATTGCTGGATGAAGCAAAGGGACGGAAAAATCTGCTTGAAATGGTCGAAAAAGCGAAAAAGCAAAATATAAAGTTTCGTCCCCATTTTAAAACCCATCAATCAGCTGAAATTGGTGAGTGGTTCCGTGAGGCAGGAATCCGAAGCATTACCGTTTCTTCTGTGGAGATGGCACAATATTTTGCAATGAACGGTTGGGAAGATATATTAATCGCCTTTCCTGTAAATATCCGAGAAATCGAAGCAATCGTTCAACTTTCTTCACAAATTCACCTTTCATTATTGGTTGAATCGGTTGAAGTTGTAGAAAAGCTGGCAAAACATTTACGAAAGATGGTGGATATCTGGATAAAAATAAATGTAGGTAATGATCGAAGCGGCATTCATTATCAGGATTCCGAAGCAATTATCCAATTGGTTCAAACAATTAATTTATTTGGAGTATTGCAATTTCAGGGTTTGTTAACCCATGCAGGGCAAACATATAAAGCGACTTCGGTGCATGAGGTTGAGCGGATCCATCACCAATCCGTAAGCAGACTACAGGATCTAGTTTCGCTTTTAGCTCAAAACAGGATATCTCCAGTTAAGATCTCGGTTGGGGATACTCCTTCAGCCAGGTTGGTCCCGTTGTGGGGATTGGTCGATGAGGTACGGCCAGGAAATTTCTTGTTCTTTGATATGCAGCAGGCACAAAAAAATGTCTGTACTCTGGAAGAAATTGCCGTTTGCCTGATGGCTCCCGTGATTGCTGTTTATCCGGAAAGAAATGAGGCAGTCATATATGGAGGCGCCATTCATCTCTCCAAAGATTCTTATCAGGATGGAGAGAATCTGATGTCCTACGGGTTAGTAGTGCGTATGACAGCATCCGGTTGGGATGTTGAAAAACCATTGGGCTGGTTGCGAAGCCTGTCACAGGAACATGGGGTTATCCATTTTTTTGACTCATCTCCAGTAGAAATAAAAGCGGGAGATTTGGTTGGTGTTTTGCCCGCTCATTCCTGTTTGACTGTTCAGGCTATGCGTTATTTCCTTAATCAGGACGGTGAGAGAATTGACACATTGTTGAGCGTTTAGCCAATAACCTGCACAAGTGGAATAGGGGAAAATAATAAAACAAAAAGAATCAGTAAGCAGATTCCTAACACTTTTCGCTTATTATCCAAAGGTGTAATTTGATCATATAATGGCGCGGGTACTCGATTGATGAAGAAAATAAGGGTAGCCCAAAACCACCAGCCGCTCCAGAAAAAGCCCAAAATAATCAATAACACCAGGATTATTGGATAGAATCGACGGGATTTTTCTCCTAATAGTGCGTACAGGATATGTCCACCATCTAGCTGGCCGGATGGAATTAGATTCAGGGACGTAACCAGAATTCCACCCCAGGCTGCCCAAGCAACCGGATGAATGATTACATCCAATCCACCGTATGGGAATGGTTTTCCTGTGAAAAAGTATTTTACCCAATATAAAAACGGACTTAGATTTCCAAAATCAACCGGTTGTGGCAGCCATTGCTGAAAAACTATGTATTTTGCCAGTAGATAAAAAAGAGAGTTGCCTTCCATTTGGAGTCCTGAATTTGTAGGAACTTGCATGGGTAATGCTTCAACGTGGGATAAACTTAATCCAATGAACAGGATAGGAATAGCGACAATCAAACCGCTCAATGGGCCGGCTGCTCCGATATCAAAAAGTTGTTTTCTGTTTTTGGGGGTTGATTTCATATTGATAAAAGCACCCATGGTTCCAAAGGGGCTAATGACGGGAAGAGGGAGGAAATACGGCAGGCTGACGTTTACTTTATGCCATCTTCCGGCAAAATAATGTCCCATTTCGTGAGCACCTAGAATGGTAAGCAGACTCACTGCAAAAGGCCATCCATCCAGGATCATATGTTGTAAAAAATGAATCGAAAAAATTGATTCGGGGTCCTGATAGGTATACAGCGCGCCTGTGACCCAGACACTGATAAAGGTGACTATGAAAAGGATCAGATTCTTGTTTGACTTTGCAACCTGTTGCGGTTTTGGTTTTTCTAAAAGATAAATAACAGGTTTTTGATCTTCCAATCGGAATTGTGGGATAAGATTAAAAAAGGCGACTTTATTTTCCAAATCAGCATATATTTTTTCTGTATCATCAGAATAAAAATCACCCCGATAACACAATATCCAGGACTGGTCAGTTTTGCCGGTTGTTATACTTTGGATGGACAAAATTTTACGGACAATTGAGTGTACCGGTTCCCAATTATCAGTAAATTGTTCATTTGTTCTGATTGTAGACGGGTTTTCCATCTGATTTCCCTTTTTGACTTTCTAGTATGAAAAAACGAGTAATTGGGGCGGTTACCCAAAAACTCGCATAGATCAAGGCGGGAACCCACCTCGACCTGCATAACAGCCCGACACCGGTTTTGAAGACCAGGAAGCCCACCAGGACCTAACCATTCCCAATCATAAGCTTAATCAAACCTTTGATTCTGGTCAATGCTTTGGATGAAGTTTGTTTGTTCTGTCAGAACAAGTTGTTTATCGGAAAAATATAAATGGAAACCAATTGACAATTATAGGAAGGATGAGTACAGCTATTTGTCCGAAAATCACTCCGATGATAGCACCGGCAATAACATCCGACATATAGTGAACGCCTGTAAAAACCCGGGATATTGCGACAATTGGTGCCCAAATAGTTAACCCTATTGCAAATCCAATGGGGCCAATCATCCAGGACATTGATGCCAGGAAAAATACCCGCGTAGCATGGCCTGAGGGAAAAGAATGCGGGTCAGTATTACGGTAGATTTCTCCCCATTCTCCTTCTGGTCTGCGACGGCGGATTAAGAATTTGATGGCAATTACAATAAATGCTAATAGAAAGGTTCCACTACCCAGGGCGGCTGCAATATAATGCCATTCCGTATTTCCATATAACCAAATGATGCCTAACACTAACAGACAATACCAGGAATCTCCGGAATGGGCAAAAAAGGTGGCTAATCCCCATCTCCATTTTGGCGTTTGCTCCATCCGGATTGTTTCAGTTACCTGGTAATCCCAATCCAGAAGTCGTTTAATATTTTTTTGCATTGTACTCAACGAAGACCTCAAAAATTTTGAATTTATAAACTATCCCTCGATTTTATCAGAAATTGGCAAGTGTACACCTTTACAATAAAGAAAAGTTAGCCTGGATTTAAAAAGATGTGCGAGATAGACTTTCCTTACACAGAATAAGAGTCTAATGCAGGATTGATTGGATAGTTGTAAACTAATTGAAAATAAGGTCTGATTGACATATAAAAGGGATTACGTATAATCAATCCTGATCCAAGAAATTTTCCTTCTATAATGAAGAAAGTAGTATCCTGTGAAAAGACCGATTACCCTGGTTATCGCTTGTTTGTTTTTACTTACTTTAATAATGACTTCCTGTCAGGGGGCATTTTTTGAGGTAAAACCGGTCGAAGAACCATTTGAACCCCAATCTGTATCTGTGGATTCGTGTTCTTACGGTGGCGAATTGAAGAGAGTTGAAGCAGTCGATCAGTATACTGTTCGATTTGAGTTATGCTATCCGGACTCAGCCTTGCCTGCAAAACTGGCTTTTCCGGTTTTTGCTATTCAAGATCAGGATGTCCTGACCGCTGCTGGGGGAAACAGCCTCGAATTAGCCAAAAACCCCAATGGTTCTGGTCCATACGTGATTGAAGCATATGATCCGGGACAATCCCTACTCTTAAAAAGAAATCCATCCTATTGGGGTGTCAAACCTAACACCGAACAAATAGAATTTCGCTGGAGCGAAGATGCATTGTTTAAAAAGGATGAGTTGTTGGCTGGTAATGTGGATGGGATTGATCGACCTTCCGCCGGCGTTTTAAGATTACTGCAAAATGATAGCAATGCAAACATTTATTATCGACCATCATTGAATGTGCTTTTCGTTGGCATGAACAATCGTGTTGAACCCTTTAACGATCAGGGTGTTCGGTTGGCATTAGGATATGCCATTGATAGTCGAAATATTGTGACAAATCTCTTTACTGATGGGTCGGTGGTTGCTGAGCAGTTGGTACCAAACAGTATTCTGCCTGGTTTTACAAATGGTTTGGAATGGTATGATACCAATTCGAATAATGCACAGGACCTTATTAATGAATCAGGGTTTGATTTTTCAAAAAAGATTTCTCTGGCTTATGTTCCTACGGCAAAAGATTATTTACCCAACCCTGCGCAGGTTGCCCAGGAAATTCGTGAGGAACTGCGTCAGATTGGTGTCGATATAAAACTTGTTGAGCTTACGGAACAAGAATTGTTTGAAGAATTAAAAAAAGACGAAATCGGGATGTTTCTATACGGTGTTTCGGTTGATTTCCCGGATGCTTCCAATTTCTATGACTATTTGTTTTTAGGTGATTTTCCTTATCTCGGAAACAGCTACCCGGAGATTGAAGAAAGTGTACGTCTAGCTGCAGGTGCTGCAGATGAGCGAACTCGGCAACAGAATTATGACGAAACAAACCGGTTGATTAAAGAACTGGTACCCATTATTCCAGTCGCACATGGTCGTACTGCAATTGTGTTTCGATCAAATATTCAAGGTGTCGTTATCGGCCCAATGAATGAAAATATTGCGGAGATGAGTAATATTGAAGATAAAATCGTAATCATCCAGTCAAGTGAACCTGTAACTTTATGGCCGAGTGATGAGACCGATCAGAATACATTTCGCGTGACCAGTTTGCTTTATGATACACTGGTTAAATATGCTTACGGTGAAACCAGTGTGAAACCAAACCTGGCCGAATATTGGATTTCTAATGATGATTTAACTGAATGGACATTTAATTTGCGTTTTAAGGTTTATTTCCAGGATGGTAAAGAATTGGATGCGAATGATGTGGTTGCAACTTTTTCTGCCATGTGGAATGAAGGCGATCCTAACCACAGGGGGCGCACTGGTGACTATGAATATTTTAAAAGATTTTTTGGTGAATTCAAACAAACTGACTGATGGTATTGGTTTGAAAATTAATGGGTGGTTGTTTGGTCATTTTTATAATTCATGTAACCCCCAAATTTCTTAGGACCCCTAAGGATGTATTAGATCTGAGTGTATAAATGAGAGTGCGACTAAGACCAAAAGGATCATTGGCAAAACGTTGGATATTCCTTTTGTTAATCTTGGTTTTAACAGCATGTCAACTTAAAACACCGGTTCCGGTAATTCCATTAGAAGAAAACCGGTTAATTCAATTGGATGATGAAACGTCCATGCCTCCATTGGTATTAGGTGTTGATCCAAAACCCGATGAGGTTATCGGTCCCAGGCAGGATTTTACATTCCATTTTTCTCAAGCCATGGAACCCAAATCCACGGAAGCGGCTTTCCGTTTTTCTCCTTTGGTTTCTGGCAGGTTTGAGTGGCTGGATGAAGTGACAGTTTCGTTTTTCGCTGATCAAGAATTGGGAATTGGACAGAATTTGACCGTTGAGATACAAAAAAGTGCTCAAAATCAAAACGGTGATCTATTAGGGCAGAGTTTTAGATCGAATTATCGGGTAGCCCAACCCTTGCGGATTGGGATGAAATATCCTGAAAACGGCTCCAGTCAAATAAAACCCGATATACAGAGTTTATTCATTACATTTAACCAGGCTGTAGTTGATTTATCCGAAAATCAAGAGAATCTGCCAATAGGATTTTACCTGGAACCGGATGTGGCTGGTCAAGGTTTTTGGTTGAATAATAGCACCTATGCTTTTAAACCGGATTCAGGCTTGTTTTCCGGAATAGAATACAAAGCGTATATTAACCGTCAATTGAGAAGTCTGCATGGTACGGTATTGGAGGTGAGTGGGGATACGGATTGGGTATTTTCGACCATTCAACCAGAGATTGTGTCATTTTCACCCTTGCAGGAGAAAACCATTCCGCTTGACCAAACTTTTAATTTAAAATTTAATCAGGCAATGGTAACTGAATCGGTTGCATCAAATTTTCGAATCAGTGATGTAGGGGGAAATCCGGTGGTGGGGCGGTTTGTGTGGAATAATGAAAAGACTGAAATGACATTCTTACCGAGTGAGTTATTAAAACGAGGAACCATTTATCTTGTTGAATTGCTTGCTGGCAGTGTGGTAGCTGGGGGTGGGGTTCTTAACCAACCCTTTGCTTTGTCTTATACTACCATCCGTGATTTGAAAATTATGGGGGTTCTGCCTTCGGTTGGAACGCCATTGGTGTATCAGCAGGAACAAACTGAAATAAAAATTCTGTTTTCAAATTTTTTGGATGAAAACCAGACTTTTTCTGAAAATGTTTCAATTTATCCGGAAGTTAAAAAATTAGTTTTTGCATTGAAAGATTCAAACCAGACTCTGAGCATTAAAGGAGATTTTTCACCAGGGCAAAAATACAGGGTGTGGATTTCCTCTGCTTTGCAAGATCAATGGGGTGCATCGCTTGGCGAGACATTTGAATTTGATGCGACAGTAGAACCGCAGCAGCCAGCATTGGAAATTCCGGGAGCAGAGAAAAATGTTTTGGTGACGGATTCTCCTATTGCTGAATTAATTATTGAAACAGTAAATATTGCGGAAATATCTTTGTATGTCATTCCTTTATCTACTGAAGACTTTTTTAATAATCAGGATGTCGCTATTAAGGATATTCCAGCTTCTGTATCTCCGATTTTATTTACTTCACTTAAATCATCAAATCAAAAAGAAATCTCATCCATTCCGCTTCAAGAGAATATCGAACCACTTCCTCCGGGTATTTTTCGAATTCTGATCGAAACCAACAATCAAGTTACTTATGAATATTTATTGGTGAACAATTTTATAAATCCATATATAAATTTTGATACCAGTAAATTGATAACCTGGATTCCCAATATAGCTGACAATCATCCATTTGAAGTTGAACAAACGATTTATGGGGTAGACAGTTCTGGGAACACTTTGTTTGAAGGTGTTATTTCGACCACCGGATGGTCTGTTGTGGAAATGCCCGGACAATTTTCGCTTGAAAAAGTTGCCTGGATTGGGATTGGTACACCGGAATCCGGATTCTTTTCGATGGTTCAGAATCTGCAACAACCCGTTGAATTAATAGAGAAAGATACCAGTAACCCTGACGGAATAATTAAAACAGATCAAGCTGCTTATCGACCAGGAGATACCGTTCAATTTTGGACTACATTCCCCTCAACGTTGCAAGGCGACTTGATTGAATCGGGACCGGAAAGGGTAATTTTATACCTCCGGGGAATGGCTCCAAAAGAAGTTGAGTATGTAAATATTGAAACTGAATTATTTTTTAATCATGACGATATGATTAACATGGGTGAGCTTAATCTGCCAAACCACCTTCCTGATGGTGTTTACCGATTGGGAATTGATGGGTACAGCTCCGTTTTCAACGATATTATTATTTCATATACAGCCGGTATCGATGTTGTTTTGGAAATAGACCCTGGTTCAGAAAATTATGTATATGGTAATCCTATGCAGTTGCGAATTATTTCACAAGACTCGCCCTTAATGCTACCCGCCGGTACGCCAGTTCATTGGGCAATTTGGGTTGATTCTCCGGATTTATTGGCTCAAGAATTCATTACTGATCCTTCCACTACGGCGACGGAAATTATTAATGGCGATGGAGAGTTGAATGCTGTTGGAGAGTATTCCATAGAAATTCCTTTTAGCCAATATCAAGAAATAGTAGACATTTCTCAACTTCCTCTCGAATTAACCTTCACTGCATCCATACCGGTGAATGATTGGCTATCGTTTAGCACAACAAAAAAGATACAGATGGATCCGGGACGCATAGGAATTGAAATTACAGGAAACCCGTATTACAACCAGGCAACTGATTTTATTGAATTTGAGGTTTACTCGAAAAGAATGAATGGGACACCGATTGGATCTATTCCGATCAATATTGTTTTTCAAAAAGCAATTCAAAACACCGAAGCGAATGAATTTGAGTGGGTTGAATTAAATAATTCACAGATTACCACCAATGGAGATGGTTTCGGAAAAATTTCAATTGTTCCGAATGGTCCCGGAAATTACCGGATTAAATGTCTTGTCGAGGGGGCTATAAAAGTGTTTCCATTTTGGATTGGTGGGCAAGGGTTAAGCAGTTATCAATTTCTTTGGAATCAGCCATTGCCAATAGTCTTTGATCAAACAAAATATGAAATTGGGGATGTGGTGAAACTATTTGTTCCAAATCCATTTCCTTCCGCTTCAACAGCCATAATCTACTGGCAGCAAGGTATCGATATCGAATATATGGAATTGGATATTCCACACGATCACTTAGAAATTGTTTTAAGCAATTTGGTTTTGTCCGAATCAGTCAAGATCCATGCTGTTTTATATAACAAAGAAATGGATTCAATTTTGCAAGGTAGTGCCTTTATTCCGTTGGAAACCTTTCAAGAAAATATTGCCTTTAGTCTCGAATTCAATTCAAACGCTTCAGACGATACAATGACATTAACGCTATCTTCCAATCAAGAAACACCCAAACCGATAGAATTTATTTTAAATGCTTTCCAAACCAGTACCCTGGAGCAATCATCTGTTTGGAACGACACCAATGGCGATTTGAACGAAACGGAAATATTAGCAGTGTCGGCTGAATTTGATGAGGCAGAAAACCGGGTATTTATGCCTGTAAAGTTGTGGAACAGGTACGCGCTCTGGGTGAAACATGTGATACTTGATGAAACCGGTTTGGCTGAATTGGTTATTCCTGAACAAATCATTGAACAAACTGACCAAATTGAGTACTTCACGGTAATTGATGAGAAAGTCACTGCTTATGAGTTGCCTCAAATCCCCAATCGGTTTTCGCTGGATTATCGCATTGTTTTGCCGGAAATTGTTTCTAATGGGGATGAGTTTTTTGCAGGTGTTGAACTGGTTAATCATTTGGATTATCCGCAAACAATAAATTTGGTTATTGAACCTGATGGTTTGAATCTGATTGGTGAAAAAGAGAAAATTATTACGGTAGGGGTAAATTCCCGGAAAAAAATATTATGGCCGCTTACTGCTCAACAACCGGGTTCGAGTTTTGTGCGATTCGAGATAAAAAACCCTGGTGGCGAAATTCGCCTGATGGAAAGCGAAATAGAAGTCCTTGCTACTGAATGGCAAACAACGAATGTACAAACAGGTATCACTGATAAGGACGAAACCCTGGTGTATTTATCCTCTGAGTTAATCGATTCAGCTATATCTTCAACAATTCAAATCGTTGTCTTCCCTGAATTGACGACAATATTGCGTTTAGGGTCCGAAAACTTTATTGCGGGCGGCCCTTATACGGTGGAGCAATCCATTTGGATTTTAATTGCTCAATTACAGATTTATGATTTGGTCCGGGCGCATCCGGAAACGGATTCAGTGTATCGTGAAAAATTGGAGAATCATATTCGAAGTTTAATAACTGAAATTACTCGCTATCAAAACCAAAAAGGGGATTGGGGAAATGGTATTTCGCCAATTCTGGACCAGAATTCCACGGATTATGCGGTGTGGGGTCTTCTGTTGGCTGATAGATCAGGGTTCTTTGTTCCTGAGAGTGTTATAGAAAAAAGTATAGAAGCCATTCTATTACAATTGCCCCAAATTGATTCGATAAATAATGAATGGCAATTCGATCAATTAGCATTTGAATATTTTCTTTTATTAGAAAATGGAAATTCAAATCTTCATCCGGATATTTTCTTGGAACAGGCAAACCAACTTACGGGTTTTGGAAATGGATTTTTGGCATTGGCATTTGATCGGCTTCAAAAAGGAAGTTCAGAAAGCCGGACAGTTTTGCGTGATGTGGAAAAAAATTTAAATTCAGATGGTATGGGGCACCAATATTTCCCTGCATACGAAAATAATCCTGTGCGTAATTCCGATATTATCCAAACGGCCGCAGTTGCTTACGCATTATCGGAACTGGACCCAGCCAATGAGGATATTCCAAATTTGATTAATTTTTTGGTCAGCAGGCAGAGTCAACCAGCACAATGGCCGAATATTTTTGAAACTGCCTGGTCGCTTTCCGCAATAAGTGCTTACCTGAAAGGAACTGGGCAATACTTGGACCAATCCGACTTCGAAGTGTTTTTGAATGAAAATGAGATATTACAAGGGAACAAAGAAAATGAATACTTCTCATTTCCATTGAATTCCACCATTGAGATTTCCCCAAATAGTTTAAATGTTCAGGAATTAAAAATCATTAATCATCTCGAATCGATGAATCTTTATTATTTTGCTGCTATCACCAACGAAAATTCTCCGGACAATATGATTCCCAATGCTCGCACGTTTGATATCGAGCGTTATGCTATTTTGCCGGAAAGCCAGTCGTTGGATATGGATTGTTGGTATGGTTTATGTAAAAGCGATCTGAGAATAACGACGGATGCCCAAAATCCGGTAGGATTTTTATTGAAATTTTCGGTGGAAAAGGATTTGAATGAGGTTTTTATTCAGGAATCATTACCTGGTGGTATGAAAATACTGAATTTGTCCAGCTTTGAACCCGCCGATTCGCCTTATCCTATGTTGGAACCGATTATTACCAAAACGGAAGCTTTATTTTCTCGCAGCCAAAGAAACAATCAGGTAACCTGGTATACCCCCGAATTGCCGGCTGGGACATATTACCTGCCTTATTATCTTGTTCCGGATTTGGTTGGAAATTTTTATTTTTCTCCGGTTGAAATCTGGACGCGATTCCAATCAAAGGAAGTGGATCATAACCGGCCGTATCGGTTGTTGATTGTCAATGTCGAATAAAGAATTAGAAATGGATATACGGGAAAAAATTAAGCCAAAAAAAGGATAAATGACAGTGGTTCATTTTTCAAAAAAATGGCTATAATAGAATCAGGTAATTATGTCGGTGGTCGGTTTCAAATAAAACCGGCGTCGGTTCAGAGAACCGTCGAAAAGTGCCGCCCGTGGAAAGGAGCCACCGCACATATGAATATTTGGAATGAATATATTCTTGCGACGTCAATGGACGAGGCTGGCCAATCTTTACAAAAGGCAAAAGGCTCGACCAAATTTGTGGCTGGAGGAACTGATTTATTGTTGGAGATCCAGCAAAACCGGCATTCCCCAGTGGAAACATTGGTGGATGTAAGCCAAATCCCCGAATTAAGAAAAATGGAAATTCGAGGGGAGTATTTCTTTCTTGGAGCCGGTGTTCCGGTGAGTCAGATTGCGACCTCTGAGTTGGTAAAGACACATGCTTCAGCTGTCGCAACGGCAACTGGATTGATTGGCGGACCACAGGTTCGCAATTCTGCTACATTGGGCGGTAATGTGGCGCATGCTCTTCCGGCAGCGGATGGGATGATTGCTCTCGTTGCAATGGACGCCATTGCTGTTATTTATTGCCAGGGAAATCTTTTCGAGAAACCTATTCTGGAACTGTTCCGCGGAGCGGGTGTAACTGCGTTGGGCGTCGCGGATGTGTTGGTTGGATTCAAGATACGATTAATCCAAAAAAATGAAGCTTCTGCCTTTGACCGGGTGATGCGCCCTCAGGGGGTAGCACTGCCTATATTAAATACCGCTGTTTGGTTAAGGCGTGATGAAAATACCATTGCAGATATTCGTATCGTGTTTGGGCCATCCGGTCCGGTACCATCACGTGCATTGATGGTGGAATCAACGCTGCGTGGAAATGTGCTTGATGCAAAAGCGTTGTCTGCAGCAAAAGCAGCGATCCACGATACGGTTAAGTTCCGTACGAGCAAAATGCGGGCGACAGCCGAATACCGCTATCAGTTGGCAGAGGTGCTTTTAGAGAGTGTCCTGAATACTGCTTGGAACTGTGCTGAGGAAAGAAAAAATGACTAAACAAACACAAATTAAATTAACTGTAAACGGGAAATCGGTTGAACTTCCGGTGATTCCTGGCGAAATGTTAGCGGATTTATTACGGGAACGATTGGGATTAACCGGTACAAAGATTGGATGTAATGAAGCTGAATGTGGTGCCTGTACGGTGGTCATTGACGGTGAAGCGGTATTATCCTGCTCCTATCCGGCTGTTAAAGCGCATGGAAAGAGTATCACCACGATTGAAGGTCTGCAGAAAAATGAAATCGAATTACACCCCCTCCAGGAGGCGTTCGTAGAATACGGTGCTGTTCAGTGCGGTTTTTGTATACCGGGGCAAATTATGACCTCGTATGCATTGATCGATAAAAATCCCAGGCCGAGTGTAGATCAAATTCATTACGCGCTGAAAGACACATTATGTCGCTGTGCTGGATATCCAAGTATTGTAGGTGCGATTCAGGCAGCTTCTGACGCGCTGATGGATCAAAAACCAGTGATACCTCCTTTTGTACCACCTGCACAAAATGCAAAACGTATGGTTGGGCAGGTACATCTGCGCCCGGATGCAGTAGCAAAAGTAACCGGTAAGGCTATCTATAGTGATGATCTGCAATTTGAAGGTATGCTGCATGCCAGAGTGAAACGCGCAATGGTTCCTTCAGCGATTGTGCGCAATATTGATGTGACCAGGGCTCTGGCCCTTAAAGGCGTTATAGCTGTGTTAACTGCAGCAGATATTCCCGCAGAAAATAAACATGGCCTGGTAATAAAAGACTGGCCTGTGATGATTGGTGTTGGCGAAAAAATTCGTTATGTGGGTGATGCTTTGGCCATTGTGGCTGCCGAAACCCGTGAAATTGCTTCACAAGCATTGGAATTAATTGATTTGGATCTCGAACCTTTGCCAGTTGTCAGTAGCGCTGTTCAAGCGTATCAGGAAGGTGCGCCGTTAATCCATGAGAAAGGGAATTTAATCAAGCACATTAAGGTTCGCAAAGGCGATACCGAAGAAGGTTTTGCGGGTTCTGATGTAATTTTAGAGCATGTTTTTCATACAATTCCCAATGATCATGCATTTTTGGAACCGGAATGCAGTGTGGCTTTGTGGAATTCTGAAGGCCGGTTGGAAATTTATGTTGGCTCACAAATCCCTTACGCAGATCGGGAACAGGTTGCAGCTGTTTTAGGTATCCCGGAAACTCAGGTTCGTGTGATTGGACAATTAATCGGGGGTGGATTTGGTGGTAAGGAAGATATAGCCGGTCAGATCCATGCAGCAATGTTATCCCAGGCCACAGGCTGTCCGGTGAAATTATTGTTTGACCGCCACGAAAGCCTGATTGTTCACCCCAAGCGGCATGCTACCCAAATAAAAGTTAAAATGGGCGCCAAACAGGATGGTACTCTGGTTGCCGTCCAGACAGAATTGTATGGTGATAGCGGGGCATATGCATCTTTAGGTGAAAAAGTAATGACGCGTGCTACTACCCATTCTTCAGGACCATATGAAATACCCAACGTAAAGGCGGATTGTTATGCCATGTATACCAATAATCCTCCGGCTGGAGCATTTCGAGGTTTTGGCGTTTTACAGTCGGCCTTTGCGATGGAAACGATGATGGATTGGCTGGCGCAGTCGTTGGATGTTGATCCGGTAGAATTGCGAATGAAAAACGCGCTGCGTGTAGGTAGTGTCACGAATACGGGCCAGGTTCTGAGAGAGAGTGTTGGGCTGGTGGAATGTATTGAAAAAGTTCAAACAGCCATGCTGGAAAGAGCCGGTGCCGAACCATTTGTCCCACAACGGGATTCACAGAATCCGGATCTGGTGCGCGCATGGGGTTTTGCCGTAGCCTACAAGAATACCGGGTTGGGGGGAGGAGCGCCGGATAAGGCCGGTGCAGAAATTGAATTAATGGCAGACGGTGTTTTTGAAGTTCGAACCGCATCCGCAGAACTGGGCCAGGGATTACCCACTGTTTTAATGCTGACCGCGGCAGAAGAATTGGGACAGGGGACTCCACAGATACGCGTTTTATTATCTGATACGGATCTCACCCCGGATGGTGGTCCGACAACAGCTTCCCGCCAGACCTTTGTAACCGGGAATGCTGTCCGCTATGCATCCAAAGCGATGCACGAATTGCTAACAAGTGAGTTGGCCGAGCGTTATGATGTTTCTCCAGAAAAGATCAAGTTTATTGAGGGCCTGGCACAAATCGACCAGAAACAGATTGCGCTTTCGGAAATTTCGAGGATATTACGGGAAGATGGCGTCACTCCCAAAGTGCTTTATACATATTGGGCGCCAGAAACTCAGCCATTGGGAAAAGGTGGCGATATGCATATCGCCTTTTCATTTGCGGCTCAAGCAGCCCTGGTTGAGGTAAACACTCTCACTGGCGAAGTAAAGGTACCGGAAGTGATCGTCGCCAATGATGTTGGTTTCGCACTTAATCCTTTGGGATTAAAGGGTCAAATTGAAGGTGGTATTGTCATGGGAATCGGTCACGCGCTCACCGAAAATTTTATTCTGGATGAGGGTAAGGTTGTTACGGATCGCCTGGCCAGTTATCGTATTCCTTCGATTACATATACACCAAAAATCACATCCTTTGTTGTTGAACATGCTGTAGAGGAAGGTCCATTTGGTGGTAAGGGCGTAGGCGAAATTGTCTTAATACCTACCATACCGGCAATTACCAACGCAATATATAACGCCGTTGGCGTTAGGATTGATTCACTACCGGTGGATCAGGAGAAAATTCTGGCTGCCTTGCGCGTGCATCAACCAATCTGATAAAGCGAAAGAAGACCTCCCGATCCAGGAGGTCTTCTTTTATAACTGGACAAAATTAGTAGTTTTTCAAATTTTCAATTTGGGGATAAAATTATAGAAAATGTTCAAACAACTCTGAGAAGACACGTTTGATGAAAAACACCCTTTGTTTCACCTGATTCTGAATTTTTTAATCAAATATCCCTAAAAATTTTTAAAATTAATGGGAATTATCATTTACCGGTTTATGAGGAGGTATTTTTTTTGCTTTTTATGGAAGTTAAGGAATACGTAATCAAAAGCTTGTGATACCTTTCACATGACAAAAGGTGTAATGTAAGGTATAAGCTTATTAACCACGCAAGAACCCCATTCCTATTAAGGAGGTATACATTATGTGGGAATACCTGATCCTGATCGTTGGGATTTTGGTCTGTGCTTTTCAGGCAATTCGTACAAAACGGTTACTGGTTGCAGCTTTATGGTTGGCTGGTACCAGTGCCCTGGTTGCAATGATGATGTATCTGTTAGGCGCATATCAAATCGCAGTTATTGAACTTAGCGTTGGAGCCGGGTTGGTAACTGTATTATTCGTGTTTGCAATCAATATTGCAGGTGAAGAACCGATACCGTCGTTGTCTTTGATACCTAAACCCCTGGCCTGGTTATTTGTTTTGGGTGCAATCGGTTTATTGGGGTGGCAATTATTGCCTATGTTCAATTTTCAGGGGTTTGAAGTTTCGCTAGGGTTGGATTTTCAATCCACTGTATGGGTGGGGCGAAAAATTGATTTGTATTTGCAGGTTGCCTTGATATTTGCAGGCGTCATCAGCATGATGGGCTTACTTTCGGAAGAAGCAAACAAATCCAGCCACCAGGAGAAGGATACACAATGATTACTATACCAATGATTGTTATGGCTACTATCATCGGCCTTCTCGGAATCGGTTTTTATTGTTTATTAGTAAATCGTCATCTGATCCGGGTGATTGTTGCTTTACAGATTACCGTAAAAGGCGCTATGTTAGGGTTGATTTTTGCTGGCCAACTTACCGGTCAGCCGGCGATTGGACAAAGCATGGCTTTAACGGTAATTATTGCCGACACAATTGTCGCAGTTTTGGGGTTAGCTCTGGCTGTACAAGTAAAACGCCATATTGGTACCCTGGATATTAATGATCTGTCCAGTCTGAAGAGGTAAAACATGGAACAAGTATTGACACCTCAAACTATTGAAATCCTTTTGTTTCTGACGATGGGTCTACCCTGGGTCGGTGCAATTTTGGTCTGGTTAATCGGAGACCGATCGCCTAGAATGCAGCATATCCTCTCAGTAGCTTTTTCTGCATTAGCCGGCATTTGTTCAATTATTCTCTTATTTGCACCCAAGGGACCTAATACAATTGTAAATATCAGTATGGGGAATGCTTTTGGTAATTTTACTTTTGTTTTGGATGGTCTTGGCATTTTCCTGGCGACTGTGGCAACTGTGGTTGGTTCGTTGGCTGTGATTTTCTCTGTTGATTATATGAAAGGTCAGGATCAATTAGGGCGATACTATGCCATGGTGTTATTTTTTATTGGTGCTATGGTAGGCCTTGTATTAACCAGCAACCTTCTGCTTATGTTTATCTTTTGGGAGATTACCGCTTTATGTTCTTATGCTTTGATCTCTTTCTATAATGATGACCCGAAAGCAGTCGCTGGTGGTATGAAAGCATTGATCATCACTCAATTTGGTGGGTTGGGCTTGATGCTGGGCGCACTGGTATTGTTTGCCTATACAGGCAGTTTTGATATTAATATGTTTCTGGCCAACCCTACATTGCTGCCTGCCAATATATTAACAATCATGGCTTTTGGATGTCTCATAGCCGCAGCAGCCAAGTCTGCGCAATTTCCGTTCCAAACCTGGCTGCCGGATGCGATGGAAGCACCATCTCCGATCAGCGCATTAATCCATGCAGCTACAATGGTAAACGCGGGCGTCTACCTTTTGGCAAGGTTTTACCCGGCATTTGCTGATGTCCCCGGCTGGCGTACATCGGTCATGGTGGTTGGCATGCTTTCCGCGCTTCTTGCAGCGGTGATGGCCTTGGTAGCCACTGATTTAAAACGGGTTCTGGCTTACTCCACAGTATCCCAATTAGGTTACATGGTATATGCCGTAGGCGCTGGCGGAATTCTGGCTTCTCAATTCCATTTATTCAGTCATAGTATTTTTAAAGCCTTGTTATTCCTTTCCGCGGGTGCTGTAATCCATTCGATTGGCACTCGGGATATGCGAGAGATGGGCGGTCTGGGTAAAAAGATGCCCTTCGTTCGCTTGGTGTTTGTGGTTGGAGCATTGGCATTGGCTGGCATCCCCATTTTTAATGGTTTTTGGAGCAAGGAACTTATTCTTGAAACTGGTATGGGGCATGGTAATCCGATCTGGATTTATGTCATCATGCTAATCGTTGCTGGCCTAACCGCCTGTTACACCTTCCGCTGTTTGTGGATGGTGTTCTACGGAGAATCCCGCAGTGAATACCATGTTCATCCGGTTGGTACGGCTATGAAAATAGCATTGACCCCGTTGGCAATCGGCGCGGTTTCGAGCTGGTTGTTGATTGGTCCTTTTTCAAAGATGATGGGAGAAAGCCTGCCTTTTCATGAAATCCATGAATTAGGTTTATTGGAAATGATGAAAGAGGTTGTTTTGGCACCGGCAACATGGCTGGCTGTGGCTGTTGTTCTGGCTGGTATTATGACCTGGTTTGGACGTGAAGCTCTGGGCGGTTTGATTGGAGCGTTTAAAGGCGTGGGTCAAATTGCTGAAAAGAGCTTTGGTTTTGAAGCGATTAATTCCGGAATAGTCAAAGGTGTACAGGGCCTTGCCGAAAAATTGCGCTTTACCCAAACCGGTATCCTGAATTGGAATATATTTGCGATCCTGTTGAGCCTGATAATTGTGGTCGCAGTTTTGGTCATAGGAGTGTAATCATGGATGTACAAATTGCTTTTACCTGGATGATCCTCATTCCCATGCTATCTGCGCCGGTGATCTATATTGTTGGCCGCCTGGTTGCTCGTCAGGAAACGGAAAAGATGGTGGTGAACCCCGCCCGCTGGTTGGCACTGGCATCCTTGTTGGCTACCAGTGTGATGTTATATTTTACAGCCACCGGTATGTTTGCCCAACAACAATTTATCTACCAGGAAATTGGTGGCTCAGTTGAAGCCTCTATAGCGGGAGTATACCTGCAGTTTGATGGAGTCAGTTTCCTCCTCGCCACTCTGGTATTGGTCCTGGGAACCATGGTGACGATTTTCTCCTTTACTTACATGCATGGTGAGGAAGGCGAAGAAAAATTTTATGCTTTACTGGTTGCCATGATTGGTTCAATTATTGGCCTGGGTTGTGCAATGGATTTATTCAACCTGTGGGTCTGGTTTGAAGTAATGGCAGTAACTTCCATCTTGTTGGTTGCTTTTTATCGTACCCAGCAGGGATCTTTGGAAGCTGGAGTAAAGTATCTTGTTCAAAGCGCCGTAGGGTCGGTGTTGGTGGTGATCGGCATTGCGTTAATTTACATGGTTGCCGGTGATCTCAACCTGATTCGGTTATTATCATCAGTTCAATTACATCCGGTTATTTTGATCGGGATGGCATTGCTCATTATTGGTTTTGGTGTAAAAATTGCCTTGGTTCCATTGCATACCTGGCTGCCGGATGCCCATTCTCAGGCTCCTTCTGGTATTAGTGCAATGCTCTCCGGTGTGGTCATTGAAGCCGGATTAATCGCCTTGCTGCGCGTAACCGGTTCCCTGGCGGTGATTGGTCCTAAAGTTGGGTATATATTGCTGGGATTTGCTGTTTTGAACATGGTGGTGGGTAACCTGATGGCATTGCGCCAGACAGAAGTAAAACGAATGCTGGCATACTCTTCGCTCAGTCATATTGGCTACATGCTGCTGGGTTTCGGCGCGTTGTTTGCCTTTCAAAGTGTAGCGGGTGGTATCGGTGCTGCGTATCACATGCTGGCACATGGCCTGATGAAGGGTCTGGCCTTTCTTGCGGCCGGAGCATTCCTCTTCAATCTGAAGATCAGCAAAGGCAATCATGAACCCTTAAGAATGGAAGATTTGAATGGCGCTTCCAAAAAATATCCACTCACAGCGTTTGCTTTCAGTGTTGCGTTGCTTTCCCTGGGCGGTTTACCGCCATTGGTAGGTTTTATGTCCAAGTGGCAGGTTTTTGTTGCCGGTGTTTATACGCAGAATATCTGGATGATCGTGTTGGTGGTTTTTGCGGGATTAAACAGCGTTTTATCACTGGCATACTATGCCCCTCTGGTAAATCGGATGTATCGAAAGCAATCTGCTGATTTGGTCATTGCCGGTCAACCTGTCAGTTTGTGGACATATTTGCCAATTATGCTCTTAACCCTTATGGTGGTTGTGCTGGGTATTGCCCCATCCCTCATTAGTAGTTTAACGGATGTAGCAGGTTTTAGCCTGGCTATTTTCTTGCAGAATTAAAGGAGTATATGATGGAAATCTTACTTACCCCCCCATTTGCATTTTTGATCTACATTCCTTTGGTTTTGCTGATTGTTCTGTTTGGTAAGCTTCTGGCAGGCCCGGAAAAACCAACAGAATTAAAAGATACTTTATATGCCAGTGGTGAAGAAGCATCCACAAGCCCGGCAGCTCCTGGTTACCGGCCATTTTTCCTGATAGCATTCTTCTTCGCTGTTTTGCATCTTGGTATGCTGGTGATTGGTACCGGTACTTTTTCTTTTGAGATGGTCCCATTCCTCGCAGGTCTGATACTGGCTCTGGTTGCATTATTATTAGGTTAGAAATAGAGGTGCAGATGATGAGCGAAAATAATGGAATGAATGCTGTGATTGAAAAGATCAAAAATTGGTCGAGAATTAATTCACCCTGGGCCATTCACTTCAATAGCGGTTCCTGTAATGGCTGTGACATCGAAATTCTGGCTACATTGACCCCGCGCTATGATGTGGAGCGATTTGGGATTAAATTGCAGGGAAGTCCGCGCCATGCAGATGTCTTAATAGCTACCGGCCCGGTAACCTTACAGGCACGTGAACGGTTGGTGCGTGTTTACGAACAGATGCCGGAGCCAAAATTTGTTATTGCAGTTGGTTCATGTGCCCTTTCTGGTGGTGTGTTTGATGGCTGCTACAATGTTGTGGGCGACCTTTCAAAAGTGATCCCGGTAGATGTGTTTGTACCGGGTTGCCCTCCGCGTCCCGAAGCGATTATTTATGGGGTTGTGCAATTGTTGGAGAGCCTCAAGGCCGGAAAACGACCGGAACCGATGACGATTGCAGAACCTGTATTGGTGAACGAAAGCGAGGAGGAATAGCGCATGGATACCATTACCGCATTGGAAAATGGAAAGTCATTAGTAGCTGAATGGGTGCTGGAATCTGCAACACCGGAGCCGCATCGATTGGATGTGTGGATAGCCACAGAGAATTTGAAAGCGGCTGTCGCAGCCATCATGGATGCTCCTTGGGGATATTTGATGACGATTACCGGGTTGGACCATGCCGCCAAACTGGATGAAAATGGACAGGAAACACAGCCGGGTATGCTGGAGGGTCTTTATCACTTTGCTAATGGTGCGGCTGTATTAACCCTGCGGATTAAAATCCCTTATACAGCCACCGAGATTCCATCGATATGTGAAATTATTCCTTCTGCAACCATTTATGAGCGGGAGTTTATCGAATTACTCGGTGTGGATATATTTGATACACCTGACAAATCCCGCCTTGTGCTGCCGGATACCTGGCCGGTAGGCGTCTATCCATTACGCAAAAGTTTTACCGGTTTATCCAAAGAACAGTTTGATAACAAGGAGGTTCAAGCATGAAGACCCCTTCCAGTGAGAAATTTATTGTTCCAATTGGTCCGCAGCACCCGGCTTTAAAAGAGCCTGGACAGTTTCAATTCACTGTGGATGGAGAAATAGTCACCGGGGCATCCATCCGGCTCGGATTTGTTCATCGTGGAATAGAAAAGGCTTGCGAGAGTCGCAACTATACACAGGATATGTATATGCTGGAACGTGTATGCGGGATCTGTTCACATGTTCATGCTACGGCATTTGCATTGGGAGTAGAGACATTGGCTGGCGTAACAGCGCCGCCTCGCGCCCAGGCTATCCGTGTTTTAGCCTCGGAGTTGGAGCGTATTCACAGCCATCTGTTGTGGCTGGGTGTGGCTGCCCATGAAGGCGGTTTTGACACGCTGTTTATGTATGCGTGGCGTGACCGTGAAGTGGTAATGGATTTGTTGGAATCTCTTTCAGGAAGCCGGGTTCATTACTCAGTGAATGTATTGGGTGGCGTCAAAGTGGATATGAATGAAAAACTGGCCGATGCTATGCGCAAAGGGATGGATTTTCTCGAAGAACGCACCCATCACTATATGAAAGTAGTCACCACAGATGATACCTTTGTGGGACGAACCCGTGGGGTTGGTACCATGACCAATGAACATGCTGAACGACTGGGCGCAGTGGGTCCAACGGCACGCGCCTCCGGTGTACAGCGTGATATTCGTGTAGATGCACCTTATGCTGGTTATGCGGATTTCCCCGTTCAATTGATAACCGATCAGGCCGGTGATTTGGAAGCTCGCTTTATTGTGCGCATTAAAGAACTTTACGATTGTTACCGCCTTATCCGTGAACTGGTGGACAACTTGCCTGAAGGTGATTTGGCTGTCAAAATGAAAAGACGCATTCCTGAAGGTGAGGT
Organism: Chloroflexi bacterium HGW-Chloroflexi-10; assembly: GCA_002840755.1. GTDB lineage: Bacteria > Chloroflexota > Anaerolineae > Anaerolineales > Anaerolineaceae > UBA6170. The sequence goes on along the minus strand of PHBZ01000018.1, from coordinate 81,271 downwards.
AATTTCCCGGGTGGAAGCACCGCGTGGCGAATTGTTGTACTATATTAAGAGTAATGGAACGGAAAGTCCGGACAGGGTGAAAGTCCGCACGCCTAGCCTGTGTAACTGGGCGACGATCAGCGATGTCGCTGTTGGCCATAAATTAGCCGATATGCCCATGCTGCTGGTTGGGATCGACCCATGTTTTTCCTGTAATGATCGGTTGGTCCAGGTGATCCAACCCAAATCCGGCTCACAACTGTGGAGCTGGGATGACCTCAGACGTTATGGAATTGAGTATTACCGATGAACCTGAATATCCATCCTCTCATCATTTTGTTGTTATTCCCGGGCGGTTTATTCCTGATGAATGCTGGTTTGTTTTATGAATGGGCAGACAGGAAGTTAGTAGCGCGTTATCAAAACCGCATAGGGCCGCGTTGGTTTCAGCCGCTTGCCGATTCGATCAAATTATTAGCCAAGGAAGAGATTTTTCCTCAGGGTGTCCATCGTGGTTTGTTTGTTGCCTTGCCGGTGGTGGCCCTCACAGGTGCTTTAACCGCGGCGCTGTACACACCATTGTTTGGTTTTGAACCGGCTTATAGTTTTCAGGGTGACCTGGTTGTGACGTTATACTTGCTGAGTATGATGACCCTGTGCATCGGTCTGGCAGGTGCAAATACTGTCAGCCGCTTTTCACTGATTGGCGCCACACGTGCGTTGACCCAAATGTTTTCCTATGAAGCGCCGTTCATGCTGGCTTTATTGGGTCCGGCGATAGCGGCCGGCTCGTGGAATATTGGCCAAATCAATGCTTTTGCACATCAGAACCTGTGGATGATTGTTGCTCAACCGATAGGTTTTGTTGTGGCTGTGGTTGGATTAATGGGTAAATTGGAATTGCCGCCATTTGATGCACCGGAAGCGGAAACTGAAATTGTGGCCGGTGCACTGACGGAATACTCAGGCCGTGGTTTTGCTTTATTTCGCATTGGCAAAAATGTGGAAATGGTGATCGGCCTTACATTGGTAGTAGCATTTTATCTGGGTGGCATTGGTAACCCGATTGAATTTATTCTCAAATCTGCTGCTTTATTATTGGTTGTAGCTGGCTTACAATCCCTGTTTGCCCGATTACGCATCGATCAGACGGTTGGTCTGTGGTGGCGTGTGGGTGCTTTAATGGCATTACTGCAATTGGTGGCCATTATTCTGGGCCAGTATTTAGGTAATTTGATACGGTGAGGTGAATAATGGGTGTCGGTGCAATGATCGGCGATGTCGTACGTTCGTTGTTTAAAAAACCAGCGACTGAATTTTATCCGTTTGTAAAAACAGCTGCCCCTGATCGTTTTCGTGGTAAACTGCATTATGATCCGGAAAAATGCTCAGGGTGTATGTTATGTATCAAGGATTGTCCATCCAACGCGATTGAGCTGATTACGGTTGATAAAGTCAATAAACGTTTTGTGATGCGTTATCATGCGGACCAATGCGTATATTGCTCTCAATGTGTGGAGAACTGCCGGTTTAAATGCCTGAGTTTGTCCAATGAGGAATGGGAGATGGCTTCCACCAATAAACAGGCTTTTGAAGTGACCTATGGACGGGAAGAAGATATTGCAGTCCTCTTATCGCGCGCAGCTCGACCAGGCGAAGACGAACCATCTTGCGAATAATGCTTCTTTGCCGCGCCTGGCGATTGTAGGCATTGGCAATGAATTGAATGGAGATGACGCGGCCGGTGTTTTGGCGATTCGCCATTTGCACCGGTCGCTTCCTGTTCTGAACAATGTATTGTTGGTGGAAGGCTCAGTTGCCCCAGAAAATTTTACTAGTGTGATCCGGAAGTTTTCTCCGGATTGGGTGTGGTTGTTGGATGCCGCTGAAATGGGGGTAGAACCGGGCACTGTACGCCTGGTAGATTGGCAAACTTCTGGCGGTGTCACCGCCATTTCGCATGGTCTGCCCCCCACCCTGTTTGCCCGCTTTTTGAAGGCTGAATTGGGAGTCAGTATCTTTCTATTTGGGATCCAACCGGCAGTAGTCGACCAATTTGTAGAGCCAACACCAATAATTGTAGAGCAGGTGCGCATTTTTACGGAAGATCTGGCAGAATGGATACTCAAAACTTACTCTTTGTTCTGAATTTTCCATATAATTGACAGAGTAACAAAATAATGTGGATCCAATACTTGTTTGGGAGAAAAGATGCAGCGAAAATCCAACCCTATGTTGATTGGCTTAATTGCCTTAATCTGGTTCTTTATTGTCGTATTGGGTTATTTTGTTACACATAAACCGTTTTCGGCAGAGGCATTTTTGGCTTTCATTCGGGTAATTGGAGCCACCCTGGCGGTTTTTCTGGTGCTGATTACGGCCGGCGGTCTTGGGCGGAAATGTTTATCATTAAGCGATTACCCGGTTTTGGCGCGGATTTGTCTGCAAATCAGCCTGGGATTGGGGATAATTGCGCTTGTTAATCTGCTTGTGGGCAGCCTGTTGATAGCAAATTCAATTCTTTTTGCCGGATTGATCGTTATTGCCATTGTAGTCTGCCGGCGCGAGATGATCGCTGTGTTCGGTGAAATGAAATCCGGCATTGCCGCAATACTCGCAATCGATTCTAAAGGTATCCGCGGATTGATAGCGTTGATTGGGTTGATTTTTCTGGCACAATGGATTGTTGCTTCGGCGCCGCCCATAAAATTCGATGCATTAAATTATCATCTTACCTTACCCGGTGCTTACCTGGATCAGGGGCGTATCGGTGATCTTCCCTGGCTGGTGATGTCTGGAATGCCGCAAACGACTGAAATGATATTTATCTCTCTTTCCGGGTTGTTTGAGTCTGCGCCGCTGTTGTTCAACTGGTGCTTTGGTCTGTTGACAGTTTTAGGGTTGGTGGGTTATCTCAAAGAGAAGCTTAACCTGGCAAGCGGCTGGGCAGCGGCTGCCAGCCTGTTAGCTGGCTATACTTTTGCCTCCGCATTGGCCTGGGGCTACGTGGATTGGTTGAGCTGCCTGTTTGGCTTGGGAGTTGTGCTGGCATTAGAGCAATACCGCCAGGGGCGTGTGTATGCGAATGTGTTAGTCGCCGGGCTGTTCGCTGGGCTGGCGTTCAGTACCAAGTATCCTGCCGCTGTGATCTTTTTGGCAGGGGCGGGATTATTGACAATAACCGTATTGCGCTGGAATATTCGCTGGCTGCCCCTGATGCTTCGTTTTGCCGGGGGGGCTGCTGTTTTTGCTTTCCCCTGGTTGATTAAGAACCTGATTTTCACCGGCAATCCAATCTATCCCTTCTTTTTCGAGTCTGGTTCAATGACTTCTATTCGCCTGGCTGTCTATCAGGGATTACCGACCTACGGCGACCTGACCGACCTGTTTCTGCTGCCATTAAGAGCCACTTTGCAGGGAGTTGATGGAGGGATGGGGTATAGCGTATCTATCGGTCCTTTATTATTGGGACTGGGGCTGTTGGCATTTTTGAACTGGGAACAAAAATCGGATGCGCACAAAATAGCCATTGGTACAGCCGGTTGGATTGCATTGGTTGGTCTGGTGGTGTGGGCAGTCGGGAATCAATTTTCCGGGTATCTGATCCAGACCCGCTTATACTTCACGCTGTTTCCGGCTTTTGCGATTCTGGCCGGCTATGGGTATGATCAGGTCAGCCGCCTCAATATGCCCCAGGTGCGTTTGCGGCGTATTGTAGTGGCGTTGATGTTGTTGGTTACTGGTCTAAATGCGTACCAGGTTGTGACGGAATTGGTTGGGAAGAAGGCGTTGGGTTATGTTTTTGGACAGTCTTCGCACCAACAATACCTGGAGGATAACCTGGGTTGGTATGCACGCGCCATGCAGGACATCCGCTCATTTGATGAGGGAGAAAAGACGTTGCTGCTGTATGAACCACGCGGTTATTACTGTCTACCTCAATGCGACCCGGATGAGATTCTGGACCAGTGGAAGGTGACCCGTAACACGCTAACAAATGGGGAAAATATCCCGGCCTATTGGCGCTCTCAGGGATATAGCCATGTATTGGTATACACAATGGGGATGGAATTCCTCAGAATGGATCAAGACCCGCACCATCCGCCGCAAGACCTGGACGCGTTAGAAGTCTTACTGGCATCCCTGCCGGCCCCTGCAAATTATGGTGACACATACAGTTTGTATGAACTCCCGGAATAAAGTATTACGGGTAATTAGGGGCTAAGGTGTTTTGGACGGTTGTTTTCCCCGTCCAAAACACCTACTTACCCCGTTTTTATTGAAATGATACCAGGTCAGGTCGATATTATTCGTTAGCCGGCTTCTGATCGGTTAATAATTGGATTCCGGCCATATATTCCAGAATGCCAATCACCGCTGAATTATCCAATTCACCCATGCCGTTTTCCAGCATGGCGTTGAATAGCTGGGCGTCCAGGGCAGCGGAGGGCAGCGGGATGCCGTACTCCCGCGCAGTTTCCACAACGATGTTTAGGTCTTTAGCTTGCATAAAAGCTTTAAATCCCGGCTGGCGGTTACCGCTGAACAGGCGCGACGGTTTTACATCGAGAGTCCAACATTGCGCAGCTCCGCCGCGAATCGCCGCAACCACCTTTTGCGGATCAGCGCCGGCTTTCTGGGCAAATATCAGCAGTTCACTCATCGCGACCATCTGTGCGGCCACCATGATTTGATTGGCAGCTTTGGCAATTTGCCCGGCGCCTGAATCCCCGACATGCGTGATCGTTTTTCCTATGGCTTCAAAAACCGGCAGGGCTTTATCCAGTGCTTCCACCGGGCCGCCAACCATGATAGCCAGGGTGCCGTTGCGTGCGCCGATATCCCCACCCGAGACAGGCGCATCCAGGCTCATGATTCCTTTGGCAGCCAGTTCGGTAGCGATTTGCCGTGCACCAGCCGGTTTGATGGTCGAGTTATCCACATAGATCAGGCCGGGGTGCGCCCCATGGATAACCCCGTTTTCTCCCAGGGCAACTTTAAGCACATCCGGGGTATCCGGCAGATTAGTAAAGACAATATCCACCTGCTGGGCAACTTCCTGTGGGGAAGAAGCCGCTTTAGCGCCTTCGCTTACCAGTTCATCTACGGCAGTGCGGCTGCGGTTGTGCACTACCAGTGGGAAGCCCGCTTTGAGGATGTTGCGTGCCATCGACTTGCCCATCAATCCCAAACCGATATATCCGATTGTTAACATGCGCTCCTCCAGAGTTGAGATGGTTTTATTGTAACCAGAAATGGGGAAAGTGGGGAAATATAACCGATTACATGTTGCGTTTTAATGGAGAAGAAACCTACTGCAAAGTACCTGGCGAGAATGGAACACTGCTGGGGAATGAGAGTCTGAAATTCCATTTCTAAAGCTTGTGAATAATTGTAAAAAATAATGTAAGTATTTGTCTTTTCCTGATAGTAAAATTCGTTTTTATGATAAGTTAACGTTTGTTTAATGACTCATTTATGGGAATTTTGACAAATGTATCTAATCTAATAGTAGAGGAAAAATTTATGACATGCTTGATTGATCAAGTATGTCTATTTTCTGCTGAAATTTTCAAAATTCTAGTTTATAGAAATTCGGGAGTAAGGAATGAAAGAACAAAACAAATCGTATTCTTCAGATAAAATCCAATTTAAAAATTCACTTCAGGCAAGACTTCTTATAATTATCCTATCAATAACCATTGTTCCTATCGCTTTTCTGCAAACCTACTCGATCATTCAAACATCTAAAGAGGTTCGCACTCAAATCCAGGACCGCTTCTCACAAATAGCTCAAGACGAAACCCAATACATTACGGATTGGGCATTTAATAGAACGATGGATGCCAGGACCATTGCGAATTTGGACAGCATAAAGGCTTTTGATGATGAAAAAGCCATTAATACCTTAGTACAGTTTAAAGAAATGTGGGGAGCTCTGGATGCGATTGCATTAATTGGCTTGGATGGAATTACAACGATCAATAGCGACCGTGCGAACATCGACGTTCATGACCGGGCTTATTTTGTTGAGGCAGTAACGGGAAAGGAAGTGGTTTCTGACCCGGTCGTCTCACGCGCCACCGGAAATGTTATTGTGGTTAATGCAGTGCCGGTAACTAGGTCTGGTAAAGTTGTTGGTGTTGTTATTGAGAATGTACCGGTTAATGCGATTACCGAGATTCTTTCTCAACTGGATTTGGGGGTAACGGGCGAGGCATACCTGATTACGAAAGATGGTTTGATGTTTACTACCCCAAAATATGAAGATGAATTAAAAGAATTGGGCTTAGTGGAAGAAACCGCAATCATGAAATACAAAGTTGAGACATATGCCGCTCAGCAGATCATGGCGGGTGAAAGCGGTACTGCAGAATATACCAATTATGTTGGTGACAAAGTAGTTGGTTCTTATGTATGGATCCCGTCGCTTAAATGGGGATTGATTATTGAACAAAATACATCAGAAGCATTGGCCGTTGTAAATCAAATGATCTTATCCTCAATCTTTATTACGCTTTTTATTGTCTTGCTAATTGTTCTTATTGTGTTTTTTGTGACACAGTCAATAGCCCGTTCAATCAGTAACATGTCTGGTATTGCAGAAAAATTAGCCGAAGGAAATCTACAGCAAAAAATAACGATCAAAGGGAAAGATGAGATAGCTGTCTTGGCAAAATCTTTCCAAAAGATTATTGATTATCAATCGGAAATGACTGCGACTGCCAAACAAATCGCCAATGGAGATCTCACTGGAAATGTTAAACCCCTTTCCATCCATGATGAATTGGGTAATGCATTTTCAACAATGATTACAAGGTTATTAGAATCGATTGGTCAAGTCGCAAAAAATGCAAATAGCCTGGGTGCTGCCTCTATGCAATTATCCAGCGCTGCCAATCAGGCCGGTCAGGCAACCAATCAGATCGCTTCAACTATTCAGCAAATCGCCAGAAGTACTCAGGACCAGGCCTCTGCAGTGTCAAAAACAGCTGCTTCAGTTGAACAAATGGCTCGTGCTATTGAAGATGTTGCCAAAGGAGCTCAAGAACAGAGTAAATCTGTTTTAAAAGCAGCAAATGTTACCGATCAAATCGACGCTGCTATTCAACAAGTCGCCGGTAATGCTGCGGAAGTTACAAATGGCTCTGCAGCAGCTGCTGAAGCTGCTCGTAAAGGATCTGAAACCGTTGCGCAGACTCTTTCTGGTATGCAGAATATCAAGATCAAAGTTGGGGTCTCAGCTGAAAAAGTTCAGGAAATGGGCAAGCGCTCTGAAGAAATTGGCGCCATCGTCGAAACCATTGAGGACATCGCCTCTCAAACTAATTTGCTTGCTCTTAACGCCGCTATCGAAGCTGCCCGAGCTGGTGAGCATGGCAAAGGTTTTGCTGTAGTCGCAGATGAAGTTCGTAAACTTGCCGAACGTTCTTCATTGGCGACAAAAGAAATTGGTATTTTGATTGGAGGTATTCTCAAGACCGTTGCTGAAGCTGTGAAAGCTATGGAAGAAGGATCCAAAGAAGTTGAGTTGGGTGTTATTAGTGCAAATCAAGCTGGTGCTGCCCTGGAAGATATTCTTACTGCATCAGAAGCTGTTAATAAGCAAGCTGGTCTGGCTGCGGAAGCCAGTAGTCGAATGAAGTTCGCGTCCAATGAATTAGTCACTGCTGTCAATTCTGTTTCTGCAGTTGTTGAAGAGAACACCGCTTCAACGGAAGAAATGTCCGCTAATTCCGGTGAGGTAGCCCAGGCGATTGAAAATATTGCCAGTGTCACCGAAGAGAACAGTGCTGCTGTTGAAGAGGTTAGTGCAAGCGCTGAAGAGATGAGTGCCCAAGTGGAAGAAGTCACAGCTTCTGCTGATTCACTCTCCGAAATGGCTCAAGTCCTTAAAACGGTCGTCTCCCAGTTCAAGCTTAATTAAGAAAAATGATTTGATTTATTCGAGGGTTGGTTATTCCAACCCTTGATTCTTTTTTTAGCAGAGAATTATTAATATTAGTTTATACGAGCAGTTTCATCTCCATCCATTCGCTGGCCGCCATTATCATGACAGGTTGAGCAGTAATCAATTTGTTCACCATGAGAAATGTGGCATGTTTTGCACTCCAACTCTCCATTATGGTTTTTATGAGGATTTCTGTGCAATAAATCGGTAGATAATGCTACGTGATCGTAACTAATGTGACACTTAAAACACAATTCATCATCATAAGATACCGGTAACAATTGCCCCTCTATGTTTACCTTGTAATTACCAAGTACATAATTGATACCACTGCTGATCTCTGAACTTACAGGGTAATTATGACAATCTTTGCATTCCACATTCGCCTGAGCGTGGACGTTGTCCAGGTTATTGCTGGTTAGATATGATGTGACATTTTTGCCCATGATATGACAGGTTGCACAAAATTCCGGGTTAGTATTTGATTTATGGATTAAATAACCACCTGTAGTACCACCGGCTACAACCACGAAAAGAATAACGATTCCGACGATTATCCAAATTTGATTCTTGGATTTTCTTCCATTCCGGGTCCCTTTTTCTGATTTTTCAATTTTTTCATTTTCCACCATGAGGATCTCCTGCAATGAATTTGAGGGGTATTAAATCAATTACCACAATACCAAATTGTTTTATACGACATAATCATAAAAAACTCAAACGACAAATTTTAAAAAATGTCCAGGTTTCTTATTGTTGAGTTGCTTAAATAAAAATAGATCAGCTTTCTATAGACTAGAAAGGAGAAATTCTTTATGTATCGCAGAGTTCTTTTAAAAATTGGGGAACATGATCGTTAAATATTTGAACTATAAAATTCACCGGTACAACCATTCCATCTCGTCCCCATTTGGTCGTAAGCGAAGCCAATGCCTTAATTGTATAATCTAATTCCACCAGTTCAGTATCTGACCAAACATGTTTTTTTCTATTCTCAACATTTTTCTTAACTGCATCATACCCACCCCGATAACCATATTCAAGGATAGAGTGGTAATTATTCTCCCAGTATATTTTAATAAATAAAGCTTTTCTTGAAAGAAGATTCTCAAACATCAGTTTATGGCCTTCATCCCAGGTCAGGGTATTACCAATCTTGTAGAGAGTTGGTTGCATCGAGTCGTCCCAGATCCATTGAGGCACGGAATATATATCATAGAAGTAAGTATAGAAAGTAGACCGTGAGACACCACTCGCCTGGCATAAATCTATCACCTTTATTTCCGATAAGGTCTTTGTCTGAATGAGTAATTCTAAAGCTTTAAAAATCTTCAAGCAAATTTCTTGCCGCTTAGTCATATTTCTCCTTTTGCCTTATTTTAAAGCTAAACGAATAATTAATAGGTTCGCATAAATTAATTTATTTTAGTCAACATATCGGGATTAAACAAAGTGAGATGGGCCTAAAACATGGTAAGTTAATTTTCCCCAAAAAAAACGACATGCAGTGAGCCCATTGCTGCCGTCGATCATACCATGAAAATCCTGGTCGCCTTGATCCAAGATTTACTGATCGGAACCAAATCCATAATGGAACATTTTGTGATATAAAAATAGACATTTTGTTCAATTTGTTCATTGAAATCGAGTGTTTATTGCAATAGACTATTTGTATAATGTTTTTTGAATAAAAAACGAAATCAAATAATTTGGAGGATATTCAATGAGCAAAGATCTTTCACGTAGAGATTTTTTGAAAAGTGCCGCTATTGGTTCTGCTGGTATCGGTATAATTGGCATTTCAGGATGTAAACCACAAGTAGTGGGAGAAGGCGCTGCTGTTGCCACGAATGAGGCAGGATCTGCAGCCACTAATTCTGCATCCAATGTTCCGGAACCATTAACGCTTGCTGAATTCAACGACTCTGTTGTGGAATTGAATCTTATCTCTGAATTTGCTGGAGAAGTAACAGCCGATATTATTGTCGTTGGTGCTGGGGCTGCTGGTGTTCCCGCTGCTATTACTGCAGTTGAAGAGGGCAGTTCTGTTGTTGTCCTCCAAAAGGAGGAGACTCCTGTTTCCCAAGGAAATTGCGGTTCAGGCCTTATTGTTAACGAAAGTGATAAGGAAGGTTTATTACGCTATGTTCATCACACACAAAGTCTGAACAATTGGCGTTCTGACCCCAGTTTATTAAGCGCTTATGTGATGAATTCCGGTGAAGCAGTCAATTGGTTATACGACCGCGCCCGCCTGAATGGAACTTCAGCCGATAAACCCAATGATAAAGGTCTCTTCATGTACTTGAATACCAGCCAGGACTTCACCGGAGAGTGGACTGATTCTCGATACTCAACATTTGATTATGGTAAGGCTAAAGCTCACATGTACGCCCCTTGGATGGGACCCAAACCCAATAACATTGGTACGATCATGACTTACGTTATGGAAGAAGCTGTCGAAGAATTTGGTGGCCGTTTGAAAGTCTACTACAAGACCCCCGGTGTCCAATTGATCAAGGAAAACGGCAAGGTCGTAGGCGTTGTTGGCAAACTCGCTGATGGAAGCTATGTCAAATTTAAGGCAAATAAAGCTGTCATTCTGGCAACCGGTGACTATCAGAACAACCCCTCCATGGTAAACCACTGGTGCCCTGATGTTGCTGACTTCGATAAAAAACAATATTCAAAGACCGGTGACGGCCACTTGATGGCTATTACTGCTGGCGCTAAGATGGAAAACCTTGGCCACACAAAAATGCTCCACGACTTTGATGCTGGTCTTATGTATGAAGAGCCCTTCCTTTATGTTAATATGAAGGGTGAACGCTTCTGTAATGAATTCATTGGCTTTGTTTATATGAACGACATCATGGTTCACCAGGGCCTCTACAAGGGTGGCAAGAACATCGAAGACCCCCAAAAAGGTTCAAAGGGTTGGTACTGCCAGATTTACGACAGTACTTATATGGATCACGATTCCGTTGCAGGCATGGTTCCTCCTGCAGTCATGGAAAAATATATGCCCGAGATTTCTGATGACGAGTACTCAGCCTCTCATGATGGCGCCAAACGCTCAGGTGTATTCTCTTATTTGATCGACACATACCGTGCCGATACGCTTGAGGAACTATCCGATAAATTGGGCATTGAAGACAAGGATGCTTTCTTGGCTTCAGTTACACGCTATAACGAGCTTTGCAGAGCTGGCGCGGATGATGATTTTGGTAAGGATGCAAAATGGTTGTACCCAATTGAAACCGGTCCATTTTATGGAATTCGCCGCCACTTGCGTATTTCAGCTTTGTGCTCTGGTGTAAATACCGATGAAAACGGTCAGGCTTTAGATGCTGGCAAGAATCCCATCGAAGGTTTGTACTGTGTAGGTAACCTGGGTGGTCAGTTCTATGGTGGTGCCGATTATCCGTTCCATGCCACTGGATTGTCCCTGGGTCGTTGCTATACATTTGGACGTCTGGCAGGCAAGCATGCCTCCGCATTAGCCGGCGGTACCAATACCGTTGAAGAAACCGGTACTGTTTCTTCATAATCGTAGAATTGCCGGATTGATTTCTACTTTTTTCAAAATTTTGGAAAAATCTTAAAGGATTGAGGACCTATTCAAGGACTCAGTCCTTTTGATTTATGAGTGGCATATTGGATATTGTTTTCTAAAAAGCATTACTCCTGCTTTTAAATTGAGAAGTGTCTAGCTTTTACAACTGTTTCAGTTTGCCGGAATTAAATCGCTCTAATCCAAAATGGTTCAAAAGGGGATGGGAGTCAGGACGATCCGCGTGATCCATAACATCCTGCATTTAGCGTTGGAAAAAGTCATCCGCTATGGATTGGTGCTTACAACCCCGCCCAGGGTGCCGCCTTGCCGAAATTCGTAAATGAAGGTTCATGCGTATATATGGCGGTTGGAACCCGTGACTGTCTAGGCTGTGTACAAATTAACTGGGTAGTATATAGAGAAAAGATAAAACAACGCAGGAGATAAAAATTCAAAAACCTTAACCGTTTGTCAGGACAACCTGCCTATTTAGGCAGGTTTTTGCTTGTTAACACCCTGAATTGGCTAAAATTTGTCTGGACAACCTGCCTATTTAGGCAGGTTGTCATACACGAATATTCTTGTCATAATAATTGATGAATTCTGAATATACAATCTAACGCCGCAAAGCGTTCCGAGCGTTCCCGTCCACTAAACGCTTTTTTTGTGAGCGAAGGAAAAGAATATCAATACTGCTTTTACAATGGAGGATGATCATGAATGTGAAATTCTTGCAGTCGCTGCCAAATACACAAACAATAGCGCAGAATCCTTTCATCCCATTGGGCATTCTCCCTGCTTCAACAGTCAGCAATAATCCCCACTCATTCGTCCCATATTCGTTTCAAAACGAATACTCGCACCTTTATAACCAAATAGCGCTGAATCTGACGTTCTACTCAAAGGCACGCCACCTATGCTGGTCATTTTCCGGAAAATCATTCGTTTCGATTGGAATTATTTCTTCGAAAAACAAAAAAACAAATGCCCAAAAGCTCTGGAGTATCTTTTGTCCTCGAACGGCCCCTCCCGCGTTTATCAGACAGCATTGTCTATCCGCTAAAACCTTATCTCACCCGGAAAAAACAACAAACTGGAAAAATATTGTACAATAATCTTCCCATTGTCCTGTGAAATGGCGAAACCCATCTGGAAGAAGGAAGAAATTATGACGGAAGAAGTTCAATACCATATCAAAGTAAAACGCGGCGATGTTGGCCGTTATGTATTGCTGCCGGGTGACCCGGGACGTTGCGAATCAATTGCTGCTTATTTTGAGGATGCTCACTTTGTTTCGTTTAACCGCGAGCACAAGATTTATACCGGCACACTTGAAGGTGAGCTGGTTTCGGTGGTGTCCACCGGGATGGGCTGCCCTTCAACGGCGATTGCTGTGGAGGAGTTGATCAAAATCGGCTGTGATACATTTATACGCGTAGGCACATCCGGGGCAATGCAACCCCATATCCATCTTGGCGACCTGGCGATTATTAATGCCGCCATTCGTGATGAGGGTACCACGCGCCAGTATCTGCCGGTAGAATATCCGGCTGTGGCGGATTTGCAGGTGACGAACGCATTGGTGGCAGCCGCACAAAAATTGGATTTCACACATTATGTTGGTGTTTCGCATACCAAGGATTCTTTTTACGCCGAGGTGGAACCGGATCGCATGCCGATGGCGAATTACTTGCACCAGCGCTGGGACGCCTGGGTGGCCGGAGGGGCGATTTGTTCCGAGATGGAAGCTGCGGTCGTGTATATCCTGGCCGGTATTCATCGAAAACGGGCTGGCGCAGTGACCATGGTGATTGGCAGCGATATTGGGACAATCAAAAAGAAACATGACCCGAATGACATGATCCATGTGGCGGTTGAAGCGATTCGCTCTTTGATCCACCAGGACCGAGCGTCTCAGGGAATTTCCTAATAATAAATTCTCTGCGGAGCGAGTGAGTTATTAAACAGGCTCTCAAAGTTACTAAAACCTTGAGAGCCTGATACTTACAGTTGATCGCGTAGTTTTTGAGCGGTCTCCTGAAAACCGGCCAGTTTTTCGCGTTCCTTTTGCACAACAGGTGGGGGAGCCTTTTGGGCAAATGGTGAATTAAGCAGTGTTTCCAGGCGGGTTATTTGGCTCTCCAATTCTTCCAGCTCTTTGCTCAATCGGGCTCGTTCTGCCTGAGTATCCACCAGATCCGCCAGTTGCAGGAAGATCTCAACACCGGAAACCACCACCGGAGTTTGGTCACTGGGACGTTCTACGATTGTTTCAACCAGTTGCATCTTTTCACCATCCAGGCTGGCCATAGCTGTAATGACTGCTGCTTGGCTGCGCAGGAGGTTGATTTTATCACCAGCGACCAGAATTGCTGGTACGCGCTTCCCTGGCGGCACTTTCTTATCGGTGCGTGCGTTGCGAATGGCGCGCACGATTTCCTGAATCTGGGAGAAGTCACGAATTTTTTCCTCTTCCCAACCTTCCAGAGAAATAGCTTCAGGCCAGGCGGCGATCATCAGTGCATCTTCCCATCCACCTTTGGGTGCGTGCCCGCTTGTTTTTTCCTGGCAGGCTTCTTTGAGATGTCCCCAAAGTTCTTCGGTGACGAAGGGGGTAAAGGGATGCAGGAGACGCAGGCAGGTGTCCAGCACGCGCACCAGGGTGTGAACGGTGTAATAAGCGCGGTCACCGCCTTCACTGACTTGTTGTTTGGCGATTTCTAGGTACCAATCCGCAAAATCACCCCAGAAGAAATCATAAATCTGGCGGCCGGCTTCGCCATACTGGTAGTTGCCAAACAAGCGTTCCACATCACGGATTAACTGCTGTAAGCGCGCCCATATCCAGGAGTCGGCCAGGGTCCAATCGGGAGCCTTTTCCGGGGATTGTGGAGCACGTTCAAGTGTGCCGAGGATAAAGCGCCCGGCGTTCCAGACTTTGTTGGCAAAATTGCGGTTGGATTCCACTTTCTTGGTTGAGAGGTTCATGTCATTGCCGGGGGTAGAACCAACCAACACGGTAAAACGCAGGGCGTCGGTGCCCATTTCTTCCATCACATCCAGTGGGTCAATAACATTGCCTTTGGTTTTGCTCATCTTCTGGCCATGTTCATCGCGGATCAGACCGTGAAGATACACGGTATTGAAAGGTACCTGTCCGGTGAATTCAAGCCCGAACATGATCATGCGCGCCACCCAGAAGAAGAGGATATCATAACCGGTTTCCATCATGGCGGTTGGATAGAAGTATTGCAGATCGGGAGTTTTATCCGGCCAGCCCAGAGTGGAGAATGGCCACAAGGCTGAGGAGAACCAGGTATCGAGTACATCCGGATCCTGTTCAATCCTGGTGCTGTCACAATGGCTGCAACGAGCCGGGTCTTCTCGGGCAACGGTTACCTGATTGCAATCGGCACAGTACCACACCGGGATGCGGTGTCCCCACCACAGCTGCCGGCTGATACACCAATCCTGAATGTTCTCAAGCCAGTTGTTGTAGGTTTTGCTGAAACGTTCCGGAACGATATTTATGCGGCCGTCGCGGACGGCTTCAAGGCCGGCATCCGCCAATGGTCGCATGCGGATGAACCATTGAGTGGAGATCATCGGTTCAATAATTTCACCGCCGCGTTGAGAGCGCGGCACCTGGTGGTTGTAAGGTTGTTCTTTGATCACTAATCCGGCTGTTTTCATATCTTCCCAGAGCTGCTTGCGGCACTCGAAGCGGTCCAGGCCGGCATACCGTTCTCCATTCTCATTGATTCTGGCATCCTTATCCAGCACACTGATCATTTCCAGGTTATGACGCAAACCGATTTCATAGTCATTGGGATCGTGAGACGGAGTAATCTTGAGTGAACCGGTGCCGAATTCGCGGTCGACGTATTCGTCGGCAATCACCGGAATCTCCCGGTTGAGGATAGGCACAAGAACATTACGGCCGATGTATTTCTGGTAACGTTCATCCTCAGGATGGACAGCCACAGCGGTATCGCCCAGAATAGTTTCCGGGCGGGTGGTAGCAACCGGGATGAAATCGGTTGGTTCATCTGCCAGGCAATATTTAAAGAAATACAAGAAACCCGCTTCTTCCACATATTCTACTTCCAGGTCGGAAACGGCGGTCTTCAACCCTGGTGACCAGTTGATCATCCGTGGACCACGATAAATTAAGCCTTTTTCATACAGGCGCACAAAGGCTTCTCGCACGGCTTTAGAAAGATCATCATCCAGGGTAAAGTGTTCGCGATCCCAATCGCAAGAAGCTCCCAGCCGGCGGATTTGGCGGGTAATCTGGCTGCCGTATTTTTCCTTCCATGCCCAGGTTTCCTGCTCAAACTTTTCTCGCCCCAGGTTTTCACGGGTAATACCTTTAGCGCCCAGCATTTTTTCTACCTGTAATTGGGTAGCGATACCGGCGTGGTCAGTGCCGGGTACCCACAGGGTAGGAACGCCTTTCATGCGCTGGTAGCGAATCATCAGGTCTTCCATAGCGACAAACATGGCATGTCCCAGGTGTAGGCCGCCGGTTACGTTGGCCGGTGGAATAGAGATAACATACGGTTTTTGATCGGGATTATGGTTGGGAGATTGTGGATCATTGGTTGGTTTAAAGTACCCCGACTCTGACCACCATTGGTAAAGACGTTGTTCCACATTAGAAAATTCATATGTCTTAGCGAGTTCTTTCATTAACTTGTAATCCTCCGAAGCATCCTGCAATAATTTTTCTGAGACTGTAAATGTCCCGAAATAGTTGTGAGAATTAAAAACACACCTTCGTTTGAGGACGAAAGTGTGCTGCTTCCGCGGTACCACCTCTGTTCACCTTTTAATCAGGTGCACTTATTTCAGCAATAACGGGCTGTCCCGTGCCGGTCTACTAACCTGAAAAGTGTTCTTCGGCATCGATCCGGGGCGACGATCATGGAGAGTATTCCGGGGAGGCTTTCAGCCGTAGGCCTCCTTCTCTGACGGTGCTTGATCCATGAATAATTCCCTAGCATTTTTTTAGATGGGCTGATTATACAGTCATTGAATGCCATCGTCAACAGGTGCAGTGCTATAATCAGCGTATGTTCCGTCGACGGTATGCACATATACTCTGGTTTTTTGGCAAGATTATACTTTCTTTCATATTTTGGGATCTTTTATTGTTTTCGATCGGCTTTCGCAACCTGGTGCGCAAAACGCGCAGTGAGCGCTACCGCCGGATGGCTGCCCAATTCCGCCTGGAAGCAATCAAGATGGGTGGGGTGATGATCAAGATCGGGCAGTTTCTTTCTGCACGATTGGACGTACTGCCATCAGTGATAACCGATGAATTGGCAGGATTGCAAGATGAAGTGCGACCTGAAGACCCTGATCTTTTGTTTGCCTTCGCGGAAAAAGAATTTAACTTACCATTGCCCGAACAATACAGTTTTATCGATCCGCAGCCGCTGGCAGCCGCATCGATAGGACAGGTTCATCGGGCGCGCTTGAATATCTCCAGTGAGCGGGCTGACCCTGGTTTCAGCGAAGTGATTATCAAGATTCAACGTCCGGATATCGAAAAAATAGTGGCAGTCGATTTGGCAGCTTTGAAGGTGGTGGCGCGCTGGTTAATGTACTATCCACCCATCCGCAAACGCGCAAATATACCTGCTATCCTGGATGAATTTGAGCGTTCGTTTTATGAGGAATTGGATTACCTCAATGAAGGTAAAAACGCTGAACGTTTTGCCGAAAATTTCAGTGATCAGCCTCGCATTCTGGTGCCTGAAGTGGTTTGGAGCCATACCACCCGCCGGGTATTGACTTTGGAGTATATTGATGCGATCAAGATTACCGATTATGCGAAGATTGAAGCTTGCGGAATTGATCGTGAGCAGGTATCGGATCAATTATTTGATACATATCTGCAGCAAATTTTTGAAGATCGCTTTTTTCATGCCGATCCTCATCCGGGAAATCTTTTTGTTTTACCGGTTTCGCCAGAAGAAAGTGGACGGATTGGGCAAAACTGGCGGCTGGTCTTTATCGATTTTGGGATGGCAGGGGTAATCTCTGAAAATCTTATGACAACGTTACGTGAGATTCTGGTTGGCGTGGGCACCCGCGATGCGCACCGGATTATCCAGGCTTACCAGACCCTGGGTGTCCTTCTACCGAATACCGACGTTGATTTATTGGAACGTGCTACCAACCGGGTGTTTGAGCATTTTTGGGGTAAAACTATGGGAGAATTACGGCAGATGCACCAGGAAGAGGCAAAAGCATTCTTCCAGGAATTTGGCGCATTGATTTATGAAATGCCTTTTCAAATTCCTCAAAATATTTTACTTCTGGCTCGTTCTCTGGGGATACTTTCCGGAATTTGCAGCGGGTTGAATACAGAATTCAATGTTTGGAAAAATATTAGCCCCTATGTGCAGAAATTGGTAAACACGGAAGGCGGCAGCCAGTGGCGTTTCTGGTTGAATGAAATTGGCAGTTTGGTAACCATTTTGACAGGTTTGCCAAAAAGAACTGACCAATTGATTAGCCGGATTGAACAGGGTAATTTAGAAATTAAGGTTCCGGAAACAGACCGGAGGATCAAAGCATTGGAAGTGGGGCTAAGGCGCCTGGTTGCGGCAATTCTATTTATTGGCTTCCTCTCTGCCAGTGTCCAGTTTTATCTGGCACAAGAAGCACCAATCGCCATAGGTCTGGCAATTGGTGCCCTGATTACTTTTGTGTTTGTTTTGTTTGCGCGATAAGAATTATTAGCGTTTGTCTGCTTTTTCGGTGTGCTCAATAGCAGCATCGACCATTTTACGCATCCCATGCAAAAATTCTGATTGTGCCTGGCGGCGGTTTTCATGGAAACCAGCGGGGAGTAGAGATTCAAAAGATTTGCGCATGGATTTTCGCGCAGCACGGAAATGTTCACGCGCTTCACTGATATTTGGGTTACTGTGGGTTTCCTGTTTCTTGTCTACCATATTCAACCTCCAATTTCTACTCTGATTATACGGTTTCCAAAAATTATCGTCAATGGGGTAGATTAAGAGGGAAATGAGAAAGTATTAATCGGGGAAAAGTACTGAGTACTGCGTGAAGAATTATTGCAGTTTTGGATGTGAGAATTTGCAGGTGAAAAAGACAACGCAAACAAAACCCGACTCGGTTTATTTCAAGCACATGTGATTATTTGGATGCTGATGGATTCGGTAGAAACATCTGCATCTTCCTGGCTTTTTTCTAGAATCTCGATTTTAGTGGCTCGGGTCACGGATTTCAAATCGGTCATTGCTAATGTAAACAGATGCAGGTGCTGCAGATTTTGGCAGGATAGGCATAAATGATCAATCACAGCCCCTAAGCCAAGGTTGTGTTCACTTTTATAACGGCGAACCTTGGTGATTGTTTCCAGCAAGGCTGAACCAAATAGTAGAATTTCATCGTCTTTCCATAGCGCATCTACCTTTGGCCATAGGCTACGGTGAATGGTCGCTGAAGAAGAATCCAGTGTTCCTCCAGCTTCACCTGCAAACAAAATTTGGTAAATCGATTCGGTAATGAAAGGTAGTATTGGAGCAAGGATTTGTAAAACGGTAAGGAAGACCTGTTTTAATACAGATCGTGCCGTATCATGCCCGGAATGCGTGTTGTCGTAAAGACGGAATTTCGCCATTTCCAGGTAATTATCGGCGAGAATATGCCAGAAAAAATTTTCAACAGTATTTTTGGCTTGCGCGTAATCATAATTTTCGAAGTATTCTGTGCAGGTTTCAACCATAACCTGGCATTCCGCCAAAATCCAGCGATCCACCGGAGAGTAAGCGCTTGGTTCTAACATTGGGATTGGAGTCTGCAGAAAAGGTTCGCAAAAACGAGCCACATTCCATAATTTTGTTACCAGTTTAGTGCCGTTCTGGAATTTTTCTTCATTAATGATGGCATCTTTACCGGTAACGGTACTGGCAGCCCAATAACGCAGGGCATCCGCAGAATAGCGATTCAACATTTCGATGGGTGCCACAGAACCTCCGCCCCGGCTCTTACTGATCTTACCCATACCCTCGCCGGCTAATCCCCAACCGGAGATCAAAATATTTTTCCAGGGTAACTGACGGTGGAGATAATGGCTTTTAACAATGGTATAGAAAGCCCAGGTGCGAATAATCTCATGTGCCTGAGGACGCAGGCTGGCAGGAAAGACCTGCCGGAAAAGGTTCTCATCCTCCAACCACCGGCCGATAATTTGTGGCGATGTGGAAGAGGTGAACCAGGTGTCCAGCACATCTGTTTCTGGTTCAAAATTTGTATTTCCGCAGGTACATGGGGTTTGTGGAGCGTCGAGCAGTGGATTTACCGGTAATTGGTCCGCTGAAGCCAATTTGTGCTTGCCGCATGCACTACAATTCCATACAGGGATGGGTACACCAAAAAAACGCTGGCGGGATATGCACCAATCCCAACTCAGATTCTCTACCCAGGTTTGATAACGGGCTGACATGTGCGTTGGGTACCAGTTGATCTGTTTCCCTAACTCCAGAAAAGTCTGTTTTTGCGGTAAAATCTGCAAAAACCATTGGTGGGTTAATATCCATTCCACAGCAGTATCACAACGTTCGTGCACCCTGATCGATTGGTTGCACGGTTGCCTGTCGATCTGGTGTCCTTGGTCGGATAGGATTTGCTTGATCAATTTTCTCGCCTTTGCAACTGGCATGCCAGTTAAATCGCCAGCTATTTCTGCCAGATTTCCGTCTGGTTGAATGATTTCGATGAGTGGAAGGTGGTGCTGCTGCCACCAGATCACATCCATTTGGTCACCAAAGGTACAGCACATCACAGCGCCACTGCCTTTATTGGGATCTGCTCTGGGGTCGGCTAGGATGGGTACCTTTTGCTGATAAATGGGAACAAAGGCTGTTTTTCCGATATGCTTTAGGAATCGTTCATCTTCCGGGTGGACGAAAATTGCCACACAGGCAGCCAACAATTCGGGACGGGTAGTAGCAATGATCAGATCTTCCCCGCTCTCTAATTTAAAGCGGATGTTCACAAATTCTGTTTCTCTTTCCAAGTCATTTAAGTCAGCCTGGGCTAGAGAAGTATGGCATTCTGGGCACCAGATGGCCGGCGCTTTTTCCTGGTAAATCAGATTCTGAGAAAATAAATCCAAAAATGATTGTTGTGCAATGCGCCGTGATGAGTTGTCGTTGGTGCGGTAAGTGTACCGCCAATCAATACTCAATCCCAGACGCTGCCAGAGTTGCTGGTATTCTTTTTCTGTTTCTGCACTGATTTCCAGGCACTTTTGTATAAAAGCCTCGCGGTTTAACTGGTTGCCACGGATTCCCAGCTTTTTTTCTACGAGTCGTTCCGTTGGCAGACCGTTGTCATCATAGCCCATCGGGTAAAACACATTTTCCCCTTGCATCCGGTGAAAACGGGCCATAAAATCGGCATGACTGTAAGAATACACATGACCCAGATGCAGCTTGCCGGAAACGGTGGGTGGTGGTGTATCAATGCTATAGACGGGTTTATTTGCATCAGGCTCAAAATGATAAACACCTTCTGTTTCCCAAAAGGCTGCGTATATCAATTCTTTTTGTTTTGTGGGGTAATGTTTCTCAAGTGCCATCATCTTCCTCCAGTTAAAATAAATAAGGCTTTCCATCCGTGAGGACGAAAAGCCAATTTGCTTCCGCGGTACCACCTCTTTTCGCTGCTGTATGAGCAGTGCACTCAACTTCCCGGACTAACATCCGGATTTCGCTGTAACGGGCTTACCCGTACCGGTCTACTCTTCCCAGGGAATTTCTGCGGTATCAATATCAGGCGACTTCAATCCGAATTCTACTTTGGAGGCTTTCAGCCTGTGACCTCCTTCTCTGTAAAGGAATTTGTAGATTTACTACTCCCGATTGGAACTATATATAACCATGGTTTGATTATATATAACGTGAATTGACCCGTCAATTACCCAGTTGGCTAGGTTTATTGCAAGAGTATAATATAGGGAATGGATAAGATATGGATAATCATGGGTGAAAAATGTTTTTCAAAACGAGAGCCTTTATATAAAGTGGTTCTGATTTTGTTATCTGTAATGATTATATTTTCTGGTTGTGGTAAAAATAATCCTACCAATAATATTTCTGTTCACGAAAACACACCCATACCAACTGCAACCATCCATGTTACTGATGAACCATTTTCTGTCTGTAACTTGCTGACTGAAGAAGAAAAATACCAGTTCTTTCTTGAATCACCCTTGATTTCAGTAGAAGAGAATGGTGGGTGCCGTGTATCTAATCAGTGGGAAACACGCTCACTTGTGTTTGTAATTACTCAGGCACAGCAAGCCGATCAGGCGGTACGGTATTTTACAGCGAAATTGGATGAAAATTGGAATGATCCTGATATTAATTCGTTAATTTCAACTACATTGGAAAGTGGCACTGCTCTTGAATTAAATGCATTTATACAATCGACCCAATCAATTTACCGGGCTCTGGAATATCGGTGGGAACCATTACTAACAATAGGTGACTCAGCCATTTTTCATTATTTACCAGATGCAGCCACCGCTATAATTGAAGTAGTCGATTCTGACCGGTATATACGCGTGGGACTGTACGGTTTTTCCATTAATGAAGCACGTGAAAAAATGATTGAAGTGGTAAAAATCATAGCTGCGGTGGCACCCAATCCGTTGGAACTTCCGTTTGCATTTGTTGTCGAAGAAAATTCTGTTAGCACTACAGAAGGCAATCTTGACGAAATTCCTTCCGTCAGTTCAGTTTTATTGAGCCGCAAAGAAATATATTTTGGCGATTTATGCGGTGATGAAAGTACCTTGTTACTGGTTACACTGCGCAATCAGGAAACAGTTAATCAGGTCTATTTTATTTATCGTCTTGAAAGTGAAACAGAAACTAACCCAAACTGGACCACGGTGACCATGACTAAGGGTGATAATCAGGAATGGACAGTTAATCTTTCTGCTGAGAAGAATTTCTCTGCGTACCAGCTGGTAAATGCAGCCCGGGTAAATTATGGAATAGCTGTGATCTACCGGATAAACCAGGTTTACCGCAGCCCTGAATTTAATGACTTGATTATTTATCAATGTAATCTGGAACTAAAACCTAAACAGTGAAAAAAAAGATGGTGTTATGAATAGTCTGGCAATCTATAACACCATCTTTTAAATTATTTGAGAAAATTATTAATCTTCCGGGTTTTCTTCCAATGGGCCGATGATAGATTCAATGTTTTCCAATAAATCATCGCTCAGATGTTTTTGGGCTTCGGCCGCAAGCAAGTTTTCGTCCAATTGTTCCAAACGGGTTGCCCCTGTAATAACACAGGACACTTCTTTGCGCCGTAACAGCCAGGCGATGGCTAATTGGCCTGTGGTAATCTCTAGTTCACTGGCCAGGGCAGTTAATTGCCTCACTTTGTTGATTCGCGATTCGGTGATACGGTCGCGGATCCAACTCATGGTCTCGAGAGATGCGCGCGAACCTTCCGGTATCCCGTCATTGTACTTTCCAGTTAAAATTCCGGAGTAAAGCGGTGACCAGGTAGTCAGGCCGATTCCAAATTCCCTGCAGACTGGGGTAAGCTGCTCTTCCACTCTCCGGCGATGGAACATATTATATTGTGGTTGCTCCACGACCGGGGGTATGAGATTTAACTGCCTGGCAATTCCCACAGCTTGCGTAATTTGAGCGGCCTCCCATTCAGACGTTCCCCAATATAAAATTTTTCCTTGTTGGATGAAGGTATTCATAGTGAAGACAACTTCTTCCACGGGTGTATCGGGATCATAGCGGTGACAATAGTAAATATCAAGATAGTCACTATCCAACCGTTTCAGAGATGAATTGAGTGATTCGGTCATATGTTTACGGGATAATCCACGACCATTTGGGCCTGGCATGGTAGGCCAGAATACTTTACTGGAAATTACCAATCCTTCCCTGGGAATATCTTTAATCGCTTTACCCATGACGGTTTCAGCTTGTCCCATGGCATATGCATCCGCGTTGTCAAAAAAATTGATACCCTGTTCGTAAGCTGTATGGATTAATTCCGATGAAATATTTTCATCAATCTGGCTTCCCATAGTAATCCAGGCACCCAGGGCGATTTCACTCACTTTTAAACCGGAGCGGCCTAATCTGCGATAGTGCATGCTTATTCCTCCTTTTTACTTTCTCCAATTCCTAAAGGTTTCCACTTTTCTGTGTTGCTGCGTAACCGGTGGGTACTACCATCACGGTTGTGGAGCTGATCAAAACCCTCGGGTTTAATAAACATATCCTCACTATCCAAAAGACCAAATACGCCGCTTTGCCCGGGTTCTACACGTTTATCCCGGCAATAACTGCAAGTCTTGGGGTCGTGCATCTGATATTCGGTTGGTTCTTCATAGGTGGTGATATAACCTTCATAATTTCGCAAGATTATCTTGTGATCGGATGCACTGATTTGATAATTAGGCATCACTGGAATTTTACCACCGCCGCCCGGTGCATCCACTACGAAAGTGGGTACGGCATATCCGGATGTGTGGCCGCGCAACCCTTCAATAATTTCGATCCCCTTGGCAACCGGAGTGCGGAAATGGCCGGCACCCTCAACAAGATCACATTGGTAGAGATAATATGGTCGCACCCGAATTTTCACCAGATCGTGAACCAGTTGGCGTTGGATATGGACGCAGTCATTGATTCCAGCCAGCAAAACCGATTGATTCCCTAGTGGAATTCCGGCACGGGTCATTTTGTCGCAAGCAATTTCCAATTCCTGGCTGATTTCATTCGGGTGGTTGACATGGATATTTAGCCATAAAGGGTGAAATTTTTGTAGAACATCACATAATTCATCGGTGACGCGTTGCGGCATAAAAACCGGGACGCGGGACCCGATACGGATGATTTCGATATGAGGTATATCACGTAAAGCCGAAAGCAAGTACTCCAGCATTTTTGGCGCCAGGGTAAGCGGGTCACCCCCGGAGAGGAGTACATCACGTACCTGTGGAGTACGGCGTAAATAATCGAGTTGCAATTCAAATTCTGCACGTGAAAATTGTGCAGAAGGATCACCGACGATACGTGAACGCGTACAATATCGGCAATAGGAAGCACACTGGGTAGTTACCAGCATGAGCACTCGATCGGGATAGCGATGTACCAGTCCAGGAACCGGGGAATGGCGGTCTTCGGCCAATGAATCTTCCATCATACCGGTAAATGGTAAGATTTCTCCTGCGGTTGGAATGACCTGTTTACGAATAGGGTCGTTGGGGTCCTCCGGATTAATTAGAGATACATAGTAAGGAGTGATATCTACGCGGAACAAACCCTCGGAATTGAGGGCCTCTATCTCGCTGTCCGTTAGAGTTAATACTTTTTGAAAATCTTCAGCCGAATTTAAGCGGTTACTCATTTGCCAGCGCCAATCATTCCACTTTTCATCAGCTATATCCGCGTAAATCGGGGCGCGGCGAGAAGAAAACATTAATCTACTCATTTTGTTTGATTCCTTTCGATTTCTTGGAGTTGGATGAGCGAAGGGATACAAACATATCCGGGGGATCATGATCTGTTCGGAAGAATCCGGCAATTGCATGGCGAAGAAAATCTATTATCATATGTATATTGTATAGAGATTGAAAGACTGGGTCAAATATTGTTAATCATCCTAACCTATGATTTATTATCAGAATTCTATTAGAAAGCTAAAAAGTGGCTTGACGCTGATTTTTCGACATGATATCATAATTCACGAGTTGTTAGCACTCAAAGATTGCGAGTGCTAAAAGAAAATTATGGACGATATTACTGACCGCCAAAAAGTATTGCTAACCCTCATCATGCATGAGTATATCAACCAGGCCAATCCAATTGGCTCAAAGATTCTGGTTGAGCGCTTCAACTTGGGCATGAGTTCTGCAACTGTTCGAAATGAAATGTCATATTTGACAGAAATGGGATATTTACGGCAGCCACATACTTCGGCAGGAAGGGTGCCCACTGAAAAAGGGTATCGTTTTTTTGTGGGGCGGCTGGATTTGCAAAGAGAAATTCCTGTGGCTATTCGACGAACCATTACCCATCAGTTTTACCAGATGCGAAATGATGTTGAACAATGGGTAAGATTAGCTGCGACCATTCTGGCTGACCAATCCAAAGCAGCCTCTATCATTACTGCACCGCATCCCGCGTCGGCAAAACTAAAACATGTTGAGTTTATCTCAACCCGTGGAAGACAAATATTGATGGTTTTAGTGTTGATTGGTGGTGAAATCCGCCAACGAATTCAATCACTTACTGAGCCGGTTTCTCAAGTTAATCTTTCAGCTGTAGGAACAGAAATTACGACCTT
The DNA here is from genome assembly GCA_002840755.1 of Chloroflexi bacterium HGW-Chloroflexi-10. Taxonomy (GTDB): domain Bacteria; phylum Chloroflexota; class Anaerolineae; order Anaerolineales; family Anaerolineaceae; genus UBA6170. The sequence continues at coordinate 55,403 of PHBZ01000018.1, read as the reverse complement.
ATTTCAGGGTTTTGAAGTTGAAAGAATACGAAAGTCCAGCAAGGATTTGACAGACTTGGAAAGTGATCTTCTCCAATGGGTTATCGAAGAAATGGAATTCACTGATTCGATGGTGTCCGGGCAATTATATACCGATGGAATTACGAATGTTTTGGCGGAACCAGAATTTTTTGATAGCGAAGAAGCTCGCAAAGCTTTGCGGGTATTGGAAGAACGTTCCATGCTGCAGGATTTAATGGCACGCACAATCCAAAATGATGAAGAAGGTAATGTTCAGGTCATTATAGGTGGAGAAGGCAATTGGGATGATTTGCGCCAGTGCTCCATTGTTTTATCTAAATATGGAGCACCAGGAATTGCCAGTGGAACAATAGGTGTTTTAGGTCCTATTCGGATGGCATATGGTCAAACGATATCCACTGTGCGTTTTATGTCTGGGTTATTAAGTGATCTGGTTTTACAGACACTTTTTGATGATCAATTAGTCTCTTCTGGAGAGGTGGATGAATGACAAAAAAGAAAAATGAAGAAAAGAATTCGCAGGGAACACCGGGTGAACAACCGGTATCTTCCGAAAATATGCATAATGAATCCGGTTCGGAGCATACCCAAACCAATCAAGCCGATTTAGGGAGTTTGCAGGATGAATTGGAGAAAATGAAGGCACAATCGAAAGATTTTTTTGAAGGTTGGCAGCGCGAGCGTGCTGATTTTGTGAATTATAAAAAGCGCATCGATCGCGAACAAGCCTCTTTAAAAAATTATATCTCCGGAGAAATCGTAAAAAAATATCTCTTGGTTTTGGATGATATGGAGCTAGCGATTAAAAATCAACCAACCTGCACGGAATGTCAGGGTTGGACTGATGGAATACAATTAATTCATCAAAAACTTAATGCAATTTTAGAAAGTGAAGGAGTAGAGAAAATACCAGTAGAGGGTGGATTTGATCCCAATATTCACGAAGCCATTACTCAGATTGACAGCCCGACACATGAAAGCGGGCAAATTGTTGATGTTATGCGCCAGGGATACAAAATTGGCGATCGAATCTTGAGACCTGCACTGGTAGTTGTAGCTCGCTAGGAGGAAATAATTATGGGAAAAATCGTAGGAATTGACTTAGGAACCACAAATTCAGTTGTTGCAGTAATGCAAGGTGGCGAACCAGTTGTGATCCCTTCTGCTGAAGGTGAGCGATTGGTACCGTCTGTTGTAGCAGTAAATAAGAACCATGAACGTTTGGTTGGGCGTTCTGCCCGTAATCAGGCGATTGTGAACCCGGAAAATACAATCTTTTCGATTAAACGTTTAATGGGACGCAAATATGGGGATAATGAAACGACACGAACAGAACAGCGCGTACCTTACAAAATATCCAAAGCCCCAAATGGTGACTCTCGAGTTGCCCTGGATGGCCGCGATTACTCTCCGCCGGAAATTTCTGCGATGATTCTGGCGAAATTAAAAGCAGATGCAGAAGCCTTTTTAGGTGAACCAGTTACTCAGGCTGTTATTACTGTGCCTGCATACTTTAATGATGCTCAGCGCAATGCCACCAAAGATGCTGGTCGTATTGCAGGGTTGGAAGTATTACGAATCATCAATGAGCCTACTGCTTCTTCATTGGCATATGGTTTAGATAAAAAGAAAAATGAAATTATTGCGGTTTACGATTTGGGAGGCGGCACATTCGATGTCTCTATTCTGGATGTGGGTGATGGTGTATTTCAGGTAAAATCCACCAGTGGCGATACATTCCTGGGTGGTGATGATTTTGATATCCGGATCATGGATTGGTTGATTGATGAGTTTAAAAAGGATTCGGGGATTGATCTGCGTAATGATCGCCAGGCTCTTCAACGTTTGAAGGAATCTGCGGAAAAAGCCAAGATCGAACTTTCGACTACACTTCAAACCGAAATCAATTTACCGTATATCACTGCCGATGCTACTGGCCCGAAACATATGGTAAAAACATTAACCCGCGCGAAACTGGAACAGTTGACCGAAGATCTTGTCAAACGGACCTTAGAGCCTGTTCGCCGCGCCTTGCAAGATGCCGGAGTTCGTCCCGCTGACATCAGCGAAGTGGTGTTAGTAGGTGGTATGACGCGGATGCCAGCCGTTCAGGAAGCTGTCCGTAAAGAATTTAGTAAAGATCCCCATAAGGGAGTGAATCCGGATGAGGTTGTTGCAATTGGTGCCGCTATTCAGGCTGCAGTACTCAGTGGCGATGTCAAAGACATCCTTTTGCTGGACGTGACTCCATTAACACTCTCTGTCGAGACCATGGGTGGTGTTGCCACACCGATTATTGAACGAAATACGACAATCCCGGCACGTAAGAGCCAGATATTCTCGACTGCTGCAGATAGCCAGACATCGGTGGAAATTCATGTTTTACAGGGTGAACGCCCAATGGCTTCCGATAATAAAGCATTAGGAAAATTTGTACTGGATGGTATTCCCCCGGCGCCGCGTGGCGTTCCTCAGATTGAAGTGACCTTTGATATAAATGCCAATGGTATTTTAAATGTAACTGCAATGGATAAAGCTACCAACCGTAGCCAACATATTGCCATTACTGCTTCTTCTGGTCTGAATGATGCGGAAGTAGAAAAAATGCGCAAAGAGGCTGAAGCTCATTCTGACGAAGATAAAAAACGCAAGGAACTAGTTGAAGCACGTAATCATGCGGATAATCTGGTGTACCAAACCGAAAAATTGATTCGTGAAAATGGTGATAAGATTGATGCTGGTAAGAAAAAAGAAGCCGAAGATAAAGCGGCTGAGTTGCGTGGTATGCTGACCGGAGATGATTTGGAAGGTATGCGCGTGAAGATACAAGAATTGGATCAAGTGGTTCAACAGATTGGTGCTAGTATGTACCAACAACCGGGCGCAGAAAGCCCTAACTCTCAGGCTGGCCCAACCGGACCATCCGATCAAGGCCAGCAGCCTGGTGGTGATGATGTAGTAGATGGTGAATTCAAGAGCGTTTAATTTCATTAAGTATACCCAGGAGGAGTTGAATCTCCTCCTGGGCGAAGATAAAAACGACTCTGTGCGGTAAAATAACCGGATGCTGGAAGGCTCCGGTTTGGGTTTTCTACGCAATTATTGAGGATATTTATTTATATAAGGTGAGTATGGCACAGAGAGATTATTATGAAATTTTAGGTGTAAATCGGCAAGCCAATCCGGAAGAGATGAAAAATGCTTTTCGTAATTTGGCTCGAAAATACCATCCGGATGTCAGCAAAGAACCGGATGCTGAAGAAAAATTCAAAGAAATAAATGAAGCGTACGCAGTATTGAGCGATACAGATAAACGTGCTGCTTATGACCGTTATGGACATGCAGGTGTGAATGGTATGGGCGGCATGCCCGACTTTACTTCGGTTGATTTTTCAGATATTTTTGAAGAATTTTTTGGTTTTAGCGGTATGGGTGGCGGTTCAAGACGAAAGAATGCTCCGAGAAGAGGCGCAGACCTTTCTTATGCGGTTTCGCTCGAATTTGAAGAAGCTGTATTTGGTTTGGATAAGGAAATAGATATCACCCGTGATGAAGTCTGTACTGCCTGTAAAGGAAGTGGTGCAGAACCGGGTACCTCGCCGGTCAGCTGCACAAATTGTGGTGGACGTGGCGAAGTGCGTCAGGTACGTCAAACCTTCTTAGGCTCCATGGTTCAGGTCGCTACATGCCCTACCTGTCAGGGTAAGGGCACGGTTATTCAATCACCCTGTCACAGTTGCCGAGGTAACGGTTTGGAACGAAAAATCATTAAAAAAATGGTTCATATTCCTGCTGGAGTTGATAATGGCACACAAATTCGCCTTGCAGGTGAAGGACAGCCAGGTACGAATGGTGGCCCGCATGGCAATCTATACTTGGAGATGCGGGTTAAACCGCATAAATTTTTCCGCCGTCGGCAAGATGATGTTCTATTGGATTTAAATATAAATGTAGCGCAAGCTACGTTGGGTGCAGAGATTGAAGTACCGACGTTGGAAGGCAAGGAAAAACTGGTTATTCCCAACGGTACCCAACCAGGTAAGATTTTTAAACTAAAAAATCAGGGTGTGCCACATTTGCGTACCAGTGGGCGGGGGGATCAACTGGTTATGATTGGTGTTGAAATACCCAGTCATATCACTGCAGAACAGCGTGCCTTATTTGAGAAATTGGCTCTTACGTTGGGGACCGATGTTTTACCGCAAGAAAAAGGTTTTTTTGACCGCCTTAAGGAGGTTTTGAGTGGTTGATGAGATGTCCTGGCTGGAGATAACGATTGTATGCGATGGCGAATTGGCTGAAGCAGTTTCCGAGGTTTTAGCACGCTATGTTACCCAGGGTGTTGTTACTGAAACTGACGTGAAATATGATGATGCTGAAGAAATTCCTTTGGCTTATGGACCAATTCGTGTTTTTGGATATTTGGAAAACGATGACACAGTTGAAGAAAAGCGGCGGATGATCGAAGAAGGGCTTTGGCATCTGAGTCAGATACAACCAGTTCCAGCACCCACTTATCGGGTGATTGCCAACCAGAATTGGATGGAAAGTTGGAAACAACACTATCAACCAATTCAAATTGGTGAAAAGCTTTTAATCCTGCCTGCATGGCTTGAAAATCCGTATCCTGAACGCATTGCTGTCAAAATTGATCCTTCTATGGCTTTTGGAACCGGCACACACCCTACAACCCAGTTATGCATGGCCTTAGCCGAAACAGTTATTCAACCCGGAGATCGTATCATTGATGTGGGTTGTGGGTCCGGGATTTTATCCATCGCTGCTATAAAACTAGGCGCTGAAAAAGCGCTGGGTGTTGATCTAGATCAGCCATCCATTGTTGCGACAAAGAAGAATGCCGAAGCCAATGATGTAGGTGAACAAGTTGAAGCAGGTGAAGGTTCGGTAGCAGAAATCCTGGCTGGTCAATTCTCAATTAAATCGGCACAGGTCGTTATGGCAAATATTCTAGCCCCTATTATTATTAGGCTGTTTGGTCATGGTTTGGGCGATCTGGTTCAGCCTTATGGGTTCTTAATCCTCTCAGGGATTTTGGATCGTCAGGAAGCTGAAGTGCGTGCAGCAACTGAAGCTGAAGGCTTTGTTTTTATTGAACGTCGGTTGATAAAAGATTGGGTTGCATTGAAATTTAAAAAAGCGTAAAGAAAAGCCGGCGATCGCCGGCTTTTCTTTTACCAAACTCGTTCCAATTCTGAATTTTCCAATTGCTTCCTACCAATTTTTGCCATATCAATCCAATCACCATTTACTTTTACCCGCACTACATCTGCTGTGAAATCGGTAGTGGTGACTCCATGATTATCAAAGAGATATGAACCGACAGCGTAAATGTCAACAGGTACCTTTAACTTTTCAAAACGGTTTATCTTTTCAGGATTAAAACCGCCTGAGACTACAATTTTTACCTTATGACAATAATCCTGCGCTGTGTTTTGCCATTTTTCGGGCAGATTCCATTCTTTCCAGGCAAGATCGAGACCCTGACGTACATAAAAGACCAGACGGGGGTTTACACCCAAATCGAGAGCCGGATCACCTAAAGGAGGAACTGAAATATCCCGCAAAGATCCACTCGTATCCAGCCTTACACCATACAATATGTAACGAATTGCCTCTTCAACTTCTCCATTCTCAATGTGCGCCATATACTCAAGAAACATTCTGTGGCATACCTTTTTAGAATCATTGACGCAATCGTTATTGAAATCGACCAATGCTATTCTGGGGATTGGTGCGGGTAGTAACCTGGCGAAAGATAACATAGCAGTAGCTGTATCTCCCAGAAAAGAAGCAATTGCCGCGTGCGCAACCGTACCACCGCCCGATCCACCCCACCAATCACCTTGGGCATCCGTTGAAACGAAAGGTCCCAGCGTGTCCGCAAAGTCGAGGTTGTAGCGCTGAACAGCAATATTGTAAGCGTAGCCATCAGCAGCCTGAACCTCGTGTAAGTCGAAGCGAGCTGGAAAGAACAGGACCGGTTTTCCGCGCGCTGCCAGGAGTGTTTGATAGACATTAGAGGCAACCCGGCTGGCGCGCGTTAAAATTCCCAAGGTGGGTGTCTCCAGTATAGCAAAATCACGGTATCGACCACGGACTCTTAAAATAGGTTTGACATGCAGAGGTTCCCCGTCACCAGTTACTTTTGAACCATCCTGGACTGCCCAAACCTGTAAATTTTCATGTGTGTTGATAAATTCATTGTTATTCCAATATCCGGTACAGTGTTTTAACATCGCAATAGCTTTATCAACACCGACTATAATGGTTTCACCCTGACGGCGTGTAAACCATTGCATTTCCACTTCGACATCTCCATTGCAAATTCTTTGATCTTTCAAGTGATGAGGAAGGCGCGAAACTTCTCCATCAAAAAAATAGTTTTCCCTGGATAATTGTTCCAACATAATCATAATATTGGTAAAATATTTGTCTGTATACCAGCCAGCACGCATCCTTTCAGCATCCAGTTTAAAGGTTTCATTATCCAACCGCTTGCCATCAAAAATACTCATTAGTTCTCCTTTTATCGACAAGAGTTTTGTGCGATTTATTATATTCTTTTTTCATCATAAAAATTGATTTGTGATAAACTAATTTTTGATATGACTTTGCTAAAGGAGAAGTTTGAATGAAGAGAGATACATACTCTGTAGAAATTGCTGGAGTTCATCGCGAATTGCCATTATTTGAGGTAAAACCAGGGCTTAGAATAGCTGTTCTGAATATTCTGGGTGACACCGAATTGGTTGAAGCCAGCGCAAAAGTTTTAAATGAAAAAATGGATAAATTAAATTACGATTTAATTGTCACTGCTGAATCTAAAAGCATTCCTTTAGCGCATGCAATGTCTGTCCTTCGGAATCAAAAATACATTGTTCTAAGAAAATCCTATAAACCGTACATGGGAGAAGCATTGCGTGTGGAAACTAATTCGATAACCACAGGCGCTGTTCAATCACTAATTCTCGATGAGAAAGATTTTAGGCTTGTGGAAGGAAAAAGAGTATTAATTGTCGACGATGTGATAAGTACCGGGTCAACATTGGAGGGGATGCGCAAATTAATGGCTATGGCCGGTGCTACGATTGTGGGAGAAGCAGCAGTTTTTACTGAAGGTGATCCGGATGACTGGAGCGGAATTGTCGCTTTAGGTCATTTACCGCTTTTCTTTGATTAGATTTAAGAAAAAAATTAATGAAGACTAAAAAACAGGCCCCGAACACAGGGCCTGTTTTTTAGTCTTCATCTTCGATGATGCTGATGGCTTCCTCTGGACATTCCGAAACCGCTTCCTCAACAACATCTCTCAATTGTTCCGGAACAGGGTTCATGATGACTTTGGCATATACCTCATCACCAAGGATAAATATATTGGGTGCAATACTTTCGCACACCCCACAACCCAGACATATATCTGGATCTACTACAACTTTCATGATATCCTCCAATGATACTTTGCCGCTTAGTTTAATTATATATGATATTTAGGAAGAGATGAAAATTACTATTCTCCCGAATTTTTTATTATTTTCGTTATTTGTAATTTTGAATCCAATGTCGCATCTGTGCAGGGTGGTAATGTTGTGATGATGTCACTGTTAGGATTTTCGAGTGGTGTCAAAATTGGAGCTGAAAACTCATTTGTATTTAAAGAAAATTGCAACCAATTGGGTATTAATTCGACACAAACATTTTCCCAATCAAAGTAACCATCGAGATAATCATCTTTTTCTAAAACGATTGACTCAAAATTATTATAATTAGTGGAACTGATGATTTCATCTTTGTCAGATAGGATGGTTATTGATATCGGTGCAACAATATTGCATGTAAAATTCTCATAATTACTAATATTAAAATTGCCTTGAAACAATAGACCATTTTGATTGAGGTGGGCGTATGTTGTTAACAACGAAGAGTTACATTCTGGAGGAGTCGCAGGAAGTACCTGTGTTTTGATTTGATCTGATTGGTTTGGCGATGAACAACTTGCAAAACTTATCGATATTAAAGCGACAAACAAAATTATATATTTTTGACAAAAAGTCATTTTATGGATTACAGTTAACTTGGTTTTCGCCATTCGACATGTACACCCTGGGTGGCTTTACATATATAGATATCCGCTTCAATGCCTGTTGCTTTTTTATAACCATCCTTAAGTTGTTCAACAAAGTTTTTCGCATGCTTTTCTTCTACGAGAGAGACAGTACAGCCGCCAAAACCAGCACCTGTCAACCGTGCACCAAAGCAACCAGGTAAGGCATTGGCAATATTTACTAAGGTGTCCAATTCCGGTAGGCTAACTTCATAAAGATCTTTTAAAGATTGGTGACCTTGTTTCATTAGTTCACCAAATTGGATGATATCATTTTTTGATAGGGATTCCATTGCCTGATCTACTCGGTGGCATTCTTCAACAACATGTCTGGCTCGCTTGAATTGTATTGGATTAAGCATGTAGGAGTTTTGGGAAAAATCATGGATAGTTACATCGCGTAAATTATTGATGGAAGGTAAGTTTTGCTTTAATATCGCGACTGCTTCTTCACAGGATGTGCGCCGGTCATTGTAGCCTGAGGTCGATAAAGATCGGCGTTTTTTAGAATCCGCTATCACAATAGAAACAGATGGAGGTAGATTTACAGCTTTCCAATCCAGGTTATTGGTGTTGAAATAAAGAGCAGAACCAACAACACCGTTTGCTGATGCAAATTGATCCATTAATCCACAATTCACGCCAACGTATTGGTTCTCTGCCTGTTGACAAAGTATTGCTAATTCCAGGTTGTCCAGTTTCCAACCGTCTAGTTCTCTCCATAGAGCAGCAAAACCAACCTCCATGGCAGCTGATGAACTCAAACCTGATCCTATTGGTATGTTGGAGGTGAAAATTGCATCTACACCGGAAATTGGATACGAACGTTTCTGCGCAATCCAGGCGATGCCCGCTGGATACAAAGCCCAATCAGGCAGGGGGTTGCCATTAACATCGATTTTTTCATCCAATTGATCGAGTGAAATCCATGTTTCTTCGGTAAGATCCAATGCCTTCAAATGGAGGATGTTGTCTTTTCTTGGGTTTGCGCTAATATTCATCTGTCTATCAATTGCAGCCGGTAATACCGGACCGCCATTATAGTCAACATGCTCTCCTAATAAATTCACTCTGCCTGGCGCAACAATATAATATTCGTATTGAAAAGGATCAAATGCTGGTTTCATAATTTTCGGGTTTCCATAAATGAGTTGGTGTTTTTTGTTATGACCTAATTTTTTCAGGACTAATTCCCTTTTTTGGGCAGTTTTTTTATCTGACTGTGTTTCCCAATAGACCAATTCGACCGGACTATTCATTTTTGTGTAACGAGCTCCCGTACCGCGATTGTGTTGGGAAGTTCTTCTGAATATATCCATGGTCCAACCCACATAATATGCCTGATTTGCACAACGCAAGATGTAGCAATATACTGGTCTTTTCAAAGTGATCTTATTTTTCTTTCTTCCTTTTACCAAAACCAAACATTTTTCCCAGAAATTCACCGGATGTAGGCACTTGGCTGTAATCTTCTACCTGATCCCAATTCGCTTGGTGTCTTTCCCTGAGCCATTTTTCATGGTTTTCTTTGGCTGTTTTAAACCATTGCTCAATAGTATGACCTTCATCATGCTCAATCTGATCGCGAATATTGATTAAAGAGATGATCAGGTTGTTAATGACTCGAATTGTGTTTTCTTTATTCTGGGTTGCTGCTCTTCCGAAAAACTCTCTTTCATTTATAAGATATAAATTTTGAGAAAGAGATTGAAATGAACTGCCTGCCACTTTACGCCCTTCCACCCAACCAGCTTGTTCGGTTACTGCATGGATATAGGCTGCTGCCGTAATCTGAGGCAAGATTTCTGTAGCTGCAATCAATCCATCAATTTCAAAGGGATCTGCAAAGAATGGTTGTGACCCGACGAATTTGGCCAGGTCTGCGGCTAATTTTAATGCTTCACCATTGGTTGAAGGTGAGCTGGTGATAATGATTTTCGAATTTTTGAATAAATCCTCATGAGCATTTTCAATTCCTCTGCCGCTTTCATGCAAGTACATTGGATTAATGGTAGGTTGAAAAGTAACAAAATGCCGTTCTTCTGGTAAATGTTTTGTTACAAAATTCGAGATAGATATTTTTAAGGGGGAGGTATCCATTAGGACGGTTCCAGCTTTCAGGCTGGGGGTAATAAATTCGATTGTCTCGAGGATTTCATCAATTGGAACAGCCAGGATAACAATATCTGCATTTTCTACCGCCGATTTGATATTACTAGGCGTTTCGTCAAAAGCTCCTAAATCGATAGCTTTTTTATGATTTTCGCCCTTGCGATCATGCCCGACACGATGAATATGTTCAATATGTGGCTTCAGGGCAAGACCGATTGACGTGCCAATTTTGTCCAATCCAATCACGGTCAATTGAATATGCATGTTCAGCCTCCGACTAAAATTGAAAGTAAACCACTGATGATGGGATTCATTACAGAACCGATGATATCAATTCCAAAACGTGGTAATAAAAATATGATAATAATTAAAGCGATTGGACCATATTGACGAAATTTTTCAAATATCGGTAAAAACCTATCTGGTATAAAGAATTCTAAAACCTTTTCACCATCTAAAGGTGCAAGCGGGATTAAGTTAAATACCATTAGTAAAATATTCGTCAGGATAAAATAAAAAAGAAATTCAAATAAATTAGGCATAGTGAATCCGGAAGAAAATCCTTGGTATTTCACCAAACCGAGTTGGATTGGAATAGCGGCAAGCAAAGCCATCAGTAAATTCGAGATTGGACCTGCCAGAGAAACCAACATGTTGGCATACTTTGAGTGTTTACGCAAAATGTAGGGGTTGACCGGTACAGGTTTTGCCCATCCAAACCCGGCCACCAGGATTAAAAGACTGCCGAAAAGATCCAGGTGAACTAGGGGATTAAATGATAGACGGCCGTGGTTTTTGGGTGTATCATCCCCAAAATAATAAGCAGTCCAAGCATGAGCCATTTCATGGATCGGAAATCCAAACAATAAGATGATGAATCTTGCAAGAAGAATGGAGGATGACATAGGTTTTCCTTATTTTTTCGATTATATCATGGGTGGTATAATCGAACCGTGTTACCCGAAATAGGTTTAAATGATATCCTACGACTGAAAAAACCACACCCATGTGGAAGTTTTGATTGGAAAGTAGTTCGTATGGGTGCTGATATTGGCTTGGTTTGTTGCCAATGCGGACGCAGAGTTCTTTTACCCCGGCGTGATCTGGCAAAACGATTGAAGATCATTGTGCAGAAAGGGCAAACAGATTCACCTAATGAAGAATAAACCAAAAATTTTATTTTTGTTTTCGGATACGGGCGGTGGACATCGTAGCGCTGCGGAAGCGATCATTGAAGCATTGAATCTGGAATTTCCTGATGTTTTTGAAACGGAGATGGTAGATATTTTTCGCGAATATGCACCTTCCCCACTCAATTTTGCACCGGAAATATATCCTTACCTTTCGCGGATGCCGCGTTTGTGGGAGGTTGGTTATAAAATCAGTGATGGCCCAAGACGAACTCGGGTTTTTTATGATGCCATTTGGCCATATCTGCGCCGATCTTTGCGGAAATTATTAAAAGAAAAACCGGTAGATTTGATTGTGTCTGTCCATCAATTAGTAAATACGCCTGTTTTGAGAGCCAGGTTGAATGCAGATACCCGTTTTGTTACTGTTGTCACGGATTTGGTATCCACCCATGCTGCCTGGTATCATCCTGGTGCTGATATGGTAATTGTACCTACGATACCAGCCCGTGAAAAGGCTTTAAAAAACGGATTGCCAGATCGAAAAATTCGTGTCATTGGACAACCAGTTGCAGATCGTTATACTCAACCTCAAAAACCCCAGTCAGTATTAAGGGAAAAATTTGGTTGGAGAATGAATTTGCCTATAGTGTTAATGGTAGGTGGCGGAGAAGGAATGGGGCCTTTAGAGAAACATGCTTATGCTATTGATCAGGCACATTTACCGATACAAATGATTATTATTGCGGGCCGTAATAAGAACTTAAAAGATTCTTTGGAATCTTACAATTGGCAAACTGCGGTGAAGATATATGGGTTTGTTCGGGAAATGCCTGAATTCATGCATGCTTCCAACGTTCTTATCACAAAAGCTGGGCCTGGTACCATTTCTGAGGCTTTTATAGCTGGGTTACCGCTGATTTTATATAGTAAGATGCCAGGACAAGAAGATGGTAATGTGGGGTATGTTGTGAATCAAGGTGCTGGCATTTGGGCTCCGGAACCTGAAAAGTTGGTTGAAGGATTAAGAATGTGGATTGAGAATCCGACATTGATACAATCTGTGGCTGCCAAATCCAAACAATTAGCCAGACCATTGGCAACTCGCGAAATTGCTAAAGCATTGGCAGAACAAATTCCATCGATAAATTATCACTCGAAACAGATCGAGGTATAATTTTTAAATGCCAATCTTGAATTCAAATTCTTTGGAGTTTTTTAGTAAAAGCGCTGATCAGACCAAGCGTCTTGGTTTGCGATTGGGAGCGTTGTTAAAGGTTGGAGATGTGGTTTGTCTCTCAGGTGATTTGGGGGCGGGGAAGACTACTTTTGTGCAAGGTTTGGCCCGTGGCTGGGGTTCTTTGGATGTAGTGACCAGCCCGACTTTTGTAATTGTCAATCAATATCGCAAACCGGAAGGATGTATATTGCATCACATGGACGCGTATCGATTGGCTGGAGCTGAGGACGCATTTAATTTGGATATTGATTTAATGTTTTCGAGTGGTGCATTAGTTATTGAATGGCCCGAACAGATCCAGAAGGCACTACCTGAAAATTATCTGTGGATGGAATTATCCTGGATTGATGAACTGCAACGCCGAATTGTGTTCATGCCTAAAGGCGAACGATATATCGACCTTGTAGGCTTATTTCGGCAGAATGCCTTTGGAGGTTAAGAATTTATGATTCTTGCAGTTGATACTTCAACCCAAATGGTGGGGTTGGCTTTATTTGATGGAAATCAAATTGTCGGTGAAATGTGCTGGCAATCTCAAAATCATCATACCGTAGAACTGGCTCCGGCTCTCGATCAATTGCTTGTACGCTGTGGGATTCTGCCTTCAGATTTAAATGGAATTGCAGTTGCGCTTGGACCAGGGTCTTTTACCAGTTTGCGAATTGGTCTGGCTTTCGTAAAAGGATTATCTTTGGCCCTGCATATTCCAATTGTTGGTATCCCTACGCTGGATATACTTGCTTTTGCCCAACCTGCGAGAGATATTCCAATGGCTGTGGTGCTGCATGCCGGCCGTTCCAGATTTGCGGTAGGTTGGTATGATTACAAATCATCGGGATGGATTAAACGGAACGATTTACAGGTTTTATCTTTGGATGAATTAGGTGAGTTGGTTCAAGCGCCGATTTATATTTGTGGTGAATTAACCGGGGAAGAACGACATATCCTTACCAAAAAAAGAAAAAATATTGTTCTGGCGTCGCCTGTTCAATCTTTACGAAGACCATCTTACCTGGCTTTTTTGGGCTGGAAACGGTTGAAACAAAATGACACAGATGAAGTTGTGGAATTAGCACCCATTTATTTACATGTCGCCAGTTCGATTCCTGATTAATCGGAGACTGATGCAAACATATTATTTTCGGAAAATGAATGTTGAGGATATTGAAGCAGTTCAAGAAATTGATGGACTTTCTTTTGCAAATCCGTGGCCAACGCATTCTTATGAATTTGAAATATTAAAAAATGATAACTCAAGGGCATGGGTGTTTGAAGAAAAAGGTGATTCAGAAAAACGCATTATAGCAATGGCTGTTGTTTGGCATATTATTGACGAAGCTCATATAGGAACAATTGCGGTTCATCCAAATTTTCGAAAAGAGTCGGTCGGAAAATTGTTTTTGGCTTGCATTTTATATGAAGCTGCCTTTGAAAATATAGAAAAATGTTTTTTAGAAGTTAGAGAATCCAACCTGGCAGCCAAAAAAATGTATAATGGTTTTGGATTTATTGTAGATGGGGTGCGAAAAAGATATTATTCTGATAATCATGAAGATGCGTTAATGATGTGCTTAGAAAAATTAGATAAAGAAGAAATCATTTCAACACTGAAATCATTACAAAATAATAGCAATTGTCCAAGGGAGGTCAATTTTGAACACCATCGAAATTTTAAATGAGGTGGCATCCCAGGTAGCCGTTTGCAAAAATTGTATATTGCACCACTCAAGGAATAAATCGGTGCCTGGAGATGGACCACATAATGCCAAAGTCATGTTAATTGGTGAGGGCCCTGGTTTTCATGAAAATCAACAAGGAAAACCATTTGTTGGAGCAGCCGGAAAATTTCTTGACGAACTATTAGGTAGTGCCGACTTAAAACGTTCCGATGTGTTTATTACGAACGTAGTTAAATGTCGCCCACCAGGAAATCGCGATCCGCAGCCGGAAGAACTGGAGGCATGTGCGATTTATTTGAATAGGCAAATAGAAGTAATTAATCCAATGGTGATTGTAACTTTGGGCAGATTTTCTATGGCTAAGTTTTTAGGTAATAATGTAAAAATAAGCTTGGTACATGGGCAAGCAAAAAAAGTTAAAGGCAGAATGATTATTGCTATGTATCATCCTGCGGCTGCTCTCCACCAACCCTCGTTAAAATCAACCGTGATTAGTGATTTTGCAATGCTGCCGGAGTTTATAAAACAAATGGATTCGGAGAATGGTGGTTCTAAAAAGAAAGTAACACATCCACTGCCTGTTGAAATTTTTGAAGAAGACAATTCGAAACCACCGGCTTCCCAGCTCAGTTTATTTTAAAATAGAAACTTATACACTAGCGAGATTGAATTTAATACAAAAGAGATTTTTTTTCTGAAAGAGGAATAATAAAATGACTCATAAACGAGACTTACTCCAAAAAATTGAAAACCGGACAGCCAAAGTAGCTATTCTGGGTATGGGTTATGTAGGCCTTCCCCTGGCAGTTGTTTTTGCCGAGGCTGGGTTTGAAGTTGTTGGAATTGACCCAATTCAGGAAAAGGTGGATATTGTCAATCGTGGAGAAAGCTATATTCTGGATGTTCCTACACAACAAGTAAAAGCACTGGTAGAAAAAGGACTTCTAAAAGCCACAACGGATTTTTCTGCCTTAGATAATGTTGATGCTGTTTCAATCTGTGTTCCAACTCCTTTACGAAAAACCGGAGATCCGGATTTGTCTTTTATAGTGTCAGCAACAGAAGCGTTATCCAAGCACATTCATGCTGGTATGGTTGTTGTATTGGAGTCCAGTACTTATCCGGGCACAACCCGGGAATTGGTGCTGCCTAAATTGGAAGAGTGCTGTCAATTAACAGTTGGAGAAGATTTCTTCCTGGCATTTTCACCAGAAAGAGTTGATCCAGGTCGGGAAGATTGGACAACTATCAATACTCCAAAAGTAGTGGGAGGAATCACTGAAAATTGCTCTGAAGTTTCAGCAGCTTGGTATGCTATGGCTTTGGAAACGGTTGTACCGGTTACCACAACGGAAGTCGCCGAAATGGCCAAGTTGTTGGAAAATACATTTCGGATGATTAATATTGGCCTGGTGAATGAATTAGCCATTATGTGCGACAGACTGAAAGTGGATGTCTGGGAAGTAATTGATGCAGCCGCAACCAAACCATTTGGTTTCATGAAATTCACGCCAGGTCCTGGTTTGGGTGGTCATTGTATTCCCATTGACCCACTTTACCTTTCGTGGAAATTAAAATCACTTAACTATAATGCTCGCTTTATTGAATTGGCCTCTGAAATCAATACCAATATGCCGCGATTCGTTGTGAATAAAATACAGGATGCGTTGAATAATCACGGAAAGCCAGTAAAGAATAGTAAGATTTTAGTTTTGGGTGCCGCTTATAAGCCCGATATTGATGATGTCCGTGAATCGCCATCTTTAGATGTTATTCATTTATTGGAACAAAAAGGTGCATTTGTTGAATACCATGACCCATTTATCCCGCACATAACTCATGAAGATTGGGAAATGGAATCAATCACAGACTTGGAAGCCGGATTAAAAAATGCCGATTGTGTAGTTATTGTTACCAACCATACACAATATGATTACGAAAGAATATTAGCATATTCCAAATTGATTGTCGATACGCGGAATGCATTAGGTAAGAAGGGGCGTAATCACCCCAATGTAGTGAGGCTTTAATGGCTATTTATCTGGTTGCAGGTGCTGCCGGTTTTATTGGCCAGCGTGTTTCAGAGTTACTCATGCAAGAGGGTCATACTGTATTAGGCATTGATAATCTGAATGACGCCTATGATGTTCGCATGAAATATTGGCGTTTAAATAAATTGAAATCCCGGCATAATTTCCAATTTGCACAATTGGATATTAGCGAATTTGAACCTTTATATAGTTGGGTTTCTTCTACTGGTCAACAAATTGATGCTGTCATTAATCTGGCTGCTCGGGCAGGCGTGCGTCAATCGGTTGAGAATCCATGGATCTATGTTTCGACAAATGAAATTGGAAATTTAAATCTATTGGAAATTGCCCGCAGGAATCAAATTAAAAAATTTATTCTGGCGTCCACATCCAGTTTGTATGGTGCAAATCCACCACTACCTACTCCAGAAACCGCAGAAAGTGATCATCCATTACAACCTTATGCTGCCAGTAAGAAGGGTGCAGAGGCGATGTGCCATAGTTATCATCATCTGTATGGTTTGGATATCACAGTGTTTCGATATTTTACGGTATATGGGCCGGTAGGACGCCCGGATATGGTGATGTTCCGTTTTGCCAAATGGGTTACCGAAGGTAATCCAGTTCATATTACCGGTGATGGGGAACAGGCACGTGGGTTTACCTATATTGATGATATTGCTCGTGGTACTATATTGGGTCTTAGGCATGTGGGTTATGAATTAATTAACTTGGGCGGACATGAAGTTGTCTCAATGAACCGTTTGTTAAAAATGATTGAAGAAAATGTTGGAAAAAAAGCAATAATTGAATTTATTGAACGCCATCCTGCCGATGTGATGGAAAATTGTGCTAATGTAGAAAAAGCAAAGCGCATTTTAGGATGGGAACCTCAGGTAAATTTAGAATCCGGAATTCGTAACCTGGTGAATTGGTATCTCCAAGAGAGAGAATGGGCCAGCCAGGTAAAGACACCATGAGTGGTTTGAAAACGATGATTAAGAAATGGGCAGATGATAAACTGCTTGTTTCGGTCATTCGAAATGCCGGTTATTTAGGCAGCAGTAATACCCTTATTATGGTTTTATCCGCGTTTAAGGGTATTCTGGTATCTTATTTAGGTGCTGTTGAATATGGCAGTTTGAATATTGTCATTCTTTTTGCATCAAATGTGAATAAATTATTATCTTTTCGGATGGGAGAATTTGTCATTAGATACACTGGGGGTTATCTTGCTCATAAGGATAAAAAGAGGGCAGGTGCCTCCATAAAATTGGCTTTCATCGCAGAAACGATCACATCCATTTTCGCATTTATTCTATTGACAATATTAGCGCCAACGGCGGAGAGACTGCTATTAAAAAATACGATCCCGGTTGAGTGGATCATTTTTTTTGGGGTTTCGTTGCTAGCAAATTCAATCACAGAAAGCTCCACTGCGGTTATGCAATTGAGCAACCATTATAAAAAAATCGCTGCCGTCGGTCTAACGCAAAACATAATAGCCACGGTTTGGATTGTTTTGGCTTTTGTTTTTAATTCCGGAATGTTTGCCGTCCTTATGGGGTACTGGGTGGGGAAAATTATCAATGGGCTGTGTATGTCCTTTTTCGCATTGCTGGAATTATCTAGCCTAATTGGTAAACAATGGTGGCGAGAACCCTTATCAATTCTGGATAACAAAAGAGAAATTATGCGTTTTTCTTTCAGTACTAATATTAGTGGAACATTAAGCCTCATAATTCGTGATAGTGAAAGCCTGTGGGCAGGTTATTTCTTTGCAACCAGTTACCAGGCAGGTATTTATGCATTTGCCTTTAATATTGTCAGTGTTGTATTAATGCCAGTTTCGCAGTTCCATATGGCGACATTCCCACAAATCAATCAATATATCAGCACTTCGGCTTGGGGGCCTTTGCGTAATTTACTAAAGAAAACAACAACCATTGTTTTTGTCTGGATCGCTTTGTGCGCCGGAGGCTTTGCTTTACTTGGCCGGTGGGTATTATCTTTTTATAAAAATGGTGAATACCTGGCTTCATATCCGTTGGTTTTAATTTTATTTATCGGGTTTGGATTTCTGAATATATTATTCTGGAATCGTAATGTTCTCTTATCATTTTCACGACAGAATTATCCTTTATATTCATATGCGCTATTTGGCGTAATAAGGATATTATTGATGTTCCTCCTGGTGCCCAAAGTTGGTGTAATTATGCAGGCGATATTGTTCAGTTCCTTTTTTGCTTTTTCTATCACCTTTAATGCCTTGGAAGGGCTAAAAGAAATTAAGAAACGTGAAAAATTAGTAGAAACGGTTTGATTTTATGCGAATTATTGTTATTTCTACCAGTAAAATTCCTTCAACAACGGCTAATAGTATTCAGGTAATGAAAGTTTGCCAGGCATATCGGCAATTGGGACACGAGGTTCAATTATTCGTACCAGGTGATACGGTTTTTGATTGGGCTGAAATTCAGAAACAGTATGGTCTTTCCAGTCAGTTTACAATTGCTTGGTTTGCAGCTAACCGTCGAATGCACCGGTATGATTTTGCCTGGAATGCAGTTTATATGGCTAAAAGTTACCACGCAGACATTATTCATACCTGGACTCCTCAAGCAACCTATTTTTCTTTGTTAAGGAAAATACCGGTGTTAATGGAATTGCACGAATTACCATCAGGAAAATTTGGTCCTATTCTGTATAGACAAATATTTATTAACAATAATAGAAAAAGATTTCTTTCTATCACTGATGGGTTGAAGCGAAAATATGAAGAGCAATATAGATTTACCTTTCACCCTGATGAGATTTGTATCTCACCGGATGGTGTAGATATCGAGCGCTATCAGAATTTGCCTTCTGCCAACCAAGCCCGCATAAAGTTGGGATTGCCGGATCGTTGGAGCGTGGCCTTCACTGGACATTTTTACCAGGGGCGTGGTACGGATTTGTTGTATGGTCTGGCTAAGCAATTGCCACATATTCAATTCATATGGGTAGGTGGTCGGGAAGAAGATCTAGAGTTTTGGCGTGAGAAGATCCGTTGTGAAGAAATTAAAAACATTGTTATCACTGGATTTATACACAATGAGCTTATACCTCTTTACCAATCTGCGGGTGATATATTATTGATGCCTTATAGTCGCAGAATTTCCGGAAGTTCAGGAGGTAATATCGCAGAGGTGTTCAGTCCAATGAAAATGTTTGAATATATGGCTGCGCGTCGGACAATAATTTGTAGTGATTTGCCAATTTTACACGAAGTGCTGAATGAGAAAAATGCCATATTTTGTGAACCGGAAGAATTAAGCGCCTGGTCTGAAGCGATAAATCGAGTTTCTCAAAATGAAACTTTACAAAAAATACTTGCAAATCAATCCTGGGAGGATGTTCAACAATATTCATGGATTGAAAGAGCAAAAAATGGTCTGGAGGGATTTGTTTAAAATGGATAAAAGAGTCAAATTACTGGTATCTTCATTCTTTATCGGAGTGTTACTGTCATTAATTGTTACAGCAGTTACTCCTTATCCATTTCATTCGGTGTTTTGGGGCAGCTTTGGTCTGGCCTTCCTTCTAAGTTTAGCATTTTTTTATTCTTTAAAATTTTTGGACGGTCGGAAATTTTTTATAATCCTTATTTTATCAGCAACAATATTTCGTGTAGGTTGTGGTGTGATGCTCACAAAAATGCTCCCTAACTGGGGTTATGATGAAGAGACCTATAAAAATGGGTATATTTTCCGTGATGCTTACCAACGAGATGGTCAGGCGTGGCAAATTGTTTCTGGAAACTACCCCATTTTCCTTGCGTTTACCGAAGAGTTTGTCAGTGATCAGTATGGTGGTTTACTGGCTTTCAGTGCCTTGATTTACAAAATTTTCACACCTCAAGCGCATGTCCAGACAAATATCATTCTAGTTGCGGTTTTAGTATATATGATTGGCGCTATCTGGTTTTTGCGTGGATTAAAGGATAGTGGTGAGCCTGTTCAAAAATTTGCACTTATTCTGTACTTGTTTTTTCCGGATGCCATTCTTTTGGGAGTTTCACAAATGCGTGAACCGTTTTTGATTGGTTTCTCAGCTATTCTGTTTGGTTTATTATTGGATTATTCTATTTCAAAAAAAGTGCGCATTGTCGGGTCAATTTTGGTTATTGTCTGTTCATTGTTAATTTCATATAAAATTGGAATTTTCCTGGTGGGTGGTGTTTTCTTGTGGTATTTCTTGCACCATTCTGCAGTCAGGAGCAAAATGAATTCAAGTCGCTATATTTTTATTGGTTTAGTTCTTTTTATTCTTATTGCAATTGTTTTTAACTCCAGATGGTTGAATTGGGCTGGATATTATGATTCTTATCTGACGGTTCAAGGTTCAGGGTGGTTACAAAGTATCAGCGCAAAATATGGAAACGAGTTTATGAAACCTTTCCTGACAATTTATGGTATTTTACGTCCTGTATTACCTGCTACGCTATTCGAACCTTCTCTTGCAGTCACGCAAATTATTTCCATTGTCAGAGCTTTAGGGTGGGCATTGATTTTTCCGTTATATTTGTTTGGCTTCGTGTTTGCTTTGCGACAGAAAGGATTTGAGAGGGGAAAATGGATAATATTTTGGGGACTATTATTATTCTGGATTATTGTGTCTTCATATCGAGCAGGTGGAGATATGTGGGATAACCCAAGATATCGTTATTCGTTGTTGATATTTTTTGCTTTAATGCTATCCAACACATGGGATTATTGGCGTAAGTCCAAAGATCATTGGATGGTCGTATTTTATATTTCTGAAGGGATATACCTGCTTTTCTTCTCGCAATGGTATATCAGCCGATATACTAATATTTTTGGTAAGCTGGATTTTTTGGTTATGATAGGATTGATTGCGGGGTTGATTGGGATTGTTTTTGTTTTTGGCTTGATTTTCGAGAGAAAAAGGTTTCTGAAACTGAATGGCAGAAATTAAAAAAACGTGGCACTGGTCAATATTTAGCTTTGTTTTATTTGTGGCAGGCATTTTTTTAGGATTGGCTAACCGTAATATATTACAAATCGCCACAATGGAATCGTTGGTAACTACATCCAACAAATGGTTTTTGTATCAAAAATTCTGGTTTATTCTACCTATGACTCTGGTCCTCTTTTCTGTATTTTTCAGTTTTGTAGGTTTCCCAAGAATCCAAAGACAGGGTTTTCGTTATCCTGTTATCATCATTGTGTCTATTTTGTTTCTGTTTAGTATAGTAATTTTATATACGGATTTATGGGGCTATCAGAAATTCTTTTCAGATTTTTGGGCACGAAGCCTGATTGTTTGGGGAATTGGGTGGTTGTGTGTCTGGGCGCTACATTTTCATAACATGAAGCAAAACGTATTTCATATTGCTGTTTATGTTTTTATTGCCTTTGGGATCCTTTTTCTTATAGTTGGACAGATTCCAAGAATATCAAATTCGCCGTTTACATTAGCTTGGTCTGAAGGCAGTTTTATTTATATGGCGTCTGCTATTTTTGATAAAAGAATTTATGGGGTCGATCTACCATTACCATACATTATGTCCACACGGCATTTGCTCGAATCTATACCATTTTTATTTAAGGGGATTCCAATTTGGATACACCGATTGTGGTTAGTTATACTTTCTTTAGGCTCTGCAGGTTTATTGGGAATAATCATTACAAAAAAAATTCCTGATTTGTCTCGGATAAACCGTTTTGCTCTCAGTCTCTGGGTTGTTCTATTTGTTTATCAAGGAGCCGTTTATTATAATATTCTTTTGAGTGTAGTCATATTGATCTGGGGATACGAGAAAAATAATTTTCGCAAATCATTTATTTTTATGATTCTTGCAAGTATATTTGGGGGATTGAATCGAATTAATTGGGCATTCACTCCCCCTATTTTGTTTTTTATTGTTTGGATTATTGACCACCCTGAAGTATTAGTTGGTGTAAAAGCTCAAGGGTTGTATCTTTTAAAGTTGGCTTTGTGGGGGCTTTCAGGTGCAATAATGGGAATTGGTGCATTGTTTTTGTATTATATTGGTTTGGGAGGTTACACATTAGCAACTTTTATTGAGCGAATGTCTGCAACATCCGTTTGGTATCGGCTATTTCCAAGTTCAACCTTTAGTTTAGGGGTGTTGGCAGCAACGATTTTAACTGTGATTTTTTGTTGGATCATATTATTTACAGAATATTCTAAATTTATCCAATTGCCAGGATTTCAAAAATTCTTGCTATTGTCCATGAATCTTGTTTTATTTTTGGGTAGTATCATGGTAAGCGTGAAAATAGGGGGTGGGGCAGATTTGCATAACATGGATGCATTTCTAATCAGTACTTTATTCACTTTTTTGTTTTCACTAGATTGGGATAAAGTGCAAAATTTTTCTTTCAAATCATCGTCATTATTAATTCTTCCAATGTTCATTTTGATGTTAGTTCCGGTTGGTTGGCGTATTTTTGCGATTAGCCCAATCCATATACGCACAGTTGAACAGGATCAAAATGAATTGGAAATCCTTAAAGGTACGATAAAAAATATTACTGATGAATGTTCTTCGCCACCTTTATTTATTTGGCAAAGACAGTTGATTACCTTTGGACATATTGATAATGTTGAAGTTATTGGTGATTACGAATTAGTAGATTTGATCGAAATGGCTATGGCAGAAAATCGTCCATATTTAAGACAATTTGCAAACGATATTGAAAATCTTAAGTTTTCTCTTGTGGTCCTAGACCCTGTTCCGGAAAATTTTGGCCGGGGGAAGTCGTTTACTGAAGAAAATTCTTTATGGTACAACGATGTTGTTTCAGTTGTGGCTGAGAGTTATCTAGAAAAAATCGTATTACCTCAAACTGGAACAACGATATTTTTTAATTACTGTCCGTAACATTTTTTTGTATTGAACTGGAATATAAACCAAGCGCTAGCCAATAGTACGGTAAAGCGTAAGTATCAATGCTAAACCCTTCTATAACCAACGCAATGATGGCAATTTTCCCGAAGAAGATCCATTTCATTTCTTCCGATTTACCTGGCGGTTTTCTGTGGTTGGGTGCATTCCATAGAATTAGTAGCCAAATTGTGAAAAAGATAAAACCGGTAACCCCATTTTCTGCGAGGATTCTAAGCCATAGATTTTTAATATTCCCCTGGTAGGAATTTCTAAAGATTAACTCTCTGGGCTCATCCAGGTTCCATGCGTAAGCAGGCAAATTTTCTTCGAAAAAGAAACCGGAATTGCCCGGTCCGACGCCGGTTATAGAAAATTGGTTAAAAATAGTCCATCCTGTTTGCCAGTATAAAATTCTTTCAGCAAACACAAACTCATTTGTGATATCCAGGATTTTATTGTTTTTATAAAAGTCTATATTAAATAGATTTTCCATTCGGTGATCTATTTTGCTGAGACCGAAAAGTCCCAGAAAAGCCATTCCAAATAAAATAAAGAGGAGAGCAAGGTTCATCGAAAATACTAGAATCTTTGATTCTTTAAGGTTTACAAGTGTTATTATTTTTCTCGCCAAAATTTTATTAATATGAAGATAAATAAAACCAACACATACTAGGAAAGTCAACCAACCAATCCTGGATTTGGTTAGAAATAATAATATTGCTGCAAAGAACAAGAGTAAAGTTTCGAATTTAATTCTTAAAATTTTGTGTTTGAATACTGAGTTTTGAGTGATAGTCGCACTCAAGAAAAAAGGTATATAAAATACATTCAATTGGTGCGCCAACCACGAAGGTTCAAAAGCCAATCCGGTTATGCGACCCCGATACAAATTGCCTGAAGTAGAAATCATCTCCTGGATAGAAAACATCCAATCCGGGTATTCCTTAAAATAACTTTCAACACAAAACTGAAATATTGACCAAACGAAAACCATAACAAAGCTTAAGCAAATTATCTTAATTGTTACATTCATTTGTTGACTAGTAAAACGCATTTGAGTCGGATACATAAAAAAGCTGATTCCAATAATCAGTGTAGCTATAGCCTCAATTCCATTGTTTAGTAATGAAAAATTTTTTTGGATTGGGATTGGTAACCAGAAAGAAAGAAGCGTCGAAATAACAGCAAAACACAAGAAAATGATGAGTGGTGTGGAATTGGACACTAATGGAATTTTGAGAAGACTTGGTAGAAACCAAAAGAGTATGAGGATTGCAAGTGGAAAAATACTTGGAGCAGCCACCATGTTTGAATGCAACAATTTACCTGCGATTGGTAGACTGGTAAATGGTAAAAGCAGCAAAAGTAGTATCCATAAATACCATCCCGCTTGCTGATAAAATTTATTGGCCATGTCGTCGATCTGTCATACTAAGATATAAAATGGAGGCGATTAATCCTAAAAGCAAGCCACTTATTATCAGTGTGTTTCTACCATACCGAACAGGATTCCTGGGTATTGCTGCATCGCTTGAATAGGAAAACATAATCCCAGGAAAAACACCTTTGCTTAACAGGCGTTCTGTGTCGATTTGAGATTCAAAACCTGAGACTGGATTTGCCCATACTGAGCAATCAAAAAACGCAGGTGGGGAAATCATTTGTTGAGTGATGCAAGTTTCGTATTGAGCATTTTTAATCAAAAGACGATGATAGTTTTCAGCGTGTTGATACGCTTCTTCTAGTCCGGAATAACTTGTTCGGCTCCAATTGGATGCTCGAATTGCAGCAATCTCTGGCGAATTATTCCGGCACCTGAATATTAGCTCATTTATTTCTCTTTCCAAAAAACAATCATCCAGAAATTCATTTGGAGTGATTTCACCAGAAACCTGTAATTGGGAGACAACAGAATTAATTATCTCATCTGATAGAAAAAAAGATCGAATAACGCCAATATATTGATCCTGCTCAAATTGGGTTAAATGTCCCACCTCTTTGAAATTGATTTGAAGACTGATTACAGCTTCAGCCGTGTATATTGGTTTTATAACCAGATAACTCAATAAGATACTTATAAATGTAAATGTAAAAGTAAATAAGGAGATTACCCACCAATTGGTTTGGATCTTATGAAAAAGTTCGGGAATGAAAATACTTTTTTGTTCCATAAAGATTAGGTTCGCCCTGAACAACTTTTTATCTAGTATATCATATGGGATGGGATGAATGATTTGACTCAGAGCCGCTATTTATTCACTTTTATCTATTATAATTCCTGCTATGGTTTCACAAAAGAATCACATGGCTCAAGCGACCTTTTTCATTCTTGCCATTTTCGAAGGAATAGTTGCGCTATATTTAACAACTATAATCCCTTCAGACCCAAAAAATTCAGTGTTATTAGGATTTTCCTATTCCCGTCTGGCAATTCTTATAGGTATCTTCTTAATCACTGTTTTTTTAACTTTACCTTTACTTAAAGAAAAAAAATCCACTCTTTTTATAAATCAGCTAGTATTATGGCTTAATAAGCACATTCTTGCCTATGAACTTGTACGTGCTGGTGTGTATTTTGCCCTTTATGTGCTTATTTTTGTCCCAAGCTATCAATTTGGAAGATATATAGCAATTCATGAACGATTACAACCCTTGATAATTTATATTTCCGTGCTTTTTTTTCAGGCATTGTTATTCATTCAATTTTCTGGCAAAGAAATTTCTTTATCCTCTTTGCGATCAGAAAAATATAAATACCTCCCAGAAATTTTTGTTATCGGAATTGCTTTAATTACCGTAATTTTTTCTAATGTTACAAAAATAGGTATTACGGTTGATCATTTGTTTTGGGGTGGAGCTTCTACACCTTTGTTAATATCAACATTAATTTTATCCATATTTGTGGCATTATTAATTTTTAAATTGACTAATCGTTATCATTTTTTTGGTAAACGAGGGGACTTATTCATTTCTTTGTTAATATTTTTTTCCGCCATAATTATATGGAATTTAGTGCCATTTTATCCAAGTTTTTTTGCTCCAAAACCCGTGTTGCCCAATTTTGAATTTTATCCTTATTCAGACGCCCATTATTATGATACAACAGCACAATCCTTGATGGTGGGAGAGGGTTATTTAAATCGCGGTATTGTTCAAAGACCATTTTACGCATTTTTATTATATTTATTCCATTTATTGGCTGGCGATGATTATTTAAAGACCGTTTTTCTACAAACTTGTCTTTATGCGTTGGTTCCTGTGATTTTTTATTTTATTGGAAAAAAACTACATTCCCAATTTTTTGGGCTTGCTTTTGCGTTGATTGGCATAATCCGTGAATTTACAGCACTTCAGACCACACCATGGATTGAAGTTGTTCATTCAAAAATCATGATGTCAGAATTTCTTGCTGTCCTTATATCCGTACTGATTTGTTATTTGTTTATTGATTGGTATAGTTCAACAAAACAAGGAAATTTACGGATCATATTAATTGGGATAGTGTTGGGGATTGGCTTGATGGTCCGGATCAATATGCTTTTTTATTTTTTCCCAATAATTTTTTTTCTGTTTAAGAATAATTCAGATCAGACTCGAACTCGTTTAATCCGAGTATTTCTATTGATTTTTGCCTCATTTGTGATTATGTTACCCTGGATGATCAGAAACCAGGTTTATACAGGTTATTTTGGAATAGAAAATTCGAAATTTCAAAATGTAATTTCAACCCGATATATTCTAGAGAATTCTATAGAACAAAATTTAGATACTCCTCCGGCGAAAATCGATCCGATGGTCGTTATAGATACACAACCAAGTAATAATTGGATTAACATCACGGCGTCTTCTATTTTTGAAATATTATCTTTTTCGACTGCGCATTTTATCCATAATGAAATATTGTCCATTTTTATTTTACCTAATACATTGACCCTGGATTCGGTTAAGACTGTGATAGATAGGAACGCTTATTTTAGTGAATTGTGGCAGGGTGATATGTCGGTCGGATTGATCATAGCAACGTGTATCAATATTTTAATTCTAGGGTTTGGAATTGGGACTCTATTTAGAAAATATCAATGGTTTGCCTTTTTCCCACTTGCTTTACACCTTTTTTATAATATGACAAATGGTTTAGCAAGAGTCTCGGGCTGGCGTTATGTTATGGTGACTGATTGGGTAATTATTTTGTATTACCTTATCGGAATATTTTCAATTGTCTCAACCATTTCAAAGGTATTAACATCACATGCTGGCCGATTTGATTTTGTTCCAGTTGTTGACATTACAAATAGTAAATCACCCAAAATACTCGATTGGGTTATCATTGGTCTATCAATTGGATTAATTGTGGGTATGATTTTGCCAGAAACTTTGATCAAATCAAAATATAAAGGTGATATCACAGCTTCTGAATTTATCTCGCTCCTTACGCTTGATAGTGGTTTTTCACTTCAGGATGTTCAGAAATTGAACAAAATTTTGGAAGAACCCGAGATGTACATTTTTCATGCTAAATCGTTATATCCCAGATTTTATGGAAGTGGAAAAGGAGAACCCGGTATAGGTACACCTTGGTTTAATCCTACACAAACAAGTCATTTGGGTTTTTCAATGATTGGACCCATTAGAACTGGTGTAATTTTACAGCTAAATCAAGCGCCTGTAGTATTTCCAAACGCGGTTGGTGTCTATGTGGTAGGAAAATGGAATTCTTCAATTCCGGATTATCCATATCTGGATGGAAAATTTGTTTTTTTGCCGGAAGAGAATGTTTTTTATTTTTCTGAATAAATAAATTAATATTTATTGATATAATCCCATATAAATTTATGAATGTAGGTGGACTTTGTCACTAGAGAAAAATTATTATATCTATGATTCAAAAAAGAAATCTTTTAAAGGGTTTGATGAATTTCAACAAGTCTTTAAATACCGTTATCTAATTTCACAATTACTTCGGAGAGATATTGTTACACGCTATAAGCGGTCGGTATTAGGGGTAGCATGGACAATGCTGAATCCCTTAGGCACGATGCTTGTGTTAAGTATTGCTTTTTCTCAGGTTTTTCAATCCATAGAGGGATACCCGGCGTACATTTTGAGTGGACTGATGGCCTGGAATTTCTTTTCTCAGACATCTAATGCAAGTATGGTAAATTTAATTTGGGGTGGTAGTTTACTCAAACGTATTTATATGCCACGTACTTCGTTTGCAATTTCCGCCATTGGCACTGGCCTCGTCAATATTGTTCTCACAATCATCCCGATGATTATTGTCATGTTGATTAGTGGTGTAGCAGTGAGATGGACAATATTTTTCTTGCCAGTTCCGATTATACTGTTGGCGCTTTTCTCGCTGGGGTTTGGTTTAATTCTTTCAGCAGTAGCGGTTTATTTCCCGGATGTTGCGGAAATGTATCAGATTGGAATAACTGCCTGGATGTATTTAACTCCTATCATTTATCCGGAATCAATATTACCAGTAAATTTAAAGTGGATAATTTCTACTTTAAATCCAATGTATAGTCTGGTGAAGTTATTTCGGATACCTTTATATGACGGTCGTTTACCCACATTGATGGAATTAGCGATTCCTGCAGCAATAGCAATTGTCTTTTTTATTGTGGGTTGGGTGTTTTTTTCATATCGTTCTGATGAATTTGCATATCGGATATAACAAAATATGACTTATAAAATATTGTTGGATAAAGTTTCAGTAGAATATCGCATTCCATCAGAGCGAATTGGCACATTAAAAGAGTATGTTATTCGGTTGGCTCAAGGTAGAGTCAGTCACCGAAAATTTTTTGCCCTAAATAACATATCGTTAAAAATAGAATCGGGTGAGGTATTTGGTTTGATAGGGCATAACGGCGCCGGAAAAAGTACGATGTTGAAATTAATAGCCAGAGTACTTACTCCGACTCACGGAAGAATTGAAGTATTAGGGAAAGTTTCTCCATTGCTCGAACTTGGAGCTGGGTTCCATCCTGAACTCTCCGGGCGAGAGAATGTATTTTTAAATGGGGCGTTGCTTGGTTATAGTCATAAAGAAATGAATGAAAAACTTGGATCCATTATAGAATTTTCCGGGATACCTGATTTTATTGATGCTCCAATGCGCACTTATTCTTCTGGTATGTGGGCTCGATTGGGGTTTGCTGTTGCTACAGTAACACGTCCGGATGTCTTACTTGTTGACGAAGTTTTAGCGGTAGGTGATGAAGCTTTTCAACAAAAATGTTTTGAAAGAATTGATCGTTTTCAAAATGAAGGCACTACGATTATTTTGGTTACTCATAGTATGGAAACTATTATGGCTATGTGTCATCAGGTAGCATGGATTGATCATGGGAATTTGAAATTTGTTGGTAACCCCCATAAGGCAGTTGAATATTATCGGGGTCTAGCCTAAAGGAGCTATAGAGCAATGATCTTTGAGAAATTAGATATCCCGGATGTCATTCTGATCTCGCCAACAATATTTGGTGACCATCGAGGTTTTTTCATAGAGACTTACCATCAAGATAAATTCAGAGAATTTGGCTTGGACCTGAATTTTGTTCAACAGAACCACTCTGGATCGGTTCAGGGAACACTGCGCGGTTTGCATTTTCAGACAAGACATGTGCAAGGGAAATTAGTAAAGGTAGTACGTGGGGAAATCTTTGATGTGGCTGTAGATTTACGCAAAAAATCCTCTACTTTCGGGCACTGGGTTGGGGTAAAACTGAATGAAGAAACTAAACAACAATTATGGGTTCCTGCCGGATTTGCCCATGGATTTATTGTTCTAAGTGATTGGGCAGAAATCCTTTATAGCACTACCGATATTTACGATCCGATGAGTGAAAGGACATTGTTGTGGAACGATACAACAGTGAATGTAAGCTGGCCGATTCTAGAAGGCAAATGTCCTATCTTGTCCCAAAAAGATTTAACTGGAAAATCTTTCACAGATATAGAAATTTTCGAGTGAGGATATGAAAAATATAGTTGTAACTGGTGGTGCTGGTTTTATTGGATCAAATTTCATTCGTTATTTGTTAAAAATTAATAATGATGTAAAAGTTTATAATCTGGATATTCTGACTTACGCCGGCCATTTGGAGAGCCTTGAGGGATTGGATACTGGCAGATATGAATTTGTTCGTGGTGATATTAATGACCGTAATTTTCTCGAAAAATTATTTTTCGAGAAACAGATTGATACTGTCGTGCATTTTGCAGCCGAATCACATGTAGATCGTTCGATACAGGATCCAGGTCAATTTGTCCAAACAAACATTTTAGGTACATATAATTTGCTTGAAACAGCCCGACAATATTGGGCAAAGAATTTAGCGAATATGCCCAAACGATTTCATCACGTTTCTACCGATGAAGTTTTTGGCATGTTAAACCATGGCGATGCCGCTTTTCATGAAAAGACACCTTACGCGCCAAATTCCCCGTATGCTGCATCCAAGGCATCCAGTGATCATTTGGTACGGTCCTATTTTCATACGTTTAAAATGCCTGTAACGATTTCTAATTGTTCAAATAATTATGGACCATACCAATTTCCTGAAAAATTAATACCGCTGATGATCCTGAATGCAGTCAAAGGATTGCATTTACCGGTATATGGTGATGGTCAGCAAATTCGGGATTGGTTATACGTGGAGGATCATTGCCAGGCAATCTATATGATTTTAACTTCCGGTGTTATTGGTGAAACATATAATGTTGGTGGAAATAACCAGCCACCCAATATTGATATCGTAAAAATGATTTGCAAAATTCTGGACGAAAAGTTACCATCTTCTCCTTATATACCTCATGAAAAATTGATCCATTTTGTTCAAGACAGACCAGGACATGATTTTCGTTATGATATCGATATTTCGAAAATTCGCCGAGAATTAGGATGGATTCCTACACACGAACTGGAACAAGGTCTGATAAAAACAGTAGAATGGTACCTAAGCAATTCAAATTGGCTTAATTCAGTCACTGGAACGGATTCTTTTCAGGATTGGATATCCATTAATTATTCAAAGCGATAAGGGTGAGTTATGAAAGGTATAATTTTAGCTGGCGGTAAAGGTACACGGTTGTACCCGTTGACTCTGGCAGTAAGCAAGCAGATGTTACCGGTATACGATAAACCAATGATTTATTATCCACTTTCAATGTTGATGCTTGCCGGAATTAGAGAGATTCTAATTATTAGTACCCCAGATGACTTACCTCAATTTCAACGTTTATTGGGTACAGGTGCACAATGGGGCTTGACCTTTACTTATGCACAACAAGCAACCCCACGTGGTTTAGCGGATGCTTTTTTGGTGGGGAAAGAATTTATTAAGGGCGAAAAGACAGCATTGATTTTAGGTGATAATATTTTTTATGGTCGTGGTCTGGGAAAAACTATTCAAGCTGCCGCCAGGCGTGAGGAGGGGGCAACTATCTTTGCTTATCCGGTGAAAGATCCGGAGCGGTATGGGGTTGTCTCTTTCGACGTGAGTGGAAAAGCTATCGATATTGAAGAGAAACCATTAAAACCAAAATCAAATTTTGCTGTTCCCGGTATCTATTTTTATGATAAACGAGTTGTTGAATTTGCAGAAAATTTAAAACCTTCTCCGCGTGGAGAGATCGAAATCACTGATATTAACCGAATATATATGGAACAAAAAGAATTATTTGTCGAAGTTTTGGGACGCGGTGTTGCATGGTTGGACGCTGGTAAGCATGAATCTTTATTGCAAGCATCTACTTTTGTTCAAACAGTACAGGAACGGCAAGGTTTAATGATCTCGTGTCCTGAAGAAATTGCATATAGAATGGGGTTTATCTCAGCAACTCAACTCCAGGAACAAGCCAGGAAGTATGAAGGTAACGGTTATGGCCAATACTTGCTGGATTTAATTGGTAATGAATTATGAAACGCATGCGAATTTTACTTTTAGGCAGTGGTGGTCAATTGGGATGGGAAGTCCACCGTCAGTTGTTTTGCCTTGGAGATGTTTTTGCTTATGATTACCCTCAAATAGATTTGACCAAACCAAATGAAATTGTTAAATTGATTCAAAATGATAAACCTGACCTAATTTATAATGCAACAGCCTATACAGCGGTTGACCGCGCTGAGTCTGATGAAAAGAATGCCAGAATGGTCAATGCGACAACACCTGGAGAAATTGCAGAAAACTGTCAGAAACGAGGGATTGGCCTTATTCATGTTTCCACAGATTATGTTTTTGATGGGCAAAAAGGTGGAGATTATGTTGAGATAGACAAACCCAATCCCTTAAATGTTTATGGAAAAACAAAATATGAAGGCGAAGAATACATTAGCCAATCTGGTTGCATGCATTTAATTTTCAGGACAAGTTGGGTTTATAGCCGACGTAAGGGTGGTTTTTTGGAGAAAGTGTTTGATTGGGCAAGAACTAATCGTGAATTAAGAATTGTCGTTGATCAGATTGGTAATCCAACATGGGCAAGAATGTTAGCTGTATTAACTACTTCGACAATTATGCCAAAAGGTCAAGAGTTCATAACTGGATTCTTTGAACAACACCACGGACTTTATCATTTGGGTGGTAAAGGAGCTGTTTCACGGTTTGAATTCACGAAAGCGATAATAGATTTTCTTCCTGAGAGTGATCCCTTGCGCCAAACCAGAATTCTAACAGCCATGACTGTTGATTTTCCCTCGCCGGCTGCACGACCTGCCCATTCAGCCCTAAATTGTGATAAGTTCGAAAAAGATTTTGGTATCCAGATACCTGCCTGGCACGAATCATTACAACTTTCATTAATTTCTTGATATGGATTTTAGGTTTTTTTTTCATCAGTATTCATTGTATACCCTTCCATCTGGTGGAGAGATTTTTCTTGATCGTAGGACACTCATTTGGATTCAAGACCTTCAAAAAAAAATTAATTCCCAAGAAATAGTAGAAAAAAATCTCAAACTGTTTTGGAGTAAGCTTAACTCCTCGTTTTTTGATAAAGGCGAAGGACTATCCCGTACTTATAGTAAAACTATTTCAATAATTTTGGTAACTTACAATAGTTCGAAATGGTTACCGAATTTGGAAAGAATTATAAAGAGCGCACTTTCAGCTTTTTGTGAAGTAATTGTTATTGATAATGGCTCAAATGACCATTCTGTAGAAAAAATGTTGAGTTGGAAACTTGATATCCTCATTCATCCACTTTCAGAGACTATTTCTTTAGCTAGTGCAATTAACAAAGGTTGTGAGTTGGCAAAAGGCCAATATTTTTTTGTCCTTAATCCAGATGTTTCCTTTACTTTAAATGATTTAGATAAATTGCTTGTTACATTGGAACAAAATCCGCATGCTGCGCTAGTTGTTCCAAAATTAAAGTTGATGAATACGCCTGGATTTTTAAATGGAGTGGGGAATACTGTAACCCTTTTTCGACATGGGTATGATCTGGGATTGGGTCACCTTGACCTGGGTCAATTTGATTCAATACGGGAAATCCCCTCTGCTTGTTTTGCCGCAGTCATGATCCCGCGCGATAAATTTCTTTCGGTTGGACCGTTGGATGAAATTTATCCTTTATACTACGAAGATAGTGATTGGTGTTTCCGCGCACGACAAAAGGGGTATTCGATCCTTATTGAACCAAGCGTGGTAGTTTATCATGCTTACGGTGGGCATCAAACCTCCCATTCTTATTTGGCGAATGAGAAAATTCGAAAATCAACCTTTGGGAGATTAAGATTTGTTTCCAAGCATTCTTCTGGTTTACTTCGAGTTTTATTTTTGTCCAGTTATTTTTTATATGATATGATCAAAATAGTTTATTTTTTGGCTAATAGGAATTTTTCCTCTATCCAGGCTATTTTTAATGGGTGGGCTTGTTTTAAAGGGAGTAAAAAGTTATCTTGTAGTTCGGATCATGCCAGGAAGAATCCATTTATTCTTGTTCCTATTCAGAATGTTGTTGTGCATAAACGGTTCAAAGCAAAAATTCATAAAGGATTACCGTTAATAACATGGACTACCTTAATTTTAGAATATTTGCCTATGTGTACACAAGATGAAAACTAAAAATATTCTAGTACTCAGTATTGATACAATTGGATCACATCTTGGCGGAGCAGGGCTTCGTTATCTTGCCATTGCCAAAGGTTTGGCTGATGCTGGTTTTTGTGTGAAATTGGCTGTGCCAAATCCGGATTTTCCCCAAATTGATTCACTTGAAATATTTCAATACCAACATTCCCAGGACCTAAGGATAAAAAATGTTATCCGGGAAACTGATATTGTCATCGCATCCGGCTATCTAATTGAAAAAATTAAATATTTACGTAATTGTCATGCCAGATTAGTCCTGGACTTGTATGATCCATTTTTATTGGAAAATTTGTTTTATAACCAGGATTTGTCTGAGGAGTTACGGTCGATTATTCATTTGAGATCTGTTAGTATCACAAATCAATTAATGCGTTGGGGTGATTTCTATCTTTGTGGCAATGAACGACAACGTGATTTTTGGTTGGGGGTTCTAGCAGCCAATGGCAGGATCAATCCTCTGCAATTTATTTCTGATCCGACATTCTATGGCTTAATCGATATAATGCCTGTTGGCATAGAACCAACATCGATTGCTACTGAGAATTATTTGATAGGTCGGCATACGAGTTTTCCAATTGGTTCAAAAATTATTTTATGGGGTGGTGGAGTTTGGGATTGGTTGGACCCTTTACCTTTAATCAAAGTCTGGAAAGCAGTTCTCCGCCAGCAACCACAAGCACGGTTGGTTTTTTTGGGATTAAACCATCCCAATCCAAGTGTTCCTTTACATAAAAAATCGGTCGAATTACAGAACGAGATTAAAAAGTCTGGTGAATTGAATTCATCCATTTTTTTATTTGATTGGTTAGATTATGAAGATCGCAAACGATTATTAGCCGAAGCTCATATTGGGGTTACTTTGTATGATCCCCATATTGAAACCAGGTTTTCCATCCGAACACGAGTGATTGATTATTTTTCTGCCGGTTTACCGGTTCTTATCAATGCTGGCGATATGCTTGCTGATTGGATAAAAACAGACGGCGGTGGTATGGTTGTGGATGCTTATGATATTAAGGGATTGGAAACGACATTAGTCACTATGTTGTATAAGGAGAAATCGGAATTCAAGGATGGACTGGAGTGCATTTCGGCTAGATTAATTTGGAAAAACAATTTACAGCCTTTGATTAATTATTGTCGTTCTGGGGATTTCGCTGCGGATAGGACATGGTCCAGTAAGATATTGCCAAACAAATTGGTATTAAATTCAATTGATTTCTCCTGGATTATTTTACGTTTGCAAGAGATGAATAATTTTATTCGGACAAAAAAAACAAGATCAAGGAAACCTTGAAATGATCAGAAAGCGGATTCTCCTCGATGCCACGGCTTTACCCAAAAAACCTGTTGGTGCAGGGAAATATATTTGTAAAATAATACCCGAAATTCTAAAAATCTCATCTGAACACGAAATATTTATTTTGGCTCACCCAGATGATTTTGATTTATTTTCCTTACCCGATGAATACAGAAACAGATTTTTATTTACAAAGGATTTGGGGCGAGGTTTACGTATTTTTGCTGAGCAATTTTATTACCCTTACCTTATCAAAAAATACAATATTGATTTGTTTCACGGCTTGCATTATAGTATTCCGATAATTGCCTCATGCAAAACAATATCAACAATACATGACATGACCTTTTTCCTGTTTCCGAAAAAACATTTATGGATTAAAAAAATTTATTTCCGATTTTTTATACGGTATAGCAGTAAGTATGCCGATAAAATTATTGCGATTTCAGATAGCACGAAAAAAGATCTGCTTCGAATTCTAAAGGGTGATCCACTAAAAATTGTAACTGTCCCTTTAGCTGTCGATCCCTCATTTCACAAAATTGGAACAGACCATCAGTTATCAAGTGTCCGCCAAAAATATCAATTACCAGAGAAATTTATTTTATTTGTCGGATTGATAGAACCACGAAAAAACGTTGGTCTATTAATCCGCTCATTTGCTGCTTTCCGTAAAGAGAACAATGATGAAACACATCTTGTCATTGCCGGCAGGTGGGGGTGGGAGTCTGAAGCCATTTTAAATTTGGTTAAAAATCTTAAATTGTCAGAATTTGTCCATTTTCCCGGTTATATAGAGCAGATTGATATGCCATATATTTATAATCTAGCAACGTTATTTATTTATCCTTCTATTTATGAAGGTTTTGGTTTACCTGTTCTTGAAGCAATGGCTAGTGGAACGCCAGTTATTACATCAAACATATCTTCGATGCCGGAATTTGTTGGTGATGCGGGGGTGTTGATTGAGCCGGATAATCAAGATGATTTGACTTCAGCAATTCATCATTTGCTGATACATGACGAGTTTCGAAAAGAAATGTCTGAGAAAGCAATATTGCAGGCCAAGCAATATACTTGGACAAATACGGCTACAAAAACTATGAAAATTTATTCTGAATTATTGGATGAGTAGTATGGATATATCTTTTGTTATCGTTTCTTATAATACGAAAGAATTGCTCAATCAAACACTTACTACCTTGATAGATTCATTTGAAGAGCCTATGAAGTATGAAATCTTTGTTATTGATAATAGATCAAGTGATGGAACCATCGAGTTATTGCAAAATGACTTCCCACAGGTAAATCTGATTATCAATCAGAACAATGAGGGATACACGCGCGCCATGAACATGGGCTTAAAATTAGCTCAGGGTAAATATTTGGTACAGCTTAACCCGGATGTGGAAGTTCTGCCGAATACTTTTAACCAGCTTTTTCAATGGATGGAAAAAAATCAACAAGTAGGTATTGGCACTCCAAAAGTGTTAAACCGGGACGGTAGTCTTCAGAGGCAATGTAGAAGGAGTTTTGCACGCCCTTGGGATGTGTTTACCTATTTCTTGGGTCTAGATAGACTTCTTCCAAAGAACAAGTTTTTTGGTCGATATTTGATGCCATATCTTCCTGAAGACGATATTGCCTGGGTTGAGGCTGTTTCGGGGTCCTGTATGTTTGTTCGTAAAAAGGTATTCGAGCAAATCGGATTCCTGGATGAGCGATTTTTTGCTTACCAAGAAGATGCTGATTTCTGTTTTCGAGCGAATCAAGCCGGTTGGGTAGTAGCCTATCTGCCATTTGCGCGAATATTTCACTACGGGGGTATGGGGGGATCGCGTAATCAACCGTTTCGCGCGATCTTGGCCTGGCACCGTTCGTATTATCTCTACTACAAAAAAAATATTGCAAAAGAATATCTTTTCTTGATAAATTGGTTTATGTATTTTGCCATGGTCATTAAATTAGTTTTCGCGCTCATACACGCTTTATTTTCCAGAGAAAAGATTGTAGGAACAAAGAAGCCCGGAGTGTAACTTCCGGTTTCTTTGACTAAGGTAATTTAGTTAATATATTTATCAGAATTTCCGGGGATCCTGACCCCTGGCTAGATAGATAATTGTAAAAGTAAACTGAATCTTCAAAGCGCAGCACTACAATAGTTGCATGGTATTCCTGTCCCTGATTGGTTATTGCGATTCGGTATGCTGTTCTAGTGTTTCCAATCGTTGACATCTGTTCGAGAAGGGGAGATTCGGAGATCTGAATATTTTCCGTTTTGATCAAATCAATTATTCTATCGGGCTGCTTTAATAACACATCAAATGCTGCTTGTTCGAGCGGTTTTAATGGAGCGACTATATTGCAAGTTATGAATTCGTTGTAATTCTGAGAAACGATAATCTTTTTAGATTGAATTGTCGCATCCTTAAAAATTTGACCAAAAACATCCTGGATTTGTTCAAAATCAAACGCTGAGGAAATGGTTTGATTATCGGATGAATCTACAAACCCAATGGGTAGGCTGTCTTTCGGAAAGCAAACCTTCTCTACCACAGCGGTTGGGTTTGTAGGAGATGGATTATTATTTCCTGATTCATTGGTGTTCCCTGACGCAGGAAGATTGCAAGCCACACTCAATATGTCCACTATAACTATCATTAATATCATATTGCGTTTCATTCTTCTTCCTTTAGACTAGTTGAAAAAGATGTTAAATTAGGAGCCCAGTCGGTTTCGTTCTTCTTCAATAATTGAAGAATCCAGTTTTTTGAATAAAGGAGCAGGTTTATTAAAAGGGTGACCGGGTTTTAATTGGCTTGGCTGCCAGAGTAAACCTGAATCAATAGGGATATAACGCAAAACCCTATGTTTTCCTAACCTATCCTCTATTTCTTCAAGGTTTTGTGAGCCGAATAGTGGGTAATCGTAACCAAGAAACTGGTGTAATTGTTGACTGGAAAATGGTAAAAATGGAGCAAACAATACTTTCAATGAATCAATTGCCCGCATGGCAGAATAAATGGCCCTTGCAGCCACTTCTCTATCTGTTTTTATGGCCGTCCAGGGTGCTGTTTGGTCCAGGTATTTATTAACTTCAGATGCAAGTCGCATAGTCTCTTGAACTGCTGAGCGCAAATGGACGGCATCGATTTCATTTCCAACCGTTGTAAAACCATTTTCGATGGTGGAAATTAATTGCATATCCAATTCGGTGAGGTCACCGGGATCTGGCACAACACCTTCCCAGTGTTTATATGCAAAGGAGAGAACGCGGTTCGCCAGGTTACCCCAGGTGGCAACTAATTCGTCATTATTGCGATGAAAGAATTCATTCCAGTCCCAATCGGCGTCTCGGGTTTCAGGCATATTTACTGTCAAGTAATACCGCAAAGGATCCGGATCATAACGGGACAGGAAGTCCCTTCCGTAAACCGCCCAATTACGGCTCCCAGATATTTTTTGTCCTTCAAGGTTCATAAATTCATTGGCGGGAACATCATATGGCAGGACCAGGCGTTGTGGCTTTTCTGATCCCATCATTTCATCAAATGTTGTAGAAAGTCCCAACAACTCTGCCGGCCAGATGATGGCATGGAAAGGAATATTATCCTTACCAATAAAGTAATATGACCGAGATTTTGGATCGCACCACCATTTTTTCCATGCATCAGGTTCGCCGATCAGGTTGCTGTATTCAACTGCAGCCGACAAATAACCAATAACTGCCTCAAACCAAACATAAAGACATTTGCCTGTTTGTCCTTCAATCGGGACAGGAATACCCCAATCCAGATCACGTGTGATCGGTCTGCCTCGTAAGCCGTCTGTTTGAATTTGTCCTAATGACTGACGGAGTACGTTAGGTCTCCAATAGGATGCCCTATTTTTAAGGAATTGTTCAATTTCCGGCTGTAGTTTCCCCAAATCCAGGAAAAAGTGTTCTGTTTCTTTTAATACCGGGGTTGATCCATCTATTTTTGATTTTGGATTTATCAACTTTCCAGCTTCAAGAAGGTTGCCACATTTATCACATTGATCACTACGTGCATTATCATAACCGCAAATATAACAGGTGCCCTCCACATATCGATCAGGCAAAAATTTCGCCTGAGCAGGTGAATACCATTGTTCTTGCTTTTCCTGATAAAGAAATCCATTTTGATTTAATGCAAGAAATATTTTTTGTGAAACGTCAAAATGGTTACCTGTATGTGTACTTGAGAATAAGTCATATTGAAGGCCAAGTTGTTGAAAAAGGTCAAGAAAACCTTCGTGAAACTGCTGGTAGACATTAATGGGCGTGGTTTTTTCTGCATCAGCACGGACAGTGATCGGAGTCCCATGTGCGTCAGATCCGGAAACCATTAACACCTTCTTACCCAATAATCTTTGGAAACGAGCAAAAATATCTGCCGGCAAATATGAGCCTGTGAGATTACCAACATGTATTTCAGCATTTGCATAAGGCCAGGCAACAGCAACCAGCACATGATCAGTCATATTTCACCTCTATTAGAAAAATGAATATTCTCAAAACTTACATCGTTTGATTTACAGAAACTCTTTTTGCACCTTAACAACAATACCTATTTCAGTAGTAAAAAAATTTTATCATGAAAATATTTAGATTTCATGAATTTGATTAACGAATGATTGTATTGGATTTTTGATCTTTTTTGATCTTAGTCATGTATAATAAATTTATCTGACAAAAGGTAAAAAGATGACACCAATATTAGATCCGAATATTTCTTTTGTTCTGTTGGTGGGGGGATTGTTGTTTTCAGTATTGGCACTTTTAACACCTGGAACTGGTGTTATGGAATTAGGCGGGTTGTTTGCCTTGATTCTGGCAGGTTACGGCATTATTTCTTCACCAGTTCATCTTTGGGCTCTTATTATTTTGGCGCCATTTATTCCTCTAATGTTTTTCTACCGAAAACAAAAGAAGACATACCAATTAATCCTGGCTATTATTCTTTTGAATGCAGGATCGTATATGCTGTTTCGAAATGCAAGTAACGGCTTTGCGGTATCGCCAATTCTTGCTCTGATTGTATTTCTCGTAGATGCACCAATTTTCTGGTTTCTATCCAAAAAAATTGTCGAGGCATTAGATCATAAACCTGATTTTAATCCTAATCTGGTAATTGGCATGATAGGGGAAGCTAAAACCAATATTTTTCATGAAGGAACTGTTTTTGTTGGAAGAGAAAATTGGTCATCCAAAAGCAGAAAAAAAATAAGTGTAGGTAAGAAAGTAAGAGTTATTGGTAAAGAGGGGCTAACCCTGTTTGTTGAAGAAGTAGAACACGAAGTTTAATTGGAGGAAACTATGGATTTTACATTTGTTTTGTGCTTAGTCGCCTTTGTTATTGTGGGTGGCTTCATCTTTTTATGGTCGGCTATTAAAATCGTTCCGGAATATCAGCGTTTGGTTGTCTTTCGATTAGGGCGTTGTATCGGTGAAAAAGGGCCAGGTATTATAATTCTCATCCCATTTGTAGACCGTGCTACTCGGGTTGATTTACGAGAACAGGTTCGTGAAATTCCAGCACAAACATCTATTACGAGTGATAATGCTCCTATTTCTATTGATTTTCTCTGGTACTACAAAGTCGTCGAGCCAATCACTTCAGTATTGCAGGTTGGTAATTTTGAATTAGCAGCCCAAGGTATTGCAACTACCACATTGCGTTCCGTCATCGGTGGAATTATGCTGGATGGGGTTCTCTCCGAACGTGAACAGATCAATAATGCGCTCAGAAAACGCCTGGATGAAGTAACAGAGCGCTGGGGGGTTAAAGTAACAAATGTGGAAATTCGAGAGATTATCCCTCCCCGTGAAGTACAAGAGTCAATGAATAGACAATTAACCGCAGAACGAACCCGACGTGCGGTAGTCACCGAATCAATTGGTTCGCGCGAAGCTGCAGTTAATGTAGCTGAAGGAGAAAAACAAGCCGTGATTTTACGCGCCCAAGGTGATAAAGAAAGTGCTATTTTACGTGCCGAGGGTGAACGGCAGGCTCAACAATTACGGGCTGATGGTTATTCAATTGCTTTGGACAAGATTTTCTCGGTTGCGAAAACAATTGATACACAAACAATGACCTTACAATATTTTGAGACATTGAAGTCAATGGCAGCAAATCCCTCTACTAAATATATTTTCCCAATGGAGTTTACCAGTTTGCTTTCAGATTTTGTGCAAAAGAATAAAAAGGATTAACCATTAAGCCATCCTTCCTGAATAGGAAGGGTGGCTTTCGTACTCCACTAAATCATGATTCAATTATTGCCAGCTTCGATCAAGGATTATAAAGATTTGACCCGTTTAGAAGACATCAGTTTCCCTATTGATAGATGGGGCTTTTTTGATTTAGTTGGCGTACTTACTTTACCAAAAGTAGTTCGCCTAAAAGCTCTCTATAAGGATAAATTTGCTGGTTTCACGGCAGGTGATATTCGAAACCGGGATGGAATAGGGTGGATTGTTACAATTGCAGTATTTCCAGAATTTCGGGGCCAGGGTATTGGTAAGGCTTTATTGGACGAATGTGAAAGCCAAATGCAAATGCCTGTAATCAAGCTTACTGTGCGTAAAAGCAATTATTCAGCGATCAATTTATATCTCAAGAATGGTTATTTTCAAAGTGAAATCTGGGAAAATTATTATATTGGTGGTGAAGATGGCATTTTGTTTGAAAAGCATTGTTGACATGAAGTACAATCCTGCGTATTATAGTAAGTAATCAGGAGAGAACGATTTGGAGATTTTTTTTGACATAAACATATTTTGATGGCACGCCGATTTGCGTGCCATTTTTTTAAAATACACTGAAAGGAGAATTTAAATAATGGACTATGGAATGATTGGAAAGATCGAAAAAGCAAAACGATATGCTCAGGAAAGAGATCGGTTCACGGTGAAGAGTTTATCAGTAATTGTTGGTGGGGCGAATAATGCTCATCAGGTAAGTTACGAAAATGGGCAATGGGCTTGTGATTGTGAATTTTTTAAGACC
This sequence comes from Chloroflexi bacterium HGW-Chloroflexi-10, assembly GCA_002840755.1. GTDB lineage: Bacteria > Chloroflexota > Anaerolineae > Anaerolineales > Anaerolineaceae > UBA6170. The sequence goes on along the minus strand of PHBZ01000018.1, from coordinate 12,717 downwards.
CGTGGCCGTTGCAGCCATACAATGGCGCTTGAGATCATTTTGGAAGGTATGGTGGAGGGCGAACCCCTTAGCATTTAGTTCTCAATCAAAAAACATTAAAGCAAACCCGAATCTAGATTCGGGTTTGCTTTTTAAAAATAATTCATCTTATTTTTATGGGAAAGAAATTGTTATTCCCTATAATAATGATGGATTATGGAATCGAACTCTTCTACAAAACCATTTATAAATATAAAGTTTGAACAGGTATTCAATCATATGCCTGAAGCTTATTTGATTGGTGATTTATCCACTCAAAAAGTATTATTTGCCAATCGAGCAATGCTTCATTTTTCTGGATATTCGTATAATGAAATTTCTCAATTAACTATTGATGATATTTTAATTGATCAGTCACATCATGTGATTACTGATCCAAACGATAATAATTATTCAGAAGGTTTTTTCCAATCCAAAAATGGTAATCGTTTTCTGGTTGAAGTGAATGGTTCCATTCTTGAAGATGATGGAATCATTCTATTTATTTTAATGATTCGTGATATTACAGAACGAAAAACCAAATACAAATCACTTGTTGCTAGGCTTGACATGGAAGCGATGTTGGCTGGATTGAGTACCAGATTTATAAATTTAGATGTTAATGATATTCCATCAGCCATACAATCTGTGATAATGGAAGTAGGAGATTTTTCAGGAGCTGATAGAGTTTATATTTTTGAATTTGATGATGGCGAATTGGAAACAATGACAAATACTTATGAGTGGTGCAGTACAGGAGTGATATCGCGACAAAATATACTCGTTCGTTTACCTGTTGTAATGTTCCCCTGGTGGATTGAAAATTTTAGAAAAGGAAATATTGTAAATATCCCCGATGTAAATTTAATGCCACCTGAAGCAAGTACAGAGAAAGAAATGTTATTATTACACTCCATAAGGTCCGTTCTGTTAATCCCATTGTTTTTGGAAAGGAAATTGATAGGTTTTTTGGGATTTGAGGCTTTACACGATTTTCGGGAGTGGCCTGAGAACAACAATAGATTCCTAAAAATGATAGGAAATATTTTTGCTAATGCTTTAGCTCATAAAAAAGATGTAATCGCGTTGCAGCAAAGTGAGAAACGTTATCGTGATGTTGTAGAAAGTTCTCCCAATCCCATGGTTGTATTAATGGGTAATCAAATCTTAATGGTTAATTCTGCTGCAAAAAAAATCTTGCGTATAAGTGAATCCGGAATGTCTTTAAAAAGTTCGGAGGTAAAGAAAATTATTTCTCCAAAAATTTATCGATACATCAATAAATTTTTGAAGATAAATGCTACTAATAAAGCGCCGATTGAATTTGAGTATATTAATTCAGATAACGAAAGGTATATTTTGGATATTTGTTTACAAAAAATATCCATTGATAATGAAATAGCTGTTTTGATTATGGCCACAGATTTGACATCCAGAAAAATTCTGGAAAGTGAAAAAGTTGAAAATATAAAATTTAGATTTGCCATTGATAAAATATCTTTGCTAGCGAATTCCAGTCAAACTAAACAGGAAACTTTGCAATTTTTGGCAGATCAATTGGGTGAAATATTACATGCGAATGGATGTTTTGTTTCATTATGGGACAATGAGAATAATAAAGCGGTGCCAGTCGCGGCTTACGGACCGTATCGACATATTTACCGCAATATAGCGAAAGACAATAATGAACCAACTTTAACTGCGAGTGTTTTAAAATCCAAAAAAATAATGGTAGTTCCAGATGTATTAAAAAGCCCTCATATCAGTAAAAGTATCGCGGAAAAATTTCCTTCAAAAACTCTCATAGGTATTCCGATTTTGCATAAAGAAAAAAAATTAGGTGCGGTTCTATTAGCTTACAACAAGTTAAGGAATTTTTCTTTGGATGAAATCAGTCGGATTGATTCGTTGGTTGAGCCAATAAAACTTGTGTTTTTAAAGGCCCAATTACATGAAGAAATTGAAATTGCCTATGATCAAACGTTAGAAGGTTGGGCGAGGGCAATTGAATATCGAGAACATGAACTATTAAATCATACCAGAACGGTCACAAAGGCTTCTGTTGAGATGGGTGTGATACTTGGTTTTAGTAATGAAGATTTAATCCAGATCAAACGCGGCGCTCTTTTACACGATATTGGTAAAATGGGCATAGAAGATAGAATATTACTAAAAAATGGAAAACTCTCAGATGAAGAATTTGATGAAATGAAGAAGCATACGACACTGGCTTATGAGATGCTTAAAGAAATTCGTTATTTGAAACCTGCTCTAGATATTCCTTTAAATCATCATGAACATTGGGATGGAGGAGGTTATCCAAGAGGCTTGCGTGGTGAAGAAATACCCTTGTTTGCCAGAATATTTACTCTGGTCGATGTTTGGGACGCGCTTAGCTCAAAACGGCCATATAAAGAACCGTGGCCTAAAGAAAAAATTCGGGCTTATTTATTGGATGAATCCGGGAAATTATTCGATCCAACTCTCGTCCCAATTTTTTTACAGTTTGTGGACAACTTGACTCCAGATTGGTTTGATAATCTGAAAATCAATATATAAAAAAAACACTCATTTAGAGTGTTTTTGGCGGAGAGAGAGGGATTCGAACCCTCGGTGGCCCGTAAGAACCACAACGGTTTTCGAGACCGCCCCGATCAACCACTCCGGCATCTCTCCATTAACGCTGCATATTATAGCAGAGGTTTGCTTATATGACTACGAAATCTTCCCGTTTAGGATAGTATACCGGTCCCAGTTTGTTCTTCTCCATTAAATCCATTAATGATTCGGCAGCGATTTTTTCGCCATGCACCAGGAAAATTCCTTTTAGTGTGCTTCTTGAAGCCAAGGCATAATCTAAAAGAAAGTCCTGACCAGCGTGAGCTGAAAGCCCGCCAATGGTAGCAATTTCAGCTCTTCTTTCAAAAATTTGACCAAAGATACGAACAAATTTTTCTCGTTCAGCCAGGCGTCTTCCCAACGTATTGGGTGCCTGCCATGAGACGATCATGATCGTATTCTTTGGGTTTTCAAGATTGTTTCGCAAGTGGTGGAGAATTCTTCCGGTTTCTGCCATGCCGGAAGCAGAGATGATCACCATTGGTTCAAATTGATCATTGATTTTTTTGGATTCCTCTACCGAGCGAGTGTAATGCAAGTTAGGGAAATTTAATGCTTTATGTTGACCTTTGCGAATAAATTCTTTGGTTTCTTCATCAAATAAATTTGCATATTGTTTAAATATATCAGATGCATTGACAGCCAGTGGACTATCTACATAAACAGGAATTGGAGGAATATCCTGATTTGCTACCATTTGATTTAAGAAATATACCATTTCTTGTGTGCGACCAACGGCAAAAGCTGGTATGATTACTTTGCCACCTCGCCGAATAGTTCGTGTGACTACATCTCGAAATTCCACATATGCTAAATCAGGATCTCGATGTGGTTTATCACCATACGTTGATTCCATGATGAGATAGTCTATATTCTGTGGCAGTACAGGATCTTTAAGTAGAGGAAGTTTTTCTCTCCCGATATCTCCTGAAAACCAAATCGTTTGAGACTTTCCGTTTTCAGATATATCTAATTTAATAGCAGCAGAACCTAAAATATGACCTGCCTCAATAAATTCAGCGCGAATCCCAGGTGCGGGTTCAAATATTTGGTTATATAATTTTGGAATAAACTTTTGGCAAGCCCTTTCTGCGTCATTTATGGTGTAAAGGGGTTTAATAGGGGCTTCGCCTCTTCTGGCTCTTTTTTTGTTGGTGTACTCTACATCCGACTCTTGAATATGTGCAGAATCACGCAGCATAATATCAGCCAAGCTTACAGTGGCTTCGGTAGCGTATATTTTTTTCTCAAAACCCTGTTTTACCAAATTCGGAATATTACCACAATGATCAATATGAGCATGAGAAAGTAATAATGCATCTACTTCAGAAACATTGAAGGGGAAAGATTGATTGATTCGATAGAAATCTGAGCGCTTTCCCTGATATAACCCGCATTCCAAAAGAATTTTTGAGCCATTTGCTTCAACCAGGATTTGGGAACCAGTTACAGTTTGAGCAGCTCCAACAAATGAGATTTTCATGAATCCTCCTTATTCATTTAAAAGCTTAATAATTTCAGACCCAAAACGATTATAGCGGTAAGGAATATCATGCATAAGAGATTTTACTTTTTCCGGAGTTAATACTGGATCATGGGCTAAATGGTCAAGATATTCTTTCGGTAAAATAACATCCGATTCAACTTTAAGGGATTCGGCGATTTTTTTCCTCCAGCCTTTTAATTTTTCATATCGCATTATATAATCTTCGGCTGGTTTTTGTTTATTCTTTTTATATAACGGCTCTGTCGATAATCCTTTTTCAATTGCAGAGAGTAATTTTGAACCATATCTTTCGATAAGTTTAGGTGACAGGCCTGTAATAGATTCCAAGTCTTCTTTTGTTTGAGGCAAATTGACTGCAGTTTCAACTAATGAAATATTGGAGATAATCTTGAATGGAGGTATGTTTGCTTTTTTTGCTAATTCTTCTCTGGTTTCATACAACATAAACAAGACAGATGCGTTTTGAGCTGGGATATGCCGACCTTTTAATAATTTCCAGTATTGATCCCCATTCTTATTGGCTTGAAACGCATCGACCCGACAAGTTCGCTGAAAATCTTCGTGAGCTAACTCGAGTAGTTGGTTGTCGATTAATTCAGTTTCGAGGATATTTCGGATCTTTATTAAGTAATGGGTGTCCATTTGTGCATAGCGAAGCATATCAGCCTGAATAGGTCGTTTTCCCCAATCTGCACGTTGGTATTTTTTATCTGCAGAAAAATTAAAAAACTCCATAAGTAGAGAAGATAACCCAACTTGAGTTCTTCCTAATGTTCTTGAAGCAATCATCGTATCAAAAATATTGTTGAATGAGAAATTAAAATCCCTCTTAAGACACATGATGTCATATTCCGCCGCATGAAAAATTTTTTCAATCTGTGTATCAGAAAAAATTAAACCCAAAGGAGAAATATCAATTAACGCTAAAGGATCAACAAGATAATCCGTTGATGTAGTTGAGAATTGGATTAAACAGATTTTTTCTTCATACGCATATAAACTGTTTGATTCAGTATCCACGGCAATGGATTTTTGTTGAGACAGATCATCAACCATAAATTTAAAGTTATCTGGTTGATTAATCCACTGGGGTGGAGAAATTTTATTTTCACTCATGTGTTCGATTATAACGCAGGTTTTGCGCATTGTTGTTGATCGGATACATGGCTGGTATTATCATATAAAAGTCAATGTTTGGCTTATGAGTATAATTAATTAAAGTGTAAAAAAAATTTCATCTATTATTTGGGAAATTCTTTGGGAAGGGCGTATTCGATGAATGAACGAATTTTAGTAATAGAAGATGATCCTGCGATTGTCCGGGTTCTCAAAAGGAGCCTGACATACGAAGGCTATTACGTGGAAACCGCTTTGGATGGAGAAGAAGGTTACCAGGTATATCAACGTTTTCGTCCGGATTTAATCGTTTTAGATTGGATGCTCCCTGGAATGGATGGATTGGAAGTTTGCGACCGAATTCGTTCAAACGATGACCATTTACCAATTATTATGTTAACAGCTAAAGATGCAACGCGGGATAGGGTTCAGGGCCTGGACGCAGGGGTGGATGATTATATGGTGAAGCCCTTTGAAATTGAGGAGTTGACTGCCAGAATCCGCGCGCTTTTGAGACGCACAAAATCAGATCGTTCCGTGGTGCTCAGTTTTGCAGATTTAGAACTGGATACATCAACACGATTAGCCACACGTAATGAACGTGTCATAAATCTGACTGCAAAAGAGTATGATTTGCTAGAGTTGTTTTTACGCCATCCACGACAAGTACTTACCAGGGACGTTATTTTTGACCGTGTGTGGGGATATGATTTTGGTGGCGAGAGTAATGTGTTGGATGTATATATCCGCTACCTGAGGCAAAAAATAGAAGAAGAAGGGGAGATGCGACTACTACATACAGTCCGTGGTGTAGGATACGTATTACGCGAACTTCCATAAATGTCCTTACAATCCAAATTTACATTCTTCTTTTCAGTTTTAATCGGTCTATTATTCATTGTTTCCGGCCTGCTGATTTATGGATTGGTAAATTTGGTTTTAATCGATACGGTTGATCAAAAATTGATATTGTCTGCGAACCAAAGCATTGAAAAAATTCGTGTAGATAGCAATAATTTGATTAATGAGAGGGTATTACTGAATTTGTTTTCTGATGAGCCAGAATATATTCAGTTATGGCGAGCCAGCGGCGATTTGTTGCTATCCAAACCATTTGGGTATTTGGATCCTTTGGATAAAGTAGGCATTCAACAAGGCAAACCATATATTGGATTTAGCAATATACAAGGTACAAGTGTGAGAGTTATATCCATTCCATTACAAACGGCAAGAGGCCCTGGTGGCATATTGCAAATAGGGATGGATATTACCATGATAAACCTTACCAAGCGCATGCTATCTATGATATTAGTGGTCTTAATGGTTGTAAGTATTATTATTGCCTCTATAAGTACAGGTATCTTTTCACGCCAGGCTCTTTTACCCTTGGTGTTTGTTACGCAGTCAGCCAGGGAGATCTCTGAAACAAACGATCTAACCCGCAGGATACCTTTGCCGGATGCAAGTGTTGATGAGGATATAATCCAAATCGTAATTTCTTTTAATGATACCTTGGAAAAACTGGATCAATTATTGCGAAATCAAAAACGGTTGGTTGCAGATGTCAGTCATGAATTACGAACTCCATTAACAGTAATAAAAGGGGAAATTGGGCTGGTTAAAAAAATGGGAAAAATCGATGAAGAATCCATTCAAAGTATAGAAACAGAGGTGGATCGTCTAACCAGATTAGTGGGCAACTTGCTTTTATTGACACAGGCTGAAAGCGGCGACTTACCAATGGATTTCAAGTTATTTCCTTTGGATGAACTGGTATATGAAGTATTTCACCATATGAACACATTGGCTGACGATAAACTAAGTGTTTGTTTAGAACATCTTGACCAAATAAATTTCCTGGGTGACCGTGATCGAATGAAACAAGTTATGTTAAATTTGATCGGCAATGCAGTGCAATATACAAAACAAGGCGGAAAAGTTTGTATTAAATTAACTCAAATTGATGACAAAGCGGAGTTTTCGGTAGAGGATAATGGTCCGGGCATCGCTAAAGAAGATATTGAACATATTTTCAACCGGTTCTTTCGTGGGGAAAAATCGCGCTCAAGATCCAGTCATGCTGGATTTGGTTTGGGATTATCGATTTCTCAATATATTGTTCAGCAGCACAAGGGCGAAATTCTAGTGGAATCTGAAAAAGGAAAAGGAACCATTTTTCGTGTTATTTTGCCAATTAATAATAAAAATGGTTAGCTGTCAATGCTGTTCATTTTTATTATTAATTGTTATTTAAAATTTTCGTTGGGTGGTTGTTTGATTGTGTGAACTTTTCGTATTCATACTTTGGTATGTTGGTTCAGGTCTATTGATCAATGGACGTGGTTCTATGGTTGAGCGACCTTTATGATTACTAGATGGTCTGGTTCCCGTATTCATACTGGTTGATGCCCCTTTTAAATTTTGGTTTGCGGATTGATATACCTGTGGTTGCGATCTGGGCTGAATAATGGGTCTTTTTACTGCAAATACCCGATCTCCTGCGACGCTAAGAGAGCCAATGATTAATATACGGATTACCCATACCATAAGGGCTACAAATACAGGCACGATTTGATACAGTAATTGGGGATCAATCACTGCCGCACTTTTCAGTTCATGAGTGGATATAGCCATAGATACTCCCCACCAAGTTAGTGCAGCGTTCATTGTAGCTGCGAGTAACCATGCGCCAAACAGATACCAAACTTCTTTTGTTTCGTTTTCCTCTTGTTCAGGTGTAAACAAACGGGCGATTCCTGCAAAATCAATCCCACAAAAGGCAATTGTTAGAATAGTCGCCCAATGCATCCCTAAAAATCTAAGGTCGCCTAAAAGATCCCTTAAAGCAAAATCCGTTGTACTGTAATTAAAAGATTCGAAAGCAATTAGAGCAGTGATGATAATTCCAGCAAAGAATATGCTTGAAGGATTTTGAAACTTCTTGATTTTGGAAAAGAAACCTGAATTTGATTGGTGTGTTTCGTTGGTATACATCTATAACCTCCTTTAGAACAAATGAACTATAGCGAGATTATAGAATTTAAATTCTAATATGTCAATAGCCAAATTTAGTTTTTTTATTCTGGAAAAAATCTAGTCATTAAGTTAGGTGTGAATTGTTGGACTATATCGGATGAGATACTGTTTGTCTGGCAAATTTTGGCATAAAGATCGACGCTTTTTCTATGAATCCGTACCTGGGTTTCTCGGTTTAAGCCCCATAAACCAAAACGTTGCGTCCATCCTCGGTCCCATTCAAAATTATCTACCAAAGTCCAGTGGTAATACCCTTTTATCGGAATGTTTAAGTTCGCTGCTCTCCAGATTTTATGAATATGTTCAAGCATATACTTTGGTCTTTGCAGGTCTGTAGAGTCTTCAATTCCATTTTCTGTAATGATTATTGGTTGTTTGAAGGACGCAGCCCATTTAATGGCCATACTCATTCCTTCAGGGACATTTGCGATGAATCCATTTTCGCTCAACTCTTTTCCCGCCGGGTATTCCAGATTATAAAAATATTTCTTATAGTTTGAAAATGAAAAATTAACTACATCTCCTGAATAATAATTAACGCCTATAAAATCGTTTTGAATTCCCTGTACTGTAATTCGATCATGTCTTAATAAAAAGTTTATTTTTCCTTTATTCACACCATCAAGAAACGAATTGTTATAATTTTGATGAAGTAATTTGGCCAGGAGTCCATCGATTGGTGATTTATTGAATTTTGGCCAGAAAGCCCGAAAATTTATTGCTATTCCGACTCTGGCTTCTGACTGAAAGCGATGGATGATATGGTAACATCCGATATGTGCCATGACTAAATTTTTCAAAACCAGAAATGCTGCTTGAGCATCTTGTTTTCCGGGCGGGAAAAGACCCTCCAGGTAGCCCTCGTAAATATAAACATTGGGTTCGTTTATTGTTATCCAATACTTGCAAAAATCTTTTATGGAAGGGATAATTTTTTCTACAAATTTCAGGAAAAAATCAACCGAATCGGGCATTTCCCAACCCCCACGGGCATGAAACCATAATGGTTCAGAGAAGTGGAACAGGCAAACCATTGGTAAAATACCGCGTTCATGCATACCACGCAATATTTCACGGTAATACTCTATAGCAGCTTCATTCCACCTGTCTGCTTGAGGTTGAATTCTGCTCCATTCGATTGAAATCCTGTGTGTGTTCTGGTGCGTTGCTTGAGCCCGGTCAAAATCCTCTTTCCATCGTCCGGACCACCAATCACAGGCGGAATCGCTTTTTTGGTTTCCAATAATTTTTCCAGCTTGTTTTTCCCATTCGCTCCAATTTGAGAGCGGATTTCCACCTTCTACCTGATAAGAGGAAGTTGCTGTTCCCCATAAAAAACCTTTTGGAAAGTGAAAAGAGGCACTTGGCATTTCAAACTCCTTGAGTGATAATTCCAGTGTAGATTATAAGGGATCGTAATTGATTTATATAGTGATGGTTTTGGCAATTTATTGACTACTGTAAAAAACATTGATTAATAGTCTTGGGAGAAAACATTGAAATTGAATTTTGAAATAGGTACACTGCTTTATGATACACAATGGAAAGTTGTTTTAGCTGAATCATGCACAGGTGGCTTATTAAGCAGCATTATTACAGATGTTCCTGGGTCCTCAGCATATTATGTTGGCGGTGTCAGTACTTATGCTTATGAAGCCAAAAAAAAACTTTTAGGTGTAAAATCGGAGACTTTAGAGGCTTATGGGGCTGTTAGCCGGCAGACAGTTATGGAAATGTCCTTGGGGGTAAGGCATTTGTTTTCAGGGGAAGTACCGTTTGAGAATATCATTGGTATCTCTATCAGCGGAATTGCCGGGCCAGGTGGTGGAATGCCCGGAAAACCAGTTGGGTTGGTCTGGTTCAGTTTGTCTGCCAAAACGGGGCATTGGGCGTGGAAACGCATTTGGAAAGGTAACAGGATTGAAAATAAGGAATATTCTGCTCAATTTGCATTAGAAATTATTAAGGCTTTTGTAATGAATCAATTACCAACAGAGGATTTCTAGAAAAAGGTGTGGGATGTTAAATAATCAACAGAGAGTGCTTATTCTAACGGCTGATGCCGGGTTTGGTCATCGCAGCGCGGCTAATGCACTAAAATCTGCATTGGAAGAGAATATGGGTGTAGATGTTTATGTTGAAATTGTTAACCCCTTGGACCAAAAGCAAGCACCTTTTTACTTACGCGATTCTCAAGCAGGGTATGATCGTTGGGTGCGCGAAGTACCTGAACTTTATCGGTTTGGATATGAAGTCAGTGATGCTTTGGTGCCTATTACCATTCTTGAATCGATATTAATTGTCGGACTGTATGATGTAATCAAAGATATCCTGATTGACTTTCAACCGGATATTGTAATTAGTACATACCCGTTGTATTTGGCGCCATTGGAAGCCGTATTAACAATTCGAAAAACAGATATACCGATAATTACTGTTGTTACCGATCTGGCAACTGTTCATTCTGTTTGGTTTAATCGCGCTGTTCATACCTGCATTGTACCTAATGAAACGGTACAAGATTTGGCCTTACGCTCGGGCTTAGTTGAAAAACAAATTCTCGTCGCGGGTATTCCGGTACACCCACAAATTGAACACATCACAGAGAGTAAAGCAGAAATTCGGCAAGAATTAGGATGGCAATTGAATCGTCTCACTATATTGGTTGTGGGTAGTAAACGGGTTGAACATTTTATGGAAAGTGTTTTTGCGCTTAATCATGCGGGGTTTGAGATACAGCTGGTTATGGTATCCGGAAAAGATAGGGATTTATACAATGAATTGATGAAAGAGGAGTGGCATGTCCCCGCATTTTGTTATGAATTTGTGGACCAAATGCCAAAATTCCTAAAAGCTGCTGATTTAATTATTTCGAAGGCTGGCGGTTTGATAGTTACTGAATCTTTGGCCAGCGGTTTACCATTACTTTTAATCGATGTAATTCCTGGCCAGGAAACCGGAAATGCTCTTTTTGTTGAAGAAAATCAAGCAGGTTTTATTGTCAATAATGGTTTGGAAATTCTGGAGAAAGTTTGTCATTTATTTCAAAATGATGCCATTTTGTTGAATGAATATCAAAAAAATGCCGAAGCAATTGGGAAACCAAATGCAGCAGCGCAGATCGCAGAATACATAAAGGAGCAGGTATCCGGTAATAAGGAAAATATGAAACGAATACAAACCAGACCACAAAAAATTGTTGAGTTATTAACCAGGCATCAGGTGAACTGGGAAAAATAGGCTGGTTTGTTTTTGTACAACTACTCTAATACCCTCAAGTGACACTCGGATGATATAATCGGGTAAATTTGGTACAACTTATATAATAAAACTAGATTTATTGCCTGAATTTAAGGCTCAATTAATCAAAGTGTGGAAAAATATAATTATAAGTAGTGTCAATGTTGTATATTACCAGGAGGATTCATGGACGAGGTGAAACAAGGAACGGTTGTAAAAGGTAACCAGGCTAAATTTATTATTGGTGGTGCTTTGATTATTGCTGCAATCATTCTTTTGATTGTGGTAAATACCCAGGCAGGCGCACAATATTTTCTGACCGTGGATGAATTAATGGAACGCCAGGCTGAAATGGTTGATCGAGAAATCCGAATATCTGGCGCTGTTATTGGCGATACTATCGTTTACGACACAGACAATATTGTGATTGAGTTCACAGTTGCGCACGTACCAGGTGATAATGCTGAGATCGAAAGTGCCGGTGGATTGGCTTTGGTTTTGCATAATGCAGTGGAAAATCCATCCTTAAATCGGCTTAAGGTCGTATATGAAGGGGTTATGCCTGATCTTTTGCGAAACGAAGCTCAGGCGATCATGACAGGTAAATTGGATGCAGATGGCATTTTTCATGCGGAAGAACTGCTTTTGAAATGTCCAACAAAATATGAAGAAGCAGTTCCGGATCAATCAATCAGCAGTTAACTATTGAATTACAGCTAAATTCATCACAATGGAGTTTTTATGGTAGCCAATCTTGGATTTGGATCGCTGGTGATTACTTTTCTTGTCACCATTTATGCGATTATCACAGCAATCATAGGTGAGCGAAAGAACCAATATAAATACGTAGAAAGTGCTCGCCTGGCTTTGTTACTTACTTTTCCATTAATTACCCTGGTGGCATTCTGTATCATTTGGCTATTGACCAATGGTAATTATGAAGTGCAGTATGTTTACAATGTTACCAGTAATTCAATGCCGTTATATTTAAAAGTAACCGCATTGTGGGGAGGACAATCCGGTTCTCTGGTATTTTGGGCTTGGATGATGTCCGCTTTTACTTCGGCTGTGACTTTACATAAATGGGACCGCGATCGAGATTTGCTTCCGTGGGTGATCGTTGTATCTTCGGTGACCCTTGCGTTTTTTCTTTCGATGATCATTCTTTTTGAAAATCCATT
>PHBZ01000082.1 GCA_002840755.1 Chloroflexi bacterium HGW-Chloroflexi-10 | reverse complement strand
GGTAGTTCAAACAATAATCACCTTTCGCATTAATTCCTTTAATCGTGGCGATGGCCTGTAAGGTGCGTTGAACTCTTCCTGATCGGTTTACCCTTCCCATCAAAGCAACAACATCCAATCCCATCGCTACCATCGAGCGAACAGCAGCTAATCCCAATTCAGGCGCTGCAGCCAGGGCAAGTTGTTCAAGGCGCATCAGGGATTCTTCTATCGTCCCACCGTGAATGGTTGTCAAGGCTTTGCGCCCCAAGCAGGTGGCTTTTAAGAATTGCAGTGCCTCATTTCCTACCACCTCACCCACCAGGATGGCTGCCGGGTTCATACGGGTATAAATGACGTTTAGAACCCAATCCAGGGTCACTCCGGGCGTGCCAGGCGATAATTCAGCTGGCGCTACTGTACGTAAAAAAAATGGGTGCTGGATTTCCAATTCCCGGAAGGTTTCCAGCGCAGCAATCGGCGCAGATACAGGCAAGAAACCCGAGAGGGCGTTGAGTAAAGTTGTTTTGCCAGAACCCATTTCGCCGGCAATCATCAGGCTGCCGGCCAGGTTGGCTACCATCCAGGCTAGAAATCGATCTGGTGTGTCTTTCAGAGATTGGATCCGACGGGTCAGTTCGGACCTGGTATCTTTTTCGGCAGGGCTGGTAAATGTCTGCATCAATCCGATTGATGTCGGATCACATTTGGCAAACGTACCAGTCTGCTCCATTTCTTCCAAGGTGCGAACACGCCGTCCGAAAGTACGGATATTGATCGCAGTCCCCTCGGTTGACAGACGCGGAACGATGGCGGTAAACCGTTCTCCGCCTGGTAGATCAATTAACACAGCCGGGCGATCTCCGCGTAAAGTAGCGCCGCCTTGATCAGCAACATGCACAGCGAGGTTTTCGAAATAAGTGTCATCAGCCAGTTTCCCCAGATGATAAAAACTCCCATCATATTCCACAGCTACCTCCCCATTACGCACAAAGATTTCCTCCACGTAGGGGTCACGCAGCAACTGATCAAGCAATCCCACCCCGGACAATGCATCCGTGATAATTTGTGCATTGCGATTGACGACGCTGCGATTCTCACCCTGATCAATCAAGATAGAGCGCACCTCATCATAGAAACGACGACGTTTTTCTGAGTCTGCTTCTCGCCAGCTAGGTGGGTTGATTCCGCGCTGTACCAATTCCTCACGGACCCGTTCAATCAGGAGCAGATCAGATTGGTTTAAGGGCTGAATGGTTGGTGGAGCGGTTGGATGAATCAAGGAAGTGCTAGGGTTGACCATAACAATCCACCTTGTTTTTTGCTTGCTGCAACCGCAGTGAGAATAACGTCCACATCTTCTGGCTCCACCGCCAGGGTAAGGATTTGGACTTGTTCGTTCTGAGGGCTGCCTCCAAATGTTGAGTTATCCTCACTCTTCTGGTTGGATTCCGCAGCGACTCCTTGTGCATTGCGGACATCTACTACCAATACACTTCTGGCGATGAGCTCTACCTTGAAGGTGGATTGATCGTTGGCTGAAATCGCTGTGTTCTCAGGGTCAATTTTCTCGGGAAGCACTTGATACAAATTGACGTGTTCTCCGATTCGAATTTGTCCACCTACTGCAGAAACAGGTTCAACCGGGATTGAGAGAACTTCATATGCTGCATCAGCCAGTCGAAACTGTGTGACAGGCACCGCATTTGCCTGAGCAACCGGTAGTTCTGCCGGCAATGAAACCGTGCTAATCTTTCCTTCCAGATCCTGGGTGGATTGGTAATAGGGTAAAGACACCATCGTGCGAGGCATCTCGCGCATTTGGAACATGTCTGCATCTAGAATTGCATAAGCAGGGATTGCATTGATGGGTACTGGTACCTGATAAGTGGAAACTTCTTTCAAATATAGATTGCGTCCATAGAAACCTGCTCCCAGGGCAACCACAACGGCAATTACACCGATAATAAATTGAACAGTTCGATTCATTAATTCCTCCGTTTCCAGCCGGTATATGCTTGTTCTAAAATGGGATCAGCCAATCGTGGGTCGAGCGACTGAGCCCATGTTTCGTTGTAAGGCAACACAATTGACACCCCGGTTTCTGCACGATCAGAGACCGATTTAGCCATGTTCAATACCAAATGGTGCGGTTCTGAAACCTCGTTCATCAATCGTCTGGCTTGTAATATGGCATCATCGCGAGGAGAGGTAACCACCAGGTTGATTAAACCTGGCTTGGGTTTCGACAATTCCGAGAAAAGGGGATGCCCGGGAAAACAATCCGCGACAAAAAGTGTGTGTTTCCGTTGGATCTCGGCCAGTAGATTTCGAACCCCTTGCGGGTCTTCGCTCCAAAGGACATCGATCGTTCGGCCGTCCATCGGGTATAAACTGACCCCATTCCAAAGAGCCGGCTCTGCTTTATGAGTGGCAATGGTAAAGAATTCGGGAAGGTCGGGTGAAATTCGAGCGTGCAGTGCGCTTCCGCCCATACTAAGTTCAAGCAATGCCGCTGGCAGTCCTGTATTCCTGACGAAGCGTTTACAAACAGCCATCGCAAGGG
>PHBZ01000068.1 GCA_002840755.1 Chloroflexi bacterium HGW-Chloroflexi-10 | reverse complement strand
AATGGTTGTGGAATCGAACTTACGAAAGACCAGGTGCTCACCTGGCAGAATCAATTTGACTCGGTGATTCTCTCTTCTTCTCAGGCTGCAGAGTTACCCCCAAAGGTAGTTAAAGCTGTCATTGCCGTTGAATCGCAATTCTGGCCAGCGGCAAATTGGACTCTAGGTGAGATTGGATTGGGTCAGATGACCACATATGGCGCAGACCTTGTTTTGATGTGGCGACCGGCTTTTTTCCAAACCATCTGCCGGCAAACATACGGTGAAGTAGGATGTACCACCCAATATCAATTCCTGGATTCTTCAACGCAATACCTATTACGCGGAATGGTTTTACGAGATATCGAGGCCACCTGCCCGAATTGTCCAGGGGGTGTTGACATTGAAAAAGGAAACCAAGCGATACGAGTTCTGACTGAAACCCTCAATGCAAGTTGTTTGCAATCGACCAGGATTTTCAATCTGGCAACCGGCAAACAACCAGCTGCATTATTAAGTTATGACGATTACTGGCGTCTGGTTCTAGCAAATTATCATGCCGGCGCTGGATGTGTTTATCAGGCTCTTCGAAAAACCAGAAATCCGAACAGTTGGAATAGCATCGCAGCCAATTTTTCAAGCGGTTGTGCAAGTGGCGCTGAATATATTCGGCGTATCGAAGGGCAGATCAAGCCGTAGAAAAAGAGGTGTTATGGATTGGATTATTTTTGGACTTGTTGTAACCTGGTTGGGAATCGTATCTTGGTTCGATATTCGGAAAAATGAAATACCCCACAGCGCCTGGGTGGTTATTCCTCTCATTGGTGCAGGACTTTATCGGATCTGGCAGGGGAATTGGGCTTTAGTTTTGCTTACCATCTTGGTTGCAGCCGTCAGTGAGCGAGAAAGAATATCCCAGTTATTCGGGTGGGAGGAGATCGGGAAAATGATCACCTGGCTCCCATTGCTATTTTTGGGAGCATTCCTCTCGATTCAATCTTCACCTCTTTCAGCTCTCGCAATCATAGGCTTTTGGGTTGCCTGGGAAATGAAGTGGTGGGGTGGGGCGGATGCGGTCAGTGCCATAACCGTTTGTCTGATATGGCCTAGTGAAATCTTTATCTTTGCATTTCTAGCAACTCATCTCATTGTGGTTTTAGTCTTAGGTTTGGTATCAGCGATTCGGGAAAAGAAAATCAGTTTGCACCGACTGCCAGGAATACCCATTTTGTTGGTATCTGTAATCTTCTTGAAAATTAGCTATGTCTTACTGAACCAAATCTTGTGAGAGGCTGGGCTATACTTTGGAATTCAACATAAAACGTATCTGCCCAGCTGTCTGTGATTTGCTAAGAAGTTTTAATATTTTAAAATGCCGGGTAGTTCTTTTCGGTCATTTTTGTGCCTTCCTATTTTATTCTTCGGATGATTAACTGTCAGCTTTCGTGAAGTACTTGTTTATTTGTCTTTGTTTTTTGCATCGTTACCTTATTTAAATACTGAAACATTGCACTTGTTGGCAATCAGAGACGCGAGGTCAATGCACGATAAAACCAGGCAAAGGTACGATAAAGTTCATAGCCAACCAGTATGCCAATTGAATTTAGGATCACATCATTAATATCAATCGAATGCCCGTAACCGCTAATGATGCCTAAAAGCCTTATCAATAACTGTAACCCTTCAAGCACCGAGCCAAAAAACAAGGCAAGCCAGAAAATCCGTCTGCCAGGAACGCGGTCAAGAAAGGGCAAACAAAAGCCAACTGGCAGGGTCAGCAATATATTTCCGATCAGTTGTTCAAAAATAACAGAGGCATTCGCAGTAAATAAATAGCCAAAGTTAAATGGGATGAAGTTCACATGGCTGAAGATACCAAGTATGTTTTGTGGTGTAATATTTCCAGGCCATTCCTGGGGAATTCGGATGGGAAAAAAGATCATGGTCAGGACAACGAGGATATACACCCAAAAGAGCGATAAGAAAAATAGGTAAGGCCACGAATGTTCCTTTCGCCAACTATGGAGCAGCAAAACAAGGAGCAGCAATGTACCAAAAACTGCTGGATATGGAAAAAGCTCAAAACGCATCATAAAAGCTGCTCGCGTTGGTACCCCGGTCGTGCGGGGACTATGTAACATGGCCTCGCGCTTCCTGTACCATAGTCAGGGTGGTACCCTGGCAACAGCGCCCAGGGCATTGCCGCGCTCCTGAAGAAGATCCGTTTTCTGCACCAAAGAATTATCAGAAGAATCAGGGGTATGCCAACTCCAATAAGAAGCGGAAAGGTGAAAAATTCAAGGCGCATAGATTTTGCTTGTTTGGTTGAAAGGAAGCATATTACCTCCCACAGAGGAGAGGTCAAGCAGGCAGCAGCGGAGGCAATTCGCAGAGTTTAGGTGTAGCCGCGTTCTACGGGTATAGAGGTTTCTAGCTTTATCAGCCCAAGTCATCTCCAACCTTGCCTGAGTAAAAAAGCGGAGGCTCGAATTGCAGCCAAATGGGAAGTTAGAGGAGAAAAAACCATCACCGATTGATTCCTTTCCAGGGAATTCCAAAAAAAGAATCGCCCAGCAACTCTTCTATCTGAGTTCTATCGTTATGGGATGGATAATAAATTATCAAGCTTCCCTTTCCAGGACAAGAGTTGTCTATGGTGATCTCAATATTCTCAGGATCGATATTCTTGATCTCCTGAATGACCTGATTATGTTGCTCCATTACACTTTTCACATCGGATAAGTCAGGCAATTCATCACAACTTAGGAAAATTGCTCGATTATCATAGATCGTGCTAGCGATCCACCTCCCAAAGAAATGCTTAGTGGTTTCTGCCAATATGAGTGCAGCAAGGATGAATACAGTCACCACAACGAATAACCATCTTTTCTGTGATTTGGTCATAATGAATTCCTCCTGCCTGGTACAACTACCTGTCCAATTTATACCTATTTATGTAGCCTGGCAAATCAATGGCTTGCTTGAGTAACTACAGGAAATTGACCCCTCTAGCTCATCATAGTGGGTCAAATGCTGGTCAGCTAAATATTATATCGGACGTACGATTCCAGAGTAGCCATGGCAGCAGTTACTCTGTGCCTGAAGTAAATGCAGATAGATCCCAGATTTGTAGGGTGCCGTCACGGGCAACAGAAGCCAGGCGGTTACCGGCAGGAGACCAGGCCAGCTGATCGCTGATATCGGTATGACCGCCCAATTTTGCCAGAGGTTGACTGCTGGTCATATCCCACAAGAATATATCGCTGCCGGTCGAGCCGACAGCCATGAAGCGACCATCCGGCGACCAGGCAACGGTCCACAGCCGGTAATCGTTCATTCCTGTGGTCAACAACTGCTCCTGTTTTCCAGTCTCCGCGTTCCAGATCAGGATCATGCCTTCATCTGCCCCACTGTCCAGATGCATTAGCGCTCCCACCGCAGCCAGTTTTTTGCCGTCCGGAGACCAGGCCAGCCCGAGCCACAACGGTTTGAGTTCCCCGGTCTCTACCTGTAAAGTGAACAGCACCTTTCCGGTCTGGGCGTCCCAGATGACAGGGGGCTGCATGTTCAACGAATCCGCCGAAGCTAGACGTTTGCCATCCGGCGACCAGGCGACCTGGTCTGGGGTATGCTGTTGAGCCGGGTCCTGCAATTGAGAGAGGAGTTTGCCCGTGCCGGCATCCCATACATGGGTGGGATCAGCCAGGTGGCTGCCATCCCAAGACCATGCTGTGTGGAATGGGTACGAATTGTTATCACTTGCGAGGGGACGTTTTGAACTTACGCTTCCCACCTGATGAGTTTGATCGCCGGTAAATAAATAGGTTCCAGGGCCGGTAGGCGGCCAGGAGCTTACCCATTCATGATAGGTGCCGACCATTTCCTGGCGCAAGGATTCACCGCTAACCGGGTTCCACCACGTGATGGCTGCTCCATTTGTGGAGGCCAACCCTTCATGGGTCCATGTCAAAAAAGTTCCCACAGATGAATGACCACCCAGGCTGCGCAGCACTTTGCCATTGCTCACTGCGACAGCATTGATCTGACCATCCAGAGTTTGCGGTCCGAAAAGGGTCTTCCCGTCCGGCGACCACCCCAACCCAGGAGCAGTGTAGTAACCCTCGATCTTCTGCTCCACCTGGCCGGTCTGGGCATTCCAAATCAGAATCAGGCCCGTGTCCATCCCGTATTCCACTGCCAGATGCTGCCCATCCGGCGCCCAGGCCGGTGCAGTAATTGGCCCGCCAATTTGTTGATCGAGCAGATGAATCTGGCGATCTTGCTTCGTATCCACGATGGCGATGTTTGGTAAACCCATGTTGTCATACTGCACCAGAAGATTGCCCACAGGAGCGGCCAGCAGGACACTGATCCAGGTATCTTTGGCACCCTCCGCTGAAAAATCTTCCACTGGTACGTAGGTATCACCCTCCCAGGCTAATATTTTCGTCCCCATCGAAACCCCGTATATGCGTCCATCCGCGGCCCAGGCGACTTTTATACCGCTGTAGCCTTCGGAGCACTTGTCACTGCTGAGTTCTTTCAGTGAGGCACCGTTATTTGGATCCCAAACGGTCACCTGTTCACAACCGCTGCCGCTGACCAGACGTTGACCATCCGGCGACCAGGCAAACGAATCACCCGCGCCTTCCAACCTGGCCAACATCTTACCGCTACCCACATCCAGAATGATAATGGCAGCGTCTGATACGACACCCAGATGTTCACTTTTGGGATCGAAAATTACATGCCCAGCTTTTTCCGGCAAGGGAGTGAACCAGAATTCCGCAAATGTGCTGGCGTGATACAGATAAACCCCGAACTGAGTACTGACGGCCAGCCATTGTCCATCCGGTGAAACGGCCAGTGAAGTTGGGCTGCCTTTGCCAATGCGTAAAGTGGGGTTTAACACCGGGAGGGCAACTTCCTCTGGTTGATCTGTACTCACCTGGACTAACTGGATCACCTGGCCTTCCGTCTGCCAGCGGGCAGGATCCACCTCGATGATGTAGGTAAAATTCTCTCCCGGCATCGGAGTTTCGCCCACCCAATCGACTACCGGCTGCTGGTAGCTCTGCCCGTTCACTTCAACATCGTAGGCGGCATAACGGTAGACACCTTGCGGTACATCCCGATAATCCGTAGTTGTCCCTCCAGGAATGTCACCAAACTCAATTCGCTCGTCTGGGAATCTCACAACCATGTTGTGAAGCGCGATATCGCTCTGATTAATGATGCGCAGTTTTTGCATTGGCGAGGTAGTGGCCAAGCCTCCAGCAGGTGTGGCTGTGAGGGTCGGAACTGAAGTGTCGGATGGTGTCACTTGCACGGTTGATGTGGCTTCGGTTGTGGCAACTGGCAGTTGACAGGTGCTGAGGAGGATTGCAAAACTCAGTATGGCTGAGAAGATCAAAGCCTTTTTGGTTATGTTTTTCAAATGAAATCAGACTCCTTTATTTGGGGTATTACATTGAGGTGGAATGCGAAGCGAAAAGGATCGGTTGGGTTGAACGAATCGAATCCCAACCCATGCGTTATTAGGGATGATCGGTAATATTGATCGTCACCTCAAATGAGCCATTTTGCACTGTGCATTGGCCAATACCGCTGGCTTCATAGCGCATTTCATAATAGTCCGGGGGAGCGCCAGCTACATTAGATATGCGTCCCAGGACGATTTCAGGAACGCAGTTCAACTTCAAATTTGCAGCCGGGTAATCTGCCTCTTTGAGGACGATCGAGAACCTTGAAGTCAGCGTGAAATCAAAATTCTTGCCGCTATCACTGGCAACAATCCCTCCCGGGGAAGGCGTCCAGCCCGCCCAGTCCATGGTGGGATATACCTCGGTAGGAAAAGGGGTGGCAGGATAAAGGATTTCTTCAGCAATATCAGTGGATTTTCTGGCCATGATTGCCGTGCCGGTTGCCTGTTCAGGTGAAAGGGTCGGTTCAACTGCTAATGAACATCCAGAGACCGAAAGGATCAAGATCAAGAACAACAACGCGCAAGCAATTCTTTTCATCGGGTTTAACCTCGGGGATTTAATCATCGTTCCATGTGACAAACAAAATTGATCTGATCTGTTGAAGAACTTAACATCCTATTAATTTGACGTGCCATAGGGCAATTCGGTTCCCTAATCCATTTCATATTGAGTCCACAAGTCGACTCAAAGTGCAGAGAAGATTATTCCTGCACTGAATCTGAATTCCTGATCAGTTTGTACCTGCCTTGGGCAACGACTCGGGCAATGTCGCTTTCGGAATTGTTGAGTATCCTTGCAGCATTTTGATAACTTTCCTGTAAAACATCGACTAGAAGTAGCGCTTCTTGCTCGCAGCAATCCAAAAGCTCCCATCCGGGTATCTCCTCTACCGCGCTATGCGCCTTGGATGGTTTTGCCGGCCTGCACATTAAGATCACTTCCTGCAATATCTTCACTGAGATATTATTGTCATCATTTCCTCGATTGGCGTAAACCTGCAAGAAAGCCTTCTGCACTGCCCCACAGGCTGCGGTCGTATTTCCTAGAATATAGAACGCCAGCGTGAAAGCCTTATCCTGACAGGCAAAAACCTGTTGGTTGAATTGATCCAAAGAAATAGGAACACAGGGTGACATGTAAACCTTTATGATATTGTAGCATCGCATAGAGAAAGAAGGTGATAGTTATTGGTAAGTTTGATAATGAAGGAGGTTGAATAGGCTTTTATTCCTTTCAATCTCCTTCATTATTTGGTTAGGTTATCGTAAAACCATTATTTTTCAGGCGACCAGGAGCCGATGAAACTGATCAGGTCGCCAAGGACTGCCGGCTGAGAAACGCGCACGGTCAGCATGCCGGTCGGAATTTGCGAGTACATTTCTGCCTGCTTGAAGTGGAAAGGATCATCCGGGTTAAAACTACTGCTACCGCCCATGTTGGTTGTGTATCCAACCAGGCCTGCCTGGCATTGGACGACCTTACCCTCGGTACCATCGAAGAGGAAGGAGTAGCCGCCAAACTGGTTTTTCTCTATGGCTTCCAATTCGAATTTGACTGAACCGAGTTGGATTTTCTGGTTGATTTCAACGGGTTCATCTGAAGCTTGTACCTTGCTGCCATCAAATTCAACATCAACATACGCCTCTTTTTCGGGGAAGGATCGTTCGTACACATTTTGTTTGGCATAAATAGGGAAGGCAACACCAGACTTGGGCACAACAATCGTGTACATCGTATGAGGATAGTATTTCAGTTGGTCTTGACCCGAAAGCTGATTGAATAGGCTTTCTTCATATTGCCAAAGCTGAAGTTGGGTTTCGTGGTTTGGCTCTGGCAATTGCGTGCCGTTCGCATCGTAAAGGACAGGATTGAAAGGTTGTTCATAAAGGTAACCATTACGCTGGATACCGTCATCGGATTTATCGGGAAAAGCCCAGGTAACCCAGTAGGAATCTGGTTTTTCAACAACGCTTAGGACAACCATTTCCTCCTGGCGGTCTCCATCAACGATCATAGCGGGCATGACAGGGATCCCGGTTTCGGTCCTGGGTTGTGTGGCAGGTTCCACCGTGGCCAGCACAGGGTTTTCGATCTGAGCCTGGGACGGTATGAGCGTGGCCGGGTAAACCGCGAGGTTCTCAGGTGCGGGCTTGAAGGTAAGAGCGAACTGCCAGTCTTCAGGTCCCTTGCCCCGAACCGTACCCTCCAGACAGGGGAAGACCAGAGTAGCCTGGTTGAAGTTCGCCGGGACCGGGTCACTGAAGCGGATACTATTGGCGTATGACCCGTCCGGCATGTTGCCGCTGCTGCTTCCGGCTGCTTCAATTCTGCTGCCATCCGGGAGGGTCAGGTAAGCCGGTAGGTTGCACTCTGGTTCGCCAAATCTGGTATGTTTAATTTCAGTGGGCAGATCGGACATTGTGTAAGTGATGATCGTTCCGTCAGCGCTCAGGAAAGCGGATTGGATGTCGAGGGTAACTCCATCTCTCGTATCACTCACCGGTTCAACCAGTTGCCTGAAGGGTGAGCTGGTGTCCACAAGCCCGACATTTGGCACAAATCCGAAAACAGCCTGGATTTGCGCCAATACCTTCGAGGGGCCGATAGCGATCACCATGACTCCGATTAACAGCAGGGTAGCCACCGCGTAAGCCCAACCACGCGCAAGGTGAAAGGCGGGCCTGGCGCTCACTTCAGGATGGGGCTGCTTAGCCTGTAGTTTGGCTTCGAGTTGCTTGAAGTAGGCCGGGTTGGCCTCCGGCAGGCGGTAGGTTTGCTTGATTTCTTTCTCAAAAGAATTGAGGTTGTTCATGTTAATTCTCCACCTGGGCTTGCAGGCGCTCCAGGAGCCGGTAATACTTCTTTTTGATGCGGGTCTCAGGCTCGCTCAGAATTGAGGCAATCTCGGCGAAGGGCAGGTCTGCTACAATGCGCAGGCGCAGGTACTCCTGCTCGAGCGGGCTGAGCCGGGATATCAGGCTTTCCAGTTCGCACAGACGGTCCTGGTCTGTTTGGGACAGTGTCACTTCCACAGCTTTTGCTGATTCCAGTTCTTCGTCAAAGTCCGCCATAGGGCGGCGCTGAGATTGGCGAAAATAGTCGAAGGCCTTATTGCGGGCGATGGTAAAAACCCAGGGCGTGAATTTGAGCGGGTCGCGTAGCTTGGGCAGGTTTTCAAGCGCGGTCAAAAATGTCTGTGAAGCCAGGTCTTCGGCATCTGCTACGTTGCGCACGCGACTGT
Source organism: Chloroflexi bacterium HGW-Chloroflexi-10 (assembly GCA_002840755.1). GTDB lineage: Bacteria > Chloroflexota > Anaerolineae > Anaerolineales > Anaerolineaceae > UBA6170. The sequence continues at coordinate 6,577 of PHBZ01000068.1, read as the reverse complement.
AGAGATAATAGAAGACATTGGTTGCATTCCGACGATAAAGCTCAGTAAAGTCCGCTGTTGTCGTCTGGTGGGTTCCTTCGGCTTCGTTCATCATCAAGGCAAGGGATTCTTTTTTAAGGGCTTTGGTTTCATTCATTGATGTTCCTTTTCAGGATCGATCCATTTGATTGTATTGTAGCTACATTAAGTAAGTCGCTGGAAGGGAGAGAAATGTGACAATTCATGCCGCGAGTGTAAAGATTGGTCTTAGATGACCTTACCTCCAGCGCCTTAAAACCTGAAAAGATAACAAAATTGGACATCTCGACCCTCAGCCGGGTTACTTGTTGTTGGCCAGAACGGAAGTTGAGGAGGTGACTCTGGTTTAATCGCCCATTTTGATGTAACAACAGGAGGTCCAATCTACATATGACAGAAAGACACACCAAATGATTGGTGCTTGAGAGGATTCCGCTTTAGATCAGGAAAGGTTGAATTGTTTACCTTGAGTACCTGGCGCAGCTTTCGTTCAGCCTGTTAGTAGATTAATACGGACAACCTTATCACCTTCAAAAAGACCATCAACCGCCTTGGGCTTTTATAAAATTGGCTGTGAGCGAAGAACAAGGGGTCTTTCAACTCTTGAAGGTGAAACTTGCTTGAGGACAACAAGGTTTCAAGGTACTATCACTTTGGCCACGACATCTAAGATTTCCTGTGGTGGGAAAGTAACTTTTTCTATAAGCAAATAGCGTTCGGTGGATTCTACTCTGTTCGTTCCATCCTCCAACCGCCAGAATGCCTGGAATTGGATTTGTTGGCCTGTAGCCAGGTCTATCCATACCTTATTGCCAGATCCGACAAATGCTTGCGCTTCGCCTGCAAGCAGGGTGGGCTGTGAAAAGGATTCTACCGATGTGATGACAATGCAGGCTTGGCCATCGTCACAGGTTATTTCCTCGCGTGTAACGGAGCCACCATATTGTTCTGCACGCTCCAGGTCACGTGTAAGTATGTCAGCAGAAAAACGGTAAGGCTGACCATTATTGAAACCCGCATCACCGGTCGTGAAGTTGACCGAATAATCGCCGATCGTTGCTGTTAACTGGATTGTATTTCCATTTGCATCCTTATCCATCCAAACGCTGCGGATAACGTAGCCGTTGGCATCCGTCTCGATCCATTGTTCGCTGATTAAATAAGGCAGGGGATACGTTTGACCAGAACGAGGATTCGATGTTCTCTCCGTCACCACATGAATCCATGCCGGGCCTTCCTGGAAAGGTGCATCGAACTGCTGGGCCAGCCTCTGGACTTCGAGCAAAACCGGATTGGTTGAAGCCAGGGTTGGGGTGGCATAGGGTGGTTGGGTTGGGGCCGATGTTACAGTAGGCTGCACTGCTGCCCCCTGGGGCGCAGCTGAGGGCTGCCATTTGATCTCCCAAGAACCGTGAGCCGAATAGTAGACACGCGTCACCCGCACTTCAAACGGCTGTGATGGGATTTTCTCAAATCTCATTCCAGAGGAAACTCCCCCGTTTGCCAGTGGGATACCACCACCAGCGCCGCGCACCAAGGGATCTGGAGTGTACAACATGACACCCGTCAGGTTTTCGGCTGTCTCAAATTCAAACAGCAGCTCCGTGGTTGATACGAGACTCGCCCTGGTAGCCCGCAGCGTGAAACCACCAATTTGGATCACATCGTCCAGTGTCCAGATTTGTCCAACCGCCGGATCTGACCCGGGGTCGAACAGAAATCCATTGGCATCATCCATCGAGAAGTCAATTGACACAGGCAATTCCTTCGCGTTGGGAAAAACATTCAATGAAACCGTTAGTTGCTCATTACCGGAGAAGGGTGAGGTTTGGAATATCTTGGCATTTCCATCCATCGTATCGGGAGTGATGTCGATGGCCGGATATATTGCGCCATTATGATCTGTCAGGAAGACATTCCAATCATTGTTGAGGGACATGCCTGGTTGATCAAAATGTAGAGAAATTTGAAATACGGTCTTATCGCTGGCCGGGGCAATATGATCCAGAACCATGGTAACCCCATCCTGGGTTTCGCTTCTCAATTGCTCTGATTGTTCCGGCTCAGAAGGAAGAATTTCACCTGGTTTTGCCAGGCGCAATTGCATGGGCACACTAAAATTCTGACCACCCAGGTTTTCAATGTATAAAATCAAATCACTTGTAGCGGAAGGCAACGATGGAAAGATGTACGTCAAGTTTGCACCATCAGGATCAGAAATCATGCTGCTGCTCATTTGGAAGGGTATTTTTTCACCGTTTGACAGGTAAACAAAAGCCTGAGAAAAATCCTGTTCTTCAGGTAACCCCGTTACTGTCAGGTTTACCCATAACTTACTCTCATCACTTACCGCCTGATCTACACTCAGCGTTACATCCCCGCTGATAGCTTCAACCGGTTCTGACAGAAGGTAAACCGATTGGATATCTGAGGTAAAACCAAAGCCGGGGATAAATCCGGTCAACCTGCCAAGCGCATACGCCACTCCAGTTAGCAAGGATAAGGCAAGGAGCACCACGATTACTGCAAGGATGGGGCGAGCTCGTAAAGTTTGCATGATTTCTCTCCTACCACTCCACGAAAAATGGAATCGGGAGTTGGCTTTGTGTTGAAGCAATACGCCCTGGCGCTGGCGCAATTCTTGTTCAAGGCGGGCTGCAAAAGAGGACGATGGTTCGAGAGTGGCATAATACTCGGTAATCGCAGTGTCCAGTTCCTGTGGAAGTGTCAAGTCCATGTCAGACATTTTTTGCCTCCCAATTCTCACGCAGCCATTGGATCGTGCGGTAGGTCATCATCTTGACTGCAGCTTCGCTCTTGCCTTCCAGAGCAGCAATTTCCGCGAAACTTAGCCCACCGGCAAAGCGCAGGCGCATCAGTTCTTGTTTATCTTCATCCAACTGTGAAAGTAATTCTTTAAGACGAGTTTTGTTATCAGAAAATTGAATCTGATCGAATGGATCCGGGTCAAGGAGAGCAGCTTCTTCAAGTAAGACAGCGGGGCGCTGACGATACAAATCAATCAGCCTGCGCCTTGCAATGGTAAATAGCCAGGCTGCAAAATTTCCATTTTCACGATAGCGCTGATGGACAATGCCTTCCAGCGCTTCGGTGAACACTTTAGATGTGATATCCTCAGCATCTTGTGGGTTACCCAGGCGGACGAGCAAATAGCGATAGATCGGTGTTAAATAACGCTGGTAAAGAGCAGCAAAAGCATCTGGATCATGCCGGGCATTTTCTACAAGGGTATCGTCATTGGGTAATGTTTGAATCATTGTATTAATATATCGAGGATAGAAGTCGAAAGTAACAAGGGCTCATTTCTTGAATTATATCGTGGAGGACCAGCAAGCGCATGCTGGCCATGTCATAGAATAATAAGCTACTCGTGCGTTGAGTAGATGCCGGATGTCCGCAACATTCATCTTCTGTAGCGATCATCGGTTTTTGGGCTGCGTGGGAGTTGAAGTGGTGGGGCGGGGCTGATGCTGTCAGTGCCATTACCGTTTGTCTAATATGGCCCAGTGATATCTTTATCTTTGCATTTCTAGCAACTCATCTTATCGTGGTATTGCGCTTAGGTTTGGTGTCAGCGATTCGGGAAAAGAAAATTAATTTTCACCGACTGCCAGGAATACCCATTTTGTTGGCATCTGTAATCTTCTTGAAAATTAGCCTTGCTTTGCTGATGTAGTTGGCTAGCAAGTGGCACGCATAATCACAATCAATAGCAGCCCCTGAACTTCGATTCCCTTTTCTAGGTTGGTTACTTATAAAACTCAAGATCACATCTTCACCAGAGATTTGGATAATGATCGCCTGTCGTGCGTGCAATCTTCCGACCTACTGCAATGCAATTGTTTCCTACCTGTTACATTTCTCAACAATCCTTAGGAATTCTTCAACTGTCTGAACGACCAAGGTTTTGCAATTACAGATGACTACCACGGAAACATCTAGTAGTGCTTGCGTATTTCGATTCACAACAAAGCGGGGTTGTCGAGAATGGCTCGGCAACCCCGCCTGGCATGAATCAGGATCTCTTTAGCGAAGAGTGTTACGGTTCGGGAGTTGTCATTTGTGCCGGTTCAGTTTCGACCAATTGAAGAGAGGCAGCGATTTTCATTACTTGTCTCAAAGGGAGATTGGAGAGGATTTCCAGCCTGATCTCTCCCACCTGCCAAGTCAACCGAACGCCGTCGGTATACCGGACCGGGTTGATGTTAACTTGCCCACTCGGTTCAGGCTGTACTCCGCCATCCTTGGCCAAAGGAATACTTGCAGCTATCTCTCCTGACAACCCAGTAAACAAAACGGCGGGTTGATCATTTACTTTAACTGAGTCGCCCACGGGTAGAGTTTCGCCCGTTAGCGCTTTTCGCTCGGTCAGAATTAAAAATTTGTTGTCTTTGTTGAAGATGAGCTTTAACGTATCAGGACCCGTAACCTCATCTTTGTAAGAATCGGGGACCATTACCCAATCCCCAATCGGTAGATAGGTCGGACTGAGAGGGACAAAACCCCAGGAACCGTCACTGAACAATCCAACGGTCACCTTACTGTGAGGAGTCATAAATGAGAACACAGTGGTCTGTCCGCTAATCCAATCAATCACCTGAGCCCGAACAGTAGGAATAAACGCTGTCGCTGCGATGGCTATTAGTGACAGCATTATAGCTGCGTGAAGTAAGGATTTCTTCATGGAAAACCCTCCTTTCAAGTTTTTAGTTTGAGTTCCTATATGGCGTTCTTTCGCCCCTAAAACGTGACGCGACTTGATCTGAGGCCACAGGTTAATGGTATTTCCTGGAGATCGTTCTTCAGCGATCTCTTGTAGAATCCAATGAGTTTGGTTTTCTTTTTTCATCTGATTTTCTCCTTCAATTCATTTCAACGAGGCAAGCAGAGACCGCAGCCTTGCACGAGCCATGCTCAAATGCCAACGGAGCGTTCCTGGTGCACAGTTCAGCTGGCCTGCTGATTCTGCTGTGCTCATATTCAAAAAATAGTGTAAAACTACTGCTGCTCTCTGGGATGGTGAAAGTCGGGCAATTGCCTGTCGCATCTCTGTTACCAGCTCCTTTTGCTCGAAAGCATCCTCAGGTTCTCTAATATACTCGGTCAATTTTTGCAGCACAGTCTTGTAATCCGCTTCTCCATCGTCTTTCAATGATATTTGTCGGCTTTGCCGGATTGCGGCTTTTATCGAATCGTTGACCACCATACGAACGAACCAGGGACGGAATGGGCGCGTCTCGTCAAAACCTTGAATCTTATCAAAGGCTCGAAGAAAAGCATCTTGAACAACATCCTCTGCCGTAGCGCGGTCTCCAGTAATGAGACATGCTGCTTGGATGGCTTCGATTTGGTATGTTTCCACCAACATTTGCAATCCAGAGATATCTCCCGCTTTGAGTTGGGTGATAGCTTGTGCTTCATCCATAAATGCTCCTTGAATTCTGAAGCCGAGCGCCCTCACTATTAATATCTTTAAAAACGAAAAATGTTGGGGTTCTCAACAAAAATGCCTAGACTAACCTATTATTTAGAAATTGTATTATGAAATTCCATTCCTCTAATCTTGTGCGTGTTTCTTTTAGCTATGATATTTGAGCAAACCGGGGAGATGCGATAGATAACAAGATGTGTAAGAAGTCGCATTTTCCTGACAATGAAATTATGAAGGCTGTTAACGATATTGATATCCATTTTTCATTTTACTGAGGACGAGTTAATTTTGAATTCTTTCTCAATAATCAGTGTCCCCCTTGGATAACGCCTTTTCGTCAATATAATTAGATATAGACAATTCTTTTTAAATCGTTGGCCGGACAAAACCTTCTGGGAATCTGTCCGGCTTTAATTTATGCAAGTAATCATTTCGTACTTGAAGAAGAAGGAGCATCAACTGATCGTCAGCATCGCCTTATTAGCCTTTTTTCTGGTTTGCACGGTTTATGATCTGCGTGACCGTGAAGTTCCGATGCCATTAACCGTCGGAGGACTGGTTGGTGCCGGCGTATATGCGTTGTTTGTTGGATTGTGGGCTCCCGTGTTACTGACCATCGCTTTGACCCATGTTGCAGATTTCAACCCAAGAGAGAAACGACTGGCCTTCGGTTTGACCTTAGCCGCGTTTTCTGCAATTTTCCAACCTGAAGCAGCCTTGATTTGTGCCCTCATTCTCGGATTTTGGATATTGTGGGAATTTGGTATCCTGGGTGGCGCAGATGTGAAATTATTGATCGCTGCGACGCTCGTCTTAGGAAATCCAATTTTTCTGATCCCGATTTCAGTTGTCGGTGGAGTGCAGGGCGTAATCGCGAGCCTTCAGAAAAAGAGGGAAATTCCTTTTGTCGTATCAATTTTTTGTGGAACATTATTGTTCGTTCTCTATCCATATTTCTAAAGAAGGAAGGAGGTGATTGGCATTGCGTTTCCTAAAAGATAACCGGGGAATCGAGTCGACTGAGGTCGCATTGATCATTGCTGTGGTTGTTCTGGTGGCTTATGGTGCATATCGGTTGCTGGGTCAAAATATCGCTGCCATCGTGAC
>PHBZ01000081.1 GCA_002840755.1 Chloroflexi bacterium HGW-Chloroflexi-10 | reverse complement strand
GTTGATCGCCGATAACGGCATGGGCAAACGCTTGCGCCGCATCGGGTTGAAAGATACCTTCGCTCACGGCGCCAGCAAGCCCTACCTGATGCGCGAGTACGAACTGGACGCCCTGGCGCTGGTGCATACGGTCGAAAATCTCATTGGTCAGGACCTGGATATCACCGAAACCGACTTGCAGGCTGTGCGCTTGCAGGCGGTGCATAGTGCCGCCAAAGCGGAGGCGCTCTGATGCATAAGGTCACCCCGCCGCTCAGTGGTGAACGCTTCCAGGTCATTTACCGCATGCAGGGCAGCCACGCCGAGGCATTAGCCAAGGCCGAGGATGCCTGCATCGAACAAACCGTTGAATTCCCCGCCGACCTCTTGCCCGCCGGCGATATTCCCGAGCAGATCATCGGTCGCATTGAAGCTGTCCGCGAGGCTGCTGCGGATATGCACGAAATTACTATCAGCTACCCGGTGGAAGACGCCGGCGGCGATCTCGTGCAGCTGCTTAACGTTATCTTTGGCAACACGAGCATCAAACCTGGTGTGCGTGTGCAGAAGCTGATTCTCCCCCCCGGGCTCCTCAACCTCTTCCGCGGACCGCGCTTTGGACGCGCAGGGCTGCGCGCTCTGTTAGGCGCTCCAACCCGTCCGATGCTGTGTTCAGCGATCAAACCCATGGGGCTGACCAGCGCCCAGTTTGCCGAGCAGGCGTACCATTTCGCTCGTGGCGGCATTGATATCATCAAAGACGATCATGGGCTGGCCAACCAACCCTTTGCCCCTTTCCGCGAGCGCATCCTGCGCTGTGTGGAAGCCGTTCAACGCGCCAACGCCGAAACCGGTCACCGCACCATCTACATGCCCAGTCTGGGCGCGCGTGCGGATCAGATCTTCGAAAAAGCGCATTTTGCCAAAGAGTCCGGCGCGGGCGGTTTGCTCGTTCCACCCGGTCTGGTTGGCTTCGACACTATGCGCGCCCTGGCTGATGACGACAGCCTCGCCCTGCTGGTGATGATGCATCCGGCGCTGATCGGCAGTTATGTCACCTGCCCAACCACCGGTTTCAGCCATTACGCTCTCTTCGGGCAAATCACCCGGCTGGCCGGTGCCGATGCCACCATATACCCCAATTGGGGCGGGCGCTTCGCCTTCAGCAAAGAAGAATGTATTTCCATTGTGGCCGGCAGCCAGGACGAAATGGGGCATATCCAGCCGGTCTTCCCCACTCCCGGCGGCGGTATGACCATCGACCGCATTCCGGAGATGCTCGATGTTTACGGCAAGGACCTGATCTTTCTGATGGGTGGCGGCTTGCACCGCATTAAACCCACCCTGGAGGAAAGCAGCGCTTACTTCCGCAACCTTGTGGAGAATATGTAATATGAAATATCAAATCCTCGGACCCGACGACCCCGCCTTAATCGTGCTGGATGCCCAGCTCAAAGCCCACCCCGAATGGGAAACCTCCCTCAGGATTCTTCCATGGGCGCAGTATCAACCTGAAATGAATGCCGCCCTCCAGGCCAATCACAGCCCTTACCAGGCCGTTTGTGTTCCCGGCCATATCTGGCTCCCCGGTCTGGCGCATGCCGGTCGACTGGCTGCCTTCGAAGACCTGCTCCCCCATGTGCCCGCCGGGCGTATTGCCGCCTACCACGCGCCCGATATCATGCCGTCTGTAGCCGCCGAGTGCCGCTATGTTGGGCGTCAGTACATTCTCCCCTTGTTCACCGACGGCCACATCCTCTTCTATCGCAAGGATGTCTTTGACCTGAAGGATTCAACAGGGGTCGCGGTGGTAGATCCTCAGCATCTGCCGGTATTGCTGGAACGTGCCACTTTAAAGGAAGGGACCTTCCCCTTTGCGCTCAAGGCGCATGCCAGTGAGAGCCTAACGGATTGGCTGCCCTACCTCTGGGCCTTTGGCGGAGAGGTTCTGGATGGCGAAAATCAGCCGGCTTTCACCAGCCCGGCGGCAATCCATTCTCTCGAATTCTATTGCTCGCTGAAGCGTTTCTGCCCGCCCGAAACCCACACCTACGGTAACCTGGAAATCGCCAATGCCCTCAAAGAGGGACGCGTAGCCATGGCTGCCAGTTGGGGTGGTCAGGCTGCCATGATTTTGGATGACAGCAACCCCTACCGTGAACAGCTCGGTGCGGCGGTCTTTCCCACCCCCTGGAACGCCACCTGGGGCGTCAGCATCCCCGCCAACCAGCCGCTAGCCGATCAGACCGGCATGCTGAGTATCCTCTATGACGCCGCCTCCCCTCTGCTGGACCGTCAGGTGACCCGTATCGCCGGCAGCCCGGTCCGCAGCGCCAGCTATAACCCGGATGAATTGCAGGCCTTCTCCTGGCTGCCCGCCCAGCACGAAATGCTGCGCCGCTGCCAGAGCCTCCCCCCTGTGCCGCAGCTCAGCCGCTACTTGGGTGCGCTCTACCAGGCCGTTGCGCTGGCCTTCACCGGTGAGAAAAGCGCAGAAAAAGCCCTGAAGGATGCAGCAATAGAAAATTCGTAGCTTGCGAAGAGTCAGGCGAAGTCCCGAGTGCATAGCACGAGGGTGGGGACTGAGGGGGGTACACTTCCCTCCCCCCACGCGAAGCGCTCTGAGCTTGCGAAGAGTCTGGCGAAGTCCCGAGTG
>PHBZ01000017.1:105469-117784 GCA_002840755.1 Chloroflexi bacterium HGW-Chloroflexi-10 | reverse complement strand
GAACCGGCCCATGTTTCTTGCTCAATTGGGTAACGAGTGGCTTCCAGCGATACCGGATGTGCATGCCCGACTGCAAGCATCACCGCCAGCCCGGGTGGCAGATATTGGCTGTGGTGCGGGTTGGTCTTGCATTGGTCTGGCACGCAGCTATCCCAATGTGCGGGTTGATGGCTTTGACCTGGACGCAGCGTCTGTAGATCTGGCAAACCAGAATATTGAAGAAGCTAATTTGAGAGATCGGGTAAGTGTACAATTGCGAGATGCCAGCGATGCGGATCTGCACGGGCGCTATGACCTGGTAACCGCTTTCGAATGCCTGCATGATATGTCTAATCCGGTTGGAGCACTCCGAACGATGCGCAGTCTCGCAGGTGATCATGGCGCTGTCATTGTTGTTGATGAGCGCTCCTCACCTGACTTCCAACCTTGCAGTGAAACCCTTGAGCAATTATTGTATGGGTTTTCCATCTTGCACTGCCTACCAGTCGGGATGGTGGATCAACCATCGGCAGGAACAGGTACGGTAATGCGCCCCTCAACTGTGGAACGCTACGCCCAAGAAGCCGGGTTTAGCCGGGTAGAAATTTTACCTATTGATCACTTTTTCTTCCGCTTTTACCGCTTGGTGTCTTAACCTCTGTTCTTTATAACATTTCAGTTACCCTTAACTTATATACCTGACCGTACTGGTCAGGTATTTCATTTTATCGATAATATCCGACCTGTTATTTAATTTATTTCTAGTTATGCCATTTGGTCAGCCTGCAACTTAAAAATCAATTAGAGATCCCGGATTGCGTTCAAAATCACAACTGAAATAAAATACATTTTTTGTTGTATACCTGAGGGGAATGTCTATAATAAATAACAAGCCTATGATCAATCAAGAACAATTCAATCGGATCACCCATATCCTGCCGATTCTACAGCGTGCGGACTTGCAAATGATTCGCGAGTTCCAACAGGCCGCCTCTATTGCTCATATACCAACCGGTAAAGATGTATTTATCGAGGGCGACACCACCGACGCCCTCGCTTTATTGGTTTCCGGAGTTGTACGCGTGTATAAAATTGGGGAGACCGGCCGGGAAATTACGCTTTACCGTTTCAGCCTTGGTGAATCCTGTATTCTGACGGCCAATGCCATTCTCAGCCAGCAATCGTTCCCTGCCATTGCTACAGTTGAACACGCAGCAGAAGCTGTGATGATTCCTGCTAATGCTTTCCGTGATTGGGTAAAACATTATGATCTATGGCGCGAATTCGTCTTCGACTTGTTTTCGCAGCGCCTCTCAACTGTAATGGCAATTGTGGATGAAGTTGTCTTCCACCGAATGGATACGCGCCTGGCCACACTTTTACTAAACCAGGCTAAAATACAAAATCCATTGCGGATTACTCACCAGGAGATCGCCGCCGAATTGGGCAGTTCGCGCGAAGTCATCAGCCGTTTGATCGAAGATTTCGTCAGTAATGACATCATCCGCTCCGGACGTGGCACAATTGAAGTAGTGAAATTTGATTCACTAGAATCCCGCTCGCTTATGTGACTTTGTCACAGACAAACAAGTTCCTATCTCCTATACTGTGATTATCAAACTAATCAACCAAAGGAGATTTACCATGAAACGCAATATGTCCAATATCGATCGCATCGTCCGCGTTGTACTCGCCATCATATTCGCTTATCTGTATTTCGGCGGTATCGTAACCGGTACTTTCGGTATCGTGCTCGTCGTTCTCGGTGCAGTATTCTTGCTTACTGCCATCATTGCTTTCTGTCCGCTGTATGCGCCATTCAAGTTCAGTACTTACAAAGGCTAACCGTAGAGCAGATCAATAAGGTTGAGTAACAAGCTTTTTCAACCGATCCATTTGAACGCCTACCCTAAAAAAATACCCACAAGAAAAATGTGGGTATTTTTTTGTTTATTGGATTCAGTTTAGGGGGTTGGTTCTGTTGTAGGAGTTGGTTCTACCGTTGGTAGAATGGTTTGGGTTGGCTCAACAACAACTTCGGATTGTAACTCCGGCAAGGGGAATAAAAATGGTGAATTGCTGGGTAATAGCATCGCCTGGATATTGGGTGTTAATTTTGTAATATACTGGTAAGTCAGTAAATCAGCACGATCTTTTACAGCTTCTGCAATCAGGGTTAGCGCTTCGGCTTCTGCTTTTGCTTCTATAATTCGGGCTTCTGCTTCGCCTTTGGCGCGAATAACAACTGCATCCGCCAAACCCTCGGCTTCCTGACGGGCTTGCTCAGCCTCTTGTTTACGCTGCTCTACTATAAATTTTGCTTGTTGGGCAGTTTGTTCAGCGATTTGTTTTTGTTCCACGGAAGCGGCATATTCATCTGAGAAAGTAATGTTTCGCAAAAGAAATTGCTCAATGACCAGGCCGTTTACATTGAGTTCCGTGGCCATTCTTTCTAAAATCATTTTTGTAAGTTCTTCGCGTTTGCTGCTATATACTTCTTCCACGCCAAACTGGCTAACGGCATCCCGAATAACGGCGCGGCTAACCGGTCTGACCAATTCATCAGAATACCTGTTCTGCCAATCTTTATGGATTTGGATGATGTTCTCTTTATCCAAACGGTAGATAACGGACGCATCGATAAAAATCTCTTGCCCATCCGATGTTCTGGCCGCTATCGAATCATCACCACTGATCTGCCCCTCGGATGGCGCTATTGACATGGTGTATGTTTGTTTGGAAATCGGGTACCGCACGACACTTTCCAGACCCGGAATAATCCAATGCAGCCCTGAATTCAGCGCCTGTTCACGATAACCCTGAGGTGATAGAACTGAGATAACAACGGCAGATTGGTTGGGTTCTATAAAGACAACCCCCATACTGGTCAATGTAAAAACCACTGCCACCAAAATGCCCACTAAAATATATAATCCACTTCGTCGAATTGGACGGTTTTGGCCGGACCGCAAAAACGAAATAACTATTAATGCAATGACACCCACCCATAACAGGGTTGTGAGTATGCTAAAAGAACTGGTAAAGTTCATCAAAATACCTCCATAATCACTATACGTAAACATGAGTATACCGGATGGATATATGAAAATGATAAGAAATTCTATATTATCGGATCAATCGTGAATTGGGCGAACAAAACGGAGCGCCAAAAAATAAAAAGTTGTACAGAAATGGAAAACTTATCCTTTTCTGTTTCACCAAAAAGAAATCTTTTTACCATCTAAAGAGACCCCTGACCACCGAATACTAAAAAAGCTTCAGGACTCTTCCTCTAATTGTGTTCTTAATCGTCCCAAAGCACGTTGGAAATTCGTCATTTGTTCGCGCTCCATTTTGAGCTTGTCACCTTCAGAGCGCACAAAACGGGTATACGGCGCTATGGCATCACGAATATTGCCCAAACTGCGTTGAATTTCGTTCTCGAACTGGTTGGTCAGAGCCTTCATCAGGTTCTCGCGCATAAGGGCAACGCGTTCGTGCATTTCTTTGCGCGCCTGGCGGCGTTTTGCAGGCAGAACAAAAATACCCAGCATCGCCAGCACACTCGCCATAACAATACCGGTCACATCCAGCGCCATCGTGGTCGCGAGAGTAGTGATCAGCACACCCAGGCCAACTGCTCCAATTTCCAAAACTGCCGTGGCTGCTACAGCAGATTGCACACCATCGGCAATTTTCTGAGCTTCGCGGGTCTTGTCGTAGGATTCCACCACTCGATTCGTTTCCCGGCCAACACCTTCAATCAGGCGTTCACGCTCCAAATGGAAGACCCCCACCTGATCACCACCCACAATTCTGTCTTTATATTGCTGACGGCGCTCAGAAAGATGGTCGGTAACCGTCTGCCACTGGCGTAGATCGGCTTCCACCAGCCAATCAATCATCGCTGCCACGCGGGATTCGAGGCGCTGCGGCACATCTCCCACTACCACCTGTTCAAACTCCTTCTGAACACGATCCTTACGCATCAGGTCAAAAATACGCCCAATGCGGATCACGTCGTCGAAGAACAGGTCGCCTCGCTGCTCCATTTCAAAAAGAATCTTTTCCACATCGGAATTGCGAAATTGAAATTCACGCCGCATATCGCTGGCATAAATATCTAATTGACGGTCCACATCCTCCATCATGGCAAAATCATCATCCAGTAATTTCAGCCGGCCACCTACAATTTCCAGATAACGCAGTACCAGGCGTTCACCCACACCAATCGGGTTCAAAAATTTCAGGCGCAAACGGCTGGTTTCATCCAGATTTTGCTGAATATAATTCTCGAGAGCCTCGAACCGGCTATCATCCCAAAATTGTGGCTGCCCCAGCTTGGCCTGCATTGCCAGACGGGCGCTGACCGGGAAGATTTCAGGGGCAATACCCAGCAGTGAACGGGCATTTTCACGAATGAACTCTATTATTTCATTCAGGTCAGCTTGCGATTGCACCAAATCCACCTTATTCAGCACCACCACCACCTTCTTGCCCCAATCCCGGATTTGCTCAAGGAAGGCGCGTTCGCTTTCGGAGAAAGGCCGGTCAGTGGATGTAATGAACAGGATAAGGTCAGCCCGGGGTACAAACTGATTGGTGATCAACTCGTGTTCACGGATAATGGCGTTCGTTCCCGGTGTATCCACAATCGACAGGTTTTCAAGAATTTCAATAGGTGCAGTTAATATATGAAGATGATCGCTTTCAATCAATCGGCTTTCGGTGTCTCCATGCCGCAGAACGTGCACCCGTGTGGTGGTTGGTGTGACGCCCTCTTTCAGGATAGTTTGCCCAAGCAAGGCGTTAATAAATGCGCTTTTTCCGGCATTGAACTCTCCAACAATCACCAATAAAAAGAAATCATCGAGTTGGTCAATGGATTGTTCAAGCGCGGCCTGATCTTCTTCAGTCGCGCCAAATTTAGCCAGATCAACACGCAGCTTATTAAGCAGACTGCGTTCTTCGGTAAGAATATCCTGTTGGGATTTAGTAAGTAACTGCATCAGACCACCTGGTTCTATTTAAGAAAATGAAATCAAAAGACCCATATCGTTGTCTTTCCAACGATCCTTTTGGGTACCGGTATCCTTCTTAATGATTGGTATTCGGCAATGTCATTAGTGTAATTGTAGCATTGAACCAAAATAATTAAGCCGGTCATTTAAAACAATCATTTTTAATCAGGTTTGTTACAATCAGAATTGAATAGAAAATGGTCTTGTGGAGTGAACCTGTGAACAATGAACTAATAGTTGAATGGCTTTTTGTCAACAGCGGCCCGATTTTGCGCTATCGTATTGCTGTTGATCTTATGGAAGTATCCAACCGGAAGAAGGAACGGCTTTTTCAGGAATCTCTGGCAACTCCTGAAGCACAACGGTGGATCAGCAATCTGAACAAAGCGCAAAATATTCACGGAAGTAAAGATACCGATGCAGAAAATCCGCTGGCCAAGCTGTTGGAATATGGTTTCAATCGCGCGCATCCAGCCTTTGATAAAAAAGTTAAAGACCTGTTAAACACTACTCTGCAAGCGTGGGATCATTTTGTTTTGTTGCCGTATCTATTAAGGGCTGGATATGCTGACCACCCAACAATAAGCGAATGGCTTAAGCGTCGAATTGATACGCTTTATAACACTGCTCAACTCGGAAGTTTTGATTTTTACCTTAACCCCGCTGAAACAAAGGATCTGCCCAAAGCCTGGCAAGGAAAACCGATCTATCGGGATGAGTTCGGTCACCAGGCTGGTTATGCTTTACCAACTTGTTACGACTTTTACGCCCTGGCCTACTGCTCAGGTATACCCGGTATCATCGATTTACCATCAAAGTGTGAGACTATTGTTTCTTTCTTAAGTGATCCCCGGTTTCAGGCAACCATTGGCGGATATGGCTGGGATCGCAACAAGAAACGCTGTTATGCTGCCGGGCGGGTGTTTCTGGCTTGCGTGGAACCCGCGCGATTAGTGTTATTTTTAAATTTGGGTGCCGGGTTTCATGCTGCCCGTAAAGCACAATGGTTTCACCAGGGGATAGCTGCTCTGGAATCCTACCGAACTTCACGAGACACCTTTTGTTTTCCATCGAACTTGCTCATTGAGAGAACCGGGAATCATATGTATGGCGGTTCACACATGGGGTTGGGTGAAAACCGTCGTTCCCCTCAGGCACTGGAACTCGAGTCAACCTTTCACATGCTTACCATTCAAAAACGATTGAAAAATTGAAAATTTTTCTCCTTTGAGGGATTATTAATTTATATACTTTCTGGGTCTGTTCTACGCTCTCTCAATTTAGAAGGTGGCAAAAAAATATATTGGAAGGGAGGGCCAATTTGCCCCTGTCATAATAGTAGGGATATATATACAATTAACTTCGTGTATTTCAAGTCTCACGAAGTTTCAATTTGACTCTGCCACAACAATCAATATAATCAATCTAACGTTATGAAAAATCAAAAACTATCCTTCCGAATCCGGCGTTTTTTTATAACCCATCACCCTTCAGCTTTCCTGCTGGGTGCACAGCTCACCCAATTGATCCTATATGCCTTAATCAATGACTTGGAAAGTCAGCGAGCCTTGGTCAGCGCAATAGGCGGGCTGATATTGATCCTGGTGGTGTGGGTCGTCAATCGCAGTCCGGCTGTCAATTGGGTGGCCTGGGTATTAGCCATTCCAGCCTTTGTCTTGTCTCTGCTTTCAGCGGTCTTTACCAACCAAACCCTGCTGGCTTGGTCGGCGCTGCTGAATGTGATCTTATATTTCTACGCTGCTGTAAGCCTGATCACCTACATGATGAGAGATACCAAGGTTACTACGGATGAATTGTTTGCAGCCGGCGCAACCTTTACGCTGCTGGCCTGGGGGTTTGCATTTGCTTACTTTGTTTGCCAGGCCTGGGTACCCGGGAGTTTTATAAACGGGGGACACCCCGGGCAGCCATTAACTTTCATTGAGATGCTCTTCCTCAGTTTTACCAACCTGTCTGCCACCGGTCTGGGCGATATTCTGCCCATTTCAGCGCCTGCCCGTGCGCTGGCCATGCTGGAGCAATTTTCAGGGGTGGGTTATGTCACCGTAGTGGTTTCCCGACTGATTGGCTTAACTATTAATAGAAAAGAGTATAAAAAACTTTAAATAAGTTTGTAAAATACCGGGCAATCCGGATGCAGTATTGTAGGCTCCCAACATTCCTCTAAACCCTCTTCGAATACAAACCAATATTTTTCAAATTGGAGAATTTCAATGGATCAACAGGAAAGCCTTGCATTTATTCGAGAATATTTTCATCAATTATTCGATCTTCGAAATATTGATGCAATAGACCACTATTTGGATAGGGATTATTACGACGATGATATTGGTGATCCTCAGGTTGATCATATCCAAAACTCCAAAGAATTTTTAAAAAACCTCTTCATTAAAAACCCCACCATTGGTGTTGATGTAAAAGACGCAATTTCCCGGGATAATGTTATAACTGCCTATCTGGAATGGTATGTAACGAAAAATGATACCAGACTGACCCTGAGAAAAGGGGTCGCTATTTTTGTTTTGCGCGGCAAAAAAATCCTGAAAAGACATACTTTCATTTATGCCTCGGTGGAATAAGCGGGCAAACCCATTGGGCTTTCAGAAAAGATTTCTGTTTCTCTTTGTGCTGATATGTTTGGTGGAAGTTTTTATAGCACTATTCATCAATGATCGCTTCATTCGCCCATTTGTTGGGGATATTTTGGTTATTGTGCTGCTCTACGTTTTTATCCGCATATTCTATATAAAAGGTCACCCGGTGAATATCGCATTATGCATATTTTTCTTTGCCTGCCTGGTGGAATTGGGTCAGTATTTCGGCCTGGTATCTCTGCTAAAATTACCGGAAACAAGCGTTGCCGCCATCATGCTTGGCACTACCTTTGACTGGTTGGATATCCTCGCCTATGCCACCGGAGTAATAATTATCATAGGTGTCAACAAACTGACACCGCACATACGGTAACAAAAAGTTGCTAAAACGACCTGATAAAAGGGAGACAGGATGATTAGAAATGTGATTTCCGAAGATGTTGTTGATATTTGCAGAATATACAACTGGTACGTCAGCCAAACGATCATTTCCTTTGAAGAAACCCTTGTTTCTGCAGATGAAATGCAGCAGCGCATACAGGATATAACCAGTCAGGGCTTCCCCTGGATTGTAGTAGAACAGGAGGGAAATCTTGCGGGATACGCTTATGCATCCAAATGGCGTCCACGGCCGGCATATAAAAACACGGTTGAGGCCACCGTTTATCTGGATCAAAAATTCTTGGGAATGGGTCTCGGCAAAAACCTGTACACCGAAGTGTTGAGACAATTGAAAGAAGCCGGCTATCATAGTGTTATGGGCGTCATTGCACTGCCAAATGAAGCCAGTGTGCGCCTGCATGAAAAGATGGGCTTCGAAAAGGCAGCCCATTTTAAGGAAGTCGGCTTTAAGTTCAACCAATGGATTGATGTGGGCTACTGGCAAAAAATGTTATAGAAACCGATCATCCGGCTGTATTCGGCTGGCATTATTGATAAAGTGTTATCATTTCCTCAATCCAGCGCACATAAACTTCTTCGTACATCTCACCAAACCGGCGGGTGGCTTCCCACATTTTCGCATCAGCATCCAATTGAGGAAATTGTTCACTGGCAGCGCGGATTTTCTCCCGCGTTTCTTTGCGGTAAAACTCCATCTGTCTGCGATGCAGGTCACGCTGCAAAAGCAGCTGGGACAGCACAACCTGGGGATCCATCTGCGCGCTGAAAAACATCTTCAGAATCAAAGTTTCTTTCTTAGGGCTGAGTTCCGTAAATGGGCTTGCCAACCATTCATTTAAATCCTTTCGGCCAGCCAGCGTGATTGAATACACGCGCCGGTCGGGTCTATCAGTTTGTTCCTTAACCACCGACGTCACCAGCCCCCCTTCTTCCAGGGTTTTCAGGGTTGTATAAATCTGGCTCAACTTAGCCTGCCAGAAATGGCTGGTGGAGCGATCGATGCGTTGTTTCAGATCGTATCCCGTCATGGGTACATAATTTAAAAATCCAAGCAAAGCATACTTTAGCATGAGGTTCCTCTTTATAGTTTTTTTATAGCCAGGTGACCGATTTCAACTCCCGGCGGATACCGCGCTGGAAATGATACCTGGGGAATCCAACGATCATGGATGCCACTACTTCATTCTCCTCCGGGATATGGAACATGGCGCGCAGTTCCTTGCTTTTCTCCACCGCCGGCGGGATCAGATCCATCGCTGAAGCACCCAATCCCAATGAATGAGCCGCCAGGAACCCGTACGTAAGGGCGATGTAGATATCCGGCTTATAGTTCTCACTTTTCCGGTTGGCATGGAAGAGAATCAGCGCTGGCGCGTGACGCAGAATGGTATCCTCCTTACCGGATTTTAAATCCGGCATGCGGTTGATTAACAATGGGATGACATGCTTCTGTAAAACAATGAACTTTTCCCGCCCGGCACTGCGCCGGACAACCTGCCGTGCGATTGGATTAGCCATTGCCTTGATCAGATACTCGTACAAGGCGATCATCACCGGCAGCGATTTCTTCACCAATACAGGATCCTCTATCACCACCAGTTCGGTCTTCAAAGGTGGAAAACCGGGCGGTGCAGACTGGATGGCTGCCACAATTTTTTCCAACATTTCATGCGGCACCGCTCTATCCTGAAAATTACGCACGGCCCTCCGGCTGTCAATCAAATGGGTAAATTGGGCATTTTCCATTCCATCCATTTTTGGCTGTGGATAAAAATCGCGCTCATAGGATAAGCCAGGCACCGAAATTGCCTCCTGCGGGCAAATCGCCATACAGTGCCCACAGTGGAAACACATCCACAAACGGTCATCGCGAAAGAATACCTGGCCATACTCATTCTTTTGCAGAATACGATTCGGGCAAACATCCACACAACTGCCACAGTGTTTACATTTATCTTGATCAACCTGCCAACCCTGGTCCATTCAGGCCTCCTTTTAACTATTTATACATAAATAATTATATATAAATATTTATGTATTTCAAGAGGCAGATTTCTTTTTTACATTCACGACCAACTGTTTCAGCGCCTGGTACAACCCGACGCCAATCAGAACTCCAAAGGCATTCATAATTACATCCGTAATATCCACTGCATGGAAAAACACACCCAGTATCAGTCTCAACACCAACTGCGTTCCCTCAAGGAACAAGCCCACTAATAAAGCCCAAAACAAAATCTGTCTTCCAGCAATTTTATATTGTTTTTAAACTTGCGAAAAAAAGCTGTATGTGCAGAATTAACACATGAGTATAAAAACCCTGCACAGTAGCATGATGCAAGAATATCAAAAAAAGGAAAAAAATATATGGTAGAAGTACGACGCCCGATCTTTGTTAGCGGTGAAAACCCGGCATTGACCCTTTATACACCGGAAACAGATAACCTTACTGCGATAGCCAGCTACTGGCAATGTGAACTGAGTCCCTGGGGAATCGGACAGGTACTCATTTTGTGGTTGGAAAAGCAAAACGCTGCCACCAACGAGGCCGGCTTGGGCAGGATCTATACTGATAACCCGCCACTGGCGCGCGGGTTGGTACAGACGCTGGTGCAATATTTTCCCGAATTTCAAAACATACCCATGGCGGAATTTTCCTATATGGACGCTGTCCTGCAGCATGAATTTGATGGCAAAGTTTACCGGGCAGCCAGTAGAGCAGGGGACATGCGGATCGAGATCGAATGGCACAAACCACTCGACCAAAAGCAGATTGTCTGGCCGGGCTTTCCAACCGGACCAGCAGCATTTGACCTGATGACAATTATCTGCCCTTGTGAAACAGCCCAGGTGCTTGTGAACGGCAGGCCGCTGGACGGCGAGGTACGGCTGAGCCAGACTGCCGAAGGCGTAACCGGAAGCAGCGCCTTTCTGGCATTTTCAGAAACCTGGATTGGACCATTTTCAGCAGAAGATAAAAGGAAAACAACATGAAACCAGCACTACTTGTAATTGACGTGCAAAAAGAATTTTTCAAATACTGGCCAAGCAACCCGGCCGGAATTGTGTGCCGGAATACATCCCGGTCATAAAACTGGTCACCTGACCATTAACACAACCCGTATCATTGTTTATAATTTTCCTTATGCAAAAGCTATTTGTCCACCGTAAAGAAAACGGCAGTCAACTGCCCCATAGCAGGCTTCGCTTTTCAATTTGACCGCAGTCGGTAAACCGTATTTGCCATACCAGGACAGTCACTTTGAAAGTGGCTGTTTTTTTTCAGAGGAATCGCACCAAGGAGATGAACATGATTACTGGCAAAATCCTCAAACTGTACGACTGGCCCGATGGGAAAATCATCGGTATCGCCAAAAATATTGCCGCCGAACTGGAAGAACAGGGATTGGATCGCGAGCTCATTCTGGCCCAGTTGGATGCGGTGCGCAGCAATCCGGGTGCATTTCTGGCGGACCCATTCATGGCCGGCCTGGCACGTGAATGTATTCGCATTGCGCCTAAAGCCGAAGACAAATTGAACGTTCTGCGCGAATCGCCGCTGCCTTACCCGATCTGGGGCCGGGAAGGGATTGACTCTGGCTCGCTGACCCAGATGGACAATGCCATGCGCCTACCGGTCAGTGTGGCCGGCGCCTTAATGCCGGATGCACATTCCGGATACGGTTTGCCAATTGGCGGTGTTCTAGCCACGGAGAATGCCATAATCCCTTATGCTGTTGGTGTCGATATTGCCTGCCGCATGTGCCTTTCGCTCTATGCAGTTTCGCCTTACCTGCTTGGTCAGAAAAAAGGACTCTTCGAGGATGCCCTCTGGAACCAGACTGCCTTTGGTATGGGCGCGGAATGGAAGGGGAAACAACGCCCGGAGCATGCGGTGTTGGATGATGAAACCTGGAATGCCACCCAGCTGTTAAAAAGTCTTCAGAATTTGGCAGCCAGTCAACTGGGCACCAGCGGCACCGGCAACCACTTTGTGGAATGGGGCGCATTCCAATTGTATGAACCTTTAAATGAATTACAGCCAGGCAGCTACCTTGCCCTGCTCTCTCATTGCGGATCACGCGGTGTGGGTTTCAAAATCGCTGACCGCTACAGCAAACTGGCCATGGAAAAACATCCGGACCTGGATAAAAGCGTGCGCCACCTGGCCTGGCTCTCACTCGATTCCGAGGAGGGGCAGGAATACTGGCTCTCTATGGAACTGGCCGGGCGCTTCGCAGCCGCCGGGCATGCCATCATCCACCAGCGAGTATCAAATGCAGTCGGGTTGAAAAACG
>PHBZ01000017.1:0-105434 GCA_002840755.1 Chloroflexi bacterium HGW-Chloroflexi-10 | reverse complement strand
CCGCCGCTATGGTGGATAATCACCACAATTTTGCCTGGCAGTATAAACTGCCGGATGGAAAAAATGTGATCGTACACCGCAAAGGCGCCACCCCGGCCGGGAAAGGCATGCTGGGTGTTATACCAGGGTCGATGGGCGATGCCGGTTATGTGGTGCGCGGACGCGGTTCGGCGGATTCACTGGATTCTGCCTCCCACGGCGCTGGGCGCATGATGAGCCGTAAAGCCGCGCTGGATTCGATCAGCAAATCCCGTCGTGATGATTACCTTAAAGAACGCGGTGTAACCCTGCTGGGTGGTGGTCTGGACGAATCACCGCAGGCCTATAAACCCATAGATCAGGTCATGCAGGCCCAGAGTGATCTCGTCGATATCATCGGCAAATTTTCACCACGCATTGTGCGTATGGCCGATGAAGCCAGAAATATTTAACCTTAGATTTTTCTGAAAGAGTTTTCAAGGGTAATCCTTCTTATTCACAAATAATCGGCTAAATTATGCGATGATTTTCATAACCGATCCATCAACTCAGAGCGCGTTTTTTTATCTTTGATACAATCATTTCAAAGAACCACAATAAAAAAGGTCGTATACAAAGCTGAATCCAGACAATCTGATTTTCCAACCTTTTTCTCTATCCACACCATTCACTTAGGATTAATATATGCCTCAAACCAACTTCTTCCAACTTCCCGACATCCCCGATATTTTCGGTTTGAAATACCGGCTACTGAATCCCGAAACCGACTTTCCCGGGATAAGCCAGGTTTACAATACAGCTTCACCCGAGAACTCTGAATTGATACCCCAATCCGCTGATGCCGTTGCCAGGGAATATGAACAGCAAAATCCGGATGATCGCCAAAAACAACTGGTAGTGGAAGTGGATGGAAACATTATCGGTTGGGGCCGCTATAATACCTACCATCAGCGCAGTACCCTTACGATCGGCGATCATGAATTCTACGTCCTGCCGGAATGGCGCAGCCGGGGAATTGAAATTCCAGCCCTGCGCTATTTTGAAGCCCAGGTCTCCGAATTGATTCGCAAGGATCAAACGAAAGAGGCCATCTACAAAATCTTCATCAACGAAGCCGAAACCTACCGGATCAACCTGCTCAAAACAATAGGCTATACGCAGCTCGCCGCGCATGCCAATATGGTGCGGCCGGACCTGGAGAATATCCCGGATTTTCCGCTGCCGGATGGATTTGTCATTCGTCCCGCTGCTGATGAACATATTCGCGAAATCTATGAAACCTACCGCGAAGCGTTCCAGGAACATATTCACGGCTCCGATGCCAGTGAGGAAGATTTTAAAGAATGGTCACAGGCCAGTTATCTGGCCGATCGTTCACTTTGGATTGTCGTCTGGGATATCCATACCAATAAAATTGCCGGTGTGATTTTGAACTTTATTGTGGAAGAAGAGAATACCTGTTTCCAGCGCAATCGCGGCTATGTGGAATTTATTTCTGTTCTACGCGCCTATCGAGGGCTCGGCCTGGCACGCGCCATGATCACGGCCAGCCTGCGCATGTACAAAGCGCGCGGCATGCAGGAGGCAGCATTATCCTGCCATACTGAAAATCCCTTCAACCCGATTGTCCTCTACCTCAAAATGGGATTCCAGACGCGCTATCATACGCTGGTGTTGAGCAAACCGATTGCACTTTGAGAATTTATGCACCTGGTTACGGAGCAATAAATCTCCTGTACAACCCACCCGGTTGACCCTGTGCTTCGATTTCACCTACAATA
Source organism: Chloroflexi bacterium HGW-Chloroflexi-10 (assembly GCA_002840755.1). Classification (GTDB taxonomy): domain Bacteria; phylum Chloroflexota; class Anaerolineae; order Anaerolineales; family Anaerolineaceae; genus UBA6170. Next base: position 103,674 of record PHBZ01000017.1, on the reverse strand, counting down.
TCCCTGAACCAGAAAAAAACAAAGGAGACCACCATGGAAATCAAAAACATTCCCTTTGGAATCACTAACTGGTCCCAAATTACCCCAAGCGAACATAAAGGCGAAACAGGTGTCGCCCTGTGGCACACGCAGCAGTTCGACAATATCCGCGTGCGCCTCGTCGAATACAGCCCGGGTTACCTGGCCGATCATTGGTGCAGCAAAGGGCATATTCTGCTCTGCCTGGAGGGCGAACTGCACACCGAACTGGCGGACGGACGGAAATTCATTCTCACAGCGGGAATGAGTTACCAGGTGGCTGACAACGCCGAGGCCCACCGCTCCTATACCCCAACCGGTGCGAAATTGTTTATTGTGGATTGAGATTTGAGCTGATCATTAACTCTAGTGCCATTGGATTTCGATATTCTCATCCAATGGCACTTTTTAATGACGAATAACCTTTACCTTGTCATGTTGAACGCAGTGAAACATCTCTGCCACCCACCGTCTGGTAAACCAATTTCCATAAATACTTTTCATTATTCCACTTGACAAATTAAATAATCGTAATAAAATTATACTACGTTCAATATTGAACGTAGTATAATTTTATTCATCGTACAAAAGGAAGATTATGGAACCAAAAACCACCAGCCGCATAGAACGCAAAAAAGAAGAGACTCAGAAAAAAATCATCACCACCGCGGTGAATTTGTTCAAACAGTACGGGCTGGAAGCGGTCACCATGGAGCAGATTGCGGATGTGGCTGATATCGCTAAAGGGACACTCTACAATTACTACCCATCCAAAGAAGCCATCATCAACGCCTTCCTGCAGCTCACCTTTAAAGAACGCAATGAAGACAGACTGGCCCAGCTGCGCGGGCTGGCAGATACCCGCACCCGCCTGATGCATTTATTCAGCCTGTTGATTGAAGGCGTCCAGGCGCAAAAAGAAGTTTTCGAAGTCTATATGGTTTACCGCATGAAACAGGTCTTATCCTTCCGCCCGGTTGAAGAAGAACGCAGCGGTTTGACACTGCTGCTGCAAGAGATTATCACGCTGGGCCGGCAAAGCCGTGAACTGCGCAGCGATCTGCCTGAAACGCTTCTGGAAGAGTTGGCCGAATTTGCCCTGATCGCAGCCATCAAACCGCTCTACCTCGCGCACGAGACCTTCAACCCGCACCAATCCATTCAACAGTGCGTTGACATATTTATGAACGGCGCTAAAGCAAACAACAGTACGGAGAAATAAAACCATGCCCAGCATTAAAAGCAAACTCATTATTTTCAGTATTCAACACAGCCACTTATTTAAGGGTCGTTTGAAACGGGATGTCATTACCAAAGAAACATCCATACCCGATCTGCGCAAACAATACGAAGAAGGCGCTAAAAAATACGGCTCCATCCCGGCCGGCATTCAGGTATCGCCGGTAACGATTCCCGGCCTGGCGGAAGGTCACTTTGCGGAATGGATTCACCCGGCAAGTAATGCACCCACGCCCGGTCCGGCCGATAAAGCTATCTTTTACACGCATGGCGGTGGATATATCAGCGGCAATTGTGTCGATCATCGCATGCATGTGGCTAAGTTCGTGCGAGACACCGGCACCGCAGCCTTGTTGTACGATTACCGCCTGGCTCCTGAACATCCTTTCCCTGCCGGGATGAATGACACGCTCACAGCCTACCGCTGGCTGTTGGAACAGGGTGTGGTTCCCGCGAATATCGTCATCGCCGGTGAATCGGCTGGCGGCGGGTTATGCCTGGCCAGCCTGGTCGCCATCCGCGATGAAGGTTTGCCGCTCCCTAAAGCTGGCGTGGCCCTCTCCCCCTGGATCGACCTGACCTGTACCAGCGATTCCTACCGCAGAAACGCAAAGCGCGACATCTCCACGCTGGGTTCCTGGCATATCTGGAATAAATTCTATACCGGTGAGAACGACCCGCGCCATCCGTGGATTTCCCCCATTTATGCTGATCTGAACGGTCTGCCGCCAATGTTGATTGTAGTTGGCGACCATGAAATCATGCAGGATGACTGTGTTCGTTTTGCCGCTAAAGCCAAAGCGGCTGGCGTGGAAGTGGACCTGCGAGTTTGGGAAGACATGGTGCACTGTTTCCCGCTGCTGGCGCCGATGTTCCCGGAAGCCACCCAGGCCTGGCAGGAAACCATTGCCTATATGCAAAAGCATCTGCGCTAAAAAACTCAAAAAAGCAACCCAACCCGATCCGTAAACTGGCGGTGTTGTTCCTGCCCGATTACCGCCGCTTTGGGTATCGCTCTATCCAGCGCGGTATCTGGCCCAGGCAAACTGCCTTTCTGAACGATTACGAAGCCGCCAAGACCTGGCTGGTTCAGGACAACTATTAATCTCTTTTACAAAAACTTCCAAATCGTCATGAAACCTCTTGACAATTTAGAGTAATTGCTCTAATATTAGAGCAATTACTCTAACGAGGTTAAACGTATGACGACAAAAGATTTAATTCTGCTAACTGCCCGGGAACTTTTTAATCAGCAAGGCACAGCCAGGGTGACCACCAATCATATTGCCAAACAGGCTGATCTCAGCCCAGGCAATTTGTATTATCACTTTAATGATAAAGACCATATCATTAAGGAAATCTATGAAAACATGATCCGGGATTGGGAAGGCGCTTATCACCCAATTGAAGGGCAGGAAATGCATATCAATGCACTCCGAAATTTCATCCGAGATAATTTTGAAATGTTATGGCAGTATCGCTTTTTTTACCGCGAAATGGTAGCCCTGCTGAACAATAACCCCGCCCTCGCCAAACGACATATCGAAATTTCCCAAAAGCGGTTCCTACGGCAGCACAACCTGTTACAAAAAGCTATTCAGGATGGACTGATGCAATTTCCGACACTGGCGATCCAGCAGGATGTAGTTACAATGGCCTGGGTGATTGCAAATCACTATCTGGTTCATCTGGAATCGATGGGCCAGCAGGTTGAAAAAGCGGATTTTGAAAAAGGGATTGACCTGGTGATGCTGGTCTTTTCCCCTTACCTGCGATAAGAATTTTTCGGAAAATATCCGAATTTATAATGGGATAAAATATGGAAAACTCAAAAAAACCATCCAAATCAACCGGCGTGATTTTCTAAAATTACTGGTCATCACAGGCGCTGCAACTGCCGGCGGACACCTGCTGAACACGTACTCACCGTGGATTAACTACGCAGAACAGTCCAATCCGCAACTACCATCCATACAGAAGGATATCCAAATGAATGACCAATTAAGAAATCTGGTTGCCTATGCCACTCAGGCTGCCAACGGCCACAATACCCAGCCATGGAAATTTACTCTCCAGAAAAGCGCAATCCAGATTCATCCGGATTACTCCCGGCATCTGGTAGCTGTGGACCCGCAAGACCGCGAACTCTGGATCAGCCTGGGATGTGCACTGGAAAACCTGGTATTGGCTGCCGGTGCAGCGGGATATACCACTGAGGTGACTTATCCGGACACAAATGAATTTATTCAGGTAATTTTATCTGCAGGCGCTTCGCAAAACAGCCCATTGTTCGAGGCTATTCCCCTGCGGCAAAATACCCGCTCGATGTATAACAGTCAGGCTATCCCTACAGGTGATCTGGACACATTACAAACGCTGTCTTTGGAGCCGGGTATCAGCCTGAAATATTTTACAAATATCAATGAGAGGCAAACTGTTGAAGATTATATCGTACAGGGGAATATGAGCCAGTATGCCGACCAGGCATTCCTGAATGAATTGATCGAATGGCTGCGTTTTAACAAAAAAGAAGCATTACGTGCAATGGATGGTCTATTCTCCGCCTGTTCCGGAAACCCCGAAGTGCCGCACTGGCTGGGTAAACTATTTGTTAGCAGCACCAAACCACAACAGCAGGCTGATAGCGATACAGCAAAGTTACGCTCCTCTTCAGGGGTAGTCGTCATTGGCAGTGCTGAAGATGACCGCAGTCACTGGGTGCGCAGCGGTCAGGTTTACCAACGACTAGCCTTACAAATGACCACAATGAATATCAAGAGCGCCTTCCTAAACCAACCTATTGAAGTGACTGACCTGCGCAAACAGTTCCAGAACGCTGCCGGCTTAGGATCAACCAACCCACAGTTATTAGTCCGCTACGGTTATGCCGAGTACCTGCCGCGTTCGTTACGCCGCCCCGTCGACAAGGTGTTAATGCAGGCATCATAGTGTCACTAGTTGCTAAGGCTACTACTCGACGAGAAAGGCGACTTAATCTCGCAACAAAGAAACAGTAAGAAATGAATCCGCATCCCCTATTCCATGGGAGTGTGTTTTTTTTACGATAGATGCAAGAGAAGACTATAATTAATCCATCGGAGAATTTTGCTATGTCCCATACTGTTCGCATGACGATGGAAAAATTAAATGTTCGTTTTCGCCTGCTGCAAGGATTAACACAGCGGCATTTCGCATCCCTGCCACCCTTCCGGCTGAAAATGTTGGAGCAACACAACGATTTTTTTCCTGTAGAACCGGAATTTGATGATTCCGCATGGGAAGTGGTTCAACCACCAGCTGCGTGGGGCAAGGAACTGGGTTATTTCGTGCTTCGTTCGCGCTTCCAGGTTCCGCCAGAATGGGAAAATGATTTTCCAGCGGCCTTGTGGCTGCCGCTGGGAACCACCTGGGATTTTATACACCCGGAAGCCACTGTCTATGTGGACGGGAAATTTCTGGGGTCTTGCGACCGCGAACACCGTCAAATACGCCTGCCACAAGAATTATGCGATGGCAAGTGGCACCATCTGACCCTGCACGGTTGGGTGGGCTATAGCAAAGAAAAGGATGCTCCTCCGTTTATACGGCCCTGTGGTGTTGTACAGGTGAACCCGTTGGCGGATCAGTTTCTGGCTCTGGCAAGGGTAGGGCTGGGAACAGTAGAAGTGCTGGGTGAGGATAGCCCGGCACGCGGACGCTTGCTGGATGCCCTGGACGCAGCTTTTCACTGCCTGGATTTTACCGGCCAGGAACCGGATCCGCTTCAGCCGGGACTGCAAGATACCCTTCGTCAGGCACTGGATATATTGAAACACAAAGCGAGACAAGCTGGTACGGCATTGGATGTGGATGTTTATGCTATCGGTCATGCGCACATTGATGTTGCCTGGTTATGGACCTATGCGATGACCCGCCATAAGGCACAGCGCACTTTCTCTAATGTTTTGGGGTTGATGGAACGTTTTTCGGGTTTTCATTTTTCACAATCTCAACCTCAATTGTATGAATTTGTGCGCCAGGACCGACCGGAACTATTTGAACGGATCCGCCAGAAGGTGGCTGATGGAACCTGGGAACCGATGGGGGGAATGTGGGTTGAAGCAGACACCAACTTATCAGGGGCCGAGTCCCTGGCACGCCAATTCCTGCTGGGGAAACGTTGGTTTTCAGATACCTTTGGAGAAGGGGTAGATACGCCAGTATTGTGGCTGCCAGATGTATTTGGGTTTAATGCAGCTTTGCCACAGTTAGCATCCCAGGCTGGAATCCACTGGTTTTTCAGTACCAAGATATCCTGGAATCAATATAATACCTTCCCCTGGACCTCTTTCTACTGGCAGGGTCTGGATGGAACCCGGCTGCTATCCCATTTCAGCCCAACGCGTGATCCGCAAAGCAGCGTGCCTTCCACCACCTACAACGCCATGGCCACCCCGCGACAGATCTACGAGACCTGGCACAACAACTGCCAGAAGGATGCTCCCGATTTGCCGGTATTGATGTCATACGGTTGGGGTGATGGCGGTGGCGGCCCGACAAGTGAGATGCTGGAAACCATAGACTTACTGGGAGATTTTGCAGGAATGCCGCGTACTCGCTTTGCCACCGTGCGCCAATTTTTTACAGCTTTGGAAGAGAAGGCGAGTAATCTGCCGGTCTGGTATGGAGAATTGTACCTGGAATATCATCGCGGTACTTATACCAGCCAAGCGCGTATGAAACGTGCCAACCGGCGCAGTGAGATAGCTTTGCACGATGCGGAGATGCTATGCACCTGGGCGCACCTGCTCGACCGCGATTTTTCTTATCCAACTGCCGATTTTGAGGAAACCTGGAAAAAAGTGTGCCTGAACCAGTTTCACGATGTTTTGCCGGGCAGCAGTATCGGTGAAGTATATGCAGATGCGCTGGAACATCACTGTAAGGTACAGAAAACAGCCGAAAAAGCAACCATCAAGGCATTGGAATCACTTTCTGCAAACCTCGGAGAGGAAGGATTGGCAGCCAACCTGACGGCTTTTCCACAATCCGGAGCGCTATTTATAGCTCAGGGAGAAAAACCTGCCCTGGAACGAGAGAGTCAGCAGGTAGAATCTGGCTGGCTGGTGGATTGCGGAGAACTGCCGCCACTGAGCCTGACCCCGCTATCCGCCATTCCTCCACAAACCGGCAGACCGGCAAGCGCATTGCGGATTTCCACAAAAGTGCTGGAAAATGAACATCTCTGCGTGGAATTCAACGCGGCGGGTGATATCCACCGTATTTTTGATAAAACCAACCACCGGGATGTTGTACCTGAAGGAATGTTGGCGAACCAGCTTTGGGCATTTGAGGATCGCGCCTTGTTGTGGGATGCCTGGGATGTGGAAATTCATTACGATGACCAACGCTGGCTGGCGGAAGCGGCAGAAACAATCCAAGTAGCGGAAGCAGGCGCGCTACGGGCAACCGTGGAAATACGCCGCCGGGTGCGCTCTTCGTGGATGATCCAACGTATTTCCTTACAACGTGGGTCACCACGCCTGGATTTTGATACCTGGGTGGATTGGCGCGAACGCCACACCCTGCTAAAGACAATTTTTCCATTGAAGGTGTTTGCATCCGAAGCAGTATATGAGATTCCCTGGGGGCATGTGCGCCGTCCAACCCATCGCAACACCGCCTGGGATTGGGCGCGTTTTGAATCTCCGGCCCAGAAATGGGTGGATGTTTCTGAGCACGGGTACGGAGTGGCACTGTTAAACGACTGCAAGTACGGTTATGATGCACATCTGAGTGCAGATGGCACCTATACCTCGCTGGGATTGTCACTTTTACGTTCACCTACCTATCCAGACAGGCAAGCCGACCAGGGTGAACATGTTTTTCGTTACAGTTTGCTGCCGCACGCCGGAGGTTGGGAAGAAAGTGTGCCTGCGCATGCCGCTGCTATCAATGACACCCCGCGCCTGTTTCTACCGCATAAAAAAGGGGCAAAACAGGAAGCACGCGGCATCCAAAAACTACTGGCTGTAGATACAGCCGCACTGGTGGTGGAGACAGTGAAACGTTCTGAAGATGGCCTGGGTTGGATTTTGCGTATGTACGAAGCCTTCGGAAGCCGCGGACAGGCAACCCTCACCTTAACCCAACCCGCACAAAATATCTGGCGCTCCAACCTGCTTGAAGAGCGTAAACAAAGACTGAACGCGCAAGGAGTACAAGTGCAGGTGGAATACCGTCCTTTTGAAATCATTACCCTGCGATTGGAGAGCCGGGAGTAAACGCAATACCTGTCCTCTGGTGCCGCCGCATACACCCTCTTTAATTGTTGCTTATGTTTGAGTTTCTCCGGTGATCTGAGCATCGATCAACACTATGGCAGCTTCAACTACATTCGCCCCAGGGTTATCGCGTTTAAACAAACGTGCGGCCATGTAAGCACCATCCATGAGCAGATACAATTGATCGGCCAACACACCCGGGTTTCTCGCTCCAGCCTGACGGGCCAGATCACGAAATCGTTGGCGCACCGATTCCTTATGCTCCAATGCTGCTATATGCCCTGGGTAATCAGAATCAGGGTATTCTGTAGCTGCGTTAAGAAAAGGACAGCCACAACAATTCGGATGTGTCACATAAAAAGACAATGACCGAAAAAAAGCAACCAGCTTATCGCGTGGCGAAAACGCGTCTTTTGTCGCTTTCTCAAATTCTTCCCAGAATTTCGTATCACTTGCCCGCAAATAGGCCACTATCAAATCATTTTTTGATTCGAAATGACGATAAAGAGTCATTTTACCAATGCCGGATTCCTCTGTGATTGTATCCACACCAATGGCGCGGTATCCCTTTTGATAAAACAATCTGGCGGCAGTTTCCAACAATTGTTTTTTTGAAGAAGCTGTCTTTGTCATATAACAAACCCTTGACTCGATACAATTCAATATTGTATTATTTATCCAATCGATACAGACCTGTATCGTATCATGCGTGGCAATTTTAGACAACCCTTCAAAGGAGGACTATTATGAATTTTGGTATTCTCGGTACAGGTGTTGTAGGCCGCACCCTTGCTGCCAAACTCATTGAACTCGATCATTCTGTGGTGCTCGGCACACGCGATCCCGCAAAAACAATCTTAAAGTCTGAATTGGATGGAATGGGGAACCCACCCATCCGTGTCTGGTTGGAGAAGAATTCAAAAGCAAAACTGGGCAGCTTTACAGAAGCAGCCGTACATGGTGAAATCATCATCAATGCCACTAACGGCGTGGGGTCACTGAATGCTCTTCAAATTGCCGGCGAGATGAATCTGAACAACAAGATTCTGATGGACATTTCCAATCCGCTGGATTTGACGAATGGCATGCCTCCATCACTCTTCATCAGCAACACCGATTCGCTTGGAGAACAGATTCAGCGCGCCTTTCCTAACGTGCTGGTTGTGAAAACACTCAATACCATGAATGCCTATCTGATGGTGAATCCGCGGCTGCTGGCAAACGGTGATCATAGTGTATTTGTCAGTGGAAATGACACCGCAGCAAAGGCGGCGGTGAGCAAACTTTTGCAGTCGTTTGGTTGGGAAGATATTATAGACCTGGGTGATATCACCACCGCACGCGGCCCGGAAATGTATCTGCCGCTCTGGCTCAGAACCTGGGGAGTGCTGCAAATACCCATGTTTCAAATCAAAGTTGTCCGGTAAGGTAAGGCAAACTGTACAACCAAAAAATTCAGCAGATCATCTTCAATATAGCGAATGACCATGAAATTTCGGATACTTTTTACCCAATTTCTGATTTAACTATCTTTCGCTCCGGTTATGTGTTATAGTAATAACGTCTTATAATCAGAGTTGTGTTCAATCTATGCTGCTATCCTTATAAAGATAGCGGCATTAGTTTTTAAACCGAGTCTGCCCTATTGAAAGTCGAGGAATATTTTGGAAGTAAAATTGTATGTTGGAAATATGAGTTATGATACTACCGAGGAACAACTGCGAACCATGTTTGCTGAATCTGGTGCAGTAGTGACCGTGGATATGATCAAAGACCGTGATACCGGTAACCCCAAGGGTTTCGCGTTCATCACGATGGGTAGCCAGGCTGACGCAACTAATGCCATCAATATGTTCAATGGTAAAGAAGTTGGCGGACGCCCGCTGACAGTAAACACTGCCAAACCGCGCGAAGAACGCTCCGGTGGCGGACGCCCTTACGGTGGGTCCAATAACCGTGACCGCGGCGGACGCAGCGGCGGCAACAACCGCTACTAAATCTTAGCTGAATAAAAAAAACCCCGCCTTAACCGGCGGGGTTTTGCTTTAACTTCAAAGAAATGTTTACACGAGAATCCTTCACACCCGCGGTCTGCTGTCTGTTTTCTTTAATAGGCTCCAGGTGAATTTCAGAAAAGAAGGTTACCTGGTAATCGTCTCATTATCTGATGACCATGGGAAGCCAGACCATGTGACTGTTAAATGCAAGCCAGGTAGAAATATGTCCCTCGGTACCAGTTTCATTCCATATTCCAGCTACAAGATCGCCGTTTGCTGCCATATCAAAACCACCACGTCCGGCAAAATTATTGGCAGCATGTATGATCCGCCCACCATTAACACTGTCATAAAGGTAAATATCGTCGCGAGAAGGGGGAAAACCACAGATGTGCCAACCTACGCTCATCCAACCTTCTATCAACGCTACCACCGGATCGCAATCGTGAGAATAATCTTGTAATGTCGTTGGGTAAGGCCGGCTGACAGAAGGAGTCGCTTCCCCGGCTTTGTAGGTATACCAATAAATATCACTTTGAGTAGGGTGGTCTGTGTTAACAGCTGAGAAGCCAACCAAAGCCCAATTAGGTCCTGCGGTTATGGAAGGACTGCTGAATAAATACCACTGTTTTGCCACTTGTAAGTCCACTTCCCGGATACCCCCGATATTGCAATTACTCGGAATACAGTAATACATGGTCAAATGATCACTGGTATTTTCATTCGTAGCCATTGCAATATAGTAGTAGGTATCATCTGTCTCTATTGCCACAGCCGGTGGAAAAAATGGTGCATATCCAAGATTCTTCATTTTGGCCATATCGGCATTGATAGCACCATAATTGTCATTGCTATAAGCGGTCTTAGAGCTGCCCACCCCTTCCAACCAGGCAATGTGCAGGGAACCGGAACCACTGACAGCGGCGGCGGCGTTCATTCTCCGCACCCCATCATCCGGCGCCGGGTGATTACTTACCCAGTAACAGGTATAGGGGGCATCGCTAACCTTGCAGTAGCGCAACGCACTTCCCGCCGCACCAATGGTTACCTCATGAACTGCATAAATTATTTCGCCACGGCTGGCTATAATCGGAGCTGAAAGACTGTGTGTCCCAAGATCCAGTACGGCCAAAGAATTGAGATCATTACTGCGGACAAACCATGTAGAACACAGACGCGTGGCAGAATCTGAAGCCGGACAGTTTTGCCATATTACAATCGCCAAACCTGAATCAGTCACTGCAACATCCGGATTACGGAAAGTGTAATCACTGGCAGGCGTATAAACTTTATAAATGCCTTGTTCACCAGTGTGTGTAACCTCGTAGATTACACGACAAGATGATCCCGTATCAATTTTGCATTCAACCCGCACAATATGCTTACCACCGCCGGAATCCATAGCGATTGCCATCTGTGAATCATCAGTGGATTGATACAAAGCCTCAGATAAGCGCAAAGGAGCAGGGGGAGGATAGGTAGCCGTGCATGCACTTAACAACAAGATACTGAAACCCAATACTCGAACGAATATACGCAGCATAGTTTCCTCCTAAAAAGGATAATTTATCAAATTTGTCATTATTATTATAGTTCTGTTCCATGAAAGCAAGTCATTATAGGGTATTGGGAAAAATTTACCTATATAGACCCAAAAGAATTCAAGGCTTTTTTTTTGCATAGTTCCACTACAGGTAAATCGGCTGCAGCAAAGAGCTTATAAGTATTACTCCTGACAAATTGATTGATTTGAAGTGCCACATCATGTATAGTATAAGCAGGTTATGTAACTTTCCTTGGTGCCCCCGTCATCCCCGGGCTAAAAGCCAATCAGACCGCCTGAAAGCGGCATGCAATCCTGGTTGACTCAAGCTTACTGAACTTTTGGGCTGCTTCTCCAGGATCGATTAATTATCCACGATGGAGAACAGATCATGAAAAAGAAAACTACCCACACACCTGCCAGGTCAGACACAACCGGTGAAATCATTGAATTCGGTGCAACCGAACAAACTTCACCTGCAAAAACCAAAACAGTATCGAATAGCACAAAAGACATATTCCCTATCATTGGCATTGGCGCTTCCGCTGGCGGCCTGGAAGCCCTGGAACTGTTTTTGAAAAATGTGCCTCCGGAAAGCGGTATGGCGTTTGTTATCGTTCAGCACCTGGACCCCACCCATAAAGGTATCCTGGTGGAACTTTTACAGCGCGCTACTTTGATGCCCGTGATTCAAGTTACAGACCGCCTGAAGGTCGAACCGAACAGTGTCTATGTCATTCCGCCCAATAAGGATCTATCCATCCTGCACGGTGCGCTCTACCTGATGGCTCCCTCCGCCCCACGCGGCTTGCGCCTGCCAATTGATTATTTCTTCCGCAGTCTGGCGGACGATCAGGGCGAACGCAGTGTGGGCGTCATCCTGTCGGGTATGGGGTCTGATGGTACGCTGGGATTGCGGGCGATAAAAGAAAAAGCCGGTGTCGTATTTGTCCAGACCCCGGCTACGGCTAAATTCGACGGCATGCCGCGCAGCGCCATCGATTCCGGGCTGGCGGATATAGTAGACACTGTGGAAGACCTGCCTGGCAGGATAACCACCTACCTCCGGAATGGCCCGGTTCTTATCCAGGATAGTAACAATAAGGAAAACAAGAATCAGAGCACCCTGGAAAAGATCTTCATTCTGATTCGAACGCAGACCGGTCACGATTTCTCATTATACAAACGCACTACCATTTACCGCCGCATTGAACGGCGCATGGGTCTTCACCAAATTGACAAAATCACGAATTATCTGCGTTTTCTGCAGGAGAACCCACAGGAAATCGAGCTGCTTTTCAAGGAACTTTTAATCGGTGTAACCAATTTCTTCCGGGACCCGGCAGCCTGGGAACAATTGAAAAACGAAGTGCTCCCGATTCTGATAGCGTCTCACCCAAACGGTGGAACACTGCGTGCCTGGACGCCGGGCTGTTCTACCGGGGAGGAGGCCTATTCTCTGGCTATGCTTTTCCGGGAGATGCTCGAACAAACCAGACTATCTGAAAAATATTCACTTCAAATCTTTGCCACCGATCTGGACCGTGATGCGATTGATAAGGCTCGTCAGGGTCTCTATCCCGCCAACATCGCCGCTGATGTCTCCCCGGAACGTTTGCATCGTTTCTTTACTGAGGAAGAAAATGGTTTCCGGATAAACAAAGAGATCCGCGAAATGGTTGTGTTTGCACCACAAAACCTGGTGATGGAACCACCGTTCACCCGGCTGGATCTGCTCATCTGCCGCAATCTGCTCATTTACCTCGCTCCGGAACTACAAAAGAAACTCATACCGCTTTTTTACTACTGCCTTAATCCTGGTGGTATTCTGTTTTTGGGCAGCGCCGAAAGCATTGGCACTTTTAACCACCTGTTTACCCCGCTGGAAGGCAAGCTGCGCTTTTACCAGCGACTCGATATTTCCCTGCAACCGAATCAAATTGACTTTCCCTCTTCCTTTTTCCCCACTCCGCCAGGCAGTGCGGATGATTCAATTTCACCACCTGATATAAAAACAATAGCGCCCAGCCTGCAATCACTGGCAGATCAAGTGCTCTTACGGCATTTTACCCCGGCGGCGGTTCTGGTCAATACGGATGGCGATATTCTCTACATTAGTGGGCGCACAGGCAAATACCTTGAACTGGCGTCTGGCAAGGTGAACTGGAATATCTTTGCTATGGCGCGGGAAGGACTCCGCAATGAACTGAGCAGCGCCTTCCGCAAGGCGCTGCGCGAAAAAAAAACTGTGACGATTAAAAACCTGATCGTGGGAACCAATGGCGGGACGCAGGCGATCGATTTAACCATTCAGCCGCAAGAAGAATCCAATGCGCTTCAAGGAACAATCCTGATAGTCTTTAGCGATACCACCAAGCCCTCCACCGCCAGGCTGGGAAACAAAAACAAAACGGTCAGCAGCGCCCAGATGCTGCAGTTGGAGCAGGAAATCCAACACCTCCGTGAACGACTGCATACCACCCAGGAAGAGATGCAGACCTCCCAGGAAGAACTCAAATCAGCCAACGAGGAAATGCAGTCCACCAATGAAGAACTCCAATCCACCAACGAAGAGCTGACCACCTCTAAAGAAGAGATGCAATCAATGAATGAAGAACTGCAGACGGTCAACCAGGAATTGCAATCCAAGCTGCTGGATCTCTCAACCAGCAATAATGACATGAAAAATTTATTAAACAGTACCGATATCGCCACTCTCTTCCTGGATGAAAACCTGTATATACGACGCTACACCAGCCAGGCTGCCAAGCTCATCAAGCTCATCCCGAGCGATGCAGGCAGACCGGTCACGGATATCGCTTCCGACCTGATTTACCCGGAAATGACAGAAGACACACAGGAAGTGCTTCGGTCACTGAACTTTATAGAGAGATCCGTCGCTGCGCGCAACGGGCGCTGGTATATTGTGCGCATCATGCCATACCGCACTATAGAAAACAAGATCGACGGTGTTGTCATCACTTTTATAGACAATACCACTTCCAAATCATTGGAAACGACCTTAAACGAAGCGCTTTCCGTGTTGCAGAGCCGTTTCACGGATCAAACCATGGAACTGGATGCGGTCAAAACAACAGAAAAATTGTTGCAAAAAGCGCAGGCTATTTTGGAAAAACGCTTCACGGATCAAACGGCGGAACTACGCCGGGTGCGTGTGGATTTGAAAACGACGAAGGAGGGAAATTCATGAAAGCTGATAAAATTCCCAATGCCATCGAACTGCGGCGCCAGGCGGAAGCTCGACTTAAAAAAAATAAGCATGAAGGAACGCGTAATCCAACAACACTGGCTGAAACGCAGCGTTTGCTCTATGAACTGCAGGTACATCAGATTGAATTGGAGATGCAAAACGAGGAACTGATGCGCTCCAGGGAAGAAGTAGAGGAGCTTCTTCGTCAATATACCGACCTGTACGACTTCGCCAAGGTTGGTTATTTTACGCTGGATCGCATCGGAACCATCCATCAGGTAAACCTGACCGGCGCGCAGTTGTTGGGACAGGATCGCGCCCAATTGATAAACAGTCGCTTCGGGCTTTTCATTTGCGCCGAGTCCCTTATCACCTTCAACACCTTCCTGGATAAAGTGTTCGAAAGCCATACAAGGGAAACCTGCGAAATAGCATTGCTGAAAGAAGGGGATGAATCGCTTTATGTAGACATTGAGGCCCGGGTTACTGAGGACGCGCAGGAATGCCGCGTTGTGGCAGTGGATATCACGGCGCGCAAGCTGGCAGAATTACAATTGGTATACCTGAGCATCCATGATGCGCTGACCGGTTTGTATAATCGCGGCTCTTTTGAAGAAGATTTAGCACGGCTCGAACGTGGACGGCAATTCCCCATCAGTATCATGATGGCGGATTTGGACCAATTGAAAGCAGTAAATGATAATGAAGGACATGCCGCCGGGGATACGATGCTCAAACGCGTTGCGCAGGTACTGACAACGGCCTTCCGCGCTGAAGATATAATTGCCCGCATCGGCGGGGATGAATTTGCCGTACTCCTGCCCAATACGGACAAGAAAGCGGCAGAAGATGCCCTAAGCAGGCTCAAGCACGTACTCCAGGAGCATAATGCCGTTCACGCAGGGCCGCCAGTCCAGTATTCATTTGGCGTGAGCACTGCCGAGCAACATAGGCCATTAATGGATGTACTCAGAGAAGCGGATGAAAAAATGTATCTCG
The DNA here is from genome assembly GCA_002840755.1 of Chloroflexi bacterium HGW-Chloroflexi-10. Classification (GTDB taxonomy): domain Bacteria; phylum Chloroflexota; class Anaerolineae; order Anaerolineales; family Anaerolineaceae; genus UBA6170. The sequence goes on along the minus strand of PHBZ01000017.1, from coordinate 88,404 downwards.
AGAAACGCAGACGCGCTGCCCCTCAAGAAAAAACCGATTAAATATACAATATAATCAACATCCGTAAAAGAAAATTTCTCTCAACCCTGCCTGTTTAATCTTGTTCCTTGGTGGACAAAAATCTTTTCGCATGATTCATTCTAATGAGATTAAATCCCACCACCAAAACCAGAATCAGTACTCTATAAATTGGAGCCACAGGAACTACCAGTGCTACCAAAACGATGGTGATCCCAATGAGTGCATGTGCAAGTAAATTCTTCCAATCTTTTAAGTATTTCCATAACGCGTTGATGCTTTTCATAGTGATATACCTTTTCCTTCTTGGAGTTTTTAGTGTTCATAAACATAGTTGACCAGGTTAACAATCATCCCGATGGAGGAAGCCAGGCAGCCTCCTATGGATTTTTAATATTCTGATTTTTTGCTCTTATCATTAATTGGGGACCAGGGTGTTTTGGATGGGCAAATTCCCCGTCCAAAACGCCTCTAACCCCGCATTATTGAGATGATCCTGATTTTTCAATAAATGTGATCAACAGATCAGCGATTAGATCAATACGGCTGGCAGCAGTAACGGGATCAAGCATGCAAACATCAACAACCATCACAAAAGCAAAGTTGCCCAATTGATCCAATACATCAGGTTGAATACATCCAGGTTTGTTACCCGCAATTTTCTTCAGTATTTTGCTGATCGTTTGTGAGATTTGATCATGCTTGATGGAAAAATGTTTGTTTTCAGCCAGATCAAAACCCTTCTGGTGATGAATTGCGCCGACCTCCATCCACAAGCTATTAACTGATTTACGATCGGTCATGTCTTGCACCAATTGCTGCAAGATTAGACTTAATAATTGCTTTTCATCCGCCTCTTGTTTAGAGATGGCCTCAATTTTTTCAAGTGTGTTTCTCCAATGCCGCTCAATTACTTGAAGATAAAGTTCTTCTTTATTTTGAAAATGAATATAAATCGTACCGATTGCAATCTCCGCTTCGGTTGCAATCTGGCGCATATCCGTTTTCTCAAAACCAAAATCCTTGAAATGGTTTTCCGCAATAGCGAGAATCCTGTTCTGAATATCGGGCAGAATTTTTGGCACAATAATCTCCATACTGGATATCGGACGAATCTATTATGAACAATGTTCATTATAGATTCGTATTATAATGAACATTGTTCATAAAGTCAATAAGAATGAATGAGTAAATAGTGCTTCTTAAAAAAAGAGACCAGGCAAAAATTCTGCCTGGCCCAACTTCTTATTGGAAAATCGTTTTAACTGGCAATACTTTCAACTGGCGGCTTCAACAATTGATGCAATTCATTTTCCACCTGAGCCAATGGCACAGACATTGAAAAGCCCCATTCACTGCAAAGCGAACTCCAGGCGCGTTTCATAATATTTTTATCGTCGTCATTCAGCCGTTTTCTCTGTTCGTAAAAGGTAAGATCGCGGATCACCTGGCAAACGGCTTCGGCTTTACCGTCTTCCAAATTCTTACGCAATTGATTTTTTCGTTCGAAACGATCATCCGAAAGGGACTCGCCCGGTGCGCTCAAAATAACAAACAACTTTTTAAAATCACGCTTCGAAGTCGGAGGACGTAATCGATTCATAATATTACTATCAGCTGGAACCCAGACCGATATATCCTGAATTTGCACCACGTAGTAAACCATCTTCTCGTTTGTTAAAGACCGCTCTTCCACACCCACGATCTCCCCAAAACCATATTTCCAGTGAATAACGGGATCACCAATTTGGAAGTCCATTTGCGTCTCCTGTCTCGACATGTTGAAAAAATAACAAAAAAAGGCCAACCCTATAAAAGGATTGGCCGGATCAAATCACTATCCTAAGATATTTGATCTTATTATACCACAAATCCCTCTGAGCCGGTCACGGCTGTTATCTCAAATAGATTCATGAAGTTGATTGATAAACTCGAGATTTAGAGCTATTTGCTTTTTCCGGAAGTGAAAGAGAAAAATACTGTACAGTCGTGCAAGTGATTTATCAAACCATATCGGATAAAATCATAAAGATAAGTGATCGTTAAATTAATAAGGAATAAAATTGGGGAATCCTTCATTTCTGCCCCAAGAAAACAATCTATTCCTCATCATCCTGTCCAATACTCCAACCTCCTTTTATACATTCTTTTTTTATACACCTGGAACAATCAACACAGATGACTATGGGATCATACCGGTCAACCACTATCGATAAATAATTAGGTAGAATCAATGAAACCTGAATCCAACAACATTAATAATTTGGCTAATCCCCTTTCTAACCTGACAAAAAATCCGTTAGTGAGAATTTTGCGTTATTTATTCAGGCGCATTTTTTCTATCCTGCTGACCATTGTGATCGGCGTATTTTTCACCGTTATTATCGCCAACCATGGCGGCATGGTGGATAGAATTGCACGCGAGCGCATTGACCGGCAATTGATTTACATCGGTTATGAGAATGACTCTCCGGTTGATTTGGATACAATGCGTCGAGAACTGGAAGAGGCAGAAGGGCTTACCCTTTCTTTTTGGCCCAAACATCTGCTTTATACCTATAAAGCCCTGACGCTCAATTTAGGTGATGTTTGGGATCAGAGAAAGTTCCACATGTATATCCAAACAAGCGCGGGGGAGGTCAGCACATTGAACAGCCGCGACATCATTTTGTCACGGCTGCCCAATACAATGCTGTTATCTGGTTCTGCATACTTATTGTTGATACTGATCGGCATCCCTGTCGCACTCCACTTGAGCCAGCGCGAAGGTAAATGGCTGGATAAACTGATTGGATTTCTTACCCCAATTTCTTCTGTCCCAAGCTGGGTACTGGGTGTTCTGTTAGTGGTGATCTTCGCTGTTGAATTAAAATTATTTCCAGCCGGCTCCATGTATGGGTTGATGCCGCCAGTATCCCGCTGGGAAACTATTAAAACCGTTGCTTACCATCTGGTCCTACCGGTTATCGCAATTGTGCTGAGTCTTGTTTTTCAACTGATCTTCAATTGGCGAACATTTTTGTTGATCTATTCTGATGAGGATTATGTCACTTTGGCAAAATCGATGGGACTAAAAAAGCGGACCATCGAAAGCAAATACATCCTTAGGCCGGTGTTACCTTATATGCTTACCAGCTTTGCAATGACCCTGGTTGGATTCTGGCAAACAATCACCGCATTGGAATTCTTCTTCCAGTGGCCGGGCATCGGCAAATTATATGTAGATGCCCTGCCCAATTTTCATGGTGAAGCGATGTACCGCGGAGAAATGAGCCTGGTAATCGGAATCGTGGTGTTGTTTGCCTATATTCTGGGCATTACCGTATTACTGCTGGAATTTTTGTATATATTGGTCGATCCCCGTATTCGAATCGAATCTCAGGAACAAACAACCTACAAAAACTTAAGGAAGGCGGCGAATTCAAGGCCGCACCTTCTGAAAAGGCTGTTCAGCAAACAACATGCCCAACTCAGCCAATCCTTGGAACGCACTCAACCCACGAAAACCAGACTCTCACAGCCCAAAAGGCACACAGAACCTCTTGCAATCCGCTTTTCTATAGCCACATTGAAACAAACCCTGGTTAATTTTCGCGCTGATTTCCAATTAACACTGGCGGAAATCTACCGGTCACCGGGATCATATTTGGGATTGGTCATGGTCTTGTACCTGATATTAATTTCAATCGCGGTGGTCATATTCATTCCTTATAAAACTGTCGGCAGGGAATGGACCACTATAAAGCTGACCGAAAATCCGACCAAGGCAAAACTGGCCCAACCGCATTGGATAAACTGGTTTCGCAAGGATCCTCTTCCTGAAACCATCATTTTGGATAGCCGTAATGGGTCTGCCGTCAAACAATTTAATCGGGCCACTCCCGAAATGCCGCTTGTATCGATTGATTTCGCTTTCGATTACCCTTACACCGAATTTCCCGGTGAGATTGGCCTGTATATACAGGCAAAATACATCGAAAAATCACCATTTTTGTCATTTACCTGGATCACACCGGACGGCAGAGAATTTCGATTAAAGAACAGTGCCGTAACCCGCAGCATGACTTATAATTTTGATGAAAACATTGCTTCCCGTCGAGAAGTACAGGCAAATGAGCATTGGAAAAAATGGTTTGTAACGTCGGGTAATTACCCGACGCCAGCATATTATGTATTATTCGCCAACCCGGTGGCCGATGAACCCGAAATTATACCGGGGAAATACACGCTGCGGCTGCAAGGTACTCTGTTCGAACAGGATTCCGACCTGGATGCTAAAATGGTCATTTTTGGGTTAGTGGAAGGTTGGGGCGGAACGGATAACATGCGCCGGGACCTGATCGTGCCGGTACTCTGGGGGCTCCCTTTTGCGCTTTTAATCGGCGTGCTGGGATCTGTCATAACCACTCTTGCTTCTTTATTTATTGCGGCTGCGAGTGCCTGGCGGGGAGGCTGGGTTGATGAATTAATCCAACGGGCAATTGAAGCTAATCTGATCATCCCGATCATGGCGATCGGTGTACTGCTATATGCTTACTATTTCTTTAATTTGTGGTTGGTTCTTGGTCTGATCATTCTCTTGAACGTATTAGGTAGCCCTACCAAAGCATTTCGTGCTGCTTTTTTACAGGTTAAAGAAGCCGGTTTCATTGAGGCTGCCAGGGCGTATGGTGCCAGTAACTGGAGAATTATCTCCCGCTACATGATTCCGCGAATATTACCGGTTGTCATTCCGCAAATTATTACATTAATCCCGAGTCTGGTTTTCCTGGAAGCCACGTTGGCTATTTTTAATATCAGCGATCCGCGCTATCCTACCTGGGGAAGAGTCATTTATTCCGCCTTGCGCTACGGTGCAGCCTATGGCTCACGCTTTTGGGTCTTGGAACCCATCGCATTAATGCTTCTAACCGGTCTTGCATTTGTGATGCTTGGGTTTACTCTCAATCGACTGTTGAATCCACATCTACATGACGTGTAAAATCAAAACACCCTCAACCCTATTTTATTGAGATCATACAATCATTTTAAAAACTTAACAGAATAATATATACAAGCCAGAATATACGACAGACAATACATTGGCGTCAAATATGATCGTACGCTTGGTAATCTTGGGTCTGTTGCGTGATCGCCCACTATACGGCTATGAAATTAAACAAGTAATAGAAGAACACATGAGTGATTGGACATCCATCGCTTTTGGTCCTATCTATTTTGCTCTGGACAAACTGGTCGAAAAAGGTTTTGTAAAAAAAATCAGCCCGGATATGCAGGCTCTTGTCAGGCGAAACACAAGCCAATGGACTGAGTGACCGCACGCAATACCATTTAGGAAATTGTGCCAAACTATCGTTCGATGTGCAACCCTTTCTAAAAAAATTGTAAACAACACAATCCTGGATATAATCATTTTATTCTGATTTTATAAGATTATTTTTATCACAAATATTGCTATAAAATTAGTGCAGGAGAAAAAAGATGAATGAATCTCTACAACCCCTCGCTGTTGCACCTCCAGTACTGTTTGTCAAGGCGGGTGAAGATCGATTTGGTGAGCATCGCGGGCTCGGCATCAGCCAGATCGACTTCAAAGTCGTCCCACAAGACAGCGGCGGCCTGCTTATTATCGAAAATACCTTTCACGCGCCAGGCGGGCCGGCACGCCATATGCACTACGACCAGGATGAGTGGTTCCAGGCTGTTGAAGGCGATTTCCTCTTTGAAGTTGGGCAAGAAAAGTTCAGGCTTCAACCTGGCGATTCCCTGCTTGCGCCGCGCAAGGTGCCCCATGTCTGGGCGTATACCGGTAACGCACGCGGTAGAATCTTAATCGCCTTTATGCCCGCCGGCAAAATGGAAGCATTCTTCCGCGAAGTAACAAAAGCCAATGCAATGCCACCGCAGGATCCCGAACTCTGGCGAGCCCATGGAATGGAACTGCTTGGTCCACCATTGTCGATTGAGGGATAAAACAGTTGGGTATCCTTTCCGGAAACCTGTATTGTTTCAAACTCATCTCTTGTAGGCATGACTTGCTCAGGGAGAGTTATGTGCATTATCAAATACACATAAGGTGAGTTTGCGGTGTTCATTTTGTCAAGCGCCCCTACCGGAAGTGCCGTATGCAATTATGCCCCATTTGCTCTAGTGAAATTCCTGAAAATCCACGTTACCCACAGGCTGTTTGCCATACCTGTGCTGCACAGGCTGTTTCCCTCAACGATCGGCCTGTTTGTTTCTACAACATCGATTTTTCGGGCGGGTTCAGGGGGGAATATGCCGATACCCACGAGCCTTACCCACTTACTGAATGTTTCATCCGCGGTGTAAAGTGCAGCGCACAGGAAGCCCGCTTTGGCGGCATTGTCATTCAGGTTGCTCAAAATGCAATGTGATACGTTATCGTAAATCTTTCCGTTGAATCTCCCGGTTCTGATACAATCAACCCATGAGCGAAACTCATTCCCGTGAAGAATATCGTGCCCGCATTGAGCAGGTGGTCACCTTTATTACCACTCACCTGGAAGAGCCGCTCAACCTGGAAAGCATCGCCGGGCTGAGCCATTTCTCCCCCTACCATTTCCACCGTATCTTCACCGCAGTAATGGGCGAGACGCCTCAAGATCTGGTCAACCGGCTGCGGCTGGAAAAGGCCGCCAACCTGCTGCTCAAATCCACTCGCTCGGTCACCGAGATCGCCTTTGCCTGTGGTTTTTCATCGTCCTCCACTTTCGCCCGTTCCTTCAAACGCCACTTCGGTATCTCCGCTGGTGCGTATGCCAGACGCGGATTGGAGATCATTCCGCCGCTTTCCGTACAGGGCATGCCGGCGTCTTTCACCCCGCCAGAAATTCGCATGGCGGCCATGCCGGGGTTGCATCTGGCGACCATTGCCGATATGCGGGGCTATGCGCTGGAGGATATCTGCCGCGCATGGGAAAAACTCTACCGTTGGGCTTGCGCGCGAGAATTCATGACCAACGAAACGCACATGGTGGGCATCTCCTTTGATGACCCGCTGATCACCCCGCCGGAAAAATGCCGTTATTATGCCTGCCTCAGTGTTCCGCAAACGGTTGGCGCGGATAACCTGGTTGGGGTACTGGATATTCCCGCAGCCCGCTGTGTCGTTTGCCGTGCGCTGGTGCCACCCGAACACATTCAATTAATCTACCGTTACTTCTACAGTGAATGGCTGCCGGATAGCGGCTTACAGCCGGCCAGTTTTCCTGCTTATGAAATCTACTATGAAACTCCTGAAAACAATTCCCAGGGAAAGTTCCTCATGGAAGTGTGTGTACCCGTGCTGTCCTTGTGACAGCAACTTTCGCAAGAATTGCAAAGTGGGGAGAAAGAACTGGCAAGACGTCCTCCGCCTGCCAGCGTAAGATTGGGTTATCAAACAACCTTTTGGAGGACAACATGAATCAAAACGAAACCAGCATCAAGACCACCTTCCGCCATGTCGTATTACGCGGAACAGCCTACTCAATTGGCGTAGCCCAGGCTGAACAGATCGAGGGCATCCCTGACTGGAAACAATTCTTTGAATCCGGGCGAGGCATTCCACAGCGCGCCAGTCTGGATGAAACCGTACAGCTCATGCGCCGTTATAACCCCGCCGCAGAGGAAGAGATCGCCGGGTTCTGTGACACTTTGAAGATCGCCGCCGCTGATCTGATCTACTACGCATCCACTCACTTAAAGGCTCGCCACTGCAGCCACCTTGTCGCTCTGCCGGCGGTCACCACCAACGGACACACTCTGATGGGTCGCAATTACGACTTCGGTGACAGCATGGACGATATGCGCCTGTGCTCCACAACCATTACCGGCAAATATGCTCACATCGGATTCTCTTCCATGTTCTTTGGCCGCCAGGAAGGCATCAACGAGCATGGTCTGGCAGTCACCGCCTCAGTCGGTGGCATGCCGGTGGGTATCATGGCCGGGCTGACTCCCCCATTGGAAAACGGCCTGCAATTCTGGGCACAGGTGCGCGCCATACTGGAAGAATGTAAGACCGTTAGCGAAGCACAGGCACTCTTCATGGAAATTCCCAACTGCAGTAACCCGATTTTTCTGATCGCTGACGCCTCCGGAGCAGCAGTCATTGCAGAGGGTTATGGCAGGCACAAGCTGGTACGCCCGGTGGAAAACGGTTGGGCTGTGGCAACCAATCACTTTACAAGTTCAGCGATGCGCCCCTTCAACCCGCAAATCATGGCGAATTCAGCCGTTCGCACCCAAACTGCCAGTCACTATCTGGAAACCTCGCAAGGGCAAATCGACTCAAACGGGATAAAGCAGCTGCTGGCCACCCCTTATCCGCATGGATTGACCTGTCACTATTACAAGGAGTATTTTGGTACATTGCACAGTATGCTATTCGACCTGAATGAACGCAGTGTACAGGTCACCTTTGGGTCGCCGGCCGTCAACCCCTGGCACACCTTCAAATTTGGTGAAGGTGACCAGGCGCAATACGAAAGCACCCTGCCGCTAGAACATAGTGATCCGCAGTTTTGGACTGTGGCATAAAATGTTTTAATGAAATCGTTAAAGTACCCTCTCAAATAAGAGGGTACTTTATTAATAATCTGGAGAAATGACCTTTAATCCGGTTTATTAATCTCCACCAAGGTCACCAAATTCTCTTTCGTATGGATATCACCCAGCGCTTTACCACTGGTATACGCAGAACCAGCAAGAATAGCACCAGGATACCCATAATCAATGGGCGAACAATATCTCCGCTTAAAGTTGTAACCGATCCTTTAATTGCCCAGGCATAATGCAAAACAACCAATCCACCCGCAAGATATACAGTTTTGTGTAATATTGACCAATTCTTTCCGAGTCGTTTCATCCAAAACTTAAAGGATGTAAATGCGAGGGCCAGAAGAATTAATCCCGCCAGCGCACCTACGGTGATAAACGGTTTCTCCACTGTTAAGAAAAGGATTTCACGCCAATTCAGCCCATAATCAACCACTGCAAAAGTTAAAAAATGCAGGGCAAAGTAAAAAAAAGCGTACAATCCCAATGCTCGGCGGTGCTTAATCGGCTGTTTCCAGCCGGTAAGTGTTACCAGGGGCGTCACTGCCAGGGAGAGAACCAGCATATGAAGAGCCGCGCGGCCAAGGAATTGCTCAAAAAACTGGATAGGATTGACAGTTAACTGGTTGAATATCCATTTATAAAATAGTTCCGCAAGCGGTAGCAGCCCAAATCCATGAACAAGGATGCGTAACCAGTTAAAGGAAGTCTTCGCCATTTTACGGGGTTTGATAATCGGGATGGATGAAGTTGACAATTTTGTATTCATGCTTTCCTTAATAATTTATACTCAGGTCAAGACCTTCATAAAGATGCGCCACCTGATCACCATAGCCATTAAACATCAGTGTATCCTGTCGGCTAAATTCTCCAATACGTCGTTCAGTCCGCTGGCTCCAACGCGGGTGTTGTACCTCAGGGTTGACATTGGCATAAAATCCGTATTCATTGGGAGCTATCAAATTCCATAAGGTTTCTGGCTGTTCGGCGGTTAGCTCTATCTTAATAATCGCCTTGATAGACTTAAAGCCGTACTTCCATGGGACTACCAGTCGGATACCACCGCCATTCTGAGGGGGCAGTTCGCCGCCATACAACCCTGTGGCAAGTAAGGTGAGGTCGTTCATGGCTTCATCGAGACGCAGCCCTTCCTGGTAAGGCCATGGATAAAGCGGCTGCCTCTGACCTGGCATTTCACTGGGTTTGAAAATCGTTTCAAAGCGCACGTATTTTGCATCGGATGTTGGTTCTACATCCGTTAATAACTTGGCAAGTGGAAAGCCCATCCAGGGGATAACCATACTCCAGGCTTCGACACATCTTAAGCGGTAAATCCGTTCCTCGGGTTGGTATTTTTTTACCAGATCTTCCACGTCAAATTGTCCCGGGTTATTTACCAGGCCGGTGATTTCGACCGACCAGGGTGAGGTCTCGAAATCTTTTGCCAACGGTGCAACACCTTCCTTAAATGTGGTGAACTCGTAATAATTGTTGTAGTTGGTTATTTCCTCGAATGTATTAACCTTCTCAATCATTTCCGTTGGTTGAACTGAATTCTCGGTTGAAACGGGATCCACCACATTCGGCGCTATGCCACATGCGCTCAGGGCTACGCTGCCAGCCACAACTCCCGCGGCCTTTATAAAATCTCGCCGGGAAAGATAAACTTGTTTTGGGGTAATTTCAGAAGAAGAGATAGGAAAGTTTTTCATGTTAATAGTCCTTAATTTTTCGCTGCTTCATCAAGCAGTACCAGGATAGCGGCCTCAGTGTCATCATATTTACCCTCACCAATATGGGTATAACGCAGATGACCGTTCTTATCGATCAAATACAGTGTTGGCCAGAAGTGATTGTTATAAGCCTGCCAGGTCTTACCCTCATTGTCCTCAGCAACCGCGTATTGAATATTCAAATCCGCAACCGCCTGCTTGAGATTATCTAAATCAGATTCATACTCAAATTCAGGGTAATGGTTGCCAATAATAACCAATCCCTCTGTTGAATACTTCTCGTGCCAGTCGTTCAAATTGGGGATAACATTCTTACAATTAATACATCCAAATGTCCACATTTCGATCAGCACCACCTTGCCGCGCAAATCGGCTAATCGCAGTGGTTCTGCTGTATTAAGCCACAGGTCGTTGGTTAATTCCGGCGCAACGCCAAGATCAGGCAGCACCGGCTGGTCAATTTCCTGAGCCTGGGCAACCGGATTGCTGCATCCCGTCAGAATAAACGCTGCCAGATAAATGAGTAAAATTGATAAACGCATAAGCACACCTCCTATCAGGATGTACTTATTGTATGCTTATGAGATTACGAAAGTATTACAGAGGGAGAACAATTGTATTAATTCCGGGGCAGAATGAATGTAAAAACGGTTCCTTTCCCGTGTTCACTATCCACCCAAATACTGCCGCCATGGGCTTCGATAATTCCCTGAACAATTGCCAACCCCAATCCTGCCCCACCACTGGCTCGGTTGCGCGATTTTTCTCCCCTGTAAAACCGCTCAAATACATGGGGTAAGTCGGCGGGTAAAATTCCCTCACCCGTATCAGACACGGATACGGATACACCATTCAATTTCCGTTCTGCGCACAGGGTAACACTCCCACCGGATGCCGTGTAACGCAGGGCATTACTGACCAGGTTATTAAGTGCGCGGCCCATCCATTGAACATCAATGGATATCGGATCAATACCAGGCTCGGCCGAACCACTCAGTGCCACCCCTTTTTGCGCCGCCAATCCGGTAAAACTTTCCAAGGTGTCTGAAATCAAATCAGACAATGATGCCGGTTCTGAGCGAAGCGGCACGCCACCCGAATCAAGTTGTGATATCTGAAACAGATCATCCACCAACAGAGACAGGGTATCCACCTGCTTCTTTGCCTGCAAATGGTAACTTTGTATCGTCTGCGGGTCAGTTACGACGCCGTCAGCAAGCGCTTCCACTAATAGGCGGATAGAAGCCAACGGTGTTCGCAAGTCATGCCCCGCCCAGGCCACCAGATCGCGCCGCAAAGATTCAAGTTCTTTTTGTTTTTTATCTGCGGTTTGCAGTTGCTGCGCCATCCGATTAAAGGAAAGGGCCAATGCAGCGATCTCGTCATTTCCGGGTATTTCAGCCCGAGCGTTTAAGTTGCCATTCTCTATAGCGCGCGTTGCAGCTTCAAGACGCAGGATCCGATCAATGAGCGCGCTGGTAAAAAAGTTGCCTAAGGCAACCGCGATACCCCCCGCAAACAACAATAAAACGGTGGCCAACTGCAAGTCATGTTCGTTAACAAACATCAAACGGGCTGTGAGCCATACATTGAGAAAGGTTAACAAACTGGCAAGCACATATGTACCCAGAAGAATCCACCGCAGAGATGGAGCTCGCTCCAACCAACTCAGACGGTACGCCCCATATCCGACAACAATCGAAATGACAGCCGTAATCGACAGGAATTGCGCCATATGCTCCAGATCGCTCATCGGAGGGCGCATCAACCAATAAAAAACACCCAGCGAAATAAGTAAGACAACAGCGATACCACTGGCAAACAGAATGGGGCGGGAGACGGATTTTGGCATGAGTTTAAGGTTCAAATTTGTACCCTACTCCCCAGACAGTTACCAGATGAACGGGATAGGCTGGGTCTTCTTCTATTTTTTCGCGCAAGCGCCGGATGTGGACGGTAACCGTGCCGGGGTCAATGAAATCGGATAACCCCCAAACACTTTCAAGCATTTGATCGCGAGTAAAAACCTGCCTGGGATGCAGTGCCATGTGATGCAGCATATCGAACTCTTTGGCCGTCAGCGAAATTTCCTGCCCATTGAGCGAAACCAACCGGGTCTGCGGGTTGATCGAAAGATTACCACAATTGATCATACCTTCGGCAACTGTGTCCGTCATGGAACGAGTGCGGCGCAGTACAGCCCGCACCCGGCTGACCAACTCCTGCGGACTGAAAGGCTTAACCACATAATCGTCGGCACCCAATTCAAGTCCGGCTATCCGGTCGGTTTCTTCACGCCGGGATGTTAGCAAAATAATCGGTACATCGGACCGGTCACGTAATTGGCGGGTAAGCGTAAAGCCATCCATGCCGGGCAGCATCACATCCAGAATGATCAAATCCGGTAATTGGTTATTAAGTGCGTTCAGGGCTGTCAATCCATCGGCATAACTGACCACACTATAACCGGCTCGCTTCAAATACAGGCTGACCACTTCGCTGATATCCGGCTCATCTTCAACAATAACAATTGTAGCCATAAGAGTCTCCCATAACACTCATTGTAATATTAATTTATTACACAAATCTTAAATAAACTTCATGGATGTGTAATATCTTTGTGCTTGTTTCGTAAGATTTGGTTGCTACTATGGTAGAAATTCAGAAATTGGAGGAAACCATGTTTAAAAAAAGCTTGTTTGCCCTGATCACTCTACTCTTTGTCCTTTCGGCGTGCTCACCCGCCAGCCCTACATCAAATGCAATGATGGATAAACCCACCGAAGAAATGATGGAGAAACCTACTGAGGCTATGATGGAAGAGCCCACCGAAGAAATGATGGAAAAGCCTACCGAGGCCATGATGGAAGAACCCACTGAAGAAATGATGGAAAAGCCTACCGAGGCCATGATGGAAGAACCCACTGAAGAAATGATGGAGAAATCGGATGAAGTAATGATGGATACGCCTGCCTGGTTTGGTGTTTCCCTCACCAATGTTAGCACCGGTGAAAACTTCACCATTAACGATTTTAAAGGCAAGGTGGTATTGGTTGAAAACATGGCCATCTGGTGTTCCAATTGCAAGCAGCAGCAAACCCAGGTAAAAGCCCTGCACGAAGCCTTAGGAATGAATGAAGACCTGGTTTCAATTGGCCTGGATATTGACCCCAACGAAAACAGCGCCGATTTGAAGACCTACATTGAAAACAATAGTTTCGACTGGATTTATGCTGTGGCTCCAGGTGATGTAATCAATGAATTTAGTACTCTCTATGGAAATCAGTTCCTCAACCCGTCCTCAACACCTATTCTGATCATAGACCGCAAAGGGCAGGCCCATCCCATGCCATTTGGCATCAAGAGCGCTGAAGAGCTTAAGAATTTTATTGAACCCTTCCTGTCAGAGAACATGTAAGCAACAATAAAACATTTACAGACCGCAGACGCCCCATCGAAATTCGTCTGCGGTCTGCTTCTTAAGAAAGGTTTTTTATGGAAATCATTTTTACATCTCTCAGTCTTGGATTGCTTGCCAGTGCCAGCCCATGTATTCTGCCTCTCTATCCGGGGTATCTCGCTTACCTAAGTGGAGCATCCGTTGGAGCGAACAGCAAGGGCCGCTACTTTTTGGGGTTCTTTGTTTTGGCAGGCGTACTGACCATGATGCTGGCATTGGGGTTATTGATTGCGTTACTATCCGTTTCAGTAGGGCGTGCGCTATCGATTATTATCCCTCTGGCGGATTTATTTCTCATCACATTAGGTCTTCTTCTTTTATTCGACAAAAATCCCTTTAAAGCCATCCCTCAAATCCGCGTCCCGGTATTACGTAACCCTTTTTTCAACGCCTTTGTCTATGGTTTGCTCTATGGTCCCATAGCACTTCCCTGCTCCGGTCCGTTGGTGGTAAGCATCTTTGCAATTTCACTGACGGCTGCCGAGGCATTCAGCAGACTGAATGTATTCCTGTGGTTTGGCCTGGGATTCGGTCTGCCTCTTTTGGCACTTTCACTGATCTCCGGTGCTTTGCAGCGCAGCATTACCCGTTGGCTGGCCAAAAATGCTCGCATTGTCAACATCATTGGAGGGCTATTGCTGGTGGGAATTGGTATTTATGATTTTATATTGAATTTGGACTTAATTCGCCTGGTGCTGGGTGTTTAATACCAATCCGGAAATTTACTCAAACAAAAAAATTCCTTATAATAGTTTCTGAATATACCTTCCCAAATATTCGCAGCATGGAAGATCACCTTTCCGACCATGATCAGTTACAAAAAATCGAAGAAATCGTTCAGGTCTCATCTATGGAGCAGGTTAAAACCAGCTCAATAAAAACAAACTGATTATACATAAACCCGTTATGTACAACTTAATTAATGAAAATTTTATAGATATTATTACATAAACATATTACAATCTGTAGCATCACCAAATATCCGGCCACAGGAAATTTATGACAATTCAGCCCCATTGACAGCGTTATGATCTAATAACCAACAAAAAAGGGATGAGTGACCGGTTCTGTTTTTAAGTTAAAAAGAATTTTATTCTAACGAAAGGAATTCCGCCTTGGTTTTTTGGATTGATAATGTCACCATAACCATTACTATCTAGCTTGCAAAAAACTGGGGAAACCCGGAAAACAAAATAAAAACGGTATAAGTTTATGGCTGATCATCACGAACAGCGCATAATTTGGTTGGCAACTGTTTGTATTGATTTATCAGTAATCAGCTGCCTGTTTTTTGATCGGATAAACAAAGAATCCAAGCGGATGATTAATCCGGTTAATTATTGTTAAAAGAAATATAAAAGAGGTATAAATGGAAAAAGAATCCGGAAATCAAATTCTGGAAACCGCGGTGGCTATTCTCATCGCAGTGATTGTCGCTTTTGCCGCATTGGTTACCTGGCGGGCATCGGTAATTGATGACAGCGCTGGTGATGCCGATTACGCTGGTTTACGTGCAACAGTCTATTCTGTGCGTGCCCAGGCATTAAATTCAGTAAATGCTTATGAATCATACGGAAATTATGTAAGCTATCTGCGCAATAACCGCATGGCCGAATTGATTTCTGAAGATTTGGAAACAGCGCCGGAAGAACAACTGGCTGTTTTGGAAGAACAGATGAAAGTCGCCAATGATCTGGCGGATGCCAATCGCGATATGTTTGAAACACAATACCTGAATCGCGATGGATCTTACTCCGTACAGCGTCAGATGGGCGTAATGTGGGCAGATGCTGCCAAAGAGAATGACATGGATTTCGAAAATCAGTTCGCTGAGGCGGATAAAGGTAGAGCCCGTACCAGAAACATGCTTGTTTCGGTAATGGTCTTATCCATTGCGGCGGTTTTTTATTCACTGGTTGAATCCATGGAAGGCCGAAACAAGATGATATTGATTATTCTGGGCTCTCTGACAGCCGTTGCGGGTATCGTTATGGCGTTCATGGTTGGATTTGGGGCTTAATAGGAGTACATCATGACACAAAATACAAAACAAACCACTTCCGGGTTCTTTGAAAAAATTGAGTTTAACAAAGTAATCGCTGTGCTGATTGCCGTGGTCACTTTGATTACCGCTATTGTTGCCTATGTTCAAAGTGATGCTGGTGGGCGTGACGATCAAGCCAACCGCGATGGGATGCGTTATATGCTGGAAGCCTTTGGTTCTCAGGTAAGCGGCGATGCCCGTGTAAACTTTGATTATAATGTTCCTTATCAGGCTTATTATGAGTACAATCTGCTGGCTAGCTCTGCATCTAACCGCGGCGACGATTTGGCATCGGAAAACTATGCTCAGCTTGCCGCTGAAATGCTGCAGCTTAGCCCCATGTTGAATACGCCATATTATGACGAATCCGTGGATGATGGCCCCGATGTAGCCATGTACGAAGCAGATGTTTACCTGGTAAAAATCACAACTCTTTTGGAGAAATTTACAGCGGCTTCCGCAGTTAAAGATGCCTGGGATTTTAAAGCGAATACCTACATCGTTCATCTGACTTTGTTGGCTGTATCGCTCTTCCTGTTTGGTTTATCCACTGCCATCGCTAATGACAAAACCCGCTGGATATTTGCCGGCGGTGGTGTTCTGATTACGCTGGTTGCGGTGATCTGGGCAGTCGCTGTATACGCTAAACCGGTCTTCGATCTGCGTTTACAAGGTAATGCCATTGATCAGTACGCAGCCGGCGTCGGCCTGGCTCACCAGGAGAAATACGAAGAAGCCATTGCCGCTTTCGATAATGCCATTGCGGATTATCCAAAATACGCCAACGCCCTGGCTGATCGCGCCAGCGCTCAATCCACGTTGGGAAATTACGAATTGGCCATTGCTGATTACGAAAGCGCCATTGCAGCCGGAGATTCCAATGCCAACACGGCTGGGATGCTGGCCTACCAGTATCATCTGATAGGGAATTTCGAAAAAGCCGCTGAAATGGATCGAAAAGCTTTGAGTATCAGTCCCGATGAACTTTGGCTTCAATTTGATCTCGGCTTGAATCTGATGCTCAATAATCAATTGGACGAAGGATTGGCAACCTATCAAAATGGTATCGATATGGCCGTCTCCAAAGTCACAGAAGCAAAAGCTGCCGGTTCCGAAGTACCTTCTTACCTGTGGTACGGTTTGAACGACGGCGCCGATATGCTGGATAACATCCTGACTACCATCGAGAATGAAGACGGTATGCCGCCATTTGAAAGCATTATCAACCCGGATGAAGTATACGCTGCCGGATACACACTGCTCGCTCAATTAAAAAGCACGGCGGCGGCGCTGGAATACACCGGAGCCGCACCGGCAAGCCAACTTACTGCCACCATTTCACCATTCTCTATCGTTGTTCCTTTCTATGATGAAGAAGGTGAACTGGTAGAGTATTCGGAACCGAGCGACTCATTTGAGTACGGTATTGACGAATTCACCGTTCTGTTCGACTATGAAAACATGCCGGTCGGAAAAGATATGCTCTTCAAGTTATACATCAATGGCGTGGAAGATCCTTCCTGGCGTATTCTGCAAGCCTGGGAACTGGATGCCCAAGGCTCAGCCGAAATTCCGGTTAGCTATGCCTACAGTGATACTTTCGTGTTTGAACCAGGTGAATATATCGTAGAAATGTATGTGGATTATCAACTTGCCCAACGCGGTTGGTTCTACATTGAAGAATAATAGTTTATGATATATCGTTCGCCGGGTAAGAAAAAGTACCGGCGAACGATTTTTCAAACACATTTATAACACTTGATGATTACAATCAAGAAAACAATCTTTATGGAGAATCTAATGGAAATCGATATTCAATTTCGCCCCTCGTACTCACTCGCAATTGTCAAATTAGTACCCAATGAACGCATCCGCACTGATTCAGGTTCCATGGTCAGCCACTCCGCAGACGTGGAGATCGAAACAAAAGCCGAAGGTGGCTTCTTAAAATCACTCGGCCGCGCTGTTTTAGGCGGTGAATCCTTCTTCCAAAACTTTTGGAAAGCTGGAGCACAAGGCGGTGAAGTAACCTTAGCGCCGGATTTACCCGGTGATATGGCCATGATCCAGATGACCGGACAAACACTCATGATCCAATCCGGTTCTTACCTGGCTTCAGAGGCAGGCATTGAGCTTTCTACTAAACTCAGTGGGAAAGCCTTCAAAGCAGGCGAAGGTGTTTCGATGTTGGAAGCTTCCGGCAGCGGAAAGTTGCTGGTCTCCTCCTACGGTGCAATTTTCGAAAAGGATCTTGCCTCAGGAGAAAAATATATTGTGGATTCGTCACACCTGGTTGCTTTCGACGGCAGCATGAATGTTGAAGCATTATCCGTTGGCGGCTTAAAATCTACACTCCTTTCAGGTGAAGGCCTGGTTGTACAATTAACCGGACCGGGACACATTTACATTCAAACCCGCTCACCGCAGGCGCTGATCAGCTGGATTATTCCACAGGTTCCCACGAAAAGCAGCTAATATTTTAAGAAAAGTAAACAGGGTCCGGTTTAAATAAGCCGGATCCTGTTTTTTTTAACAGACCTACATACTTGGTTAATCCAATTGTTGGAGTAAACATTACCTCAGTATCCACCCAATCTCGGTCAGGTTTTATTCTATATTGCAGAGCAAATCAACTTTCATTACAATAGGTATAAGAAGGGTAATCTGGAGGAACCATGAACTCACCTGATTATGAATACAAGGGCCTGATGGCGCAGGCATGGGATGTGTTACGTGGGGATACATCCGGTTGGGCGGATCGTTTCTTCTATCTGAAGATTATCCAAAAATACGGACAGCCGGTGCTCGATATCGGTTGTGGTACCGGTCGTTTATTGCTGGATTACTTGCAGCAAGGAATAGATATTGATGGCGTGGACAACTCACCTGAGATGCTTGAGCTCTGCCAACACAAAGCCGCCAATCTCGGGCTGACAGCAAAGATTTACGAACAGTACCTGGAAGAACTGGATTTGCCCCGGAAGTACAGGGTCATTCTGGTTCCTTCCAGTTCATTGCAATTGATTATAGAGCCGGGGTCAGTAAACCAGGCAATGAAACGATTATTTGATCACCTCTTACCTGGGGGTATAATCGCGGCTTCGATCATGACCTTGTGGAAAGAGGGTGACTCGCTGCAATCCGAATGGGAGCAAAGCGCAACCCGCGAAAAAGATGGCGTAAAGTTTCACAGGGTGTCTAAATCCAGATATGACCCCAAAACCGAGTGTGAGCACACCGAAGATCTCTATCAAATGATTGTAGCCGGCCAGGTGGTAAAAGAAGAAAGCCATCGTCGTTCTCCGGCAACCAGGTCTTATCAGCAATCTCAGGCAAAAATTCTGTTTGAACAGGCAGGTTTGAGTAATATACAGCTTTATAGTGAATTCACCTTTGAACCGGTGAAAACCGAAGATACTTTGTTCGTTGTAACGGGTCAAAAATCCGTTAATAACTCAGCATATCCCAAACCTGCTTAGCAGTATGCTTACAGGATTCCTGCCGATCAGATATCTTTAGGCAGTAAAGCCTGGGACGGGATAAAAGAGAGGCAACTGATGCTGGAAAAAATGAATTTATTAGGCGCGATTGTGGCCGTCTTATTCTTTGTTTCGGCCATCCTTGTTTTTGTTTCCAGACTGATTGGAAAACCGCAATACGGGCATTGGATCGGTTATTTCGAGTTTCTCCTGGCCATTCCATTGATTTACCTGCTGCTGCAAGCATCTCAATTGGAACGCCCGGTTCTATACTTTATCCAGATTGGCTGCATCTTGACCTGGTTGGGGGTGGAGGCACTGCTGGATTATATTCTAAAGCTGGATTTCCGCAATACAAGATGGATCGTGATCAGCTATGTCATACTCTTCTTTGCCGGTAGCGGCGGTATGTTGGGAGTTGCTGCCAATGCCGGGCGTAGCTGGGGAATAGCAGCCGTGGTTCTGTTTTTTATCATGGCGATTCTGACCTTCGTGCAGCGGGCTGTTACTGGAATGTAAATTAAGTAATAAAGATACAATTTTCACCAATCCCCTTTAACGGAAACACGAACCCAGGCCTTTATTCATTTGGCTCTTAAAAAGAATAGCGAACAATCAATATTAAATCTCAAAACACCGAATTATCGTCCTGTTTCAAAAATTTATACAACGGCTATATATTATGCAGCCAGTTTGTATAATACAAACAAGCCAATTTATTAGAATCAAAAGTGCATAACCGTTTTCATTCCGGCAGATACAGGAAAGAAAATGTCATTCGCAAAACAAATCTTTCAGGAGAAAAACAATCATTTCTGGCTTGTTCTAATCGCCAGTTCCCTGCCGCTCTGGCTGCTGTCCATTGCCATAACGCTGGAAGGCTTTCCCCGTCCGCCAATCCCGGCATGGTTGGCCATCACCGCCTTTATCCTGGCTTTTATGATAGGCATTGCAATGGTTTCTCTGAAGAGGATAAATATTATTCTCTTCTTGTATTGCCTGATTCCATTACTCAACCTGGGAATCTTCGACGAAATATCCACCATCTATAAAACGCCCTTTATCCTGGCCTGTGCTGTCATCCTGAGCGCAGGGTTGTTTGGCTACCAATTCAGTCTATCCCGGTGGTGGCGTTGGTTGATCCTGCTAGCTGCTGCGTCATTAAGCCTGTTTTTTGCCTGGAATGCGGCTTCCGGTTTTTGGGAAATGGCCGCCAATCTGGGATATGTAAACTGCTTTCCAGATGGGTTCGGCTGTGAAGCCCTGGCGGGGCGTGGGGATCCTTGGTGGGTCTTGTTTTTTGGGTTCTAAGGTGGAACCTATCTGATAATTAAAAGGTCTGGAAAAAGGGTTGATTATCTTGAATACTTGTTCTATAATTAGATAAATATTATCCGATTATAGAAAGGATAACTCTATGCGAAAAATAATTTTCCGGAATATGGTCTCATTAGATGGATTCTTTGAAGGCCCCAACCATGAAATTGATTGGCATATGGTTAACGATGAATTCAACGAATTATCCATCGATATGGAAAAAACTACAGACACGCTGATATTTGGCCGTATTACGTATGAACTGATGGCTTCTTACTGGCCTACGGAACTTGCCCTCACCGATGATCCCAAAGTCGCGAGAATGATGAACACGCTCACCAAAGTTGTCTTTTCCAGAACATTGAAACATGTGGATTGGCAGAATAGCCGGTTGGTGAATGGCGATACCGTGGAAGAAATCACCAGACTGAAACAATTACCCGGAAAAGACATGGCTATCTTTGGAAGTGCCAATCTGGCAAAAACATTGATCGAGAATAACCTGATTGATGAATACCAAATCTTTGTAAATCCGGTTGTATTAGGTGGCGGACGATCTTTGTTTGAAGGGATCAAAACCAAACTCACTTTTAATCTGCAAGGAACGAAAATTTTCAAAAACGGTCTTGTTCTGCTCACCTACCAGCCCGACTGGAAATAGCTGAAAGGAGAATTTGCATGGTAAAAGTACACCTGACCGCTGAACCAAAAAAGCAGGAAATTATCATTAACGGCCCACAAGAAAAGATTAATTTAATCGGAAAAGATAAGAAATCTGAGGAATCCAACCATTCGATAGCAGACCATGCGGGTACGCTTAATGTGGAAATGGAAGAAGAAATTGCCAAATCCAAACAGGGTCGAAAAGATGCAATGGCAAAAACTGCCCTGGGTATATAAGAATTCGAGGTTTACTTGAAAGCTGCTTTTTTAACCACCGTAGTCAAAGACGACCAGGTCAACGCCACCGGTTTACCGGTGCCTGCCGAAGCAGTGGCTGCCATGGGCACTCATAAAAAGCCGCCCGTCATCGTCACTCTGAATGGCTACTCCTATCGCAGTACCATTGCCGCCTATGGGGATGTTTTCATGCTGCCGCTCAGTAAGGAACATCGCCTGGCTTCCGGGGTAAACGCCGGTGACGAAATCGAAGTCACCATCGAGCTTGACCTTGAACCACGCATCGTCGAGGTTCCCCAAGATCTGGCTGAAGCGCTCGCCAGTGAACCCGGTTTAAGCGCCGCCTTTGACAAATTATCCCCTTCGGCGCGCAAGGAATTTGTCCGCCAGGTTGAATCCGCCAGGGCTGAAGAAACCCGAACCCGGCGGATTGCCGCCATCATTGCGAAACTAAAATAAATTTTTACGAAGAAAACATCCTGTTAACAAAAAGACCACACCGAAAAACTTCGAGCGGTCTTTTTGTAATTTCCTTCCCAATATGATTTTTATAAAACCAATATCACACCCAGTACAATTTCAATCCCCAAACTGATCAGGTTCGATTTTTCAGTGGACTTATCAAAGACAATCGAGAACAAGCGTGCCACAGCAATGGCCAGATAGGTGATCCCAAGCATTTGATAGGCTGTGGTTCCCAGAAATAAAGGTGCTGCTCCCAAACCGATGAACAAACCACCGAATATCGAGCGTATCTCGGATATCCCTCGTACACCGTCCGCTTTTAAACCGGTGAAACCATAAACAGCAGTAGGTTTAATCAACGCTAGTAAGCCGGTTGCTATAGTGGCAATGGCTGCAATTATCTTTAAAATCAATAAAAAATTCATATTTTATCTCCGGTTCAGGTATTCAGTTGATCCAGCAACTCCAGAACTTCAACATTTTTCGGGATGTCCGACATCGAATGTCCATAATGCACGAAGCGAACTATGCCGGACTTGTCAATAATCAACTGCGCAGGCATGCGCCCCAACTTGAATAAATTAACTTCCTGCCCATACAATTTAAGCACACTCGCCTTTGGGTCGGGCAATCCAATAAATGGCAGGTCATTTTCCCGCCAATACACTTCAAACGCTTTGCTATCTTCCGGTCCCAAAACAATCACCTGTGCCTGGCGGCTAACAAATTCCTTATAATCCTGGCGCAACTGCGCCATGTGCCGCTGGCAGAATGGTCAGGTAAAGCCACGATTAAAGACCAGCAATATATGTGACTTTTCTGTAAATTGAGATAATTTTACCGATTCACCCAGAAAATTTTTCAGAGTGAAATCGGGAGCGGGGGTATTAAGTGAAATCTTTGGCATTTTTTCTCCTTAAGGTAATATCCACAAATTGAATTTTCTAATCCAGGAATTTTTATTGGTTCCATCCATTCACTGGTTTTCAATTCTTTGTATTCTTTTGGATTGATTAACCTTTATTTTATTCATCATACAAAATATTTTTGAATGTACAATACCGGGATTGTACCAACATTATACAATCTTGATACAATTTTTATTAATTACATTAAAATAAAATCAAAAAAGGAGACCTATGGCCAAAAATAAGCAATTAAATTTCAATCGCAGCGCGCCCGATCTGGTATTACTGGATATCGCCGGGGGTCCCGTGCAGCTTTCCGATCTTTGGGCAAAGCGTCCTTTACTGTTGGCCTTTACCAGGCATTTTGGATGTACCCAATGCAAGGAAATGCTGGAGGAATTAACCAATGGGAAGGACCGCATCACGGCTGCCGGTTTGAGTATTGCCATTGTTACCCAGGGCACGCCTGAAACAACCGCATTATTCGCCCAGCAATTCGCACCCGGATTATTTGCTCTTTCGGACCCGGAGCGTAAAGCCTATGAGGCGTACGGTCTGGAGCGCGGCAATCTTTTCCAGACCTTTCTCAACCCCAAGGTATGGAAAGCAATATCCATATCGCGGGAAAAGGGCTACAGCATAGACCCTCCACCAGCCGGTCAGGATTCCATGCAAATGTCCGGTACCTTTATCATCAGCACACAAGGACGTATTGAATTACCCTATTATTATGATCACATTGCCGACCACCCGCCACTGGATTTGTTATTGAGTGGCGTTCTCTCAACCCGCTGGGATCAACCCTTCGACGGTCCGGTTGGAACAGGCACGGATTAATTTTTTTTATTATAAATGGAGACTTAAAATGAAGAAGTTATTGTTAACATTGATCACGATGAGCGGAATCATCCTGCTCTTAACCGCATGCAGTCCAAAAGCAGAAGCCGCGACCAGCACACCAATCTCAACCCAGCCGGATGGGATCATCGCTGAAGCGCGTTTATTACCACTCAGCGATCTAGCGCAGTCTTTCTCCATCCCCGGTCAGGTGTCCGAGGTTCTGGTAGCAGATGGCGATAAGGTAACGACAGGGCAGGTGCTCGTCCGGCTTACCCCCAGCCCGGAATTACAAACCGTGCTCATCCGTGCCCAGCAGGAAGCACTGGCAGCCCGGCAGTCACTGGACGCCTTAGAAGATTCAGCCGATTTGAATATTGCCGAAGCCCAACTGGCGCTCCTTAAAGCACAGGATGATTTCGACACAGCCGTAACCGATTTTGAAGACGATGAAACCGATGAAAACCAGGCACTCTTAGATCTGGCTAACGCAAGACTTTCCATGGCAGAAGATACTTATCAAACACTGAAAGATAGTGACGGCATCAATCCCGATCAATTGGCTGCGGCACAGGCTCGTCTGAATTCTGCTACGGCAGCAATAGCCAGTGCTCAGGCAGCGCTGGATGCGCTTGAACTAAAAGCCAGCACTTCCGGCGTCATCGTAGATGCAGCTGTACAGGTCGGGCAGCGGGTGACCCCGGGCCAAACCGTTATGACAGTGGCCGATTTCTCAAGTTGGATTATCAAGACGGATAACTTGTCCGAAGTGGACGTGGTCAATGTAAAGGTTGGCCAGCCGGTAGAAATCGTGCTGGATGCGTTGCCATCTACCACCTTCGCAGGTGAAGTAACCCAAATCAGTTCCCGCTTTGAAGAGAAACGTGGCGATATAACCTTTACCGTCACCGCAGTTTTAAAGCAAACTGATCCGCAAATGCGCTGGGGCATGACGGCTGCTATCAATTTCCTGCCATAAGCAGGCTGGGAGAATCATATGAAACAAATTCTATCCATCTCCGGTTACCTGGCTGTCAAAGAAATATGGCGCAATCGTGGGCGCTTTCTGCTGGTCAGCCTGGTAATCGCCTTGATCACCTTGTTGGTGCTGTTTATCGCCGCATTGGGCGAGGGTCTGGGCAACGGTAACCGCGAATACATTTCCAAACTCGACGCTGAATTAATTGTCTATCAGGCCAAGTCCGATTATCTGATCCAGGCCAGCCGCCTGGGACGTGACCGCCTGGCAGCCATCCGCCGCGTAGACGGTGTGGCAGATGCCGGAATGTTCGGTACAGCCAATGCCACCCTGCTTTTATCCGGCGACAATCCAACCTTAAAAGTAGCTTTGCTGGGTGTGGAGCCCGGACATGTGGGTGAACCACCCGCCGTCCAGGGCAGCCAGCTCAGTACCGATCTGGCCAAAGAAGTCATCATCGACCGTAATACCGCCCTGCGCAGCAACCTGACAATCGGAGACACCCTGACCATGCGAGTCACCCAGGGTACCAAAGATGAGTTCTTTGATTTGCGTGTGGTTGGAATCACCGATGGACGCCAGTATTCCCTGCAGCCATCCATTTTTGTTCCTTTCTTTACCTGGGATCGTATCCGGCCTAAGTCGGAAGCAGAAGTCAACGCTTCCAACCCGATTGCCAATGTCGTCCTGGTTAAATTAACCGATCCTGATCAGATTGAAGAAGTTGCCGGCCGCCTCACTGCACAGGTAAACAATATTGAAACAGCCACCTTGAACACCGCTATTCAGGCTCTGCCAGGCTATTCTGCCCAGCAGAGCACCCTCAACACCCAGGGCGGCTTCACCCTCTTCATCGGTGTGTTAGTTATTGGCGGATTTTTCCAAATTCAGATTTTACAAAAAGTAGCCCAAATTGGTGTACTGAAGGCAATTGGTACCGCCAATCCGGTAGTGGCAGCTGCTTCCATCATCCAGATTATGATAATCACCGTGATTGGAGTGGCTATCGGCGGATTGCTCTCCTACTTGTTTTCACTCACCTTTCCGCCTACAGTACCGATCGTTTTCAACGGAGCGACGTCAGCATTGGCCGTGGTTGCCCTGCTGCTGATCGGGCCATTAGGCGGGTTGGTTTCCATTCGGTATGCGGTGCGCATTGAACCCTTGAAAGCATTGGGGCTATCATAATGACTGAAACATACGCACTCCAAACCAAATCGGTCATCAAGACCTACCAAACCGACTTCGGCACCATTCAGGCTGTTGATGATGTGTCCTTGGAAGTAAAAGCTGGAGAATTTGTTGCTCTGGTAGGCCCCAGCGGCTCCGGAAAAACCACCATGCTTTCCATACTGGCTGCTTTACTTCAACCCAGTTCCGGGCAAATCCTGTTGGATGGGGAAGATTTGGCCACAATGGGTGAACTGGATCGGGTATCCATGCGCCGCGAGAAAATCGGTTTCACCTTTCAGGCCAACAACCTCGTACCATATTTAAGCGCTGTTGAAAATGTCGAATTAATGCTGCGCTTGAACAACAAGTTGGACAAAGCCGGGAAACTTCGTGCTCGTGAACTGCTGGCTCGCTTAGGATTGGGTGAACGCTTCCATAATCTGCCCGGTCAGATGTCCGGTGGCCAGCAGCAGCGAGTAGCCATTGCCCGAGCACTGATTCATAATCCCAGTCTGGTCCTCGCTGATGAGCCTACTGCAAGTCTGGATACAGAACGGGCTTACCAGGTTGTGGAAACCTTTGCCGGTTTGATTCACGAACAACAACGTGCCGGGATCATGGTCACCCATGACCTGCGCATGTGCGAATTCGTGGATCGTGTGTTGATGATGCAGGATGGCAAGCTGGTACGCACCTATACCGGACGGAATGAGATCATGGAACTTGTCCAGGGTGGCCGCCATTAACCCGGTATTGGTAAAACATCTTACCGGTTGAAAATTCAAGAAACGTTTAACAGAACATTTCTCCCAGTAAAGAATTATTTGTAATGTACAACAAAACGGCATAGTGAATGAATTATGCCGTTTTGTTTTTTAGCAAAACATGCGGATGCAGTTCCTGGTAATGTAATTCCTGCAATGCAGGATATTGAAATCTGTTTTGGTTTATGGATATTAGTGATAACGATCCTTACCGCATAGAGTCGTTCACCTGAAGCTGCACTTCAGTCTATACCCCCGAGTGGAATAACACCGTCCTCCAACGCAGGAAATCATTTGCTACTTCTTGCCGTTATCCCTCGGACACGACATAGTGGTAGGAAACCTGATCATTAAATTGATAGTGCCCGCGATATTTCTCCGGCAACAGTTCGGCAATCTTGTACATAATTTCATCCGTAACAGCCTGACGCACATCACGTGAAAGGGTGTCTCCATTCATGTTTAACCTGAACGGTTTGCCGACTACCAGATGGAAATCTGTCCGGCGAAAATGTTTCAGATTGTTCCAAAAATTCTCATAACCATAGAAAGCGATCGGAAGCATCGGTGCATTACTTCGTAAAGCTAATGCAACCACACCTGGTTTACCTTGCAGTAAACGGCCATCCTTACTGCGTGTTCCTTCCGGAGAAATCGCCAGGATTTTGCCTTGGAGAAGCGCTTCTTCGGATAAACGAAACGCTTCACGATCCACCACACCACGATCAATGGGAATCACCCCCCAATTGTTAAACAGAAAATTAAACAGGGGATTCTTCCAACTTTCGCTCTTTGCCATCCCCACCACGGCAGGATTATCCAGATGGGGTAAAAGAACCGGAGCTTCCAGAAAATTGATATGATTACCGACCATGATTATTGGACCATTAACCGGTACTTTTTTAAATTCTTCTACATCGATCCGGCATATGGTTTGAAATATTCTTCTTAAGAACCAATTTACTGCCCGAATATTGGCTTTCATGATGGCAACCCTGTATTTTGTGAAATCACTTCCAATGCATCCGGGAAAATCTTAATCGTCAGAGACGTACCTGCAGTACAAATCGTTTCTCCATCTGCATGGGCGGGAATGCCGCCTTCAATTGCTCGAATGGTAACCTGGCGGGAGCGCACCATCCGCACCGCTGGGTGTTCTTTTTGTGTACCGCTGATAAATTTTAATGCTAGAGGTAAAATGCGGCTTTGGCGCACCTGACCTGCCAGACAAAGATCAAACACGCCATCTCCCGGGTTTCCCTCCGGCGCCATATGAAATGATCCGCCCATGCGCCGTCCATTCATCACCGAAACCATCAGAAAAGGTTGCTGAATTGTCTCATCGTCCGTCACCACTTCAAAAACAGGAGCATGTGCGAACAAAAAAATGGTTCGGATCAATGCCACCAGATATGAAGCAGCTCCATGCAGCCATTTAATCTTGGCTGCTTCAAACCCAACTACTGTATCAAACCCCAAACCAACACCATTTCCAAAATAGCGTCCCTGAGGATAATCGCCACCGGCAACATGCCCAACATCAATACATCGCTGTTTTCCCTGAACCAACACATCACAGGCTTGCTGCAAATCCTGAGGGATATCCATACCAAAAGAAAAATCATTGCCGCGGCCAACCGGTAATACCGCCATAACTGGACGTCCATTCCCATTGGTGCCGGATTGCATTAATCCATTTATGACCTCATTAACCGTCCCATCACCACCGGCTACAACCAGTAGTTTGCAGCCTTCCCGTGCAAATTGCTGCGCCAGAATATTCGCATGGCCAGGTCCTTCGGTAAGTACCAGATCATAATCAAAATTACGCTCCAGCAGTAAAGCCTGAACCTTTGGTAATAATTTTTCTGCATTTCCTTTTCCGGCAAAGGGGTTATAAATAAGCTTCGTTTTTTGATGCAAGTTCTGAAATCCTTTTCAAATAAAAATATTGGTTATACCCCAATGGAAAATTGAAAGTGCGGAAAAAATACGCATTAATAAAAAAATTTCCGTCCGGGAAAAAATGTAATTATACCGGAGAATCACCCAATTCGAAAATGGAAAATAAATTTAATAACGCGGCTCAAAAACTATTTAACCGGTGATTTTAATGGTTTTAATAGCTCTGAATAAGTTTGCGGCAAGGTAATCCATGTGTTTGTGACCAAAGCGTTGATCAATAGTAAGTGTCAACATACGCTTGGCCATGTCCAATGCCAGAAGATTGCTTTGCATACCAGGGTAGCTGAGAATCTCCTCCCAATGAATAGTCAGGCCTATTCCGGCATGGCTAAGTGTATCGTTTAACAGGTCACGTGCAATGCCGGTAACATAAACCGGCAGTCCCAGGGGCATATTATCTGTCTGTAGAGTCGGAAAGATCGGCACAATTTCTGGCATATCCAAGATTAGCCCCAAAAGATATTCAAAATTATCGCGTCGTTTCTGTTTAATCCCAGGCCAATCCAGATGTTCTATCGCCTCCCGCTCCTCGATATTTCCAAATACCACCTCATCTGTTTCATATGCAGTTTCCGCAAGGTAAAATAACCGTTCCAATTCACCGTGATCTCCTTGACCATTCACCAGATAATCAAGCAAACGCTGACGATAATCCCGGATCATCGCCAGTCGCCTGTTGGGGCGGCCAAGATATTTTGCAAAATACGGGTTTATATCTTTCTGTGTGATCAGATAACCACCATCGAAAGCAGACAACTTACGCATACTATTAAAAACAAAATCGCCCATCATGTCATCTGAAAATCCTGTTTGGGCGTTATCTTCCACCACCAGAATTCCATTTCGCTGAAGTCTCTTCAAAAAATCCAGGGTCTCGGGATTATGCTTAAAACCAAAATAATTCAACAAATAGATCGCCCGATAACTCTCCGCCTTACGTGTTAGGCTCTGCAAATCAATGGAAAGGTCCTCTTTAACCGGATAGAAATCATACAGCAAACCCTGGCGTTCCAAAATTTGGAGAATAGATGGGCATAAATACGATGGCAATAAAATCTGATCAATGCCGTGATCCAATAGATAATCACAAATCAGCATCAGGCACGCCCTGCCCCCATTGAGAAAATACATACCCTGCGTCGAAATCATTGGATGGTCTGTCACCCAACGAGTATCAGAAAAAAATTCACCGCCAACAAACATGTGGTTTACCTTAAATTTCTATCCAATTTTCCAATATCTCTGATTTCATTTATTATCTTTACTGAACTGCCTTTAAGAAGTCCTCTGTGCTCAATGCCGGAAAACGATGAATTTCAGGTGGAAGAATGACATCACTGATTTTTCGATATAGATGTTCGCGAGAGATTAATAAATTAGGATAACAGCGGGCAAAAGTTTGCTCCAAGGCTTCTCCATCAATCGGTTGAAACAAGCCATTCCACAATACCGCTACCGGTTTTTCCAGATAAGCTTGCAGCATTCTCTGATGATCCGCTGCTGTGGTATCCAGGTAAACCACCTTTGTCAACCGGCACAATGCCTGAATCACTCCGGAAGGCGTATAGATGAAACTACCGGTCGTATCAATAACAATATTCTCATCTGAATTCGCTTTGGAAAGATATTCCAAAACTTCTTGCATCATCTCAATTTCTGTTTCCAAATATCGTTTAGCACGGGAGGCATGCTGTTCTTCGTATGGATAACCTACCCATTGGTGCATCGGGAAATCTGCTGCAGCTACCCCTTCTTGCATTGCCAACCGGTCAGATATGAGATCATCACAACCAAACCGCTTGAATCCAAACGCTGCAATTTTTTGAGACCAGTATGTTTTTCCTATTCCGGACATTCCAACCAATGTTAGAAACATATTCCTCCTGTTAAAATCAGCCTGGTTGTTTCACTTTGGAGAAAAAGATTGTTTTTCTAATATTTTCAACCTGGATAACCCAGATACAACCCTGACTGATTATTTTTTGTAAGTATATCAGGGCATACTGATTTAAAGAATCGTTAACCATAAAATGGTAAAAAGAATTATTATTCTCTTTACAATCCGGCGTAATTTTTCTAAGTTTCTACTCTACACGATCTTACCTTGATTTTATTCCGAATTGTTATACTAATATTAATTGCTTTTATTTCATGAGTTGTTCTTCTAAATTCATTAATGGTTAAACAATCCAGGGTTAAACCACCTGAGTTGAATAAGAAAAGGAGCCTGAGTTATGAATATATTGTTCGGTATGCTTATAGGTTTTGCTGTTTGGTTCGTGATTCGTTACGGATTGTCAGCATTATACACCGTGGATCAAAATGAACGCGCGGTGAAAACTATTTTTGGACGGGCAGAACGCGTAGGCGATACAACTACCGCCAACTCTCCCATTGGAGAATTTCTGACCGAAGAGCACAAATTGCGTTACAACTATCCGATGGTGCGTGTTATACCACCGGGTGGACCATATTTTAAATGGCCCTGGGAGCGAATTTATAAAGTATCCATTGCTACACAAACCATCAATATGGCACAGGATGTGGAAGATCCCCAGGCCAACATGGGAGGCACTATCCTGGAGGCGGTAACGAAAGATCAGCTTAATACTGGTCTGAATGGACAAATCCGTTACCGGGTAGCAGAAAGCAACCTGTATGCCTATCTGTTCGGTGTCAAGCACCCCATTTCACATGTCATGGGTTATTTCGTTTCGGTCCTGCGTGAACGCATTGCCAGTTTTGAAGCCCCAACGGCAGACGCTGCCCGTGGAGGGGAGATGAGCATCGTTACTGGCGTATCTATTAATGACTTGCGCAAAAATCTTCGCGATTTGAATGAACACATGGAACGCGAATGTGCTTCCTCTGCGGCGCGTTACGGCATTATTCTGGATGCCTCACTCATCACTGGAATCGACCCGCCAGCGGAAGTGGAATCTGCTCTCGCCGCCATCAACACGGCTCACAACCAGGTATCTTCGGATATTAGTCTGGCGCAGGCAGCTGCTGATCAGAAGATTGTGCAATCCAGACGTGCTGTAGAAATTGAAACACTCAATGCCCAGGCAGAGGTTGAACCATTAACCGCGCTGGCCGAACAATTGCAATTACTGCGCAAAAACGGACCGGACGCTCTGGAAGCATATTTACGTAATGTGCGCCTGCGCTTATATACCCATGCTCAACGCATCATCCGTGAGGTGAAATAATGGAAAACTTTCTTGGATTTTTGTTAGCTGCAGTGATTACCTTCTTTGCAATGTGGATTGTTGTTCCGATAGGTTTTTTCTTTTTACGGCGGTTAGGGTTATACACAATCGTACGGGAAGGCACCTGCCAGGTGTTTATTTTATTTGGAAAAGTGATCGGCATCCTGCGTGAACCTGGTTTACATATTCTCCCTTTTAAATTAGGGTTGCGTGCTTTTTTGGTCAATTGGCTGGGCAGTTGCAAGACTCTGGATATGCGCATGGATCAGCAATATTTGCGTAGCAATCCGGTCAACTCTGAGGAAGGTGCACCCATGGGTGTGGGCATCTGGTATGAAATGTATATCAGTGAACCAGTAAACTACCTCTTTAAGAATGCAGACCCGCGCGGTTCACTGGCTGCCAATGTTTCCAATGCAGTAGTACGTTCTTTGAGTAATATGCCATTGGATGCAATGCTGGTTAATCGCCATTACATGAGCCGCACCGTCCGTGAAGAAGTTTCTCCGCGCTCGCATGAATGGGGTTATAAGTTAGGTTCTATCTATATTCGCAAAGTGCACTTCCGCGATGTGGGTATGATCCACCAGATTGAAGCCAAAGTGGTTAACCGTCTGCGCCAGGTAACCTCAGCCATCAAACAGGATGGTGCGAACCAGGTAAATATCATCACCAGTACAGCCGAACGTCAGGCAGCCATTGAATTCGCCAAAGCGGCTGCTATTCGCCCACGCATTGTCGGGCAGGCCATGCAAGCCATCACTGCCGATAGCGAGGTCGCTAACGCAATGTTTGAGATCCTGGAGACCCAGAAAATCCTCGAAGGCAAAAGCCAGCTTACGCTGGTGCCTGAAAATAACGAAATCCTTAACCAGTTGTTAGCTTCCCAAACATAAACTCACCAAAATAACGCTTATCCCGGTGGTTTTCATAAAAATTGCCGGGATAGGCAATCTCCCGGCAATTAATAATCCTTATAAAAATCTGTTAATCTAGATAAAAATGATTTGCGCACCGTCAGTCATGTCAATAAAATCCGCTGCAGTGACGATATCTTCTACACCCTCTACGAAATCTTCTTTTTTCAAATCCATCATATCCACAGACATCTTACAGGCATATAGCTTCGCGCCGCCATCCACCATCATCTGAATAAATTCGCGCACCGGCGGTACCTGTAAATCGGCAATTTTGTCCCGCATCAATTTGGAAGCAAAAGCTGTCATACCCGGTAGAACACCCATAATATTCGGAATACCTAAATTACCGGTTTTCACGCCCATCATGCTCATCTTCATGCTGGTATTGCCTACAGGCGCTAGCTCCAAATGATCTACACGGTTCTTATTGATCAAATCCATACCCCAAAAGGTGAAGAAAAGGGTCACGTCAACGCCGTTTCCCATCGCAGCCCAACCCATAATTAAAGCCGGGTAAGCCATATCCAGATTTCCTTTGGAACAAATAAATGCAATTTTTCGATTTTCGCTCATAATAATCTCTCCTTAAATCTCAGACACAACCTTCGGGTTTGCCCAGACCGGCAACTTTTGCCACTTTTTTCGCCGGTCCCTTCGGGAAAAGCGCGAATAGATCCTTGGTGGAAACACCTGAACCGCTGGTAATGGTGCGTAAGGTAGGCGCGCTGCCAGAGGCACCGGCGCTCTGGCGGGCAAAATCAATCACCGTCCAATGAGCTGCGGTTAATTCGGCAATTCCTTCTTCTTTAGCCAGTTCAACAGCAATCTCTTTGGTCCATTCGGCCGGGTTAGATAAGAAACCTTCTTCATTTACACTTACAGTTTTTCCTGCAATTTCACGGGTAGCCATATTTTATTCTCCATATCCTTTTATTGCGATTTTTATGTAATTATTTTTATCACCCACAAGATGCGGGTGGTTAAGCCTCAACCTGCCATTTACCAGCCATTGTCATATTGGCGGGCAAAGGTATCTTTTGTCCACGCATCAGAATGTTCCAATACATCCAGCGGAAAAACATCTTTCCCATATGGTTGAAGGGGCTCTCTTGCAACAAAGAGAAGGGACCTACCCCCGGTACAGGGTAACGACCTGGCAAAGGTTCTTGCTCGTAATTAAAATCGAGCAAAACGCCTTTTCCATACCCTGATTCAATAAAACAATTGGCATGCCCATCAAAGCTGTTGTGCATAGTTTTGCCTTCAACGTAATCGACAAAATTCTCACCGAACAGATCAATTGCATAATGTGCTACTGAACCAGCTTTGGAGGTCGGCACATTGGCTGCATCTCCCAGCACAAAGATATTGGCAAACTTATCCGCTAAGAACGTATGTTTATTGACAGCAACAAAGTTCAAGGAATCACCCAGACCGGATTTTCCGATTACCTCGGCACCTTTATTCAAAGGTACTGTCACGAGCAAATCATACTCCAATTCACGCTCATCGTATGAGACAATCTTTTTCGCATCCGGTTCAACCCGTTCAATATAATAATCGGCTTCAACTTTAATGTCTTTCTCACTCAAAATATCACCAATCAACTTGGAAGCAATCGGTTTGGTGAATGCGCCGGATAACG
This sequence comes from Chloroflexi bacterium HGW-Chloroflexi-10, assembly GCA_002840755.1. Classification (GTDB taxonomy): domain Bacteria; phylum Chloroflexota; class Anaerolineae; order Anaerolineales; family Anaerolineaceae; genus UBA6170. Next base: position 54,023 of record PHBZ01000017.1, on the reverse strand, counting down.
GGGTGGCGTACACCAGTTCAGTCCGGTCACGCAAACCCTTTTTCTGCAGCCACCAGTCCGCCAGCATCAGGAACTCCATTGGCGCAACTGGGCATTTGATCGGGTTTTCCACAACATTGACAACCAACCGCCCACCTTTAAAATTCCGCAGAGATTCGGTTAGTTTTAGAGCAGAATCAAGTGTATAGAAGGAATGAACCGATTTACCCCATTCATGTTCTGCCATACCGGGAGTTTCTTCGGGATAAATATCCACGCCTGTGGCAACAATCAGGTAATCGTAATCCAGAACGGTGGCATTATTAAGGCGCACCTTATTGTTTTCTGGTTCGATCATTTCAATCCTGGCTTCAATCAATTTGACTGATTTAGGAATATATTTCTTCTTCGGTTCTACAACGTCTTTCTCTGTATACATTCCAAACGGGATAAAAAGATAGCCAGCCTGGTAATAATGTATCGGATTCTCATCCACAATGGTAATCTGCCATTGGTTCATATCCATCATACGTGAAAGGCGATTAGCCACCATCGTACCGGCAGTTCCGGCACCCAGAATAACAATTTTTTTCATAGTAACTCCTACAAATTTTGAGTTAGATTGGCAATTTGTTGTAAACGTTGCACAAAAGCCGTGCGTTGAGTCAATATACTTTCAATGGCTCTGGCAGCCGCCGTAGGCTGCTGTAATAAATGGCTAAGCTGTTCGCCGCTAAATAATGGAACATCCTTAACTGCATCCATAAGTTCTTTTTCATTTAAGCCGAACATTTTTGCTAATCTACGAATCCGCTCACTCTGCTCAATTGGCTCGGAAGGCTGAGCGTAGAACTGCCCTGCCAGGAACATACCCACCAGCTTATTTTGACTGATAACCGCGGCTCCCATATAATTCAAACCGGCATGGCAGGTAAACACCCGGTTATTATCTTTTGCTTGCGTTAATGCTGCTTTCCAGGAAGCACGGCAGGCCGCCAAACCATTTTCCGAAGATTGGATCAATTCACAAAAAAAACACGGACGGCTGGTTTCGGTCACTGTGTTTCCTTCCTGATCAACTACCAGCGCGCTGCATAAACTTATGGAAGAGAATAAGTCCTGAATGGTTTGCACACAATGGATCGGAAAAATTGTTTCGCCTTCAGCCTCTTCAACAACCTGACCGCCTTCCAGCACACGTTCGACTTCTTTTTGCAGGAATCGCCACTGGTTGCCTATTTTTACCCCTTTTAATCGCCCATCCTGGAGCATCCGATAAATTGTAATTCGGTCAACCCTGAAAAGATCTTGTACTTGTTTTGTGGTAAGGTAGGTTTCCATCTATGTTGCTCAATTTCATTTGTTATATAATGTTATATATTGTTATATTATCGTAATACAAATATTATAACAAGTGACAAATGTCACAATCCAACAAACTCCTAACCAATAACCAAACCATTCTGATTATTTAATGATTTCAAAGCATTTTCCCGGTAATTATTCAGTTTAAATACACAAAACATACCCTGCTGATATAATCAAAACACCCAATCTGGTTAGTTAGCATCCACTATTCTCCGGTAAAAAGCTTAAACTTCACCCAAAAATTCCTTATGGTTTCAAATCAGTTTCGTCTGCCCAACTTTTCTACACACGCCTCCATCTTTCTGATTTGTGCGGTGTTGTTTGCTTCCTGCTCAACGTCATCCCATGGCTCTGTACCAACTCCTGCGCCAACACAAACTGCCGCACCGGCTGCCAACCTTACTCCCACTACAGCGCAAACCACACCAATCCCAAAACCGGACGGCTGGTGTGATTCCAGCGAACAAATCCCCAATGATTTCCTGATAGTAGGTTACCTGCCTGAATACCGCACCCTCAACCCGGATTGGGGCAATTGCCTGACGGATATCATCTACTTTTCAGCAGAACCAACCGCCAACGGCGAATTGGATACCAGCCGCTTAAACCCGGCGACATTCGGATTATTGCAGAACATGAAAGAAAAATATGGCACCCGCATCCATGTAGCTGTAGGCGGATGGGGACGCTCGGAGCATTTCAGCACCGTTGTTACCAATCCGGAAATACGCACAGTGTTTGCAAATAACCTGATCCGTTTCGCCCAGGAAAACAACTTGGATGGGTTTGACTTTGATTGGGAATTCCCCAAAACAGACGCGGATAGAAACGGCTACAGCGCATTATTTTCCGAGGTTAAAGCACACAATCTGATGATCAGTGTGGCGCTCGCACCAGCCAATAAACTGGATCCGGAAATTTACCGGCAGACCGACCGTATTCATATCATGTCCTATGATCACCACCCGCTTCACGCCACGCTTGAACAGGCAATGGTGGATGTACACCAATTCATCGAAGCCGGTAATCCACCGGAAAAACTATTACTGGGCATCCCATTCTACGGCCGCCAGATAATCGAACCCTATACTGCCATGACATACGCAGAAATAATGCAGCAATATAGCCCAGATCCTCAAACAGATGAAGTCGATGGAATTTTCTTTAATGGTATTTACACGGTACAGCAAAAAACACGATACGCCAGGGAAAATGACCTGGGTGGGATCATGATCTGGGAATTGGGACAGGATAGCGTCGAAGCAAATTCTCTTTTGCAGGCAATTTACTCCGCCGCTATCCAAAACAATCCTAACGATTAGTCATTTATTTACCGAATAAGCAAAGGAAGGTAAACTTCGTATTCCTCAGTAATCGGCGGTGGTGGCGTGGTAGAAAGTGCAATCACGCCATTACTGCGGCTGCCGTTAGCAAAAACAAATACCAATGCCGGACCGGGTGGGAGCTCATCACTTAATTTGGCTGCAAATTCATCTTCCGTTGCTGCCCCATCCACATTCAGCCACATCATCTGTTGGTTATTCAGACGCATTACTCTCACTAAGGGATGGTTGGTAGCAGACTGACCGGTTAGGCCGCTACTGGCTTCCACATCTCCAATGAGTTGACTACCTGACAGGGTGTATTGTAAGCCTTCAGTATTTTGAATCCCCTCAATATCAGTAATTAGCGGCTGCCACATGGAACCACCTGCAATGGGTGGTGAAGAATTCCAGAAGTAATACCGTTCTACCTGTGAGACTACTTCCTCATACTGGTTATAACCGCCAAACACAAAAATATTTCCCTGAGTGGTTAATAAAGTCTTGTGGAAAGCGCGCGCATGGGTCATCGTTCCGGATTGGTACCAGCTATAGGTTGCAGGATCATAAATTTCTACTGTATTTACAGCATCAGCTTCTAATGTTTTTCCACCAAAGACAACCAATTTTCCATCAGGCATTAATGTTGCGCTATGATAGCCTCTGGCAGATGTCATATCACCCACAGTATTCCAGGAATTGGTGGAAGACTTATAGATATAAGTCTCGTTTACAGGGAAAATTAGATTTGTGTCCAAATCCTTTTCAATACCACCGGCAATCAGAACTCTGCCATCCGGCAGTAGCGTCGCCGTGTGGTTACGCAAAGCACGGTTAGAAGCAAATGGCGATGGTATCACACTAAATGTTTCTGTTGTCGGATCGTACAATTCATTGATATTATTTACGCTGCTCCCTAATAAAAGAACCTTCCCGTCGGACAGCAAGGTAGCTGTGTGCCCATTATAAGAACCAGTATACTGTCCAAGCGTCTGGCGGGTTTCCAATGTATTCGGATTAAATAACAACCCATTAGGTTCATTGCTTAAACCAACAATTAAAATCTCGCCATCCGGCAGCAAGGTGGCTGTATGACCCACAATATAATAACCCGTTATGACTCGCTGCCATTGCCCGCCATTCAGAATTTCAATGACCGAGATTCCAATAGAATCGAATGTTCTACTGGAACCACCAATCACCACTACACGCCCATCCGACAACAAAGTTGTCGAATGACCACAGCGGGCATACTGCATGGGTGTCATGTTGTCCCGGTCATCCAGTTCCGTCCGCCAAAGGTAAACCGAATTGGAACAAGATTTATTGATGCCAGCTTCATATTCGCTGCTTCCTCCTGAAATCAGGATATCACCGTTTTCCAATAGTGTACCGGAAGCCATAAAACTCCCGCTACTCAAAGAGTTGGCATAGATGTAAGCATCTCCGTTTAAATTCTGATAGATTTCTGCGGTTGCATAATAAATATCTGAATTGGTTCTCATACCGCCAGCTACTAAAAAGGCTCCATTCGCAAGTTGAATAGCAGCATGATGAAACCGTTCTCCATTTAAAGCTGGAAAGCTGTTATAAATCCAATCTGAATCAGTATCGATATCACGGTACTCAGTCAAAAACAATCCGGATGGGTGTGTGCTATTGTAGCCGGCAATTAGATAATAATTGCCAAACGGGTCAAGTATGGCAGCCGAGCCGCGCCTTCCGGTATTCCACATACTGCTGGCTGTTGACCATGTATTGGTTCCAGGGTCATAAAGTTGTGAAGTTTGTACATAGTTTTCAAGGATCGTTCCACCAATTCCGGAAGACCGATAAAAACCTCCAATGACCAGTACCTTACCATCCCGCCGAACAACAGCAAAATGCTCAGACCGTTTTGTGTTCATGTTTGCTTTTTGGGTCCATTCGTCTAACATTGGGTCGTAGATCTCAGTAGATTGGTAATAAACTCCTGGGATTGTTCCAAAATTAAAGCCGCCTGTAACCATAACCCTGCCATCATTCATTAGAACAGCCGCGTGATTCTTTCGAGCGCCGGTTTTCAGAATGGCAGCGGTGTACCAGGTGTCATTCGTTGGATTATAAATTTCTGTGCTGTCGTTGCATATCATAGCAGAGCTGCACCCACCCACTACCAGAACACGGCCATCTGCCAGACGCGTAGCCGTATGTCCGACCCTTGCAGATAACATATCGGAGGTTTCACTCCATGTATTTGTTGCAGGGTCATAAATCTCAGCTTTATTCAATATGGTTGTCCCATTTTCCCCACCCACTACCAGTATTCGCCCATCAAGCAAGGTAGTAGCCGTATGGCCTCTCCGGTTATTGGTCATGCTACCCGGAACCAAATACCATAACCCATCAATCGGATTATAGATTTCACTGGTATTCAAATAATGGTCTGCTCCATCATTATAATAGCCGCCTGCCGCTAACACTTTGCCATCTGGCAAAAGCGAAAGGGTAAACAAACTACGTGGTGAATGCATGGAGCCAGTAGACGTAAAATAGTTATCGGTTTTTGCTCCTTCCTCTGGAGGAGTAAAAGCGGAAACCCTCCCCGTCATACCCGTCGACGCAATTATGAATATAAAGATCAAAATTAAAGCCCAATATTTATTTTTCATTGTCACACTTCTTTCTTATTTATGTTAAACAAATGACTATTTTGTATTTTTACTGAATAATAAATTCCAGGTGATCTGTCCAACAATACCATCCACAACCAGGTTGTTGCGCTCCTGGAAGCGGCGTACAGCCTGGTCAGCCTTACTGCCAAAAACGCCATCGGAATACCCTGCCTCTGTGTATCCTGTCGCGCTCCACATACCATAAGGAACATCAGAATGACAAAAGAAAGCACAAAACCCACCCACCGATTTCATCTTTTCACTCCCTGAACCTACATGCAACAAGTCTTTATTAATTATCTACTATTTTATTATTTTGGAATAAATACCAACCCTGCCATTCCGGTCAGCATGCCATCATAGAAGAACCCACTCATATGGTCGCCATTCGCATGGAACCATTGATATGTAGACACCATCTTGCCGTCATCCTTGCGCAAATATTGTTCACTCAGAAAACCCGGAGCGGTTAGCGTATTTGCCATCACTGCGTATGGAATGACCTGATCGCGTTTATAAATTGCATCCAATTGGTCATAGGTATCCTTGGTAACAGTTGCCAATAGAAAATCTGTCGGATGTGTATTGGCAGAAATTGCTTTTTTGTAAACAACCCCCTCCGTAGTCACGCTGATCCAGGCTAGCATACTATCTTTGCCCAGGTCATAAATAAATGTATCCGCATGATCATCGCGTGGTTTCCAGCTATCGGTACTGCGTTTGCCGGTCAGCCCTAATAGCCCGTCTAATTCACCCACCTGTGTTTTCCCGGGGACCACCTGTAGATAGCCCTGATACACCGGGCAGGCCATCCACCCGCTGTAATTGGAAGGCGTGGAAGCATCGTTGTTTTGCGGCTGCGGCTCAGTTTGCGGCTCCACGGCAGATGGAATCGAATCGGCATGTCCTTCAGCAAAACCCACCAGTTCTACTGCGTCGATCTCCGCCCATCCCCAACCCATGATGCTCTGGTCAACCACAATAGTCAGACGATCTACCAGAAAACTTTCATCCAATTCTATGGTGATGCTCATCAGATCCGGACAATTGGACACTGCTTCAGGTTCACCTTCCCAAACAATATATTCATCCCCGTTTATATCCATGATATATACTTCAACGACCTGGGATGGATTGTAGCTCTGATAAATATTGATCTCTGTCGGCACAACCGGGGTTGCATAATCCAGGTTAATCCATTCCAGCGAATTTGGCCGAACCGATGCCCACGCCAATATATTATCGCCGCATTCATCCACATCAGGCTCACCGGTCGCCTGACTAGCCGCCCAGGAATCATCGCCATACTGAGAACTGGCTTGTGCTGCAACCGCCCACTGCCGCACCAATAAGGAATCGGTTATAGCTTCAGGCTCGTTCTGCATAACCTGTTGGGTAGGCATCACCGATTCCGGCTCATCCCAGCTTTCCTCCAAAATAGCATCCGGACTGGCTTCAAAAAACTTAACCGAATCCAATACCGCATCAAAAGCCGGCTCCATCTCATCCCAGCGCTCGGTGGGGGCTAAACCAATCATGGTAAATTGCTGCAACGGCGTCACCATCACAACAACAATTTTTCCGCGAATTTCTTGTTCACTATTGGTCCCATCAACCGAAAGGATCAACCCCTCAACACCGTCTACCTTTATTTTTTTTACTTTGGAGAACTCCATCGTTGGCGAACTTTGCTTCAACGTTTCAACCAGATCATCATTGTTCTGTTCATTTTCGTTTAATCCTCCCACCACCATAATCCCCGGGCCAACTTCCGGAACAGCATCTGGTGCAATCATATTGATGATGCCAATCACATCCTCAAAAGTATATCCCTCAACTTTTTGTATGGAGAATCCACCCTGCTCGCTGCGATATTCCTCCCCCAGTAAACTTTCGGAGTCATTTGAACCACTGGATGAAAATTTATCTTTGATACCCGCCGGCAGACACATACAAGCCATGGAAATTATGGTCAGAATAATGATCAATAAAAGATTCCGATTCGAGTTCTTATTCATACTACGCTCCTCTATAATTTAATATGGTCCGAATGAAAACAAAACAGCCATGGTAGTTAGCAATTTACAAGCTGCTACCGAAAATGTTACTGTTTTCTTTCATTCATCATAAATAATCGGCGTCAAAAAAACGTCAAGAAAAACGAAAATCAGAATATTGTTATTTGTTTTCCCCGCAAGATCATGTTTGTTTCCAAAAGGTAAGCAGCAGGCGGTTAAGCAAATAAACCAGGGCAAAAATCAAAGCAATCTGATTCTGCCCCGTCGCATACAAAACCATAATAGCGCTGCCAAAAAGGACTAATTCAACACCAAGGAACCAAACGCCTTTCAATCGCCGTTTTGCCTTTGGCGCCATCCAAAAACCCCAGATCGTTGCGTACACAACCGGGCCTAGCACACCCAGTAGTATCTTAATCAAAACGGTATTTCCGGTCACCACCCCCCAATAACCGATCGCTATCAGCATGCATATTTCCAATATGAATCGAACCAACAAATTGAGCCACTTTAATCCGGTTATCATCTTTTCCTCAGAAAAAAAAATAGTCCATCTATTAACACCCAGAATATACGCTAATTGATCTTCAACAAAATTTTTGGATAAGGCTTAATCGAATTACAATTATTCAATCGGAACACCCTTGGAACCCAAAAAGGAGATATAACACTCGCAATGAAAATACTACTCCGCATCTTCGTTACGCTAATCGGTATTTTATTACTGTGTGTGGTTGCCATCACCATTACCTTTAATGTCCTCAACAAAACCAATGGGTCAATCATCTCCTCGGGAGAGATGCGCAAATATCTTTTGTACGTACCGCAAAGTTATGATCCGGCTGTTCCCACACCCCTCATCATCAGTGTCCATGGGTATGCCGAATGGCCGGCGCATCAGGCGCAGATCAGCCGCTGGAATGACCTGGCCGATGAATATGGTTTCATCGTGGTTTATCCCGCTGGCACGCGGTTCCCAATGCGCTGGTCCACCAGCCAATCGCTTGAGCAGTATGCTGCCCTGAAAGAGGTTCAATTCATCTCGGATCTGATTGATAAACTGGAGGTTGAATTCAATATCAACTAACACCGGATTTACGCCAATGGGCTGTCCAATGGTGGAGGACTATCCTTTTTGCTGTCCTGCAAATTATCCGAGCGGATCGCGGCCATCGGTTCGGTTTCCGGCGCTTACTTGCTGGCCTGGGAAGATTGCAACCCAGCCCATCCTGTCCCGGCCATCCTGTTCCACGGAACAAATGATCCGATTGTGCCGTATCAGGGAGGCCCTTCCCGTGCTTTTAATCATCCGTTTCCATATATTCCGGATTGGGCCAGTACCCTGGCTGCGCACAACGGTTGTGGCTCCCTTCCCCGGGAAATCACGCCGGCTGGGGCAGTTACCGGGAAGACCTATCTCAACTGCAATCAGAACGCCGAGGTGACCTTCTATACCATATCCGGTGGCGGACATTCCTGGCCGGGTGGCGATCCCTTACCACCCTGGATTGTTGGTGCAACCACCCAGGAGATTGATGCCACCCGTCTGATGTGGGCATTCTTTGAAGGCCATCCCAAACCATAGTTTTTTAGCTGGATGATATAAGTGTTACAAAGAATTTTTCTTTGCAGTTTACGGTCTATCAAATATCAATCAGGATAGAATTCACTATTACCGGTTAATCGATCAGTTATTTTAAAATAAATCAGGCAACTCATATTTCAATAAGAGAAATTTCGTGGCATAATTTATTTAATCTATACAACCTCCGGAGGGTATCATGTTGAAATCTGGTTTAATCATTGGTATTGCCGTAATGGTGCTGGGAGCTCTTTCAGCATTAATCACACCGTTATGCATCCCCTGTTTGGCAATTTTTCTGGGGATGGCCGCCGGTTACCTGGCCGGCGTTTTTGATAAACCTGTAATGAACAGCGAAGCTGTCAAAAAAGGTGCTTTGAGCGGTCTGATTGCCAGTGTCGGTGCCATCATCGGCCAGATCATAGGCTCAATCATCAATGCCAGTTTGATGGGGCCTGAGGCTGCAGCAGAAATGATGGAGCAGTTGGGCATTGATGTTGGCGCAGATTACGAAACGATCTATCAATTATCCCAGGTCGGCGGAACGATCTGTTTTTCGATAATGGATATTCTTTTCATGGCACTCCTCGGCATGCTGGGTGGAGTCCTCTGGTGGCAGATCAGCGGGAAGAAGCAAAATCCGCATCTTCAATAAACTGCTTCAAATCCTGAGTGACCTGAATCAATGATTTCTTTTGTGCATACATCATGTGTCCGGATTCATAATAGGTCATGCGAATATTTTTCCGTTGGGTTTCTGGTAATTCAATGTGATTAAACGTGTACTCGGTGGCGAAATACGGAGTTGCCAGGTCGAAATATCCGTTACAAACGATCACCTTTAAAGCCGGATTCAATTGAAAAGCAATCCGTAAGTTTTCCGCTGTATTTACATATTGATTCTGGTAAGTGTCATATTTCCAGGTCTCATACAGGTTGGATAGGATCTCATAATGTCGGTCCAGTTCAAACTTTAAAGACCCGCGCAGATAATCATACAATGTAGCCGTGTATGGACCCAAAATGGCATTGTAGGATGGGTCGCTCTCACTGACTTCGGCAGCATCATCCCGGGAAAAACCGGTATAACGGCTGTCCAGGCGGCCAACCGTCAGACCATCTTTACGGCGTAATTCACGGCAAAATCGGTGAATATCAATACGCAGGTTGGTCTGGTGGATATACTCCACAGATAACCCGGTGAACCGCGCCAGTTGTCCGGCAATTTGATCCCGTTCAGTACCTGTCAAACCGGCGCCTCTCATCAATGCCAACGCGTATTCATTGGCCGAAAAAGCTTCCACCTGATTCAATGTCTGCCGTAAATCGCCCATCAACCCTTCTTCTAATTTGTGGTGGTACCAGGCTGTAGCGGTGTAGGTTGGTAAAAAGAGCAGATAAGGCAAATCATTGCCAGGATCAAAGCGTGCCGTTATAAAATTTAAAATCGAAGAAACCAGCATAATTCCATTCAGATACATGCCGTAGCGCTGCTGTAAATAGTCCGCCAATCCACCTGCCCGGGTCGTTCCATAGCTTTCTCCAATCAGAAATTTGGCAGAAGCCCAGCGTTGGTTGCGTGTGGTCCATAAGCGGATAAACTCACCCACCGATTCCACGTCTTTCTTTACATTGTGATATTGCTCAGCTTTTTCCTTGGGTACCGGGCGGCTGTAACCGGTGCTGACCGGGTCAATAAACACCAGATCAGTATGGCTGAGCAAAGTATACTCATTATCCACCAACCGGTAAGGTGGCGGATAAGGCATGCCCTCATCATCCAATAATACCCTGCGTGGGCCTAATAATCCCAGGTGCATCCAGACCGAGGAGGACCCTGGCCCGCCATTGAAAGAAAAAGTTACTGGTCTCCGGGTCGCATCTTCTACACCATTGAGCGTGTAGGCCACATAAAAAACTGAGGCCTTGGCCTTTTCTCCATTTTCTTCGTCCTCTTCTTTTAAAAGCATCAATCCCGCGGTTACGGTGTATTCCAATTGTTTCCCCGCGATGCTGATGCTGTGCTGTGTCTGTGATATCTGTTCTTCGGGAGTTTCCACCGGTTTTTTCGTTTCAATCGGTTCGCTGCTCATGAGTGCCTCCTGGTTAATATGATCTGGCATTAATTGTAGCATTTTTCAAAAAGAAAAAATCAGCAAAAAATGGATATCTCCGGTAAAATAGGATCTATGCAATATTTACGCTCCATAAAGATAAAAGAGGGGATGACCTTTCCCAACCAATATCCCTTTTCTCTGCCCCTGGTGCGTCAATTTCAGGATATAAAATTCAACGCGCCGGTTACTTTCTTTGTCGGTGAAAACGGGTCGGGTAAATCCACTCTCCTGGAAGCCATTGCAGCAGCCGTTGGTTCTATCACAGTCGGCAGCGACTCCGTCTCCACCGATGCTACATTACAGCCCGCCAGAAACCTCGCTCGCTGGATAAAATTAATCTGGAATAAACGCACCCATAAAGGCTTTTTCCTGCGGGCTGAAGATTTCTTTGGTTATGCCAAACGATTGACCCAGATGAAAGACCAATTACAGGAAGATTTGATCACGGTGGATAAGGAATACATCGGCAAAACCCCATTGGCAGCTACCCTCGCAAAAATACCCTATGCCCGGGAACTGGCGGACATGGAACAGCGTTATGGCGAAGGGTTGGAAAATGTATCTCATGGAGAAAGTTTCCTTACCCTTTTTCAATCGCGTTTTATACCCGGTGGTTTATACCTGTTGGATGAGCCCGAAGCACCGCTCTCCCCTCTCAGGCAGCTTTCCTTCTTGTCTTTGCTGAAAGAAATGGTGCAGCAAGACGCTCAATTTATCATTGCTACTCACTCTCCCATCATTATGGCTTTTCCCGGCGCATGTATTCTGGATTTTGACCATTACCCGCTCCAGCAAGTGCCTTATGAAGATTTGCAGCATGTGGAAATTATGCGCGGCTTTCTGGATAACCCCAACGCATATCTCAAACATTTATAAATTCCGGTTTTACGAGAAATACTCTCTTCTTTATTTTTTATGCAGTCTTCATCATTACAGTGGTAAACTATAGGTGAAATTTGATAATCTTTCAAGTCTTTCTATAACAACACCCCATCCACATAAACCTGCCTTTTATGAGGAAGATAGATCCCATAAGAACCAAATCTGGTATACAGTGTTAAAGTTGTCAGTGTTAAACACATTGAAAGGAGTCTATTGATGAGCGCAATTACGCAAGGTATCAAAACAGGAGTCAAATTCAAGACCAGAAGCCGCAATTATTTGATTTATTTGATGATCTTTATGGGTCTGGTAGCCATTATGGATCAGTATCTTTCCACCATTAAAACTACTGCTATTCCATATATTTTGAAAGAATATAACCTGGATGCTTCCCAGTTTTCCATATTGGAAGCTGGTTATCTTGCCTTTACTTTTTTCATTTTTCTATTAAATGGTCTTAACGATCTCATCGGACGACGTTTGTCGATTTTGATTCTGGTGGCGATCATGGGATTTGCAGCTCTTGGGATTGTATTCAGCACGCCTACGATCCATGCATTTATGATAATGTACACCCTTGCAATTTTCGCTACGGTCTCCAACATGTGGACCATCCCAATCAGCGAAGAGGCGCCGGCAGAAAAACGCGGCAAGTACATTGCCCTGGTCTACATCATCGGGTTGATCCCGTTGCAAGCTTTACTGCCGCCGCTGCTGATCGATAAACTCGGTCTGGATTGGAAATGGATGTATGGCGTCATGTTTATCTTCATGATCCCCCTGTTAGTAATGTGGTTCTACATGAAGGAAACCAGCCGTTTTCAATTAATCCAGAAAGAACGCCGCGAAGGCACCCGTAAAAATCATTTCTTTGGTCTGGGTGTGATCAGCAAGCAGGATATCCGCTATATCGCTATTTCATCCTCCATCTGGCTCTCCTGGTTGGTTTACCAATTTTTCTATTTTTGGGCCGGTTATTATTTTATGACCATCAAAGGTTTCACCCTGGGACAATGGTCAATTGTGCTGCTGGCATCCCTGATCCTCGCTATGGCCGGCGGTTATCTCAGCGGCTGGATCATGGATCGCATTGGTCGCAAGCCTGCCCTGATCGTCGGTTGTATTGGTCTGGCTTTAATCCTGGTAGTACTCGGTTTTGGACAGGGCATCCTATTGCCTATCGCCGCAGCGGTAACCGGATTTTTCACCTCCTTCACCTACACCTGGATTGTGGTCTACGTCCCGGAAGTTTTCCCCACCGAACGTCGTGGTGCCTGCATGGGTTGGACAACCACCATCGCCAGAATTTCGTATGTAATCGGTCCATTGCTTACCGGTTTATGTCTCAAACTTTTCCCCACAATGGAATGGTTTTGGGTAATAGGTGGTTTAGTTATCCTTTTGCCGATTGGGATTGTCTACTTCTTCAACCCTTCTGAAACCAAAAAGAAAGAATTGGAAGAAATCGAAGTAGCCCGCTAATCGTTGCTTAATCAATCACAATGATAACCTGCCTGATAATCAGGCAGGTTTTTTTATTTATTTCTATATTCAGAAAAATGCCGTGATAGCAAGTATTACAAATTTATTTCGATCCTTCCTGGTTAAATTGAATTGTGTGTTCATAATCTATATAATTCGTTAACTCGTTTTGTTTTTTTCTGATGCAGGATTTAAATGGAAACGCCAGATGACCGGGTTATTCAACAAATGCAGGCATTGATCCAGGATTGGACAGGGATCAATGATTCGCGTAGAATTTTTTTAAGTTGTTATCAACTGATGACCCATAACACGCTAAAAGCTATTGAACGTGATGAATTCTTCGATTCAATTTGGGTAAACCATTTGCTCAATCGCTTTGCAGATTATTATTTTATAGCACTGGATAAGTACGAAACGGACCCGCAGGCCGCGCCTTTGGTCTGGCAGTTGGCACATAATGCAACTCGCAGCTCCAAAGCGCTGGCAATCCAATCATTGCTGCTGGGCGTTAATGCTCATATTAATTATGATCTGGTATTGGCTCTGGTGGATGTTCTCGCTCCGGAATGGAGCACATTGGATGAAATACAACTGAAAAACCGGTACACCGATCACGATCGGGTAAATTCGATTATTGCTGCAACAATTGATGCTGTCCAGGATGAAATTCTCGAACCCGCGATGCCATTGATGGATTTTATCGATAATCTCTTTGGGCGCATGGACGAACGCTTGATTTCAAGTTTAATCCGCAATTGGCGGGAAAATGTTTGGAATAATGCCACTCAAATATTGAGTATGGAAAATACGCAGAATAAAGAAGAATATATTACCCATGTGGAAAAAGACGCGTTAAAAATAGGGCAGTTGATTTACAGGGATACATAGAAAAAGACACCAAAGAAATAGGGAATCCCTGTTTTTACTGGATATTCACCTGTTCCAGCGTTTCCCAGCGTTGATAAGCCAGGTTAAGTTCTTCTTCCAATTCCTTAAGCCGGTTGACCGTTAACGATATTTTAGAACTCTCCTGTTGGTAGAAACTCGGATCGGACATAGCCTTCGTGAGCGCGAATTGTTCAGCTTCCATACGTTCGATGCGCATGGGCAGTTCAACAAGTTCCGCTTCCAGAGCCTTGCGTTCTTTGTAAGATAGTTTACGTACACCCTCAACAGGGGACGCTGATTGTTGTTTACTGTCCGGGTTTGTTTTTTTTATATTTTTATCTGTGCCGGAAGAATCACTCAGGGATTGACGCAGCCAATCATCATACCCGCCAACATACTCAAAAGCGTTTCCTTTACCATCCATTACGATGGTACTGGTCACCAGGTTATTCAAAAAAGTACGATCATGACTGACCAGCAATAGGGTGCCGGCATATTCCAATAAGAGATCCTCCAGAATTTCCAGGGTATCAATATCCAGATCATTGGTCGGCTCGTCCAGAACAATTACATTGGCTGGTTGAGTAAATAACCGCGCCAGTAACAAACGATTTCGTTCTCCCCCGGAAAGTACGCTGATCGGTGCATGCACCCGCTCTTTGGGAAAAAGGAAATCTTCCAGGTACCCATAAAGGTTGCGGGAGCGGCCCTGCACCATAATCACATCCCTCCCCTGGCCAACATTCTCAAAAACAGTCTGATTTTCATTCAATTGGCTGCGTAACTGGTCAAAATAAACCACTTCCAGGTTGGTGCCTTCTTTTATCGTTCCTGTTTGTGGTGCAAGTTCTCCCATCAGGATCCGCAGCAAAGTAGTCTTTCCGGAACCATTAGGGCCTACAATGCCCACCTTATCACCGCGTTGAATGGTAGTAGAAAAATCAGAGATAACCCGGTGTTCACCAAAAGCATAACTGATCCGTTCTGCGTCCAATACCAGTTTACCGGATTTACGAGCTTCCTGAATTTGCAGACGCACCTTGCCTGGTTGTTCCCGGCGTTCCATGCGCACCTCTCGCAGACGTTTTAAGGCGCGTACCCGCCCTTCATTACGCGTGCGGCGTGCCTCAATTCCCTTGCGGATCCATTGTTCTTCCTGTGCCAGTTTCTTGTCAAATAGTGCGTTTTGATCCTGCTCCGATGCCAGCATGGCTTCTTTGCGTTGGACAAATGTGGCATAATCACAATTCCAGTCAAACAGCCGCCCTCGATCCAGTTCAATGATCCGCGTCGTCATCCTTTGCAGGAACATCCGGTCGTGAGTGACAAACACCAATGTTCCTCCCCAACGGTTGAGAAAGTCCTCTAACCAGGCAATGGCTCCCACATCCAGATGGTTGGTTGGTTCATCCAATAACAACACATCCGGATTATTCGCCAAACCACGTGCAAGGAGAACCCGTCTTTTCATACCGGCAGATAGGGTTGCAAATTGAGCCGTTGGGTCCAACTGCATCCGGGCGATCACCTGATCAATCTGTACCTGATAACGCCAGTCGTTCTCCACATCGGCTTCTTCCCGTGATGTCAGTTGTAAACCACTGGCAACAATATCCGCAATGGAACCTTGTAAACCAAGCGGTACTTCCTGCGGCAGATAGGCAACCCGTAAATTCTGTTGTCGGGCAACATTCCCATCATCCACATTCAAATCACCGTTCAGGACTTTAAGCAATGTGGATTTACCCATCCCATTGCGGCCTAATACGCCAATTCGTTCGCCGTTTTCTACCTGTAAATTCACTTCTTCCAGAAGCAGCGGTCCGCCAAATCCCAGGCTGACCGACTGAAGACTAATCAATGCCATAAACTTTACCTCACGAACAGGAAATATACTACGAAAACGGGATTTTGGGAAAAAAATTTTCCGGAAGAGGTTGTGCAAATCCACTAAAGAAACTGCGTGAATCTGCAAAAGAGGTTATCCGGTTGGATAACCTCTTTTGCTTGCATCATCGCAGGTTCATTCTAAAAAAATCAGTCGCCTGATTTTCCATACAGGCGAATCAGTTCCTGCTTACCGATTTTACCCGTGGGGGTCATAGGCATTGTAGGGATGATTAAGATCTGCGCGGGGCTGTCAGCCGCGCCCAGAATTTGATGACAGTGATTCATTAATTCCCCAATGGAAATGCTTTGGTCTGCATATAGTTCCACAATTCCCAATGCGGTCTGTCCCTTCTGTTGATCCTCTCTGGCAATCACCCCTGCATAATGCACAGCCGGATGGCGCAGCAGCGCTTCTTCCATAGAACGGGGATAAATCACCTTCCCGGCAGACACAATCCTTTCAGACCATCGCCCTAACAGGGTAAAGTATCCTTCCGCATCCATCACGCCCATATCACCGGTATGCAGCCAGCCATTCACCAATACCGATGCCGTTTTTTCGGGCATTTGCCAATATTCCAGCATCACATTATTCCGAACCACCAATTCTCCAGGCTGTCCCACCGGCTGTTCTTCGCCATCTTCATTCATCACCATGGTTTCACGATCCGGCAAACCCGGCCCAATGGCTAGAAAACGGGTCGCAGGTTCCTTTTGGGGATAGCCCAGCGCCACAAAACCACCCAACTCAGACTGTCCATAAGATTCCACCAGGTGAACACCCAGTTCTTCCTCAAAAGCATACTTTAATGCGGGCGGCACCGGCGCGCCTCCGGAAACACAGCGGGATAAGGCTTGGGGTTTGCGTCCCCGTATTCTGGATTCTTTCAGCAAATCACCCAGAACCAAAGGGTTACCGGCAAAAAAGGTAACTGCCCGCTGGTCCATCTCCTCCCACACGCTGGTTGGGTCCCAATTTTTGCGCACACCAATATTAACTGCCCGGTGCACGCCCGGCAATAGATTGGCCACCAGGTGGAAAGAACTGGAAAGAGAAGTAACCCCCAGCGACACATCAGCGCTGGATAATTGCAAACGCTCGGCAATCACATGCGTTGCCCGGGCAGTATAACCATGGGCCAGTAAAGCTCCTTTTGATGGGCCGGAAGACCCGGAAGTATACGAAAGATGGGCAGCATCCATGTCATTCACGGATACAGGAGGAACAGGCAGCCTGGCTGCCAACAGATCATCCCATCCTAGTGCGAAATCTTTGGCGCCGTCAAAACAAATGTAATGCTTAATGTAGGTTAAGAAAGGACGCAAAGCTGCGACCACTTCATGCAAATCACCGGTATAAATCAGTACCTTGGGGGTCGAATCGTGTAGAAAATAGGCCAGGTTATCCTTTTGCTGCACGCTGATATGTGCTGATACAGCCCCTAACTTCCAGATACCAAACATCGCAGTTACATAATCCAACCCATTGTGGGCAAAAATACCCACCCGATCGCCTTTCTTGACCCCCAAAGAAGCTAACCCACCAGCGGCGTCATCCGATATAGAATACCCTTCGGCGTAAGTGATGCTGCGCTGCCGGTCTGACCAGTGAATAAACGTATGTTCGGGCTGACGCCAGGCCGCTCTTTTGAGCATATCATTAAAGGTGGTGAACTCCATTGCATTCTCCTATTGGTAATAATGAAATGTGGTTAAGTCGTACAGGGTCTTTACGGTTAAAAGGTATGGTAATAACTGGATTCAGTTTGGTGAAAATTTGAATAGGTTTATTGTACAGAATTTAACCTGCAAGGTCTATGCTCTTTTTGGGTACAATGTGAATATCGTTTGTAAAAAAAAAGTTCCAGGCAGCCTTCATTCGCAAAGTATATACATTATTTTGAATTGAAACTGTTTCACATCATAATAATCTAAATTGCAAACGTGCCTGCATTCCTTCTTGGAGTTTGGCAAATCAGGCTGCTGCAATACACGACAGAAAGGACATTCTTTATGCAAACGAAAAAAACGCTAAAATACCCTGTTTTCATCGCCGGCTTGGTGACAATTTTTATTCTGGCAGCGTGTAATGCCACCGTGCCTCAAACCGCTGCCAGTGTTCCCAACACAGCCATTCCAGCCACGCTGGTCCCACTCAACACAAATACGGCGGTACCCTCTGAAACTGTTCCCCCAACCGAGGAGCCAACAGCTGCGATAGTCGCTACCCAGGCGCCTACAGACACCCTGGAAGCCGTAGCATCCGGGTCAATTAGTTTTGCCGGTCAGGTTTTACCAATTTTCAATGAAAGTTGTTTTAATTGTCATGGCGGAAATAAAACTGAAAATGACCTTGCCCTCGGTTCATACGCCGGTGTTATGGCTGGCTCGGAAGATGGCGCAGTGCTTGTGCCAGGCGACCCGGCTGCCAGTGTATTGGTAGAGTTGATTGCCAACCAGAAAATGCCCAAACGCGGCGCAAAACTCACTCAGGAACAGGTGCAGTTGGTCAGCGACTGGATCACTCAGGGAGCGTTGGATAACTAAAGGGTAATTAATAGCAATCAAAAGGGCTGTCGTTTCTATTTTGACAGCCCTTTTTTATTTACTCTCACCATCAATTCCCAATTCTGATTCTAAACGCCGGTTTCCAGCTTCCACATTCCCTTGCGGTGCTACAATTATATTTTTAGCACTGCCTCAACGAGGAAAAAATGTCATTTGGAAAATTTCTCTGGAAATTGATAGCCTGGATATTCACTGTGTTTTTGCAGGCTATTTCCGCGTTTATTCTGATTTTTGTGCTTTCGGTTATTTTTGCAAATGCCAATGTAGCCAATCGCACCGGATGGCTGGCCACTCTGGCTGGGGTTGCTGCCGGTTACACCACCGGCATCTGGGCTAGTGGAATCGGCTTGTTACATATCCGTAAAACGCAATCCAACGCGCCCATAGTATTACGCCTCTTTTTCACCGCCGCGGGTACACTCCTTCCTCTACTCATCATTGTTATCATCGGTTGGTCAGGGTACACCCCCGCAAGAATGGATACAGCCGCCCAGCAAAGAATCATCAATTTCTGGCAGCCGCTTCTGGCGCAGGTTGCGCTGGCAACCGGATTAATCGGTTTCTACCTGCCTGGATGGATGAAAACAAAGCCTTCCAAACATCCTTAATCCCCGGCAAAAAATCTCGTCTTCGGGTAAAATGCTCTACATGTTAGTATTGCCTCGTCTGAATATTGAGCGGATCTACAAAAATTTTCACGTCCCCACCACCCCGGTGGATTGTGGTCAGCATTGTGCTGTGCACAACCCCACCGGAAAGCCTTTTTGTTGTGATATCTGCCAGGCAGTTCCGGTTGCATATCACCCTGAATGGGATTATTTAAAACCCAACACAACCCTATGGCAGCCCTGGCGTGGGGATGAATGCCCGCACGAACCAACAGATCCCGCGCCTTTGCAAGCCGACCTGCCGGATGGCATGCTCTTTGTGGCCTGCAAGGGTCCCGTTTTTTGTGAGCGGGAATATCGTACAGTCAGTTGTCGCCAATTTCCTTTTTTCCCATACATCACCAGTGATTTTCGTTTTATTGGCATGGCGTATGATTGGGACTTCGAAAGTCGTTGTTGGATTTTAAGTAACCTGGATCAGGTCACCAGCGCATATCGCCAAGAATTTATAGAAACCTTTGATCAACTCTTTAACCTATGGCCGGAAGAAATGGAAAATTACGCCATGCTGTCGGAAGATATGCGCGAACATTTTCTCACAGTCAAACGGCGTATCCCCCTCCTCCACCGTAAGGGAAACTTTGCTCTGGTCAGCCCGGGTAACGAACGCTGCCAGACTGTTCAACCAAACCAATTCAAAAAATATGGATTTTATCGGTAAACACAATGAAATATAAACTTGTAATCTTTGATTTTGACGGCACACTGGCGGATTCTTTTCCATGGTTCTTAACCGTTTTTGATGAATTGGCCGAGCGTTTCAACCTGCCTAAAATGGAAAAAAAACACCTGGAAAAATTACGTGAAATGGATATTAACCATCTCCTGCGTGAATACAATATCCCGCTCTGGAAAATGGTGAAGATCGGCAACCACCTCAAAAAAATGATGTCAAATCAGATAGAAAAGATTAATCTGATAAATGGAATGCAGCAAGTCATCGATTCATTGGTGGCGCAGGAAGTGCGTCTGGCTGTAGTTTCGTCCAACGCCGAAGAAAATGTTCGCCAGGTGTTAGGAGCGCATAATGCTGTGCACTTTGAACAGTTTGAATGTGGCGTATCCATGTTTGGTAAGAAATCAAAATTTTTAAAAGTACTCAAAAAAACTGGTATAAACGCGCAGCACACGCTGTGCATTGGAGACGAGTTGCGCGATTTGGTTTCTGCAAAACAAGCCAGTATTCCATTCGGAGCGGTAAGCTGGGGCTATTCCAGCAAGGAAACACTGCTGGCGCACGCACCGGATGAATGGTTCACAAAACCAAGCCAGATTTTACAGGCGATTAATCCACTCTTAGTCTGATCTTTTGCTATAATTTTCATGTTGGGTTTTTCAGCCATTTTCCGTATCTTTTCATTATTAGGGGCCAGGGTGTTTTGGACGGGCAAATTGCCCGTCCAAAACACCCCCAACCCCGCATCATTGAGATGCTTACCATTTTCCGGATAAATAGGTAAAGAGGTCGCATGCAATCAACTACCACTGCCAAACGATGGTTCTTTCCTGTATTTAATGCGTTTATTGGTCTGATTCTGGGTGGGCTCACCGGGTACTACTTGCGTTTACTCTGGCCATGTATGGGGCTCGGCTTGGTATTTGGTCTTTTGGTGGGTACTTTGGTCGAGTGGCTCACCGGTCTGGGCGGCGCACATCACTTCCTGTACCGCCGTCGGGCGCTTCTGGCTGCCATACTGGAAATCATTGTGATTATTTTCGTTGTAGCCCCTTATGCGTTTGCTTACCTGCAATTACGCCCCCAACCCCGTACAATTTGTTGTGTCACCCCCCTGGATTATGGGGCTGCTGCCTATGAAGAGGTACACATACCCACAACAGATGGCATTACATTGGCTGGCTGGTATGTGCCGCCCAGTGAAACACCCGGCGCTGTGATAATTATCCTGCATGGTTCCGGTGGTGACCGGCGCGGCTGCGAGTGGCATGCGCGCCAATTTATAGCTGCTGGTTATGGCATCTTATTATATGATCAGCGCGCGCTGGGAGAATCAGGAGGTACAACCCAATCCTATGGCTGGTTGGATGGTGCCGATCTGCTCGATGCGGCCGGTTGGCTGGCGGCCCGATCCGATGTGGATGCCTCCCGCATTGGTGCGGTAGGGCTTTCAGGCGGCGGTAATATTAGCCTGAATGCCGCTCATCTCAACCCCGATAAAATAGCCGCATACTGGTTGGATGGCGTTTGGGCGCAAAGAATCCCGGATTTTCCACGGTCAAAAAACATCAGCGAACAGTTTGCCACAATGATCAACGGCATTATTCTCAAAATGGCCGAAATTCAGGTTGGGCGCAGTGCTCCGCCCCCATTCAGTGAAATCCTGCCCCAATTGAAAAACGTACCCATCGTCCTGGTGGCCGCTGAACTGGATGATTTTGAAGTCCGCGTCAACCGCCAATATGCCGAAATCCTGCCGCCCAACATCGAAAGTTGGATCATCCCCGATGCCTACCATGTTGGTGGTCCACTTATTATTCCGCAGGAATACAGCCAAAAAATGCTGGGATTTTTCTCTGCCAGTTTTGAAAAATAAATTCTATAGTTTATCTGCTAGGGACATGAACCATATCCCTTCAGTCTTGCTTTTGCGTGGCGAATTAAACACTTCAGTACTTAAGCCTGAAGGAAGTCAACCAGGTGCCTGGTAACTTCTTCAGCAGCATCATGCTGCACCCAATGAGTAGCTTCATCAAAATAAAATCTCTCTCCGTGATCACAAAAAGTCAGGCTTTCATCTGCCATTTCCGGACGAAGAGCAATATCCTGTTTTCCCCATAAAATAATCACCGGCATGGCCAGACGCAAGTTTTGTGGCAGGTCCGGTCGATAGCGTACAAGCGCCCGATACCAGTTCAGCATCCCGCTTAGTCCGCCCGAATTTTGGTATGCCTGCCGGTATGCAGCCATATCCTCATTCGTAAATGTGCCGGCTTTACCGCTGGATTTTAAGGCGCGCAAGGCGCCCGAGAAATGATCCAGACTCATTAACCAATCTGGTAGGCCGGGAATTTGGAAGAAACCGATATACCAGGATTTCAACATTTGTCTCAAATTGCCGCTCAGAAATTGAAACATTACTGCCGGATGAGGTACATTCAGGATTCCCAGGCGCTCAATCCGCTCCGGATAAAACAAAGCAGTACTCCAGGCTACTGCCGCCCCCCAGTCATGTCCTATCAAGGCAGCCTGCTCATATCCCAGATAATCAATAATCCCCACAATATCTTTACAAAGTTCCTCAAGCCGGTAGGCTTTTACACTGGCAGGTACATCAGATTGGTTGTAACCGCGTTGATCGGGAACGATTACCCGGTAACCATGTTCCGCCAATGGTTTTATCTGCTTAAGCCATCCCCGCCAAAAATTCCGGGAAACCATGTAACAGAATAACCGGTTTGCCATCGATCGGCCCCGCAAACACCACATGCAAATTAATACCATTGGTTCGGATAAACTGGTGTTCCACTTCATTGCCCATTCAATACCTTCCATTTCCCGGTAAACAGAACCACACCCAGGCATAATCATTCTTGATCAAGTATACAGAATAGGTTACTGGTTATCAAACGGGAAGCTTCTGATTTTGATAGTTGCATTTTGCAATCATTAATGCTATAAAGTAATTGCATACTGCAACTAAAGGAACCCCCATGTGCTTACAATCGATCCCCCGTCAGCAAATTGACGGACTCCTCTTCCAGGTCTTAAAACGCGTCTACCTCTGGGAACGCGAAATCGATTCCATCTTTGGATTAACCTATCAGGATATTTATTTCTTACAGCATTTACGCAAAGCCTCGCCCTGCTGCATCACTGATATTGCCAGTGAATTATGCATCCCCCTGTTTCAGGCTACCCGCTTGGTAGCCCGGCTGGAAAAGTGCGGATTCATTGCCAAAGAAAAAAAAGCGAAGGACCGCCGCACAGTCTGGGTCAGCTTGCTGCCGGCCGGTGAGGATGTCTTGCTTTCCATCGAAGAGCGTAGTTACGAATTGATCTTAAACAATTCAGCCGAATTACCCATTGAAGAAGTTCAATCCTTCCTGAAAGCCGCCGAGAAAATTGACCAGATATTAAAGGTGCCCCATGAGTAAAAGCACGGTTGTCATCTCCCATGCCCCACCCATTGATTTTCGCCAAAACTTTGCCGCATTGCCCAAAAATTATGGCACACCGGCTTATTTTCAACGGCCGGATGTGCAGGCAATTTACCGGCTGGTGCGTGAAAATCTGACTCAACTAGATGAAAAAACGCTCTTCACCAAAGAAATTCTGGATCGCAAAGTAATCCTGAAACCTAACCTGGTTACGGTTTATTCTCAAATGGGATTGGTGGAACGTGATTATCCGGAAACCACCGACCCGCGGGTGATCGATGCGGTGATTGCCTTCCTCAAACAATTCACCGGAAACATCACCATCGCCGAATCCTCCGGCCGGGGTGTGCCTACCCGCGGATCATTCCGCGTGGCTGGCTTGGATCGCCTGGCACGCTATCATAATATCCAATTGGTAGCATTGGAAGAGCAGCCCACCATTCGCTATATACTTCCCAAAGCAAAAGTACAGAAAGAAATTATTGTCCCGGCGATTTTTGAAGATGTGATTGAAGGCCGTGCTTTCTATATCTCCATGCCTAAGTTAAAAACCAATCTCTACACCGGCGTAACCCTGGGCTTTAAGAATGCCATGGGGACTCTGCCCTATAACCTGCGCCAGCGTAATCATCATTTTGATCTGGATCAGAAACTGGTGGATATGCTCTACCTGTTTAAACCCAATCTGACCATTATTGATGGGCTGGTTGGCGGTGAAGGCAACTGCCCGGCGCCGGTCGACCCGGTTGACAGCCGCGTGATTATCAGCGGAAACAATAGTGTGGAAACCGACAGGGTTGCCACGCGCATGATGGGTTTCGACCCCTCCCAAATTACCCTGATGGTCCGCGCCGACGCTGCCGGATTTAACGATCCGGCTGTAAAAATCATTGGCGATGAAAAGGTGACCCCTTTCCAACCGGCTGATCCTTCCATGACCAATGAAAGTTTCCGCAAACTCTTTCCAAACGTCAAGGTTCTGGTTGGGCACCAATTTCCTCACCAAAGCCCTCATGACGCAGCCAATCCTTGCGGCCAACCAACTGCCGGCCATGTCGAGATGCAATGCCGCGGCGGCTGCCAGGCCACCACCCGTTTTGCATTTGATATGTTTATCCGCGAAGGGCTCCGCCGCGATTTCCAGCTTGTTTTGATCCTTGGCAGTGGCATCCGGATGAATGGCAAAACCATTTATCTGGACGGCCATAATACGGCTTTCGACCTTGAACAAATCCAACAGCTTCCTGGCAAAAAAATGGCCGTGGGTACCTGCGCCAAAGAACTGGCCGGCGTGGTGGACCGTTTTGTGGATGGCTGTATGCCCTACCCTAATTCACCCCATGTAGCTTTACACCAGCTTACCGGAACCCTGTGCCGTGTGCTCACACCCAAAAATCGTCATCTGCTGCCGATGTTGTTTGCCACATTGCAAATGTGTGAAACCCGTAAAAAATTATACCGCCAGGGACTGCGCACCGATTGTAACCTGCCCGGCAACTATCACCTGGTGGAAACCCGTCCCTTAACCGCAGCAGAAGAAACAATGGACTTTATCCGCTGGGAATTGCCCTCTTTATCTGCCCGTGAAATCCGCCAGGCCTGCGCCAGGGAAAACCGCGCTATACTGGCCACTTTTTTGGGATAAGCAAAAAGAAGGTCCCTGTCTAAAGGGTTCTTTTAAAATTTAATATTTTTCAGTTTGGAGGAGCGAATGGATAACCGTAATGCATATATGTTGAATGGTCGCCTGGCTAAGCGCGGCTACGATTGGTGGTGGCATTCATTGGTGGGGATCAACCGGGCCACCGGTGAAAAACAACCCTTTTTTATTGAATATTTTGTAATTAACCCCGCCCTTGGCGATGACCAACCTATCTTTGGTCAGCTGCCGGAAAACCAGAAAAAAGGCATCAAGCCTTCGTATGCCATGCTCAAAGCCGGCACCTGGAAACCGGGTAAAGCAGTCCAAATTCACAACTTTTATCCGATCCAGGATTTCTCGGTAACCTCCACCCCACTTGCCGTCAGGATTGGTAATCATACCCTCAGTGAAAACCATCTGACTGGTTCAGTGAAGCTGAGCGCTCAGGAAGCCGCCAATCATCCCGAATACATGAGCGAATCCGGTGAAATGAGTTGGGATCTGAAAGCCGAAAAACCGCTCGCTTTTAATGTTGGGTTTGGCGCCTCTCCGCTTTTTCGCGTCTTGAATGCCTTTGAAATGTTCTGGCATGCTCAGGGCATGTTAACCCGTTATACAGGAACGATTATTTTCAATGGCGAAACCTTCGATGTCACCCCGGAAACCTGTGCCGGTTACCAGGATAAAAATTGGGGCAGCGACTACACCGACCTGTGGATCTGGCTGAATTGCAACAACTTTACCAGCCGCAGCACAGGCAAGAAACTGGCGCTCACCAGCCTGGACGTGGGCGGCGCGGAACCGGTCCTTTGGGGAATGGCCTTACCGCGTCGTTTGCTCATCGCCTTTTACCACGAAGGAAAGCTATACGAATACAACTTCTCCAAAATATGGACAGCGCCGCATCAGGCGACCAATTGTGTAATTGAACCCGATAAGGTCATCTGGGATCTGAATGCGCAAAACAACAAATCCCGTATCAAGATCAATTTCGTTTGCCCACGTAGTCACATGCATCGCTTTAATTATGAAAATCCGGATGGACAAAAGCGTCACCGCAATTTATGGAACGGTGGCTGGGCATCCGGCACAGTCGAACTCTATGAAAAAGTTAACGGCAAAGAGGTGCTGGTCGATATTTTCGATGGTGATATGGGCGGATGCGAATACGGAGAAGCAGACAAGAAAAACTGAGTACCGTTTAATCTGATGCTCAAAAAACAAAGCCGCCCAATCAGCGGTTTTGTTTTTTTATTCAGTTTATAATCTATGGAAGATAAACTTTGTTGAATCAAACAAAATGAAAAAATCTTCCTCCATTATTTCATCCATTATTTCGCTTCTCGATCTGTTTTGTTACATATCTTCTCCACTAGCGATTATTGGGTTCATTTTCATGACCATCATCCATCTGGATTCCTATGGGCAATACCGCGCTTTTATGAAGGACATTGAAAAACACAGTCAGACCTTCACCGCGGCCATCACCAGTATCAGTGAAGATTACGTCTTTGTCGATGTCACTAACCAACCGGATGCCGCGGATTATTATTTTGCCCGTACCAAATATTATTCCAAAACGATCCTGGCTGAACTGTCCGAAGGCGATCCCATCGAAATCCTGGCGATTCCGGAAAGCCAATGGATCCATGTTAAAGAACCAGGTGAGGTCATCCTAAAACCATATAATCGCCAGGTTCAAGGCTATATTGGCTTTATCACCCAGGGACCCTGGGTTGTTTGGCTGTTATTCTTAATCATCATCAGCATCCACCCGGAATTTTTATATATCGGTTTTGATATCGATTGGCATCAATCCCAGGCGAAAACAACGGAGCAGCAGTCATGACGTTACCCGCCTTCATCTTCTTCATGACCGGATTAATAATGGAAGCCTTATGGTTATTAGCCAATGCCGGCGGCCGCAATGAGTCGGATTGGGTGCGCAAAACTCTGGGGCTTGAAGCAGCTGTTCTCGTGGTAGGAGCGTTGTTAGCTGGTCTGGTTGCTCTGTTTGGCGGAACCCAGGTTACCGTCTCGCTGGATGATGGCTGGATTGGCTGGATCTTTGTTATCCTTGGTTTGTTTCTGTTGGCAGCTGGCATCTTGGCACCCACTTTACTGCCGCGCGTTTCCGAACAATCCATCCTCATCGTGCAATTCGTCATCCTGGTCAATTTGTTTCAACCCGGGGTCGTCATCCCGGTTTTTAGCCTGGTTCTTTTCAGCATCCTGCCCATCCTGCTCATCCTTTGGCTTGTTCTCCGGAAAACCAGTCCATCCCCAATTCTGAAACTATTCATCTACTTCTGGTATCTCATCATTCTGGTAGCCCAAACGTTTCTCAGCGGACAAATGGCGCTCTTCAACCAGCCCGGTTTAAACCTGTTTGAAGGCTTCACCTTTGGGGCAGTCTTCTTCTTTATTATTCTGCATGGGCTTTTCCTGGTACGCTTCTTCCTGATCATCACTTCCTTGATTTTGCCGCGCAATCGCAAGAATGCCATCGATGCCATCCGGACCATCTTCTATGATGATCAAACCTCAATTCCTTCGTTTTTACTGTTCATGCTGGGAACCACAGCAGTCACAGTTCTGTTGAACAGATTTCAGATACCCATGGCTAATTTATGGATCAGCCTTTTAATAATGTTGATCATCCAGCTTGCGTTTAATCCTGCAGTCCGCCAGCAATTCGAACAATTCCGCAGCCGGGCAGCCTGAACGACATCTAGCCCGAAAAATCCATTTTTAGCTGAACAACACTTTAACATCGTCGGTTGTAATCGATTTAAAGAAGCTGGATTCTTCGGAAATAAGTTGATCCACCAGGTCTTTTTTCTTTTCCTGTAATTTCAAAATCTTCTCTTCAATCGAATCACGGATAATGTATTTATACACAAATACCGGTTTGTCCTGCCCAATCCGGTGGGCGCGGTCAGAAGCCTGCATTTCCACAGCCGGGTTCCACCAGGGATCGATATGAATCACATAATCCGCAGCCGTCAGGTTAAGTCCTACCCCGCCGGCTTTTAAACTGATCAGGAAAAATGGTATGGCTGGGTCCTGCTGGAAAAGATCCACTTGCTGCTGGCGGTTGTGCGTCTGACCATCCAGGTAGGCGTAGGGTATCTTGCGCTGATCCAGTTCACTGCGCAAAATAAACAGAGTCTGTACAAATTGCGAAAAGATTAGCGCCTTATGGCCTTCAGAACGCAAATTCTCAATCGTTTCCAATAAAATCTCAAACTTGGCGGATTCACCATGAAAGCCTGCTTCCACCAGGGCCGGATGAATGCATATCTGACGTAAACGCAGCAGCCCTTCCAAAACTTTCATGCGCGACTGGTTCAAACCTTCATCTTCAATCATCCCCAATAATAATTTGCGATAATAATCCCGGGTGCGCTGGTAGAGAGCCCGCTGTGCACCCTGCATATCGGTAAACACAATCCTCTCGGTCAGTGGTGGCAGCTCAGGCGCAACTTGCTCTTTAGTGCGCCGCAGAATAAACGGGTAAACC
Organism: Chloroflexi bacterium HGW-Chloroflexi-10; assembly: GCA_002840755.1. Classification (GTDB taxonomy): domain Bacteria; phylum Chloroflexota; class Anaerolineae; order Anaerolineales; family Anaerolineaceae; genus UBA6170. The sequence goes on along the minus strand of PHBZ01000017.1, from coordinate 25,321 downwards.
AGTTGCCGCAGCAATAGCAATGCGTCATTGGATCTCCCATCCTCCACACCGGAAGAAAATTCATTCTTAAAATAATCCAGGCTGCCCAATAAACCCGGGTTGATAAAGGCGAATTGCGACCAGAGATCAAAGGTATTATTCTCCACTGGTGTGCCTGTCATCACCAGTCGATGCTCGCTATTTAATAACCGGCAGGCTTTTGCCGATTGCGATAAAGGATTCTTGATCGCCTGGGATTCATCCAGAATCACATAAGAAAAACGGTTTTCAAGTAAAAAAGCAACATCGCGCAGCATGGTGCCGTAGGTAGTTAACGTCACATCACATTGCGAAAAAACACCGGTTTCTTTTTTGCGGGCATTGCCCATAAATTCCATAAAAGTGAGCTGCGGCGTAAAGGTTTGCGCTTCACGCTGCCAGTTGGCAATCAAAGATTTCGGCACCACTAGCAAAACACCATTCTCCAGCTTGCCTTGTTCTTTCAGCAATGCCAAAAAAGCCAGTACCTGGATAGTTTTGCCCAGCCCCATATCATCTGCCAGGCAGCCCCCAAAGCCAAACTGGTGCAGAAAATACAACCAATCCACCCCGGCTTTTTGATAAGGGCGCAGTTCACCTGTAAAACCGCCGGCAACCGGCTGAGGTTCAATTTTTTCAAAACTCTTCAGAACGTCCCGTTTCAGCACAAATTCATCCGAGACTTGTGTTTCATCGGCTTCTTTTAGCAGCATATCCACCAGCGGCAGGTGAAAATTGCGCACCCGCAGGCTGTTTCCGCCATCTTCTGCCAGATCGAATAATTTTTTATAACGCTGCAGCCAGTCATCCGGGATTCTTCCCACCGAACCATCCGCCAGCTTGATGTATTTTTCGCGTTTGCGCAAAGCTTTGGAAAGATCTTTGTAAGCCACTTGCTGCTCTCCAAAATGGGCTACAGCCTCCACATCAAACCAATCCAGTCCGGAGGTTACATTCAAAGATAAAGTCGGAGTAGCCCGGTTGATCTTTGCCGATTTAATTTTTTCCTCACCAAAAATCTCAAATCCGGCCTTGGTAAGCAGACCAATGTTGTACATCAGAAAGTCAAATGGATGAGTCTTGGCTCGTAACTCAAACCACCCGGGTTCAAACCGGTCGGTGCTGCGTTTCAACCCATACCGTGCATCTGTGAGTGCGTGAAAATAATCATCTTCCAACGGAATATCCCGTAAAATTTTTGCCATCGCCCAATTCCCGGGCAGGTCGATCAGTTTATCTTCAGGACCCTTGGGATCAAAATCCAGTTCAAAATCCCCATACGCATAGCGCAATTGAGCATACAGCTTGCCCTTATCTTCACTTAAATAAATCCGTGCAATAGGTTTTTCATCCACCACCGTCCAGGAAAACATGTCACTCTGAACGCCAATTCGCTCCAGCAATTCCGGTAAAAAACTCTCCCTGAATTCCACTTCATCACTCGTCGGGATCTCCACCGGCAGGTAGTTAAACATATTCATAGCTTCCGGATTCTCCACTGGCAGGATGGTATTTCCAGCCAGAGCCCAGCCCGGATTGCCGTTGGAAATGATGAATAAATTGTCCTTGGCGCTGGTATAGGTATTCCCTTTATAAGTAAGTCCGGCATCCAATACAAAATGGTCACCTTTAGAGACCATAGCGGCTTCCAACTTCACCGGTTCATCCTTAATTAAGAGACGTTCCTTAATACCGCCGCGTGAGCCTGCTAAAAATACAGGAGCGTTTAAAGAAGCAATCAGGGGTAAAAAGCTGGAGTATGTATCCAGTGAATAATAATAATTACCGGATTTCAATAGCAAATTGACTACCTGAACGCCGTCAGCCCCCAGGTTAATCACCTGAGAGGTTGTCTGCGCTTTATCAATCCAATGGATGTGCTGGCGCCAGCTTCGGTTTTTATCCAGGAAAAGATTACGTTCTTCGATATCTTCAATTTGAGTAAAATCAATAAAATTCGGCCACTCGGTGGATTTAATCAGGAAGGGGGCCAACTGGAAATGAACCGATCCGCCTCCTTCGCTCTTGATCAATGCAAAGCCAACCACAACTTTTAACCGGCTGCTTTTGGGTTTCTTTTGCTTGGGTACCACATTCAAACCCATCTTCAGCCGGTATTGCCAGGTCTTTTGGGTTTCGGTTTGGATATACTCACGCAAAGCATACATACTGGCAAAAATATGTTTACAAATATCATGTTCCTGCGCGTAAGGACAGTTGCAGTTCGCAGCCAGCTTATTTTCGGCGCTGCCGCGCATAAAAACCTCATATTTGGGGTAACTGTTGCCCCGCACATACAAGTGCGCTGTTTCGCCGTCAAAATCAACCAGGGTTACCCGTTTATCATAATAGTAAAAGCGCCCGCGTGAATAGCTGGCGGGGTCTTCCCTGTAGTACGAATCCGGGTTTACAATGTCTGCGGTTAAATAATTTTTCATAGGTCTGCAACACAAAATAAAAGCTGCTTTATAAATCCCCTGGGAATCCATCCCAGGGCTTTTTACTGACAACCTTTCATTATAATGGAAAAATGAGAAATGGATTTCAAACCTCACATACAGCCTCACAGACAATTTCCCTTGGTTTCTTTTTTGAGGCTTCTTTTACTTTTTCAATTCTTGTCCTTCCTTCAAAATTTTGAGGGCTTGACTTATTAGAACAATTATTCTACAATAAGTCAGTCGTAATCTGTTTTGAGTAAAGCAATATCCACCGCACCTTAAAAACCGCATATACATCTACCTGCCTATCCAATCAACATACCAGACATCAGACAATGGTGGGGCTGTTCTTACCAGCACTCCAACCCGCCAACCACCAGACCTACCCGTCCTCAACCGGGCTTACACACCAATCGCCTCCTCAAGCCCCACCAGCTGTCGCTCCATTCGCGAAGGCATAGTCCTGAGCATCTTTTCGCGAAGGAAACTCTCTCACCATCAACCAAAACTAATCCTTTGCAAAGGCCCACTTTCTTTGTCATTACTCTTTACCTACTTCCTGGTTCCCACTTCCAAATTCCTGCTCCAGCATCCATTCCCCATTCGTTCCAAAACGAATATTTGCAAAAAAGCAGCATATCTGGTGCTCCCGTCGCAGACACCCCCACCCAACCGATCATTTTCCAAAAAGGCATTCGTTCCGATTGGATTTTTTTTACGAATACGCAACGCGTTCCGAGCAAAGTGACATTGTCCCCGAGACGTAGTGAGGGGAAGGAAACAAAAAACGAATACCGCTCACAATCCCTATTTTTCGCAGCGCCGTCAGGTTTTACCAGCCCATAGGTTAACAGGAATCCACCATCCGAACGCCCTCATATTAACGGCGAAAAAAAATCAAAAATAAATTTTTTCTGTTATACTCGGCTGGTACTTTTATTCTTAAGGACTGCATCATGATTGAATGGTACGAATACATCCTGGTTGGGTTGGCAGCATTGGCAGCCGGCGCTGTCAATGCGATTGCCGGCGGTGGCACATTGATCACCTTTCCGGTATTAACCGCTATTGGCATCCCGGCTGTGGCGGCCAATATCACCAATACCGTAGCATTGTGCCCCGGATATCTGGGAGCCACTTTTGCCCAACTCAAGGATCTCAAGGAACAAAAACGGCGCTTGTATTTGCTCGTTCCTGCATCCATCGTCGGGGGAATCATTGGCGGCATTTTATTGCTACAATCCGGAGAACGCCTCTTCCGTTCCCTGGTACCTTTCCTCATTCTGCTGGCCTCCGCTCTGCTGGCAGCCGCCGATCCGCTGCGTAAATGGCTCATCCGCCGTATGGGGAGTAATGCTGCCAAAATGGATTTTGACGGTTGGGCCGTGCTGCCGGTGCTGTTGGCGGCGGTCTATGGAGGTTATTTTGGCGCCGGCCTGAGTGTGATTATTTTAGCGGTGTTAGGGCTGACCCTCAATGATTCCCTCACCAAACTAAACGCGCTCAAACAGGCGCTCGCATTCAGCGTCAATATCGCAGCTGCCATCTTCTTCGTCTTCTCCGGTAGTGTCAACTGGCCGGTGGCGCTGGTCATGGCTGTTTTTGCCTGGTTGGGCGGCACCCTGGGCGGGAAAGTAGCCGGGCGCATTCAACCCGTCATTCTTCGCTGGATTGTCGTCGGCATTGGCGTGATTGTCTCGATCCTTTATTTCATCCGCTAACCTGGCAAAAACGCTCCAAAAATCCGGTTTCGCAAAAAAGAAACACCTGTATAATCAAGAATGAATCCATTCTATGCCGATCTTTTTATTCCCCAACGCTAAATGATAACAATTTTTTAAACCGCGGAATTCTGGCTGTCTGCTCCAAATAACCCGCTCCGCGGAGAGTATCCGGAAACAACATAATGATCCTGCAACCTACCTCATCCTGGAAAAACACTTACCCGTTAGCCGCCATCGGCGTACTGCATCTCTCCAATCTGACCAACCCATCGGAACTCACAACCCTGGCGCTCGAAAAAAACAACCTGGTGGAGAACCTGCGCCGCCAATATCAGGGTATGCAGCGTGAGCAAATCAAAGCGCTGCCGGTATTACAGGCATACGAGCGCTATTATAGGCAGTTTGATAAAAGTTACCATGTGCAGCTTCAACTTGAATCGATACTTTTCAAAGGCAAAAATATCCCATCCGTAGCTGCTCTGGTGGAAGCCATGTTTATGGCAGAACTGAAAAACATGCTCTTAACCGCCGGTCATGATGCCCAAAGCCTAAAATCACCATTGGTTGTGGATACCGCCCAAGGCGGTGAAACCTATACCGGGATCAACGGCAAAGAAGTTACCCTCAAACCAGCTGACATGTACATCCGTGACGCGCAGGGGATTCTCTCCAGCATCCTGTATGGCCCCGACCAACGCAGCAAAATCACCCCGGAGACCCGATCAGCAGTATTCACCGTGTATGCGCCATCTGGTATTTCCGAACAGACTATTCTTCAACATCTGGAAGATATCCGTAATTATGTTCTGATCATCAATCCGCTGGCCGTCACCGAAAACCTGAATGTTGTTCAGGCCCTTTAAGGAGGGAATCTGTGAAAGTAGAAGACCTTTTCATCCAATGGCTGCTTGGTAGTAGTATAGCCACCATCCGTTATCAAACGCGCACCCAATTACTGGGCCTGCCCGTTAATGACCCGGTTGTACAAAAGGAGTATCAATCCATCCAGAATAACGGCGCAGTTCCGGCCATTCTGGATCGCCAGACAGCTCCAGGACAATGGCCTTATATCAATCACTTTTACACGCCCAAATACGTCAGCACGCACTGGAGCCTCATGCTGCTGGAAGAGTTGAAAGCCGATCCGCACAATGAACGGTTTCAGGCCGGCGCGGAATATATGCTCACCGCCACCCACAAGGATATTCTCTCACGGCTCTCGTCCGGAAATCATGGTTGGACTTGCCTCTGGGGCAATATCGTCCGCTATGAACTATACGCGCAGCGCTGGGAGGATGAACGCCTGCAATGCATGCTTGAACTGACTGCCTCCAGCCTGGAAAAACACCATTGCCAGTGTGAGTATAATTCCGATAATCCCTGCTCCTGGGGTGCGGCGCGCAGCCTGTGGGCATTGGCAGCTATTCCACAGCAGCATCGCTCCATACTGGTTAAAAATGCCATACAGCAGGGTGTAGATTTCCTGCTTGCCAGCACGAATCAATATTTGCAGCAAAAATCAATTCATCCCGGCGAAAAAACCAACCCCTTATGGCGCAAACTCAGTTTCCCGATCTTCTATCATGCGGATATCCTGTTTGTGCTGCGGGTGCTGGCTGAGCTGAATAACCTTCATCACCCGCAGGCCCAGCCAGCTCTGACCTGGTTGCAAAACTTACGCAAGCCAAACGGGCAATGGCGCGGCAGTAGTCCTTTCCGCCAGCGCACCTGGCCGGAAATGGGCGCGCCGGAGGAAACCAACCGCTGGGTGTCGCTGCAGACCGCAGCCATCCTGTATCAAGCTGGCATGCTATAAAAGGGATCTGCCCTGTGTACATCCTTCCCTTTGAAGCGAATTATTTCTCCGACGCGGCCGCTCTGTGGACCCTCAAGCTCAAAAGTCTGCGCCGCCAACAACCAATGATCCCGGAGGCTTTCACGCAGCCGCAGCGCCTGATCGAAAAACTGGAATACCTTCAGGCGCATAATCACCTGCTCATGGCCGTTAAAGACGGGCAGCTGCTTGGTTATCTGGGTTGGTACCTGGTAGAGCAGTTCCGCGGCACCCGGCGCAAAGCAGCCTACGTCCCGGAATGGGGTCATTTTGCCACGGAAGATTACAAAACCGCTGTCTACCGCGTCTTATACCGGATAGCCTCACAGCAATGGACTGCATCCGGCTGTGAAGCCCATGCCATCACCCTGCTGGCGGATGATCCTTCCGTCGAGAAGTCATTCTTTTGGAGTGGTTTCGGCCTGATTGTGATTGACGCAATCCGTACCCTGGACCCGATCTCCACTGTTCCGTCAGACGGTCTGACAATCCGCCCGGCCACCCCGGAAGACGCCGAAGCCTATTGCCAGCTGGACGAAGAACACTGCCGCCACTACACCCAGCCGCCAATTTTTATGCCATTAAAACAAGCTGATGATCCGCAAAAACTCCACCAATTTCTGATAAAACCGCTGAATCGTCTATGGCTGGCATTGGATGAAAATATCCCGGTTGGTTACATGCGCTTTGATGCCTATGATTTCGACTGCACCGAAATTATTCAGGATGAAAATGTTATTGGCATCAATGGCGCCTATGTTCGCCCTGCCTATCGTGGCCGCCATGTTGCCGCAAATCTGCTCTCCGCCGGTATCAACGAATACCGTCAATTGGGTTTTGCTTCCTGTGCCGTCGATTTTGAATCGATCAACCCGGAAGCAGCGGATTTCTGGCCACGCTATTTTTCACCGGTGTGTCATTCCCTGCTGCGCATCCCGGAGCAGTTAGACCCAACTGGCTCATCATAGAATCCCAACAGCAGAAAGAACACGTCTCAGAATGCAAACCGAAGAGAAAATTGCTTGTTATCCGGTCCCGGTTTCTATATAATCTAATCAGCCGGGGGAAACATTTTAACCGGTGGGTATGGATAAGGATATTATCCATACGGGGATTAATTTCATTTTTTCGGGGTTGAAAATATGGGAGGGATTCTGGTATGCATAGGAAATACAGGTTTTCTGGTCTTATCATTGTTCTGCTGGTTGGGCTGCTTCTTTTTCCGCTGCCTGCAGCTGCACGGGGCTTTGAATCTGTCAAGTTTGAGAACCCCCTGCTCAGAGAAAGCGCGACATTAACCGCCAGTCCGCAAACCGCATTTGATTCATTAGGGTATTCAGTGGCTATCAGTGGGAATGTCGTCGTGGCGGGTGCTCCGTACTACACAACCGGCGGCATCCAGAAAGGGGCTGCTTTTGTTTACCTGATCGGTGCAAATGGTTGGGAAGATATGACCCAGGTGGCAAAATTATCCGCTACGGATGCGGCTGTGTCAGGATTCTTCGGTTATTCGGTCGCGATGGATGGTGATACGATTGTTATCGGCGCGCATGGCATGGATACATCTAAAGGCAAGGCCTACGTATTTGTCAAACCAGCCGGCGGCTGGCAAAACATGACCGAAACTGCCATCCTTACTCCCCAAACCCCGTTAAATTTGGCTCAATTTGGCTATTCCGTATCCATTTCCGGGGACACGATCGCCGTTGGTGCCAATGGAGAAAACACTTCAACCGGCGCTGTCTATGTGTTTAATAAACCAGGTGGTGGATGGAGTGGCGGCTTGCATGAAAACGCGCGCCTTACAGCCAGTGATGGGTTGGTCAACGATCGCCTTGGCGCCGCGGTGAGCATTGACGGTAGTACGATTGTCGCGGGTGCAATCTATCATGATCTTGCCGGCATCAGCAATTCCGGTGCAGTCTATCTTTTCGAGAAACCGGTCAGCGGCTGGGTAAGCGCAGTGCAGACAGCCAAACTGAGCGCCTCAGACAAAGCCGTTAATGATTGGTTTGGCGCAGCGGTTTCCATCGATGGCGATACACTGGCAGTCGGTGCAGATAATAAAGCAACCCAACGCGGTGCCGCATATATCTTTATCCGTCCTCCCGCAGGCTGGGCAAATGCTGCCGAAACCGCAATTCTGGACTATTCCATAGATGAAAGCTATGACCATTTTGGCCGGTCAGTCAGCGTGGATGGCGATTCAATCCTGGTTGGGGCAGACGGCCAAAGTGTTAATCTGAATTATAAATGCGGTGCAGCAATGCTTTACTTGAAACCCTTAACGGGTTGGGTATCAGGCGCGACGTCCCATGAAAGAATTTATGCAGACAGCGGAGCAAGCCAGGACCAATTCGGGTTTGCGGTTGACCACGCCAATGGTTTTGCAGTGGTAGGCGCTCCCCTGGTGGATGGTTCCAGTGAAGATAATGGAGCGGTGTTTATTTTTTCCCCTACCCAGGTATATTACAATCCGGACGGGGTTTGCAACGGCAACGCGCCCTGTTTTGATTTATTTGCGGAAGCCCGGGCAGCCGCAGCCGCGGGCCAGGGCGTGGTTTCAATCAGCGGCATGATCATGGAAGATGTGCTGATTAACAAGGATATCACTGTAAATATCGATACCAGTGGCTGGGCAATTTTTCAGGGAAAACTGGATATCCAGCAAGGTCATTTTGTTCTCACCCGAAATCTCCAGTCGATCAGCGATTTGACACTTGGTGCCGGCGGTAGTTTCGATCCGCTCACTTATGATGTAATGCTGGCTAACCGCGGGTTGCAAACTATAACCGGTAATTTTAATTTCTACAATCTAAGTACCGATCCAACGGCTGTCGTGGATGTTGGTTCCAGCCTGCTGACGATATCTGCAAATCTGTCCAATGGTGGGTCAATCAAACGCAGTGCGCCGCCACAGGCGGTGAATACCGGCGGAGGAGCGGTACTATTTCTGGATGCTGTCTCCGGCCCGGCTATCGAGATCACCTCCACTGCTGCTGTCTCGTTAGGAAACACGTCTGCAACCGTTACCATGGGCGCCGGCCCAACACCTGAATTGTGTCATAACAAAACACTTTTGGGAGATCATGTTCTACGCCACTATAGCGTCACCCCGCAAAATACGATGAACACGAGTGCCAATCTGAAGTTCTATTTTCGGACGGCATATTACTCATATTCTGAGTTTGCAAACATTGAACCGAATGCGCAGTTAGTGGTGTATGGCTGTGGCGTGAATGGTTGGCAGGCGCTCAGTGACAGCCAAATACCCAAACCCCATCCTGGTGGTATGTATAATTACGTGGAAGCAAACAATATTCAGAATTATTCAGTTTTTGCTATCAGTACAGAACTGGCATACGTTTATCTGCCTTTGACTATTCGCTGAACAACTTTTACCTTTTTTTGAAAAGAGGGTGAATACCAGTTACAGGTTTCATCCTCTATTCTATACCCCGGTTTGGCAATATATCCAGGTTTCTCTCAATTAAACCTGATGAATCGGTGTTTTGGTTGTTTCTTTCAATACCCCCTCTTGCTATAATCAATTGATGACACGCCTTATCACGATTCTATTGTTATGCAGTACGCTGGTGAGTAGCGCTTTCGTACCGCAGCGACCAGCTCTGGCTGTCACCGAAGAAATCTACACCGATGCGCTTGCCTCGGGTTGGAGTGATTGGTCATGGGCTTCTGTTAACCTGGCTGCTTCTTCCCCTGCACACAGCGGTACGCACAGCATATCGGTAACGTTTGGCGGATGGGAAGGTTTATACCTGCACAATGCCGGTGCCAATCCACTGGGCGCTACCCACCTGCGTTTTTATCTGCATGGCGGCAGCAGCGGCGGCCAGCAAATGGATGTCAAATTTACATTGGAGATCAACGGCTCAACCGTGAATGGGCCTGCCATCGCCGTACCGCAGCCCCAGGCTGGCGTATGGAGTGAAGTGAGCATTCCGCTGACCAGCCTGAACCCCAATAACGAACCGGTCAGTGGAATTATCTGGCAGTCTTCCGTTGACAGTACCCAATCAGCTGTTTATTTTGACGATATCGCCCTGGTCAGTACGGAAGATCCGAACGCTCCGCAAATTGGCAGTTTCAGTATTTCGCCGCGCTCCATTCCAGCCGATGGGCTTACCCAAATCATCATTAAAGCTACCCTCTCAGACCCGCAGGGATTAAGCAATATCACCCAGGTCAGCCTGGATGGTAGTGCATTGGGCCGCGGCAGCATTCCTCTGCTGGATAACGGCAGCAGCAACGACGGTGTTGCCAACGACGGCATATACGGCGCGGCTTTCAGTGCTGCCATCGGCACCCCGCGCGGAGAGTACCAGCTCCTGCTCAACGCTGTGGACGCCCAGAGCCACACTACCAGCCAACCCTTGGGCGCCATCACTGTTCTGACCACTCCCGGTGGCAGCATCCCGGATGGTTTACCGCAGCGCGTCAGTTGGGGCTCCAACCAGTGGAGTGAAAACCAGGGACAAGATTGGCAGGTCAACAGCGGCGTCCCTTGGGATTACGTCTACCAGTACATCACCTACGGCTGGGAAACCTGGGGAGACAACTTCGTTTATAGATTTGTGCACCAGGCCTGGGACAAAGGCTACATTCCGGCGGTGACCGTTTATATGGTATTAGGCACACCACCAAGTGAAGGATGTGAAAGCGCTGATTGTTATGCCAGTAAACTTCAGAATTCCGGTATGGTCAATAACTACATCGCCTCTTTGCAGCGCGCCGCGCAGCAGGCCAGTGGCGATCAGCCGGTGATTTTTATCCTGGAACCGGATTTTTACGGTTTCATGCAGCAGCATTGCGCCGACCCCTACACCTGCTCACCGGATGCTTATCCGGTGGCGCTCAACAGCAGCGGCTACGCCAACAACCTGGCCGGGTTCGGGCGTTATATTGTAAACCTGATTCACCAGACCGCACCCAATGCAATGGTAGCACCCGAGGCCAGCATGTGGGCTACCAACAACAATCCGCAAGGTGTAACCGCCGCGCAGGCGATCAATATGGCGCAATCCACTGCGGCTTTCATCGACGCCATGGGTGGTGCGCAGTCCGACCTGCTCATCGTCGAATTCAGCGACCGCGACGCAGGGTTTTATGAGGTGCAGCAAGGCCGTGATACATGGTGGGATGAAACCGACATGGAACTGCCGCGCGTGACGCGCGCCTTCCTTTGGGAAAATGCGCTCTCGCAGGCATCCGGCAAACGCCTGCTGCTCTGGCAGGTCCCGGTGGGTAACATGAGCCTGGATAACACCTGCAATCACTATAAAGATAACCGCCCGGCCTATCTCTTCAACCATCCGCGTGATTTCTTTGATACTGGTGTGATTGGCGTAATGTTTGGCGGCGGCGCTGAATGTACCACCAACGTAAATACTGACGGCGGTTTTGTGCAGTCCCAGGGCGAGATTGCCTATAATCCACCGCCTGCGCCTGCTAACCTGACAGCCGGCTTACCCGGCGGCATCTTCGTCCAATTGCGCTGGGATGAAGTCACCATTAACGATTTATGGAGTTACCGCGTCCACTACCGCCTGGCAGGGCAAACTCAGGATTCTGTCAGGGATGTCAGCCGGCAAAACAGCAGCACGCTGCTTTTACCCACCAGCGGCAACTGGCAAATCTGGGTCACTAGTCGCGATGCAATGGGCCTTGAAAGCCCGCCCTCCAATCTGGTCACCGTCACCACAACGGTGAACAGCGAGCAGGTGTTCCTGCCGCTACTCAATCGTTAGAAATTTTCGTTTGGCCAGGCTGCCAAAATGATCCGATAAACCATATTGCAACTGAATATCTATCCGGATAGCATCCTACAAAGCACCTCTCAACACCGGTAACGCTTCCAGTGTTTGGTAAACCTGTTTTTCAGTCATATTCAAATGGCAGGTAAATATCCGCAGATCCAATCGTACTGGCTTTGAATGGTTGTAAATCTCGGCTTTAAAATCCAGTACCGCTTCCAGTGCTAAAGGTATTCGAATCTAACAAAAACTGCCCTTCTGAGCGGCTCTTCTTAATTTATCCTAATTTCACCGGCAAATAAACCTGTGGTAGCTTGCGTTCCATCACCTGTTCGGCATTGAAAGCCACACGCAACAGTAAATCTTCGCGCCAGTGATTGGCCATGGCGTGCACACCCACCGGTAGACCTCGTCCATCATACCCGCCTGGGAAACTGATCCCCGGTAGACCAGCCAGATTGCCCGGAAAAACATACCGCATCATTTCCACATCCGTGCCCAGATCGGACCAGCCATCCGTAGGATTAGCTGCCGGGAAGGCTTGGGCAGCCAATGCTGTCGCCGGCGATAGGATCACATCCACATCCCGGTAAATACGTGAAAAAGCCGCCATTGCCCGTGTACGTACCCGTTGCGCCTGAATATAATCCAGCGCGGTAAAAGCTTCGCCCAAAACCAGGCTTAATCGTACCGCAGCGGCCATCTCTTTGCGTTGAGCGCGGTATGCTCGCATACACATGGCCATTTCAGCCAGAATGGTGATCGCATGCGCTATGCGCATCTCATCCAACTCCGGAATTTCGATCTCCACTACTTCTGCCCCCCGTTTCACCAGTTGAGCCAGCATATTTCTATAAACAAATACCACTTCAGGGTGAGCATGTTCATTCCATGCCGGGTAAATCCCCAGGCGCACGCCTTCCAGGTCGGGTTTATTCCAATCTTTTATTGAAACCGGCGGCTGTTTTAATGTATTAGGGTCTTTGTCGTCCGGCCCGGCAATCACGGAATAAATCAATGCAGCATCACTTACACTGGCCGCTAGCGGACCCAGGTGTGCCACGCTCCAACACAAGGGTGCAGCGCCAAATTCACTTACCCGACCAAAAGTAGGTTTGAGACCCACCACGCCGCACAATGCCGCAGGAACGCGTATCGATCCACCACCATCCGCACCAATCGCTGCCGGCACCAAACCGGCCGCCACTGCCGCACCCGAGCCGCTGGAACTGCCGCCGGTATCACACTGCGAATGATAGGGGTTGCGCACGGTACCATGATGGGTATTCATCCCATTCGGGGCAATCCCAATTTCGTGCATATTGGTCTTCCCCACCAGCAGCGCACCGGCAGCCCGCAATCGCGCAGCCACCGTAGAATCCTGTTGTGCTGGTTGTTTTCCCAGAAATGACGTTCCCACAGTGGTGGGGTAAGGTAACAAATCTACCTCATCTTTGATCGCCACCGGAACGCCATCCAGACTGCTTAAAGGGTTGCCGGCTGCGTAACGCTTGGTGGATGCATTTGCCTGCGTCATTACATCGTTGCGGTTCACTGCAACAAAAGCTCGCATCGGTGTATTCCCCTGGTCGCTCTGCACAATTTGCTCCAGCACCTGTTCAGCCACCTGCTCTACTGTAATTTGCCCGTGCTGATACGCCTGAAAGAAATTCAGGCACCTATTATAAGGAAGCGGGGCATCCCCGGACAACGAAACTTCAACAGTCTTTGCTTCGATACCAGATTGTTCACTGGTCCCAAACGGGTAAAACGTGGGGGCTTCCTCCAGATTTATCCGTCGCAACTTGGGAATACCCCCATTTTCCAACAGGCTGTTTAATAATGCAGCCCGCCCCATTGGATTCTCTACGGCATTGGCAAACACGGATAATGCAGTTCCGGTTAATTTCGGCAGTTTAAGCGAAACAAGTTCATAGGATGGCATAATATGTCCTTTAATGGAATCAGGATGATAATTACAATAAGAAAATTATATAACCTTTCAAAAATATCGATCAGAAAAAACGGCAAGTATTAACAGCCGCCAAAAAAGCTTAAAATTTGTGGTATACTCAACAGCAACTTGTGTGAATGGGGAAAGCAACATCCATTGACATTCGTAATTGGACCGGGATAGATTCCTGGATTATTTTATTAACGTATTAACGTATTAAGGAAGAATTGTGAATTTTACTGATTTTAAATTCCACCCGCTGGTTGAAGCGGGTATTACTGCTGCCGGGTATGTAACCCCGACCCCCATTCAGAATGAGGCATTACCGCCCGTATTGGCTGGCTCGGATGTGATGGGCCTGGCTCAAACCGGAACCGGCAAGACCGCTGTTTTTGTCTTACCTATTTTACAAAGCCTGGTCCGCGGCCGCCGCGGCAAATTACGCGCTTTGATTATTTCTCCCACCCGTGAACTGGCAGAACAAACCAACGAAGTCATCAAATCATTGGGAAAACGCACCGGTATTAAAAGCGTGACCATTTATGGTGGCGTCAACCCGGAACGCCAGATCCGCGCTCTGCGCGGTGGCGCTGAAATCGCCGTGGCCTGCCCGGGACGTTTGCTGGATTTGATGGACCAAAAAGTGCTCAGCCTAAGCAACATTGAAATACTGGTACTCGATGAAGCTGACCAGATGTTTGATATGGGTTTTCTGCCTGGTATCCGCAAAATTGTAAAAGCGACGCCCGTAGAACGCCAGACTCTGTTGTTCTCTGCCACTATGCCGCCTGAAATCCGCAGCCTGGCCAGTGATTTCCTGAAAAACCCGGTCACCATTCAGGTGGGAGAAACCCGCCCACCCGAAACCGTCAGCCATGCTATTTACAATGTTCAGCAAAACCATAAAACTGGCATGCTGCTGACCTTGCTTGACCAGACCGGCAATGGCCAGGTGTTGGTATTTACCCGCACCAAACACCGTGCCCGTAAACTGGCTGAACAACTTGCCAAAAATGGAATTTCTTCTACTTCCTTACAGGGCAATCTCTCACAGAACCAGCGCGATGCTGCCATGCTGCGCTTCCGTAGTGGACGTGCACGCGTGTTGGTCGCTACCGATATTGCTGCGCGTGGAATTGACATATCCATGATCTCACACGTGGTAAATTTTGATATGCCCGATACCGCCGAGGCCTACACCCACCGTATTGGAAGAACCGGGCGTATGGAAAACAGCGGCATGGCATTAACTTTTGTCACACCGGAAGATACTCAGATGGTTCGTACCATCGAACGCATGATGGGCTGCAAATTGGAACGGCGCGAGATGGAAGGCTTCGACCCCAAAGAATACGAGGCCCAGGCTGCTGCCCGCTCGGCAACACAAAATCCGGTTCAGCAACAGACCCACAATAACAACCAACGCTCCAACTATCCCCGCCGGCGTTTTGCTCCCACTGCTGGATAAATACCAATCGAAGTTTGTAAAAGAGGTTGGCCTGTTCGGGGCCAACCTCTTTATTTATTAAAAACCACCAACAGAAAAAGAAAAACGATAAAATAAGTTACTGAGGTATCATCTTCTTAAAAAATGCTAAATGAGACATCCAGAGAAAGGAAATTTATGTCCGCTTATGTTGTCGTGGAAATTGAAATTCTTGATAGTGAAATTTACGAAACCGTCAAACACCTGACCCCGGCGATTGTTGCTCAATATGGAGGCAAATATCTGGCGCGTGGTGGAGAAACCGAAGTACTGGAAGGCAGCTGGTCACCACAACGATTGGTTATACTGGAGTTTGAGAGCGCCGAGCAAGCTCGAGCCTGGTGGAACTCAGCTGAATTTGCACCAGTGCTGCAACTGCGCCGCCAATCTGCACGAACCAACATGGTGCTCACTGTCGGGAATCCCACCGCATAAGTCATTAAACATGGGTCTGTTTGGCCGTTAGTGTTTTTCCAACAGTTGCCATTAATATCCGATAAATCAATAGAAAAAGGATGCTGCCGCTACTGACCCAATACATAATCTGCATCCAGGGTTCAGCACTATCGGTTCCGCTGGTGATGCCATGAATTGCAGCACCCAGAAAAGCAAAGAAACTGACATAATGCAACAGACGCCATGTACGGTTGCCAATTTGTTTGCGAACATAAAAACTGATTACCAATCCCAGCCATAAGTAAAAACTCATCTGACCCAGCCCCACCCAAAACGGGCGATATTCAAAGCTGGTGAAAGGTGTCAAAACCTGTACCAGACTATAATGAATATACTGGTCACCCATTAGTATAAGAGCGTGCACCAACACAAAAGCCAAACCTAGAATGCTGATAAACTGGTGAAACTCATTGACCATCGCCGGACCTGGCCAGGTGCGCGACATTCTGTTGCTCATCAACAAACCCAGAATCATTGAAAACCATAACAAGCCATAGGCAACCACCGCACTACCACGTGAGAGATACCAAAAAACCTTAATGTCCGATCCAAGGATGGATTGGGTCAATCCGGGTAGCCAGGTGGGCAACAATTCTGCGGCTACCCATACACCGGCAGCGACCGCCAAAAGTGAGGTTAATAGTAGCTTCCAGGAGATCCCAGCGTTTTTTTCATCCAGGTTAATTTGCGATTCTAATTCAGTCATCATTCCCTCCAACCATATATTTGCATGTTTGATGTTTGCTGCATCTGCCCATTTTCAAAAACAAGGATTGCGGCTAGATGTGATTGTGTTTCCAGCCAATCCTGCCCCGCATGACTTCCAAGGATTAATATCGTTTTTGCAGCCATTTCGGCTTCCATAACATTTGGAGCAATAACCGTCACGCTGATCAGATCCGTTTCTGCCGGCTGCCCACTTCGCGGATCAATAATGTGATGGCGCTGCATGCCGCCTTGCATCCACTTACGATAATCACGCCCGGAAGTAGCCACCCCACAGCGGCCAACCTGTACACTACCCAGATCATTTTCCGGTTCAAATGGATTAACTATCCCAATCCGCCAGGGGCTTCCTTCCCACCGCAAACTGCTGACGGAAATATCGCCGCCAGCGTTGACCAAAGCCGGAGCATAATTAGCCAAACGTCGCATAGCTTGATGGGCGGCCCAGCCCTTGGCAACTCCACCAAAATCTAGACGACAACCAAACGGTAGGTGGATGGAGCGGTCAAGCGGATCACAAACCAACATATTTAGGCTGCCAACCATTCCCGATCCCATATCCAGCATCACATCAGCGGAATCGGGAATGTTTTCAAAACTATCTACATAACCGGCTATTTCCAGAGCCGGCAGTACCAGTGGAGTAACCAGGCCATGACTGGCATGCTCCATCCGAACCGATTGCTCTAGGACTTCCCAAAACAATTCACTAACCACTACGCTTTCGCCAGATTGCTGGTTGACACGGCTCAATTCACTTTGTAAACGGAAGCGGCTGAGTGCCTGTTCCCATTCTTCAAACCAATCTGGTACCTGCTGTAGCAGCGATTTTGCCCGATTGGTTGAACCATCGATAAAAGCCGACATCTGGCAACCCATAGCGCGAAAATGAATATTTTTCATTACTTCGAAGATCCTGTTCGAGTAATTGGCTCATTATTGATACCGGTCGCCGAATTACTGATAATAATCTGCTGCAAGCCAATGCGTGGCTGCACAACTGGCGCCTTGGTAGGGGCGGTCACCTGACGCAACCCATTATCATTCACTAATTGTGGTGGTTGAACCTGGCCGGCGCTACCGCTCAAAAGCACCGGCACCAGGGTTGGCAGCGGTTGAAAATGAATGAGATCATTTTCCGGCTTCACATCAAATTTAACTGTTTGAGCGAAAGCCAGGCCATCCTTGTTTGAAAAATGCTGCCATAAACCAATACTCGAAATCAAAGAAAGGGAAGCCAGTATATATTTGACACCATCATGGCCACGTTTCTTTTTCTTGGAATTAGATTTTACTGTTTGCACGTTCTGCTCCTATAAGGCGAATTGATTTTGATTAATCTTTGTTGTGTAAAACAAGTCAATCATCATCTTCGTCATCGTGATCGTCATCGTAATCATCATGTTCACCATTGAAAACCGATTGGTTAGAAGAACTGGATTGGTTGGTAGAAGTATTGGTATATTGATAGAGCTGAGCTTGCAAAACATTTCCAAACGGATCCACAAAGACAACATAATCGTTAAATGTCACCTGAAAAACTTCACTGCCATTCAAACCTGCCATTTTAACGGTAGCATAGCGTGGGTCCATTCCACCCAGGTAAACCCCTGCAATCTGGGCAGCTTGTTCCGCGGTGATCCGTTGTGGTACACCATTGAACAAAACTTCACCGGTTAAAGAATCAATGTACAACACACCGTCCGTCACCTGCACTTCATAAGCAGCTTTCCCTTCATAATTAACCAATTCAGGCAACTGTAGAAGCGCCTCTTCATAACTGGTGGTCTGCAAAGCAATCAACGCAGCATTCTCAGGGGAAATGCTTTGTACTTCCATCTGACCGGTCTGAGTGGCAGCCACTTGGCTGAGAGTTTGTATTTGCTTGTTCGCTTCCGCAATTTGGGCTGCATACTCGGCTTCACGCGCATCAATTTGGCTCTGCAATTCAGGGCTGATGGTTTGAGTAAGTTGACGGGCAGATACGGCTTTCACTACACCACCAACCACTGCCAATATCAGCACTGACAAGAAAATGGATGTAAATAACACCAAACGTTTATTCATGTTAACCTCCGAATTTTTTGATCTGATCCTAAGGATACCTACCTAAAATTGAAGTTAGCTTTTAAATATGAGGATATTTTCCAATCAAATTCCAATCTTTTCACGCTATACTGAAATGGATGAGAATATTACTGATTGAAGATGACAAACGGCTGGCACGCCTGATTGGCAGTGTATTAGAGGAAGAACATCTGGCTTATGATATGGTCCACGATGGGGATATTGGTTTGGAACTGGCGCTGCGTGGTATCCATGATGTCGCCATTGTGGATTGGATGCTGCCCGGACGTGACGGCCCCTCCATCTGCCGTGCAATTCGTGCTGCCCGTTTGCCCATCGCCATCCTGCTGCTCACTGCCCGCAGCCAGGTGGAAGACCGTGTCACTGGGCTGGACAGTGGTGCCGATGACTACCTGGTGAAACCATTTGCTTTCGATGAACTGCTCGCCCGCGTGCGTGCGCTGGGGCGGAGATTCAATCCCAGTGGGGGCGATGCCTCAGAAATCAGGGTGGGGCAGTTGGTAATGGATTTAAAAGCCCACAGCCTGCGCCGCAGTGACCGGGTCATTGACCTTTCTAAAACGGAGTGGGATCTGCTGGAATATATGCTGCGCCATCCTGGACAAACATTGACGCGTCAGAATATTCTTGATTATGTCTGGTCCTATGAAAACCAGGTTAAACCGGAACTCGTAGATGTCTACATCTCTTACCTGCGCCAAAAACTAAATCAACCGCGCCTTTCAGACCCTATCCAGACAATCCGGGGTGTGGGTTACCGCCTGGAACCGGAACATGCTTAAACCTTTACGCATTAA
This sequence comes from Chloroflexi bacterium HGW-Chloroflexi-10, assembly GCA_002840755.1. Classification (GTDB taxonomy): domain Bacteria; phylum Chloroflexota; class Anaerolineae; order Anaerolineales; family Anaerolineaceae; genus UBA6170. The sequence goes on along the minus strand of PHBZ01000017.1, from coordinate 6,023 downwards.
ACTGACCCTCCTCTATTTGCTCGTGGCTATGCTGTTGGCAGGATTTGTGGGTGTAAGTGCTTATTCGCTGTTATATTTCTATTTTCAAAATAATAACGATTCTGCTCTTCTTTTTAAGATGGCGGATACCTTTAATACCATTGGGGTTAAATTGCCTGAGGAATTAGATCTTGCACAACAGAATTGGTTTGCTATTCGGTCCAATGAAAATTCTTCTGAAAACGATGAGGGTGAGCAAAATGAACATGAAGATGATGACGCTGACGATGACGAACATGAAAACGAACTTTCCAGCGCACCACAGGTTTATGAAACCTACGAAGGTGAACTGACATCAATTTTTGTTTTGCCATTGGATAACGCTGGCAATTTGATGTTTAACCCTAACCCTTTCATTCCACCAATGAATCCTGATATCAATGCTATTAACGCAGCACTCCAAAATGGCTCCGATCTGCGTAACGGAATTCTGAAAGATGGCACGCCGGTAAGGCTGCTCACCTACCGTGTTCCGTCTTCCATTGGTTATGATCTGATCCAGGTAGGCAAACCGATTGGGGATCAGATCCGCGTGCTCAACCAGTTGGTCGGTGGTTTATTGCTGGTAGGCGCGGTGAGTATACTATTGCTTGGTTTTGGCAGTTGGTGGATGGCTGGGCGATCTCTTCGCGCTACTCAGTCTGCCTGGGAAATGCAGCAGGCATTTGTGGCAAATGCCAGCCATGAATTGCGCACTCCGTTAACCCTGATGCGCGCCAGTGCAGAAGTGGCCCAGCGCCGCAGTAAAGAAGACATGCAGCAAACCGCCCTGATGAAGGATATTATCCATGAAGTAGATCACATGTCCCAACTGGTGGAGGACCTTCTGCTGCTCTCACGCCTGGATGCCCGCCAACTTAAACTTGAAAAAAACACTGTGATTCTTTCAGATCTGGCCGCTGAAATTCAGCGCCAGTTCACGCCCCTGGCATCTGAACGTCAGGTAACACTAGTTAACCACACTGCTCCCGCTATCGTACTTGCCGACCGCACCCGTCTACGTCAGGTATTGATCATCCTGTTGGACAATGCCCTACGCCACACCCCACCTGGCGGAACAGTTGCCATCCAATCGGTAACGGAAGGACGCAACCTGCGCATCTCCATCAATGACAGCGGCGAGGGCATCCCAAGCCAACATCTGGCGCATGTTTTTGAGCGATTCTATCAGGTACAAAACGCCCGCAGTGGAGAAAATAATGGTAACGGTCTGGGTTTGTCTATTGCCAGATCATTGGTTGAGGCCCAGAATGGTCAGATTCGGATTGCCAGCCAAACCGGCAAAGGGACCAGCGTTTCATTTACGCTCCCCCTGGGAAAGGTTTAAAAGTTAGGATCCGAAATTTTTGAAAATTTTTGGGCATTGCATGGCCGCCCTTACTTTATACACCTATTTCGTAAACTGACCATGCCTGGTCATAGACACAAATTAGCCCATTCTTGGGACTGACCAACGTTGCCGCATGCTGGTATAGTTATTGAGTAAAATAATATCCATAGCATGGGAGAAGCAATGAATTTGAAATTTCGCGAACCAGTCAGCGCACTTACCCATCTTTCAACCGCTGCTGCAGCTTTGATTGGCACCATCCTGCTATTAATTTTTGGGCAAGGCGATCTGGTTATCAAACTATCTCTGCTAATTTACGGAATCAGCCTGGTATTAATGTTCGCTTCCAGTGGTGTCTATCACGGTGTGGTGGCTGAAACGCGCGTAATCCAACGACTGCGAAAAATGGATCACTCTGCCATCTACCTGCTGATCGCCGGATCCTACACCCCTATCTGTCTGTACTTTTTTCAGGGATTCTGGCAGTGGGGTATGCTGGCAATCATTTGGGGTTTTGGCATTATTGGCATTGTCGTAAAATTATTCGTGATCAACGCGCCTCGCTGGATCACTGCCGGGGTATACCTTGTGATGGGTTGGCTCTCCATCATGGCTGTACAGGAAATCATCCGTACTATGCCGCCTGCCGCCATCTTCTGGTTGATTACAGGCGGTTTATTCTATTCCATTGGCGCAATCATCTACATCACAAAAAAAATGGATCTTATTCCGGGTGTCTTTGGCTTTCACGAAGTCTGGCATATCTTTGTAATACTGGGTGCATTGAGCCATTTTATTTTGATCGCGGTATTCGTAGCCGCGGCTTAAGAAACTACTGCCAGTTTTCCAGCATCTTCTCCACCGAACGGCTCATCTCAAAAGAGAACTCGGCGGTAAATTTGCGCAAATAGTTGTGTTGTCCAAAATTGAGTGCCCCTTGCACAGGTTGTCCCTGTGCAAACAGGCGTTCATTATTGCTGGCATACATCCTCGTCAGTGCGGCATCGTCCAAACGTTGGTAGCGGTTCTCAAATGTCATGAATTCAGGGTCATAACGCGGTACACGGTGGCGTTGCGTTTCTGTCTGTACCGGGCGGCCATAACACAGCATTCCGATTGGGAAAACGTACTGCGGCAGGTTAAAAAGCTCCTGGTGAATTTCATAATTTTCCATAACATCGCCAATATAACAGGAACCTATCCCCAAAGATTCGGCCGCGATCACTGTATTCTGCGCTGCAATCAGTGCGTCGCAGCAGGCTAACAGCAAATCGCCCGCCTGGGGTTTGCGGTTAGTCACACCCAGTTCACTGGCTCGGTCTTGTGCCCCGCACAGGTTGTAATAATCCCACCAGCGTTGGTAATCTGCCAGGAAAACGAGTATTAGCGGCGCTTTGGCAATAAATGGCTGGTCATCACAGGTTTCTACCAGTCGTTCTTTGATAATCGGATCCGTCACATCGATGATTGAATACAACATCATATTTCCGGCGGTTGGAGCTCGGTATGCTGCATTGAGAATAAGCGCTTTTTCCTGCTCGGTTATAGGCGTTTCGGCATAAGCACGCGTTGAACGCCGCTGGTCGATAATTTTCAAAATTTCATTCACAGATAACCTCCTCGATGACTAAATGCAGTAACCGTATTGTACTTGTTTTTTTCTCAAATTCTGTGCGGGATGGGTGTGTAAAAAAACCCTCCCGACAATAATGACAATTGCCGGGAGGGAAACCCTAACGAGAAAGCATAGAAAAAAGACTTATTTTCCGCGCGCGCGCGTGGTCACATCAAAGATAACTGCGGCAACCAACACTGCACCGCGCACAATATACTGGTAAGCAATACCAATGCCCATCAGGTTCATGCCGGATGTCAGAGACATCATCACCAATGCGCCGATGATGGAACCCATTACCTTGCCAACCCCACCGGCAGCAGACACACCACCCACATAAGCAGCTGCAATAGCATCCAATTCAAACAGTGTGCCGGCTGTGGTGGTAGCTGATTGCAAACGGGAAGTAAAAAGAATCCCGGAAAGAGCAGCTAACATTCCCATTGAACTAAAAACAACATAAGTGAGATTTTTAACACTGATACCGCTTAATTCAGCAGCTTCCGGGTTGCCGCCGATCGCATAAATATGACGGCCAAGCACCGTCTTAGTGGTAATAAACTCATAAATCGCCACAACAATCAATACAACAACCAGTGTCCAGGAAATACCGCGATATCCGGCCAGCACCCATGTAATATAACCCACCAGAGCCGAGACAAAGACCAATTTGAGGATGAACATGTCCATCGGCAATACTTCAAAATTGTAAGCCAGTTTTTTGCGGCGATCATTGAGTTCATTGAGAATGAACAAAACAACACCTGCCAGGCCTACCAGCAACGTCAATGTATGCAATCCGGGAATTTGTAATGCCGCCGGAAGATCAGGGATAAAACCATTGCCAATCGCATTGAAGGCATCATCCGGAACAATAATGGTGCCGGTGCCTTCGGTAACCAGCAACAAAGCACCCCGAAAAATCAACCAGCCGGCCAATGAGGCCACGAAGGAGGGAATTTTCATCTGAGCCACTGGCGCAGCCGTGATTAACCCGGCAATGACGCCAAGAACCAAAACCAGAGGTATAACCATCCAAACTGGAAGCTGCCAGAACGCCAGAGCAATCGCGGCAATGGCTCCTAAAAAACCAGCCATAAAACCAACAGAAAGATCAATATGACGAATGACAATAACCAGGGTCATACCTACAGCCAGAACGGCGATATAACCGGTCTGGTTGAGCAGGTTGCTGATATTACGGGATGAAATAAAAATTCCTTTGGTTGTGATCGTAAAAATCGCCATAATAACAAATAAGGCGATATACATACCATATTCACGAATGTTCTGTTTTAATACTTTTTGAGCATTTTGAACTATCGACATCTGGATGCCTCCTCAACTGGTTGCTAAATGCATAATCTTTTCTTGTGTTGCTTCTTCAATAGGCAATTCACCGGTGATTCTACCTGAAGAAACCACATAAACACGTTCACTCATCCCCAGCACTTCGGACAACTCAGAAGACATCATAATGATGCTCATTCCTTGCTCCACCAGCCGGGTCATAATAGTATAAATTTCAAATTTTGCCCCAACATCAATCCCACGCGTCGGTTCATCCAGAATGAGAATATCCGGTTTAACAAACAGCCATTTTCCAAGTGAGACCTTTTGCTGGTTGCCGCCGCTCAGGTTGGATACTTTTTGTTCAACACTGGGTGTTTTGATATTGAGCGAATCCTTATATTCAATAGCGACTTTCACTTCGGCATTGTCATCCATTACCCCGCGATTGGAAATTTCTACCAGGTTTGCCAGGGTAATATTTTGCTTTACATCCTGAATAAGGATCAAGCCATCACCTTTGCGATCCTCCGAAACATAAGCCAACCCGGCATTAATTGCCTGGCGTGGATGTTTAAACTGCTTGCTCTTGCCGTTTACAATCAACTCACCATCAACCTGATAACCATCCGGGTTACCAAAGATACTCAAAGCCAGTTCTGTTCTACCCGAACCCATCAAACCGGAAAACCCGACTATTTCACCTTTTTTGAGGTTAAAGTTAACATCTTTCAGAATGTTTCTGCCTAATGCCGGGTTATAAGCATTCCAATTTTTTACCTCAAGGACTATTTCATCGGACCGCATAAATTTTCTTTTGGGATAAATATTATCAATCTCACGCCCGACCATGTTCTTGATCAAAATATTCTCAGTTACTTCACCTTGTTTATTATCAAGCGTACAAATGGTTTTACCATCACGCAATACTGTTACTGTATCAGCAATCGAAATCACTTCTTTTAATTTGTGAGAAATCAATACACAGGTCACACCATGTTTTTTTAGATCCCGTAGCAAATTTAATAAATTTTCACTATCATCTTCATTAAGTGCTGCCGTTGGTTCATCTAATATCAATAGTTTAACATTCTTACTGAGCGCTTTGGCAATTTCCACTAACTGTTGTTTGCCAACACCCAGTTCTTTTACTTTCACTTCCGGATTAATGTCCAGATGAACTTTTCTTAGCATTTCCCCGGCGCGCTTAATTGTCTCATTCCAGTCTACAGTTATACCATTACGGATTTCATGACCCAAAAAAATATTTTCGTACACGGTCATTTCGGGAACCAGGGCTAATTCCTGGTAAATAATTGCAATTCCTGCCTTCTCACTATCATTGATGCTTTTAAACTTCTGTTCTTCCCCATTGATGACGATCTCACCGCTGTAATCTCCATACGGATATACACCGCTGAGGACCTTCATCAGTGTTGATTTTCCCGCTCCATTTTCGCCGACCAGGCAGTGAATTTCATCCTGGGTGACCTGAAAGCTGACCTGATCCAATGCTTTCACTCCGGGAAATTCCTTGGTGATATTGTTCATCATTAATATAGGAGTACTCATAGCAGCTCCATCTCCAATCATTACACATCCACACAGTGTAGAATAGTGGCGGCAAGCCGCCACTATTCTTATTTGTTATACTGCTATTTTACTGTAAACCGGTGAAATCGGCTGCTACATAATAACCCGAATCAATCAAAGCAGACTTAACGTTGGCCGCATCTACGCTGATCACTT
>PHBZ01000016.1 GCA_002840755.1 Chloroflexi bacterium HGW-Chloroflexi-10 | reverse complement strand
CCTACCCCCACATTCACACCAACCAACACCCCAACATTCGAACCTACCCCCACATTCACACCAACCAACACCCCGACATCCGCGCCGACCCCCACATCCACACCAACATAGGAACCAGTAGCAGCAAATGGACCCAAAATAACACCGATTTTCTGTTTCCACCTGTAAACCTTTCTCCGACTACCTATTTCCCAATTCCTAATTCCATTTTTCCTAATCCCTCCTTCCCACCCATTTGGGGGGCGACAAACCCCGTCTTTCATATTAAAATACATATAGCATGGGCTATTAATGGATATCTAACAAAAACAGTGTAAGATTAAGTGCAAATCACGATCTTTCGTGATTTAATAGTGGTATGCCTTTGCAGTGGAGCCAACATGATCAGTGTAACTTGCTAACCAACCGGTCGATTTTGCGCAGCGAATTCTCGTGTTACGAATCTGTAAGTTTCGCTGCCAGGCAATCCAATGTACAATTAAGCGTAGAACAAGGATATACAAATAACTAATGAACCAAAAAAGAATTACGGACGATCTGCAAGTTTTGATCGATGTTTTACCCCCGGCAATTGCCGCGGCCCTGCACAAAGCCAATAATAGTGATAATCTCCTGGAAATCGTGATCGATTTGGGGCGTATTCCCAAAGCACGTTTTGTCCAGGGGGAAGTGCCGCTCTCCGATAAAGAAGTTACGCAAGAAGATATTGCCTCCGTTGTCGAGCACATCGGCGAATTTGACGCGGATAACCGCGCCGGGATGGAGCGCACCCTGCACCGTATCTCGGCGATTCGCAACCGCCGCGGACACATCGTCGGGCTCACCTGCCGGGTAGGACGCGCCGTGTATGGCACCATCGATATCATTCTGGACCTGGTCGAATCCGAACAAAGTATATTATTACTGGGTAAACCCGGTATTGGCAAAACCACCTTGCTGCGCGAAGCTGCCCGTATTCTGGCAGAGAAAAAACGCGTCGTCATTGTGGATACTTCAAATGAAATTGGCGGTGATGGGGATGTTCCTCACCCCGCGGTTGGCCAGGCGCGTCGCATGCAGGTGACCCAGCCTTCCTTACAACACGAGGTGATGATTGAGGCCGTCGAGAACCATAACCCCGAGGTGATCGTAATTGATGAAATCGGGCGAGAACTGGAAGCCCTGGCGGCCCGTACCATCGCCGAACGCGGTGTGCAGTTGGTGGCCACCGCCCACGGGCGCACCCTGGAAAACCTGATGCTCAACCCAACGCTTTCAGACCTGATTGGCGGCATCGAGTCGGTGACGCTTTCAGATGAGGAAGCACGCCGGCGCGGCACCCAAAAAACCGTGCTGGAACGCCGTTCGCCGCCCACCTTCGATGTACTCGTTGAAATCCAGCAGCGCGACCGCGTGGCTGTGCATGCCGATGTCTCAGAGGCAGTTGATTCCCTGCTGCGCGGGTATCCGCAGCCGCCTGAAATCCGCTACCGTGGAGAAGATCAGAAAATTCACGTGGAAAAAGCAGCCGCACCGGCCGTGGCGCCCCGCCGCACCCCAGCCAATGCCATGTCATCCAGCGGTATGCGCCGCAGTAATGATAACGGGCGTACCACTCCCAATACCAATCTCCCGGTGTCCCCAGTCCCATACGCAGACGTAGCGCAAGCGCTAATGCCCAACATGAGTGAATTGGAAACCGGCCAGATAAAAACGCTGCGTGTCTTCGCTTATGGTGTGGCGCGCAACCGCCTGGAACAGGCTGCCAAACGCCTGAAGGTGCCGGTGATGATTGTACGCGGGCTGGATGAGGCCGATACGGTCATGACCCTGCGCACCTATTACCGTTCCCGCCAGCAAGTGTTGATTGAAGCCGAAGAACGCGGTATTCCGCTCTACTTCCTGCGTTCCAATACCATCAATCAGATGGAAAGAACCCTGGCTGAAATTTATAATATTGATATGGATAGCGCCCAAAACCTGAATGAATGGGATTACGCTTCCCAATTTACAGAAGAAGCCATTCGCACGGTACTGAATGGACAACGTTGGGCCGACCTGCCGCCTGCTTCCGCCGCCATCCGGCGCTTGCAGCACGAAATGGCGCGTCAGGCGCAGCTGATCTCCCATTCCTATGGTAAAGAACCAAACCGGCGGGTGAGAATATTTCGAGAGTAGTGTCTATGTTTATAACCCTGGAAGGACCGGAGGGCAGCGGAAAGAGCTCGCAGCTCCCCATCTTAGCCGATTGGCTGAGGCAGCAAGGTTTCAAAGTCCATACCACCCGTGAACCGGGTGGTACTTTAATTGGAGACCAGATTCGCGCCATTCTGGGCAACCTGGAAAACACCAACATGCTGCCACGCACCGAGATTCTGCTCTTTCTGGCTTCGCGCGCGCAGCTGGTGGAAGAGGTAATGCGCCCGCTGCTGGCCGAAGGGGTGATCATCCTGTGTGACCGCTATGCCGATTCCACGCTGGCTTACCAGGGGTATGGGCATGGCGTCGATCTGGATACCTTACGCCAACTGCTGAATTTTGCTACCGGTGGTCTTTACCCGGACTTAACCCTGCTGCTCGATCTGGATGTGGAAACCGGCTTGCAGCGCCGAAAACAAAGCGGCGGGGAATGGAACCGCCTGGATGCTTATGCACTGGCTTTTCACCAGCGCGTGCGCCAGGGTTACCTGGCACTGGCTCAGGCAGAATCGCAGCGTTGGATTACAATTAACGCCGATCAGTCGTTTAATGATGTACAATATGCCCTACGTAAAGCGCTTGCCAGCTCTCTTTCCATCACAGCCAAAGCGTGAGGCGCATTATTTTGAAAGATAGGAACCCTTATTATGCGTAAATTTCGATTAACAATATTTATCGTTCTGCTGGCAGCCATGCTTTTGGCCGCTTGCCAAAGCGGGGCCGAAGACCCCACTGCCGCAACCACTGACCCGAATGTACAACCCACCTGGCAGACTTTTGATGGCGATGCCACTGTGTGTACTATTCAAGCCAGCCTGATTCCTGAAGTACCCGCGGATCAGATTCCGCCGGTACCGCTGGCCAGCGCCGAAGACTGGATGATTGGTGATGTGGACGCCCCGATTTCGGTTATTGAATATTCCGATTTTCAATGTCCCTACTGCTCCACTGCTGCTCCTGAACTGGAACGCTTCCAGGCTGATTTTGCCGATCAGGTTAATTTCGTCTTCCGTCATTTTCCCTTAACCAGCATCCACGACCGCGCCATACCGGCCTCTAAAGCCGCAGAAGCAGCCGGTGCACAGGGCAAATTCTTCGAGATGCACGATCTGCTCTTCGCCAACCAGGCTGTCTGGGGCGGCGCAGATTTCACCGTAGAACAATTTGACACCTGGGTAACCGACCAGGCGAAAACATTGGGTCTGAACATGACTCAATTTGCCAAAGACTATACCAGCAAAGAAATTGAAACCAAACTGAATTTAGCCTTCACCGAAGCCACAGAAACAATTGGTTTAAGCGGCACACCCAGTGTATTCATTGTGATCAATGGCATTCCCTATATGGCTCCCAGTGATTACGCCACATTAGCCGGCATCATGAAATTGATCGACCTGGATGAACGCCGCTTCACCGAATGCCCGCCGATGATCATCAATACCGCCAAATCCTACACCGCCACCATCACCACCACCAAGGGCGATGTGGTTGTGGAACTGTATGATGATAAAGCCCCTCTGGCGGTCAACAGCTTCGTCTTCCTTTCCAAACAGGGTTTCTTCAATAATGTCGATTTCCACCGCGTCATTCCTGGCTTTGTTGCCCAGGCTGGCGACCCGAGTGGTTCCGGCTTAGGCGGCCCCGGTTATGAGTTCGCCAACGAGATCTCCGACCTGAAATTTGACGGTGAAGGTGTTCTGGGGATGGCCAATGCCGGCGCTGATACCAACGGCAGCCAGTTCTTCATTACCTACGCTGCTCAGACTAACCTGGATGGCGGTTATACTGTTTTTGGTAAAGTTATCGAAGGCATGGATATCGTCAACCTCTTCAACGCAATTGACCCGCAGCAGGGTACCGCCGCCGGTGAACCGGACAAAATTGTATCTATCAAAATCACGGAAAAATAATGCCACTAAACCCACCCGTTAGCGGGCGTGCAAAAGTGTATACCATTGCCCAGGCTGTATTAAGCGGCCTGGGCATTCTTACGGGTTTGCCTGCCGCCGCTTTTTTGTTCTTAATCGCCATTTTGAGTATTCTCACCGAACCGGAGCTTGCCCAAAACAACAGTTCCATGTTCATTTTAGCGTGGATGGCGTTGGTCACCGCGCTGGCCATGGTGCCTGGTTTGATCAGCGCCATTTACCGTCTGATGAATAAAGCCCTGCCTTCCATACCAACTTCCTGGTTACGCGGATTGGGTATGGCTGCCCCGTTGGTTTGGGTGCTCAGCCTGGCGGGTGCTTTTGTATGTATGCAGGTCAGTTGGTTGAACCTGTTCAGTTCGGTATTTGTCGTACCGCTGATAACCATTCCGATTATTCTGGTGGTTGTGATTGCCGCGCGCAAACTTTCCACAGGCAGTCCATTGCGCAATTGGGGCGCAGTCACCTTCCATCTTTCAGTTTCCCTGCCCGTAATCCTGACAGCGGAAATCATCCTGATGGGTGTCTTAATTGTTATTTTTTCCATATGGGCCAGCGGCCAGCCGGAACTGACAGCCGAATTATTAAAATATCGCGATATGCTGGTCGAGGCTAACCTGGATCCACTGCTAATGGAAAACATTCTGCTGGATCTGGTAAAAACACCAGCCGTGGTTACCGGCAGCCTGCTATTGGTGGCGGTGGTGATTCCCTTGATGGAAGAATTCTTCAAGCCAATGGCTTTATGGTTCCTGGCCGGCAAACATCTAACTCCAGCCCAGGGTTTTGTGGGCGGCATGATTTCCGGGGCTTGTTTTGCGCTGCTGGAAAGCCTTGGCGCAGTTGGCGCACCGACCGAGCCCACCTGGTTTCTGCTTTTGTTGGGCCGAAACGGCACCGGTGTACTGCATATCGCGCTTTCCGGGCTGACCGGCTGGGGATTGGCTTCGCTGTTTCATGAACGCAAATGGCTGCGGGGTATTGGCGCTTATTTCCTGGCAGTTCTGCTTCACGGCACGTGGAATTTCTTCGCGCTGATCACCGGAATTGTACCGATTTTACCGTCAGCGACAGAGCTTGGCGCCTTACCTTTGTTCCTCAGCCAGATTGGCTTCCCCGTATTGGTGGGGTTGTTTATGCTGAATGTGGTGATACTGTATTTGTTGAATCGCAGATTGCAGCCGGTGGCGCAATAGTTACTCAGTGAGAATGCCCTATATTGCTCTGGCGAGAAACTAATTTCCGTCAAAATATATTTCGCCAGGAGCAATAAGGGTTATTTTAACTGGTTTTCCAGGCTGGTGAGCATGCGCGGCAGGGATTGGAGAGCGTATTGTTTCCAGGCTTCATTCTGCCCCGCTTCAGGCTGCATATAGACATCATTCACGGCACAGACGATCTGCAGAAGCCGGTAGAGCATCAGGCGGGGAACATCCGGTGTTTTACCATAACCCTGCACAAAAGCAACGCGCCAGGGGTCAAACATCCAGGTAAATGGCGGGTCAATTAAAAAAGCCTGGTCGTACATGGCGTCCCACCACAGGGTATCGCCCATGGCGCCAATGCGCGTCACCTGCCACTTAATATCCGATTTTTCCAGGTAGATGGTCCAGGGAAAAGGACTGCCGTGCACCATTACCGGCTGGTGAGTCTTTAATAAATCCATGTTGCCCAGCCATAAATCCATAATGCGCTGGTGCATCAAGGTGGTAATGATGTGGCGCTCGGCCAAAAGCAAGGCGCTGCCCTGCACCAGTTCATTTTCATACAGGTAATCATTGGGAGAATCGGGGAAGACATCATCCGGGTTATCCACCCAAACACCCGATTGTACACCAGGAATACTATGTAAACGCCGGTAAAACTCCCCCACCGCGCGGTACATCTGCGCCACTTCATCATCCGGATACGTCTGAATGAGACGATCCAGGCGCTCTCCACGGCCCTGCTCCATCACCACAAATGGTAGTTTCACCAGCTCACAACTGTTATCCACAACCAGGACTTCCGGCGCAGGCAGATCATTCTTCTTCAAGATTTCACAGACGCGGTATTCATGCACCGATCCATCCAACCATTCGGGATGGATGTGAAACTTGTAAATTACAGCGCCACGGTCACGGAAACGGATACGATAAGTATGCCGTACCCAAACGCCCAGGTCTTCCACCTGTGCGATTGCGTTTTCGGGAAAATGGGATTGCACAAGACGAACAACTTCAGCTTCGTTGATCATCGCGACATCCTCCTGTAGTTTATTGTACAGGATTCGTGAGAAAAAAACAGGGATTAGAAATAGGAATCCCCCAATTCCTATGTTTTACTCTCTACTCCGCTATCCCGTGCTGCTTGATGACCTGCTGGTACCAGTAAGCGCTGTCTTTCCAGATACGCTGCTGGGTTTGATAGTCTGTCCAGATCAGGCCAAAGCGCTGAGAATTGCCGTGCCCCCATTCGAAGTTATCAAAGAGCGACCAGACAAAATAGCCGGCCAGCGGAACGCCCATTTGAATGGCCTGGTGTGCAGCACGGAAATGCCCTTCCAAATAGTGGGTGCGGCGCTCATCGTGTATGCGTCCATCCGGTCCGGGAGCATCTGAATAACTGGCACCGTTCTCGGTAACGTAGATCTTGGGCACCTGATACTCGAAATACAAGCGTGCCAGCACGTGGCGCAGCCCATCCGGATACACCTCCCAACCCATCTCGGTCCAGTTCACATCGTCTTTGGGCATTTGGAAAACTGTTTGCTGATCGTTCTCTTCTGCCGGAACCTCATTGCTGCGAGTAACACCGCGGAAATAGTAATTAAGACCCACGAAATCGGTGGCGGTGGCCATCGTGTCCATATCACCGGGCTGGATAAAATCCCACTGATCGGCAGGGACCATGGCGCTGGTTTGCAGTTTTTCGCGAATATCGGCGGGGTAACCACGGCCATAGAGGGCATCCAGATACCAGCGGACCCATATACCATCACCAAAATTGTGCGCCAGACGATCGGCTTTACTATTAGAGCCTAACATATTGTAATTGGCATTGATAACAGCACCCACTTCACAGCCCGGGCTGTTACGGCGAATGACCGGGATAGCCCAACCATGCGAGAGCAACAGGTGGTGACCGGTACGAACGGCGCCAACAAAGTCGTTTTTGCGCCCAGGCGCATGCCCACCGCTAATGTACCCATCGTTAACCACCACGGACATCTCATTGTGGGTCATCCAGTTTTTTACACGGTCACCCAGGGCGCGGGTGATCACATCGGTATACTCCACAAATGCTTCAGCGGTGCTGCGCACAGTCCAGCCACCTTCATCCTGTAAAGCCTGAGGAAGATCCCAGTGATATAAGGTAGCAAAGGGGGTAATACCCGCTGCGAGCAGCTCATCAACAAGGCGGCTGTAAAAATCAATGCCAGCCTGAACAATATTCCCGCGCCCCAGAGGCAGAATCCGCGGCCAGGCAATTGAGAAACGGTAAGCCTGCAAGCCCATTTCGCGCATCAGGGCCACGTCTTCACGGTACCTGTGATAATGATCAATGGCTACATCACCGGTATCCCCATTTTTGACCATCCCGGGTGTGTGTGAAAAACGATCCCAGATCGATTCGCCCTTACCATCTTCATTCCACGCACCTTCAATCTGGTAGGAAGAAGTGGCGGCTGCCCACAAAAAGTTCTCCGGAAATTTTATCAGTTGTGTCATGCTTTATCGTTTCCTTTCCATAGGGATCTGGTTTCATTTATTATAAAATCGCATTGCTGTTGTGATAATTGGATTTTGGGGGAATTGATATCGGCAGTATCCCGATTTTCCACAATCAACAAATGGGCATCCTCTGAGAGAGTATGTGAATGCCAGCAAGAGCGTTTCACCGTATAAACCTGAAAAGGCTGCATATCCGCGGCATGAATGGTATCAACCGCTTCCTGTCCTTCGCCAATCAGCAAAATACAGCGTCCTTCTAATAGAACGAACACTTCATCGGTCTCATCATGTCGCTGCATGTGCGCAAGATTTTCAGGTAAGAGCTCCGGATGGAAGCGTAAAACAGCCACGCGCCAGGCGCCAAAATCGACCACCGGCTGGTATCCAATACCGTCAAATGCATCTACTTTTAATAACGTTTCACTAATCATGCTACCTCTACGCCGTTTGAGTTTCCAGGTATACTTCCAACATGGTCTCATTCGCTGAACTCAAAGATTGTAATATTGATCTGGGTATGCGAATGCGCATATCCGCTTCCAAAGAAAATATCTTACCACCAAAATGACAAGCGGTCACCTGGTATTTTCCATACTCCAGACGCTGGCGATTAAGATACACAATTTTCAGACGCTTACCGGCAAACTCGGTAGAAACCGCCGCCTTACCGGATTCATCGAACTGCGCCAGGGTCAGTTTGGGCTCCAGTACCAGATCTCCCAGGCAGCCTTTTACGCCAAAGGATTCGGTCAGCAAGGTGAACAGATACCAGCTAGCTGAACCGGTGAGGAATGGGTAGACGCCGCGCCCGCCGGGCTCGACATACTCGGGTAAACCAGGCAGCATTCGCGCCACACCAAAATTCTGCACGTGGCGGTAGATGCTGTCCAAAACGGAATAGCCTTCCTGAATGAAACCGCGCCGGTAGAGGGCATAGGCATACATGACAGCCATGTGGGTAAACATAGCGCCGTTTTCTTTGTGCCCGTACGCAAAACCAAAACAACGGCCCAGGTCAAGGCGTACTGCGTCAAAATCAGTATTCAACCTGGGTCCGCCCAGGGATTTATCCCACAACCAAGTACGCACCGCCCGGATCATCGCTTCGGCCTGCGCAGGGGTAGCCACCCCACACATCAGGCTGAATACCTGCCCGGTAAGCGTCATATATACGCGGCCATCACGCACACCTTCCACTTGGCGACCGTGATTGTCATAATAGCCATTAAACCAGCCCTGCCCATTTTCGTTTTCCAACCATTCCTGGGTACGGATCTTTTCTGTCAGCCAATCGGCCTTACGCTGTACATCGGCGGCCAGCTCCAAGGTGTTTATAGATACTTTTTCGCCACTGATGATATGGCGGCACTGTTCAAAATAAGCCTGTAACCGCTGAACTTTTGCCGGTTGTGAATCATAGTCGATGGGTTGATGCGGATCGTCCAACAGGGTGGTTAATTCTGCCGCCAGGTTGATCTGCGTGGTAGCGTGGGCATCCAGTGTGCGCAGCAACCCGGCCAGGTAGTGCAGATTGCCAGCATACAGAGCGCTGAAAGCCACACTTTCCCCGCGTTCCGCCGCCATATCCATGCCATCGTTCCAGTCCGCGCCTTCCAAACGCAGCAGGTTATGCTCGCCAACATTGAAGAACTGCACCAGATGCTGCACCAGGAGATGCTCCAGAATGCTGCCACGGTATATTTCACCACTTGTGGTGCGCTGGAAAGAACCCATCTCTGTCTGCCAATTTGCATCCAGACATCCGGCGCGATAGATATGCTGGTCTTTAAAATAGTGTTGCTCACGCAGCAAAAAAGGCAGATCTCCGCTGCGTTCCAGATACAGGCGTGTGGTGATCAACGGCCAGGCGCCATGATCCATCCAGACGCGGGCAATGTTATTACGATCAGCTTTGAACTCCCCCGGCTTACTGCCAATAATGGTGGCGTTGCTGCCATCCAGGCGTACGCCGGCGTAATTTTCATAGAGTGTTTCGCCAACAGTACTACTTTCCATTAAAAGAAGCGCCAGGGCATCCTGCCACAGGTCACGCCAACCACGCCCGCCACGACCATAATCATGGAAGGGCAGGAAGGAATTGCCAAACATCCGACGCAAAACTGGCTGCAGTGCAACCCAATGCAGCCAGAGATCATTGCGCCGGCTGCCAGTTTGAAAGGTTAATGTTTCTACTTTTTCCTGCCAAAAAGTTTTTGTCTTTTGTAATGCCGCTTCCACCTTATCAGCCTGACCATAGGCTTCACAGATGGATTCCAAACTACCGGTAGGGGAAAGGATGGTCTGCACGCAGATATAGGTAACGGATTCGCCAGGCAGTAGGGTAACATCCCTAAAGCGTAATGCACCAATGGCCTCATAGCCAGCAATGTGCGCCCCGGCCTGATGAGTGGGCGCCTGGTTTTCCACCACAGCACGCGGCCAATCGTAGCTACCACCCTCTCCCAAAAAGCCTTCCACCAGGGGAAAGAACCCTATTGGTAACTGGCCATCTCCGCCAAAGCCAAAAACAGCGTAACGCATCTCGTTAGGTTGGTGACCACGCTCATCAAAAGACAGGGATGGCTGTACCACCACCCCCTGAGACAGGCAGGTTAAGCGGTGCAGTAAAGCGGTTACATGACGATGATCACGTAAATTGTCCGCTGAGCGGGCAAACACGGGTAAGGCGGCTGTGGGTGTAAACGTCAGCGGGGTTGAGCCAATATTCTCCAGACACACACGGAAAATCTCCAGTGGGTCTGTGCCAGAAGGAACAAAACTGGTTACAACTGCGCGGATACCCAAAGCGGAATGCGTGCGCACTGCTTTATGCCATAAAAAACCAGCTTCCAGCTGCACCTGTTCGGCTGCATCTGCTGCCCAACGCTGCGCGATTTGCGCTGCACTGGCACCCAAGGCGGACCAGACCTGGCCATTGGCAAAATGGCACCAAAAATTGCGTGATTGGCGGCTGCTATGCAGATCTTCCACCGATACTGGTTGATTGAGAAACGTATTCTGGCTGGTTTTCAGGTCACCGTGCCCGTCCGGGGTAATAGAGGACATAACACCGCCCTCATTAACCAGCGGGAAATACAGGTAAGAAACGTGTTGGGGATCCTGTAAACGGAAAGCGCCCTGGTCATCGATGAATTTCCACCCGGGTTGTTGGCTGTCATTGGAGGTTGCTTGTATCGCCATATAATTTTTTAATTCACTTTCTTTCTGATTTCAAAATATACGTCCAGACTGGCTATTTCAGCGTTACGGATTTTCTCAGCCCAGGGTTGCGGCAAGGAAGACATCAATACAGTGTACTCACCACCGTTTAAATCCACCAAACGCCAGGAGCGTATAACAAAATTTTCTGTGGTGAGGTCCTGCGGCCCGTGGTGGTGGTAGGTCACCTGACAGAAACCAAGCAGCTTGAATTGTAATGTACCTTCTTCGGTAAACAACCAACCCGGTACAACCGGGTCCACAATGAAATTTAATTGATTGTGGTGCATGTAGAATGGCTGTTTGCCCAGCAGCATATGCTGCCAGATACTGAGGAACTCGGCGGTGGAACCACTCAGACGGGCTACAAAACCTGCACCATGCAAGCGTTCCTCTGGATGTGCGCTGCTCACAATAAAGGAAGAATTCTCAAGCGGGCTGCGGCCGTATTGCTTAGCATCCATGAAGGGCACCAGTACCCGTTTAAACTCCGTCAAGAACGGCTGGGTCAATCCGGCATCCAGGATAGCCAGAAGATATTTATATTCCATGTGGAGCCAGATGGACTCGTTCTCCAGCCAGCCGGGGGTAAAGGCGCGCGCACGGCCAATATCCTGGGGCTGTTCGGCCAGCGAAGCATTGACTTTGTACATCCCCAGTTTCTGATCATACAACGCGGAGGCTTTCACCTGCTGATAGATCATTTCCGACGCCGGAATATCGCCGGCAATTTTCAGGTAGCGTGCCATGCCTTCCAGGAAGAGCGGCATAGGTTGAACTTTAAAGCGAGATACATTAATATAACTGCTCCCTTCACTATCCGCAGATTCTGGTAAGCGTTCAAATTCCACAGGGTGGTAGGTAAAGTAGGTGGGCGGCAGCCCGCCCTGCAGAATGCAGGCTTTTTCAATACCCTGCTCCAACTTTTGGAGAAAAGCTACCAGGTGCGGTTGGAGGTCGGCGCAGGTATAGATGTGTTCTTCACCGGAATTACCGACATACACCCGGGCACGATACGCTTCCCGGGCGGTGCTGATGGCTTCCCAGAAATCATGATCACGGGTGGAATCGGGCTGGGTTGGGTAGATTTCCAGGGCTGATTGAACAGCACTGAGCAGATTGGCAGCCTCGCAGGGAAGATGCAGCGTTTGCTGCGGGTATTGATCCGTAAGCGTCTGCAGAAAGAGGAACAGGCGTTTTAATTCGTATGTTTCAGACATGCCGGAACCGAATAAACCAGGCAGTCCATTGAGAGCATCGTACCAACCGGGGCGGTTGGCTTCCATTTCAATACCCATGCCCAACGGATCCAGGGTGGACAGTTTGATTAAAGCGAGCAGGAAGAGTTTATCAAACAGGGTAGTCTGGTAAACTTCTCCCTGATCGTATTGCTTGCGCACCCAATGATCCACTTGGCCACGTTTCTCCAGCAAGCGCGCCTTCTGGGTGTCTTTTCTGACAGCATTGAGCTGACGGGGTTTGCCATCCAGCAGCACATACTTTTTTTCACGCGGCTGCACAAAATAAGCGCTTTCGAAAAAGCTGTAACTTCTATCCTGAAATATCAGTTCTTCCAAACGGTCGGGGTAAACCGCCAGGTAAGCTTCAATCTGGTCCAGGTTATAGGTCCAATGATCAATCCAGTAACCTTCGCCGTGCTCTGCCAAATGGTGCTGTTTGGCCTGCGCCCAGATGGCAGCCCGCACCGCATCCAACGGGTAGGGGGTGGCCTGCTGATTGAGAAAATGTTCCAGCGAACCTGGGGTAAAGGGGTTGCGAATAAAATTTAATAAAGAAGAAAATTGCGAGAATTCAACACCAAGTGCCTGTTGGACTTGTTCATCCAAGGTAAACTGACTGCCCTGCAAAATCAGGGGGTTGTAGCCATCCAACTGGATCAGATCCATAAAGGTATGGATATTGGCCGCACCAATTTGTGGATAGAATAAAACATCACTGCGGCGATTCTGGTTTACATCGCGGTAGTTAGCATTACCCTGAGAGAAAGGTTCCTGTTTTAGGGAAAAATCGTTATAGTCACGTTCAGGATCGCCATGTTTGCGCCCATAAATGTGAAAAACATGGCGAGACTCTGCCAGCTGCACCGGCTGCCCGCCGCGCAGCACGTTATCCAGGAAGGTCTGACGACAATACTGATCGAAAATCGGGTCGGAGGAGTGGGTTTCGATGGGTTGGGTGATCTTCTGTGCCAATTGGCGAGCCTCGACTAATTTTGCCTGCAAGCGCTGCGAAGTAGCATACTTTTTCGTGATATCATCCAGAGAGTTAACATCATCAGTATGCCCATAGAGCTCGTGCAGGGTCAGGCGTTCACCGGGGGCCAGGGCTGCCGACACCCCAAAGAAAGCGCAGGGGGTTTGCCCGCCAGTGTTCTGATGACTGCTGCTCAGGTCTTTAAGCGAGCGCCTGACAAAACCGTCTGGAGATTGAAAGGAATTGTTCTGCCTAAAAACCAGGTAGGGATCTACCAATGCTGGTACTATATTTCCATCCCGGCCATCATAGGCAAAGGCAAAATGGCCGGCCTGGATGACGGCTACATCAGCACGGTCTTCGGTACCGGCACGCATACGATAAAAAGGCACATTGTTTTCCAGGTTATAAACCTGCATCCAGGCTTCAATCGTACGCCCTACCATTTTTAGCGCGCCGTCACTGGCGCCAAAGGGAATCACAACCGGCAGACCGTCCAGACATTCCAACGAAAAGGCATGATTACTGATATTCTCGATGGTCAGGGTCCGCGCTAACGCGGCAAAGGACTCACCCGGTATAGCAAAGTATTGTATTCGGGTACGCAAACCAGCTTTGCGATTGGTTTCTTCCAGGGTAAGGGCATTCATCTCTACCAGCATGGTACGGGAAATGGCTGGTTCACTTTCCCAGGGGGCAAAGGGTTGCACCAGTATGGTTTGCCCATCAACAATCTGTTTGATAAAAGTACGGAAACCGATATGCGGAGTCATCCAGTAGGCTTTATTAGCCGGCTGAAATTCAAGCATGGCCTGATCTTTGGACTGTATGCCAAAACTGGTGATGGCCTGCCCACGATTGACATAAAAGACCCACATAGGAACACCGTATTCCCCGGCAATTCCAGGCAGAAACGATGAGAAAGGCTGCTTTTGTTGGAAATCGTTCAGAATATAGCGGCCTTTGTTGTCAAAAAGTGTATTCATTCCAGGTTCGATTTTGCCGGTTGTCATGGCATCATCCCCGGCCACTCAGATAACCAACGATCATCTGCAACAGCCTCACTGAAAGCATTTAAAGATTCTTCAGAAGAATTGATGCGCCAATCTGTTTCCTTGGCGATATGAAACCAGATAATCGCACGGATCTGCGGGTATCGATCGCTTATTGCCTTGAAAGCGTCTTTAATCCAGGCTGCTTTATCTCCACCTTCTTCTGTCGAGGCAAATTCTCCGATGATGATTGGTTTATCCGCGTTAATCGCCTGGAGTTCAGTATAACTACTGCCGAAAATCTCATCAAAGGAGGTCCAGCGAGCATTGAACTGCTGTCCGAAAGATGAGGTTCCCCAATTGTAGCCGTCGAAACATAGCCAATCCACATAGTCATCACCGGGGTAATAAGCTGCAGCCGAATTCCAAGATCCAAGCGCATCTTCCATTGTCTTGAAGGGAGCATTAGGACACCAAACCCATAACACATTTTCCGCGCCTATATTTCTGAAGTAATCACGAATGTAGCGGTAGGCCGCCACGTAACGCTCCGGGCCATCTGCCAGATCTGGTGCCCCGTAGCCATCCAATGTTCCACCACCATTCTTAATCCCTGACCAGGGATACCAATCTCCATTCATCTCATGCCCAAAGCGCAGAAGAACAGGCTTGCCAAATTCCTTCATGCCTTCCGCCCAATTTTTCAGATATGGATCGTACAAACCGTCGGTTATTCCTTCGAGAACGCGCCCTTCATAACCCTCCAATTTCAAAGTGGAGCCAGGGGTAAACTCCCAGGTTAAAAATGAGATACGTCCAACACTGGCATTTGCCTGGAGGAAACCATTGTTGAAGCCGCTGTTCCAATCCAGGTAGGATGCAGAAATGGCCACACCTTTGCCAATTTTTTCATGAAGGGTCACACTGGAACTACTTGTACCATGAAATCTACCCAGATAGATTCCGGTAATATCCATATAAGCAGGTAAAGCCAATTCATCAGTTTGTAAAGGTTCTGTTGTTTGTACAGATTCTATTATTTGCATCTGATCTCCTTTACATCCAACCAATATAAGCAGGGATAAGCACGTGATAACAAAACAAGCAATTGATTTTTTCTTTATCATTAAATCCACTTTCAATCATCAAGGTTCAACTGTGGTGGTCGGACCAAAACCAACAAGATCCGGTCGCTGGTAGACACGTACATAATCCACGTACAGAAACTGGGGAAATACCGTTGTTTCATCGGGCTCCCCCGGCCAATAACCACCCACTGCCATATTGATCAACAGGAAGAAGGGATGATCAAAGACCCAATCACCCGAAACCTGAGCGGGGGACAGTTTAAAAAATTGTGCATCATCCACATACCAGCGAATTTCTTCTTCTTCCCATTCAATGGCAAAGATGTGAAATTCATCAGACAGGGAACCACTCGGGAAGCTAGTGAAGTGCCCCACCCCGCCAGCCCCGGAATAACCAGGACCATGAACCGTTCCATAGACATTGGCAGGTTCACGACCGATGTGTTCCATAATATCGATTTCACCACTCTTAGGCCACGGCGTTTCCTCAATATTACTGCCCAGCATCCAGAATGCAGGCCAGATACCCTGACCATAAGGCAATTTCATGCGTGCTTCAACACGCCCATACGAAAAGGTAAATTTTTCCTGAGTCTTAATGCGGCCAGATGTAAAATGACGTCGCACAAAGAACTCATCACGCGCTTCTATGACCAGGTTTCCTTCTTCAAGGCGGACGTTTTCCAATCTATCCGTGTAAAACTGTTTTTCGTTGTTGCCCCAGCCATGCCCGCCTATTTCCAGCGTCCACTTATCCGGGTCAACCAATTCACTCTCAAACTCATCCTGCCAGACAAGATTCCAACCCTCAAGCTCCCAGACCGGGGTGGCTGTGGGTGCTATTGTAGGTGTTCGGGTAGGTTGAGGTATATCCGTTGGTGTGCTGGTAACAGAATCCTCAACCGGCTGGCAGGCTGAGAGGATGCTTGCCAGAAGCAAGACAGGTACGAGCAAGGTGGATAAAATCCTGGACAACTGCTTGATCCTGATCATGTAAAAACCTTTCTATTTCGGAAGTGCAAAGTTTGTCCGGTTTACGGACAAACCGGCACTTCCACAGCAATACTTTGGCCTGTGGTTAGTCCATAACCAAAAGAGAATAGCGGCTGGCTGCATAGTTCGGCAGGTAACTGCATGTTTTTTGTGATGGGCAATTGTGTATTGCTCAACGGCCAGGTATAGGGCGTCTTGCCAGTAAAGGGCATGTCTCCAAAAAGAACATCAGTAATACCCGCGCCTTCGGTACCAGGTAACCATGCAGCTACCCAGGCTTCGGCCAGGTCAAGATGCTCACTGATCACCAAAGGGCGCCCGGAAAGCAAAATAACCACCACATTCTGGCTGCGCTCGCGGACACGAATAATCAGGTCGGCATCTTTTTGGGTAAGCGCCAAATCTTCTTTATCACCAACACCTTCGGCGTAGGGTTTTTCCCCTAAAACCACGATGCCAACATCTGCCATCAGCGGGTTTCCATTGGCGTCATTGGCATTATCATATTTTCCAAAACGATTGTAGTAAAAACCATCCGGGTGGATAGCTTCCAACGCATCTTTAATGGTTGTACCGGCAGTCTTAATATTACTGCCACCCTGCCAGGCCAGTGTCCAACCGCCACACTGCACGCCAATACTATCAGCAGCTTCACCAGCCAGAAAAATGGTTGGTGTATCTTTGGCAATAGGCAGAACGTTATTGTCATTCTTCAATAAAACTGCCGATTTGGCAACCGCCTCACGGGCCAGCTCATGGTGCTCCTGTGTACCGACCTGATCCAAATATTCCGAGTTGGAGAAAGGCTGCTCAAACAAACCCATCGCAAATTTCACTTTGAGGATGCGCAAGACAGCATCGTCAATTCTTTCCAGAGGAACATCACCTTTTTCCACTGCCAGGGTCAGAGTGTCAATGAATTTTTTATATTCCACCGGGACCATATTCATATCCACGCCGGCATTGATTGAGGCCACTACAGCCGTGTAATAATTTGAATCGATTTGGTCGATGGCCTGCCAATCTGAGACAAGAAAGCCTTCAAAACCCAATTCAATCTTAAGCACATCGGTAAGCAGATATTGCTGGGCGTGCATTTTGGTGCCCTGCCAACTACTGAAGGAAACCATAATTGATTGCGCGCCGGCTTCCACAACCGCCTGATATGGGGGCAGATATAGTTCCCGCATGGTGGCCTCATCGACGAGCATATCTCCCTGGTCAATTTGATAATCAGCGGTTGTAGATGAGCCCCACTCGGTACCGCCATCACCAATAAAATGTTTGGGCGTACCCAGCACGGATTGCGAATCGGCCAACGACTCACCCTGCAAACCTTCCAGGTAAGCCACGCCCAAACGGGTCACCAGTTCTGTATCTTCACCGAAACCCTCGTATGTACGCCCCCAACGGATATCCTGAGGAACGGCAATGACCGGAGAGTAATTCCAGCGGATGTTGGTGGCAAGCATTTCTTCAGCGGTGGCACGGGCAATCCGGTTCACAAGGTCTTCGTCACCGGCAGCACCCAATCCAATATTATGCGGAAATATAACGGCATCCACCAGGTTATTGTGGCCATGAACGGCATCCACACCATAAATAATCGGGATACCCAGCGGCGCTTCCAGTGCGGCTTTCTGGTATGCATCCACCATTTTTACCCAATCTTCGGGCGTGTTCTGATAAGGGGCACCACCGCCGCCGCTAAGAACACCGCCAATATAGTACTGGGTGACGGCTTCAGCCGGTAAGCTGTTCTTTTCAATGAGGGTCATCTGGCCAATTTTTTCTGCCAGAGACATCCGGCTCAATAAATCCTCTGCTCTTACTGCGGGCGTCAAACTGGCATCCTGGTAAGCCGGAGTAGTATCAACCGGTGTAACCATTACGGCAACCGCTTCTGATACCTCAGTAGCTGCCGGCGGCACAGGTGTACTGGCGGGTGCCGGTGTTTGACAACCTGATAAAAGCAAACCAAATACAACAAGGAAAACAATAGTTTTTTTCATTTAAGCACCATAAGAGTTAAAGATTGAGGTGGCAGGCTGATCTCTTCGCCAGATATAAAAGATTCAATTCCGATCAATTCAGTCTGTATCATTTCATCAAAACGCCAGACATCAGCCTGGAACTGAGATTGTCCCTGAATTACAAAAGGTTTTTGGACAACCTCATCGCTAAGATTTACAAACAGGATGGTCAAAGTTGCATCTTCCCGCAGAGCAGCATAAACACCTACACGCGGATCATCCGATACTGCGTTTACAAACTGGTCGCCAAACTTTCTGTACATTTCGTATACATAATAAGTCGGCCTTGCGGCAGAGCGAGAGAAAATGCCATAACCACCGATACTCGGGTTACTTTGCAGTGAAAAATAATTCACCATATCCACCCGATTACGAAGCATACGACCCAGTACATCCGCCCACCAGATGGCATTGTAAAACGAATCCGGAGTGGCCGGTCCGCCCGCAGCATTGGACCAATGCGAGTTTACCTCAGTTACCGCAATCGGAAGATCTCGCCCGGTTGTCTCCAAAATTACGCTGCGCAGGTAAGGAATGATCTGATCCCATTCAGCAGATGAGGTGGATAATTCCTCAATAGAAGCCGCCTGCCCACCTCTTCCCTGTGGAAATGGGTAGCGATGAATAGAGACAATATCCACCATGCCGCCATTAACCTTAAGAAATTCTGTCATCCAATCTTTACCGGCGGGATCTTTAGGGGTGGATTGTAAACTGGTACCATATTGATGCAATTCAGGTCCGATTAAAAGTATGGAAGGATCAACCGCTCGCATCGCTTCAGCGATCGCCCGCCACTCCTGATTGAATTGATCCACACCATAATCCGGCAGCGACCGCGAAGTGGCATACAGGGTCGGCTCATTGCCGATACCCCAGTAACGAATTGCATACCCCTTTTCAATATTGGCATAACGCACTAGGTCGGCTGCTTTTTCTGGCGAGCCATTGTACAAACGCACATTCAGACTGACCTCGGCGTTCATATCTCTGGCCAATTGGACAAACTGATCAATGTGGCTGGTGGTCAGATCATTTTCATCGCCCCAATTGCCGCCCGGAATACGAATCAGTGTGATACCGGATTGTTGTGCTAAAGGCAGGGTATTTTGATTAATAAATGCCCATGGGCCGTGGTTTATACCAAACACCATTGGGTTTATCGTTACGGACGGAACGGTTGGATCAACAAAAAATATACCGGGCGGAGCTGTCATGGTAGGTGCGGGTGTTGCCGTACTGATAGGCAAAACGGCAGGTGTGTTAGCCTGGGTGTTCTGTATTGGCACTGATCCAGTTGGGGTGTTGCATGCCGAAAAAGCAATTACCAGTACCAACAAAATACTCAGCTGGAAATAGCGTTGAAAACTTTTCAATATCTCACCTTACCTATGATTTGATGAAGAATCTACAACACACAACAATACCACTACCAAAATTGGTTGCCCCGCCCGTGACAACTCAGCACAGCACAGGGCAACCTTTGCCAAAATGAAACGCACAAGTATTCGATTCTGGCTAAGATAAAAGCTATTTTTCTACACCGGTAATAACGACACCTTGCATAAAAACACGCTGCGCGAAGAAGAATACAATGACCGGTACGACTGCAGAAACAAGTGAAGCCGCTTGAATTAAGTTTGTAGATTGGGTATATAAATTATTAAATGCTGTCAGACCAACCGTTATAGGAAACTTTTCCGGATTTCCTGCCAGGTAGATCAGAGGACCAAAAAAATCATTCCAGGCATAAAAGAAATGGAATAAGCCAACCGCGGTAAGGGCCGGAACAGATTGAGGAATAATAATTGAGAAGAAAATGCGGATTGGATTAGCACCATCCATCATGGCGGCCTCATCTAGTTCTCTGGGAATGGAAAGGAAGAATTGCCTTAACAAGAACACATTGGTACCCCAGGAGAAAAATGCCGGAACAATTAACGGCAGCCAGGTACCTACCCAACCCAGCTTCAAGAACACAAAATATGTCGGAATTAATGTGACAGCGCTGGGAAGAATCACTGTTGAAAGCATCAACATAAACAGGATATTTTTTCTAGGAATGCGGAACCGTGCAAAACCATAAGCTACCAGTGAGGCAGAAAATACAGCCCCAAAAGTTGTTATGGCCGCGTACAAAAAAGTGTTCTTTAACAACACGGGGAATTTAATGGTTTCCCAGGCTGTTTTGAAGTTAACCCATTGTGGGTCCGGCTCCCAGGCGCGACCCAACTGACGCCAGGCGCCTTGCCACACGAGAACACCGGCTTCCGGATTAGCTGGATCGACAAATTCGCTTTCCTGACGTCCTTTTTTAACCAGTGCCATTGGTTTAATGATGCCATCTTCCAATGGAACCAGATAGATGTCGTAATCTTTACCTTCGTAATTGTACTGGCCTTCCGTAGCCGGCCACCAGGGAGCACCTACTTTGGAAAACTGACCGTCTGTTTTTAAGGAAGTAACAATACCGTACACCATAGGAATCAGGAATAAGAATAAAACAACCAGAATAATTCCGGTAATCGTTAAAGTACTGATTCCTTCACGCAATTTGCGGGAAACGTATTTTCGAGGTTTTGATTGTGAAATGACCATTAGCGTTCCTCCGATGCGTAATACACCCAATATTTCGCAGTGCTGAATAACAGGATGGTTAATATTAATGCTACGATAAACATTAACCAGGCCAACGTGGCACCATATCCCATGTTAAAGAATGTGAAAGATTGTTTATAAAAATAAACCATGTAAAAGCGGGTCATTCCTTCCGGAAAACCAGTGCCCCGATTTAAGACAAAGGGCGCCAGGAAGTATTGCAACGATCCAATCACCCCCAATACCAGTTGGTAAAATATAACCGGTGTAATCATTGGTATGGTAATTCTGCCTAATTTTTGAAACCAGCTGGCTCCATCGATTTCGGCAGCCTCGTAATATTCGGTGGG
Organism: Chloroflexi bacterium HGW-Chloroflexi-10; assembly: GCA_002840755.1. Classification (GTDB taxonomy): domain Bacteria; phylum Chloroflexota; class Anaerolineae; order Anaerolineales; family Anaerolineaceae; genus UBA6170. The sequence goes on along the minus strand of PHBZ01000016.1, from coordinate 87,196 downwards.
CACACCCTGTAACCCAGCCAAAAAGATAATCATGGCATTACCTACACCCCACAGACCAAACATGGTATAGGCAAAATAAACCAGTTTCGGATCGGCCAGCCAGCGCAAACCTTGAGTGCCAGTGGCCTGGATACCGGTTATTGCCTCAATAAAAACATTGATCCAACCGGTTTGTTCGTTTAAGACACCATTCCAAATCAATACGGTTGCCACCAGTGGAATCATAGATGGCATATAAAACAAGGTGCGATACAGGTTTTTGCCAATAACATTTTTTGAATTTAACAAAATGGCTAAAAACAAAGAAAAACCAAGGCTAATTGGAAGCGATATGGCTGCAAAGCGAAGTGTGCGCACAAAAGATAAACGAACTTCCTCATCAAAAATAAGCGCCCGCTGCCAATTCTCAAAGCCAATAAATGTCGATTCGTCAGGTACCGCCGGATTAAAGTTTAACAATGAAAAACCAAATGATGCCATCATAGGTAGTAGATAAAATGCGACGAACCCGATAATCCAGGGTGTTAGAAATAACAAACCCCATTTTGCTTCTTTTTTTCGCAATCTGGTTAATTTTTCTTTTGGTTCTTTTTTGAGTGTACCTAATTCCGCTATAGCCATTTGCGCACCTCTTACTAATTTTTTGGGGTTGCCTATAAATGGTACCCATTTATGGGCAACCCCCGATTATTTATTTAATTCTATCTGTTATTTTATTGTGCTGCATCAAAGATTGCCTGGAGGTCAGTAATCAGGAGTTCGATTTCAGCATCCATATCCAGATCAGGTGTGTTGGCGATTAAGTTCCAGAATTCCGTATAACGATCAGTGGTTTCCTGGAAGCTGGGCATCCAGCTTTCGTGATTGGGGTTGTCATTATAGGCCATGCTGGCAGGAACGATATCCCAGTTAAGTTCGAGACCAGGGAAATTGGTTTCGCTGTAGGTTGTGAAATAGTCGCCCTGGAGTGAGTAGCGAGCGGGCATACCACCATAAACGTTTAATAAATCGGTAGCATGTTCTGCGCTAAGCATATAGGATAACACTTCAAATGCTGCATCCTGATTTTTGCTGCCTTTGAGAATACCGAAGGTATCGGCATGCAGTTTGGCAGTCGTCACGCCATTATAGGAAGGAGAAGCAGCTAAATCCCAACCGAAGGGAACTTCGCCCAATGCCCACGGGGCAACATACCACATATGTAATTGCACCATTGCCAGATTACCAGAGGAGAATGGTCCACCACCGCCCTGCAGGAAATCAGCAGCGCCATAAGCACCATTGGGGATAAACCAGGAATTCCAGTAACCGTCATAGGTCCATTTCCAGGCTTCTTGCCATGCATCGGGAACCTGTGCGGTCACACCATCATCGGCAACCAGGGAACCGGCAGAAAACATTGTGCCTATACCACGTGCATCAGTGAATTGGTTCATCCAACCAAATTGAACAATCTGTTCAGAGTCAAAAGTTTCGCTGGTGGCATCCTGACCATTGGCATCAACAGTGAGTTTCATGGCCAGTTCTTTGACTGTGTCCATGTTCCATTCTTTTTCCACACCGTTTTCATCTACGTAGGGAATACCATATTCAGCGGGTGGGTAGGGCAGACCAGCCTCATCAAAGAGATCTTTGTTGAAGATCACAAAGGATGGGTAGATCGCGAAGGGGATACCCAATTGACCCTCTTCTTTGACTTCATTGAATTTGACAAGAGCGGGGTCAAAATCGGACAGGTCATAGCTGTATTTTTCGATCATAGGGCCTAGATCTAACCAGGCGCCTTTGAAACTGTCACGACCACGAATACCAGTGGGACCTACAATATCGGGTGCATTTCCGGCAGCGATCTGGGTGGCCAGGGTGTCGTAAGCAACATCGTTATCGACGATCTCGAGGATCAATTCGATTTCATCCTGGGAAGCATTGAATTCTTCAACGAAAGCTTGCTGAGGGGCAAAGGTGGGTTCGTCAGAACCAGCGCCCAAACCAACAAACCAGCGCACTTTTGTTTTATCGGTAGCAGCGGGTTCTTCAACGGCGGGGGCATCGGTAGGTTCTACCGGAGCTGCAGTAGGTTCAACAACCGCGGGTCCTTCAGCAGCGGGTTCTTCTACTACTGGGGCTGGTGTAGCGGGTGTACCACAGGCAGTTAACAAAAGGCTGAAAACCAGCACAAGCACAAACAAAATACTGAATTTCTTAAACATTATCCTTTTCTCCTCTTAAAATAATCTGATAGTTGGTTCAAAAGATTGGAAAAATCGACAATTTGGGAACAGGGGCACCTCCTTTGATGAATGTTATTCTTGGGATCGATCCCAAAGCGAGATAAAAAAACGAACAGAAGATTTAAAGTTCAGCGCACACACTGAGGAACCATTTTTCATAACCGGGAGATTGGGAATTCGTACCTGTACCTCGCAATGAAGCACTTACACAAATTTCTGAGAACGATCCCAACCCATCTTAAAAAAATTCGTAAGGTCCAAACAGTCTTTAAAAACGTCAGATAGCCGCTGAACGCTGCCTGACGCCACAAGAATCACGGATAACTAATTCAACATCAACAATCAACTGCCGGATAGGTGTTTCTTCATCTTCCAGTTTTTCCAACAGCATTTCTACAGCTTTATAACCAAATTCACGCACCGGTTGATGCACCGTGGTCAACATCGGGTGAGCAGCAATCGCAGGTGAAAGATCATCATAACCGATGATACCGATATCTTCCGGAACACGCAGTCCGGCTTCCACCAAAGCCTGGATAGCGCTGCGTGCCATACGGTCGGAACCAACAAAGATAGCATCCACGCCCTGCTTCGCCAGAGACTGAGCGGCCAAATAAGCGCTTTCTTCACCAAAATCGCCCTCGAGGATCAGGTTTTCGTCCAGACCCAGAGAAGAATCCTGCATGGCTTGACGATACCCCACCAGACGATCCTTCCCGGCGAACGTGTCCATGTCTCCGGTAATGTGTGCAATCTTACGGTAGCCAAGCCGCTGCAAATGTTGAACGGCCAGAACAGCGCCCTTCACATTGTCTACATCAATGTAGGACTGCCCGGGAATATCCGGACGACCAATGACCACAAAGGGAATATTGGAATCGATTAATTTATCAGAAAAACTTTCCTGCAATTTACCGGACTGGATTACAAAACCATCCAGCAATCCATCCTGAGTGACACGCTGCACCACATCTGAATCACGCCCCTCGATAAAGAGTGCCAGGGTCTTTTTATATTGATTACAAGCCTGCGCCACACCCTGGGTAAGTACAGGGAAATAAGGATCACTAAAGAGTGTGTCCATGGTTTGTGGCAGCACCAACCCGATGATATTGGAACGCCGAGAACGTAAGGACCGCGCCGAAAGGTTCGGTTGGTAACCGGTATCGCGGATGATTTTTTGTACCCGTTCACGCACATCATCGCTCACATTGGGGTGATCATTGAGCACCCGTGAGACGGTGGAGCGGGAAACACCGGCCATTTTTGCGATTTTTATCAGATTTAGACTGGGCATGGGGTTGGGTAAAAGCCTTTAGTTAGTTTTTGGGATCGATCCCAAAGGTTGTTTTCATTATAACGACACATTTTTCGAGAGTCAATAGGCAATTTAGACCAATTTGGGATCGCTCCCAGAATATCTGGGCGCATCGGACACGGCAGGCCTGGTTAAGAGTGTAAAATCGAATACAGATGAGGAAGTTACGCATCTTTCCGAACAGATCCCGCACTTTTGTTCTTATCCTACAAAGTAAATGATGACCGCCTGGCAGCATTCAATTCAAAAAATCGGGACCAGAAAAGCTTTAGCAGCCGGTTTCGTTATGTAGATCTATCCGGATGCCACAGCCCCATCACTTGGCGCAGAATGGCCAATTCTCCGAGATGATAGGCATTATGATCTGCGACCAGAAGTATTTCGCGCAGGTATGTGTGGTCAGGCGCATAAGGCAGTCCAGCCTGTAAATCTATCTGTGATGAAGTGATCAGTGTTTCCAGCCAGGTTAGCCCTTCGCGAATGGCTTGCAGCGAGGCATGCCAACCGGCTGCATCACAAACCGCTGCGGAAGCCGGCCAGTAGTCCTGCGGCCATTGCTTTTCAAGGTAGTTGGCAGAACGGATATATTCAATAATATCCTCCTGGGCAAAACGGATATGCTCCAGCAGATGCCAAAAAGTGTATTCCACATGTGGCGGCCTGGAATTATAGTGTTCAGACGGAAAATTCTCAGCAGCTTTTAACCCCATGTGTGCCTGACCACCAAGCAGCAAATTCAATAATTCGTTTCGCAGAACAGTATCTTCTTGCATATATTCCTCCAATATTTTATCTATATTTTGCCGTACAATCCAAGGAGCGGGAATACGACGGGTTTGGCACAGCCCCACCAGGAACGCGGGGTCTGAAAAATTAGCTCAACACCAACGGTAAAAAGACATCCACGGAGGGCCAGAATGCATTATTGGAGAGCAGCGACCATTCTTCCTCCGCGTTACTCGTCTTCAATGCAAAATAAATAGTGCCATCGGTGTAGGGCACATCTGTTGTGTAGGTGGCAGAATCTCCGGGAAGTGAATCTGTCAACACGGTCGCTGCGCCCCAATTGCCATCATTGATCAACTGCTGTGCCATGCGAATTTCAATCGATACAGCATCCTGCGGTGGCGTCCAGGTTAAGGTAATGGTCAGGGTGTCTCCAACCTGTACAGCTTGAGTCACACGCAAATTGGTCACCGGAACGAGGGCGGGGTCCATGTCTTCATCAGCACCAACGTCCGAAAGCGTGCCCTCCGGCCTGGGTTGGGCATCGTAATCATCGCTGACAAACGAAGGTGCTCTCACCAGGTCGATCGCCGAAGCAGCTGCCGGCAGCAGATGCAGGTCACCTGCTGATGCATTCACAAACCAGCTTGCCTGAGCAGTGGTCATGTTTCCATAATAAGTACCGCCCGCACCATCACGGGCGAAAAGTTCGTGATTATCTGGCAGGTTTGTAACCAGATTATTGGCAATGGTTGCGCGTGTATTCAGAAAACGCCACTCAATCATGCTGAATGTTTCCGAGGGGTTGGCGGTGTACAGGGTATTATGCCCGGCGCGTGCGTTGCAGGCATTCCACAGGCAGATGCCGCAGTCGAACCCAGAATCGGAGGCAAACAGCGCACCAGAACTGGCTAAGATAAAATTATTACGGACAATACCGCCGTAATGATCGACATAACCAACGGCGGTTGGACAGGGGTCATCCGTATAGGTGCGGGCATTTCCAGTGGTATCCAGACCAAAACCGACACCGCGCGCGTTATTGAACAACAGGTTACGCTCCACAATGGTATCCCGGCTGGCTCGCCAGAAATGCACGGCATGTTCCGAAAGCCCAGCATCACACCAGAAACCTTCAATGCGGTTATCACGGATGACCCAATCGCGGCTCTGATGCGCATCCACCCCGCCGGTATAGCAGTTATTGCGAATGTGCGTCCGTCCAGAATCAGTCAACTCAATGTGCGAGCAGGCGACCATGCCATTGTCGGTATAATGACCACCTGCTACAGGGTTGATCTTGATCGCCTGTTCCCCGGGATCGATGATATGAACGTTGTAGATGAGAGTGTTGTCGGTTGGGGCAGATGTTGTGGAGATCACATGAATGGGGTGAGTGTAGGCCTCGCGGATGGTCAGATCGGCGATGGTTACATTGGAAGCTTCAATGGTGATCGTTTCTCCAAAACCGGTATTGTAGTTGCTATCCAAAATCACTGCATCCCTGTTGCCGCTGGCAGAACGCAGGGTGACATTGGGCGTATCGATCCACAGATACTGTCCGCTCAGGTTATAGACGCCGTCCGCAATGGAGATGGTATCCCCATCTACGGCAGAATTAACCGCACCAACCAAACCGCTGACATCCGATACAGAAATTACCCGCCCGGTAGGTTGAGGTAACGCAGCGCAGACCCCCTCATCAGCATTTTGCTGTGCCGGCATGGCGTCAGCGCTATGCCAACTACCCTGAAGCAACAATACCAGCAACAAGCTTAAGACTATCCATACTTGTTTCATGGTTTCTCCTTATATACAGCATAGGATAAAGCGCCGTCTGCGTCAAGTAACCCACCAAAAGGTCGAACGGATGCACATGAGTAGTGAATACCTGTATTACAATAATCACAAGACGGATGCAAAGTATGGCACGGGACTGACTGGAGCGTAGATAACGAGCATAGATTTGATTACCGGCGCCAGTGGTTTGCTCGGCGCAAACCTGGTACGCACCCTGGCCATTCAGGGACGCAGCGTACGCGTATTGCTGCGCGACCGCTCCAAAACATTTCATCTGGATGACCTGCCCAACATTGAAAAGGTTTATGGCGATATCACTAATCCGCAGTCACTGGAAACAGCCATGCACGAGGTGGATTGCGTGTATCACTGTGCCGCGCAGGTATCTCTGGCACGTAAGGTAACTGCTGATATTGTGCAAACCAACGTGGAAGGCACACAGCATGTTCTGGACGCGGCACAGAAATCAAACATCCGCCGCCTGATATATTGTTCCACCGTGGATGCCCTGGGTCTGCCCGAAAACGGCACGCCCAGCACGGAAGAGACTCCCTGGAACTGGGAACGCCTGGGTGTGGCTACGGCTTATGCGCGCACTAAATACGCGGCACACCAGCGCGTACTTGCTGCGGCACGAAACGGTCTCCTGGATGTTGTGCTGGTCTGCCCCACTTTTATGTTGGGAGCCTTCGATCTGCGCCCTTCCAGCGGACAGTTGATCCTGACCCTGGCGCACAGCCGTTTTTCCATCGGGCTGAAAGGCGGCAACAATTTTGTGGACGTGCAGGATGTGGTGGATGGCATGATTACAGCCTCTGAAACGGGACGCGCCGGAGAAACCTATATCCTCGGGCACGCCAACCTCCCCTATAACCAAATCTTCAGCATGATCAGCAGCGCTTTGGGGAAGAAGAACATCCCCATCCGCATTCCCTACTCGCTGGCACTGCTGGCGGGCAAATGCGGCGACGTCTGGGAAGAGATCAGTAATCAACCCACCTCGCTGAACTCCGCGCTGGCCAGGCTGGGATATTTACAGCATTATTATGACCCTGGAAAAGCTATTCGTGAACTGAGCCTGCCCCAACGTCCCATTGAAAACGCCATTCGCAAAGCGATTGACTGGTTCCGAAAAACCGGAATGCTTTAACTTAGCCAAGACCCAGCTCTCTGGCGTGGCTAACCACCTGACCAGTGACCTTGCATAGGGTGAAAAGGTTATGAGGAATAAGCACTAGTGAAAAATTCAGGTTCTGCCTTGATCATAAACAGCAACTTTCGGTAGAATTTTGCGTATACTATAAAAAGAAGAGACCAATATAGCTGATAAGGAGAGAAAATGGAAAACCGTAGCGGTTGTTTGATGGGTTTATTCAAACTGTTTTTACTGGACAAATTGTTCGATTGGCTGCAGGAGCGCTTTGGCTTTGGGCGCGGCTGTTCCGGCTGCGGCTGCGGTTTCATCTTTCTGATCCTTTTTGTGATCATAGCCGGTTCGATTATTTTTGGCACAGACTGGTTCAGATTGTTCTAAAGGCAATCTCTCAGTACCGGGTTTTATTCCACAGTAAATGACGGATCTTCCCAGGTGGAGACCAGGTTGCGTCCCTTTTGTTTGGAGACAAATAACGCCTTATCTGCGCGATCAAAAAGAGATTCTACGATCATATCTGACTGCCCGGCACTGCATGCCACCCCCATGCTGATGGTAATCTGTACCTGTTGGCGTCCCGCCAGAAAGACATGGTCAGCTACCTGTTCGCGGAGACGATCGGCCACCATACGGGCATGTTCACAACCCGTGTGGGGTAAGAGAATGACAAACTCTTCCCCACCATAACGCCACACCACATCACGCTGGCGCAACTCCTGGCGCAAAATATGCGCCAGAGATGAAAGCACTTGATCACCTACCAAATGACCATAAGAATCGTTGACCATTTTGAAGTGATCAACATCCATTACGATCATGGAAACTGCCTTGCCGTATTGGGCTGCCTGAAGCAGTTCATTGGCGACCATTGAACTAAAATGACGGCGATTAAGCAAACCGGTTAACGGATCGGTGATGGCCTGCTGCTCCAAATCGACACGCTGGCGTTCCTGTTCCACCAATTGCTCCTGAAGTGTCTGATTTTGAATACGGAAAGTTTCCACATCCCGTCGGGCATTTTCCACCTGATGAATAATCTCCAGACTCTTAATGCGCTGGATTTCTTTTTCATTATTTACCTGTTTTTCCACCCGGTAGAAATGTTCAAAATGCCCCAGTGAGAGCGCAAAATCCCCGGTTTGTTTATACGCACGGGCCAACAGACGGTGAATTTTATATGATTCACGTTTCGCGCCGACCGAATCGGCGATATCCAGGGCTTCCTGCAACATCAAAGCCGCCTCTTCAACAAAATGATGCTCCATTGTCGCGGACCCCATAAACAGTAAGGTGCGTACTTCCTGATAACGCAGATTACAATGCCGTGAGATCGCCAGCGCTTCTTCAAAACTTGCCCTGGCCAAATTGTACTCTTTATGCTCCTGAAAATAACGCCCCAGGTTGTTTAACGCCTCGACCAGATTATAGGTTTCTCCGGACTTGCGATAGAGAAAAACTGCCTTTTTTCCGTTATCTAACGCTTTTTCCCATTCACCGGTCTGAGTATACAAAACACATAAATTATCGTAAATATCGGCTTGTTCTTTGTCACTGGACAGATTTTTCAGCTTTTCCAATGCCTGAAAAAAATAACGCTCAGCCCATTCAAAATTCTCCATACTCAAATACTGGTATCCCAGATTATTATAAATAGAAGCTTCCCAGAGACGATCTTCGCACTGCTCAAAAATCTCCAATGCCTGCCATGAAAAATGAAATCCTTCGGCGCTGTTTCCCAAATAAAAATTAGCCAAAGCCAGAATATTCACACAGCGCCCGCGCAGGCGTTCATTTTGAAAACGCCCAAAATATGCCAAAGCCTGGTAAATACTGCTGATCGCCAGTGAATAATTGGCGGTTTGCGTATTTAAATAGGCCCGGGTAAACAGACCCTGAACCAGTAATTCTGCCACATTCTTTTGCTCAGCCTGAAGATGCTCGGCCAATAAAACTGCATCATCCGCCACCAGAATTGCCTGAGTCAGATCGCTGTTTTGCAGCTTTTTTGCCAGGGCCAGTAAAAGTTCCAGCTTTTTTACCGGCTGTATTTCGCTTTCAATGTTTTGCTTTAAATCGCTGATTTCGATTGTAGTCATTTGAATACCTGAATAACACTTTCATTATTAACGATTATAGAAAAATATTTATTTTGTGAGGGTTAAACCAATTATCTCACTATTGCACGATTCGCAAATATACAACCACTTTTTTAAGAAACATAAGGGATTTTTTACATAAAATTTATGACAATTATATTCCCTCTTAACCTTTGAACAGTAAACTATCATGTATACTGAGGCTGAACCAATAAAACAAATCTGTCGAAAACTGGAGATGCAAGGTCTGCGGGGGACCATTGCTCAAATAGTAATGATTGTCAGATTACCAAAGTCTCCATATTCATTATGCTCATCCGAATGCTGGTTTGTTGGTCCAGTCCCGCATCATTGTTTTGATGTTAGTGGGCTTCCATACAAAAATCGCTCGGATTACTGCGCTGCATTCAAATCCTGGCGATTGGTAAACATAATTATATCGGTGGATAAAAATGGAGAAAATGAATGGCTGATTTAACACGTCAATATTCGGGTGGGCAAAAAGGAAACAAAATGACCGGCCAGGTTAGCAGAGGGATCTGGATGATACGGTTAACGTATGTCGCCCTGGCATTCAGTGGCGGTCTGGATTTATTCTCAGCGATTAGCAAGGGCGCAGCGACGGAAATTTACCTCAGTGCAGTTACCCGATTAGTCGGAGCATTGATTATCTTTTTATTTGCTGAACTGCCCGCACGAAAAGGGCGCGCCACCCAGGCTGCGTTGGTCACAATCCTGACAGCGATTATTGCATTGTTTTTGATGTGTTTATTGGAACCAGTGGATATCGGCTGGCTGCTGGGAATTGTGATCGGCTTGCTGCTTTCTGTAGTTGCCATTCAGCTTATGCCATCGATCTGGATGGGTCCTGGAATATTCATTGCTTTTACCGGTGGATCATTGGTCGCAATGACGGATTTTTTTCGTCAAACAATCATTTACACTCCAGATTTTTCATCCCCACAAACCATTCTTTTAGGCGTGCTTTCCCTGGTCTTATTCATCATCCTGTTTCTGCGTTTTTCCACCTACCCAGTGACGGCTAAATTAGTGCTGGCGATCGCATCTTTAACCACGATCATCTTAAATGTATTGGGAATCGTGATATCCGGTTTGATTCACTCTAAGACAGGTATTTCTCCCGATATCCTGTTGTCCACCAATTTATATTTATTGATGGCGTCGCAAATTAGTATCGTTCTTTCATCCCTGACGGCGTTGGTCTTAGCACGCTTGATTACCTTCCCCCTAACTGAAATTGTCACTGTGGCTGACCGGGTAGCGCGTGACGGCGATTTAAGTCAACATACGCGAATATATTACCATGATGAAGTTGGGCGTATGGCGGAAGCGTTCAACCATATGATCGATACATTGGATGAAATGGCCCACGACGCGGATCGGCTGGCTCAGGGCGACCTGACTGTCGATTTTATTCCGCGCTCCGAGAAGGATGTATTGGGTCTATCCTTTGGATTGATGACCCGAAACCTGCGTGGGTTGGTAAGCCAGATCTCTGAAAACTCAGGGCAAGTGGTTGAAGCTTCCAGCAATCTGGCTAATGTGGCACAAATTGCAGGGGCAGCTTCTACTCAAATTTCACAGGCTATGGATCAAATTGCTCATGGCGCTATTCAACAAGCCAATGTTGCCACACACACCGCTGATTCGGCTGAACAAATGCGGGCTACGATTGCCGATCTCGAGCAAGGTACACAATATCAATCCGACGCTGTCAAACAGGCTGACGAACTGACCCACCAGATTGTGAAGGCCATCCAACAAGTCAGTACAGATGCAAAAGCGGGTGTGGTTCGCGCTGGAGAGACAGTGGAGGAAGCTAATAAAGGTGCGCAAACGATTCAACAAACCATTGTGGGAATAGGCACTATTCAATCTAAAGTCGAAGCTTCCGCTCTAAAAGTTCAGGAAATGAAAAACCGTTCTGAGCAGATCAGCAATATTCTGGCAGTGATTGAAGAGATTTCCAATCAAATCAACCTGCTAGCGCTGAATGCCGCAATTGAAGCTGCACGTGCCGGCGAACAGGGAAAGGGCTTTGCGGTGGTGGCCGATGAAGTTCGCAAGTTGGCCAAAAAATCCTCCTCAGCCACCAAAGAGATCAGTAACCTGGTACAAGGTATTAAAACCACCACCCAGGAGACAGTGATTGCCATGAACAGCGGTCTGGATGAGGTTAAATCCGGTATGGATCGGGCAGGATCCGCAGGCCAGGCTTTGGAAAAAATTATTGACACGATCAAAAACATGCAGCAACAGGTTAGCTTGATTGCTGACTCAACATTTCTGGTTGATTCTTCCGCCAGCGGGTTGATTTCGGCTATGAGCCAGGTCAACTCCATGGTCGAACAGAACACTGCTGCCACTCAAAAAATGTCCTACCGCTCAACCGAAGTATCCAGATCAGCCGAAAATATTGCCAGCATCAGCGAAGAAAACAGCGCAGCTGTGGAAGAGGTGAGCGCGAATGTAGATGAGATGTCCACCCAGGTAACCAGGGTTAACAAATCCGCCCAAATGCTGAACGAAATGGCTATGAGTTTGCGTAACCAGGTAAAGCGTTTTACTCTATAATAAAGGATCGCTAATTTAATCGATTAGTGCGCCAAAGCAAATACCCGCGCCCGAGATAGCGCGTCCTGGTATCCAGGCTGTAACCCATGCCTGCCAGACGAATTCCCGATGCCGCGAACCAACGCCGCAGTCCAAAATCTTTATAGGCGATCGTCTCGAGAGTGGCACGCTTCCAGGATTGCATGAATTCGTAGATCATTTCACCCGGCAGCATACGATGGATATGATTCTTGGGCAGTACCGGTTGAAATAAGGCCGGTTCAAACCCCCAGCGGAAATTGGTACTGAAAAGCAGCCCTTCTACCTGAAGTTCCTGTCCGCGTTTACGGAGCAGGTTGGCGACCCAGATCCGTCCATACGGGTCGGATGTGCCCTCAATGATCAGACCGCCATCCAGCAAACAACTGCCCATCACCTGTAAGGACGGCCAGACTTCCGCTTCTTCATATTGGCGCAGAACATTAAAAGCGCGAATGGCACGCACGCCCTCACCAGGGAGCAGCGGCACATTAAAGCCACCCAGCCGAAATTGCGTATTTTCATCGGCATAGGGCAACGCGCGCAGCACCCGTTCCGGGTCGATCTCTACGCCTAAGACCGGCAGCTGCGGGTTAATGCTGCGCAGACGTTCGGCACATTCCAGGGTGGTAAAGGGTTCGGCGCCGTACCCCAGATCTACAAAAAAGGCTCTGGCAAAAGCTGCGCCGCGTTCACGCAGCAAACCGGGAACATGCATCAACAAAAAATTATCAACCCGGCGCAAGCGGTTGCGCGCGGTCTTTCCACGGGTGATCTGCCCCTGCGGTTTTTTGGATTTTTGCTGAAGCGCCGGCATAGCAGCGATTCTACCACCAACCCGTATTCAACCTTACGAAACGAGAACCCATTTTAAAAAACCCTAACCATTTCTTTGCCAATTGTTAATATCCCAAAGCTATACTTGAATCATCAAATTAATATATGGAGAATCTTGCATGACCACTACCAGCAAGCGAGTTTTATTTTTATGTACGGGAAATTCTGCGCGCAGCCAGATGGCCGAAGCATTTTTGAATTTGTACGCCGGGAAGCGCTACGAGGCGCATTCAGCCGGACTGGAACCCAAGGGCATAAACCCTTACACGATACAGGTAATGCTCGAAAAGAACATCGACTTATCTGAAAAACGTTCCAAACCGATTAAGGAATATCTTGGAAGATCCTATATCCACACTCTGATTACCGTCTGCGACTATGCCGAGGAAAACTGCCCACGAATATGGCCAGGGATCACTGAACGGCTGCATTGGTCTTTTGAAGATCCGGCAGCCTTTACCGGCAGTCACGAGGAAACCCTGGAAAAATTCCGCGAGATCCGCAACCAGATTGAACAAAAAATAACCAGCTGGCTTAATTCTCAGCCTGACAATTAACTGCTGATCGCAGGCATGAGAAACTTTCTCTTTTACGACCAATAGCCGTTTACGCTATCATCTCAATAAAACGGGGTCTGGGGTTGTTGTGGACGGGTAAATGCCCGTCCATGAAAAGATACAGTTTACGCGGTTTTCTGCTCGATAGGCAGGCAGGTACCCCACAGGCAGGCCTGGTTACGCCCGGCATCCTTGGCGACATACATGGCGCTATCGGCCCGGTCGATCAACTCGTCCAGAGAGATATCATCTTCATAGGCTGCCACGCCAATACTGATGGTCACGGTGACGAGTTCGCCACGCACTTCAAAGCGGGCATCGGCAAACTGCTGGCACAAACGCTGCGCCACGTGGTGCGACTGCTCGGCCGGCGTCTCCGGCAGCAGCAGAATAAACTCTTCACCGCCAAAGCGCCCCAGAATATCCACCTCGCGCAAAAAGTCCTGCAAGCGTTGGGCGACCCATTGGAGCACCTGATCGCCGGCCAGATGACCAAAGCGATCATTGACATTCTTAAACTGGTCGAGATCGACCATTAAAATACTCATGGGGCGGTGGTAGCGTTTTACCCGGCGCATTTCTCCCAAAGCCAGCTCGTAGAAATAGCGACGGTTATTTAACGCGGTCAACGGGTCCAGGTTGGCCATGCGGCGGTATTTATCCTCACTCTGGCGCAGGGCTTCTTCCACCCATTTACGCTCGGAGATTTCTTTCTCCAACTGCTCATTCTTGGTCTGAATAATGCGCGCCTCACTCTGCAAAGCCTGAGTGCGGTACACGGTTTCGAGGGTCTTAAACTTCAGGTCATTTTTCTCCAGGTTTATGCGCTTTTCCAGTTCATAAAACACCTTCAAGTGATCATACGCCTGTTTGAAATTGGACATCTCCTCGTAAACCAGGGAAAGTTTCTGATGGGCGCGCAAACAACCTTCATCATAGTGATTTTTGCGCGAACGGACCAAAGCATCCAGCAAACGATCTATGGTATCCTGCAGCTTGCCGTGGCGATAATCCACCTCGCTGAGCCAGATAGCGGATGCCACCTCATCCGCCTGAAAGCCGTGGCGCTGCGAAAGCTGCATGCTTTCCTGAAACAACTTGTAGGCTGTATCCAGGTTGCCGAGCATCAACTCGTACTGGCCTTTCTGGCGCAAAATATCATTGCGGATATAGTCGTACCCGATCTGATCGGCATAGCGTGAGGCGCGTTCCAGGTATTGATAGAAAAGCTCGTACTCGCCCTGGGCTTTGTAGGCCGCGGCCAGGTTACAATAGGCATAGGTTAGCAGGCGGATATCATCCCTGGATTGAAAGATTTGGAGACTCTTCTTAAACTCAATCATTGCCTGAATGCTGTCGCCGGCCATTAAATATGCCATACCGATATTGAGGAGTGTTTCGCCCATCGGAATAGGGTCATCCAGGTTGCGGGCAATATCCAGCGCCTTGATGAGGGTGGACATACCCTTGTTAAACTCGTTAATACTGAGGTAGATGCCGCCCAAATGGCGCAGTGTCTGCGCCTGGCGATGGCGATCTTTCAGGTCGGTATAAATGGAGAGCGTTTCCAGCGCCTGAGAGAGAGCCAACTGGTAATCGCCACGCTTCAGGTTAAAATGCGCCTGGTTAAAGAGGCTGTCGGCGATTCCTTTTTGGTAGTACTTCTGGCGTAAATCTGCCGAAGTGGACAGCAGAAAAGCCTCTTTGGTGACACGCATACCTTCCTGCGGGTCAGTGACTTCCAGATCCCAGGCACGCTGGTTGAGGGAGTCTATTTTTTCATAAATATCCGTAACGGTCTTAACATCTTTTACAGTTGGATTCAACGAAATTGCCATACATTCACCCGATAAAAAAATATAATTTTTGGGGATTAAAACAAATGCCAGTGGAAAACGTACAACCCCTGACCCCACGATTGCTGACTGTTAACCGATAAAATTCTAAAAAGTTGAACAAAATCCTGGCAAGAAAACCTGATTATTCAGTTGCACGTATTGTACCAGGACCTGAAATCTCAAGGAAGAATACTTACATTATCGTAAAGTATTTCCAACTATTTAAAATGGTTTTTCCTGCGCGGCGTTTTTTCTATTCCCAATCCTCGGGGTTGTAGCGGCGCTGGCGTTTAATTTCGCCATGCTCTTTCTTTTCACCGACTCTGGCTGCTTTGGCTGAAATGCTGGGACGGGTGGCGCGACGTGGTTTGGGTTTGGCGGCAGCGGCCTTGAGTAAATCCACCAGACGCTGCTGCGCATCGTAGCGGTTCTGTTCCTGGGTGCGGTACTGGTGGGCATGCAGGATCAACTCGCCGTCCTTGTTGATGCGCCCACCGGCCTGTTTGAAGAGGCGCTCTTTTACGTCCAAGGGCAGGTTGGAATTGAGCACATTAAAGCGCAGTTGGACGGCAGTGGAGACTTTATTTACATTCTGACCTCCCGGCCCAGAGGCGCGAATGTAGTCATACTGCAGGTCATTTTCATCGATGGAGAGGGTTGGGGTGATTTCGAGCATGGGGTAAGTATACCCGTTGATGCCTGTGAAGAGGAAGGTTTTGAGAGACTGCCGGGATGAAATAATCGAGGGGAGGGCGAGGCATCGGGTTTTGAACGGGCAGGGAAAGTTCTTCCCGCCTCGCCCGTACGGGTCTTTCAATAGCAGCCCAGCCATGTCTGTGGGCGACGCATGCGTCGCACCCTACGGATTCGGGATTAGCGGCGGGGTATTCGTTTTTCGTATATTATTCGTAAAAAAATTCCAATCGGAACGAATGTATTTCCGGGAAATGACCGCCATGGGTGGGGAGTGCCTGGCAGAAATGGCAAATTTGGTGTTTTATGGCGGGTATACCGTTTTGGAACGAATGGGGGAACGAATGGGAAGAACAGTGATGAGTGATGAGTGATGAGTGACCCATCCGGAAAAAGGTTTACAGATAGAAATAGGAAATCAGGTAATGGGATGGTATGGGCAGACAGATGCCTATGGAGTTTTTAATGTGCGATGGTTATGTATTTTTATTTATCACGAAAAACACGAAATAAATTTAACACTGAAAGGGCTTTGCACGCATTTTCAGTGTGGTGGTTTGCAACAAATCTATTATAGAATATTTGTTCTATTAAATCAAGCCCCAATTTCGGGTATTCCGGGTACAATTTTCCTTTTGCGGAGGCGATTATGGGGCATCTTCAGCCAAAGTGTATTGCAAGTATGGCAAAGTTTGATGTATGATAATTGTGGGAGTGGCATGCCCTGTTTAAGGGAATTCAACAGAACTATTAGCTGAAAATTTGGAGTTCGTGGAGGCAAAAGGAAATGCTTTGTCCTCACTGTAACCAAGAGCATCCCGCAAATAATTTATATTGTCCTTTGACCGGTAAGAAAATACCGGCAGTGGATGTTTGTCCGCAATGCGGCAAACCGATTGACCATCAATGGCTGCACTGTACTTTTTGCGGCGAACCTTTAAGCCAGCCTGCGCCAGTTTTGGAACAGCAGGCTGCCATCACGGCTACCCCCCAGCCAGTGAAAGCTGCGGAAGCGGAACCTTTAAAAACCCGCTCGCGTTCCCGGATCGGATGCCTGCCGCTGACACTGATTGGCATGGGATTACTGCTGATGATGGCGGTGATCGCATTCGTCGTTTTCCGGAAACGCGTCGATTTACCTCTCTTTGCAAAAAATGCTCCGCCTGAAAAGATATTATTTGTTTCAGATCGAGGTGGTAATAACGATATCTACCTGATGGATACCAACGGCGGCGATCCTGTCAATCTCACCAACAACCCGGCAGATGACTCCAATCCGACCTGGTCGCCGGACTCTCAGAAGATCGCTTTTACCTCCAACCGTGACAATGAGGCAAACCTGGAAATCTATCTGATGAACGCCGACGGCAGTGACCCAACACGGCTAACGACAAACGGAGCAGGGTTTGGCTTTTTTGCTTTTTCACCCGACGGTCAGAAGATCGCCTACGCGTCCTTTGATCCATTTACGGCGGATCTGGCAAGCATGACCGCTGACCAGACGATCTATATCATAAACACGGATGGCAGCAACCGCATCCAGCTCACCACGAACCACACATATATGATCAATATGGGATTTTCATGGTCGTCCGATGGGCAGAAAATCATCTATGTCTCAATCCGCGATGGAAAGTCCGGAATTTATGAGATCAACAGCGACGGCAGCGGCGAAAATGTGCTGACGAATAACTATGATTATTCTTTTAACTGTTCCAGAAATGGCAAGAAGATTGCGTTTACCTCCCAGCGCGACGGCAACCCGGAGATCTACGTGATGAACGCCGATGGCAGCCATCAGACGCGCCTCACCAGCAACCCGACGAACGACAGCTACCCGGTCTGGTCACCAGACGGGCAGAAAATCGCCTATGTCACCGATCGAGATGGAAACATGGAGATCTATTTGATGAACGCGGATGGCAGCGGCCAAACAAACCTCACCAATAACCAAGGGATTGATGGGTTTTACCAATGGTCAATGGATGGGCATCAGGTATCGTTTGCCTCCGATCGCGATGGCAACTATGAGATCTACCTGATAAACGCCGACGGCAGCAAACAAACCCGCCTAACAAACAGCCCGGGGAATGACTATTATGCCGTCTGGTCGCCCGCCATTCCCCAAATGACCGATGAAGAAGCCCCCACAGATAAGCCAGAATCCGTACCGACTACTGCTGCATCCAGAGGGGTGCTGGTTAAGCCAAGCAATCCCTTTGGCGTGGGCGGTTACTGGAAATCCATCAATGGAGCAGCTTATACCATCTCGCTGCTGGATGCCAATGGCAGGCAGGCGGTCCTTGAAGTGCAGGGCGAACTGCGGTGGGATAAAGAAGGGAAACTGACCCAATGGGAAGGCGCAACATTCAGGATCCAGACTGACACCGACCCGTATAGTTGGAGCGAAATCATCGATGCAGAAGTGGTGGATGGCCTACTTGTCCTTACAGCCCATTATGGTTTTTATACCGTCTTCTCTGAAGGACACCTAT
The DNA here is from genome assembly GCA_002840755.1 of Chloroflexi bacterium HGW-Chloroflexi-10. Lineage (GTDB taxonomy): Bacteria > Chloroflexota > Anaerolineae > Anaerolineales > Anaerolineaceae > UBA6170. The sequence goes on along the minus strand of PHBZ01000016.1, from coordinate 68,839 downwards.
CTACAGCGCTGCAAAGAGATGAAATGCCGGCTACGGTAACCGCGGATGGAAAATGGAAAGGCCAGGCAACATTTATTATCACCGGATTTAACTCACAGAATTTTTCGGCTACGATCTATCAAGACACCAGCAACTATCAAACTCAACGAGATGCCACCTTATTACCCACAGCAACCGTGTTAGCTTCAACCCCAACGCAGATACTAGCAGTACCTACGGCAGAATTACCAACGCAGCCCGCCATTTCAGAAACCAACCAACCAGGCAATGGGTTACTCCAGGAATGTGAAAGAATATTCATTATTTCTGAAAACCAGGTCCTTGTCCCGTATTTGTCGGATTGCAACCATGAGCTGTGGATATCCTCAATCAATGGAAATGTAAACGGCATCATTTCGGGATCAGCGGATCTGGCTTTCATTCCCTCAAACGGGATGCTTGCGGCAGTATTCCGGGAAATCAGATTTGCCAGTTATACAATAAGCGGCACCACAATCGATAAAGACAGCGAACGGTACTGGGGAAAAGGAGAAGTCTGGATTTCTTACAGCACACCAAATACACAAATCGTTATTGTTAAACTGGATTCGGCAGGTGAATGGTCCGGTTATGTTGACCTTTTAAAACCCGGCATTCATCTTGAAACAGCTGTTGATCAACAAGAACAGCCCCCGCTGCAAGAAGGAAACCAGTTTGAGTGAGACCGGAACGGGTAGATGCTGAAATGGTTTGGAAGGAAAAAAATAGAATGCCATCTAATGAAAAACCCTATCCGCAAGAAGTGAACCCGGCTTCCTCGGCCCGGATTGCGACAGCAGGCTTTGCTAACCCTGCTGCGCGTTCTTCCACAGCGCCTGGCATTATCAGCGCTGCTGCAGGATTGATGATGCTATTCATCGCGGCGCTGGCAGCGGGCAGCATTTTCAGGCAGATTGGAAATTTTCACCAATTCTTCTCCCCGCCCGGCAATGCCCGTGCAGCAGCCATCCTGCCTGTTTCAACCAGCATTTCCGTTCCAAATGCACCAGGCGCGGACAAGATCGTATTTTCCACCGAACGCTATGACGGCAGCGCCGATTGGATAGTTACCGGTATCAGCGATATTTTTATGATCAACGCCGACGGCAGCAACGAGACCCGTCTCACATATGATCCGGATTCCGGGAATGACCCAGTCCTTTCACCGGATGGGCAAAAGATCGTCTTCTCATCTTATTTTGACAGGAATTCTGATATATATGTGATGAGCACTGAGGGCGGTGATATTGTAAATCTCACAAACAATGCGGATGATGACATCTGCCCGGACTGGTCCGGAGATGGAAAGATGATCGCCTTTACCTCATACCGGGATGGAAACATGGAAATCTACAGGATGAACGCCGACGGCAGCAATCAAACACGGCTTACGCACTTTCAGGCAGATGATTACTGTCCGAGTTGGTCGGGGGATGGACAGAAGATCGCTTTTACCTCCAACCGCGACGGGAATGACGAGATCTATATGATGAACGCCGACGGCAGCGACCAGACGCGCCTCACCAACAACCAGGGGAGGGACAGCTACCCCGACTGGTCGCCGGACGGGCAGAAGATCGTTTTTCAATCTTTCAGCGGTGATTCGAATATGGGTATTTATTTGATGAACGCCGATGGCGGCGAGATAAAATGCCTGGTGGATCATAAAGGGGACGACAGTTCACCAATCTGGATGAGCGGCGGACAGAAGATTGCCTTCATCTCCAATCGCGATGGGAACGAGGAAATATATGTGATGAACATTGACGGCAGCGACCAAACCCGCCTCACAAAAAATGAGATTTATGACATTTTCCGCACAACCCCATTCAGAGAATCCAAACCCCAGCAGCCGTTTCTCCCGCAGCAGCCGGCGCTCCCGCTCCCTTAATGTTCATGCGTAAATTTTCAGAAAAACATCCGCAGAGTTAACCAGGAGACATGGAATGCAATGTCCTCACTGTAACCAACAGCACCCCGAAGGCAGTCTGTTTTGCCCGTTGACCGGCAAACAAACCGGTCTATCCACTCATTGTGCGGCATGCGGCAACGCGGTCGATGCGGGCTGGCGGCATTGCAGCGTTTGCGGTGCCAGCCTGAATCCGGCAAGGGAAACACCCGACGATGAGTCGAAACAGCCAAAGGTTGACCCCGCAGGGCCGGCCACAAAGCCGGAACCGGCAAGATACCGGGCATCTCTTCCAAAAGCATTCTGGTTGGTGATCGCAGCCGCAGGGGCCGGGCTGCTGGTTGTGGGAATGGTCGCGATCAGCGCTTTCTTCAAGCTTACATCCGGTGGTGATTCCCTGCCACTATTCGTTAATATGCGCGGTACTACGAGCGAGGCTGAGGCACCCATTGCGCCCATCGAAACCAGAATGCCCGCAGAGCTTGAAACAGGCAGCGGTCGAATTGCGTTTGAGAGCACCCGCGATGGAAACCTGGAAATCTATACCATGAACGCCAACGGCAGCGACCCGATACGTCTTACCAATAACCCGGCAGTAGACAGCGACCCGAACTGGTCTGCGGATGGCAAGGAAATCGCATTCACCACAAACCGCGACGGGAACTGGGAAATCTACGTGATGGATGCTGACGGCAGCAACCCGCGCAACATCAGCAACAATGCGGGAGATGACGCTTATCCTGCCTGGTCGCCAGACGGGCGAAAGATCGCATTCACCTCGAACCGGGAAGGAAACCAGGAAATCTACGTAATGGATGTGGATGGCAGCCAGCAGACCCGCCTTACAACGGACGAGGGTGATGATAGTTTTCCGGACTGGTCACCGGACGGGAAAAATCTCGTGTTTCAATCCAATCCAAAGATGCTTTATGATGACTTCGAGATCCAGGTGATTAACAGCTTCGGGAGCGCCAGAACCAAGCTAACAACCAATTCCGGCTCCCTCTATCCTGCCTGGTCGGGAGATGGGAAAAAGATCGCTTATATCTCCAACAGTTCAAGAAGCTGGGAAATCTACGTGATGAATGCGGATGGCAGCGAGCCCGTAATTCTGACCGAAAAGAGAATGCTGCCAGTCTCTCCTAAAAATTTTACGGTTAACAGTTCACCCGCCTGGTCCGGCGATGGCCTGAAAATTGTGTTCGTCTCTGCCCGCGATGGGAACGCCGAAATCTATATGATGAATGCGGATGGCAGCAACCAGACCAATCTCAGCAACAACCTGGCTTATGACGGTTTCCCCGACTGGTATTCCGGCGCGGCTGCCGTAAGCAGTGCTCCCCCGGCAAGCCCTACCCCTCTGATGGAACCCGAAAGCGAGGTAATAACAACAGCGGAGTCATTGGCAGACCCGAATATGGCCTGCGCTTTCCATCTCATTGATCAGCCGTTTTCCCCAGGCGCACCAGAAGAACCGGCGATTTTTGCGCTATCCTGCCTGGAACAAGACGGGTGGCATGTTTACAACTTTGAAGCAACGCTGAATTCATTTCTGCAAGGGGAATGGCTGGGGCAAATGCCCGTAAATCCATGGCCCAACGCTATCACCCCTTTGAAATTTCCCGCGCGGCTAACCCAGTGCCCGGGAGGGCGTATCTATGCAATCTGGGAAGGAAAAATATTTTTCGTGGACGGCTCGCGGCTGACCGAAATTGGACCAGATGGCTACTCTGACACAAGGGTATTGGCCTGTGGAAAAGGGAACGATATCTGGGTAAACCTGGTCAAGGATTCGGGGAATTACGATCTTACCGTTCCCGGAAATTATGATCTCGATGCGGAACACGCCCTCGACCCCAATGTAGAAATCGGCCATTTTGACGGGCGTTTGTGGACACATTATCCGGCAATCGAATACTTGGGAAACAAAGGGGTCATCGATTTAATCCGCTCGATATCGACAGCTCCGGATGGAGATGTATGGGTGGTTACTGGGGGCGGCATGGCCGTCTTTGACGGAAACTCCTGGCAGGTGTTTGAAGAGGGTAAGGGATTTGAGCAAAACCCGGCACCAGGTTCACTGACATTCGATACGATTGGCAACGTGTGGGTGGTCAATAATGAGGGATTGTTGAAATATGACGGAATCCAATGGTCTACATTTTATGATGAAACGCCTGAAAACATCTATTACGCACATCAGATTGCTGTTGATCAGGATAATAGGATCTGGGTTGCCATCGACTACGCAAACAAAATCTATGTATTTGACCCACAGACCAAGCAATGGACGCTGCAGATAGACGAAAAGGATCTCAACGCCCAACTGCTGGATATGCAGTTTGACAGGCTCGGCCGCCTGTGGATCACCACCCATTATGGGCTGTATATCTACGATGGCAGCCGGATTACAGCTTACTTCATGCACAACTCCGACCTGTACGCAAATGCAATAGATTCTCTCCTTGTTTTTGGAGACGGCCCGGTGCTGCCATCCCCTGTGGAAAAAGAGAACGGCTCGATTCGCGGCAGGTTGTCTGGCGCCGATCTGCAATCCTATCAGGATCTGACCGTAGAGATTTGCGCAGCAGTCGTGGGCAGCCAGGGTTATATGACCAGGTCATGCGCCAGCAGCGACCAGGCGTATCAGGCAACGACGAGCGTAGACGCTGATGGCAACTTTGTATTCAACGATGTTCCTCCCGGAAGATACTATATTAAGGGCAAAATGCCACAAAACGATTGGATCCGCTATCACTGGGTTGAGGTGATGCCCGGAGGTATGACCCAGGGAGATGTTGTACTCCCCCAGGAGTAACTCATGAATCCGTGCTGCCTGCACACCACTGAAATTCCTAATCTGGTTACAATTTATGACAATAAACTCCAGCATCCTGCGAGGGAAGATATTCTATAATTATTCAACACCATCACGTAAAAGAAATGGCAGAGGATGAGAAGATATTTGCATGTCAGCTTCGTATTTTTGATCGTTTTTATGCTGCTTGTGAGCGGCTGCGGAAAAGCTACACATGTAGTAACGCCCACGATTGAAGAGCAGCCGGTACTTGAAAGCGCTGCCCCAACGGTTTCCCCGACACCCGAGAGTACCCTCACCCCTACGGCTTCTCCCACGCCCGAGATGAGGATCACCCCGACGGAAGCACCTCCCATTCCGTGCACGATCACCTTCGATTCCGACCGCGACGGCAATGCGGAGATCTACAGCATGGCACCAGACGGCAGCCGGACGATTAACCTGACCAATGATGCGGCGGATGATAGCGAGCCTGCCTGGTCTGCGGACGGCAGCCAGATTGCTTTTGTCTCAAACCGCCCCAATAAAGAACAGGAAGGTGGCAATTATGTGTATGTGATGGATGCAGATGGCAGCAATGTACGTCAACTGACGTTTGAAAATGACAGCGCAAGGCCGGACTGGTCGCATGACGGCAGCCAGATCACGTATTCCAATAAAGGGGATATCTACATTATCAAGGCAGACGGCAGCGGCCAATCGGTTAACCTGACCAACAGCCCTGAAGAGGATGTACAACCGACCTGGTCGCCGGATGGGAGCCAGATCGCCTGGTTAACCATGGAGGGCGATAAAGGGAATATCTTTGTAATGAACGCAGATGGCAGCCATGCGGCGCAGCTGACTGAAAATGGCAAAGCATACGATGTATTATGGACCATTGATGGAGAGATCTTCTCGCATTGGGATCATCCGGACGGCGTTTGCCAAAGATGTGTGATGGCTGCCGATGGTTCCAACGCCAGAGATGCAGGCGGAAAAGGGGAGTTGCAGCGTTATTTACCCTTCAAGACAGCGGATGGAGAGCGGGTCGAATGCATCAACGGCGACATGAATGCAGGGAATGAAGAGATCTATCTTGTCGGTGAAATGTTTGCGGATATATTTCTCAATCTCACCAACAACCCTGGCCTGGACCGTAACCCGGATTGGCCGGCCAACTGCCTGGCAGGTTTTGAGGAGGTTATGCCTGAAGAAGCGGCTGTTCCCAGCGCCGCGCAAAATGAACCGGTTTTGGGGTATGCCGGGGATGACCCCACCCAATGGCAGCGCAAGAATAATTTTCAAAAAGGCTGTGAAGCATTGGGAATCCGGTGTGCTTATGGCGAGATTCCTGACCTGGTGAAGCAGAACGTCAGCGCGATTGTGCTGAATTCCAACCCGGAAACAATCGAGAGGGATACCTCAGCAATCGATGAAGCTGTTGAAAAAGGCATTCCTGTTTTTGTGCTGGATGCTGAAATTGAGATTAATGGGGCTTATTCGATCCTGGCAGATCGCGGCGATATGATGCGGGTGACACTGAACAACTTGTTTAAAGACAGCGCCGGGAGTGGAGAGTTTGCTTACTTCGATTTCAGTTCAAATCAAATGGATGCTGAACTCATCAAGGGATTGCTTGAAGCAGCGTATCCACAGATCAAGGTGGTTACAACAGACACTGAAAGATACAACTTTAAAGATGATGCGTATATTTTCAATGATCTGATAGAAGCCTACCCCACTCTCGAAGCCATTTGGACCAATTCCGGTTATACCAATGCTGTGTTTGGGATTGTGAATAATATCAGTTCAGCAGAGAACTACCCAATGATGAATTGTGAACCCTCAAAAACCGGTTTTTACATCTGGAAGGACCGCACAACAGAACATCCCGGATTTGAATGCGTGATTGTGAGCAACCCACCCGGGATCGCCTATGACGCTGTGTATGCCGCGTATTATATGGTTAGCGGCGAAACGATTGATGAATCCGCTCTTGAAGGACAATACGGCAACGCTTTGGTGGTGGATTTTCCTGTGGTCACCAACGAGAACCTTGCCGAATGGATGGAGATCATCCATTATGAAAATGACGATTTCGTCGCGGACGAATGGATGACCCCCGAGGAGATCAAGGATAAGTGGTTTGAATAAGGTGTTTGTGAAATGTTAGATTGCACCAGTTTAATAATAATGCGGCCATTTTTGCACCTGAAGTTGAATAATCAGAGGGCGGAGATGCGACCACGATTAAACGCACTGAATACCCATCCGTAAAATGGATGGGGTCGATTTATAAGCGTTCATGCAACTTTTCGTGTTTTAGCGCATCTATTTTTATAGATGTTATGAAGCAGGAGCTGGTGATGGATTTAAACCTGGATTATGCAATAAAACAAGATGATGCACTACGACACGCGGTTTATGATTTGATGATCGTTGGCGGCGGCCCGGCAGGGGCGACCGCGGCGATTTACGCTTCACGCGCTGGCTTGAAGACGCTGATCATCGACAAGGGATTAACGGCAGGTGCTTTGGGAATCACGAGCAAAATTGCCAATTATCCGGGTATTCTCGAGGAAGTAAGCGGCGCAGAATTGCTGGAACGGATGCGCAGCCAGGCGCGTTCATTCGGAACCGAATTTGTTTCTGATAAGGTGATTGGGGTTGATCTTGTTTCTGATGAGAAAACCGTTTATGGAAATAATGGCAATTATGCTGCGCGGGCTGTGATTATCGCTACCGGTTCCTTGGGGCGCGGGTCCAGGGTGAAGGGTGAAGACGAATACCTTGGACGCGGTGTATCTTACTGCGCCACCTGCGACGCGGCTTTCTTCCGCAATAAAGAAGTGGTGGTGGCCGGCAACAGTGATGAAGCGATTGAAGAGGGGCTGTTCCTGACCAAATTCGTGAACCGGGTACATTTTCTCTCGCCTACCCCTGAATTAAAGGCGCCACAACACTTGATTGATGAACTGAACGGGAATCCGAAGATCACACTTTACCCCGGGGCGAGCCTGCGGGAGATTACCGGGCAGAAGCAGGTGGAAGGGGTTCGATTTGCCCAACGAGGGCAGCCCGAGAGAAGCCTGGTTATTGACGGCGCATTCATCTATTTGCAGGGTGGGAAGCCGATCACTGATTTTCTGCAGGGACAGCTTGAGATCAGTGAAAGCGGGTGCCTGATTGTGGACCGTGAATACCAGACGGCTATTCCCGGCGTTTATGCGGTGGGGGATGTGCTGTGCAACCATGTGAAACAGGCGGTGATCGCCGCAGCGGAAGGGGCCGTGGCAGGGATCGCTGTGGAGAAAGTTCTGCATGGACGAAAACAAATGACCGTCGACTGGTCAAAATAAGCGGGAGCGAGCCTTCCACTTAACTGAGAAAGAAAAATGCCAAATTAATTTATGGCAATCAATCGAAATCTAATTTTTATAAAAATATGGAGAATTAATCATGAATGAACCAATACACGTAACCGATGCCGCCTTTGAGAAAACTGTTTTGAAATCCAATTTGCCCGTTATCGTTGATTTTTGGGCTCCCTGGTGCGGACCCTGCCGGATGGTTGCTCCCATCCTGGATAAGATCGCTAAAGAACAGGCCGGAAAACTGCTTGTGGCTAAGGTTAATACCGATGAAAACTCTGAATGGGCAATGAAGTACGGCGTTCAGGGAATCCCGACGATGTTGTTTATTGTTAACGGGGCAGTGGTCCACACACAGGTTGGAGCTTTGCCGGAACAGATGCTGCGGCAGGTTTTGAGTAAGGTTTTCGGGGCAGTGCCTGCCGCGCAGTAAGGAAAGCGGGTGGAAGTATCAGCGCATGATGAGTGGCAAATAAAGGAACTCAAACAGCGGGGTGTTGGCGATTGGGATGGGGACACCGTTGGTATCCATCGTCACCGCCCCGTTTAGCGCCAGGGCTCTTCCGACCAGACTTGCGCCAGTATTCATGCTGATACTCGCATCCGCAAGAATATTTCCAATGAACCAGGTGCGTGTACCGAGAGTGGCTGAACTGCCAACCTGCCAGAAGGCGTTGAGAACCTTCCCACCATTGATCACGGTTACAGACGAGTCGGATGCGGTGGTAAGCGTGCTGCCTATCTGAAAAACCCAGACAGCAAGGGGGTTACCACCGGCATCGAGAACGAGGTCTCCTGTCAGCTGAGCCGATGTATCAAAACAATACACACTGGGAAGGAGCGTCATTCCGCCCAGGTCCTGACCAGTCAAATCAACATTACACAGCTGGTCTTTTAAAGCAAAAAACGCAGTGCTGGCATCGATCTGCGCCTGCTCTGGAACCGCACCTCCCATGTAGATCGCTCCGGAGCGGATCGTGCCAGGAGGAAAGCCAACGACCGATGTGCCTGGGAAGGTACCTACATTCCCAACGAATACGCCCGAACCGGTATTGGTAAACGTCGAACCGGCCAACCCCACGAAGCTCGCCGCGGTACCTAAATCGGGGGCATCTACACTAAGATTCGCCATAGCGGTGGACGAGTATGTGCCCACCATGACCAAAAGCAAGGTCAAAACGGACAAATATTTCAAATTTTTAAGTTTTTGCATTTTTATCTCCTTATGGTTGATCATCCATTTTTTTACTATATCGTCTTAGGCCGCTGGTGGCTGTCAGCGGGAGACTGACTTGTATGTAAGCCGATTCTAAGATTGGCTGTCGGTGTTTAGACTACACTGAGGCCTGAGCTGCATTCGAGCGGAAGATTTGAAGCGGGCGGAAAAGTGCAGCTCTCCGGTTGGGGTTGAGGGAAGGAGAAACGCACTTGCTCGCCTGATGATTTATTTTTCGGGGAAGCTGGGTTGGCTATGAAGCAGGTTAGTGGGCTGGCCGGAAAAGTGCATCTCTCCGGCGGGGGTATTCAGGAGAAACGCACTTGTTCGCCTGATTATTTGTTTTTCGGGGAAGCTGCGTCGGCTAGTAGTTGATATAAGGACCCCTCCCGGCCTCCCCTTGAGGGGAGGTGAAGAGAAAGTGCAGCTCTCCAGTGGAATATTATAAAGTTACCCATAACGATAATTGATAAAATACGTCTTATATATTAAACAATGAATTCACATACCCAAGAAGATCTTCTCACAGGCGCGAAAGTCTTTGACCTCTCGATTCTGGCTAATATCTATAAACTATACAGCCCGGGGCTCTACCGCTACGCCATGCGCCTTTTAGGAGATGAATGCCTGGCTGAGGATTGTGTTGCCGAAACCTTTTCGCGGTTTCTTAAAACTCTCCGCGCCGGACAGGGGCCGAACAATCATCTTCAGGCATACCTGTACCGGATTGCCCATAACTGGATTACGGATAGTTACCGCCGGCAACCTCCCACACCTATTGAACTGGATGAATCGTTGAAAGCCGCGGATCAGTTTCTTCCTGAAAACCTGGCGGATGATCATCTGGAACAAACCCAGGTCCGCACAGCGCTGCGATCATTGACACCGGACCAGCGCCAGGTTATCACCCTGCGTTTTATTGAAGGTTGGGGACATGAAGAAGTAGCGGCTGCAATCAATAAAGACGCCGGAGCCGTTCGAGCAATCCAATTTCGGGCATTAAACACGCTGCGAAGACTGCTGCTCCGAGTAGAGAAGGAAGGTAGCTATGAGCATGAGAAATGAAATCGACCCAGAACTTTCTGAGAAACTGGCTTATTTACAAACGGAACACATTCGCAATCCCGAAAAAGAAGCGTTGGGACTGGCTGCTTTTCTAATGAAAGCACAGGAATCTGCCGAGGCCATAACACCATCGCAAAAACAACGTCTTAACAAGTGGATGCATTCAATCCAATCAATATTTATGGTTCAACGAAAGGAACAATCCCCTATGTTAAGCACACTATCAACAATTGTATTAATCGCTGCTCTGATTTTGGGCGGCGGCGGCGCCACTGTGGCCGCCTCCCAGGGCAGCCTACCGGACCAACCTCTGTATGGCGTGAAACTGATCAGTGAAGATGTCCGATTAGGATTTTCTTCCAACCCAGAATCTGAATATCAACTTGCTCTGAAATACTCCGATCGTCGTGCAGCGGAAATTCAGAAGATGCTGATTGCGGGTGGTACACTTCCTGAAGCAGTTCAAAACCGTTATGAGAATCAGGTTGAACAGGCTTTTCAGTATGCCATGAATCTTCCGGATGATCAGGCAGCACAGGCGCTTGAACAAATCCGTACACGCCTACAAACTCAAGAGCAGACTTTCCTCCAGCTTCGTACGAATGGGTCTGCAACCGCAGAGCTCGTAATGTTACGAACCCAACAAATGTTACAGGATCGTCTGCATTGGGTTGAGACAGGTCTATTGGACCCCGCACAATTAAGAGAACAACTGCGTCTGCGCCAACTACTGCACCTGGCTTCCGTCACACCGAGTGGAGAAACGACGACACCCGCAACAGGCGGCGGAAACCCATGGACAACCGGCACACCAACACCAGGAAGCGGTTACGGACCTGGCAATGAAACGCAAACCTGTGAAAACTGTACCCCTGTCTTCAATGGGCAAGGCGGAAACCCATGGACAAGCGGCACGCCCACTCCTGGCAGCGGGTACGGCCCCGGCCCTGGTCCGGACCCCACACAAACCTGCACAGCTAACGCGGATTCCGGTTCAGAGCCTACCCAAGAGCAAGGCGGCCAACCAACCCAGGCTGTCCCGCAGCCCACCGAAGAAACTCCCGGCGAACCTGGCGAACCTGGCGGAAAGAATTAACCTACTATTTGCAGATTGTTTGAACTCGTTGGGCAATGAAATATTGCCCAACGAGTTTTTGTTATTGAACCTGCATGCGTGGATGGGGTGAGTGATGTTGGAACTCCGGGTACTGCGGAAGTACCCCCCTATGTTCCCCCCAAAAATGGGGGGAGGGAAGCGGAAGATTGGAAGTGGGCTGGCTGGGTTGGCGGGTAGTTAACATAAGGACCCCTCCCGGCCTCCCCACTCTTCGCAAGCTCAGAGCGCTTCGCGGGGGAGGTGAGTGCCCGCAAACAAGCATTCCCTCCTGCGTCGGGACTTCGCCTACGAAATTTCCGTTGGGTGCGGATGGGGTGATTGATTTTGAAACTTCGGGTATTCAGGAGAAACGCACTTGCTCGCCTGATGATTTGTTTTTCGGGCAGGCTGGGTTGGCTAAGCAGCAGGTGGGCAGGCAGGCCGGATAAGTGCATCTCTCCGGTGGGATTGGGGGGAGGGAAGCGGAAGATTGGAAGTGGGGGTTATCCTGACTTTAGCCCGTATTTTATGAAATTCACGTAATTCTTAAGATTGGCTAAAACTTTATTTTTTTCATAGTCACTTTCTTCGTCAAATATCTGATCGAATTCAAACAGTAAGTGACGGAGTATTTTGACAATAAAAGTTTCGTCAAATTCTTCTTTTATTTCATGTTTCGAAATGGCCTCTCTTACCATCGGGGTGATGATATCGGTGCTGTTGCCACCCAAGAATTTAATCGCTGTGCGGTATATGGGGTTGTTCTTTTCTTTGGAGAACATAAGGCTAAGTGTGTGGTATTTAGGGTAAAGAGCAGCAAAGCCGGCCCCAAGTTCTGCCTGATACAGGAACTTATCAAATATATCCAAGCGATTGAAGTCGACGATATGAGAGCGTGTTTGTTGGTTGATGTACTGCCATTTGGTATCAGCACTCGTTTTTAAAAGATAGAGGTATAGTGCTTCTTTATTTTTGAAATGATAATAGAACGTCCCTTTGCTAATGCCTGCTGATTTAATGATTGTATTTAATGAAGCTTTTTCATAGTCGTTGGTTATGAACTCATCAAGGGCTGCTTCTAATACCTGATCTTTTCTTTGAAACGTTTTTTCTTTCATAAAGACTCTGCTTATTATTTCATTTTATATATCAGCTCAATCATACGGGGCTGGCCCCAATTAATGAAAAGAGGAGGGTTAATATTTTATTGGTTTTTGAAATATTTTTTTCCATGGTGTTATCTTCTTTTTACAGATATTTTTTCGTCAGTTTTATTACATCATTGATATTGTCCCAATTACTGGTATATTTATTCGATTTAACTTCCTGATTATTCTCATCGAAATACTTACCGCTTACACCTTTTATGCCGGGATTTGTCGCCAAGAAGGTATAGGTTTCAGCCATTCTGGATGGCGTTATGGATTTTTTGCTTTTTTGTTGATAAACCCATTTCATAAAGGGTGATATCCCAGGGTGGCGACTAATATCAACCTGAACAGCAGGAACGCGGATTGCATTTACAGAAATACCGTCAGCCTTCAGTTCCCTGGCTAACCAATACGTATACATCACCTGGGCTAGTTTTGATTGATAATAGGCTTTGTTTACCGCAAATTTTCCTGTCTTAAATTCAGGATCAACGAGATCGACTTTTAGCATCGGCATTGCCAGAAGTCCTTTTGAGGATACCGTTAGAATCCTAGGGTCATCGCTTTTTCTCAGTAAATCCAGCAATAGATCTGTCAAATAAACTGGGCTTATGTGGTTTGTCATCCATATCGTTTCATACCCTTCTGAGGTAACTATGCTCGATTTTTGGGCTATATCAAAAACCGCTGCGTTATGAATAAGGACATCTGCTTTATCATATTTTTCTTTAATCGTATTTGAAAACGATAAGATCGAGGATTTAAGGCTCATATCAAGCAGGATTAATTCAACATTGCCGCTTTTACTTATTTCTTTGATCTCATTCAGGGCCACTTCTCCGCGCTCTTTATTACGACAACCAATAATTACCTGATAACCCTGCGCTGCAATTTGAATAGCTGCCTGTTTACCAATGCCTGAATTTGCTCCAGTTATAATACATAATTTTTTTGTCATATATACACTGCCTTTGTATCATCTCAATCATACGGGGTTGGACCCAATTAATGAAAAGATATCTAACTTTGATTTATTTAGAAATGTAGACCACCTGGTCTACAAAATATACTATAACAAGTTCTTTAAGAATTGTCAACAATTGTATAAAATTTATCAGCGCAACTTGAAAAGGGACTGTGAATGTGCCAGATGAAGAAGCGCGCCATATAGCTTGAGTGGTGATTTGGGCTTCGGGTATTCAGGAGAAACGCACTTGTTTGCCTGATGATTTATTTTTCGGGGAAGCTGCGTTAGCTAAGTAGCAGGTTGGCGGACGGACCGGGAAAGTGCATCTCTCCGGTTGGGATTAAGGGAAGCGGAAGTACCCCCCTATGTTCCCCCCAAAAATGGGGGGAGGGAAGCGGAAGATTTAAAGCGGGGAAGCTGCGTTAGCTAAGTAGCAGGTTGGCGGACGGGCCGGGAAAGTGCATCTCTCCTGTGGGGGGAGGGAAGCGGAAGTACCCCCCTATGTTCCCCCCAAAAGAGTCTGTGAAAAAATTGCGAAAAATCCATAAATTTAAATTTGAGACTGGAAAATTATTCAAAAAAATAATTTTATTCAATAGGTATTGTCATGGTTTTTAATTTTTCTCTTTATTTCGACGCCATTTTGCCACCTTTTGGCGTGGTATTAAATTAATTCATTTTATGCGGCTTGGGCTTGCCTCTTTCTCAAATTTACACTTTGCATAAGATTATGGGCTAGGGCGAACCACAATAGGATTGAGCGAACTTTACGAATCCCTCTAACAACTAACTGCCGAAATCCGCGATTCCTTGCTAATGCATTGGCCCACTCTATCGTTGCTGCTCTTTCTTTATATTCCTCTTTAGCTTCTTCCGTTGCCATCCGTTCTCGCCAACTTTTTACTCCTGGCCCATCTTCTTCCCGTGGTTGACTCGAATCTTGCCCTGGACACCTCGGATCAGGCAGGGGAGCCAAAACAACGACTTTATTTTTATGTGCCGATTCAATATCATTTATTGTCGCAAAACCTCCGTCCACCAAATGCTTTCTTGGATACTGATTGTACTTTTCATGAATCTTCTCCAACATGGGATCCATTTGGCCTTGATCTACCTCGTTCACCATATCTACCCCAACGATGATCCGACTCTCTGTATCTATCGTTAACTCTGCATTGTAAGCTGGTCGCTTCTCTTCCGCTGGCATTTTCATAAATCGGGCTTCCGGATCTGTTCTTGAAGCTCGTGGTATCTTTTGTTTTTCTTTCTTATGATGACTCTTCTTTCGTTTCTCCTCTATCTTTTCCAATTCCTTCAATGCTTTTTCAAGCCGCTCTACCTTTTCATTCGCCGCTCGTTCTTGGGCTGCCTGACTGCGTGGACCCCTCTGAAATTCCTCTGAATCTTCTTGCTTCAATTCCTCCACCCGGTTTTTTGCTTTCTCAAGATGAGTTTCCAAGGTCGTTCTTCTGTGAAATGATTTGGCTCCAGCACTGGCTCTCACCCTCATCCCATCTTGTGCTGTTCGTTCGAGATCCACCAATCCTTCATTCATCAATGCTGCCACCCCTTTGACCAATAATTCATCTAATTCTTCTTCATAGTCCACCCGAAAATCAGCTAATGTATGGTAATTGATCTCTATTCCTCCCAATATCCATCGATAAGCGATATTCTCTTCACATTGACGGGCTAGTTTTCGCGCGGAGCCTACTCCATCCAGTGTCGCGTACAACCATACGGCAATCAAAATCTCTGGGTCTATCGCAGGACGTCCGGCTTCTCCTTCTATGGATTTGATCCTGTTGTAGAATCTGCCTAACTCCATCCGCTTTACCATCTCTAACACGATCCGCACTCGATGGTCTGGCGGTAATAATTCGTCTAAACTTGCGTAAATAATCGCTTTTTGGAATCTCTCTCCCTTGATTACCCGTTTTTTTGTGATTTCACCTTCAATTTTCTTTTTTGCTTTTTCTTCAGGGAGTGGGAATAAAGGTTCCATTATTTTTCTTGTCCTTTTTGTCGTTTTCCCTATTATATTTAATTTTTTTTAAGCCATCTAGGGGATTTTTTCACAGACTCAAATGGGGGGAGGGAAGCGGAAGATTTAAAGCAGGCAAGCTGGGTTGGCGGTAGTTGACATAAGGACCCCTCCCAGCCTCCCCACTCTTCGCAAGCTCAGAGCGCTTCGCGGGGGAGGTGAGTGCCCGCCAACAAGCATTCCCTCCTGTGCCGGGACTTCGCCTACCAGATTGAAAAATGCATCTCTCCTGCTACAGAAAGACTACGCATCCCGCTGACAAAGCTGGCGGGCTTGCTGAACGGAGTCGGATTCCCCAACGACGGTCAGCAAATCACGTGCGAGTAAGGTGGTATCCCCTTTGGGGATGATGATCTGGCTGCCGCGTCTTAAGCTTACAATAACAAAATGTTTTGGCCAGGGAATATTCTTTACCAGCTGCCCGTCGCCAGGAGAACCCGGTTCTATAATAATTTCTTCCACCTGGGCGGAACCGGAAAGGCCATCATTTAACCGCTGGGGAAGCGACTCTTGCGGTACAAACCAGAGGACTTCATCGCCGCCCTCGAGCGCAGTATCCACCTCGGCAGCCAGTTTTTCAAATATTTCATCCGAAATGACCCCGTCCCCACGCATCCCCTGGTAAGCAGAACGCTGGGCACGCAAAATCTCACGGCGGGCAATATCCAGTTCTTCCGATTCCAATTTTGGTTCCACGCGCAGCAATTCGCGCACCGAATCGGCGAGTAAGGCTGTTTGTTCCTGTAGTTTTGGCTTAATCCTTTCCCATGCGGGGGCAGAGATTAACCCTTCGCGGTAACGGCGTTCTACATGCGCCTCAGCCGACCTGAGCGCATTTAAGCGCGCATGGCGCTGCGCATAATCCACCTCGACCGGATTAATGGTTATAATCCCCAGACGGCGGACCAGGGGCCCCATGGTAGTTGCCTGGATTAATAACGTAAAGAGTGTAACCCCAAAAGCCATAGTACGCAGCAGGTCGCGTTCCGGGCCAAAGGCCACCGGCAAGCTAAGAGCAAGGGCCAGGCTAAGCGCGCCGCGCAGCCCACCCCAGGTAATAATATGCCGCCAGCGAATTGAAATTGGCTCTGCAAAACGCCGGGTAAGCCAGCCCAGGCCATATACAACGATTACCCGCGAAAAAAGGACTGCCCCAATTGCCCATAAAATTGGCTGCCAGGCAGCAAAGAGAATTTGAAGATCAACTTCCAGGCCGATGAGTAAGAAGACCAGTGAGTTTACCAAAAATGTGACGTATTCCCAGAAGTTATATAACACAATACGGGTTGTCGGGCTCATTCCCTGCGGACCCAGGCCACCAGTTATTAACCCGGCTGCTACCACAGCCAAGACCCCACTAAAATGGAGCTGCTCAGCCAGCAAGTAAGCACCGTAAGCAAGCACGGTGGTTAAGGTAATTTCGATCAGGTAATCATCGATGCGTGCAATCAGGCGCGAGATTCCCCAACCCAGCGCCAGACCCAGCATGATTCCGCCGGCAGATACGCGCACAAAGTCGATCAGGCTGGTTACAAAGTTAAATTCCCCGGTGATAACAATCGCCACCATCAATTGGAACAACACCAGAGCGGTGCCATCATTAAACAGGCTTTCCCCTTCAACCAAAACAGCTAATCTCTTGGGTACCCCCAATAGGCGGAACAAGGCGACCACTGCTACAGGGTCGGTAGCGGCGATTAATGCGCCAAAAACCAGGGCTACAGACAGGCTAAGCGAAGTCCCGAATGATACGATTCCGCCGACGATGATTGTGGTGAGGAGTACGCCAGGGATCGCCATGATCAGGATGGAGTACGCGTTTCGACGCAGTTCGGTTAAGTTAAGATGAAAAGCAGCCTCGAATATCAGCGGAGGAACAAACAAGGCCAGAATTAATTCGGGCGTCAGATCAATTTTTACTGTTGATTGAGTGGTTAATAGTAAACCGACCACAACCAATGCCACCGTATAGGGGATATGCAGCCGCCGAACAACGATCGCCACCAATGATGCGATCAGCAAAAGTTCAATAATCAGGGTTTCGGTACTGAGGAATTCCTGCATAGATGACACCCGCTATGTTAAATGATTTTCATATCCTCTATTATACCGGGTATAGGGCAGTGGAAAAGCCTGTTAAGGAAAGATATCCAAACGCAATATGTACCCCCAGGGATTGATAACTACGGCAATATATACAAATCCTGGGTGTCGGTACTGCCTACACATAATGGAACCAGGCTGATAACGATAAAAATACTAGCAATAAAAATTACAAAAACGATCATGGCAATCTCCTATTGAACGATGTTGAGTATAGAAGAAATTGCCGGATAAGGGATCAGTTCAGAGTATGAACCGGCATCAGACCAGGGTAGGAATTTACCCTATACTTAAGTCGTTCCGCGGGTTACCCTGATTGGTTTTGGCGTTTATATGAAAGCACAGGAAGGCCGTGTCTATACTATTTGACAAGAAAATCAAGTTCCCTATGCTTAAGCCATGAAACGGGAACTGCACTCTCCATTTTAAAAGAACAGCGCCAGGAATAGAAAGACCGGTTCGGGATGTCTTCGCTGTATTTGTTTGGCTCTGTAGCCCGTGATGAAGCCCAGCCTGAAAGCGATGTCGACCTGCTGGTAGAATTTGAAAAAGCGATAGGTTTATTGGATTTTATTGAGCTTCAACAAACTCTGGAATCCTACCGTGGCTGCAAAGTCGACCTGGGTACAAAACGCTCCATCAAAATCTCTTTAACAGATAACGTTATGTTGGAGGCAATCCTTGTCGCCTAGAGATTGGAAAATCCAGATTCAAGATATTCTCAGATATCCCCTGGGGAAAAATTCAAGATGAAATTCCACCATTAATAAGTTCTCTTGAAAATATTCTACACTAGTACCCAATTCACTATCATCACAATATCATCTCAATAATATCGGTTTAGGAGAAGTATGTTACACTGTTAACAATCAGGTGTAGTGCTTTCCAGCAAAACATCACAGAATATTCCACTTCCTGAAAAATTTATTTATCAGGAGACCCCTAAAATGAATAAAAATAAGTATCTGGCAATATTTATGATTCTGGCCCTGCTTCTTTCATGGACACAGAATGGATCGGCCAGTCCGCTCACAGCCACTTCGCCCACACTGGGCGCAGCAGGAACTTTCTCGGTACTTGCCGAAACGACCATCACGAATATTCCCACATCTGCCATTGGAGCGGATGTTGGGTTGAGCCCCGTCACTGGCGCCGGAATTGGATTAACTGATCCGGAAGTGGGGGGAACGATATACGCGGTCGATGCATTTGGTCCCGCCGGTTCGGAGGTTAACCCAGCCCTGCTAACCCAGGCGATTAACGATATGACGGGCGCGTTTACTTTCCTCGACCAGGGATGTGATACCACTTATGCAGGCGT
Organism: Chloroflexi bacterium HGW-Chloroflexi-10; assembly: GCA_002840755.1. Lineage (GTDB taxonomy): Bacteria > Chloroflexota > Anaerolineae > Anaerolineales > Anaerolineaceae > UBA6170. The sequence continues at coordinate 49,778 of PHBZ01000016.1, read as the reverse complement.
GCAGGAGTTGTCGCTGGTCTCACCGCTTGGGCCGGGTACCTACTGCGCAGATGCCTTTACACTGACAGGAAACCTGACGCTCACCGGTACAGAAGGTGTCTGGATTTTTAAATCAGCGTCCACGCTCACGACCTCGGTAGGTTCATCTGTTACTGGCGGCGACCCATGCAATATATGGTGGAGACTGGTTTCAGCGGCAGATATCTTCCCGAATTCCGCTATCGTCGGCAGTATCCTGACGGGCTCCAGTATTAATATGCAAACCGGCGCAAGCCTGAACGGGCGCGCCCTGGCCCAGGCTGCCGTGACGTTGGATTCTAATAGTATTTCTGGCCCTGTTTGCGCCGTTGCGCCGACAGCCACCGTTACAACCACGGGAACAGTTCCGGCAGCCACAGGGACTGAAGAACCCGAGGAGACTGCCACACTATTGCCGATTGTCACTGGTTTGCCAGATACTGGCGGTGCACCCATCCGCAACCAAAATTCCCCCTGGGTGTTGGTGATCATTGGAAGTTTCAGTTTTATTGCTCTGGGTTTAATCATTCGAGGATACCTGCGCACCTACCAGGACAGGTGATATCTTTTCTGATATGAGGGATGTGCATACTCGCTCGCTCAGCAGCCTGTTTGGCTGTATTGCGACCATACTAATAATTAGCGCAGCGTTTGCCGGTTGTAAAAATAATGAGGCGGTAGAGGCCCAGGTTCTGCCCTCCCCGCCTCATTTGTTAACCCTGACGGTACAACCGACAATTCAAGTGACAACTCAAGCGACAATTCAACCCACTGCCGAACCAAGCCTGATGCCAACACCCACATTTGAACTGCTGTCACCTGATTATTTGAATTTTGATATCAAGGCTGAACCTAATGAATTGCCGCTCGAACTTCAGATTCCTGATCTCAAGGTAAACGCCCCCATGCTGGGGGTTGGGCTCACATCCGGAAATATTATGGATGCGCCTAAAGGCCCGATTGGCGACCCGGTCTGGCATACGGCATTCTGGTATCGTGGCAGCGGCATTCCAGGCGATTCGGGCACGGCCACCATTGCCGGGCACGTCAATGATCCGCTGGGGCGTACTGAAATTTTCGCCAACCTCGGGGATCTCAAACGGGGTGACGTGATCATCATTCATTCCACCACTTCCAATATTGACATTTACTTTAACGTTAACCGGGTTGAAGTCTATTCGATTCAGGAGTCTTCCGACCCGGCAGTGCTTGCCCAGATTTTTGGCGATGGACCGGTTAGCGGCAAGGGCCCACAACCCGCGCCCGATGGTCTTTCGCACCTGACGCTGATTACCTGTTCCGGGAATATTGAAAATGGCGCGTTTGATCACCACACAATCGTTTACGCAACTCGTGTCAAGTGAGCAACGAAAGCCGGCGTTATAAAACAGAATACCATTGAACCCGACCGGCGTGAACGAAATGGCTACTCCACCGCTTATTCCCGCACTAACCAGTGCGATCTACGCCGCTACGGAAAACGCGTAAGGCGCATACCGGTAAGGGCGGAATATCTGGTATAGTCTAGATTGAATTGGAGGAAGTAAATGCATTTCCCAGTAAACTACAATTTTAAAAGGGTCGATACTCCTATATGACACGACAATTTGGACTGATAAAAATCTGGGGGCTATTTGGCGGATTCGCGTTGTTGTTTTTACTAAATTTCGCAATCAGCATGAGCATTCCGCCTACAGGAAGAATATGGCTGGCAATGTCGAGCGGTAGTTTGATCCTATCGATTATTTTGATCATCAACTATAAACTGCCCAACAAAAAGCAAATTCTGCTGTCCCTGGGGTTTGGGCTGGTCATGTTCGCGGCTTATCAGGGCATAAATTTTACATCGGTAAGAGTTTTTATCTGCACGTTTCTTTCTGCGCTGGCCATATTCGGTACATTTAATCGCTATGAAACCAACGCAATACGCATTTTTAAAGAAAATACTGTGAAATCAAAACTCATAAGCATTCTGATCGGCATTGTGACTGGCGTAGTATTGGGAACCATCAATAACTTACTCAACAACCAAACACCTGAATTCAGTATGCATATTTCTTATTTTTTAACAGCATTAAGCCCAGCAATTTCCGAAGAAATTACCATGAGGGCAGTACTCTACGCATTTTGTCTTCATCTATTACAGGGTCAGGTTATAACCAGGGGTGAAATTTTTACCTGCTATTTCATGATGGTCATTCCGCATGTGATGATTCATACACCGGATCAATTCATTCAATATGGTTTTATTTCTGGGATCATCGGTATCCTGTTAATGGCTTTAATATTTGGTTTACCTTTTGCCATTCTACAAAGAAAGCGTGATTTAACATCTGCCATGATCGGGCATGGTGTGGTCGATGTGATTCGATTCTGCTTTTTTGGACTGCCATTTTAACTGAAAGTCTTATTGGCAAACCAGAATGGGGTTGTAAATGTACTTCATCGGATATACAATCTGTATTATTCGCAAAGATGAAGGACCCATACGCTAAAACATAATCCATTTCAAAACTCCTTTTTAATCAGTGATCCGGAGAATCCGGACACTGATATTTATTTAAGTACTTCTGATATACGCATGATTGAAGGGAGATTGTTATGAGTAAACGCACCCTGAAGAGACAACTAAACCTGTTCCAGACCATACTGCTAGGCACAGCCGGAGCTTTGGGTTCCGGCATTTTTATACTAACCGGTCTGGCAGCCGAAATGGCTGGCCCGGCCACATTTTTAGCGATCCTGATTGGTGGTTTTCTCAGTTTTAGCATCGCGATTAACTATAGCGAACTGGCAACCATTTACCCTGAGACCGGGGGCGCGATGACTTATGTTCGTGAAGCCTGGGGTAAAGGTTTATTATCTTTTCTGGTTGGTTCGATGGATAGTATTTCCAGCACATTTTTCTGCGCCTTATCCGCGGTTGGTTTTGCCTATTCACTGAGCATTTTCTTCCCTTCCATTCCCATCATTCCTACCGCGATCACGGTTATTGTCCTGTTTGTGATTCTGAACATCCTTGGCGTTTCAAAAGTAGGCAATATACAAATTGTGATGGGTGTATCGCTACTTTTTACATTTGCCGTTTACATCATTGCCGGCTTTGTTTCCCCCAACGGCTTTCACCCCACGACGCTTTTCCCGAATGGAAGGATGTTCCCCACCGACGGCTTTATCCATAATACAGGGATTTTGATGAGAACCATTGCCCTGATCTATGCCTCTTACGTGGGATTTGAGGTGATCGCCGATGATGCTGAAGAAGTAAAGAATCCCAGCAAAAACATCCCGATTGCAATTATGATCAGCCTTGGGTTGATTACCATCATCTATTCTCTGACAGTTGTAGTGACTCTTGGCACTGTCCCCTGGCAATCCGTTGCCGGTTCTACAACTGCATTGTCTGACGCAGTTAAGATATTTATGCCTGGCCTGGGCATAACGATCGTTGGTATGGCAGGTATGTTGGGAGCACTGACCTCGATCAATTCCTCGATGCTGAGCGCCACACGTGAAACCTTCACTCTCGGCCGCGATGGCGCCTGGCCCTCCGTTCTTTCACGCTTAAACCGATACCGTATGCCATTTGCGGCGATTCTGATGGTCGGAGCGGTATCCATTCTGATCACCATCATTGGGGTTGTTGATTTTCTCAGCTATATTACCTCGGCCGGGTATTTGTTCGTTCTGTTCTTCTCCAATCTGGCGATGATCCGTCTCCGTAAAAAATATCCTTCCATTCACCGACCATTTACAGCCCCGCTGTTTCCCCTTACTCCGATTTTAGCTTCGCTTACCTGTGTTATTGTCATTTTCTATTCCGACCTGGATGCTATTGTATTCACAGCGATTGTTATTGGTATTTTCATGGCTTATTATTTTTCAAAAACAGGGCTGCAATTATGGCAGGATGCCCACAAACGCAACCTTTCACCCGGCCGCTGGCGCATTATGCTCCCGCTGACCAATCATGATGGAATGGACGGCGTGATGAAGGTCGGTTCTCTGTTAGCAGAGGCAGAAAAAGACACAAATATGTGTCTGCTAACCGTGTTACCCAGTTCCCTGAATGCAGACTTAGCGGATTCAGAAGAATATCTGGAGAAAATCAAAGAACAAAGACATGCCATTCTCAACCGATTTATTCATTACGCGGTAGATCGAAATGTGCCTATGTACACGAAAATGATCACTGACGCCACGTTGGCTGATGGTGTAATCAATGAAATAAAAAACGACAACAATGTCAAAATGGTGTTGATGAAGTGGCCATTAAAGGCACGGGGTGGGGATGCCCTTCGAAAAACTCTCAAACGGGTAGCCAGGGAAGCCAAAGTAAACCTGGCGGTATTTCACGATCACGCGATCAAGAACTTTAAAAATATTCTGGTTCCTGTAGGCGGGGGATTAAACAGCCTGCTCGCTATTCATCTGGCGAATGATATTTCCATACAGGAAGGCTCGCATGTGAATTATGTGCGTGTACTTCCTGAAGGAACCAATGAAGATGACGAAGAAGACATCGTTGCCAACCTCCAGGAAGTTGTAATGACCCAGCTTGGACAAATCCCGGCAAGTTCGACGCTTCAAATACTGTATGCCAACTCTGTTCAGGATGCGGTGATCCATGAATGCGAAACAAATGACTATGGGCTGGTTATTATGGGATCAGCATATGATATAACGGAAGAAACATTGTTTGGTCCGGTATGTGATACCGTGGTTGAAAAAGCGCCATCCTCTGTACTGGTGGTGCGCCGGTATGAAAGCGCAACCGCCTCCTGGCTGCATCATCAGGTAAAACGACTGGGTAGTTAGTAAATTTCGATCTTTGCATTTTTACATGCGCGGAATGCAGAACACAAAAGGATAATGACCCGGAGAGCCCACATTTAAAAGCAAGAACATTTTTTTGTATCATCTCAATAATACGGGGTTGGGGGGTGTTTTGGACGGGCAAATTGCCCGTCCAAAACACCCTGCCCACCATTGATGAAAAGATACGCTTTTTAGATAGATTTTACTGACAAACCAAATAATCCGGGTCATAATCAATCTACCTATTTTTAAATTTATAAGTATGTTCTAAAGGTCCTCCCAATTTTTTTGTGAGAATGGTCTTTAAAGGTTGCTATAATGAAACGATCACATCAACTTTGGGGATTAAGTTGGCAAAACATAACCGGGTGGATCACAGGAAATGATAATTTACCGGAAATGCACCGGATTTTCAATGTTTCCTGTTTTATCGCAACACTGTTTTGCTTTCTGGCCGGCGTCCAATGTCTGTTAGCATCCCTTGACCCGATTCTGATTGCCAACAATTTTATTTACACGCTGGTATTGGCGGTCTTATACTATCTCTCACGATTTAAGAACAAATTCGGCACGAGCCGGTTCATCAGCATATTTGTCCTGATCTTTATTTACACCCCAATTCTGTGGATCTATAACGGTGGTTCAGCCAGCGGCATACCTTACTTTATTCTGATGTTCTCTTCATTTTTGACCATTCAACTGGTTGGCAAGAGCGAAGGCAGTAATAAAAGAGCACTCGGTGTAGTCATTCATGTTCTGTTCAGCCTCATCGTTACCGTTCTGATTCTTCTGGAGTTGTTTCTTCCACACATTTTCTATCAATACGAGGACCCTGGTACCCGTTATTTTGACATCATTATTTCTTTATTATTCGCTCTGACCAGCAATTATTTCATTCTCAGGGCATTTGTGAATTTGTACTACAAACAACTGGACAAAATTGAAGAATATTCTCAAAAACTAGAAGAACTGGTGGTACGAGATTCAATGACGTCTATTTATAACCATGGTTTTGTGGTGAAAAGATTGGCGGAAGAGATCGAACGGGCAGCGCGTTACAATATGCCGCTATCCGTTATGATGACAGATATTGATCATTTCAAGAAAATTAACGACTCTTACGGGCATTCCTTTGGTGATGAAGTATTGGTAAAACTAGCGCAGTGTATCCAATCCAATTGCCGAAATGTAGATATCGTTGGCAGATATGGCGGTGAAGAATTCCTTATTCTTTTACCCGAGACCAATGTAAATTTGGCGATCGCTTTGGCCAAGCGGCTGACTGAAACGATCCGGAAGATCGATTATAGCAATTCCATTGTGGTAACGATCAGCGGTGGAATTACGGGGTACCAAAGCGGGGATACTGCCTCAATGATGATTGAACGCGCCGATGAATTGTTATATAAAGCAAAAAATGAAGGCAGGAATAGGATTTTAAGTTAAGAAATTCTTAGCAGGAGAAATCGGTAACTGGAAGGCAACAAAATCAAAAATGCAATACGAAAAACGGTTTCTGATGTCATGCATTATCTTTCCTTCCTTAATTTTGGGAGGAAGACCGGCACCTGCTTGCAGTATGCCAGCCTCTGAATAATCGTTTCGAAGGAGTTAAACTTCAGAATTTACTTCCTTCCTGATACAAATTACCCAGTCAGAATTTCAACCGTTCCTTTTCCGCCGTCCACGCGAACAATGTCACACTTTTCCAACCACGATACCATAACCTCCCACTATCTTTCGGGAAGCATTTTTACCAGTAAAGTAAGCCGCTTTCAGGTCATCTACACCGACATCAAACACCTGCCGGAATCCGCGCGCCTCTAAAAACGACTCTACTGTACCTTCTGGGATGCCAAAGGTCAGTCCTTCTCCAGTCATTAAGCGGTAGCGGCGCATATTGCTGACTTCACTTTGCTTTTGGACACCATCCAATAAGGCTCGATAAAGATAATCAAAAACGATTGCACTGCCGGGAGCAGAATTCTGTAGGACAAATGCCAGGGTGGAATCAACTGCCTCCGCTGTCAGATACATGGTGACACCCTGCCAGATGAGCAGGGTTACCAGATCCGGGTCATAGCCCGCGGAGAGCAGGCACTCAGAGAGAGTCTGGGTATTGAAATCAACCGGAACATAGCGAATGTTCGCGGGAAATTTTCCGAAAATCTTTTGTACCTTCTCTAATTTTTCGGTCTGGGTGGCTGGGTGATCGACCTCGAAGATTTTCATTTGCTGCGGGAAGTCAAAACGATGGGCACGCGAATCGTAACCGGCGCCCAGAATAACAAGCTGCTGTAAGCCTGCTTTCAGAAAGTCTTGCAGCACATCATCGATATAACGCTCGCGCGCCATCAGGTAGCCATTCACGCCCGGCCCACGCAATTCAGCGTAACCGCTTCTGATGAAAAATCCCATTATGTGAACCATCCAGACCGGAACCAACTGGCGGGCATACGGATCATAAATAAGACGTTCATCAGTAGATTTTTCACTTTCGACAACGCGTGCAATGGCGATACCCGCCGCAGACAGGCTGGATTGATTTTTGCGCATGGTCACCTTACAGTCATTTTTTAAATAAATAACATTTTCAAAAAAGCTTCTTATCAACTAAGAAGTTAAACAACCTTATGGGGCTTTTCTTCCAGTATACGCCTGACACCGCATTGAAACAACGCAATGAAAGGAAATCATTTACAGAATAAATAACCCATTCGATTAAACAATTGAAAATATACTCCTATGTTTATATTATACAATTACTAAAAACATGAGTTAATGCCAATCCAAAAAATGCATCTATTAGTCGAGATTATCAACTTCGCTGCTATGCTTCATTAGAAGCATAGCCAAAATACGCAAGCCAATCCAGTTAGGGCAAGAAAACCTGATTGTCATCAAAAATTACCGGCCAGATATCCTGCTCCATATTTTCCACTTCTTCCGCGCTCATCCTGTGAAAATAATAATCATCATCAACAGTATCAACAGCAACATACCAATGCTGATCGCAAAATTTGCAACAGGAAAATTTCAACCAGGGGGTGCGTTTTTTTCAGTTCTTTCAGGTTCTCATCAAGCCATTGCCAACCAGTGTCAAACGAGATCGGCAAAACCTGGTTGTTTTTCCAGGTCAGGAGTTTGATACACCCACTGTTTAAATTCCTTATCCGACATGTCACCGCGAATAAATTCCCAAATCATTTGAAGCAACGTTTTTATCTTTCCATACGATGAATTTATCTGTATTTGATCGTTTCAGAGAAACTTCAAATATTATCATACACAATTCTGATTTCAAAATCAGAATTGTGTTTCCAATTTAAACTATCCCTTGACAGCCATCTTTATCCACAGTACTATATATAAATATTTATATATAATTATTATATATAAGGAAACAGACTATGAGCCTTGCTTTTACAATCCTTGGATTTTTGAACCTGGGTGAGATGACCGGTTACGAATTAAAAAAAGCTATCGATTCATCCACACAGGCTTTCTGGCATGCCGAACTCAGCCAGATTTACCCGACTTTGAAACGCCTGGAACAAAAAGGATGGGCAAGCGTACAAACCATCCCGCAGAACGGCAAACCGGACAAAAAGCTATATGCTATCACGGGCAACGGCCAGCAAGTCCTGATGGATTGGCTGCGCGAACCGTTGGATGAAACCCCAGCAGTGAAAAGCCCGATCTTATTAAAACTATTCTTCATGGGCGAACTGGAATGTGAAGAATTACTGGCGCAGCTGCACTTCCAGTTGGAAATACAACGCGCACGCTTGAAACGTTATCAACAGGAAAGCAAACAAATCATCCGGAATGTTAGCGAAGCAGAAGATATGAAACAAAACGGAATGCTCTGGGAACTGGTGCGGCAATACGGCGAACTGCAAGCCCAGACCAGTATCCAATGGCTGGAAGGCGCCATTGAGAAAATCGAGGCAGAAAATGAAAATCATCGCGATTAACGGCAGCCACCGCGGCAGCCGCGGCCTGACCAGCCACCTGATCAGCCTTATTTTCCAGGGCGCGCAGCAGTCTGGAGCGACGTGCGAAGAGATTGTGCTGAGCAAACTAAAAATCAACCGCTGCCTGGGATGTTCGCAATGCCATAGAGATGCATCGCTGCTGCAATGTGTTTACGACTCAAAAGATGATGTACGTATGGTCTTCGACAAAATGGCTACAGCTGATTTGATCATATACGCTACACCGGTCTATGTCTTCGGCATGACCGGGTTGATGAAAACCTTCCTCGACCGGATTAATGCCACCGGCGATTCGCGCGAATTTCGCTGCACGCAGAGCGGCCTGTTTTTTCACCATATCACCCCTGAGATTTGTTCCAAACCGTTCGTTTCGCTGGTTTGCTGCGATAATATCGAAAACGACACCACCGCTAATGCTGTGCACTATTTCAGGACGTACGCGCGTTTTATGGATGCTCCGCTGGTGGGCCAACTGGTGCGCAATGGCGGCAAGTTCATTAAGCATGGGTTAGATGCGGCAGCAAACCACCAAAATCCTAAAATCGAAAAAATCTATGCAGCCTTCATCCAGGCCGGTTTTGAACTGGCAACCAAAGAAAAAATTAGCAGATCTACGCAGCGCAGCACCAATCAGGAAGTACTGCCTGTCCCATTTTTATCCCTGTTGAAACGGATCAAATCCCGGAGGGTAAAGCAAGTCTTTGTAGAAAAGGCAAAAGAGTTCTCGATTGCAAAGCATTAGCGCATAAAAAAGAGGGCGGCAGTTATTGCCAGCCCTCCTAAAACCATCAAAAAATTATTGGGTATTGATTATTCGTACGCTTTCATGACCTCATTCATTACCTGAGGATAGTCGGTGATAATTCCGCTGGCGCCGGCATTGATCAATTTGATCATCAGGTCAGCATCATTGACGGTCCAGACGTTGACGTCATAACCGGCATCCCGCAGGGTACGGATAACGGAGAGATCGCCCAATATTTTGTGACTGGGGTTGAGCGCCTGAGCATCCAGATCCTGGAGGAGTTTCAGCGGATCGGCCACCATTTTCTCGATCAGGGCTGCGGTTTTCAGATTCGGGTCGGCCTGCTTAACCCGCACCAGGTAGCTGTGATTAAAGGAAGAGATGATCACCTGTTCGACCATATCCAGTTCCTGAATGAGCGCCACGGTTCTTTCGACCACATCCGCGTCGCCGGGTGTGCCACTGAGGTCCTTCAGTTCGACATTAACCTGCCAGTTGTTTTCTTTGGTGTAGAGCAATGCCTCACGCAGGGTAGGGATGGGGGTGTTTTGCATGGTCTGTTGCTCACCGGCTGAAACCACACCGGCTTTGATTTGCCCAAACGGGTCGGTTTGCACATACCAGGAGCCGAAATCCAATGTACGCAGTTCGGCCAGGGTAAACGCATCCACATTCCAGGGACTTTGTTTGGGGAAGAGTTGTTTGGCGTTGGAGGTGCGTTTGAGGGTTTCGTCGTGGAGCACCACCAGTTCAGCATCGCTGGTCATGGCCACATCCAGCTCCCACAAATCGGCGTGTAATTCATAGCCTTTTTGGGCGGCCAGGAGGGTGTTTTCCGGCGCCACAGAACGCGCGCCGCGATGGGCGATATTCAATGGACGATTATAAGGAAATTTCATAATACCTGCCTGTGTTGTGTTATTTTGTTGTGGAGTGGTACAGGCCGCCAACAGAACAATGATGAAAAATAACCAAGCTTTTTTCGCCATACACACCCTTCCACATCCTCACTAAAAAGTGAGAACTTATTTTTTGTTTGTTTTGTGGATGAATTTAATCCGTAGTTTTATTTTATACCCAAACTGATTTTTGCTTGCAAATCCGGACAGATAAACCAACCTGCCAAACACAGAAAACAACACATAAGAGTAGCAGCGATCAACCGCATCATCCCAAACAGATCTGGCGAAAGGCCTGCATAGCCGGGGTAAGATATTTTTGCTGGTGATAGACCAGGTTAAACTTTCTTTTGAGTACCAGGCCGGTGATATCCAAAGGAATTAGCTCTCGGTTGATTTCTTCTGCCACAATGGCGATCTTTGGCAGAATACCCAAGCCCAAATCCTGTTTAACTGCCTGTTTAAGCGCCTCAATATTGTTATAAACGCCAGCGGTTTTCCAGCGCACCCCGGCTTCATTCATAAAAAATTCAAACAGGATGCGCGTACCACTGCCGCTTTCGCGGATAATAAATGGCTGATCCTGCAGGTCGGTTACCCGCAAGCCTTTCTCCTGGCCCAGCGAATTTTCGGGGCCGCATACAATGACCAGTTCATCCATGCGCATGGTTTCTTCCAGAATATCCGCAGAAGTAATTAAGCCTTCTACCAAACCAAAGTCTATCTGATCTGCCAGGAGCATTTTCTCAATCTCACGCGTGTTTTCGACCGTAGTAAACAGGCTCACCTCCGGTTTCTGCTTACGAAAAGCTGCAACCAGTTGCGGCATCAGATAAGCGCCTATCGTCAGACTGGCGCCAATACGCAATGAGCCGCCGCTTTGATAACCGGCCAATTCCTTGCGCGCCTGCTCCTCCAGATTCAAAATATGCAACGCATAAGACTGCAACCGAGCACCGGCTGAAGTTTGATACAACTTGTGATTGAGGCGTTCAAACAGACGCACGCCATAATACCTTTCCAACTCAGCAATTGCCTGACTGATGGAAGGCTGCGAAATATACAATGTTTTGGCGGCGGCTGTCATACTTAACGAATCACAGACGGCCAGAAAGATGCGAAAGTGTCTCAAGTTCATAAGCATTTACCTATGGTTTTTATAAAATTATAGTATTTTACAAATAATAACACAACCAGTATAGTTGGGCATCACGATTAACATCACAACGAGTGTCCTTCATGAATATTTCGCTAAAGAAAATCCTTCCCGGCACTTTACTGGCCCTGTCAATTGCCGGCATCGCCTACGCATTGGGCAGAATTCTACCGGTGATCGGCGGGCCTGTAATTGGAATCGCACTGGGAATAATTCTTACAACCCTCTTTAAAATCCCTGCCAGCACCCAGAGCGGGTTAAAATTTACATCCAAAACAATCCTGCAACTGGCGGTTATCCTGCTGGGGTTTGAAATGAATCTGGCCAATATTGTACATACCGGCCGTCAATCGATACTGATCATCTTCCTGACGATCGGTATTGCGCTACTCACTGCCTTTCTGGTTGGACGGGCGAACCATATACCACGCAAATTAACTGTGCTGGTGGGCGTCGGCACGGCCATTTGCGGCGGATCTGCCATTGCTGCCGCCGCTTCTGCCATTGAAGCGGATGATCAGGAAATTTCGCATTCCATTTCCACTATCTTCCTTTTTAATGTGATTGCCGTTTTTCTGTTCCCTCTGATAGGGCGCCTGCTGCATCTCAGTGATCTTGGTTTTGGTCTGTGGGCCGGCACGGCGATTAATGATACCTCTTCGGTTGTAGCTGCCGGTTATTCCTTCAGCAATATTGCCGGGAACTTTGCCACCATTGTCAAATTAACCCGCAGCCTGATGATCATTCCGGTGACGCTGATACTGGCTTTTGTATACGCCCGCCGAAACAAATCCGAGAACCATTTCAATCCTATCAAAGTCTTTCCCTGGTTCATTATTGGTTTTTTGCTGGCCGCGTTGTTAAGCAGTACGGGAGTTGTTTCCGGAACATTCGCCGGGGTTTTGGTATGGAGTGGAAAATTCCTGATTATTGCTGCCTTGAGCGCGATTGGTTTTAACACGGATCTGAAAAAATTTATTCAATCCGGTCCTAAAATCCTGCTCACCGGCGGCATCACCTGGCTAGTGCTGATGATCAGCGCACTAATCATCCAATACGCCAGCCGTATGATCTAGTAAACATTCTGCGAAATCCCACACCAGCCTGCGGGTAACTGGTTATTTTTGCGCATTGATCATCAATGAACCACCGGCTTCCGGGTCCAGATCCACGGTAACCGTATTTTTGACAAGGGTCACCCGGGTGGTCAAACTTACATCTTCTGGCGAAGACTGCATCTGATAACCCAGATCCAACAATACCTGAATATACTCGCGGTAATTCACCAGACGTTCCTCGTCCAATATTTCCGCATGAGCACACAGCACCATTAACCTTTCATCACCGGCCTCCATAATACTAGGGCGAATTAAAGTACAGCCTTGCGGCTGGGGAACCAGGTCAGCCCAATTGGCCGGCCAATCCGGCGCATCAATGGCAGCAGCTGTTTCGGTATTCAGTCCGTCGATATCATAGGTGACGCGACCCTCGCCACCATCCCAGGAGACTTCCAGGCGCAGATCCAGATCGTCCAGGCTGGTATAAATAGCGTCGTACTCCCCGCGTTGAGCTCGTTTTTTGGCATTCTCATCTGAAGTGGGATTGGAATTATAAACAACTGCCTGCAACTCGCAGCCGGCAGCTTTCAGGCGACCCAGATAATCCAGAAAAGTTTCCTCTGAGACTCCCACATAAAAGATACGCACCAGGGTACCAGCCGCCATGACCGTCTCAATCGGGGCGTCCAATACCGGCAATTCAGCCGGGAGTTCTTTTGGCCACTGGCTGTCTTCCGGCAACACCTGAATATCCGTAACCGCCGCCACATCCGCGGTGATATCCTTGCTAAGGGTATCGCCTTCAACGACGACCGTATTACGCTGGCAGGCAACCAGACAAACCAGCAAAATTACCATCAATAATCCAAAACTTTCATTCATGTGTTTCTTCATTTTTATTCGCTCCTTGAATTTTTTAATGCGACAATGTCATTTTCCAGCGCTGCACGGCCTCTAAAGGACGGGCAATATACAACTCACGCAAGGCCCAGAACAGCGGTCTGAACCAGATATTATCCTGATAGGGCACATCCCGTACCTGCCAGACAATAACCCGACCGGCATAGAGGGCAGCCAGATCCCGGTGGGCACGCTCCATTTGTTTGTCATGCGCCAGTAATACCAGATTATCGGGCGGCGGATTCATCTGATTCAGAGCCAACTGCAAGGCTTGCAAAGTACGCACCGATTTACCGGGTTGGTGAGCATGCATTTGCCGGACAGGTACAACACCCAATAGTTTGCCCGCCTGCAGGGAAGCATTCGCTTCAAACACATATGATATAGCCTTTTGGGTATAAATCATCCCGATTCGTTCCTGACAACGCAACAACTCCGCCGCCAGGAAGCGATTGGCTTCACCGGAGTCGAGGGTGCCACCTGGTTTTTGTTGATAAACAAACCCCAGGGCCAGCACCGTGCTATTTGGCGGGATGGAAGCGCACTCAAACGGGCCACTGAACGGATGAAACACATATGCAAAATGGAGCGCACGCAGCAACAAGATTATTCCGGCAAGTGCCAAAACAAATAAACACCAGCGCAGCATTTTCCTCCAATCTCTCATCCAGTTTCCTTTCAGATTTAATGACATTACTATACGGAAAATACGGTATCATTTGTGATATTGTTTGTTTTTGAGCCCACGGAGCGGAAAATGGTGCGATGGAAACAATTCGGAGAACAGGTCAACTGCCTGATCTACAGCCTGGCCGGCCAGAAATACCAGGGTGATATTGAACTGACCAACCGCAAAGTGGCCGAGCAGATCCATTACAGTGAAGCGTCACTACGTGCCATGCGCCAGGGGCGTTTCCGCCCGCAGGACGACAGCGCACTGGCCACTCTGGTGGAGATCGGCTGCCGGCAGGCCGGGTTGAACCGCGCCTGGGCGGAAACGCTCTTGCACCATGGACGCCATCCCAACCCGAAGAATGTTCTGAGCCAAATTAACTGTACTGAAAACTCACCAACTGTCTCCGCTCCAAAACCGGAAGTGCAGCCGGCTCTCAACCGGATCATTCCACGCACCGGTTGGATGGCGATATGCACTTTGCTATGTATGTTCGTATGGGTCTATTTCATCAGCCCGGATTACCCGGCACCACATGAGCTATCCATCGTCTACGAGATGACCTGGGCGGCATTGATTGGCTGCGGATTGGCCGGTGGTTTGCTGCTGGCTGACGCGAGGAGCACTGGGCGGCAAAACCTGCGTTTGACACTCCAACAGCACTGGACGCTGCTACTCATACCCATTGGTGGTTTGCTGGGCGCCGTTTTATGGAATACTCTTCTTGCGGCGATCTTTGCTTCCAATCACTCCCCGCAGTTGCAATCCACTGCACTGGAAACGTTTGCCTTTGGCGTTGTATATGGGGTCTGTTTTAGCCAGCCGTACTTGCTGATATCCTACCTGCTCAGAAAACAGATTATTACCCAAAGACTGATAACCATCTGGCTGTTCTTCCCGCTCCTGATTGGTTTACTCAACCTGGGCGGCTACGCCCTGGCCAACTTGCAACCGGCATTCGCCAATCAGAAAGATATCGACCTGCTGATTGGGTTGCTATTGCGGGCCAGCCTGATCCTGGGGATGACTATACTCTCGCCTATGCCGGCTTATGGGGAATGATCATTGATAGCTTTTTGGCGGCAACCAGGCTATAAAGTTTAAAAAAATCCATACAATTGAAAAGTTATTGTTTAGCGTTTCTTCAAAAATTAAGGGGTGATGATTAATCCGTTGAGTATACTCAAGGATATTATTCCATCAGAGAATAAAGATGTGCATAAATCTATAAATTCGGATATTGGTTTGTATAATACAACTATGGATAAACCTTCCCAGACTCCGATTCGCATCCTACTAGCTGATGACCACAACATTGTGCGCGCCGGTATTCGCCAGTTTCTGGAACAAAGCGCGGACTTGGAAGTGGTGGCCGAAGCTTCCAACGGCCAGGAGGCCTGCACACTCATCGAGCAATTTCAACCGGATGTAGCTGTGCTGGATATTCAGATGCCTGTGATGAGCGGTATTGAAGTTACCCGCTGGATCCGAGCCCAAAAACTTGCCGTTGGCATCCTCGTTCTGACGGCTTATGATGAAGAGCCTTATATCCGGGCAGTCTTACAAGCCGGGGCAAACGGTTATGTACTTAAAACAGCCGAACCTGAAGAATTAGTGCGTGCTGTACGCGATGTATTCGATGGGAAATCTGTACTGGATGCTACCCTGACTCAAAAACTCTTCCGCAAATTGTCCCTACCGGCAGAAAACCCTAATACGGAAGCGCTCACCGAACGCGAATTACAGATACTTACTCTGGCGGCCAAGGGTTACACCAACAAAGCCATTGGAATACAGTCGCAAATCAGCAGCCGCACCGTCCAGAACCACCTGGCCAATATTTTTCAGAAACTGAATGCTGAAAGCCGTACTGAAGCCGTAATGCGCGCGGTCTCGCTGGGGTTGATCTCTTCCCAGTTGATCCATAAATGAGACAGGAATATAGTGCCTGATTTAAACCATTCACCCAAAGATAAACCACGTTGGAAAGGTTTTTCATTACAATTGTTCCTTATCACCGTGCTGCCGCTGGCCTTGCTGGTGCTGGTGGTAGCGTTTGGCAGCCAGAACCTGCACCATGAAGCCATGCGTTCGCTGGTGGGTGACCGCGACCTGCGTGCCGTAAATGCTGCTGTTAACAACCTGGAACGTGAACTAAACTACCGTGCCGGAACGATCCGCATGGAGGCTGCCCGCCTGGATGAGAATCAGAGCGCCTGGCCGGATGAAATAGCGACTTTGTTCGATGTTGGTATTGTGTATCTGGACCGGAAAGGTAATATTATCAACGCCGTTCCACAAAACCCTGTCTGGCAGAATATCTCCACAATGCTGCCAGGATACCTGGAGACAGTAGTGCAAAAAGGCGGAGAAGCCGTGTTTTCGCAGCCTTTCAACCCGGCAGACGGTGGCCCGCCCATCATGCTGGTGGCCGCACTGGATCGTTATGCGGGAATTTCGGTTGGTGGCTTTACACCTTCTGTCCTGATTGAAAAAGCCGTCAGCAGCCTGACTGGCGGTGAAAAAACAACGGTCATGGTGGTGGCTGCCAATCCATTGGGCGGTACTCAAACTCTCTACCATAGCGGGACGCACAATATCGATGAACATGATGGCCTACTTAATGCCATACAGGCTTCCCTGAATGGTCAAAGTGGTATTCAATACCATCACAACCAGGATGGTGAAAGCATCATCGCCTACAGTACGGTACCGGATTGGCAATGGGGTTTGTTAATTGAAGAGGCCTGGGAGGATATTTCCAGCCCTTATTTACGTACTACCCAATCCGCACCGCTGATTCTGGTACCGGTTTTTCTGCTGGCACTGGTGGCACTCTGGTTTGGCGCACGACGCATAGAAAAGCCTTTAAAGGATCTTGAAAAGCAGGCCTCGAGCCTGGCAAAAGGCAATTTTGCCGCCATTCATGAGCCGGTTGGAGGGATCGCGGAAATCCGCAATCTACAATTGGAACTGATAGACATGGCCGAAAAACTAAGCGCAGCCCAGCAGAGCCTGCGCAGCTATATTGGCGACATCACCGCCGGCATAGAAAACGAACGGCGCAGCCTGGCACGTGAACTGCATGATGACACCATCCAATCGTTGATTGTCCTGAACCAACGCATCCAACTGGCAGCCATAAATGCAGCCCAATCCCAAAAAGAAAGTCTGGGGGAGCTACAGACTCTCGCACAGATAACCATGAATAATCTACGCCAAATGATCCGTGGGTTGCGTCCAATTTATCTGGAAGATCTGGGGTTGGTGCCTGCGTTGGAAATGCTGGCACGAGAAAGCAGTCAGACCGGCGCGATTCCAATCGTTTTTCAGGCAGAGGGACCAGAACACAGGCTGCCTGCCCAGACTGAGGTATTGATCTACCGGATGGTGCAGGAAGCGCTCAGCAATGTTATACGCCATGCCAAGGCTACGCATGCCTGGGTAACCTTCACTACCAACGACCACGAGGTAATACTTCAAATCCGGGATAACGGCCAGGGCTTCAGACAACCCAACCAGACTTCTGAGTTTTCACAAAAAGGCCATTTCGGGTTATTAGGATTACACGAACGCGCAGAGATCATTAATGCAGATTTACAGATTGAATCCGTCATCGGGGAGGGAACCAGCATCACCATCCATCTTGGGCGGAAAACACAACCAGAGGAAACATAAACACATAAAGGGAGAAATCAAAAACAAGTCATTCCTACTGAAAAGAATGACCTGTTTTTCCGAAAAAGAGATTAATTTAACGTTTTCCGCCGTCCCACACCATGAAGGGCATATTGACCACCACACCTGGCAGGGTCGTTGTCAAATCACCATTGGTTTCGGCTTCCAGTACTTCCGCAGCCGACTTCAGTTCACGCGCCTGTATGCCCTCAGCCCATTTGACCAATATAATCTGACGTAAGGGAGAATAACCTGCACTGCCGGGTGGATTATCAAAAACATCCGGCTGAAAACCCAATGGACCTTTACCGCTGACACCGTTTTCAAACACATACACATTCGCCAAAGCCGATTCGGGAACATCCGCCAGGGAAGGCACAAACAGAACCGGGGATTTCATCATATCTGATAATGTTTCAGCAATACCTGCATCGGATGTTTCGGTATGCGAAAAGTAGATTTCTTTGCCTTCTGAATAGGCTTTCCCTGCTGGGATGGAAGCAAACTCTCCGCTCATTGCAGGTGCAGCACCGCAGGCTGAAAGGATGAACACGGAAACCAACAAAGCACTGAAAGCAATTAACGTACGTGGGAACGATTTGGTAATAGAACGCATGGATACTCCTTAAGATTATTTTTACCTGCTCATTTTGCAAAGAAAGTTTTGCCAATGGAAAGCAGATGATTTGTTTTGATTTCGGTACCAATCCTAACGTTTTCATTATTCAAAATCAATACGCCAGTCCCACCATGTAGATAGGCATTAATGCCTATTGGAACAAATTTCAAGCGCACTTATACTTTGTAGATATTGTGAAAATTACAATTAGCCGCTTGGAGAAATGAATGGAAAATATTTTACTGGCTTTTATCACCGGATTAACCACTGGCGGGCTCAGCTGCCTGGCTGTTCAGGGCGGATTACTGGCAAGCTCACTGGCTAACCAGATCGAAAAAGATATACAACCCTCAGACAAATCCAGACTGCCACGCAACAAAAAACCAATCCCCGTACAACCCAACCGCAGTGGTATGTCCACACCCATTCTTTTATTCCTGGGCGCGAAAATCCTGGCATACACCTTGCTCGGATTACTTTTGGGATCGATCGGTTCCATGTTCCAGTTATCCCCCGCGGCACGAGCCGTTCTGCAATTTGCGATTGGCATCTTCATGGTTGGTTCTGCTCTGCGCATGTTGAATGTACATCCGATCTTTCGGGTTTTCGCGATTGAAACCCCAGCGTTTTTACGGCGGCGTATTCGCAAAACGGCTGCTTCCAATGTAAACTACAGCACCCCGATTCTTTTGGGGTTATTGACAGTGCTGATTCCCTGCGGCATTACTCAGGCCATGATGGCTGCCGCACTCAGCACCGCAGATCCCGCCACAGGAGCGGCCCTGATGTTCGCCTTCACCCTGGGCACCAGCCCGGTATTCTTTGCCGTAGCTTATTTTGCCACCCGTTTGGGCGAGAAACTTGAAAAATATTTTTTGCGCTTTGCAGCGGTTGTCGTACTTTTGCTGGGCCTTTTTGCTATCGATACCGGATTAAACCTGGCTGGTTCGCCTGTTTCCTTTACGCGCCTGGTCAATGGTTTCTCCGCCGCAACTCCCAGCACGGCAACTGTTCAGCAAGAAAATAACCCTGCCGTCATTCAAGAATCAACTGCCCTGACCATTGAGATTAAAAACAATGGGTACGAGCCAAACGTACTGCGTGCACCAGCCGGCGTTCCCGTAAAAATAAAACTGGTCAGTAAAGACGTGTTCTCCTGTTCGCTTTCGATTGTCATTCCGGCACTTAAATATTCAGTAAACATGATGCCGAGTGACGAGGTCATTATCGATATCCCTGCCCAGGCAGCCGGCACACACATTCCCTATGCCTGTTCGATGGGCATGTATACCGGTGATATCCTGTTTGAATAAACGCCTTCTTCTTCCAGAAAACAAAACATCCCGAGCCATTGTGTTCGGGATGTTTTGTTATAAACACCAAACTGAACAAAGTATGGAAATTAGATTATAAAAACACCATATTTTTTTCATTTATTACCATAAATGAGCAAAAATATACTTTATTTTGCTCATTTATGGTATAATTCAATATAGAACCTGATCTGGTTTTTCAAAATTTCACCCAAATCCAATATCACCCAAGAGAAGGGGATTTGCATGCGCAAACTTAAAAATTCGGACGACGGTCAACAAATTGAGCGAGTACGGCATTTAAACATCATGAATATTCTGAAAGAAAGCTCTACTGCTTCCATCAAGGAACTGGCAGAACGACTGGAGATTTCGCAATCCACCATCCGGCGCGACCTGGATGAATTGGAAACCCAGGGACTGCTACGCCGGATATTCGGCGGCGCAATATTGGAAAAACAAAACTGGAATGAACCCCCCTTTGAACTGCGTGAAACTTTACACGCCCAGGAGAAAGACCATATTGCACGAGCGGCTGCCGAATTGATTCTGGATGGAGATATTGTCTTCATTGATGGCGGCACCACAACCCAATTTATAGTGCCTTATCTGGAATCCAAAAAAAATGTGACTGTGATCACCTGTGGTCTAAACGTTGCTTACAAACTAAACCACATGGACAATATCACTTCGTACATCGTTGGTGGGGAAATCCATCATGATTCCCACAGTATCTCCGGAACACTGGCAATCGCTATGTTGGATTTATACAATATGCGCTGCAACAAAGCCTTTATTGCTGCCAGCGCTATATCCGCTGAAAACGGCATTACCAACCGCATCCTGGAGCGAATCCCACTCAAACGTAAGGCGATTGAAATTTCACAACAGACAATTGGGCTGGTGGATGGGTCCAAAGTGGGCACCGTGGCGTTGGGACAAATTGCACCGATTACCTCATTGCAAACACTGGTTACCGATTCATCGGCACCTGAAGAGGAATTAACCAAAATACGGGCAGCAGGGGTAAATGTCCGGATTGCCTAAACAGAGCCCATTTTAACGAACAAGGAGTCATCAATGAAAGCAAATACACTACGTGCCCGCTTAAAAGCCAAACAACCGGTCGTCGGGACTATGATTCAGGAGGTCAGTTCCCCGTTTATTGTGCACGCTTTTTCCAATGCCGGTTTTGATTTTGTATATGTCGACCTGGAACACGGCCGTTTTGGGCAGGAAACAGCGGCTGACCTCATCCAAACCATCCGTCTGACCAATATGGTACCGCTGGTGCGTGCTTCCGATCTACAATACCACCTGATCGCGCGGATGCTGGATGCCGGCGCACAGGGTGTGATGGTGCCGCGCATTGAAACACGTGAGCAGGCTGAAGCAGCTGCCCAAATTTGCCGTTATGCACCACAGGGGCGACGAGGCATAGCCGTTGCACGTGGACACAACGATTACAAACGCCAATCACCACTGGAATTTTCCGAAGAAGCCAACCGTGAAAACCTGGTCATCATCCAGATTGAAAGCAAATCCGCTGTGGAAAATATCGAAACGATCCTTTCTGCACCCGGTATTGATGTAGCATTGATTGGCCCGGGTGATCTTTCGCTCTCGTTGGGTATCCCTATGAAAATGGATCACCCCTTGATGGTGGAAGCAGTGGAAAAAGTGGTAAAAGCCTGTGAAAAACGCGGCATTTACGTCGGATTGCACGTAGGGGATTTGAAAGCTATTCGCGATTGGAGCCAACGAGGTATCCATCTGCTTTCCGGTTCCAGTGATCTGGATATCCTCCTGGATGGCAGTATTCAATTCGCCAATGGCATGAAAACAGCTGTAGCTTAAGCTAAAAACAATTTACACAATAAAAAGGCTGATCTTTTATCAGCCTTTTTTTCATCCCGCAAAATTTGTTCGCTGGCAGCGACTTTGTTAAGAATCAGTTGAAATGCCAGATCAATGGGTAAATTTTCTTTGAATAAACCCATCCACCGAAAAATCAGGGCTATTGATATATGCCATCAGTTCAGCTTCCTCCCGGCGAATTTTTGCAGCCATCTCAGCCACCTGGTCAGAAATTTCTGCCGGAATCTTTACTACACCATTCAAATCTCCGTGTAACAGATCACCAGGTTCAATTTGAAGACCATCCACCGTCACCGGGACATTGACTTGCATCAATCGCGGATTGCCGTGAGAAGGTACAACTCCGGCGGCAAAATACTGCAAACCCAGACGCTCCACTTCCTGCATATCGCGCACGCCGCCATTGGTGAGCAATGCAATCACCCCCAGGCGTTTGGCCAACGTCGCCATGACTTCCCCTATATGGGCTGATTTTTCAGGCTGTGGGCCTACGTCTTCAAAAACCAGAAAGATTGGTTTGGGCGCTGTTTCCATCGCCCGGACCCACTCCATCCAGACATTGTTATCCCGTTTCACATCCGGTGTAGTTGAATCGACCTTAACTGTCAGCGCATAACCCACAGAAATTCCAAGCTGAGGGAAAAAGCAGCGGGTATGCATGCCGGTAAAACCGCTGACATCGTTGCGAACTTTAAAACGTTCAATTGCATTACAAATCGTAGGTGTATCAACAGCCTGCAATGCTTTTATCTCGTCAGATGCAGACGCAATCATGTTATCTCCCATTAAAAAAGGATCTGTTCAAGCATATCCGCGTTCCCAAAACCGCCGGCTTTTGAGATAAGCAGTTGACCATCCAGACGTCCACCGCGAATCCGACCGTAGGGTACACCCGGCACAGCTTCGCCTAAAATCTGAATGCTTTCCAGTGTAGCAATTTCCCCGAAATGTAATGCGGTTTCACCACCAATAATCAGAACAGCCTCAACTGGCAGCTCACGTATGATATGGAGACCAATCTCACTTACTTTTTTTCCAAAATTCAGCCAATCCGGGGTAAGCAGCGTTTCCGTTTGTTCCGCACACAAAACCAATACCCGGTGGGATGGTTTCAGTAAGCGCAGGATCCCATAAGTCTTTTGAAGGAATGGTTCTATTTTTGCATCCAACCGTACAGTTATCACGTCCTTGCGGTTCTCCAGCAGGTCAATCTGCTGCAAGGATATCTTATTGGCGCTGCCGACTACTACCAAGCGGAGACCTTCTTCTAATTTAAATTCCTGCTTTGGAGCGGATGGCATCCTGAGAGCCTGCATATATGCATGCGCCAAACCCAGAGCGCCACAAGGCAGCGCGCCGCTGGCCTCAATTGCCCGGGCAATCACCTGCAGGTCGAAGTCTGTCTCAGCATCCACAATCACAAGCGCTTCAGAGGAAGTCACGATCCGGTTTACAAGGTCCGTTTCAGAAGTACGAACAACTTCCAGTGGAATATATGAAACCGGACAGCCGAGCAATTCAGTCATACAGGAGGTGAGCGCCGGATAGACAGGATCATATTTAAAAGCGGTTTGCTCCAATGGGACATCGTTAACAAACAGGCAGCCATTACGAACCACCCGACCTAATTTGGGAATGGCCGGACATATCACCGCGCGAGTATAGGCGCTAGCTTTCAGAACTGCATTAATCTCAGCAGCAATATGACCACGCATAGTGGAATCGATTTTCTTATATAGTTTTCTGTTTTTTAGCAAACGGCAAACCGCCGTAACACGGGACACAGCAACATCCAGCGCAACTTCACGACTGCCAGTATTAACAATTTCTACCTCAGCATCCGGTGTACCATCAAAACGCAGATTGATGGAGATGGCAGAGTTGGCAAACTGTGCGCCACTATCCATGGCGCCGGTAAAATCATCCGCTATCAAGCCAATTTCATACAACTTGTCCATACAAATTTAATTATAGTGCTTCCAGGTAAATTTGATAGATCTGATCGGATGCCAAAACCAGCGGACTGTTATCCAGCAGGCGATTGATTTGAGAAGCTTCCCGGGTGAACAATTCCAGTTGATCCCGGGCTACACCCAGTGCACTCATTTTAGTAGGGATGCCAATCTGTGCAGATAAACGGGTAATCGCGTCTGCCACTGCCACGCCGGCATCCGCAGCGGAGAAAGATGCAGTATCCAATCCCAACCATCCGGCAATTTGTACAAATCTTTGCGGCGCTGCCGCTGAGATGGCTTTTAAGATATAAGGTAAGAGCACCCCATTAGCTTTCCCATGGACGATACGATTGTATCCCTGGAGAGGATACGCCAGGGCATGAACTGCATGTGTGTTGGCATTGGCCAGGGCTATGGAGGCGTATAGAGCACCGAGAGACATACCCTCACGCGCAGTCAGATCGCTGCCATTTTCTACCGCAGATGCCAGATGGCGGTAAATCCACTGGATACCCAGCTCGGCAAAGGGCATGGAAAGCGGATTGGCTGCCCGCCCGGTGTACGACTCAATCGCATGGCAGAGCGCATCCAACCCGCTGGCAGCCGTCACTGAAGAGGGTGCGGAAAGCCCGAGAGCCGGGTCGATTAACGCTAAATCAGTAAGCATATACGCAGAGAAAACAGCTTCTTTGGCATTGCGTTCAGGCACATGGAACAAAGCACCCCGGCCAATCTCCGAACCAGTACCGGCTGTGGTCGGCAGTAAAATAGTGGGGACACCTTTGCGCGGCACCTTGTTCATCCCCAGATAATCCATAATATCGCCATCATTGCCGAGCAAGGCAGCAACCACTTTGGCGCAGTCCATGGCGCTGCCGCCGCCCATACCAACCACCAGATCACATCCGGCACTGCGGGCAAAGCTCACACAGGCGCGCACGTTGTTAATCGATGGTTCCGGCTCAATATCCGTGTAGCGGGTCACCGAAAAACCCGATTTTTGAATCCAGCTGGTCAGTTGATCCACCAATCCCGCTTTTTCCAATCCACGGTCACTGATCAACAACACATGGCTGGCACCAAGCCTGGCAATATGTTCCCCAATTTTTTCGGCGCTATGAACGCCAAATACAATGGGCGGCGCCAGATAACTGAATGCTTGAATCGTCATAATTTTTTCCTTTTATTGAGATTAACCCATCAGACAGCCGGTGTTATGCCGGCTGTCTGATCGTATTGATTTATCCAACAACGCCGTAATGCGCTTATCAGACATTATGGCAGGCAACCCAACGGCCATCTTTGATCTGGCGCCATTCAGGCACAACCGTTTTACAAAGCTCATGGGCCACAGGGCAACGCGGATGAAAATGGCAGCCGCCGGGAGGTGAAATGGCCGATGGTACGTCACCAGTAAGCACCAGACGTTTACGGTTTTTCTCTACCCTGGGGTCCGGGATTGGCACTGCCGAAAGCAATGCTCTGGTGTAAGGATGCTGTGGGTTGGAAAAAACTGCTTCTTTTTCGCCCAATTCGGCCATCTTGCCGAGATACATGACACCCACCTTATCGCTGATATGACGGACAACGGATAGATCGTGGGCGATAAACAAATAAGTCAGGTTGTATTTTTCCTGAAGATCCTGCAATAAATTAATTACCTGTGCCTGAATAGAGACATCCAAAGCAGAAATGGGTTCATCACATACGACGAACTCGGGTTCACAGGCCAGGGCGCGGGCGATGCAAATACGCTGGCGCTGCCCACCGGAGAATTCGTGCGGATAACGATTCAGAGATTTACTGGACATTCCCACATCATTGAGCAGTTCAATAACCTTTTCGGTAACATTTTTCTTGGTTGCCAACCCGTGCGCGATAATGGGCTCAGAAATGGCATTTCCAATGGTCATGCGCGGGTTAAGCGTGGAATACGGGTCCTGAAAAATGATCTGAACTTTTTTCCGGAAGGGGCGCAACTGCTTCTCATTCAACAGTGTCAGATCGGTGTCTCGAAAAAAACAATTTCCTGATGTTGGGCGATGTAGCTGCAACACACTAAAACCGGTTGTGGATTTTCCACAGCCGCTTTCACCTACCAATCCCAGGGTCTCTCCCTGCATTATTTCAAATGAAACATGATTAACTGCATGAACAAGGGCTTTTTTTTCACCGTAAGCGCCTAAACGCACCGGAAAGTTTTTCACCAGTTCTACGACGCGGATCAGTGGTTGATTTTCTGTGCTCATACAGTTGTTCTCCCTTCGCGTGTATCAACAAAACAGGCTATCCGGTGGTTGGTACCCGCATCCGCTACCGGTTGCAACACCGGCATTTCCTGCTGGCAGCGTTCGATGGCGTAGGAACAACGCGGAAAAAATGGACAGGAAAGCGGTGGTGTACGCAAATCCGGAGGAGAACCGGGAATGGAAGCAAGCCGTTTGGCTTTCTTTTCAGCTTGAAACGCCGGTAAGGCTGCCAGGAGACCCAACGTATATGGGTGGCGCGGATTTTCAAACAAGTCTTCCGTTACCGCTTCTTCAACAACACCGCCGGCATACATGACCATAATGCGGTCTGCCAGGCCGGCAACCAGGCTGAGATCATGTGTAATCCAGATGATAGCTACCCCTAAACGATCCCGCAAATCTTTTACCAGTTCCACAATTTGCGCCTGAATGGTCACATCCAGTGCAGTGGTTGGCTCATCGGCAATGATCAACTTAGGTTCACAGGCAAGCGCCATGGCAATCATGGCGCGTTGGCGCATTCCCCCGGAAAACTGGTGCGGAAAATCTTTGACCCGCTGTTCAGGATCGGGGATGCCCACCAAACGCAGCAAATCCACCGCGCGTTGAGTGGCCTGCTGTTTGGTGGCTTTGCGGTGATATATTACAGCTTCACCAACCTGATCACCAATGGATAAAACCGGGTTAAAAGAGGTCATTGGGTCCTGAAAGATCAACCCTATTTTACCGCCACGAACTTTCTGAATTTGCTGAAAATTCATTTTCAAGAGGTCTTTGCCATCAAACATCGCCGTGCCGGATTCTACCTGGGCAGAAGGCGGCAACAAGCGTAACAAACTGAGCATACTGACCGTTTTACCACAACCGCTTTCTCCTACCACGCCGATCGTTTCGCCACGATTCAAGTAAAAAGAAACGCCATTGACCGCATATACATGACCGCCACGGGAACGAAAGCGGGTTTTCAGGTTTTTTACATCCAATAATAATTCGCTCATCAGTCTTACCCTTTCCACTGGCGTGGGTTTAATGCATCGTTCAAACCATCACCCAGGAAAGAAAAAGCAATCGTCATTAAACCCAATACCACGGCAGGCGCAGCCAATAAATGAGGAGAGGTTCTCCAGACGAGCAAACCGTCATTGATCATGTTGCCCCAACTGGGCACCGGCGGACGAATACCAATGCCCAGAAAGCTAAATGCAGACTCGGTCAACATGGCAGAGCCCATTCCTGCGCTCATGGCAACAATCACCGGGCCGATCGCGTTCGGGATGATGTACTTTAAAACAATTTGCCGGGATGGCAAACCCAGGGCACGGGCGGCCAACACATAATTTCTATTGCGAATGGCCATTACCTGCGAACGTAATAAACGTGCGTAGGGCGGCCAGGAAACGCTGGTAATCACCACAACAACGATCAAAACATCAATCAAACTGGATTGCCGGAAAATGGGGTTGAGTGTTTCCAGATAACGACTTTCCATCCAGTATGTCAACGGCGGCCGCAAAGAGACACTGATAACAACACCCAGGATTAAATATGGAAATGCCATCACCAGGTCGGTAAACCACATCAAGAAGAAATCGATTTTCCCACCAAGGTATCCTGAAATACTACCCACCAGCATACCGATGGCGGAACTTAAACTGACTACCAGCAAGCTGACCAGGGTTGCCGTGCGCGCACCGAAGATCACCCGACTGAGCACATCACGACCCAGATAATCGGTCCCCAACCAATTTTCGGCCGATGGCGGTGCATTACGCAACTCCACATTTTGAGCCAGATAATCATAGGGGGTGAGATATGGCCCTAAAAGGGCGAAGAAGAGCATAACAGCGACCAGGATCAGACTGACTAAGGCAAATTTGTTTTTTAGAAGTCTCTTCCAGGAGTCTTCCCAAATGCTGATCGGTTTATTATCTTCCATGGGTTCGTTGATATTGATATTTTTTTGAGGGGGGTTCAATTGCACTGTTGTCATAATTATTCATCTCCTCGCTGGGCCGATCGCAGTCGGGGGTCTAACATAGGGTAAGCCAGATCAACCAGCATGTTGGTTAATGTAACCATCGCCAAAATGACCAATACACAACCCATCATGACGGAATAGTCTGAATCGGTGATACTAACTTTCAGCAAACGACCAATGCCGGGAATACCAAAGACAATTTCCAAAAATAATGAACCCGCCAGAAGATTTGACATCACCAGACCCATTTGCGTGATGACCGGTGTCATAACCGGGCGTAGAGCATGCTTAAGAATGGTAACATGCTCAGGAATGCCTTTTGAGCGGGCGGTACGGATATAATCTTCTGCCAGCACTTCAATCACAGAAGCGCGCGTCTGGCGGATCACAATTCCCATTGGGCGGAATGAAGCAACAAATAAAGGAATAATTGCATTGATTGTAAAGACACCATCCCATCCACGGGGTACGGGTAGAATGGCCAGTTGGAGACAGAGCAATACCATTAATAGCGGTGCAGCTACAAAAGTAGGAATAGACCAGACAAACAAAGCACCACCCAGGATCATATTATCGATCCAACCATTCTGGTTTAAGGCTGCCAGCACACCCAAAGGGATCCCCAGACCGGCAATAATAACGAGAGCGGCCAATGCGATTTGAGCAGTAATCGGAACGGTACTGGCCAACATACTGTTGACCGAACGGTTTTGGGTTAAGGATTGCCCCAGATCACCATTCATTAGATTCCAGACATACTCACCAAATTGAACAAAGAAGGGCCGATCCAAACCCAAATCACTGCGGATGGCCTCAATTTGTTCTGTATCCCAGGCGACATCACCGGCTTCATTTAAGAACATTAACTTTACCGGGTCGCCCGCCCCATAGAACATCATGGCGTAGACGAACAAAAGGAGTAAAAGTACACCGGGTATCCAGCGCAGCAGCCGTAAGGCAAAGTATCTTAACATAATTTTTTCCTATGCCAGTAAAATAAAATCACAAGGGGATAGGCAACCTATCCCCTTGTTCAGTAAAAAATTATTTCACGATGTCGAGATTCCAGGGTTCCATAACTTGCCAATCCAGGTTCTTTGCATAACCGGTGACATATGGCATGGCGCGCATCAATGGGCCTTCATTATACCAGGGCAGGAAAACCCAATCTTCCATAACAATCTTTTCAGCTTCGATAGCTAATTCAAGACGAAGCGGATCGTCAGCGGTCTTGGTAGCTGCTTCTTCAATTTTGGCATCCAAGGCTGCATTCAGATAATTACCCATTTTGGTTTGGGCATTACCAGATTTGCTGTATACGGTGGCCTGCAGCACACTGACAGCGTCGGGGAAACGGGTACCGGCATCATCACGGAAGATTTGAACCTTGCCCTGATCAGTTTTTGCCAGTTCATCAAATTTTGCGTTCAATTCCACTTCGGTTACGCCTAAGACCTGGCGCCATTGTTCAACAATATATTCGCCGGCAGCCTGAGCGGATGGATTGCTGATACCGGCAAGAATAATACGCGGCATGGCAGCGCTATAAGAACACTCGGCAAAAGCAGCTTTGGCAGCTTCCGGGTCATACGGGAAAGCGGCTGCACCGGCATCGCCAACAATTGGAGCCAGCAAGGTGGAACCAGCGGAACCAGGCCCGAATGGCTTGGAAACTTTGAACATTTCTTCGCGATTGACCGACATGATTAAAGCTTTACGGCAATTAATATCGTCCATGGGCGCTACGTAAGAATTAATCCAGAAATACTGGAAAACCGGGGTGGCTGGCTGATTAGTACCTACGAATTCGGGGCCGAGATCATCATGTGTTGTTGGTAAATCCAGGAATACGGCCACGTCTGCTTCACCCTGTTGGAGCATGAGGGTTTGAGTCTGCATATCTTCGACGGTAACAAAAGTGAGGCGGTCAATTTTTGGTTCAGGACCCCACCAGTTGGGGTTTTTTACATATTCCTGCTCGCCACGGTCCAGGTCCATACTGACGGGCATATAGGGGCCGGAGTAAGCGGGATTATTCTTAACATGCCACCATTCGGAAACTTCTTTCCCATCTGCACCACGGGCCTGGGAAATTTTTACTGGAGGCAATAAATTGGTTGCAATACGGCTGGAGAAAACCGGATCCGGAGCGGTCAGGCGAACTTCTATGGTAGAAGCATCTACAGCAACCACACCTGGGAGTTCGAGTGAATCACCCACTTTGGCTGCATCGAAACCTTCCACACCGGCCAAAAAGAGTGAAACACGTTGGTGTTGTGTGGAAGGCAGACAAGCCATTTCCCATGTTCCTTTCACATCGGCCGATGTGATCGCTGAGCCATCCGAGAATTTGGCGTTCGGGTCAATCTTGAATGTCCACACGGTGTAATCTGCATTGGATGACCATTCGTTGAAAACACCCGGATGAATGGTTCCTTCCATGTCCACCCACATTGGGGGTGCCCAAAACATGGATACATAACGCGCAGGCCAACCACCACCACGCAAAGGTGACCAATCCATATCAAATAAACCATGGATGAAACGCAGGACCTTTTCTTCTTCAGGCTGGGTAACGGGATCTGCTGATTGCGCTTCAGTTGCAGCGGGCGCATTGGAATCTTCAGCAACTGGCGCATCACTGGAAGCGGCCGGTGTAGCCGCCGGGCTTGCACAAGCACTCAGGACAAATACGCTGATCAAAAGCACTGTTAATAATAAGTTGAGACGTCGCATAGGGTTTTCCTCTCTTAATACTGTAATTAATAAATTTGGTTTAACCGCTTTCTATCACTAAAAACTTTCCCGATCGATTGAGCGCCTCCTTTCAGATGAAACCTGCATTTATTTACAGTTGTTGTTCTACCTTGTATGAATTTATGATTTTGGGGGTTGTTGCAGCAGCAACTGGTACTTTTTGGGACTTTTCTTGAGTATTTCGGTATTATATGAAAATATAATATCACTTAATTTCATCAAAGTCAACAATTTTGAGATAATTTGAAAATAAATGATTGATTTTTATCAAATTAAATGGTAAGATATCTTCAGGTAAAGTTTTCCACAGATTCAATCACAAGGACAAACCTATGAAAGATGCACAATCTCTTCCCATTCTTGCGATAACAATGGGTGATCCGGCTGGCTGCGGACCGGAAATTATTGCTAAAGTATTAACATCCGATGATATTTACACCAACTCGCTTCCACTGGTTATCGGAAGTACACAGGTATTGAAATGGGCGCTGGATACCATTGGTAAATCCGCAATGCTCCATGTCATCCAGGAACCAGCAGAAGCTCAATTCGCCCCCGGAATTATTAATGTAATCGATTTGAATCTTTTTGAAATTACCGACTTGAAATTTGGCGAAATACAGGAATTGGGCGGCAAAGCTGCCTACGAATATCTAATTTATGCCATCGATTTGGCCATGGCCGGCGCGGTGGATGCTATCGTAACCGCCCCGCTCTCGAAGGAGGCCATGAACCTGGCCGGTTTCCATTTTGACGGACACACGGAAATTCTGGCAAAAAGAACCGGAACCGAAAAAGTATCGATGATGCTGGCTTCCAAAAATTTCCATGTAACCCATGTCAGCACCCATTGCTCTCTGCGGACAGCCATTGATCGCTGCAAAACAGCGCGCATCCTGGATGTGATTCATTTAACACATGAAGCCTTACAACAAATGAATATTGCCACACCCCGAATCGCAATAGCCGGTTTAAACCCGCACTGTGGAGAAAACGGGCTATTTGGCAGCGAAGATGTGGAACAAATTCAACCAGCCATCGACCTGGCCCGAGCAGAAGGCATCAGTGTCTATGAAGCACCGGTACCACCGGATACTGTTTTCGTGCGTATGGCACAATCGCATGAGTTCGATGCAGTGGTAGCTCAATATCACGATCAGGGGCATATTGCCTCAAAAATCGTAGATTTCTGGGGAGGTGTTAATATCACCCTCGGACTGCCCATCATCCGCACCTCAGTGGATCACGGCACCGCTTTTGATATTGTTGGCACAGGCAAAGCCAACCCTGAAAGTTTGTTTAATGCCATCACCTATGCACGGGTTATGGCAAACAATCGTTTAAAGCAAATCTAAGCCGTAAGATAACTATCGACCTAATACCGAACACTTCTTCTCCTTTTTTGAAACAAAACATCCCGAGCCTTTGTGTTCGGGATGTTTTGTAATCAATTGCCTTAGGAATTTAGCGCACTAAAAGCGGTAGAAACACCTGGTGATCTGTCGCCACTACTCCGCCCCCATCTGCAGCACCCCAAAAACCACCAACGAGCACATAACCACCACTGCTCAACCTGGCAGCATCCGCCTGCCCGATGGTACCATACAACACATAGCTATCCGCGCTGCTCCGCCCACCGCCTCCATCCACTGTCCACCAGAGGATCGGATCACCACTTTGGGCTAAGGCTCCACCTGATGTCAAAAGCAGAGCGAGAAGCATGACAACACTTACCAGAAGCTTGATCTTTTTTTGCTTCATATCGATCTCCTATTTAATCAGGAATGTTCTTCACTTAGAATCAGCATAACGGAGTAAATGGTTATGGAATCGGATGCTGTGTGGGTGTTGTCCCAGTTCAAATGAAGCTGCACATAGCTGGAATTATCTATCAGCAACCGGGTAGTGGCATTGACTGTAAAACAACTGCGGGTTGTAGATGAACGATTGGTTCCATCAGTTAAGTAAGTGGCATAGGTAGTATCGTCGCCCTTATATACACCCACCCCATCAATAAACTGAGGACCGGTTGTATCCGCCTCATAGCACACCTGCAAACCTTTTACATACACCGCGGAACCCAATAATAAGCCAAACGTTGAAACCGGAATTACCACCAAACGCTCACCAGTCGTATTCACTGTTGAGGCAATTGACACTCCACCATGTGACCGCAGATTAAAGGTAAGATCATCCGCTGGATTACGTTCCATGGCAGTAAACGGGCTAAGATACTGCTTAGAATCTTCAGAAGAATGAATATTGCCAGTTACATCCAAGCCCAAACCCGATAAACTACTGTCGATCACCATGACGTAACCAGTGGAAGTTCCCGTCTTTTCCATGGTTAATAGTGGTTGACTGCCAGCAGACTGTACCCAAGTATCCGCAATATGATTATGATCAGCCACGTTCAGCGCATACAGGGCATACGGAGTAGAATTTAATTTTTGACGCGGGAACTGTGCACCAGCTCCCCCCTGGCAGCTGATCGAAACACTCAAAAAGCGTTCATTACCATCAAAAGCGTTGGGACCAAACAAAGCAGTATTGTTTAAAGTTACGGTAAATTTTCCGTTTGCAACCTGAACACCTGTTTTGGTTTCATTCGAACCCAGTTGTGTACCATCACTGGCGGCATCCCACAATGCAAAAATCATGTTGCAACTGTCATCTACAGGGCTGCCGCTGCTATCCGTCAGATAACCCTGATAGGTAAAGCCGCTTCCCAGAACCGCCTTGGGCTCTTCCGGGTTATCACCCTCCTGAGCAAAAACACTTCCATTGAACATCACCAGCGCGATCAAAACGATCATTGTCAATATTTGGTAACTTTTTTTCATTGTTTTCTCCTTGAAAAAAATTATTAATCCGGGTTAAAAAACCCGGAAACAAACGAATAAAACACAACGTTTATTGCAAGATCACCAGGAGTACTCACCTACAAATCGCCCGGATTTAGCTCTCTGCCTGTACCAGACATGCTGAATTTGATAAAATCATTCAAATCATTTAATGAAGTGAAGTACAACCGCTGCCCTGAAGGAATATTCTCCACCGAACCACGCCATGTATTCTGCGTCTGACCGGCCTCGGTCCAGATGCGCACTATGAATAAGAATTGAGCTTCTTGTATATGTTTCATTGGTTAGATTGTACGGACGGGGCGTCCAAAAAGCGTCCAAAACGAATCTCAGATCAAATTGGCTGTGTATTTTCCCCCACACAGTTGGAATAAATCAATAATTGCTACATAAAACTACCGGTTTGGTGATACTGAATAATCTGGCGATTGTAGATAATATTGCAGAAAGCCAACCTGGTTTCCTGATCGGGAATCAGTTCTAATTTACGGTTCACAATCGCATGAGCTTTTTCGATAATTTCTTTGGCATGAGCAAGATCACCGGCTGCATTCCAGACCCTGGCGGCAGCCCACAAAGTACGTTGCTCGTCACTGGTTTTCCCTTCCAATTCTACAAATATTTCTTCCAAAGCGCGGGCATCTTGCCGTGCAGCATCGTAATCACCCAGCAGCAGATGAGTCAATGCCAGGTCTACCAATGTACCTGCCCCATCCACAGTTCGGTGAGCATATTGATATGATACCCAGGAAGCATTTAAATGTTCCAGAGAAGCATCCAACTCTCCCAACTCACGTTCCGCTTCTCCCAGATTGTTTAGTGCAAAAGCCTCCAGCAGACTGTTATTAAGTTTTCTAGCAAGTGTCACAGCACGCCGGGCGTATTCCTTTTCAACCGTATATTTTTCCATAAAAGCAGCTGTGTAAGACAGATTGATACATTCGCGGCTTTCTAAATCCAGAGAATTAATTCGTTCAGCGATTTTTAAAGCAGCGAAATAGTGATCCCAGGCATCCTGGTACCTGCCCAGATCCAATTCCAGAGCAGCGATACCACCGAGGGTTGCCGCATAAATATTGAAATTCTGGTTTAAATGAAAAGCATGTAACGCTGCATCAAAATGATAAAAGGCTTTTTCAATCTCAAAAATTCCGCTGTAAATCTGCCCCAATAAGCGATGCCCATTGCCCCGACTGTTAATCGCATGCGCTTTTTCGGAAATATCCACCATCTGCTGAGCATATTGCAGTCCTAATTGAATTTCTTTACGATTGCGGGCATTCACAGCGGCAATATAAAGCAGATCAACCGTTTGAACAAAATTGATTTGATCCGGTTTTATTTTCAGGGCTTTTGCAACCCAATAATCAATCTGATTTACATCGCGTAAATAAATATATGTAGCTGCAATTCGGATTGCGCATCGCTGTTGGCCGGCCAGATCATTTAATTGCTGAAAAACCTGCATCGCTTCCAGATATTGCCGGATTGCCTTTTGATATTCTGATGTCATTTCATGATATGACCCCATAGCAAACAAGCTTGCTCCCTTAAGCTGCTGGTTGCCGTCTGACTGGCCTCGTAAAATCTCTATGGCTTTCCATTCTTCCTGGCGATCATTAATCGCATGCCAATATTTGATCATACGCTGCAAATATACAAAATAAAAATCCGAGGAGCGTTGATTCGCTAATAAAATTTCCAATGACTGTAAATCGGCCAACTGTTCCGCCCGCCGGCCTAGCCTATCAAAAATCTCCTCACGCTGCAGCAGTAACTCCAAACGCATAAATAAGGGAATTGTATTTTCGCCAGGCGTATTTGCCAATACCAGTGCCCGATCCAGTACTGCCAATGCTTCGCTATCTGCGTATACTTTGAGAGATTCTTTTGCTGTAGACAAGTAATATGGAATGGCACGCGTGGCGCTGCCGCCCAGATCAAAATGATTGGCCAAAGCCGCCGCCATTTCATCCAATTGCTGCGGATAAAGTTCTTCCAGTATCTCCGCTGCGCGGCGGTGACGATTTTTGCGTTTGACCGGCGTAATGGTGTTATATAAGACCGATTGGATGAGATGGTGGGCAAACTGGTACTCTGTATGTTTCTCCACATCACGTGCCAGATGCCGGTCCAGCAGCTCTCCCAGCGCATCCAATGCCTGCGCTTCACCCCAGCCGCCCACTTCGCGCGTCACCTCCGGATCAAACACCTGACCCAATACCGAAGCTACCTCGGCGTAACTACGTCCCTGCGGTGATAAAACAGAGATACGCTGTTCGATCACGGCCTGAATATTGTGTAGAACTTTTTCCCCAGGCAGTTCACCGGTTTCCTGCCATTGGTTCACCAGCAAACTGAGGAACAGTGGATGCCCTTCACTGGCAGTATACAAGCGGTCTGCCGGGTTTTCCATGCCATCCCCGCGCTCTATGTGTTGGATCAATTTTTCAACCGCTTGAATACTCAAACGGCTCAACGCAAGATGATCTACCAGATTCGCCGCTTCTAAATTACGGCGCATTTTGCGTAAAGGATGCCCACGGTGTACTTCTTCTTCCCGGTACGTACCCACCACCAACACCGCTTTGTTCTCCAGGTTGTGGGTGATAAACTCCAGCATTGCCAGGGTAGATTCACCCGCCCAGTGCAGGTCTTCCAGAATCAACAATACCGGGCGTGGTGCTGCCAGCTTCTCCAGGCAGCCAACTGCCGCGTCATACAGACGTATCTTTTCCTGTTCAGGCGCAAGAACAGGTACCACTACCAGATTACGCCGTTTTTTTAATTCCGGCAAGATCACTGCCAATGCAGACAAGCGTGTCTGTTCACCTTCCAGGCTGGCCAGCAATGCCAGCGCCCCCTGAAACGCTTCCGTCACTGCCTGGTAAGGATGCAGTTCGGGGTTGGCAGTCGTCCCACGCAAGATACGCGCTCCCTGGCTTTCCGCCAGCAGCGCCAGCTCCTGGGTTATACGCGTTTTGCCAATTCCGGCTTCTCCACTTAATAGCATCAGGCCACCGTACCCGCGGGCCGCCCGGCTCCAACGTGTTTTCATGCGTTCCATTTCAGCCTGCCTGCCGACCATTGGCAGCATCAATTGCTTCTTCTTTGGGTTACTGGCTTCATCTGCTACGGCAGATGAATAACGCGCACCCGGAATCTGCCCGTAGCGCAGAATGGTCTCGTGCAATCCCAGGGTCTCCGGCATGGGGCTCACGCCCATTTCTTTCTTCAACTGACCGGCGAACCGATCAAATTCTGCCAGCGCACCCGCGCGATCTCCAGCCTCATAACGGATCGCCATCAACTGACGGATAGTATCCTCACGAAACGGGTCGTGATTCAGCAGAATTTGGGCATAGTGGATGGCTTCGCCATAGCGGCATTGGGTGCGTTCCTGTACGATCAGTTTGTGTAAGGCCTGGAAATATTGCTCCCGGACGCGCTCGCGTTCGAAAAGGACCCAATCATCATAATTGGTTTCCATTAAATCGCCACGGTACAAAGCCACAGCCTGCTCAAAACACTGCGGGCTGCCGAGACATTTTTCAAATTCTTCTACATCCAGCCAGTAGGTGCTTTGCGGGTTCCAACGCAGGGTGCCATTGGTGGTTAGCAGCCAGGGCTGCAGTGGATCCGTTTCCGGCAGGTTTTTCCCCAACCAGTGCAAATGCCGACGCAAATTGGTACGCGCAGCCTGTTCGCTTTCATCCGGCCAAATCTGCATGGCCACCTGCTGACGTTCCAAAGCCTGTCCACGATGCAGTAAAATATAAGCCAACAAGGGTACGGTCTTTGGTGGTGCGTTCAACTGTAATGATGTGCCATCCTGTTCCAGATGGGGTTGACCAAGAAGATAAATTGAAAGCATGCAGGGATTTCCCTTTGTTGCAAGGGTTATGTAGACTTACTTCAATTTATTATACTGTAAGTCAACAATTTCACGATAAACCAGGTTCACTTCCTGCCCGTTTAACGATGATGATATCCTCCCATAAAGTGATAAGCTTACAGATCCATTTGCTAATCACCGAAAAAAGCACGCACAGCGAGAAACAGCGGGCGATTCACTTCAAAAAACTCGCGATCCGGGTAAAAGAAATTAATAAGGAAGCTGATTAAGAAACCAAGCAGAATCAAAACCCAGATCAATACACCCAGTCCAAACCGTTTTCCCGGCTGACCTTCCAATCGCTGCCAAACCCAGCCGCTGGCGAGGGCTGCTGTCAAGGCCAGCATAGGGACTACATCCGCCAAATATCGCATGGATGTTGAAATAAAAATCAGCAGAGGCGCTATCAATAACCCGGCCGCTACGAGGAAAATCCACAAGAGTGGTGTGGATTCCTTCTCGCCGGACCTATCGTTGGAAATGTGAGATTCATTCAGCCAATACCAGCCGCGGCGTAACCAGATAAACAATGGAGCGAGGACCAGCAACACACCCGGTACACCTGGAAAGAGACCAACCACCCGTTCCGGATAATAATAAAAATCCGGCAACCGAATCCAATTGGGCCACATATACTGGGTAATAAAGGTAATATGAAAAAATGGAAAATCAGACGGATTAAATTGGTAAGGACGCAAAAAATAACTATACAGACTGGGAATGAAATAGCCGGCTGAAGTTACATCGCTATAATTTTCCGGCAGAGCATAACCGGTCAACTGATAGCGGTGCCCGGTCTCAAAAACACTGCCAAAACGCAGGTAATTATAAGCAAACAAAAGCCCGGCCCAACATAACAGTGGTATTAATATGTAAACGCTCCGCTGAAAAAGGCCCTTCCAACAAAACTTACGCTTAAACAACCATGCTATTGCTAAAATAAGCCAGCCAATGGCAAAGAAAATACTCAAGCGGCTGTTCACTGCAGCCCCCCAGGCAAATCCGGCAAGGAGCAGCCAACCGGGAGCCCGTTTTTCACTCCAGTAAGCGCGGAGTACGGCATACAGGCCGATAAACAAGCCACATTGCGCAGCGGAAATCGCCGCCTCATAGACTCTGGGGTGTGCTACGAGCCAGACAAGGGGCAAGGAAAAACCACCC
The DNA here is from genome assembly GCA_002840755.1 of Chloroflexi bacterium HGW-Chloroflexi-10. Taxonomy (GTDB): domain Bacteria; phylum Chloroflexota; class Anaerolineae; order Anaerolineales; family Anaerolineaceae; genus UBA6170. The sequence continues at coordinate 11,166 of PHBZ01000016.1, read as the reverse complement.
AAGAGGGTAAAAGCAGCTACATAACGGGCAGGAATCTTTGGAAAAAGTTTCTCGCGCAGTAATACCAGCAATAACGCAAAGAAAATGACAAATAAACTCAGAAAAAAGAATATCAGATACTGATCTTCCACAATCACAGGAAAGAAAACTTTCACCAATGTGGCAACCAATGAAGGGAACACACCCCAATACAGATAATATTTGCCATCAAAGAGTGTGGCATCCCACATGAAATGAACGCCATCGCGATTCTCCACCAGGTAAGGGTTCTCCAACGCCAGCAAATCTGCTGTCGGCTTTTCCAGCAAAGCAATCTGCCCAGCCAGGAAAGCATCCGCCTGGCCGTCAAAATAAGAACTGACCGGCCACCAACGCGAGAACGTGCCACTGGTAAAGAAGAATAAATAAAAAAAGATGCACAGCCCGGCGGCTAACCCGGCAGCCAGGTAAGCCCGGCGCAAAGCTGAGCGGTGAAACCAGGCTACCAGGGGAATACGCAAGTAATTGCGCTGCACAGCCTGCCAGGCACGGCAAACAGCCCGTACAGCGGATAAGTTTGTAAACCCAACCCACAATGCAGACAGACGGGTCTTCACCCCAAGCCAAAGCCCGCATAATGGATTATATATGGCTAAAATTACGATCCCCAGTAAACTGAGAATACCCAACACCAGCATCACCAAGCGCCCACGCCCCCAACCCGGGTCATTATCCAACCCCAGTTGAAAAGCAAAGACACTGGCCAAGATCAGTGCGGTCCCCAGCAGAGCGAGAATGAGTTGGGTAATGCGAATCGCTTTTTTCAGACGCATGGGTTCAATTATAGCCGCAAATTTGTAATTTATTCACCCATATCTTCAAAAACCGGCACTGTTGAGGTGATGGCTCCGGGCGGCAAGGCAACTACTTTTACGAAGCGCTCTTTGATCAGACGCGGGTCGGCCAGCAGACGTATTTGTTCGGCGGTTTCATACTGGTAAGTCTGTTCCAGCGCCTCAATGTAGAACCCAAGCAGTTCGTGAATGGAGGCCACGTCCTCTTTGTTGACATTCTTTGCCTGCACCTGCGCACCTAAGGCGATACGTTTAAACAAGGCGTCACAATCGAATCCCAACTCGGGGGTCAGTTTCTGGTAGACCACCCCACCAGTCATCCCTGAAAAAGCATACGGACCCGGATCACCCATGATCAGCACGCGCCCGGCGGTCATATATTCACAGGCGAAACCTTTGAGGTTGGCAGAGGTCACACTGCGCAGGGTCTCTTCGGTCACCGGCTGCAAAATCTCGCCGCCCAGGACCACGTCCGCTCCAGAAAGGCGGATACAGGCACGCGAGTCGGCGTTACCCTGGACGATCAAAGTGCCTTTCTGGGCGCCATAAGCAAAACTTTTGCCGACCGAACCATCGATGCGCACACCTTCATGGTTAACACCTTTCATCACAGCGACACGCCCACCGGAAGCACCTTTGGCGGTACCATCCTGGGCGCCGCCCTCGATGATGATATCCAGCGGGTCGGCCAGCCAAGCGGAAAAGCCATTACCGGCGACGGAGGATGGACCAAAACGCAGATGCAAGCGATCGACGCGCTGCTGCACTTCGGGATGGCGTGAGAGAGCGCCGACAATATGGGACCCCAAGGCACGGTCGATCGCCATGACGGTATCCTGGTAGGTAATTTCTCTCTCATCATCCACCAGCACCGTTTCAGTAATCAATTCACTCAGCAAACGGGTGAGATTGTTACGCGGGCGCACCAGCAATCGCCCAACCCCCGGTTCCAGTTCCGGTTTGGAGCGCAGCGGGACAGACTCAAACATGGCTGTGAGATCCACCTCTTCCTTAAACATCACCTGTTCCAACAAATCGCCGCGTCCGACCAAATCTTGCAGGCGTTCGGCACCCAGTTGGGCGGTAATCTGACGAAGTTCCTCGGCCATACCGCGAAAGAGACGCACCAGGCGTTCCACGGCCTCCTGATAGACCAGGGGGGTGAAAACCTTGACACCTTTTTCTTTGGCTTCTTCAACCGAGGTAAGCTGGGTGGTGATACCCACGAGACAGTTGCCCTCTTCACATTTGCGGCAAATAGTACAGCCCATGGAGACCATCGCCAGGGTGCCAAAACCAACCCGGTTGGCTCCCAGCAAGACCATCTTGACGACATCCTCGCCCATTTTCATGCCGCCATCACACCAAATCTCCACCTTATGACGCAAGCCAGATTCGACGAGGGCACGATGGGCCTGGATAACGCCCACCTCAGCCGGCAGGCCGACGTATTGCAATGCGTGTTTGCGCGCAGCACCGGTGCCGCCATCATAACCACTGAGGTTGATGATATCCGCGCCAGCTTTGGCAATACCAACAGCGATAACACCAATCCCGGGTACCACCGGGCATTTGACCGAGACTTTTGCAAGTGGATTGACCACTTTCAATTCTTCAATTAATTGCGCCAGATCCTCAATCGAGTAGAGGTCATGATTATTGGAGGGAGAGAGCAAAGAAACACCGGGTGTCGTATGGCGGGCTTCGGCTACCTTGGCCGACACCTTGTAACCGGGGAGCATACCGCCCTCTCCGGGTTTGGCGCCCTGTCCAATCTTGATCTCGATCACGGCTGCCGAATTGAGAAACTGGGAATTGACCCCAAAACGCCCCGAGGCTACCTGTTGGCCACGGTTTTTGGTGGTTTGATTCATCATATCCGGCAGCTCGCCACCCTCGCCATTGATACAAACGATATCCAATTGGGCGGCGGCATCCGCGTAAGCGCGGAAGGAGGGCTCCCCCTGGGAGCCAAAGGACATGGCGCTGATGATAAAGGGTAAGGCATAGTCACGCACCGACAGATCCACCTGGCTGGGGATTCCGGTGCCGTGTACATTCTTAAATCCAACCACATGGCGCAGCGCAACGGGGATCTCTGCTTTTAACTGCTGGAAAGTATCCTGCACATCACGATAACTGGCCTGTGAATTGGTAAACAAACCCACTTTTTTCCATAATTTCGGAAAGAAGTGATCCACCCGTTCCAACGCATTACCAGGTGCGCGCTCGATCAGCTCTTTACGGCGCTGTTCGGCCTGTTGGTCCATGCGTTGCCAGTTCAGCCCGGCACTTTCGCTGCCGAAATAATTTGGGGTCATTAACACCTGAGCCACCGATGGCGCCAGGCCAATAGAACTGCATACGCGGCCATACCCACGCAACTCATGGCAGCCCATGGTAGAAATCACTTTTTCCAGACCGGCTTTGAGACTATAGAGCAGCCCCTTCTGGGTGTCCAACGGGGTTTTATCAGCCTTTTTTTCAAACTGCTGCACAGCCACCGCAAACATGGCATAGGGGTTAACCGCATCGGCACCAAACCCGGAAAGCAGTACAATATCATGCAAGTTGCGGATGGCCGCCGAACGCACGACAACGCCCACACGACGGCGCAAGTTAGAGCGGCGTTCCTTGGCACGCCGGCGCAGAGCCTCGTCCACCGCGCTTAAGGCCAGCATCGGGTCCAGCCAGCCGCTGCTGCCAGTTTGAACCTCAAAATCATCCAGCATCAGGCATTGGGAACCAGTTTCGGCCATCTCCACGGCCTGGCCGGCGAGACGATCCAAGGCCAGACGTACGGTTTCGCCAGGCAGGACGCCCATTACCAGCCAGGTGGTGCAGCCGTTAAAAATCTCCAATACTGTTTCCATGGTATAAGTACCAAACTCTTCGGAGAGGGTTTGCAATACTACCGGGTCGCCCAGTACAGGGTGACCACCCAACAAAACCGGCAGTTTGAGCGTCACGATGCGATCGTTGGGGTTGGGCGCCTGACCAATGGAGGTGGTGGCACCCAGCAGGCTGCTGGTTGAAAAAACTTCCACCTCGCGCCCACGGTCTATGGCCGGATTGGTAACAACTGCTACCGTTTCTTTGAAAAAATCGGCAATATTCACCCGTTTTTTGGAGAGCACCGCCAGGGGACCGTCGTATCCCAACGAGCCGGTGTCCTTGCCTTCCACCTGTTCGCCTATTTCCTTGATGTTGTCCTGATTCCAACCATTGGCCGCCAAGAGATAGGGCGGCAATAGCTCGGCTGCTTCCTGCGCCCAGGGGATGACTAATGGATCCGGCTGGGGTTTGGGCGCTTCGACCACTTTCGGTTCCGGGATAACACGCACGGGAATCTCGCTGACCCGTTGGCGACCTACATGTGTTGTCTGTGAAAGGGCAATCTCACGTTCCATGGCGATCCAATACTGGCGGGCTAACTGCGGCGCTTCCCGCTGGAAAGCGCGGTTCATGACATGCCGGCGAATGGCGGAATGATCCAGAATCTCGGCATTGGCGCCATACTGAAAACGGATAGCCATTTTTTCCCCAGGACCTAAGGGACGCGGTTCATCCACCATCACTTCCAACGGCACTGCACCGCGCTCCGAACTGAAGACATATTCTTTCTCGGTTTCCATATACCAGAGCGGGCGCAGGCCTACCGCGTCTACACTGGCGATGATGGTGTCGGCATAACGTCCTAAAATAGCCGCCGGACCCTGAGCATACGGGCCAAAAGACTGACGCAGGCGGGTATACACCGCGCGCTGCTCAGCGGGAAGCTGCTCCAGTTCATAAGGCACCGGCGGAAAGACCGTTTCCATGGCTTCGATCAAATCCAGATCATAATCGACGAGCATGGTATGGACGGCGCGATCGACATCCTGCGAGTCGGACCCATTGGGCGTCAGAATTGCGCCAATCTGTTCGGCTTCCAGACGAAAACGGACGATGGTATTGATCTCTCCATTATGCCCGAGCACCGAAAAAGGCTGGGCACGCTCAAAATTAGAGACGGTATTGGTTGAATAACGCGCATGACAGAGCACCACCGAAGTATCAAAATTACGGTCCTGCAGGTCGGCATAATACCGCGTGAGGGTTTCCACGGAACCACGCACCTTGTAAACGACCACATAGCGGCTGAGTGAACTAAAATGCAACGGCTGTTCGATCTCCAGGCTGGTTTGGATGGCCAACAGGCGTTTATCCAGATCGGCGGATTCACTATACCCGGCAATCTGCCAGAAATTGGGCGGATTCATCCGAGCATTACCACCCAACACTTCCTTGCGCACCTTTCCGGGCTGCTGGTAGATCAGGTTCAAGCCGGCTTTTTCAAAGGCCGCAAAGAGTAAGTCGTGCAAGGCGGGTGTATCCTGCTCGGCCGGGATGAAGAGATGCCCGACCCAAAAGCCGGGTAAAGCAGCCAGGTTGGCGCGCAAACTGGCCAGGCTAAGCTTACGCGTCCATAAACGACGCGGAATATCCGTCTGCACCCCGGCACCATCACCCTCACCGTTGACGAACCCGGTGCGATGCCCCATAGAGGTGAGCGCACCCAGAGAACGCTTTAATGTTCCGAAGGTACTCTGCCCATGTTTACGTACCGTTAAATAAATGGCACAGGCATCATGTTCCTCGCCATAAGGGCCGTCAGGTAAAAAATCGGTGCGGATGGATAAAGGCTGCATAAGGATTCTCCGATAAAAACTAAAGAAAAAAGTAAACGTATAGGATGGTGCATAAATTCTGCGGGATGGGTGTAGTTGAAACCACTCCTCGCACAAAAGGAAAAAATCCTTCCGTTAAGGCCCAGAATTTCTTGCTGAGCTGTTACAAAAGCGGAAAAAAATAGAGGGTTTATTTGGACAGAGAAGAGTACAAACCCATCTTACAGGCCCTTTCCCGGCTACCAAAGACAGGTGTTAAGCGAATAGTATAGCGAAATCATCGGATGATTGCAACACTTTGAACGCCAAAAATGCAAACCTTAATCAATTGTTAACAAAAATGATCAGAGATTGGGGGAGAGGGAGAGATGGAATCAGGAATTTGGAATCAGGAATTTGGAATTTGGAATTTGGAATTTGGAATCAGGCAAGAGCAGTGATGAGGGATGAGGGGAAAATGGAATTAGAAATTAAGGAAGTGATGAAAATAGTAATGAGTACCGCGTTCATAGGGAAGGGCGAGGCTTCAAGGGTATTAACGTGCGGGCTGGATTGCTCTCGCCAGCGCCCGTACGGGGCTCGGGACAACGCCCCTCGCTTTGTGCCGGAGCGCATTGCGCATTCGTCTCCTTACCCTCGCTTTGCATCGGGACTACGCCCTCACTAAAAGACGTTCAGGACAATGTCGCTACGCTCGGAGCGCTTTGCGTCGGAACGCTTTGCGTTTTCGTAGTAAAAAAAATTCCAACCGGAACGAATGTATTTTCTAAAAAAAAGCGGTATGGGTGGGGGTGGTTTTGGCGGAAGCCGTGGATATGCTGGTTTTTTGAAATATTTGTTTTGGATGTAATGAGGATCGAATAAGATTTGCATGCTGAAGCAGGAATTCTGAATCAGGCAAAGGGTAGGTGATGATTATAGGGTTGTTAAAGTGCGATGGTTATTTGTTCTTTCGTCACTCTCCAAGCGAGTGATTGTTTGCAACAGGTTTATTGTAGAATATTTGTTCTATTTAGTCAAGCCAAAAAAAGAAACTGGAGGATGCAAAATTGGCCGAGGTTTTGGTTTTTAATCAGTCAAGCATGTGCTCGGGATGCTCCTGCAAGAAAACATCAAAATCAAGCTCGCCGGGCGAGCGGCCGTATCCGGTTAATATGGCGGCGGCTTCACTACGATGCTGAATACCATGGGTAACAACGTGAAAGATTGTCTGCCATACTTTTGGCCCCTTTTGAGGATGATTGCCATAGCCCTGATTCAGACTGTCTTCGCTCAGCCCGGCTGCATAATCAATCCAGGCAGCTTGTTCGATATCCCAACGGGCTTTCAATAGCGACACATCCGCGAAATCAGCCGCTTTCAAGATGTCGTCCGCAGCTTGCGACTGTAAGACGGAGCGCCAGCCGTACTCCGCATCCAGGGTGTGTACCAGAATGCCGCGCAACGTTCCCCAGCCGGGGTCTGGTGAAATTTCGCGGATAAATTCGTCCGGTGAAATATATTCACAAGCGGCGAGAATACGTCCGTTTGCCCAGAAGTTGAAGCGGATCAATGTGTCTATGTCTCTCTTATTCATACTCTCAGACCTCTTTTTGTTGTGAATCATCCATCCACGATGGCTAAATTTTTGAATCTTTATGCGGCTATTTTACTTTAATCGCTTTTCCAATATCAGCGCTGCCCGGGCTGTCTCAGAAAATTTATCTGCTCCATCATATTCTATGATTTTATTGAAACCCTGCTGTACCCAGAAGCGGATGGCTGGCCAATTTTTCAGATAAACTTCCAGCCATATCGCAATATAACCGAGTTCTGCCAATTGCCTGGCTAACCCTGCCACAATTTCTTGAGCATAACGCTTCCCTTGAAATTCCGGGTGGATTACAAACATCGAGATAAAAGCTGTAGCTGGTTGAGGGAGGCGCGGGGAATAATGCTGTAAATGAAAATAACCGATAATCTTTCCGCTATCCTTAACTTCCAAACATTGCAGACGGAAGCCTCGATTATTAACCGTTTTCGATAAGCTTCTTTTTACCAACTGCTTAAGCTCGGACTCCTCAACGATATAAAATGTAGGATCCCAGTGTTCAACATAGTTGCATGAGTTGAAGATCTCAGTAAGAAGGGGAACATCCTGTATCTTACTATCTCTTATCTGAACCCGCTCGGTAGACCATTCCGGGGTGAGATATTTTTTTATGAGTTCGTATTCAACGGTTTGATTGGTCAATCTTAATTACCCTTCGATTTCCATGCCTGATGCAATTTGAATTTCTTAGTGTTTCGTATTGCCGCCCAACGATTCCTGATACGCTACCATTATGCCGCTTATCCAACCAATTCAAGCACATGACATTTAATTATTCCTGTTTAATCAGGTACTGTTTTTTCAATAACCAGATTGTAAAGGAATCTCCATGAAGAGGCAATTATTTTGTAAGATCAACCCGGCTGTCCAATACTCTTTGTTGGGTGATGGAGTTTATCAAATATCCGGTTGGCGTATTATGTGCTGCTGTGATTGAACCTGTCGATTCTTTATCGCGAGTGGGTGAAGCCTTTTTCTATTTGAGATATTTGCTTAGAAATGCCACCATTTTTTGGTTATCACTGGCATATTTATTTACGTTTTCAAAAACATGCTTTACCACAGCCTACACCTAGTTTACGCCAGCGGACATGAGAACTAAGGAAATTCAACTTGAGTTTGCGGAAGGATTTTCGCCTTTTGATATATTGCGCGCGTGTTGGTTATTTTGTCATTTTTCACATCATCTGGTAATATGTTGTGCGAAGCTTTTGGGGCAGTCCCTGAAAGCGTGGGCAACGAATAAAGGGTTGATGCAGAGGTGTGTTGAACCCGGCTTCTATTTTGGCCTCCTCCGCCATATTAATCCTTCGTTTCTCAGGACTATGTCCTTCGTTTCTCAGGACTATGTCCTTCGTTTCTCAGGACTATGTCCTTCGTTTCCCAGAGAGTTACAACGCTTCAAAATAGTCACTCTGACACATCGGTTGCCTGCTCGCCTCGCGTGGCGGCCTGACCCTTACCAGGACTGGACGCGCGACGCGACCAATTAGTAGACGATGATTTTTTAGGACACACCTCGTGTTGTTAGGCGCGTTTTTGATTTACAGACACCTTTGTTTTTATGAAAGAAACAAATTTTTCCCAATCACTTTGATTGCTGAACATGTTTTTTGTAAAGATGTTGAAGTTGTTTTTCCCTTGATAAAGTAAGAGCACATCGTTTGAAATTTCGTACCTGACAAATGCTGTCCGCCATTAATCGTAATCCTATTTTCGTCAATTAGCCCAAAAACGTTACTAAGATAGATATTTCCTGGCTGGTCATACGCTGATAATTGCAAATAAGGAGACCACCACGGAAACGTCATTGCAACTAAAGGAATTAATCCGCCTGGAAAAGCATATTGAAGGATTGTATCCAATTCGGGCGCGCCTTGAATCGTCATATACAATATTGAGAGAGCAAAAAAGGCTAAAACAATGCCCAACACCCATTTATAAACACGATACTGCTTATTTTGTAGAAATAGTGCCTTCAAAAACTCATCTTTTGAAACTTTTCCCGCGTAGTTAATCTGCATAGTGATGATTCTCCTAAACGTTGTGAATTGGATTTTTCCATGCTTGAAACGAAGCGCCTAACTATTAATTATACAGACTGATGATATGTTGCCATTGTGCCTGCGTATTAACCTGAAAAAATATACTCCCAATTTGCGGAGATATCCACCTAGATGCAAATTGATTGATGTACTCAGTATAGCATGGATTCGAATGCGGCAATAAAAGCTTCCGCGAGGATTTTACGAAAATACCCGTACGGTGAAGAAAAAAACAACGCGAGAGTGCCAGGGGACGGGTATCGGTCGAAAGTCATATTATTGGGAAGATTTTTGGATATGAGTATATTAAGTTAGTTGAGAGAACCAACAAGTTATGTTGCCTGCCGGCGGGCAGCGCGCGAACTCGGCTCAAAACTCAATATCGAGAAAAAGGTTAACTACACACATTGTTAGCCAGTTTCTTTCACAAAGGTTCAACAGCACCATTTGACTCACTCGAAGTAGCTGGCATGAATAGCTTCTTTGTCTCTCTTTGAGACAAAAAAGCTATCGTTAACAGGGCAACAATTATCGAGGCGGCTAAGAAAATCTTGGGGTCATAAGGATTCGCGAAACGGTGAATTTCTTTATCAAGGAAGTACAGACCTGAACTAACAGCACCATCTTTACGAAACAGAAGCCGCACCAGGAGGTACAGGTTGACTGACACACAGACAAACAACAAAACAACAACAGATTTTCGTGCAAACTCATCCAGCTTAAATACAGGGGTAGGTGTCATCGGCGCTTCGGTAGATTGCACTTTGATGGGAACAGAAGTGGGAACTTCAACTTCTTGCGCGCAAGAAGTAAGAAGGATGCCAATGATCACAAGAATTACGCTCTTTGTTTTCATAGAATCTTTCCTCACGGCTGCGGGCTAACAGCGCACATCAGCCGCGGGCGAGCCGAACGAAACCTGTCGGCTGGATGCGCAGCTTAGCCCGCGCTCGCTCAGAACTCTTAACTCCATCACCTGCCCCCGATGTCTTTGGCGCGCCGTGCATTGCTAGTCCGCGAAATGCTCTTCCGATATCCTGAATGGTGAAACTTGTCTGCCATCAATGTCGGTGAAGTCGTACTCTCGCGCCAAATCGCCCACGGTCAGCACACGCCCCGATTTCTGCATTATGTTGGGATCGGTCATAAGGGCAACTACTGCTCGTCCAATATACTGCGTTGACTCCGTCGTAGCCAGCGCATCAATCATATGAGCATTCAAATCGTCGGTTTGATACTCTCGCAGGATATGTTCGGTACGCAGCCATCCAGGAGAGAGTGCCACTGCGGCGATGTTATGTTCTCGCAATTCGAGTGCGATACCATATGCCATGCGATTGATCGTTGTCTTAGCCAAGTGATATGGTAGAGGTTTGAAGTACTTGTCCTGATCCCAAAAAGACGTATTGATGATTAGTCCCTGCCGTTGGGGTATCATAAGTGGCACCGCGAAGCAGCTGGCGGTGAAATGGGCCCGGACTCCAGCCGTGAACATCTTATCCCAGCGCCAAAACGACTGTTCCCAGAATGGAGCATCAAAGTTTTCCATATTCTCGTAGCCGCCCCATACATTGTTGACCAACAAGTCCAGTCGGCCTTGCTCCTGCTTGACGCGATCAAACAGCCCTGCAACCTCTGCATCTATGCTGTGATCACACGCCACAGGAATGCCTACGCCCCCCTGTGCAGTGACAATCTCGGCCGTCTCGTCTATGTTGCCGAACGCATAAGCGGTCGTTGGCTTGCTATTCCGAACACTGCGCCCGGTCACATAGACTGTGGCTCCCGCTTCACCCAGTACGCGGGCGATACCCCGCCCCGCGTTGCGACTTGCTCCAGTGACAATAGCTACTTTTCCTTTCAGAATTGACATCATTCACCTCTGATCTGTTTTGACCATCTCATCACGCTATTAGCGGGCTAACGAATTAAGGATTGACGTCCTTCGTTCCTCAGGACCACGTCCTTCGTTCCTCAGGACCACGTCCTTCGTTCCTCAAGATAACATGGCGAAGGAGGACAAAATC
>PHBZ01000080.1 GCA_002840755.1 Chloroflexi bacterium HGW-Chloroflexi-10 | reverse complement strand
TGAACCAGGTATCCGAAGCCAGCGCGTTTACACCGCGCCAATTCCTGGAAGAACTGGCAAGCGCCCTGGACTGGTCGCCGCCGATCGCGGCCGTCATCGAACACGACCCCAACATCCTGGCCGCCCAGAACCAGCGCGTCCCGGCCGTGACACGCTCTGAAAAGCTGACTCGCGGTGTGCGCCAGATCATCTCAAACCTTTTCCCGGGCATGGAAAACACGCTCTCCCAGGCCCAGGAAAACAACAACGGCAGCAAATCGGTTTTCCGCATGCCGAAATTCCGGCTTGGTTGAGGTGACTGATGGACATCCTATCTCTCTATAACCAAATCAGCGGGTCAACAACCGGCGATCCGAGCGCCGAGCGTGAAGCGGTGATGAACGAGGTCATCGACCAGGTCAATGCCGAATTTCCAGCAAAGAAACTCTCTGCCCCAACCCAGGCCGAGCGCGCTGAGATCCAGGAGCGCGTCACGATCCTGGTCTCGGCTGGATACCGCCGCCGCAATCAGCGGCCCGGCGCGCAGTACGAAGAAGCCCTGGCCCAGGAACTGACCCGCCGTCTGCTGGGTTTCGGCTTTCTCGACCTGCTCCTGCCGCCAGTTCGAACGGACATCTCCGAAATCGCGGTCTATTCGAGCGGCCTGGTGCAGATCATGCGCAAAGGCGCGGTGCGTTTCGAGACAGTCGATCTGCGGCCTGAACCTGGCGAGATCTGGCGCGTGCTGGACCGCATCATCGGCCCGCAGAACCGCTCGCTCAACGAAGCCAACCCGGTCGTGTACGCCAAACTGCCGCCCAGCCCGGATAACCCCGGCGGCGGGCGCATCACGGCCTTGCACCCAGCCATCGCGCCACCCGGCAAGAACCCGGCCATCAACCTGCGCCTGTTCGAGCAGAAACCGGTCCTGCCGGAATGGTTGATCGAACGCGACGCGGCCTCTGCCGAAATGATGGCAGACCTGGGACAGGCCATGCAAGCCGGAACCCGCATCCTGATCTGCGGGGGAACGCGCACCGGCAAAACCACCATGCTTTCGGCGCTCTCGACCTATCTGCCCTCGGCCTGGCGCATCGTCAAGATCGAAGATCCTGAAGAGATCTTCATCGACCGCCAGACGGTGCAGTCCTTCGAAGCCCGTCCCAAGGCGATCGGCACGGATGTCGCTGCGGTAACCCTGGCGGATGGTGTCAAAGTCGCCATGCGGCTCTCGCCGGATTACCTGATCGTGGGTGAAGCCCGCAGCGGAGACGCCCTTGAAGCCCTATTCTCGGCCATGACCACCGGCCACTCCGGCGCATCGACCTTCCACGCCGAAAGTCCGCGCGACACCGTCGAGCGCGTTATCACCGAAATGGGCATGCACAGCCAGGCCAGGCCCGCTGAAATCCAGCGCACCCTGGCCAGCGCGATCGATCTGCACCTGCAGATCGGCATTCGCCACGACAAACGCCGGGTGATCTCGATCTCGAAGATCGCCAAGGAACTCAGGAACGGCAACGTTTTCTTCGAGACCGTCTGGCGCTACGACGAAAGCTCCACCCCCGACAACCCACGCTGGGACAAGGTTGGGGATATCCAGAAAGGAGATGAACACGCATGAGCGGATTAATTTTTGTGATTGCAATGCTGGCAGGCCTGCTGGTCCTGTGGCTGTTCTACCCGCGCAAGCGCAAGACCGGCGTACTGAACGAAGCCTATTCGGTGGACACCACCCGCCAGATGCACGAACTGGACCCGAACTCCCTGCAATACAAGCTGCTGGCCTCCGGGCTGAGCTGGAAGCCGGTAACGTTTCGCACTTTCCAGATGGGCGGCGCTGTTACCGCTTTTGTCGCCGGATCAGGCTTGCTTGGCCCGATCGTGGGCGTTGTCCTGGCCGGGGTGGTCTATTACGCCTTCGGCGCCTGGCTGAATGACAAGGTACTCAGCCGCGGCAAGGAGATCGACAAACATCTGCCGATCGCGGTGGGACGTATCGCGGCTGGACTATTGGCGGGTGGCTCGCCCCCGGAAGTCTTGAACGCGGTGGCGGCTTCGTTGGAATTGGAAGGCAAGAGCCCCCTGACCCCGGAACTCTACCTGACGGCTGCCGAAATGCGCACCAAGGACCGGCGCGAGGCGCTGGTGTCTCTCGCCGAACGCAGCCCTTCGGTTTCGCTCTCGAACCTGGCCACGCTCCTGATCGGCTACATCGAGGCGGGTGGCGGCAAGTACGCCGAGACCCTGATGGACATTTCTCAACGTGTCCAGCAAATTCTCTCGGCCCGCAACCGGGCCCAGGCCAAGGCGGGCGATGTGATGGTCTCAACCGTCATCCTGCCGGTGATCCTGGTGCTGGTGGTGGGCTATCTCTCCAGCGACCCGCTCATCTCGCAATCCCTGCGGGCGGGGCTGGTGCAGATGGTTATGGCCGGGGCTGTCCTGGCGATGGTCTTTGGTTATTTCATCCTGCGCTCGATGGTTCAGGAGGCTGTCTAAATGATCGGCTTGATCTACCTGATCGGTTTTCTCGTGATCGCCTTCATTGTCTACCTGCTGGTGGAAGTTGTTTTCGGCGGCGCTCCCAAAGGCGCACTGGCCGAGGCGCACACAATGGCAGGCGGAAATCGCGGCTCACGTTTGCAGCAGGCGCTCAACCCGTTGGGTGTGCCTGTCCAGAAATACATGCCCCCGGCTTTCCTGCGCGCGATGAGTGCGGACCTGTACTGGGCACAAATGGCAAACAAATGGCTGGAATGGAACGCGATCCAGCTTGTGGCCCTGCGTCTGGTGGCGGG
>PHBZ01000067.1:17098-20631 GCA_002840755.1 Chloroflexi bacterium HGW-Chloroflexi-10 | reverse complement strand
ATTACACCACCGAGAGTGATGGTGGTCATCTGGGCAGTGTTTCCGGCGGCAAGATTCAGATCGCCAAAGCGATGTGGGTGATGCTGGCTCAGCTGGCCGGGTGGGTACCAAATTAAATTGATTTGAGAATAAAAAGGAGCCTGAATGAACTTCCTATTCAGGCTGCTTTATTTAATAAAAAACATATGATGGCTATCCGGCTTAGAGCCTGAAATCTGAATTTCTTTCAGTTTGTTTCGGCTAAACCGGCAACAATGCTTTCATATAGGCGTCAACCATCTGGTCCAGTCCAAACTCGGCTTCGGCGCGGGCGCGGGCACCCTGCTGGAAATAAGGCAAGCGGGTAAGAATTTCCTGGGCAGCATCAGCCAGGGCGGAAATATCGGGTGGGTCAAGTTTCCAGTAATTAGCTCCGTAAGGCGCCACTTGACCGGCATTGTGATCCACCAATTCTGAGAGAGACCCTGTGGCGAAGGCTACCACCGGCAATCCACAGGCCAGAGCTTCCACTACCGAGTTGGGGCAGGCGGCGTTCAGGTCGGCGGAGAAGAGCAGATGCGCCGAACGATCCAGCATAGGGATGTCTTCGCGCTTGACGACCCCAGCCCAGGTCACCCAGGCTTTTCGTTCAGTGGTTATCCGGGCACGCAGAGATGCGGGTACATCTCCGGCGACCATCAGTTCCACCCTTTGATCCAAGCGATGTTCCAGCAACTCAACCATTTGAGCCGCATTAAACAATCCTTCTTCGTTGCCGCCACCGAGATGACCCTCCACCAGCAATACGCGCAAGTGATCTTGCGGGCGTTGCTGCGGACCGTTAGGATTATATACGGCAAGGTCGACTCCATTATAAACGACATTGAAGGATGCCCGGGTTGTGCCATAGCTGGTTTGCCACCAGGAACGGGCGAATTGTGACTGGTAGATAATATGGTCTGCCATGGATTTGCGAATTGTGGAAAGGATCAGATTGCCATATTCTGAACGCAGATAATGCATTAACCCTGTACGACGTTTCTTGTGAATCCAGTTCATGCCATTGAGACGATGTACTACACGGATACCGCGCCGGCGAGCCTGCCAGATTTGCGCCAGGTGTTTGGTTCCACCAATTACCAACAGCGCCCCAACGTCACTATCTTGAGGATTAAAAGTTGTACGGAATCCACGGGCATTTAGTGACTTGATCAGTTTGGCCTGAAAAGATGTAGGCCCACCCAACCCATCCAATTTGGGCAGCAGGGCGATGCTGGGGGAAGAGAGCATGAATTTTGGGTCTCCTTGGGGCGTTTTTTTTGATTTTGTACCCGATAATTTAACGTTCTTTAAAATCGACTACCGCCTGAATGATTTTTTCGGCTGCATGTCCGTCGCCGAATGGATTGACAGCCTGCGTCATTTGCGCGTATGCTTGAGGATTTTCGAGCAGTTCGACAGCAGCATTGACAATGCGTGCCGGATCAGTACCGACCAAGCGAAGTACTCCGGCTTCCACGCCTTCGGGACGTTCGGTGACTTCGCGCAATACCAGTGTGGGTTTGTGTAATCCGGCAGCTTCTTCTTGAATACCGCCTGAATCGGTCAGCACCAGTACTGCGTGTTTTTGCAGGTGTACCAGCGGCAGGTAATCCAGTGGCGGTAGCAGGCTGATATTTTCGATACCACTGAGCAAGCGGTGAACCGGTTCCTGTACGTTGGGGTTAAGGTGTACCGGATACACCAGGTGCAACCTATCATGATAGCGGCGTGCCAGTGTAAATAATGCCTGGCAGATATCCTCCAATGGCTGGCCGAAATTTTCTCTGCGGTGTGCGGTGACCAGAACCAGTTGTTTTCCATTCGGGCCAATTTGGTGTGCGTCCAGCAGTTCTTGCACCACAGCCGGTGCGGGTTTTTCGGTGATAATGCGCAGTCCATCGATGGCCGGGTTACCGGTGACGTAAATTCGCCAATCTTCTACGCCTTCGCGTAAGAGATTTTGACGGCTGTGTTCCGTTGGGGCCAGATGCAAATCGGCCACTACACCAGCAATCTTGCGGTTAATTTCTTCAGGGAAGGGCTGCCATTTGTCGCCTGTGCGCAGTCCGGCTTCCACATGACCAACGGGGATGCGATTGTAATAGCATAACAGCGCGGTGGCCATCACCGTAGTGGTATCCCCCTGAACCAACACCCAATCCGGCTGTACCTGTTTCAATACCGGATCGAGGTTTTGTAGAATGGCGGCGGTAATTTGAGCCAGGCTTTGATTGGGCTGCATCAGATTCAGGTCAATATCGGGGATGACGCCGTATACGTTCAATACCTGATCAAGCATTTCGCGGTGCTGGGCGGTGACGCATAACAGCGAATCCACATCCGGATGCGCCTGAGCGGCTAATACCACCGGGCACATTTTGGTGGCTTCGGGACGAGTACCAAAAATGGTTAAGAGACGTAGTTTTTTACCCATTATTATTCCTTAATGACTTTCGGAAACGCCCAACCGGTGCGTAGAAAAACCGGCTTTCTGCCAGTTTTCTGCATTCCAAACCCCCACGCAATCCAGGAGAGTACGTGCCGGGGTTAACCCAGCGATGATTTGTGCATCCAATTCGCGGAATTGGGTATGGTTGACCAACAATACCAGAAGCTGTGCATTTTGCAAGGCTTCCTCCAGGGTGGCGGCCATACTGGCATGTTTGAGGGGAAAATCCGGTTTGAAGGGTTCATAAGCGATTACCTGAGCGCCAGCGGCGGCCAGTTTTTCAGTTACCTCAATTGCCGGGCTTTCACGCAGGTCATCCACATCAGGTTTATAGGCCAACCCGAGAATAGTAATGCGTTTAGCGTTGAGATCGCCAAGCATATTGCGAATCAAGCTGACCACGTAATCGGGCTGAGAGTCATTGACATTACGGGCGGTGTGGATTAGGGGAGTGATATCCGGTGCGGCTTCCACAAAAAACCAAGGGTCTACACTGATACAGTGCCCACCTACACCGGGCCCTGGGCGTAAAATCTCAACCCGCGGGTGCAGGTTGGCAATGCTGATAGCTTCCCATACATCCACGCCAAAACGGTCAGCCAGGCGAGCAAACTCATTGGCGATAGCGATATTAATATCACGGTAGGTGTTTTCCATCAGCTTTACCATCTCGGCTGTTGTTGCCGTGGTGGTGATAATCTCGCCTTTGACAAAGGTCTGGTAGAGTATTTTACCGGCCTCGGCTGACGCAGTGTTGATTCCACCGATTACGCGTGCATTTTCGATCAGCTCGCGCAGGATCTGACCGGGTAAGACCCGTTCCGGGGAGTAGGCTACCAAGAAATCCTGACCGGCTTTCAACCCGGATTTTTCCAGGATTGGAACGAGAATATCTACGGTGGTACGTGGCGGAGAAGTGGATTCGAGTACCACCAGACTACCTTTGCGTAAATGCGGGACAATAGCTTCCGCGGCAGATTTGACAAAAGTCAGGTCGGCCAGTTTTTCGCCGTAAAATGGGGTAGGTACTGCAATAATGAAGGCATCGGATGGCTGCGGTTGA
>PHBZ01000067.1:0-17042 GCA_002840755.1 Chloroflexi bacterium HGW-Chloroflexi-10 | reverse complement strand
AAGCAATGGCCAGGTTACCGGAACGAATGGCGGCCTGCACCAGAGTGCGCAGTCCGGGCTCGTGGATGTGGATCTGTCCATTCTGTAGATTGTGAACCACATCCGGATTTACATCCACACCGGTAACTTTTATACCAGATGTGGCAAAAGTGCTGGCAGTGGGCAAGCCGATATAGCCTAAACCGAGAACACAAATGGATTCAAATTTCACGGAATTACCTCAGAATTGGTGATTTGGTGCGTTTATTATCTCACAAGTCAAAGAACTTGCAAGGCGCGGAAAATTTATGCGTTCTTTGCTTGCTTCCCTACCTTATAAATGATAAACTTTTTAATGTGGATAGTAGGGTATTGGTAGCCAGCTCTTTCCCTGCGTTTGCAGAACTTTTACGCCTGAGTCTCTCTGAAAGTAAAAAGTACCAGATTCAGATTGTTGCCTCAGCAGAAGAAATGCTTACGCTTGCCGGTCAAACACAATTTGATCTGGCGATTTTGGATGCGGATACACCAGATCAGGAATTCACTACGGTAACCGACGCATTGCGTGCCATTCAGCCAGGTATTAAGGTAATGGTTTTTCCGCCAGAAAATCGTGCTGATCACCTTAGCATGCGTACTGTCCGGGCAGATGCTTTTTTGAGCAAACCTTTTTACCTACCGCAATTGTTAGAAACGATGGAAACCTTGCTTGGCAGAAAAGTTGCTGTTCAAGCAAATAATAATGGATTCAAACCGGAACCGCCGAAAGCCATCTGGCAACAAGAAGGTGTGATTAATGAAGTGTTGGCTTTAACCTTACAAAACAGCCAGGCACGCGCCATCATTGTAATCACCCATGGGGTGCCCTTTGCTTACCGCGGGGATCTGGGCGACTCGATTCCACAGGAAGTGGCCACTATTCTGCTACATGACTGGGATAAGACCAGGCGTAATGATATTGTCCGTTTTAAACGTTTGGGTACAGATAGCATTGACTATTTGATTTATGCAACGGTTCTGGATGTTGAAAGTGTTCTGGTGGTGATTTATGAAAAATCCACTTCATTGACCAGCGCTCGTTCCCAAACCATTACAACTGTACGCACTTTGCAAAAACCACCAGCATATGTGGCTGCAATGGCGATTAACGAGACAAAAATAGCTGAAGAGCCGCTTTATCCTGAAGCGGTAGTGGTTTTCCCTGCGAAATACGTACCCTCTGCGGATATGGTTGAGGATGACGAAGTTTTTGAAGATGAAGAGCTTTCTCCTATCCAGGAAGCAGAAATGATCAAATTGGCCGAACTTCTGGCCAGTATGCCTTCGCCTGATCCCGATTCCAGTACACAAACGGTTATAGAGCCTTTTGCCAATACATCCTGGACAATGGAAAATGGAGAAGAGCCCCTTAGAACCCCTGAAATTTTTGTTGAAAAAGTGAATGGATTTGATGATATTCCTGAATGGCTAGCCGCTGCACAGAAAGATTTGGAGAAACATAATCAGGTAACCACGGAAATTCCTGGCTGGCTGGAGGAGAGAGAAACACTCACTACTGCAGACGTGCCTGTTAACGAGTCCCAATCGACAATGGATTCTTCAATTCCGAATTGGTTAGATTTGGAGAGCGAATCAACTAACGAGGAATCTGTAGAAGATGATGCAGTTCCATACTCCGCTGAACTACCGGAATGGCTGGAAATGCCGGTTGAAATGGTTCCACAAACGGTACCACCTGAATCAGCAGTTATTCCGGATTGGTTGGAAATCCCTCAGGATTTGGAAGAGGCCACCGAAAAGCCGGAACATGCTTCGGTTTTAATCGATGGGGAAACTGCCGAGCAGCCGACCATTGCAGATATAGAAAATACCATTGTAAAAGAGACGGAAAATTCTGTAACGGATGATATGGTATTTCCCTGGGAGCAATCCAATACTGTAGATTCTGAGGATGAAACTGCTTTGCCAAATGTGTTAAAAGTGCAAGCGGATGAACCCACACAGGAGCCTGATTTCGAATCTATTTTGAAATCGATGAAACCAGCATCAGCAGAAGAACCAGAAATCCAAAAGGAAAACGAACAACCGAACGACCAACACATTAACGACCTTTTGGATCGCGTATCACTTTCGGCAGCGGCACACGCACCGACCATTGCGCATCATTCCGAAAATAATAGCCTTGTTAGCGAGCCACCTGAGACAGAAGATGAACCGCTTATTCAACCTGAAGAGACTCAGCGGTCTGCTGCGGCGGAAGCTCCGACCGTTTTTCATGATTCTTTTGCTGAAACACAGGCCGTACGAGTTCAACATTTTTTCAATGAAGAACCAGTAGATCCGTTAGGAGATACCGCTCCCCGGAAAGTGTTGAACGGAATTGATATGGTACTTCCGCAAATTGAACCCGAATTAGCGGGGGTAAGCAGCCTGAATTACACCAGTGTTCTTTTACCCCGATTCCCTGAACATTTTCTGATTGGTGAACTAGCTGAAAAACTCAGTCAGTGGGTTCCACAACTTTGTTTGGCCTACGGCTGGCGTTTGGAACGCATCTCAGTGCGACCACAATATATTCAATGGACTATTCAGGTTTCTCCAGCTTATTCACCGCGACACCTGGTGCGCATGCTGCGTGAGGAGACTTCCAAACGGGTCTTTACACTAAGACAGGATTATGCCCAGGAGAATCCATCCGAGGATTTCTGGGCGCCTGGTTACCTGATGTTGAGTGGTTATTTACCACCCACGCAGCAGATGTTGAATGATTTTATTCATCAGACCCGTCGCCGTCAGGGAATTGAACACTAATTTCTATTGAATAACAGGTTTGCCGGGATTCTGATTTCTGTATTCCTTTAAAACAAGTTAAAATAAGGAACCAGCGTGTTTCATGGAGAAAGGATCTCATGCCGCCTATACTTACCTTAATTGATGGACATGCCCTGGCTTATCGCACTTACTTTGCGATGAATGCCACGGGCGGAGATACGATGCGTACATCTGCTGGTGAGCCGACCGCAGCTATTTTTGGCTTTGTCAGTGTTTTACTGCGCTTATTGGAAAAAGAACGTCCGGAATACTTAGCCGTAGCTTTTGATACCGGTAAAACATTTCGCAATGATATGTTTCCGGCTTATAAAGCCACGCGTGCCAAGATGCCGGATGAATTACGCGAGCAAATTGAACGTATTCGCCAGATTGTGGATGCTTTTGATATTCCGCGTCTGGAGAAAGAAGGCGTCGAAGCAGATGATGTCCTGGGTTCGCTTGCTGTTCAGGCTGTAGGAAAGGGACTCGGCGTAAAAATTTATACCGGCGACCGTGACCTGCTGCAACTTGTCAATGACCGGATTGTTGTAAATTTGCCCGGGCGTTCGATGGCAGATGCCCGTGATTACCAGATTGCCGATGTAATTAATAAGATGGGAGTCCGTCCCGACCAGGTAGTTGATCTGAAGGCGTTGATGGGTGACAGTTCTGACAATATTCCCGGTGTGCCCGGTGTGGGTGAGAAAACCGCTATTAACCTGCTAACGCAGTATGAAACCCTGGATGCAATTTATGAGCATCTTGAAGAAATTGCACCACGTTTCAGGACGAAACTAGAAACAGGCAAGGAATTAGCCTATATTAGCCAGGATTTGGCGAGGATTCGCACGGATGTGGATATTCTGCTTGATCTGGAAAAGGCGAGCAATGCGCATCTAGAATTTGGCGCTGTAGAAAAAATCTTTCAGGAATTAGAATTCCGAACCCTGGTGGGCCGTTTACGCGACTTGAAAGGCAAATCTGCCAATCTGGGACCGAAAGCTCAGCTTTCGTTGTTTGGTGAACCAGTGGAGCAGATTGGAACCGCACCTGCGGCTCAGGTACGCACTATAGTGGTGAACAGCCCGGATGGATTAGCTGGTTTAAGGAAACGGTTAGAGAGTGCCCAATTAATCAGTTTTGATACCGAAACAACCGGCATTGACCCGATGCAGGCCGCCCTCGTGGGTATTTCTCTGGCTGTAGAACCGGATTGTGGTTACTATATTCCTGTTGGGCATACAACAGGTGAGCAACAGCTTTCGATCAATGAAGTAATAGAGCATTTGCGTCCGGCAATGGAGAATGCAGCCATTGGAAAAGTAGGCCATAATCTTAAATATGATGGCCTGGTGCTTTCCCGGTACGGCATACAGGTAAATCCCTATACTTTTGACACTATGATTGCCGGTTGGGTAGTTAACCCTGGTTCGTTTGCCCTGGGTTTAAAGGATATGGCCGAAGAATACCTGGGCATGCAAATGACACACATTGAGGCTTTGATCGGTTCGGGTAAGAATCAGATCACCATGGCACAAACCCCTGTTCAATCTGCGGCCGAATATGCGGCTGCAGATGCAGCTATTCCATTGCAATTGATGCCATTGCTGCAAAAGTCTTTACAGCACAACAACGCAGGAAAAATCTTTAATGAGATTGAGATGCCGTTGGTTACCGTTCTGGCAGAGATGGAAAAGGCAGGTATTGCCCTGGATCGAAAATTCCTGGTAACCATGTCCACCGAATTGGGTGAGCGGCTGCTAGAGATTGAGAAAAAAGTGTATGAGCTGGTGGGACACAAGTTTAACCTCAATTCCACTCAGCAGCTTTCGGTGGCTCTATTTGAAACCCTGGGTTTAAATTCGCCATTCAAGAAAAAGACAGCCAGCGGGCATTATTCTACCAATGTGGCTGTTCTGGAACAATTACAGGGTGCTCATCCGGTGGTGGACTTGATTCTGGAGTACCGTGAATTGGCAAAACTGCAATCCACCTATGTTCTAGCATTGCCTTTGCAGATTAACCCCCAAACCGGACGAGTGCATACTTCTTTCAGCCAGACCGGTTCTGTCACCGGGCGGTTGGCGTCGGTGAACCCCAATTTGCAGAATATTCCCACGCGTACAGAATTGGGACGCAAAGTGCGCCGAGCCTTTGTGGCGGAACCAGGAAATGTGCTGATTTCGGTGGATTATTCACAGATTGAGCTGCGCATTGTGGCACATATGTCTCAGGATGAATCTATGCTGGCAGCATTTCAGGCCGGGCAGGATATTCATGCAACTACTGCCGCCGCCATTTATGATATCGATTTATCCGCGGTAACCAAAGAACAACGCCGACATGCCAAGGCGATTAATTTTGGATTAATCTATGGTATGAGTGCGTTTGGACTCAGCCGAACCACCAATCTGACTCTAGGAGAGGCTGAAAATTTCGTAAAGGCGTATTTCAATCGTTTTCCCCGGGTGAAGGCTTACCTGGATGATATTCGCCGTTTGGCGACCCGCCAGGGATTTGTTGAAACCATGTTAGGCCGCCGGCGTTATTTCCCTAACCTGGCGACGGCTACCAATGCGAACCTGCGAAACCGAGAGGAACGGGAAGCAATTAATGCCCCCATTCAGGGATCTGCGGCAGATATTATGAAAATTGCCATGCTGCATATGCCACTTGCCTTGCAAAAATCCGGATTAAATGCAAAATTAATCCTACAGGTTCATGATGAGTTATTATTGGAGTGTCCGCAGGCTGAATTGGAAAAAACCATGAGTTGTGTCCAAAAGACCATGCAAGATGCATATCCGCTTTCCATTCCCTTATCAACGGAAGCCCGTTGGGGAATGGATTGGGGTAGTTTAACAACTGTAGAATAGAGAAGCAGGTAGGTACTATGAGTGGTGATCAACAAGCATTTCACGCAGCAATGAATCAGGGGCATTCTGCCGCCTGGGATCAGAACTGGTCCGAAGCGGTTGGGTTTTATCGGATGGCATTGGAACAATTTCCAAATGATCCGATGGCATTGATCAGTAATGGCCTGGCATTGTTGGAAATGCATGATTATGAAGGCGCGTTGACCCAATACCAGAAAGCTGCCGCTGTTTCTCCCAATGATCCGGTACCGTATGAAAAAATGGCCCGTATTTTTGAAAGTATGGGACGCAACAAGGAGGCAGTCAAAGCCGGCATGCAGGCAGCCGAACTACAACTACGGGCGCGCGATGCCGACAAATCGATTGAGAGTTGGGTGCATGTGATCTCATTGGATACGGAGAATCTGAATGCACGTACCCGCTTGGCGATGATTTATGACAAAATGGGGCGCAAACAGGAAGCTTCCAGTGAATACCTGGCAGCTGCCAGCCTGATGCAGGCTGCCGGTGATGCACAGAAAGCCATCCAAGCTGTGCGTTATTGCTTACAAATTGCGCCTGACAACGTGGAAGTACAGAACGCAATGAAACTGCTTAAGTCCAATCAGCGCTTGCCGCGTCCCAGCCGCCCACGCGGCAGCAACCAATCTTCCATGCGGCTTACCAATATCCAGCAGCTTCAGTCTCCCGAAGAAGGGGTTGCGATTGTACGAATGGACCCAGTGGCTGAAGCGCGTCAACGGGCGATGGAAGAATTGGCCTCCATGTTGTTCGACCAGGGTGATGACCGTGGTGCGAATAACGGCCTGGTTAGCCGGCGTGGAATAGGCTCACTGACCCGCGGCACCGGAGGGCTTTCTCTGGAACAGGCTGAAAGAACACGGATTCTATTACACCTCGGCCATGCTATCGATTTGCAGTCACAGGGGAATGATAAACGCGCTGCGGAAGAATTGCAGCGAGTTCTGGAAATTGGCCTGGAAAAAACCGCCGTTTATTTTGACCTGGGTATGCTCCTGGTTGATGAAAAACCTGAGAAAGCATTAAAATATTTGCAAAATGCACTGCGCCGTAATGAATATGCGCTTGGAAGCTACTTATTAATAGGGCGAGTGAAAGAAAACCAGGGAGAACTGCGGGATGCAGCACGTGCTTATTTGCAGGCTTTTCGTCTGGCTGATGCTGAAACAGTGCCGGCAGAATTTGGCGAGGAACTGCGCCAATTTTATGAACCGATCCTCGAAGCACAGAACCATGAGAATAATCAGGATACACTTTTATCCGTTTGTCAGAGTGTGCGTACCCAGTTGGTGCGTTCAGATTGGCGGGATTATCTGCGCAAAGCCCGTAAACAAATGGCGCCACCCAGTGTGGATAATCCGCCATTGCCGCTGATGGAAATGCTGCTTCAATCCAAATCCAGCCAGGTAGTGGAAGCCCTGGCCAGTGTGCGTGACCTTTCCACACGAGGAATGATTCGTTCTGCTATGGAAGAGGCTTTTCACGCGCTCCAGTTTGCGCCAACCTATCTTCCTTTACACGTACAGATTGGCGATTTACTGATTAAAGATGGACATGTACAAGCCGCAGTGGATAAATTTTTACTGGTATCCAATCTATATGAGGTGCGAGGTGAGCTTGATCAATCCATTCGCATGCTTAAGCGGGTAACCCGCATGGTGCCGATGGATCTGAACGTGCGCAGCAATTTAATCGAAATGCTCAGCAATCATGATCGGGTGGATGAAGCTATACAGGAGTATCTGGAACTGGGCGAGATTTACTACCGGCTTGCAGAACTGGATATGGCGCGTCAGTCTTACCTTTCGGCTTTGCGCCTTGCACAACAGTCGCGTACGAATCGCAAATGGGCGGTGCAAATTCTTACCAAGGTTGCGGATATCGATATGCAGCGATTGGATTGGCGCCAGGCTTTACGTATTTTTGAGCAATTACGGACCTTGCAGCCGGAAGAACGTTTTGCACGAATGCAATTGATTGATATTAATTTCAGGCTTACACAGGATGCTATCGCCCTGGCCGAAGTGGATGATTACATCAAAGTGTTGGAAAGCCATCATAAGCAGAAGGAAGCACTCCAATTTTTAACCGACTTGATGGTGGAATATCCGCAACAGTATGAATTGGGGCGACGCATGGCGGAAATGTATTTACGTGCCAAACAATACCCACAGGCTATTGCACAAATGGATAAACTGGCTGATCAGCTTTTGGATAATGGCGACACCTGGGGAGCGATTGAGATGCTGGAAGCTATCATAGCGCTGAACCCGCCCAATTTAGAACAATATCGTCAGGTGTTGAGTCAGATTAAGTATGTGAAATAGAACGCAGAGAATAAATCAAGTAAGTGGCCGATTTTCAACAGAATCGGCCACTTTTAATTTTTTTTCGCAGCGGCCATTCTAAGGTTCATCAAATCGCAGGTAAACACTACCCATATAGGTGTCGCCATTGTCATCCGTGCATTCCGCCGCCTGGATGTTGCTGACCAGTTCGCCGATTTCACCTACGCGTACCGAATAGGTTGTGGCGGGTGTCATGTTAAAGTCAGCGTATCCGACACTAATTTCCGGGTAGTACCCGGTATAGAAGGTGTCCTGCCCGTTGTCCCAGGTGACTACAACACGAATATTGGGTATCGGTTTTACAGAATTATCGAAGACTTCCACCTGTATCAATGATTGGATAAGAGCCGGGTTACATACTGGTTTTTCTTCGACCAGGCGGAAGGGAATATTGACGCTGATCACAGGAGTAAGCGTGGGTTGGGGCGTGTTTTTTACTTCTTCCGTACTCTCGCTGGTGCTGGTGGGTTGGGGGGTGGCGGTACGGATGGCTACTGCAGCGGTACCGGTGGCATCGGTTGTGGGCAATGTTGGGGGGGTGTTGGTGGCGGTGACCAGAATAGTTGGGCTGGGGATTGCCAGAGTGGCAGCTACTTGATTTGGGTTCTCCAGATTTTCAGCCAGATGCAGTAAGGTGAGCGCTTGTTCGCGACTGGCACTGCGTTGGGCTTGTTCCCGTAAAATCTCTGCCTGATTTTCTTCCCGTAATAAACCCAGACGGGCCTGAACCCGCCCCAGATCGCCATTAGCCTGGAAGGCTTGTGCCACCATGAGGCGATATTGATCTTTGTCTGCCATTTGCAGCGTCTCGGGGGGGACATTTACATAAGTCACCGGAAAAAGCACTTTGGTTATCAGGAATCCGAATGCCAAACCCAGAATCAGCCCGGTGAGAAGGTAATAGGGCGGCTGACGCCTTTCACGACGGTAACGTGAGTTCATGGCGTCCCCGTAGTTTGGAATGCACGCGCCAAATCGGCAAGCAGTTCAACATCAAGATGGTCGTAGCCCAACTCTTCGGCGGTGATGATAGCCTGCTGCACATAGCGCAGCGGCTCTTCTTCACCCAGGTATGAAAGCTGTTGAGCAGCCAGAACCAGATTATTTTCTGCTACGAAAGTTTCTGCGGCCATGAGAACATAATCGGCGCGGTAATCGGAGCGCAGGCTAGAGAGCCGGGTGCTTTCAATGGCACCAGGCAGTTTAACCCAGCCAAAGAAAACTCCGGCGAGCAGACCAAGACCGATGACAAAGAAGAACCAAAAAAAGCGTGCTTTGCGATTTATAGCCGTTTACCCTTTCAGCATAGGAATTTGAATAGCGTGACGTTTGGCGGCTTCAATAGCAATATTATATCCGGCATCCGCGTGACGTACCACTCCCATGCCCGGATCACTGGTGAGAACCCGTTCCAGACGTTTGGCGGCTTCGGGGGTGCCATCGGCAACGATGACCATACCGGCATGCTGGCTGTAGCCAATACCTACACCACCGCCGTGATGGAATGAGACCCAGGTGGCCCCACCGACAGCATTGATCATCAGGTTGAGGATCGGCCAGTCGCTGACAGCATCAGTACCGTCCAGCATACTTTCGGTTTCGCGGTTGGGGGATGCCACCGAACCGGCGTCCAGATGGTCTCGTCCGATGACGATAGGCGCTTTAACGATGCCTTTAGCGACCATTTCGTTGAATTTCAGCCCGGCTTTGAGACGATCGCCGTATCCAAGCCAGCAAATGCGCGAAGGCAGACCCTGGAAGGGGACGCGTTCACGCGCCAGTTTGAGCCAGCGCTGCAGGTGCTGATCTTGCGGGAAGAGTTCAGCAACCGCTTCGTCGGTGCGATAGATATCTTCCGGGTCGCCAGAGAGGGCTACCCAACGGAAGGGGCCTTTGCCTTCGCAGAATAGGGGACGGATATAGGCCGGAACGAATCCGGGGAAGTTAAAGGCGTCTTTAACGCCGTAATCGAAAGCACGCTGGCGGATATTATTACCATAGTCAAAGACCTCCGCACCGCGTTTTTGCATCTCCAGCATGGCCTGGACGTGTGCTGCCATCGATTCCATGGAGTGTTGGGCATAGGTTTTTGGGTCGCTTTCACGCAGTGCGTTGGCTGCTTCCAGGGTTAGTCCGCGCGGGACGTACATGAGCACATCATGAGCGGAGGTCTGGTCGGTGACCACATCCGGGGTGATACCACGGATGACCATTTCGGGGAGGATTTCGGCAGCATTGCCGATCAGGCCGATCGAGAGCGGTTTTTCGTGCTCTATGGCCTCCTGGACCAGGGACATGGCTTCTTCGAGGGTATCGACGACAGTATCCACATAACCAATCTGCTGGCGGCGGTGAGCCCGTTCCGGATCGACTTCCACACACAAGCCGACGCCTTCATTCATGGTGATGGCCAGCGGTTGAGCGCCACCCATCCCGCCCAGGCCGGCGGTGAGGACGAATTTGCCTTTCAGAGAGCCCCAGCCCTTTTGCTGAGCCAGCGCTCCGAGTGTTTCGTAGGTGCCCTGCAGAATGCCCTGGGTTCCGATATAGATCCATGAACCGGCGGTCATCTGGCCATACATGATCAGTCCTTTTTTGGCCAGATCGTCAAAATGTTCCTGGGTGGCCCAGTGCGGTACCAGGTTGGAGTTGGCGATCAGTACACGCGGGGCATCCGGGTGGGAGGGGAAAACCGCCACCGGTTTACCGGATTGCACCAGCAAGGTCTGGGTATCTTCCAGATTGACCAGTGTTTCCAGAATGGCGTCAAACGCTTCCCAACTGCGGGCAGCCTGCCCACGCCCGCCGTAGACCACCAGGTCATCGGGGCGTTCGGCTACTTCCGGGTCCAGGTTGTTCTGGATCATGCGGTAGACCGCTTCGGTCTGCCAGGATTTACAGGTTAATTGTGTTCCGCGCGGCGCGCGCACGGGTCGGGGACCAGACATAGTTACCTCCAAATTTGGGTTGGGACACCTCTGGGATTAATTATACGGTAAAGATGGGAATGGGGAGAGGGAATTTGGAAGTGGGAAGTGGTGGTAATCGGATTGTGCGTTTTGACACACATGATTGTTCGGATATAATAGAATAATGGTCAGGGAAATTTAGAAAAAATTAAATATTTTCACAATGTCCACAGCGAAAAATGTGCAGTCATTATTGAATTATCCAGGCAGAATCATTCCCATAGCATAGGAGCATCAATGAGAAACGTTTCCAAATTTCAGAATCAATTAATGAGTCTGACTATTATTATGTTGATACTTGCAAGTGTGGTTTCTAGTACAACTCAATCTGTCTTAGCAAAGTTTGAGCCTTTTATGGAAAATTCAAATGTCGATGATGAAAAGAGATCTTCTGCATCATCGAATTCGCAAACAATTCAGATTTCTACCCCGGAAGTATTTAATTTGATGGATCTGAATCCGGTTTGGACAACAGGAAGGCTCAGTGATTTTTATGGAGTCCGAGATATCATTGTGACTGATTTAAACCAGGACGGCATAATGGATATTGCCACGTGTACTCCTACAAATGCCTATGTCATGAATTACATGGAAGATGGCAGCTATGATACAGTTTGGTACAGTGAAAATATTGATTGTGTGAATATTGCTGCGGGTGACCGTGATGGGGATGGAATCCAGGAACTGTATGTTGTATCTTATTATGGTGAAGTGACTGTGTTTTCAGGAAGTACATTTCAAATGATTGGGAATTTTTCCTACCCTGATTGGGATATCGGAACTGACATAAAAATAGCAAATGTTGATAACGATAGCGGTAACGAGATTATCGTTTTGCAAACAAATAATACACTTGTTTATGATGCTGAAACATTTGAGTTGGAGTGGCAGGCAGAAGGGATGGGGGGAACACAGGTTGAGGTTGGTGACATTGATGGTGACGCTTTTCCAGAGATTGTAATTAATGATCATGATACAGCGTATATCCTTAATGCTGGTACAAAATCCATGGAATGGGAACATAATATAAACTTTGGTAATGGTATGTATATAGGTGATATCGACAATGATCAAATAGATGAAATAATCTATTTTTTCAATAATGATTTATATGTTTTCGAAGGAGATACAAGGTTAATAAAATGGCACCGGAATAATCCCTTCTTAATAAAAGATTTGGTTGTTTCGGATGTTAATGAGGACAACCAAACAGATATTGTCATTGGAACTTCTAGCGGAGATATTGCCATTGTTAATGGTATGACCGGTGAAACATTATGGAGTATTGCCGGTCCTTTGAAAAATACAGGAAGCGTTGGTGTTGGAGATACAAACAATGATGGATTCAACGAAATTGTTTGGGGAACAGGGTGCGCCTATTCGCAAAAAACAGGGATTGTGATTGGAGATTGGCAGACTCAATCTATTGAATGGGTGAGCGATGATCTTGAAGGACCGTTTCTTGTATCTTCCGGAGATGTGGATATTGATGGACAGATTGAGATAATTGTTGTCGACACAGGTCGTCAAAATTCTATGGGTGGATCTATTCGTGTCTATGACGGCTTGTCACATAAAATGGAATGGTCTGTAATATTCCCTACCTTATTATTATATGCAGTGGGTCCATTTGCAGTTGGACAATTAGATAACGACGCCGCATTGGAAATTGTGGTAGGAATCAATATTCAGAATGGTTATACTTTGCAGGTTTATGACGGTATTACGCAATCTTTGGAATGGACTAGCCCTGCTTTGGGTTCAGAATTTTCATGTGATATACAGGTTATGAATATTGATTCTGATTCTAATGATGAAATACTAATTGGATTGTGGAATGGGCATTTGCAGATTTTTGATGGTGCATCCAATGTTTTGCAATGGGACCATCTTTTTGGTTTGAATCGTATTCAGGATTATTCTTTAGGAGATCTGGATGGGAATGGAACTCTTGATTTGGCAGTTCTGGCCTCAGGTAAAATGTTTGTCTATGAGACCGGTACATGGAAAGAAAAGTTGAATATGGAAATGCCTTCAGGTGAAAAATTGGTTATTAGGGAAAAAGCTTATAGAAATAGAGAATTGCTGGTTATAGTGAATAGTCATACTTCGGATGATTTAATTCAGGCTTTTGATGGAGTTTCTTATGAATTCCTTTGGCAGCATTCACTGGGAAATGTCAGAATTCATGGATTAAATGTTAACGATTTTGATATGGACGGAATTCAGGAAATATTTTTGTCTGGACAGGAATATATAAACAACTCCGGTTACAGGCCTTTGTTTTGGATAGCCACACCTAAATACCCGTACTTCTGGGTATATAATGAATATATTGGGCAGTGGGGAGAAGTCAGGAGCTTTAATATTGCTGATGTGGATAATGACGGACAAAAAGAATTGCTATTTGGAAGCGATAATTTGTTTCAATTAAATGAGGTCAATCTGACTAAAGTAAATATTACCAGAACATATTTACCGATCGTATCCAAACCTTTACCGTCAAAAGGAATATTTGGCAAAGTAACACACGATGGTTATCCGGAATATGATGAAGAACTGGAATTGCGTTACTTTGATGGCACAAGTTGGTCTACACGTGCCACAACAATGACAGCGTCCGATGGATCATATGCTTTCAAAGAAATACCCGGTTTGAGCGATGGTCAGATTTATTATGTAAGGTATGATACTCCGAATTGTTCCAGTTGTATTTTGTTTTGGGCAACACGAAGCTTGGAAAAATATGAGACGGCCAGTCAGGTTGAAATAGGTAATTTTGATACTGCAGGTGTGGATTTGGTTTCGCCTATATCCGGAGAAAAAGTTGCACTGCCATATACATTTCAGTGGATTGCTCGACCTAATACTCCCTCAGATAGTTATCAATTTAACCTATTTGATCCCGAAGATGGAAATCCCGATGCTTACACTGAGCCTTTAGGATATGTTAATACATTTACGATGAACAGCCTTCCCTACGGTTTCAATCCAAATACTTATTATGGATGGATGGTTTGGGTAAACAGCCCGGATGGTGGTTATGGGGTCTCATTTTATGGCCGATGGATATCTTTCTCCAATTCAGGTAAGAGTGCATATGAAGAAAATGAAAATATACGGGATGGAATGTTAAGACAGATTGAAGAGGACATAATAAAAAATCGTGCTAATCGGATAGAACCTTATTTCAAATAACATTATTCCATAGGATAAATAATGAATCCCATTACAAAATTTCAGACTAATATAACTGCATTGGTTTTTATACTTTTAATCACGGTAAGTTTGGTATCCAATACTGCCACATCAGTATTAGCACGGTATGAGCCCCTGTTGGATGATTTATCCAAGGATGATGTTCCTTTATCTACTATGGAATCATCCCAGTTAAATACCCCTGAAGTATTTCCTCTAATTGAACTGCATCCAGTTTGGACAACTGGGATGATTAGAACTCATAATAAATCTACTAACTTTATCATAGCGGATCTTAATCAGGATAATCAAAACGAAATTTTGTCCTGTATTCCGTCAAATGTTTTCAAGCTTAATTATTTGGATTCTAATTATGATACAACCTGGTTCAGTGAGTTGACTGGTTGCGCAAAGATAGCAATTGGTGATCGCGAGCGAGATGGGACACAGGAACTTTTTGTGGTTTCAGATTATGGAAATGTAACCATTTTTTCGGGTATCACGTTGGAAAAGATTGGTGAATTTTCTGTTTTGACAACATATGAAGTTACAGATATTGAGTTTGCAGATGTGGATAATGACAATGGAGATGAGATTATTGTATTGAATAAGTACAATATGTATGTGTATGATGCAATAACATTGGAGTTGGAATGGCAGGCAGACGGAATGGGGGGAAAGCAGGTTGAGATCGGTGATATTGATGGTGATGCATTCCCGGAGATTGTTATTAATAATAATCCCGCTTATATTCTTGACGCTGGTACAAAAATGCAAGAATGGGCTTATAGCGGTGGTTTTGGTGATAGTTTCGATATTGGTGATATCGATAATGATGAGATAGAAGAAATTGTTTATATAACATCATCTGCATTAAATGTTTTTGAGGGAGATTCAAAATTATTAAAATGGTCTCAAGATGATCTCGGTACTTTAAAAGTGATGATTGTTTCTGATGTCAACATGGATGGTCAGATGGATATTGTCGTTGGAAATAATGCAAACAATATTGTTGGTGTAAGCAGTATTTCAGGCGAAATATTGTGGAGTATTGCAAGTTCTTTACAAAAGATTGGGGAAATCGGTGTTGGTGATACTAACAATGATGGAATTAATGAAATTGTTTGGGCAACAGGCGTCACGTTTCTTGAAAAGACTGGTTTTTCAATTGGTAACTGGGAGACTCAATCGGTTGATTGGGTGAGCGACGATCTGCAAGGTCCGTTTTTTGTTGCTTCAGGAGATATAGATGATGATGGACAGGTTGAGATTCTCACCGTTGGTGCTAATGGAACGGGTTTCACCGGGGGATCAATTAGTGTCTATGATGGTTCCTCGTATAAACTGAAGTGGTCAATAAAGATTTCATCCTCACTAAGTGAAGTTGAATTATTCGAGGTGGGACAATTGGACAACGATACTGCCTTGGAAATGGTGGTTGGTATGGCAAATGATTATTTATTGGTATATGATGGAATCAATAAATCTTTGCAGTGGGCCAAAACAGATCTGGATGTTTCTTTTTCAGGGATTGTACAGATCAGGAATATTGATTCAGATCCTGTAAATGAGATTATCGTAGGTTTAGACGGGGGCCGTATAAAGATTTTTGATGTTTCCTCCAATGATTTGCAATGGGATTATCAATATCTTGCATCTTATATAAGAGATTTTTCGGTCGGAGATCTGGATGGAAATGGCGTTCCAGAAATAGCGATTCTGATGAGAGATAAAATCCTTGTTTTAGAAGCAGGTACATGGCAAGAAAAATTGAATATGGATTTTTCTTTCGGCGAAAAATTGATCATTCGTGAAAAGGATACAGAGAAAGGTGAATTACTGGTTGTTGAGAATGAAAATTTTTCCTCAAAAAAGCTCAATGCGTATGATGGTGAGACGTATTCATTGCTATGGCAGCGTTCACTAGGTAATAGCGAAGAAATTGGTATTGATTTTCTTTCTTTGAATGATATTGATTTGGATGGAAATCAGGAAGTATTTATTTCTGGCAATCAAAAGATATCAGATCATTATGAGCCTTTGTTTTGGATAGCTTCACCTGAATATCCATTTTTCTGGCTATATAACGGGGACTTCAAAAACTGGGGAAGAATAAACAGTTTTGATATCGCTGATACGGATAACGATAATCAAAATGAAATACTATTTGGAATGGATACTTCGTTTCAATTAAATGAAATCAGTTTTAATCCCGTAAATGTCTATAGAGCATATTTGCCAAAAGTATCAAAACCGGCTCCATCGAAAGGAATTTTTGGAAAAGTAACTTACAATGGACAGCCAATGTATTATGCGACTGTAACACTGCGGATGTATCGTGGTGATACTTGGGGCGGGTTGGCTTATACTCACACGGATAAAGACGGTAACTACGCATTTAAAAATATGCCTGGTTTACATGAAGGTGAAGCGTATGGTGTGTGGTTTGAAAATTCGCATAATAGCGATTATTTGTCTTTGTGGTCAACTCCGCTGATAAAATCATATGAGACTGCCAGTGAGGAGGACATGGGAGTCTTTGATATCGCAAATATTTCGCTGACAACGCCTGTTTCCGGGGCAAATGTTGCCCTGCCATATTCATTCCAATGGAATGTCAGACCTAATTCACCCATAGACAGTTATCAATTCAACCTTTTTGATCCTAATGATGGGTATCCCGATGTCTTTACTTCACCGTTAGGATATGTTAATTCATTTACCATGACAAGTTTACCTCCTGAGTTCTATGTCGATAGATATTGGACTTACCCCAATAAAAAGGACACATAGTTAAGGAGATTGATAATATTTTTCCTCAAACATCACCGGGGAAAGAT
>PHBZ01000015.1 GCA_002840755.1 Chloroflexi bacterium HGW-Chloroflexi-10 | reverse complement strand
ACATTGTGTTTCTCCTTTCTAAAATTGCTTGGCAAATCAATTTTACAGGATTTCCTTTGTCGATCTTCTTTCTTTTTTTAAACTGTCAGGTAGCTAGATTTTTATTAACAGATAAATAGGTGATGTAACAAAAAAAGTTGTTCATAGTTAAGTAAAACAGTTTTATCGTTGTTTTTATTTTGCTTCCCATATATGTCCGGTATTTGACTAAAATGATCCATTTTACATACAAAAAAAGTCAATTTAACCAGGTTTATCCCTACATCCACCCGCGCAGAGAATAAATCAGCATACCAATATATTCCTTCATCACTGAGTTAATATCCGCCAGGTTCCCCGCGTTTGGCACAATCCCTACCAAAAAATCAGACAAAGTGGGGTGCCACAGCGTCTGCCAGATCTCCTCGGTAATACTGTAATCGGCAGGTGCCGCAATAACCCTAAACCCCTGCTTCTCAAACAACGCCACCGAACGCGGCATGTGGCTGGCCGATGTGACCAAAACGATTTCCTCAACACCCTGCTCCCTGAGAATTTCAGCGCTGTACAGCGCATCCTCATACGTGTTTTGTGATTTGCCTTGCAGCCACAGAATATCCTCGGGAACGCCCGCCAGGGTGATAATTTCCTGCATATCTTCGGCAGGTGAGCTGGTCCTTGCCCCCAGCCAACTGATATTACCGCCGCTCAGCAAAATGTTTGCTGCCACCCCCTGATGATACAGGCGGGCGGCGTACAGCACCCGGTCACCCGCGCTGTTCACTTCTGTCATCTGGCGTGGGTATTGAGCCGACTCAGTGCCGCCGCCCAATACAACCACAACCGCGTTCTGGGGCAGTGTTTCGGGGGGCAGGTAACGCCATTCCAAAGTGCGCTGTAAGGTCGCCGCGGTCCAACGGTTACCGCCGATAAAGAATAACAATAGAACCAGGTAAATGAGCGTTTTTTTGCCAGGCTGGCGGCGATTGACCCACAGGTACAGAATCAGTAAGATGCAGGCCAACCCCAACGGATAGACAAACAACGGTAAAAACTTGGATAAGAAAACAAACATCCGTTCACCCCACAAACCGGCTGAGCGTGGCATCCAGTTGTCTGCCGTAACTCTCGCCAAATAAGTTCAAATGATTCAATAGATGATAAGCGTTATAGATTTCAAAACGCTCCTCAAAATCGGGTTCCAGCGGATAAACCGATTGATATGCCGCATAGAAATCCGCCTGAAATCCGCCAAACATGGTTGTAAAAGCCAAATCGGTTTCCCGATCACCATAATAGACAGCCGGATCAATCAACACTGGTTCACCCTCTGGACCGCCCATTACATTGCCGCCCCAGAGATCGCCATGCAGCAGTACCGGCTGTCTTTTCACGCCATCCAGCCAATCCGGTAACCGCTTGAGGAATCGTTCCAATCGCCGCTGGCGGTTTATATCCAGACGACCGTTTTGCCTGGCCAAATGGATTTGGGGTTGTAAACGCTTTTGCACAAAAAACGCCACCCACTCGCCCAATGGTTCATTAAGTTGAGGCGTGCTGCCAATATAGTTGTTTTGGTCAAGGCCAAATAGACCGGCCGTGCTGACAGTATGCATGGCCGCCAACTGTTCTCCACAAACAGCCTGATTGAAACGCCCCCGGCTCTCAATCCATTCCAACAGGATAAAGGTCGGGCACTCTGGCGTCGCTTCGCCCTGAGCCAGCACCTGCGGAACCCGTATGGAACGGCTGGCTGCCAGCAATTGCAAACCATACGCCTCGGCAGCGAACATCCCCGGCAAACTTTTCCAGTTCCACTTAAGAAAATAATGATCATTTTTTCCGGCCAACTGCATGGCATTATTGATACACCCACCCCCAACCGAGCCAACGAAGGTTAACGGACCCAAATCACCCAATGCCTGAATCTCTTTGTTTAGTTTCTGCAGCAGGGTATCGGGTAATGGATTCATCGGTTTTCTTGTTTGCGGATATGCTCCAGCAGTCCCTTACAACCGGATAGTACCAATTGATACACTTCTTCAAAATTATTGTTATAGTACGGATCCGGTACATCCAGCGGTGAGCCAGACGGGGCAAAATCCAGGAGACGGGAAATTTTCACGTCAAACCGGTCAGCAACATCCGCCACATTCTGCGCATCCATCGCAATCAGATAGTTATACGCCTTCAAATCCTGCCCATTTAAACGCATGGCACGTTTTCCCCCAATATCGATCCCATTTTTAGCCAGTATGCGCTGTGTGCCTGTGTGCGGGGCTTCACCCACATGCCAGCCGCCGGTGCCGGCAGATGCGATCTCAAATTGGTCTACCAAGCCCTGTTCGGCAATCAGATGGCGAAAAACCGCTTCGGCCATCGGTGAACGGCAGATATTTCCCAAACAAATAAAAAGAACGGATATTTTTTCCATGAATCGATTCTATCAATGATCCCCGGTTTAATCCACAAACTCAGTAAAAATTTACACTCCCCAAACGTTGAACCATTTAAAAGAGCAGGGCCTGCACTCCCTGCAGGCCCTGCACCACGATCTGGGGTCGGCGTTTCTCCCCAAAGGATCAGTGTGACTCACCAGGGACTTGAACCCTGAACCCATTGATTAAGAGTCAATTGCTCTGCCAATTGAGCTAGTGAGCCGTATTGCATGCCAATTATACCCAAAAACAGGGTAGTGTCAATAAACGCTCAAATCGCTCACATCCATGTCAGTGTTCGCATCAGCGTCTTCATCTATAATAACCAGGTGCCAGCTGGTTTGGTCAAGTTTGTCTTTGTTCCATACCTCTGGCCGAAAGAGGAATACGTTTTCCTGCATAAACCAATCACGCTGGAGGCAGGCCGCAAAACGGTTGTCATCAAAAATTGGTATTAATGACTCATCTTCGAAAGTAAAAACTTCTCCACTGGTTGCTTTTATTGAAATCCGGTAGGAATATTTCTGTTGTAATTTACCGGCGGTTTCAGCGCCTACACATACCAGATCGCCTATGCGCATTACGTGCCAGGCGATAATATGACTGGAAGGATCCAATCTGTTTTGGCTGTGTTGGTAAACGCTTTTTAGTTGTTGTGAGTTAGCCCAGGAAAGCTCACCTTCAATAACAGCTTCCTTATCAAAATACAATGAAGAAAGGGTAAAAGGTTCGATCTGGTAAAACAATTCATTCGCTCTAACAAAACTGTTCAAGTATGCCCGCATCACTTTGGTCTGAGAATAAAATTCCCGAATCGCAGCCGATTTCGCAGCCATTTGCTCCGGTTCTAATTCGAAATAAAACCAGCTATCTTTATGCTGCATGGATAATGGCGGCAATAAGGATGTCCCGGTCACTTGACCAATACTCTGAGGGTAAGAACCATAATGGGTCAGATACGAAAGCAGTAAAACCGGTTGAGAAACATCGGAGTTCATCCAATTTCCGGCTGCCAGTTGCACAAAGTTGCTGACAGCCTGGTGATCCTTATGCTGGTCTAAAGGATGCGGGAAAACAATGATATCCGGCTTAAAATCACTGATTTGATCGTAAATATCCTGGTATAAGTATGATCCGCTATATTCATGATCCAGACTGTAAGTATCCGGGTATGGGCTGGTGGTTTTGCCGGTATAACGCCCAACGACAGGATATGGATTTACCTGCCAGTCATTTTCCCAAATATCAGACAAACCACCATCCGGATAACCCAGAAAATCCAGGTTTTTCAGGGAAATACCCAATTGTTTCAGCGATTGAACAGATTCAATTTGGCGATGCAAGCCTACTTTAATAAAACTTTCAGAAGAAGGCAGCGGGTCTCCACTGACGACCGCTGGCGAAAACCACTGACCATCTCCATTGGTTACCACAACAACCCTAACCTCACCCCCCATCGCATGCATCGCGGACAGGATTGCACCAGCCCCCAAAATTTCATCATCCGGATGAGGAGCAAAAACCAATAACCGCTGATACTCTGTCAGATTTAGTTTATTAATACTGTGTAATTGAATACCATTGTCAGCCTGGGTTTTATAAAAGCTGGCGAAAAGGAAGATACCTGATCCAAAGACTATTACACAAAAAATTCGGAGTAACTTTTTCATTGTGATACTGTAGTGATTAAGAGAAAAATAAAGCTATACTATCTTTAATCCGGATAGCCTTCGTCAATCGGTAAATCTAAATTGCGCGACCACTCATTCCATGAGCTGAAATAATTACGCACATCCTGGTATCCGGCCCGCTTTAGCGCCAGGACAACAGCCGAAGCCCGTGCTCCTTTAAAACAATAAACAAAAATAGGCTTATAATCCGGGATTCCGGCCTGCTCACACAAATTGCGCACGGCTTGAGGTGATTCAAACCACGAAACACCCTTTTCATGGCGCATAAAACGGTACCACTCCAACCAGGTTGCTCCGGGAATACGCCCTTTGCGTGGGCAATAATCATAACCATACGGTGAGGAGTTAGCCCCAATCCATTCGGCATAATCCCGGCAATCCAGTAATACTACATCGGTTTGTCCGATTGTCTTTAAAACGTCCTGACTGGATACAAAAACGCCTTGTAGAGGGGTGATTCTCAGAGTGGCAGGATTGCGCGCTGGCACATCCTGGCTGATTTGGAAATTACGCGTCAACCAGGCGCGATATCCGCCATGTAATACCCGCACATGCTCATAACCCAGGTATTGCAATATCATCCAGCCACGGCAAGACTGACCATAACCATTATCAGTGGTATCTTCATAAATAACAATTTTCGCTTTTGGGTCAATCCCCACATTTTCCATTAATTGCTTAAAATGCTGAAATAGAGCCGCTAAGCTGCCATTTTCCGGAAGGGCAATATAAGTGAAAATATCGTGGATCTGAACCGCACCCGGAATATGCCCCGCTGCATAAGCCCGGTCTTCTCGTGTGTCAATCAAGGATATTTCAGAATTATGAAGTTCCTGATAAAGCTCCTCCGCTTCAATCAGTGGGGAAACCTGCACGGACTCCTCCTTTATTAATTTGCTGTGTTATCACCACATATTTGCTTGCACTCAAACAGCACCAGCTTCCTGAGCAAATCTGGTATCAATAAATTTTTCTAGGTTGATCTTCCCGGACATACCTTCAATCTTGGTAGTCATATATTGCTGAATATATTCAAAATCTTCTACAACAGGGAAGAGTTCATGCATGGTCACGCGCTGCTTCGGATCAGTCAGCACACTTCGGACGACTTCCTCGTCCTGACGCAGGAATCCGCTGCCAATCGTCGCAGCTTCATCCGCATGTTGGCCAATAAATTTACCCGAAGCGACCAGGCTATTGGTTAATTCCTGAACAGCCTCAGGATATTTATTAATAATCTCCTCACGCATAACCAGTACGCAGCAGGGATGATCCGGCCATAATTCTTTAGACATGGCCATTTCTTCACCATATCCGGCTCGCACAACCTGCATACCAAACGGTTCAGCTACGATGAACCCACCTACGAGGCCTTTCTCATCCCACTCCAGAATTTCCGGGATATCCGTTGGCGCAACCACATCAAAAATAATGTCTTTACCAGCACCTACTTCCAAGCCTTGCTCACGCATGTAACGATCAAATAATAAATGGTGAATGGAAAGATAATGTGGAATCAGGATGGAACGACCTTTAAAATCTTCCATGCTCACGATATTGGCCCGTTTATTTTTGATCAGAGTGCTTCCGGATTTATGAGTTTGCAGCAGCAGCTTAATAGGTACACCGGCGCCAAATAATTCCATGCTTAGCGGCGCCAGAATACAGGCTGCATCCAATTCACCTTTTCTTAAATCTTCAGCCAATGGGTTCCAACCCCGGTAGGCTTTGGTTTCAATACCGGCATACTGAAACTCTTCTTTTCCGGTTTTTAATTTATCCGCTGTAATCCCCAAAATCAAATGATCAGTGATTGGTAAATGGCCAATTTTCAAAACAGGTTTCTCTCGCATTGTGTATCCTTATCAATTTGGATTTAAATGATGAATTCCTTCAAAATTACATCCATAAGTGTAGCAAATCACTTCATCTGAAGAAAGAAATTTTGAGTAAAAAAAGTGCAAAAAGTAGTAAAAATTGTATAAATTAAAAAGCGCTGCTTCGATAGCAGCGCTATAAAGTAAATTACGGTGTTTTATCTTCCGAAACTGGCCACAGTCAAAACAAGCCAAATGCCATAGACTGTGGCAACACCCCCCAGCGAAATCAGAACCCAATTCATGATTTTAAGCATTAGGTTGGAAGGTTTTAAATCCAATAACACACTTCGTAATCCAATCAATGAATGCGATATCACAAAAATGAGGAAAGCAATTTCCATAATCGGGATCAGTGGGTTTTGATAATAGTTGACCACATCTGCAAAAGATAACAACCCGCCTGGAACAACCACATGGTTAACCACCAGGTGAATGATTAGAATGACTATTACTAGAACGCCTGTAATGATTTTTAAGAACCACAATCCGGCGCCTTCTCCGGAACGGGGGTTTACTTCAAATCCATTTCTCATATCACCCTCCTGATTAATGTGCCAGCATTTTGATGGCAAAGAAAATAATCGCTGCGGCTGCAATGCTCATAAAAACCAGAAACAGCTGCTTCTGTCTGCCGCCGCCAATACCAAAACTGGTCAGGGCGATGCGAATGCCATTCAACCCATGGATAAATCCTGCTGCAACAACGAACAACTCGGCAACCAGAATGACCGGATTCT
The DNA here is from genome assembly GCA_002840755.1 of Chloroflexi bacterium HGW-Chloroflexi-10. Taxonomy (GTDB): domain Bacteria; phylum Chloroflexota; class Anaerolineae; order Anaerolineales; family Anaerolineaceae; genus UBA6170. The sequence continues at coordinate 101,926 of PHBZ01000015.1, read as the reverse complement.
TGGCAAAAGCAACGAAACCATCATACGCTTCAGGACCTTGGGCCAGTTTTCCCAACATAATCAGATGCAAAAAAAGATACAACGTCAATCCCAAGCCGGTAATGCGGTTAAGAATAAAGGCCCACGAACCTAATTTGCGAAAACGTGGATCAAACCACTTATAGAGATTACCAGGTTTCTGCGGAATACCTGTCATTTTCAATTCCTCCTATTTTTTTCCAAAAAAACTGCGTACACGCAGCGTGATAATCTTTTTACGCAAATCCATGATGCGCCAACCCGGGTCCACATGAGAGGGACACACTTCACTGCATTCATACGCGCTATGGCAGCGCCAGGCACCATCTTCCGAATCCACCATTTCCAGCACACAGGGAGTAAGCTGACCGCTTTGCTGAGCACCGGCCAATACAGCTGGACCCAGATAAGCGGGTGTGGTGGCAGCGATAGGGCAGGCACTGATGCACAAACCGCATTCAATGCAATCCGAAAGACGCAGCATCTCTTCAGATTCAGCGGAGCGGCCTTTACTATCCTCATACAAAACCGGGACAACTGCCAGATGCCCAACCGCTTCCATTCGGGCAAACAAACTGGTCATATCCACCGAAAGGTCACTGATCACCGGGAAATTACGCATGGGTTCCACTCTGATCACACCCCCATTTTTGGTTACTTCACGGATGGGAGTAATACAGGTTAGTTTTTCTACGCCGTTCACCACCATCCCGCAAGCGCCACAGGTACTATGATGACAGGCATGACTGAAACATAAGGAACGATCTTTGAAAGCCCAGATGCGTTCCACGCCATCCAGCACGTATTCTTCCGGATTTACATCCAGGGAAAACCGTACAAAGTGCGCTTTCTCACCCTGCTTCTGGCGATAAATTTCAAAAGTTACTTGCCATTTTTCTGCCATTACGCCTCCACATCCGGTAATACATAATACTGGCGGTAAGACAATAATGGTGTCTCTGCTGTCCGGCAAACTGCATCAATCCCCATCTTCTGACATACCAGATCCACTGTTTTTTCTGCCATCAAGCGCAAAGTGGTCGCTTTTCCGCCGGTAATGGTTACCAGTCCATCAATATTATTCTTTACCTTATGATCAAAGCATTTGAATGTGCGCGCCAGGCTGCGTCCCGTAGTTCCGGAATCTACCAACGGACGTGAAGCCATAAAAGCACCCCGTTCTCTGGTTTGGGCAATTGCCGGAATCAGTTCCACACCCCGTTCAAACATCAACTTTACCTGCTCTTCGAATACCGGAATATAATCCAGATTTTGTGCTTCAAAGGAAGTGGTTCCCACTGTGATCATCTGCCGTTGTGGTACGATAATATCGCCGTCCCCTGGTTCAAACAGGCGGTTGATCACCCGCTGACACAAACGCTTATCATAAGCTACCATCACACCTGGTGTGGGTTTGATCGGCAATTCATGATCCCCGGCCAAAGCGGCAACTTCTCCCGACCATGCGCCGGTGGCGTTCACAACCATATCGGCATGCAGTTCCACCGTTTTAGCAGCGGCTCGGTCGCTATAACGCACCCCAGACACATTGCCCTGCCCATCAAAAAGAAAGCCTTCCACCTCACAAAACAGGCGAAAGCGAGCGCCCAATGCCTTGGCGGAAGCAGCAAAAGCCAGCGCCAGGCGCAGCGGATCAAAGGTACCGTCTGGTACCATAAAAGCTGCTTTTACATCCGGTGTCAGATTGGGCTCCAATTTAAGCGCCTGCTGGGGAGAAATTTCTTCGATCTGAATATGACAGGTCTCGCATCCTTTTATGAAATCCCCACGGTAAGCCAGGTCAGCATCATTCAAACCGACAAACAAGCCGCCATTTGGTTCTATCACTTGCGGGGCAATTTTTCTTAAAAGCGTATTTTCATCTATACATTCAATTGCCGATTCCTGGTCATCCACGGCATAGCGTGCACCACTGTGCAGTAAACCGTGCGTCCGTCCGGAAGTGCCATTGACAAATGGGCCGCGTTCCACAACGGTCACAACAAAGCCACGCTGTGCCAGATCATAGGCAACTGCCACCCCGGTGAAACCCGCACCAATCACTATCGCTTGCGGTTTATTCATACCTATCTCCTATAAAAGAGTTCTTCAAACAAATAAAAACAACTCAATGAGGAAATTCATTGAGCACCCTGATTAACCAAAACAATACCATGCGGAAATTCAATCTCAAAAATAACAAAAATTCTATGGGTGATTATACATCGCCCATAGAATTTCTGAAAGAATAATCCGAATTTATTCCACCCAATCAAAAGTTCGAGTGACTGCCTTTTTCCAACCGGCATATAATCTGGTGCGCTGATCTTCTTCCATTTGCGGTTGCCAAACCATATCCTGCCCCCAATTGGCACGCAAATCATCCAATTGCTTCCAAACCCCTACGGCCAGCCCGGCAGCATACGCAGCGCCCAGGGCAGTCGTCTCGGCTACTGTAGGACGAATGACCGGTACACCCAGAATATCAGCCTGAAACTGCATCAGTGAATCGTTAAAAACCATCCCCCCATCCACTTTTAAAGCGGTCAGGCTAACACCTGAGTCCTTATTCATCGCGTCCAATACTTCCCGGGTCTGGTACGCAGTAGCTTCCAATGTAGCCCGAGCCAGATGCGCTTTATTGATAAAACGGGTAAGCCCTACTATCGCACCACGTGCATCACTACGCCAGTACGGAGCGTACAAACCCGAAAATGCTGGCACAAAATAAATGCCGCCGCTATCCCCCACGCTTTTTGCCAGGGTCTCCACATCCGCGGATGATTGAATGATCCCCAAATTGTCGCGCAGCCACTGCACCAATGCTCCTGCAATGGCAATAGAACCTTCCAGAGCATACACGGCCGGCTGCGAGCCGATCTTATAACCCAGGGTAGTTAACAGACCATTTTTGGATTGAACAATTTGTTCTCCAGTGTTGAGCAGCATGAAACAACCGGTTCCATAGGTGTTCTTAGCCTCACCTGGCTCGTAACAGGTTTGACCAAACAATGCTGCCTGTTGGTCGCCCAAATCGCCTGCAACCGGCACACCAGCCAAGGGGCCTACACGCACCCCCCCATAAACTTGAGAAGATGATTGGATGGTTGGCAGCATAGCCTTGGGTATCCCTAATACAGCCAGAATATCTTCATCCCAATCCAAAGTTACCAGGTTCATGCACAGCGTACGCGAAGCATTGGTTACATCGGTTACATGCACCCCACCCTGTACCCCGCCAGTCAGGTTCCAGATGATCCAGCTATCAATATTTCCAAACATAATTTCCCCGGATTCCGCACGAGCCCGTACACCGGGCACATTATCCAGAATCCATTTTATTTTCGGGCCTGAAAAATAGGTTGCCAATGGCAGCCCGGTTTTGCTGCGAAAGCGATCTATTCCGCCATCCTCAGCCAGCTGATTACATATTTTATCGGTACGCATATCCTGCCAGACAATCGCCGGGTACACCGGTTTTCCGGTGGCCTTTTCCCAAACTACCGCTGTTTCGCGCTGGTTGGTAATACCCAGGGCTGATATTTGTGTTGGCAATACACCGCTGTTGGTCAATGCTGCATGGATTACTTCCAGGGTGCGCTGCCAGATTTCCAGGGCATCGTGTTCCACCCATCCTGGTTGCGGGTAGATCTGTTGGTGCTCACGCTGGTCCACAGCCACAATCTTACCCTGTTGGTTGAATAAAATGAAACGCGTACTGGTGGTACCCTGATCAATTGCCGCTACATATTTTTCCATTTTGCCTCCCGATTGTTTCATAATGGGTCTGGCTTAATTGTAGCATGGCATCAAAAATATATTGATCATCCGTATTAAAATGGTTATAAGACACGGATACAATCATTGCATGTTAATGGCACTTGTCAAAAACAAATGTTCATTATATTATTTTATTGGTCAATTTATTATTACAACTGAAAAGGAAAACTCATGCAAAAAATAGCAGTCGTTAGCGATGACGGTCAATTGATTAGCCAACATTTTGGACGCGCATTGTATTACCAGGTATTCACCATTGAAGATGGAAAAATCACTCAAACTGAAATGCGAGACAAAAAAGGTCATCACCAGTTTGCTTCACAGGATGGCCATGGACATGAAGATCATCATGAAGCCGGGCACGGAATGGATGCGGAATCCAAGGATAAACACTTCCAAATGGCTGAAGCAATCCGCGATTGTCAGGTATTAATTGCCGGCGGAATGGGGATGGGCGCACGTACGCACATGAATGCACTCAATATTCAGGTAATTATGACTGAAATATTTCGGACAGAGGATGCCGTTCAGCGCTGGATAGCCGGCACTTTGGTGGATCGCACCAACCGAAACCACTAATCCCTGTTACCTGAATGACCTTCAAAGACGGCCGGGAATATCCCGGTCGTTTTCATACCAGAGAATATTGTTCGTTATGGCTGCAAACCGAGTAAAGGGTACGCAGCAGCGTTTCCGGTGGATCGCATTTGGATACAAAGGCATCCGCACCACATAAAATAGCCTTCCCTTTTACTTGTGGTTTACTGCTTAAAACCAAAATATGCATCTGTGGGTGCGAATTACGCAAACGCTGAATTCGTGTACTACTATTCTGATCCAGATTTTCCCCCAAAAAACCTACACCTTCCGGTAAATCCCAATCCAACAACAATAATTTGGGGTCATTCTTTTCTACCGCTAAAAACAGTTCTTCCCCATTACGCACTTCTGAAACCACATTCCAACAAGCGGTATCTTGTTCCAGTAATAAATGAATCGCAGAACGCACTTTGGCGTTTTCATCAGCAATTACAAGCTCAATCATCTTTTGTTATTTAATCCTCATCTTTACCTTCCAGACTTCAGGATTCTCTTCTCTCTTAGCAATAACTTTAATGCGTCAGATAAAATACGACAACCCGCATCCGGTTAGAGTTTTCACTGGTCAAAAGGCCAGGTCGGGCTCCAAAAATTGCTACAATCAATCTGTATCCCTTATTTTTGTGCCTTTTGCTTCCTTCGAGGTTAAGTTAGAATACCTTACTCACATTTTTATCATCCGGCAGCAACAACCGCTCCAGGAGTTTTTTTATGTCTATTCTGATCTCCGGCTTCGAAGCCTTTGACGGTAGCACTTCCAATCCATCTGCCTGCATTGTGCAGGCACTCTTAACCAGGTCAGATATTGCGACGGTCATCCTGCCAGTCGATTCAGTTCATGGCCCCAATAGATTACTGGAAACTATACCTAAAATACAACCACAAGCCATCCTCTGCCTGGGAGAAGCTGCCCGCCGTTCAGCAATTTCAGTGGAACGAGTAGCGATTAATCTCAAAGATTACCGTATTCCAGATAACAATGGGATCACTCTGCAGGATGAACCAATTATCTCCGACGGGCCGGACGCTTATTTTTCCAACCTGCCGGTGCGCAAAATCACCCAAGCAATCCTGGCAGCCGGCATACCTGTAGAACTTTCTCTGAGCGCTGGTGCCTATCTCTGCAACCAGGTGATGTATGCGGCTATCCACGCAACCCGGTTTACCACACCACGCCCCCTTGTTGGTTTTATCCACCTGCCTTCGTTGCCACAACAGGTTGTTGAGAAAAATCAGTCATACCCAAGCATGGCGCTTGAAACCAGCCAGAAAGCCGTGCAAATTGCCATCCAGGTCATCCGCCAGACTTTAGAGAACAATTCCAGCCAGGATATTAATTCTGCTTGATGCACGCAACCGAAAACACAACCTCAAAGTCAAGGCAAGCTTATGCTGTCCCTATAACAGTAACCAATTGATTGGCCAGACCTTCTTCAAAACTGGAAATTTGCTCCAGATGCACCTGAATATTTTCCAATAAACCAGGCTGCTCTCCCTGATAAATGGTATAAAACAATTTGGCAACGTCATCCCATTGTTCTGCCAGAAATAAGAATTGCTCGCCAATTGCTCCTAATGCTGGAGAGGCTGCAATAATTGCGCTCTCGATCAGAAATTGGCCATACATTTTACGAAACGCGCCCCCACCCGTTCCTCCAATCTGGTCAATATTGACGAAAGCATAGAAAGCCGATTCATGCAATTTGTTGGCACCCCAGTACTGCCACTCGTTTAATGTACGGGCAAAAAAACGGATACCACTTAACCCCATATTTTCCAGCGGCGGATTGAGATAATGGTACATATTCTCACGAATGGCTGAAAAAATCTGGTTTCTGCGCGGTTGGATTAACGTTTTTGTGTTTAATTCTACCCATGCATTTTCGGGTGGAAACGGCCGGTATCGTGATGCACGTGCTTTGGTAAATTCTGCTATAGGCACCTGGTGAAAATCCTGCGGCTGCTCCTCCGGAGAATAAGTGATTGCATAGCCGATTTGATCACGATCGGATAGATAGATGATACCCTCTTCTTCGTCCACCCCAAAAACAACAACTGAATGTGCCCCATTATGATATCCGGATGGTAAATGCAGGTAACTCAACTCACCCATATCAACATACACCATCACCGGTTCGTCGCGGACGATATTTTCAACGATTTGTTTCATTGATTTTTGTTCACTTTGTGAGCGATGCACCAAAAGATCAATCCGGCTGTGTCTGGCAAAATTTTCTTCAAAGTTTTTTGGTTTAATCCGGCCGCCAATCAAAGGATAATTCATACCCTTATATTCAAAATAATAAAATTGGAATCCACAAGCAAGGCCAAAAATCATCTCCTCACTCAGCATCATTCCATGATGGGTTAATAACTGGCGAACTGAACAGGTAGCGCTGTGCTTACCCGCTTGGGGCACAAAGCTGCTGATAATATGCTTCATCCATTTTTCCTTCCGTCATAACTCCTTAACCTATTATAAACAATTCCATACTCACCAGGCTATTTTGGTATAAGAGACAATTTACGATCAGATAAAAACGGCTTATTTGTTCGCTTTGATTAGAAAATGCTTATGCTATAATGAGTTTCACCGAAAAAAGGGAAAAGCAGATATGAGATTTTTAATTACCGGAGCAGCAGGTTTTATAGGGTCAGCCTTGTCCAATCATCTCGTTCAGCAGGGTCATACCGTGCGTGGATTGGATGATCTATCCACGGGTGATCCGGACACGCTTTCCCCAAATGTGTCGTTTATCAGGGGTGATATCAACGACCGCCCAAAACTCTGGACTCTTTTGCAAGACATAGATTGTGTCTATCACCTGGCTGCCCGAGTAGTTGTCCCCGAATCAGTTTTATATCCACGTGAATACAACCAGGTGAATGTAGGCGGCACTGTAACCCTGATGGAAGCTATGCGCGATGTAGGTGTTCGACGGGTGGTATTTGCCTCTTCTGGCGCTATCTATGGAAACCAGAACGAACAACCTGTAAAAGAGACAGCCATTCCCAATCCCCGTTCACCATACGCTGTTTCCAAACTGGCAGCAGAGTATTACACACACACCATCGGATCTCTGTGGGGAATCGAAACTGTTTGCCTGCGTATTTTTAATGCGTACGGACCTCACCAACAAATACCTCCTACTCATCCACCGGTTATTCCCTATTTTTTGCGCCAGGCCTATCAAAACGCAACCCTGGTCGTCCACGGAGATGGAAGCCAGACCCGTGACTATGTTTATATTGATGATGTCGTCCAGGCTCTCTCTATGGCCGCCAATGCACCAGAAATCAACCGTCAAACGATCAATATCGGCAGCGGCCGGGAAACAGGCGTACGCGAACTAACCCGCCTGGTATTGGAAATTACCGGCAAAAAGCCTGAAATTGTATATAATATACGCAATGACGGCGGACCCGGCCGAATGTGTGCCAACCTAAACCAGGCTAGAGAGAAATTAAATTATGCGCCACACATTCCATTAGAAATTGGATTACAGATGACCATTGATAACGACCCCAGGATTCGACAAACGTCATAAATTGGTCTTCAAGTGAGTCTTTTAAAGGAAGCTTTCCTCATTAAGTAAGGAACTGATTGCTTTTTTTGTTTGTTTTATTTTACCTTTATTGGTATAATTCTTGCATTACTAAAGTTTTTTTGTTTTTCTTATTCAACGAATCCGGAAATTATCAACAGAGGAGTTCACCTGAAACTTTTTGGATTCACTAGGTTTTTCCTTAGGAGGGCGGGCGCTATGGGGAAATCAGGAAATTTTCTCCTGATAGTCAACCTATTTTTTATTACTATCCTTCTATCTGCCTGTTCTGCTAACCCTAATCAGAGTGTTCAGAGCAATGAAATCGAAGGAATAGAAGAGATTGACCGCACCTTCCGTGAGTTCTACCAGAATCTGGGAGCAGAAAGCACTTTAGGGCCTGCCATCACAGCGATATTTGATTGGAAAAATTTGCAATGCCAGTATACAGAAAACGCTCTAATGTGTTTTAATCCGCTGGCAACCAATGTAGAACGTTTTTCACTCTATCCGCTTGGGACTGCCTTTGACATTCAGGAAGGCCCTTCCCAGATAGCACCACGTGAAGGTGCGCGCATTGTAAACGGACACGAAATTTATAGTGAGTTCCTGCCTTTATACGATTCGCTCTATGGGGCTACTTACGCTGGCATGCCAATTACTGATGTACGCTTTAATACATTGGAACAACGTATAGAACAATATTTTGAAAACGTTGGCTTTTACCGCAGAATTGATGACCCCTCAGGGTATGTTAATTTGTTGGCCTATGGTGTTTATGCCTGTGATGTCCACTGTCGTTTCAAAGGAAAGGGAACAAACGCAGTGATTATCTCTGAAAATATTGAATTGCCTTTCATGCCCTTCCTGATTAATCTCTCTGATCCGGCTTCCCTGGGAGAACCTTTAACAGGCGCATTTGCTTATGAAAATGACCAGCTTCAACAGGTTTATCAGAATGCTGTCATCGTGGGCGATCCAAATCAGCCGCAAAGTATCCGCTTGCTGGATGTTCCGGTAAGACTTGGTTTCCCGCTTATATCTCCAGGTCCACAACAATATGATCAGAATAATCAGATGGTATTTTATAACGTGGATGGACCAAATGGATATCATGTTCCAATTGTGTTTGACCAGTTTATTGCAAATCACGGCGGCCGTGATTTTTCCGGAAACCCCTTGAGCGAAGTGTTTATGGAAGGTGATATCGCCCGCCAATGTTTCCACAATTATTGCCTGGATTATGTTCCAAACGCACCTGAGGGGCAAAAAGTACGCATGGCGTCTCTCGGTGAACAGTATTTAAAAAGCCTGGGGCTTTCCCCGGACATGGTCGCCACCTTCCAGTTTTCTCCAAACAGTGTCAACATGCAAATTAATGAAAAAGCGCCCACAGTTGGCCCAGGTGAAGAACAAATCCTTGAACTGGTTTTACTCCGCAGTAAGAACAAAACGCCCATTGCTGATGTCGAAGCTGATTTGCAATTAACCCTGCCAGACGGCAGCCAGCGCACGTTTAACTTTCCGCCAACGGATACATACGGACACAGTAATTTGATTTTACAGGCCAACCCAACCGTGGAAAGCGGAACTCTCATTGCTTATAAAGCCTGCTTGAATGTTCCTTCATCCGAACCAATTTGTGTGATGGATAATTACTTAATCTGGCAATATAAATAATCTTACTGTTTCCAAATAAACTTAAAAAGGCTGTCCAAAAAGAAACGGACAGTTTTTTTATATTTTTTTTCAATCAGATATCAGGGTTGTGCTTCGCCCAGTACCAATACCTGCTCAATTGGTGTAATTCCAGCGGCGTATACCGGAAATTTAAACTCACCATTTAAATGAGCCTCGCTGGTTTGAATTTCCCAACGACGCATTCCTATAATTTTTCCATCAATATCCAGGGCTACGGCCGCCAACCAGATCAATTTAACCGGTTGAGATGCGCTATATTTTCCCGAAACTTCTGCCGTATCTCCCAACGAATTAATCGTCGAGGATATATCCTCTAAATTGATAGCTGCGTAACGATCAGTACTATCTACCGGAATGGCCGAAACAAATTGGGCACTGGTTTGAAATGGTTGTGGCATCTCAGGGGCGAAATAGACCATTGCAGGAATTTTCTCACCTGATCGGGCTATATTTAACAAAGCTGCCGTCTGCAAAGAATAAACCGGCTCTCCATCCAGGCCAGCCAGATTAAAATTAATGATCAGATCTTCCAAATCCTCTGTTGAATTATTGAAAGCCCAGGTAAAACACCAGACTCCCTGCTCAGTGGATGGGACACAATGCAGGCCTTCCAATGGGAGAGTGATTGCCGTTGGTAACGGTGTCTGATTAGCCGGCGGCAAGGTCTCGTAAGGTATAAGAACCGAAATTCCGGAACTCATTGCATTTGGGTTCACCTCAGGGTTTAGTTTTAACAATGCATCCAATGAAACGCCATAATGAAAGGCTATGCCACCTAAGGTTTCACCAGTTTTTACCTGATGGACACGTGGAGTTGGCGTGGGAGAAGGCAGCGGTGTTGGTGATATAACCGGAGTGGCCGGTACGGTTGGTGTCGGTGTGTTAGTTGGACCAAGCGTTACCGTAGCCGGAACCGATGTATTTATACTGTCCGGCAATAACAATGTAGATTGAGCAGTGCATGCTGCCAGTGCAAACAAGGACACAATGCTCAAAAGAATGAGTGTTTTTAAGTTTGGTTTTCGTTTCCTCATGCCATTAATCATACCATGAACAATATATGCTGATGTGTGTTCAACAACCAGGGCAACTTGTATGGCATGTCCGGACTCTCTCAAGCGAGTTTATTGTTCCGGATCAGTAATCCTTTAATTTCTGACCAAATGTTTTCCTTTGACTTACTGCGCAGTCAGCTTTTTGAAAATTTTGCATAGTAATACATGAATCTATACTACTTCTTTTGTAGCGCAGGTTGATAGTCATTTGAAACTTGTCGTCTCTCCAAGGCTGTGCTAAACTCAACTCATGACGACTGCGGATGAAAAAATATATAATGAAGTCTTAACCGCTATGCAGGAAGGCAATAATAAACGCGCCAAAGACTTATTAACGCGTCTGTTACGCCAAAACCAACAAAATGCGGATTACTGGTTATGGATGAGCGCAGTTGTGACCAGTACGAAAGAAAGACGTTATTGCTTAAATCAGGTCTTACAAATTGACCCTAAAAACTCCGCCGCGCGGCGCGGCTTAATCCTTCTGGGCGATTTACCACCCGACCCGGAAATGATCGTTCCTCTGGATTTACAAAAACGGTCCTGGCAGCCACCGGTAGCTGCCGGCTCGGAAAAAGAAAAAATTAAGATACCCTGGCAAATGATTGCTCTTTCCTTATTAGGTATTGTAATAATTTCCGTAGCTATCTATTTCTTTGTTAATTCGGACCGTTTGACTCTGTTTCGCCGTCCTCAAATTGTTTTGGGTACCGCTCAGGCAACCCCTACATTTCCACCGCAGCCTACTAAAGTGGAAACACCTACACCTGTCTATATCGGTCCCACCCCTCCCTGGGCAGGTCTGCAAATTACCTACACCCCCACACCCTTGTATGTGAGCACCCCACACAATGTCATCGAAGCATACAGCATCGCTATGCGGGCTTTCCAACGCCAGGAATACACAAGAGCGATCGAATATTTTGAGCAAACAATCAGTAGTGAGCCAAATGCTCCTGATATCTATTTCTATTTAGGCGAAGCTGAGTACATGTCTGGCAATTTCCAAAACGCCATTACAGCTTACAACCAGGCGATCAGTTTGGATGCCAGTTTTGGGCCAGCATATTTTGGCCGCGCTCGCGCCAAATTATCTCTAAATCCGGACTCCTATGAGGAACCTATCAATGACATGCAAAACGCTGTTCAACTGGATCCTAATATGGGTGAAGCCTATCTTGTTTTAGCCTCTTATTATCTGGATGTGGATGATCTGGACCAGGCTGCCGAAAATCTGGAAATAGCTGACGAACTCCTACCGGATTCTCCGCTGGTTTCCCTGGGGTTAGGACGCTTGGCATTGGCGGAAGAAGATTTTAATAAAGCTGAAATTTATGCACTTGCCGCCAGCCAGAAGGATATAACCTCTTTAGAAGCCTATCGCTTCCTCGGAGAGGTATACTTAAAATCCGGCAAAGTAAAAGAAGCGCTCGATCCTTTATATATCTATACTGCCTATACAAAAACAAAAGACGCGCAAGCTATTGCCTGGCTCGGACGCGCCTATGCCGCCAATGACTTACCTGAAAAAGCACTGGAAACGTTCACCCAGGCCATTTCCCTGGATAAATTCCAGGTGGATATTTATCTGATCCGTGGTCAACTTTATTTGGAACAGCAAGAGAATGAGAATGCATTGGAGGATTTTTCCATGGCCTTCGAAATCCAGCCCACATCCTATGATGCCTGTATTCTACTGAGTGAAACTCTTCTCCTTCTGGAACGGCCCGGTAATTCATACCAACAGGCCGGTGAATGTCAGAAATTGGCTGAGGATGATATCCAATTAGCGCGTATGTTCTTTAATCGTGCGTTAGCTCTCGAAGCCCTGGATAACAAAGTAGCCCAACAGGACTGGGAACGCATGCTTGAATTACCGCCAGATTCCATAGACCCGGTCTGGAAAGCCACAGCTGAGGCTTACCTGGAAAAATACTATACCGCCACACCAGCCCCCAGCAGTACCATAACGATTACCCCTACCCTCAGACAGACTCAAGGTAAAACAACGACACTTACGCCTACCTCAAAACCGACTTTGAGAAATACAACTACGCGCATGCCAACCCGAACCCCTTCTCCAACCCCCAGATCTTAACATGACACGCCTAAAAACGTTTTTATTAATCCAACAACGTAAACGGAAAAGAAATGCTGGGAAAATTCAAACCCGTCGCCATTTACGCCGTGGATTCACCGTTTTACTCACCATTTTTTTCATCTGTTTTGCCGTCTTGCCGGTTGCTGCCGGTTGGTATGCGGTTCAGATTACACATGATTTACCCGCAATAGAATGGTTGGAAATTTCGCTGGATCCTGAGAATGGGCTTTTGCTAAACCCCACTGTCTTGTTAGATCGCAGTGAGCAAAACGAGTTATATCGTTTAGAAAACCCTGGAAATTCACGACGTTTTCTGCCCATCGATCCGAATAACGCAGAATTTCATAGTCCCTACCTGGTGCAATATACCGTGGCTGCCTACCAACCGGATTTTTGGGAAAGCCCCGGTTACACTACTCAATGGTTTGAAGCCAGTACCCCGGTGACCATTGCTGAAAAATTGGTAGACCGTCTATTACTCTGGCAAGACAAACCCGGTTTACAGCGTTCAATCCGTATGCGGATACTGGCTGCTCAAATCGTCCGTGAATATGGTCGTACCCAGGTTCTGGAATGGTTTATAAACAGTACCCCATATGGACATCTGAGCATTGGAGCAGATAACGCCGCACAATTATATTTTGGGAAAGGAGCCAGCCAACTCTCAGCCGCTGAAGCGGCCATGCTGGTTTCGGTATCGCTTACCCCGGCGCTCAACCCCCTCGATTCCATCCCCGCTGCACGGGAAAATCAACAGGCTTTTCTAACAGAACTAAAGGAAGTGGGTATCCTTACAGCTGCTGAATATGAGCAAATTATCCTGACTGAAGTTTCCATTCAGGAGCCGCCAACCCTTATTAATGAACAGTATCGTACATTTTCACGTATGGTAATCAACCAGTTATACGAAAAATACGGCAGAGACCGTGTGGAATTGGGCGGTTTTCGTGTCATTACCAGCCTGGATGCCCAATTTCAAGAGGCAGTCAATTGTACCCTGCAAACCCAACTGGAACGTCTCTCCGGCCAGGAATCACAAAACCTCACCTGTGCTCCAGAGCGTTTGTTACCTGGCAATACCAGCACTTTACAGGTGGATAACCTGGTAGGCAGTGCCATTATTTTCAATCCCAATAACGGACAAATACTGGCATTCGTCGGAGACATGGATGGTCACCAGGAAACTGCAATTCTTACCACCCACCAGGCAGGTTCCAGTTTAACCCCTTTACTGGCAGTCAATGCCTTTGCGCGCGGATTTAGCCCAGCCAGTCAGGTTTGGGATATTCCGGACAGTTTACCCACTGCCTACCTGGATGAATCTATCCCCGCTTCCGATTATCGTGGGCCCTTACGCCTGAGAACAGCCTTAACCAATGATATTATGCCAGCCATTAACCGGCTTTACCAACAATTGGGTGGAGAGCTGATCTGGCGCAGTGCTTCCTCCTTTGGCTTAAGCAACGCTGAAGCCAAAGCAGGGGACGACCTCTTATTCCAGGGAGAAAGCGCCAATATTTTGGAAATTGCCCAGCTTTACAGCACATTCGCTACCCTAGGTACCCGCTATGGTGTAAATGATCCGGACTCCGGGCAGATTCAACCAGTATCCATTCTGCAAGTTGAATCTTATAATGGACAGGATTGGTACACTCACATTACCCCGGACTCGCAAGCCATCGTCAGTGAACAGGTAGCCTTCCTGGTTCATGATATGCTCCAGGATGAATACGAACGGCGATTAACCCTGGGTCATCCCAACCTTTTGGAAATTGGCCGTCCGGCTGGTGCAAAATTTGGTACGGTTCATTCCAATCAAGAAGTATGGACCGCCGGATACACTCCGCAATATACGACTGTGGTCTGGATGGGTTCACCCACACAGGAAACAACACTCGATCCCAAAATTGCAGGGGCTGTCTGGTATGCTCTCATGCAATGGTTACACCAGGACGAAGCAGTCCAAACCTGGCAAACACCTTCCGGGATCAGTGAAATCACTGTCTGCAATTTATCTGGTTTGTTGCCCACCAGGGAATGTCCCAGTACGGTCATCGAACGATTTTTGGATGGCACTCAACCGGTTGGATATGATAATCTCTACAAAAATTATCAGATAAACCGCGAAACCAACCTTCTCGCCACCGTATTCACACCGCCTGATCTGATCGAAGAGCGCACCTACATGATTATCCCGGATGAAGCTCAGGGATGGGCCTTGCAAACTGGCATTCTGCTGCCTCCTCAAAATTATGATGCTATCCAGGCGCCGTTGCCTTCCGATTCGGTTCAATTAACCGCACCGGGTAATTACAGTTTTCTCAGTGGAACTGTTTCAATAAGCGGAGTGGCCGCTGGGGAAAATTTCGTCAGTTACCGTGTGCTGGTCGGGCAGGGATTAAATCCACAATCCTGGCAGCAAATTGGTGATGAAGTAAATACCGCGCGTAATAAACGCCTGTTAGCGGAATGGGACACCACTGCTTTCAGCGATGGGTTATATGCACTGCGATTGCAGGTAATTCGTAGTGATCAAAGTTTTGAATTACACACCATTCAGGTTTCAGTGGATAATACATCCCCGATAGCCCGCATAGCCTACCCGAATGCCAATACCAGTGTACCGCGTTCCATTCAGAGCAATATTACTCTGCAAGTGGACGTTAGCGACAACCTGGGAATCCTTGAAGTGGAGTGGGTATTGGATGGCCGCAGCCTTGGAAAACTCAGCGAAATGCCATATAGTTTCCCTGTCAATGTTGCTATTGGCACACACACGCTGGCAGTGAATGTAACCGATCTGGCAGGCAACCTCACCACCAGTTCCGAAATTCGTTTTGAAGTTACCCAATAAATTACAAAAGGAGAATTCTATGAGTACAAAATTAACCTGGTATGGACACGCCACCCTGGGTTTGGAAACTGCCGGTTTCCATATTCTTATTGATCCTTTTTTCAATGGTAACCCGGTTGCTTCTGCTTCTGCGGACAAGGTAGAGGCTGACTTTATCCTCATCACCCATGGACATGGCGATCATGTTGGTGATTCAGTCGCTATTGCCAAAAGAACCAATGCCATGGTCATTTCCAATGCTGAAATCGCAGGATGGATCGCCTCAAAAGGGGTGAAGAAAACGCACGGGCAGCATTTGGGCGGCGGATATAAGCACCCGTTTGGTTATCTCAAACTGACCCTGGCGCTGCACGGCTCTGCCCTGCCGGATGGTTCCAATGGCGGCAACCCGGCCGGCTTTCTATTGACCACACAGGATGGCAAAAAAATCTATATGGCCGGTGATACCGGTTTATTTGGCGATATGCGCCTGATTGGTGAGGAAGGGATCGATCTGGCAGTGCTGCCTATCGGCGACAATTACACCATGGGGCCGGACGATGCCCTGCGTGCTGTGAAAATGATCCAACCCAAAGTGGTAGTGCCGATCCATTTCAATACCTGGGATCTGATTGCTCAGGACGTTACTGCCTGGGCTGAGAGAGTGGAACGGGAAACAAGCACCCTAGTTAAAGTGATTAAACCGGGAGAAAATCTGACGATTTAACCAGGCAATCGCACTTCCCTGGCGGTATATCAATGACGCGATCTTCCTGGCCGATGGTTTGATTTAAGAGAACAGACCAGATCTTTCTGATAAAACATTTATTTTCCATGAAAGGTGTTTACATCATGGCTGGATCAAAAGTAGCTCTGGTCTATTGCAACTCTTATGAATTAAAGTCAGTAAAAGAGGCAGTCCGGCACGGTTTAACGCTGCTGGGTGGCGTGGAAATGTTTGCGAAAGCAGGTGAAAAAATCCTCGTCAAACCCAACATGCTGGTAGGTGCATCACCGGATCACTGTGTCGGGCCCCATCCGATAGTCTTTCAGGCAATATTAGAGCAATTTCTGGCAGCCGGCGTGCAGCTTTCCTTTGGCGACTCACCCGGTTTTGGCAGTCCGCGAATGGTCGCCCGTCAGGCCGGATTGTTGGCAGTTGCAGACGCTTTAGGTGTTCCTCTGGCAGATTTTCAAAATGGAGAAACGGTTTCCTTCCTGGCTGGAAGGTTTATGAAACAATTTAATATCGCCCGTGGCATAATGGAAGCGGATGGGCTGGTCAGCCTGTCTAAGATGAAAAGTCACGCTCTCACGCGCATCACCGGCGCGATCAAAAACCAGTTCGGCTGTATTCCAGGGGTACTCAAAGCGGAATTTCACTCGCGCCTACCGGATGCAAATCAATTTTCAAAAATGCTGGTAGACCTGAATCTTTTCCTCAAACCACGCCTGTACATTATGGATGGCGTTATTGCAATGGAAGGCAACGGTCCACGCAATGGCACACCACGCAAAATGAATGTATTGCTCTTCTCCACCGATCCGGTGGCGCTGGATGCCACCGTCTGCCGTATGATCCACTTGGATGAAAATCTGGTTGAGCCAATTGTTCATGGGAATGTTTTCGGTTTGGGAAGCAGTGAGAAGACTATCTACCTGGGTGAACCAGTAGAACGCTTTGACACACCGGATTTTATAGTCAACCGGGTAAAAGGTAGCACATCTACCCGGATTGGTCTGCTAACCAACCGCTTCATGCGCAATTATATTACCCCCCGCCCGATGATTATGGAAGAAAAATGCACCCAGTGTGGGCAGTGTGTCATGGTTTGTCCGGCAGAACCCAAGGCTCTCATCTGGAAAAACGGCAAAAAGCAGCCACCCATTTACCATTATGCGGATTGCATCCGTTGTTACTGCTGCCAGGAACTCTGCCCGCATGAGGCGATCAGTGTGCGCATCCCGCTGCTTGGTCGATTGATTCATAGATCATAGTGATCTTTCCAAAATCAAAATGGTCAGGCCAACCTGACCATTTTGATTTTGGATCACAGTTAATATTATGGAGTGTTCAGTACAATCGTTTCGCCATACGCCACGGAAAACAAATTTTCCGGCGTGAAGGCCGTCACATCCGCAGAATTGACATGGAAGGGTATGTTATGTTTTGCGCCAACCAGTTCAGCCGACTCTGTTGCCTCGGCAGGCCCCATATTATATTGGCCATCGATTGGGAAAAAGGCGTAATCAATATTTTTTGCTTTCAAATCAGCCATTTGGTCGAGTTTGGAGGTATCACCCGCATGATACACACGGATGCCGTCAAAGGTCAGGACAAATCCAGTGCTGTTGTTCAGCGGGTGGTTATTATTGAACGCAGGTACTGGTTCAATCTTTACGCCGAAATACTCAAAAGTATTATAGCTGTTATCCGCTTGATTAATTGTTTCCGTTACTCGTAGCACGACACACTCTTCGTTTTGTGTGACAAGATTGATACCATTGTGATCGCGATGCTCATGACTGATAAGAATAATATCGGCCTTTTCGCTATAATCTCCCTCATAATATGGATCAATGTAGACCACTACACCATCCATGGTTTTGATCTTAAGCGAAGCATGACCGATCAGCGTTAGCGTAGGGGCAGACTCGGAAACAGTTTCAGCTTCCATAGTCGGCTCAACTTCAGCAGTAGATTCTGGTGTTGTTGATTCAACGGGTATGCTGGTGGCAGCATTACTGCTTACGACTGGGACGAAATTTGGGAGCGTGCTGCTGCAAGCAGTCAGAGTAACCATCAGCGTTACAAAAGCTGTAAATTTCAATGTTTTTTTCATTTTGAATGTCTCCTTTTCAATATGGGTGAAGTAGAAGAACAATCTACCCATCTACCATTTTTCAAAAATATTATCTCAACTTTACTTTAATCGCTTTCGAAACGATTCTCTTTATTTCATATTTTATTTTCATACAGTTTACCGGCAGCTGAAGCCACCGTCAACCTTTTTTATCCCCTGTATACTTTTTGTGTTTACTCATACAGGGCGAAATCTATGTTAAAGTAAATGGGAAGAAAAACCTGTGCACTTAAAAACCATCTGCAATTGTTCTCAATCGGTTCACCAGGAACCGAAAAAATTCCACAATTAATAGAATTTTATATTATACAAAGTTTGTACAATATATCCATAATACCGATGCAATCCTTTAGAATCAAGAAAATAATAAAGTTGATAGCTTTTGCCAGCCTTACACCGTTAAAATCCTTCGCGTAAGCTTAATCAACCGCCATTTCTACTGGAGGAAGCATGACTGACTCACCAGGGAGTGAGAAGAGCACCAAATTTTATAATCTGAGCCAGGCTGAAAGGCTTGCCTGGTTAGAACAAAATACAGGGATGTCCGCTGAGACTCTTTCAATTCTGAGCGGTGAAAACGGGCTAAAAACCGAACAAGCCAATCATATGATCGAAAACGTCATTGGTACTTTTGCCCTGCCGCTGGGTATCGCTAAAAATTTTCTGGTAAACGGCCGTGAAGTGCTGGTGCCGATGGTCCTGGAAGAACCCTCTGTGGTGGCGAGTGCCTCTTTTATGGCCAAACTGGCACGTCCTGCCGGTGGCTTTACGGCGCACACCACAGCCCCCGAGATGATCGGCCAAATCCAGGTGATTAACCTGCCGGAAATTCATAGTGCGCGTCTTCGCATCCTCGAAGCCCGCCAGCAGTTACTGGATATCGCCGCAGAGGTGGACCCAATGCTGCAAAAACTGGGCGGTGGACCGCGTGATCTTCAGGTGCGTCTGATTGAAGACTCACCTATCGGTGCTTTTCTGGTAGTGCATCTGATTTTCGATGTGCGCGACGCAATGGGCGCTAACGCAGTTAATACCGCTGTTGAACGCCTGGCGCCGCAAATCGAATCCATCAGCGGCGGCAAAGTCCACTTACGTATCCTTTCCAACCTGGCAGACCGGCGTCTGGCGCGTTCCCGGGTCACTATCCAGCTGGATCAACTGGCTTTTGGCAATTTTTCCACTGAAGAAGTACGCGACGGAATTATTAATGCCTGGGCTTTTGCCGTTTCCGACCCATACCGGGCTGCCACGCACAATAAAGGCATCATGAACGCGATTGACCCAATCGTCATCGCTACTGGTAACGACTGGCGCGCCGTGGAAGCTGGTGTCCATGCATACGCCGCCCGCAATGGAAAATATACCAGTCTGACCACCTGGGGCAAAGATGCTGCTGGTAACCTGGTGGGCACAATTGAAATGCCGATGGCAGTTGGTATTGTAGGTGGCGCTACAAGGGTTCATCCGCAGGCCAAAGCTGTTTTAGAACTGATGAAAGTGGAAAACGCCGCCCAACTGGCGGAGATTATCGTCTCTGCCGGGCTGGCTCAGAACCTGGCCGCATTACGTGCCCTGGCTACCGAAGGCATCCAGCGCGGGCACATGACACTGCACGCGCGCCAGGTGGCTATCGCTGCCGGCGCAGTAGAAGAAGAAATCAGTCGTCTGGCTGCTCAACTGGTCCAGGAAAAACAGGTGCGCATCGACCGCGCTCAAGAAATTCTCACAGAATGGAGAAAATAAACAGGTATGACCGAACCAACTGACTCAATTTTGTTAAAACCACGCATCCCGGTAGGGATAATCGGATACGGTGTCTACATCCCGCGCTATCGCCTGCCGGCAGCCGAAGTTGCCCGCATTTGGAAAGCCGGCGATGATGAGGGCCTGCCGATTAAAGAAAAGGCCGTGCCTGGCATGGATGAAGATACCATCTCCATCTCGATCGAAGCCAGCCGCAACGCGTTGAAACGCGCCGGGATCGATCCGGCGGGTATCCGCGCTGTATGGGTAGGCTCCGAATCACATCCCTATGCCGTCAAACCCTCTTCAACCATCGTAGCCGAAGCAATTGGCTGTTCACCGCACATTCAGGCGGGTGACTGGGAATTTGCCTGTAAAGCCGGTACCGAAGCCATGGTGGCCGCTATAGGGTTGGTTGGTTCCGGTATGGCTCATTATGCATTGGCCATCGGCGCCGATACAGCCCAGGGCAGACCAGGCGATGCGTTGGAGTACACCGCCGCTGCCGGCGGTGCAGCCTACATTCTTGGGCCAGCCGAAGAATCGCTCGCCATCATCAACGCCACCTTCTCCTACGTCTCGGATACACCGGATTTCTGGCGGCGCCCCAAGCAAAGCTATCCGGAACATGGGCAGCGTTTTACAGGAGATCCAGCTTATTTTAAGCACATCAGCGAAGCCGGCAAACACATGATGCAGGCTGCCGGAACCACCCCGGCCGATTACCAGTACGCTGTCTTCCACCAACCTAACACCAAATTTCCGCAGCGGGTAGCCGCTATGCTGGGTTTTTCTAAAGAACAAATCAAGACCGGGCTGCTCTCACCGGTGATCGGCAACACCTACGCCGGCGCAGCTATTGTTGGTCTGACAGCTATTCTGGATGAAGCCAAACCCGGTGACCGCGTACTGATGGTTTCATTTGGTTCCGGCGCTGGTTCGGATGCCTTCGACATCACCATAACCGACAAAATCCTCGAACGGTGTGACAAGGCCCTCAAAACTCAGGACTATATCGCTCGCCGTACCGAAGTCGATTATGCCACCTATACCCGCCTTCGCGGTAAATTGACCATGCGGTAGGGGAGGAAAAATGCGTGATGTCGTCATTGCCGGTGTGGGTCAAATCCCCGTCGGCGAACATTGGGAATTATCATTAAGAAACATATCCGCGCGCGCTATTGTGGCTGCCATGAAAGACGCCGGTGGCTTACGTCCGGAAAGCATGTACATAGGCAATCTAATCAGTCCGGTCGCCTCCCACCAGTCTAACCTGGGTGCGTTGGTCACCGATAACAGCGGGCTGGAAGGCATTGAGGCCTGCACCGTCGAAGCCGGCGAAGCCTCAGCCGCAGCTGCTTTCCGCATGGCCTACATAGCGGTCGCCTCTGGCTGGGTGGATGTGTCCATGGCCCTGGGTATTGAAAAGTACACAGATCTTTCCGGTGACAGTATGGATGAACCGGCCAACCAGGTGCTCGATTACGATTACGAAACTACCGAAGGACTTACGCCATTAGCTCAGGCCGGATTGCTCATGAGGCGCTATCTGCACGAAAACCCGGCAGCAGAACGAGCTGCCTTTGGTGGTTTTCCTGTAATAGCCCATGCCAATGGCGTCAACAACCCCAATGCCATGTTCCGCAAGGCTATCCGTGCCGAGGCCTACGCCAAAGCATCCATCGTGGCTGCACCCTTGAATATGTTTGATGCTGCCCCATATGGAGATGGCGCTGCCGCATTGATCCTGACCACGCCCGAAATTGCCAAAGATCTGGCTCACCCTCTGGTACGCATTATCGGATCGGATGTGGCCATCGACACCCTGGCGCTGCATGACCGCCCCGACCCGTTGGCTTTTCGCGCCGCTGGCGTCTCGCTGGAACAGGCCTGTCACCAGGCCGGCATCTTACCGCGCGATGTGGATCTCTTTGAGTTGCACGATGCCTATTCCATCTACGCCGTGCTCACACTCGAAGCTGCCGGATTTGCCCCACGGGGTGAAGGCTGGAAACTGGCGCAAGGAGACAGATTATCCCTCACCGGCGACCTGCCCATATCCACCATGGGTGGCCTGAAAGCCCGTGGTTACCCTCTGGGCGCTACTGGCGCTTATCAGTTGGTGGAAGCTGTATTGCAGCTGCGCGGGCAGGCCGGCGTAAATCAGATTCCCAATGCCAGATTGGCCTTGGTGCAGAGTTTGGGTGGCCCAGCCACCACAGCCGTAACTCATATACTGAAAAAAATGCCCCAAACAGCTTAAAACAAACTAAGAAACAGCTTTTGACAGTCTTTTGATAGCTTCTGATAGAAAGTTAACGATAAACTGACCACAGTAAATTGAAAGAAAATCAAAGGAGATGACAAAAAATGGAAGTACCTCGTCATTGGAGATTAAAAAAACAACGATACGCACTGATCGGTGAAGTTTGCCCGCATTGCGATGCAAAAATATTCCCCCCGCGAGATGTCTGCCCCTACTGCGGCGGCGAAGCCAAAACCCAGTTTTCCTTCAGCGGGCGCGGTCAGGTCTACAGCTTCACCCAGATGACGGCCGCCCCCACCGGCTTTGAACAGACCGTACCCTACACCATGGCGCTTATCCAACTGGACGAAGGCCCCGTGGTAACTGCCCAACTCACCGACCTGGGCGACCAGGAAGTCGAAATCGGCATGCCAGTGGAAATGGTCACCCGCAAGCTGCGCAGCGATATGGATGAACGCGGCATCATCGTCTACGGTTATAAATTCCGCCCGGCAATGGGATAAAGCAATTTTAGAAAAAATGAAGCGCCCTTCAGAGATGGAGAGCGCTTTTTGTTTACCCTGTATTGATCAATATATTCAATAGGTGGTTGGAGACAAATATCATGTTGCTTGAGTTGTGGACGACCGAAGCTCTTCCAGCGTACCTTTCAACCTGTTGGACGTTGCTCTCCATGAACCTCAGAAATTGTTCTGCGTTTGTTTTTTCGTTGGATGCCAAATTTCAATCTTGCACCCAGATTTCAATTCAAATATTTCCAAATCTGACTCACCCTAGGAACTTTTTGTCTCATTTCTGGCTTGCATTTGTTGACTTTTTGATTGTACAATTCGCGTATAACTGCTTGATAAAAAAGGGCCTAAAGTTAGTGGTATGTCTTAAATTCCAAATAGCAGGTATGCTTTCCAAAACGGCTTAGTTCAACTCGGACATGGTCCTGAGGAACGAAGGACATCAATCCTTAATTCGTTCGGCGGCACGTCAAATATGAGCACAGAAACAATCGACAATCTCCAAAAGGAGAATTTCCCATATGGAAAATAAAAATCTCCAAAAACGCCAATGGCGAAAATGGTTGTTTTTTATAATCGCACTTGGTTGGTCTTGGTTATTTTGGATCCCAATTATATTTTTGAAACTTGTCTTTAACACCATGCCAGGAATAATTCTATATAGTATTGGCGGATTGGGACCAGTTCTTTCTGCAATATATCTTGTCCACACCACTCAACAGAAAGATGACAAACGCGAATTTTGGCGACGAGTCATTGATTTTAAGCGTGTGCCTGTACGTTGGTTCTTCGTTTCACTTTTTGTTCCCCCTCTCATTGCCATATTTTCTGTTTTGGTTTCGCTGTTCCTTTCCAATGAGTATACACAATGGCAGCCGATGTGGTTGTTGATCCAGAATCCACTTATGTTCATCTTTTTCTTGGTTTCAACACTACTTTTTGGACCGCTTCCTGAGGAGATTGGTTGGCGCGGTTATGGACTGGAAAGTTTGCAGACAAAATATTCGGGTATGCAATCAAGTCTGATTGTTGGTTTCTTTTGGGTTACTTGGCATATCCCTTTATTTCTAACAAAGGATAGTGGCTTTGCAGCTACTTATCCGCCGTTTTCTCTTAGTTTTTGGCTTTGGGCAATCAGTTTGTTGTCTATATCCATCATAATGACGTGGATATTCAATCACACAGAAAAAAGTACCCTAACCGCGATTATCTTCCATTTTTCAATGAGTGCCACAAGTGGTTTTTTTAGCTTCCAGCCACAAATGCAATCCATCATGTTGATTGGATTTATTTTGTTTGCTTTGTTCGCGCTTGTTGTGTCAAGATTGAGTCTGAGTCCGAAAACACTCACTCCAACAAAAACAAATTAACAAATGCGTGCCGCGTTCTTTTTAGCAAACAAACTTGACGTGTATAAAGCCGCCGAACAAAGCGTGCATCCGACGTGTGGGACGCTTTGCGTGCGCGATTTACAAGCATTTCGCGCACGCATGGCTTCGAGTTTTTCCTACATCTCAAGCATTATCCACGCCCACCCCTACGCAGGTAACGCAAACCGTTAGACAGTGACTGAATCTATTCACACCCGAAAGGAGATTTTCTGCAATGGATATTCCACGAATCTTCAACATCACTGAGAGTGCTCACCGCATCCACAACCCGATCACAACCGAAAAGCTCGCCACTCTCGGCGCGGCGCTCCGTCTGGAATCGGGATCCCGAGTGCTCGACCTCGGCAGCGGTTCGGGGGAAATGCTGTGCACCTGGGCACGCGATCACGGCATCATCGGCACCGGCATCGACATGAGCCAGCTGTTCACCGAACAAGCGAAACTCCGTGCTGAAGAACTCGGCGTTGCCGTTCAAGTCAAGTTCATCCATGGCGATGCTGCTGGCTATGTCTCTGATGAAAAGGTCAGTGTGGCAGCCTGTGTCGGTGCCACTTGGATCGCCGGGGGAGTAGCAGGCACTATCGAGCTTCTGGCGCGGAGCCTGAGCACTGGAGGGATCATACTCATAGGCGAACCGTACTGGCGGCAGTTACCGCCGACGGAAGATGTTGCCAAGGGATGTCTTGCCAACTCGATCTCCGACTTTCTCATGCTTCCAGAACTTCTCGCGTCTTTCGACCATCTTGGCTACGACGTCGTTGAAATGGTTCTGGCTGACCAGGACGACTGGGACAGATACGAGGCGGCCAAATGGCTCACCATGCGCCGATGGCTTGAAGCCAATCCCAACGACGAGTTCGCGAAAGATGTTCGAGCCAAACTGACCTCGGAACCGAAGCGCTACGCCGCTTACACGCGTGAATACCTGGGCTGGGGTGTGTTCGCGCTCATTCCACGGTGATGAGGGGATTACCGGGCGACTCAATCCAATCATGCCTAAACAACTCATTCAAGCCGGTGCCGCTTCGCGGCGCGGCTTAATTCGGGCGTTAAATCCATACTCTCTCATCCGTTGTGCGGACCGAGTCGTATGTATGGGTATAAATTCCGCCCGGCAATGGGATAAAAACTTCACCGCCGGACACCCAAAAAAGTAAAAACGCCCACCAGGTGGGCGCTTTTTAGTTGCTTTACAAATAATTAACCGTACACCACCTACAAATCCAACCTCTCAAAAGCATTGGCAGACAGGCGATACGCTGCCAAGTTGAGAAAGGCAAAGATCAGCATCCCAACGATCAGCACGATCATTTGCATTGATGTGTAGGTACTGGTATCAAGCGCCTGCTTTAACGAGGGCGTGAATTGAATGACCAGTTCGGCTGCTAGGACCACAGTCGTCATGACAGAAGTGGCCAGCATGAACGGTGTGCCGGTTTTATAGGCGGTGCGGTAGAACATCGGTAAGAACACAACGTTGAACACGCCGAACATGATAAAAACCAGCCCAAACAGCGCCAGATTAGCGTCCATACCAGCCATATTCTCCGCCGGTGCGATTTTACCTCGTAGGATCGCGAATGGCATGGCGACGATGATCTGAAACAACTCCAATCCGATCACTGTACTCAGGCGGGCTTTAACAACATCGCGTTTGCGCACAGGTAGCAGGGTGGTGAAGAATACATCGTTGTTGGTATTGCCACTCATAAATATAAAGAAGATACCCAGTGTCTGGTAAAAGAATGCCACGTAATATGGGTAATGGGGAATCAGCAGCATCGCCCCCATTAGCAAAAAAATGTAACCGGTGGGGTGGATGGCCAGTCTCCACTCTTTATACACTAGATTTTTCATATCTTAACCCCTTTCGATGCATACCATGATGGTTTCGAGATCCGCCGGCGCAAAATTCAGCCCGCTGACCCCATGCGCGTCGGCCTCGCGTAATAGCCCACTGAACGCGCCTTTACGGTCGTGAAAGCCGATCATCTTATCTTTTAAATCAGGGGGCAGGTCCGCCACGCAGCCTTCCACCTTACGGTAGGATTTCAAAAAGGAATCTTTTTCCTCACTGGCGATGATTTCGCCGTTTTTGATGTACGTAATATCATCGGCGTTCTTGTCTAGATCGGAAGTAATGTGCGTGGAGAAAAAGATGCTGGCGCCTTCACGGTCGACAATATCTTCAAAGATGTGCAGCAGCTCATCGCGCGACACCGGATCCAGACCACTGGTTGGCTCATCGAGAATCAGCAGTTCGGCGTGGTGTGACAGAGCCAGGGCCAGCGCAAACTTAATACTCATACCCTGTGAGAGTTGCTTGAGCTTTTTGTTGGGGTCCAGTGTAAAGCGCTGCAGGTAGGTGCGGTACAGCGCGTCATCCCAGGAGGGATAAAAACGGCGGTACACATCGGCGATCACCTTCAACGGACTTTGCGTGTAATAATTGGCGGCGCCAAAGATGCAGGCAATACGTTGTTTGATCTCAAACTCGTGGGCTGGCATATCCAGGCCAAAGAACTGGATCGTTCCGCGATCCGGATGCACCAGATTGAGGATCGATTTCATGGTGGTGGTCTTACCGGCTCCATTGCGCCCGATAAAGCCCATAATGCGCCCGGGCTGCACACGAAACGATACATCACGCAGTTGAAAAGTTGGATAGCATTTTTCTAAATGACTTACTGATAAAGCGTCCATATTGGCTGTTATCCTTCCTCTGGGGGGTGGGGAGATTCATCTGATGCTTCGTGCGGAGGGCGGCCCAACAAGAACTGGAAAAATTCGGGGTTCTTATCCAGCAGTGCTGATGCTTTGATCATCGCGAGACCCTGCTCCAGGTCACCTAATACGATCAACTTATCACCTACCTGGATATTGAAATCGCGGCGCGCATTAGCGGGGATCACAATCTGCCCGCGTTCACTGACGGTGACCGCACCGTAAAAACGTTTACTTTCGGGATGTTCAGGCATTTGGTTTACCTCGTAAGAAAAGTAAGATTTACAAGATTAATCTTACCATATTTTTGGATTTGTCAACCCTCCAATTGTGAGACGACTTTGCATCCAATTCAGCTTGGCACAGGAACTCGAAATTTCTGTCTCGAATCTCTAGAGGTTGGTAGTGGAAAAAATCTCAGCCGATACACACATCCAGTGAAGATAAGTTTTTTCTGTACGGCATGAATATGGTCTGGCGCGTATCTGGTCGCGTATTTGTTCAAGGAGTTTTTTGCCCTGGGTTGGTTGGGGCAGCTGTACTCCCATTTCTTTCATGTAATATATAATAATTGAAGTTAGCGTGCTTTTATCTTTGACTCGCATTTTGCTTCAACGTGGGAGATAACTGTGGACACACTATTCGCAAACTCGCCAGACAATGTTCGGATTGCATATGATCGTAGGGGTACCGGACCAGCAATTATGCTCATCCATGGCGGAGGAAGCAACCGGCAGTGTTGGCATGATGTTGGCTATGTCAGCCGCCTCCAAAAAGACTTCACTGTCATTACGCCGGACCTGCGCGGTCATGGCGAAAGTGACCTACCCATAGATCCAACAGATTACACGATAGATAAAATGGGGCAAGATCTTCTGTCAGTGGCGGATGCATGCGGGGTGGAAGGTTTCGTCATCTGGGGATTTTCATATGGAGGCAAGATTGGTCGCTATTTAGCCACCCAAACTGAACGGGTTTCCAAACTCACCCTGATGAGTACCCCGCTGGGGCGGAGCGTACCGGATGAGTTGCGTAAAGAGATTGAAGGTTTTTGTGATCGCTGGTCCCCGATCTTGCGGGCTAAAAACGATGGAACCCTCAATCTCGACTCACTTTCACAAGATGACCAGGAGTTTCTGCATAATTTTAACATTCCGGTGATGATGGCCTGGGGGCGGGCTATGATCGAATGGCCCATCATTGAACCTGCCGATTTTCTGTGCCCTGTGCTATGGCTTGCCGGTGCAGAAGACCAACCCGTGATGGACAGTGTCATGAAATACAAACAGTCCCTAATGGGCTCCAAAGTTCAACTTCATGTCATTGAAGGTTCAAACCATGAGCAAGTTTTCGAGGGGATTGATGAAGTTTTCGCTTCGATACTGGCTTTTACTCAATCCTAGCAACATGCTGCTGCTGACGGCGGGTACGCGCCGCGTTTTCAAGCACTTTCTGTAGCTTCAGCCAGTTCCTTTAAAATGACGTTACCTTGTCTTTCCCGCCAGCAAGTAACGCAAACCGTTGGGTGGCTGCCTTAAGATCAGAATCTGGAATGACATGAACAAGAAACCATTTCATCTCAAACAAGAAGATAATCTTCGAAAGCGAATTGCCGCAGGGTTTGCAGCGATCGTTAATTTTATACTCGCAGTTGTTGTTCTTACACTCGGCAAGAATTTACTCGCAATTGTCTTGGCAATTTACCTGATTGTGGTTGCGGTAGTTGCAGCTCGCAAATGGATCCAATTAAGTCGTCCCCAATCCTGATGCAACTCAATAACGTATATACCTTTCCATTTGTTTCTTTGGTCAGAAAGGTTTTGAGACCGTTTTGTCCTCACGGTTTTTCGTCAACGTTTGTTTTCATTGGCTTTGGCCGGATATGTTGAGTGTGTAAGACTTTGCCGCTTCCGCGGGCATCTGGTGGCTTTGTCGGCTAGGTTCCGTCCTTACTGGTAACGCTTGCCGTTAGGTGGATGCCTA
Organism: Chloroflexi bacterium HGW-Chloroflexi-10; assembly: GCA_002840755.1. Lineage (GTDB taxonomy): Bacteria > Chloroflexota > Anaerolineae > Anaerolineales > Anaerolineaceae > UBA6170. The sequence continues at coordinate 72,810 of PHBZ01000015.1, read as the reverse complement.
TGGAGGTGGTAGATTTCATCGATCCCAGTCTCCTGAAATCAAAGCACTTCATACAATTTACAACCCCGTTCATCAGAGGTAATTTATTTCGCGCTGACCGCCAGATGTGTGCCCCCCAATCGAAAACCATGATAAGATAAAATGTAATTGAATAAGTTTGGATCCACAAATTTGGCGGAATCATCTTGCCTATCTATCTTGATCAAAATTGGAGGACATTCATGTCAGAATTTCAAAATTCAAACAACGCCAGTGATGAGAAACAAATACCACTCCAAGTGGGTTCCATGACACTGGAGCAAATTGCTTTGATATTTACACATCTTCCGGTTGATGTGACCTTTGTGGATGAGGGCAACGATGTGCGATTTTATTCTGGCGGAAAGAACCGAATATTCGAGCGAACACCTGATATCATTGGGCGAAATGTATTGAACTGCCATCATCCGGATAGTGTTCAAATCGTATTTAAAATATTAGAAGATTTCCGTGCTGGAACAAGAGACACGGCTGAATTTTGGATCCGGACGAAACCTCAAGACCAAGATAGCCAGATAATCCATATCAGATACTTTGCAGTTCGCGATACGCAAGGAAAATTCTATGGAACAATGGAAGTTACACAAGATGTCACGGAAATACAAAAATTGCATGGGGAACGTCGGCTTCTAGACGAAGAAAAATAGGACGCCCAATCGCCTTAACAGTGCAGTAATACGGTAGCTGCAAGCCGCCCAACACGGCGTTCTTAGGACATGTTACAATTCCTATAGGGAAAAATGATGGTTTACCATCTCGATAAGGTGCACCGACGGGTAAAACTCGCCGCGTTTTCAGGCAGGTTGCGTGGCTCAATCCAGTTCAGACAAAGCGGCGTTTCTCGTCCCGACTTTTCCGGTAATGCAAATCGTTAGCCCGTTCTATGCAAAAAGAGATACTTATGAAATCAAAATCAAAAGATTTGAATAAAAACGTGTCTGCCAAGAAAGCTTCGCTTGGACGCCTGATTAAGAAAAATGAGAATATCAAAAGAACTGTCAAGAAGGCTGCCAGTAAACTTACAATGGTAAATGAAGTTCTAAAACAAGAAAAGGTTCCTGTTCAGGTTATGAATCAGGCTCTCACTCAGAATGAAAATGTCGAACAAAAGGTTGCAAAAGCCGCAATCGATTTGAATCTGGTTAACGTCAAACTCGCCGATGAAATGGCTGAGCGAATAGTCATCGAATCCGAACTCGCTAATACGAAGGCTGACTTGGCCGAAGCGCGCGACGATTTATCAGAGGCCCAGGTAAAAACGGAAGAAGCACAACAAATTGCGCTTCAAGATGCGCTCACTGGTCTTCCGAACCGCTTGTCATTTGAACAGGGTCTCGACCACGGGTTGATCCAGGCAAAACGGCATGGTTGGGGACTCGCCGTCCTATTTCTTGATATCGATAAATTCAAGAGTATTAACGACATTTATGGTCATGATCTGGGGGACCAGGTTCTGCAAATGGTGGCAAAACGTCTAAAGTCCTCCGTACGCGATGAAGACTTGGTCAGTCGCTGGGGAGGCGACGAATTTGTGTGCCTGTTGTTCCAAGTCGAGCAAGAAGCCGACGCGACTCGCCTTGCAGAGAAGATAACAAATCGGATTGCCGAAGCCTGCGAGTTTAATGGGACCACGCTTTCTATTAAAGCCAGTATCGGTATTGCTATATATCCCGCAGATGGAGAAACAGCCGACATTCTTTTCAAAAATGCCGATGCAGCAATGTATAAAGCCAAGGGAACAAAAAAGCGAGTTGTGCTGTTCCGAAAATCTCGTGAACGAAAAACGGGTTAATAAAGCTTTCTCAGAACCCGTTCCATGTTCTTTCGGAAAAAGGATCGTCCGCCATCTTAATATAATGCACTGGGCAAGTGATGTCTTTCGCCCACACTTCCAGGGAAGCGGCCGCCTGGTGACTTTACCCGCCTCAATCCCCCTCAGACTGTTTTTGCCATATTTTTAGCTTGCATTGGTTGGCTTTTTGATTGTACAATTCACACATATTTGCTTGATAAAACAGGGATTGAAGTTAGTGATGTGTTTTAAATTCCAAATAGCAGGTATGCTTTCCAAGACGGTCTAATTCGTTAGCTGTGTTTAATTTTATGGGTGATCATCGATAAAGAATCCAGACAAAGAAACAATGGATACTCATTTTTATGTTTTTCGTCAATACCTGAACAAGCTGCAGCTTGAAGAGGCCATAATCAACGAGGTACTGGCGGCTTTTGTAGTCAAACAGTATCAGAAAGGTGAATGCTTCTCATTTGTAGGCAATGTTGAGGACAAACTTGGGTTTGTTATTAATGGATTGTTCTTTATGTACATCGATGATAAAAATGGGAAGACGTTTACAAAAGACTTCTTGACGAATAAACGATTTTTGTTAGCGACGTTTGATCCTGACCAGGGTAGCCTGGCAACCATTCGTGCCATTAAGAATTCTGTAATCCTTGAAGCCAGATATTCGGATATTCAGAGACTATTTGTTCGTTACTCTGCGTTTGAGTCATTGTCAAGAAAGCGGATGGAAAAAGAAGTTGAGGCCATTTATGAAAGGTTGGAGTCATTTGCCGGGATGGAGGCAAAAGAGAGGTATCTCTTATTCAAGGATAAATATGGTGTCATCGAAGAAGAAATCCCTCAGTATCTGATTGCCTCTTATATTGGCGTAACCCCCACTCAACTGAGCAGAATAAGAAAAAAGTTATGAATGCTATAGCATCTCAACATATGTAAATGAAATAATCCTCTTCCCCAGATATACTGATTTCAAAAACCGATATCGGAAGGAAGATTATGATGAATGAAAAAATTTCGAAGAACGAACAGACAGCATTTTTAAGTGCCCTTCGTGATGTTCACGTCATGTATGTAAAACAACAGCTTACTTTACTGAGTGCGTTGCAAAACAAGTTCGGCCCGGAGGTTGCCCAAGTGGTGGAACAGGAGAACTGTGCTTTGGTTTGCCGGACATATCTGGCAGGGTCGACCGGTACAGGATCAATTGAAGCCTTGATAAACTTGTTGTGGGAGCCGTTACGAACGAAAGGGTATGAGTTCAGTGTAACCCATTCGGAAGATGGTGTGCAAATGAAATGTACGGCTTGTCCATGGGCGAGATTGTATCGAAATCTGGGTGGTGCAGATTGGGGGTATCGTTTGTATTGTGCCGTTGATGAAGATTTGGTTAAGGGGTTTAATTCGCAAATTGGGTTCAAACGGACAAAAACCCTGATGGAGGGGGATGAATATTGTGATCACTTTTATTATATGAAAGAGTAAGTCACGTAGCATTGTAGTTAAAAGCCGCAGCTTCAAAGCGTGCGGTGGTAATTGGTCACCCTAAATGTTTTTTTCCAAAAAGTGATCGTGTATAATATTTTAAGATTGGATTGCAGCTGATTATTTGAAATAATCCGGAATAATTGCAGTAAAACTTACTTCTTTTGGTCGGTTACAAGGCTCAATTGTTGCGTATCAAGAGTCCGTACAATTAATATCTGGGCACGTGCATAAGTTAAAAACAAAACTAATTACTTGAAGTATCGAAATATCTCAGTGTTCCATCCTCAATGGCTTGAATCTATCAGAAACATTAAATTGTTCAGTCTCATTCTTGGTTAAAGTTTCTTATGGTCAGATATTTTGGCTTATACACTTGGCATTTCTACAGAGGCTCTAATAGAACATTTTCTATTACGAAATATCTCATTTCAGAAAACTTAACTTGCCGATGAAACAAAATTTACTATTATTGTTGATTGTTTTAGGAATAATAATAATCTTCGGTGGGTTTGTGTATGACGTGTTGTTTGCAGGGATACCATATCAAGATCCTACTCCTGCCATGTTGGCAAGTTATAATTTTCATTCTCAGATAGCATCCATAATCCGTTGGATTGGAGTGGGCATCTGCACAATTAGTGGAATGGCAATAATAACTCGCTGGTTGATGAAAAAAGACCACAAACAGGGGGCTTGAATAAGAAAATCTGCCCAACATCCCTTGCCCCCGACTGGTGGGACTCTGCGTGTTTTCAAGCAATTTTCATGGCTTGGAGTGGATTCCGCCAAAACAGCGTTATCTCGTCCCGCCCATCAGCCGCTAACGCAAACCGTTGGGCCGCACTACAACGAGTGATGCGCAAACCCATTCAATTCCTGAAAAATGGAGGTGATATTTTTTCATGAAATCAAAACGAGCCCTGTTCGTAGCCATTGGCTATCTACCTGTCCTGATTGTAGGTGCTGGGATTTTTTATTGGATTCTTCGCAGCAGCCTAAAGATGATTCTTGCCCTAACAGCGCTCCCTGCTAATTCCCAGGAGCTTGCTCTTACCGGGCTAACACATCTGAGCTCTCCTTTGCTTGTAATAGGAGCCACTTATGCATATTTGCATATTGCAGATAAAAGCCATCTCAGAAATCTGGGGTTCGGCTGGCAGCGATGTTCAATCATTTTGCTCGTAACAGGTTTGATTGTTTCGATGAGTGCAGTGGCTCTCACCTTTGTTGTTAGCACCTGGTCAGGGAAAATGGTTGTTTATGGATTAGCTCACCCTACTGCCTGGGCGATATTGGCATCGGTGGGCATCGCTACTCAAGCAGGCTGGGTTGAAGAATTGGTCTGTCGTGGGGTTATTTTACAAAAGCTTGAAGAAGGATTGAACCGCCCTGTAGCTATTTTGCTCAGTTCCGTGCTTTTTATTCTCCCCCACTCCGAAATCTATTCATTAAAGCTTGAGATAAGCACAGTAAGACTGCTTACCTTGACTCTCGTAAGTTTGACGTTGACATTTGCTTACTATCTTGCATCACGCCAGCTCTGGTTGCCTATTGGACTTCATTGGGGAATTGATCTCATGACCTTTTTGCTTATCGGATCAAACGCGCAGCGACAAGGGGCTTTACTTAATTGGTGGCTCGTTGGGTCTTGGACAATCGGCGGCGTGAGGTTTTTTGAGTGGCTGCTTCTTGGCTCACTCTCGCTTATATGGCTATTTCTTGGTGGTTGGTGGTTGTACAAATTCAAAACCAAGGCAGCCCGCCGATTAACAGCAGTATCAAACCCTGACGAAAACCTGGGTCAAAAGGACCCTGTGCCATGAAAACGAGCGCCGGTACACGCGAAAAAAAACAAGCAGGCAAAATTGGCTGGTTTATCTTGGTATTCTCCTATGGAGAAATCTCGAAATGGACAAAGCCAGCTAACAAAGCGCGCACTGGACGCTGAGGGCTGCGCTTCGCAAAGCGTGGCTTTGGCGGTGTCCCGTTTCGACGGGGAATCCCCGCTCCTACCCACCGCGGCTAACGCAAGTCGTTCGGCGGCTGAGGGTTGAAAGCGAGAAAGGTCTAAAATGCAAGGAAATATCAATCAGGATGGCCTGCTGGCGCTATACACATACAATATCTACGCCAACAAACTTGTGCTCGACGTGGTTGAGAATCTGACAGATAAAGAGTTTGCACAGGAGTGTAGCCCCAGTCGCGGATCCGTACACGGATTGCTTAGCCATATGCTGGAGTGTGAAGCGTTTTTTCTGGCCCAGTGTCAAGCGCACCCTTTCGAATTGGAGTTCGGCGACTTGTCTGCGCTGGCTAACATCCGTCGGTATTGGCATAAGCTTGAACAAGAACAACTCTCTTATATTGGATCACTTAACCAAGCCGATCTCATCCGCGACATCCAAGTGCAGCTGAGAGAACAAAAACTGATTTTTCCAGTGTGGCAATTGTTAGTGCAAGCGCTGATCCATTCCGTTCATCATCGAGGTGAACTTTCAATAGTACTCAGTGCGCTTAACCACCCGCTACCCACCCTTGACATCATACTTCACTTTATTAAGCAGAGTGAGCAAAACTGGCCATATACATAGCAAAAATTTCTCAGAGCCAGCCAACACAGTGTGCGCCGGTCTGGTGGGTTTGCGCCGCGTTTTCAGGCAGGTTGCGTGGCATAAGGATGTTTCTGTCAAAGTGGCGTTCTCTCGCACTACCCTAAGCGGCTAACGCTTGCCGTTAGGTTTCAGGAAGATCCCCAACCAGGAAAGAAATAGATTTGGTATTGGAAGGAAAACCTGAAATCATATGTGTCACACCATCCCGCAACATTGCTGAATCAAGTCGTAACCCAAATTGTGTGTGTTCCCCAAATTGCAGACCTTGTTTCCTATATAGGAAACGGTATCCGGACCTGTTTTGTGGAGCATATAATCCTATATTAAAAATTGGAATATGTTCAAGGATGAGGGCTGGTGATTTTCCAGCATTCATCAGACAACTGGAAAACAAAATGTCTTTTAAAGAGAAGCCCTACCTGATAAACGTGACACTCCTACGCGAAAAAATCAATTCATTTCATGAATATCCTTTTTGCTTGCCTGTAATAAAAAACCTTCATACAATGTCTTTCCATCCCGATGTCACATTTCTGGTTGGAGAAAATGGATCAGGCAAGTCCACTCTGATCGAGGCAATAGCTTCTCTACTAGACTTCAATCCGGAAGGGGGAAATAAAAATATCCGATTCTCAAGTAAACATACACATTCCAATTTGCACCAGTTCCTTAAGCTTAGTCGCAGTTTCAAAAAGCCCAAAGATGGTTTCTTTCTCCGTGCAGAAAGTTTTTATAATGTCGCTTCATATGTGGATGAAATAGGTTATCTTGAAACCTACGGCGGAAAATCATTGCACGAACAATCACACGGGGAGTCATTTATCTCATTACTAAATAACAAGTTTCGTGGAAATGGGTTGTATATTTTGGATGAACCCGAAGCCGCTTTATCACCGGCACGGCAATTGACAGCATTAGCTATTATTCACGAACTTGTAAAGGCGAAATCGCAATTCATTATTGCAACACATTCACCCATTCTTATGGCTTATCCAAATTCAACGATTTATTGGCTTTCTGAAACGGGAATAGAAGAAATTGAATATACAAAAACAGAACATTACGAGATCACCAAAACTTTTCTGAATCATACAGAAAGCATGTTAAAGGCACTTTTAGAATAGAGTTTAATAGAACTCAGCCTGAAACGGTTTGGGTCATCTGGCACTCCCATTATTTAATGTAATATATAATATCTGAAGATCTAAGCTGTAATCCGGCTATCTTATTGTAGAATGCAACTAAAAAGAGTTTTATTCAGATGGCTGTATAAAGTTAGGCGTTTGTCTTATGAAAAAGGTGAACCGTGAATTCCATGACTAAAATCTATGATTTCGTCAAGAACAACCAGGTGATCACCTTTTTTTGCCTTTCCGCTTTCCTTGGCTATGCACCATGGATCTTCACCGGCAAGCCAAATTGGTTTATCTATGGAATGCTAATTTCTGGCTTCATCCTGACTTCGATCTTCGATGGAAAGAAAGGTGTCCTGGATCAACTGAAAAATGCAGTTCGTGTGAGGAGTAATTATAAGAACTACCTGGCTGTGATCTTGATCCTGGTGATAAGCAACCTGGCCACATTGCTTGCGGCGTTCCTCTTTTTTGGAGATAAACCTTTCCTGTACATGTTTAAGTACGAACCACTCGGTATCTTGATCTTAACATTTTTCGTCCTGTTAGGTGGTCCGATTTTTGAGGAGTTGTTCGGATTGCGTGGTTTTGCCCTGCCAAAACTGCTCGAAAAGCACAGCCCGCTCAATAGTTCGATCATTGTCGGATTCTTCTTCGGAGCTTGGCACCTGATAGCATTCTTTGACCCAGGATCCTCGCAGTACGCCATTGGATTAATATACTATCCTCTTTTCATCGTCCTGGAGATCGCCAGTTCGATTATCATGACCTGGATCTACTTAAAAAGCGATCGGAACCTGTTTCTGGGAGGTATTTTCTTTCACCTGACCATGAACATGTGCGATGTCCTCTTCCAGACCGATTTTAGATTGAGCAATATGAACGCCATTCCGGAGATAAATAAACATTATTTTATTATCTATTCTATTATCATCATCGCCGTGTCTGTGTTCATTGCTGTGAAAAACAAAATGTTCAAGCCGACGGATAAAAAACAATAATGGAAGGAGGAGGTATGAATTCCTATGTGATACTTATGCGCGGCATCAATGTCGGCGGCAAGAATAAGATACCAATGGCTGAACTAAAACTACACCATGAGGAACTGGGCTTTGAGAGCGTCGTAACGTATATTCAGAGCGGCAATGTGGTTTTGCGGTCGGATCTTGACGCAGAAGCACTGAGCGCAAAGATTGAAGATATGTTGCCAAAAAAATTCACACTGAACAGTTCGATTATCAGGGTTGTAGCTCTTGAATATGAGACATTTAAAAAGATTGTCATGCAAGCGCCAAAGGAGTTCGGCGAAGACATCGCAAACTACCGTTACAATGTTATATTTCTGATGAACTTTAGTACAACTAAAGCAATGGAGCAGATTGATGCGCGGCAAGGCGTTGACGAGGTCTGGCAAGGAGACAAGGCGATTTACTATCGCAACTCAATCCCAAACGCATCGAAAAGCCACCTCAGCAAGATCACGCAGCAACCTATATATCAATTCATTACAATACGCAACTGGAATACGACAACCAAGCTCCTGCAACTGCTTGAAGAGCATAAAATCTGATTATTTGCGTTCCTTGGTTTTGCGGTTGGTCTTCAAAGCATCATAGTTTACCTCCCGCCAAAGAAACTGGGGGCTATGTTAAAAATACTGATGGAAATGGAATTCAATAGCCGCGCTGACACTCCAAAAACAAAAAACGCCCAACACAGCGGGGACGCGATTGAGGGACCCTTTACATGCCCGTTTTCAAGCATTTCACGCACACGTGACTTCGGGCTTTTCCAGCCTCTACGTGTGCCTGCGTCACTGTGCAGGCGAGCAGAGTTCACGCCCATCCACCCGCCCATAACGCTTGTAATTGGTTGGTTATTTATAAAATAAACTCATGAAAAAAACATCCTTGATTCCAATTTTGGTTTGCATAATTCTTGCTTCGTGCAATGGGCAGAGCAACACTCCCACAGCATTACTACCTTTTACCCCGGAACCAGGTTCTACAATAACGGCAAGTCCACCTTCTACTTTAACTTCGACGCCAACGAGAATTCAACCAACCAAACGGCCAATTACACCCACCTTTACTCCTTTTCCGCCGTATGACAATAAAGGAGTGATTTTTGATTATTATGTAGTAGGCAATCTGGCGGATTTTATGGAATTCTTTGATCCTCCCTCTGGAAATATTATCACAAGACTTGTATTGTACGATGACGGTCAGCTGCTGATTGCTGTTGCTGGCGGAACATATAAACAAAAAGTATTATCATCTGATGAATTCAAAAGTTTTCTGTCAGAATTGGAAATATTGGGCTTTTACTCTCTCGAATCAAACCAAAAACATAACCCGACAGACGATCTCTACAATTTTGAGGGCAAGTACGAAGAAGTAAAGGTTATTGGTGGGCTTAAGTACTGTATTTTGGTGGACGCTGACAGGGCAAGAAATCTCTGTGTGCATGAGTCTTATTTACAGTTTTTGATACCCGAGATAAAGAATATTCTGCAATACTTAGACGAATACAAACCAGCTGGTATGACACCCTATTATCCGGACCGCATTTTCTTGTCGATACGCGCAGCGGATCCTTCAAGCGATACACTTCCTGCAGCAGCAACTCCTTGGAATGAAAATTTTCCGTCGCTGGAATTTTCTCACCCAAGCAAATACGTTTTTGATGTTTTCACAACAACAATGTATATTGATGGAGATATGGCGAAAGAAATCTATATATTTTTTGAAAACCCAGATGGTAGTAGAGTATTTACTCAAAACGGCAAAGAGTACATAGTAAATATTCGTATTTTGTTGCCCCACGAAAAGGTAATAAACGCATATCAATGAAACCAGCCAACACAGAGTTCTCACGACACGCAACGTGTCTTTTCGGGAAAAAGGATGGTCCGCCATCCTGATTGGGTGCACCTGGCGCTAGCTAGAGCATACACATAATGAAAATGAAGCGCCTTTTAATGGAGAAAGTCTATTTTTCACCTATCAGGCCTGGATGGTTCACCTTGCTCATTTGGAGGGTGCTTTTTCCGAGCGAGGTTCCTTCTTTCAGAAGAATCAATAGTGCAATCAGGCCAGCGAATGCTGTAAAGAGCATCCAATAAGTCATTTTCTCGCTCCCGGAAAACACTAGCAGCATCATGCCACCGGCCAGAAGGTTAGAGGAATAGTGGAAAAGCATAACTACTGGTACACTCCCACCGCTCCGGTTATAGAGCCAGGTGATGATTACTTGAAAAGCGATGATATAGCCAAACACATCAAACCAGGGCAAGGTACCACTCACCAGCAAAGGCAGATGCCAGATGGCGCGGAACAAGGCCATGATGAGCGTGGCGATTAACACGCCGCTTTTGTGCTGATTAAATTTTTCCTGTAGTTTAGGCAAAGCAAAACCGGTCCAACCCGGTTCTTCCCATAGGCCTCCGAGCAGCAAAAGCTGGATCCAGATGGCTGGATCCGGCAGTTTAGGGGATATGCTAACCATTGCTCCAGACAGCAGGTTGAGAATAAAAGCGCCAAGCAAGGAAGTAACCATAATGACAGGGCCAATTAGATACCACCAGCCCGCGCGCAAGTGGATTATGCGTGACCACCATTCACGTAGTCCAGTTCGGCCCGAACTAATCGCTAATACAAGGACGGCAGCCAGTGTTGGCCCATAGGGAAAGAGCGCGCCATCTGCAATGGGAACAGTCCACCAGCTGAACAGGTACGCCAATAAGAAGTACAAGGGAAATAAGTATTTAGCGAAGAGATTATCCTTTTTTTTCATCATACCCTCCATACGGACATGGAAACCATCAAGGTTAGGTGGTTCTGGCTGCACCTGAATCTTCTCCTTTTGGGAAAACTACAGGCAGCGCAGTTTTCTTATCGCATAATTGTTATACAACATGAACCAAAATAATTACAATTTCTGTATACTTTTTGCGAAATTAGCGTTAGGTATTGCTCAACATAAAACACCAATCATTACCGGATTGTGGCCGTTTGCCCAACACAACGCACACAGAATATTAGGGACTGCTTTTCTCTTAATTGCACCCCACAAAAAGAGAGACGCACTTTCCCAGTTCGCCGTATCTGCCTGTGAATCAATTTCCCGTGTTGACAAGTGCGTTTCTCTTCTCACAACCTTCACCTCTCCTGCATGGATCGAGCCGGATGTACACACCTCCCAACCTACCGGGCCTGCCTCCACCAAATAATGATCAATAGACGGAAAATCTGCGAGAGAGTTTTCACTGCTTTTCGCGCAGTCATCATCATCTGGTTTTGTACAAAGTTCGCATCTTTAAATCTTACAAATTTCTCCGTATAATAATGGATAATGATTATCTATGAGGACCAATTATCGAAAGCGGTGCCATGACCAATTCGGATGTCCGTTTTAATCAGCTGATTGCTGCATTGAAGGAGCACGATTTCCGGCTCACCCCCCAACGGGTCGAGTTGGTGCGCTTGATTGCGGTCAGCGAAGGACATCCCAGTGCGAGTCAGCTATACGCAAAAATCAAACGCCAATTCCCAACCATGAGTCATGCGACGGTTTACAAAACCCTCACCTTGTTGAAAGATATAAATCAGGTGTATGAGATAGATTTGCGTGACGACAGCCATTACGATGGCAACCGCCCAGAACCTCATCCCCATTTGATTTGCATTAAATGCAATAAGATTATGGATGGGGAAGTGTCTCTCGATCAGGAATCGCTCCTCAAGTTGGAACAGGCGTCAGGTTTTAAGATCCTCCGTCCTCAAATTTCCCTTTATGGGCTTTGTCCCGATTGTAAAGAGGAGAGTTAAGCAACTCCTTTTGGGGAAACTGCGGACAATCTATTCTAGTACTACTTTTTAACAAATTAAATTAAAGGAGTAACCATAATGAATGACGAAAGCAAGTGCCCGGTTACGGGCGGGGCGCACAAACACCTGACCGGCAGGGGCATGTCAAACCGGGAATGGTGGCCGAACCAGTTGAACCTCAGGGTTCTCCACCAGCATTCTTCCTTGTCCAATCCCATGGGCGAGGAGTTTAACTATGCTGAGGAATTCAAGAAACTCGACCTCAATGCCCTGAAACAGGATCTTTATGCGCTTATGACGGACTCACAGGATTGGTGGCCCGCCGATTTTGGTCACTACGGGCCGCTCTTCATCCGCATGGCGTGGCACAGTGCTGGCACCTATCGCACCGGGGATGGCCGCGGGGGCGCGGGTAACGGCACCCAGCGCTTTGCGCCTCTCAACAGTTGGCCCGACAATGTGAACCTAGACAAGGCGCGCCGGCTCCTCTGGCCGGTCAAGCAGAAATATGGCAATAAGATCTCGTGGGCCGACTTGATGATCCTCGCCGGTAACTGCGCCTTAGAGTCGATGGGCTTCAAAACCTTTGGCTTCGGCGGCGGGCGCGAAGACGTCTGGGAACCGGAAGATGATATTTACTGGGGCATCGAAGGCAAGTGGCTTGCAGACGAGCGCTATTCTGGTGAACGAGAACTCGAGAATCCCCTCGCCGCCGTGCAGATGGGCTTGATCTATGTTAACCCGGAAGGGCCGAACGGCAATCCGGATCCCCTCGCTGCCGCCAAAGATATTCGCGATACCTTCGCGCGCATGGCGATGAACGACGAAGAAACGGTCGCGCTGATCGCCGGTGGCCATACCTTTGGCAAGACCCATGGCGCTGGTGATGCGGCACTCGTCGGCCCCGAGCCGGAAGCTGCCGGCATTGAGGAACAAGGCCTGGGCTGGAAGAACAAATTCGGCACAGGCAAGGGAGGCGACACCATCGGCAGCGGCCTGGAAGTCACCTGGACCTCGACGCCAACAAAGTGGAGCAGCAATTTCTTCTGGAACCTCTTCGGCTACGATTGGGAGCTGACCAAGAGCCCGGCCGGTGCGCACCAGTGGATTCCGAAGCATGGGGCGGGTGCCGGTTCAGTGCCAGATGCGCACGACCCGTCAAAGCGTCACGCGCCGTCAATGCTGACAACTGACCTCGCCTTGCGCTTCGACCCCGTTTATGAAAAGATTTCTAGACGCTTCTATGAGAATCCGGATCAATTCGCAGACGCGTTTGCCCGGGCATGGTTCAAGCTGACACACCGCGACATGGGCCCTCTCTCGCGCTACCTCGGTCCGGAAGTCCCGGCTGAAGAGTTGATCTGGCAGGACCCCGTTCCCGCAGTCGATCACGTCCTGATCGACGCCGCGGACATCGCGGAACTCAAGGCAAAAATTCTTGCCTCGGGGCTGTCCATCCCGCAGCTCGTCTCCACCGCCTGGGCCTCGGCTTCTACCTTCCGGGGAACAGATATGCGTGGCGGAGCGAACGGCGCGCGCCTTCGTCTTGCGCCGCAAAAGGATTGGGAAGTCAACCAGCCAGCCCAACTGCAAACTGTGCTGCAAACCCTTGCGGAAATCCAAACGGAGTTCAACACCGCGCAGTCAGATGGGAAGAAAGTTTCACTCGCCGACTTGATTGTTCTGGGTGGATGCGCAGGCGTCGAGCAAGCTGCGAAAAAGGCTGGTCATGAAGTGACCGTGCCCTTCATGCCCGGTCGGACGGATGCCTCGCAGGAGCAAACCGACGTTGAGGCATTCGCCGTACTCGAACCGAAAGCAGACGGATTCCGTAATTATCTGAAAGCCAACTCCACATTCTCGGCAGAGGAACTGCTAGTTGATCGGACCCAATTGATGTCGCTGACCGCTCCTGAGATGACGGTTCTCATTGGCGGTATGCGCGTCTTGAACACTAATTTCGACCAGTCACAGCACGGCGTTTTCACCAACCGGCCTGAGACTCTCACCAATGACTTCTTCGTTAATTTGCTCGACATGAGCACCACTTGGAAGGCAACCGCCGAAGGCAGTAATGTGTTCGAGGGCCACGATCGTGTAACCGGCGCAATCAAGTGGACCGCTACCCGTGTCGACTTGGTTTTCGGTTCAAACTCCCAACTACGGGCACTGGCGGAAGTCTACGGATGTGCGGACTCTCAGGAGAAATTCCTGCAAGACTTTGTAGCGGCGTGGGACAAAGTCATGAACCTGGACCGTTACGACCTCGCCTGATCATAAAATAGCCGTCTTCGAGGTCTCCGAGAGGGCGGTAAAAAAATTCAGCAGCCATCCGGTTCAACGCACGGCAAATCGCCATAGTTGAGCCGGATGCTATTTAAAATCCGGCAGTTGCCAATCGATCGGTTGCAGGCCAGCCGTCAGAAGGGCAGTATTAGCTTTGGAGAAGTGCCGGCAGCCAAAAAATCCGCGTGAGGCGGAAAGCGGTGAAGGGTGCGGAGCTTTAAGCACAGTGTGCCGCTTGATATCAATCCATTCAGCCTTCCGCTGGGCATAGCTGCCCCACAAGAGAAAGACCACCCGGCTGTCACTTGCATTAACTGCGCGCAGCACGGCGTCGGTAAAGTTCTCCCAGCCTTTTCCCTGGTGTGAGTTGGCCTGGTGAGCGCGCACTGTCAGCACGGCATTCAACAGCAGCACCCCCTGTTCTGCCCAGGGGATCAGGCAGCCATGCTTTGGGATGCGAAATTGAACATCCTCTTGCAGTTCTTTATAGATATTCACCAGCGAAGGCGGCGTAGCTACCCCTGGCCGCACCGAAAATGCCAGTCCGTGGGCCTGGTTTTCATCGTGGTACGGATCCTGTCCGATGATCACCACGCGTACACGCTCAAATGGTGTATACCGCAAAGCGTTGAACACATCTTCCCCCGGCGGATAAATTTTAGTTTTGCGGCGTTCCTCACCAATAAAACGATAGAGTTGTTCATAGTAAGGTTTGGTAGTTTCACCCACCAGAGCGGGAAGCCAACTATCTGGAATAGGCATACAGGGCTCCTTTTTAATTCGATTGATCAAACTGCATTTCAAACACATGAGTTGCGGTAGTCATTATGAAACCAAATTCCGCGCCATTTATCAGTAGATATGAGGGAATGTCTGAAAACAGAGAGTGCAAATTCATCTTGATTACAATTGCAGTCTACCGGATTACCGGGTACTTGCAGCAGAGCTAAGAAATGAACGCGTAAATGTATCCGTAAATACGTCCAGGCACTTCTCTGGCGAAATACCAAAATCGGAACAAAACTGGTCTGAGAGGCTTGCATATAACAACATTGGCAAAGCGTTGAAAAAAAATAGCCGGATCAGAAACTCATCTTCATCCCTCTCGGGGTTCTTCCCGGCCAGGTCCTTAATCAGCTCAAATATATCCTTGAACACAGTCAGTTGGCTGACATTCTTCTGATTACGGTCACTGAATTGTTCGGCAATGACCAGTCTGATAATGTTTTGCCGTTGATAATAAAAAGTAGCCATCGCTTTCAAGTGGTTGCGGAATTGCTCGGGGTTACCCATATCAGCCAATGACATAGTGGAGCGAAATTCCTGCCTTACCTCAGCAACCACTTTATTTACAATCTCGTTAAAGATATTTTCCTTGGTGTTGAAATGGTAGTACAGCATGGCCTTGGTAATGCCTGCTCGCCTGGCAATATCATCTACCTTAGCAGGTTCAAATCCTTTTTCCAAAAATTCTAGTTTTGCCGCTTCTAAAATCTTCTCCTTGGTATGCTGACCCATCTTGTTTCCTGGCATAATGCTGCTCCCAAATCCGTTTTTTGATTCAATATATATACCTGAAGTTTATACCAGAGTTCATAATAATCCAAACAGACCAGATCTTCAAGGTCTTGACAGACGCCGCCAAATCGCGTATTATACTCATTGTTTATACTTCTAGTATAATAAACATGAGCGCGAAAAAGGACATCCATCAATGAAAATGAATCCCTTATTTGATCTGTTCCGGTATCACATCCGTTCAATTACATAGGAGTTATCACAATGAACATCTTGTTACTTTACATTTCACCCAATAAAACCACTGAAAAGATCAGCTATGCACTGCGGGACCGTTTCATTCAGGATGGACACAAAGTCACAACTCTTAACATAGGCAACCAAACTAATCGCAATCCGCAGAACCTATCCCCTCAGATTTTCGATGAAGTCGATCTCATCGGGATTGGTAGTCCGGCTTATCATATGCGAATTTTGGAACCCATGGAAAACTTTTTATCAATTGCTTTACCCCGCCTCAAAAAACCGGTGAAGGCATTTATCTATCTGGCTTTTGGTGGAATTACAACAGGCAAAGCTTTTCTCAACACATCTAAAATTCTAAAGCAGCACGCTATTTCAATCGTGGGTGGAATGAAAGTCTGGGCGCCGCATTTTTACAATCATGTCAGTTATCCTGATCCGTCTGCGCTAAAAACTATCGATTTGTTTTGCTCCCGGCTATCGGAGAATCAATTTCAGAGTATTCCCTGGGAGAAAGTGAAACAAATGTTTTCCTACCAAACCTGGCAGGTCAATGCTGTTTATCCACTCACCCATTGGATTGGAAAACTACGCCAGTTACCTATCCGGATTGACCATAACAAGTGCATCAAATGCAAACGCTGCGTTAATGAATGCCCAACCGGTGCCATGGAAATGGGTGAGACGGTCATACACAACAGTCAGAAATGTATTTATTGCTACCACTGCACAACAGTTTGTAGCAGGCAGGCCATCCTTTGCCCTACAGAGAAAGTGGAGGATATGCTGCGGATCAACAAGAAAATTATTGGGTGTGAACAACCAAAAAATGCCGTTTTTCTATAATCGCGGAACGAAAATCACGCGCCATTTTGATCACCACATCCGGCACAACCTATTGCTTGTAGAACTTCCGCCGTAAAAAGCATCAAATTTGGTTCATCACAATTTGCATGTTCGTTTCCGGCTTTTGTTGCCCACTCAAAGAGGCAGCAAAAGTTTTATTCCGAGCGTAGGTTGCCAAAACGGTGAATATCGCTCAGGTTTTTTTGGAACAAAGGCACCGCATAGGCAAAAAATTCATTGTAGATGCGCGCCAGTTCTCCAATCTCTACCGGCAAAACGCCAATAAACTGCTGAAAGTTGATTCCATCCAGGGCTGCCACCATCAATGCAGCCACGTACATATCCTGGGGTTGGGGTTGGGTGTCAAATACATAATTAAATAACTCTGCCGTCCGTTTGGTCTGAGCGGCATAATTGTTGGAAAAGCGTGTGCGCAGGGTTTCATCCCCCAGAGCAGCCTGGGATGCCAGGTAAAAACGCAGGCTCCACAGGCTGTTATTTTTCAACTGCTGCGTCACCTTTCGCGCAATTTCATCCAGCACTTCCTCCGGCTTGGCCTTAGGGCTGGAACGCATTTTCATAATCTCGGCAGTAATGGCGGTTGCATAATCCATAACATCGTAAAGCAGTTCTTCCTTGCTTTTGTAATAGTAATAAATTGCCCCGGTGGTTATGCCCGCTTCTTCAGCGATATTGCGCATCGAGGTTTTCTCTACCCCTTGCTGGGCAATCAAACGCTGTGCAGCTTCAATAATTTTTATTTTGCCGTCTTTATTCATATGCAACTCTCCGGTTTAATTTTACCAAAAAAACTGAACCCTTATTGACATTACTCTGGAAATAATTATAATAGAAAACATACCAACTGTTAGGTATTTTTTCATCTTATTTTCATGGAGGCTTGGAATGTTTTTATTTGAACCGCTCCCCTGGTATTCGATTTTAATGTGGTTTGTAGTTCTGGGTGGGTTAATCCTCATCAACGAGCTGGCGCGCATCAATAAATGGTTTGCATTGGCCATCTTCCTGGTACTGCCTGCCATCCTGCCATTCACAGTCTGGAAGTACACCGCCGCCCCCGGTTCCAGCGTTGGCACATGGTTCCACTGGGCCAAAGTTTATTCAGCCTTGGCAGGCTGTCTGGGTTTTCTGGCCATCCGTAACATTAAAGGCTGGAGCACCAATAAATACGCGCTCATGTTTCCTCCGTTTATTCTGGCAATTAACATTCTCGAAGCTGTGGTACGTGATTTTCAGACCATCAACGTCAATGGTTTTGTCGATGGCATTTTTACCATTGGCGGCCCCTGGAATATCATGAACGGCATCGCCGGTCTGATTAACATCATTACCATTACCGGTTGGGTAGGTATTTTTATTGGTAGGGATAAAAAGAAGGATATGCTCTGGCCGGATATGCTCTGGTTCTGGATCATCGCTTACGATCTCTGGAACTTTGCCTATGTTTATAACTGTGTTTCCGACCATGCCTTTTATGCCGGGGCAGCCCTGCTTATCTCCTGCACCATTCCTGCTTTCTTCATTAAAAAAGGTGCCTGGCTTCAACACCGCGCCCAGACCCTGGGTATCTGGATGATGTTTGTCATGACCTTCCCCGCTTTTGTGGATACCTCCACCTTTGCAGTCAAGTCCTCTCATAATGAAACCGCTCTCTGGGTAGTCAGCGCTCTCGCCCTGGCGGCCAATATTGCTGTCCTGGTCTATGAAATTTACAGGATTCTGAAAACCAAACGCAATCCACTCAAAGAAGAAATGTATACTGATCTGCCCGCTTACAAACAGGTGGCTGCGCTTAAATAGAAGAACAGCGCCCCATTGGCAAAATTAAGTTGCTGGGGGATAAAGAGTAAGCCGCAATCCATTAATTGTTTTGTGGCTTACTCTTTATATAAATCATGACAAGTATCCAAAAAAACATACCTTACGTTAGGTATTTAATGTCTCAAAATCAATATAATTAAAGTGATGGCAGAATAATCAGGACCATTAGAGGTAGATAAAGATGAAGGAAACATTTAAAATTCTCGAGATCAAGCAAAGCGTTTTTGAAGATAACAACCGCCAGGCAGAAATACTCAGGGGAGAGCTGAAAAAGAGCAAGACCTTTTTATTGAATTTGATGTCGTCGCCTGGTTCAGGAAAAACAACAACAGTTGTCAGAACCATTGAAGCCTTGAAAAACGAAATGAAAATTGGCGTTGTGGAAGCTGATGTTGACTCGGATGTGGATGCGCGCACAGTTTCACAGACAGGTGCAAAAGTCATTCAGCTTCACACCGGCGGCATGTGCCATCTCGATGCCAATATGACCATCCAGGGCCTATCCGCAATGGGAACGCAAGGGCTGGACTTCGTCATCCTCGAGAATATCGGAAATCTTCTCTGCCCGGCGGAATTCGATACCGGTGCGGTAAAAAATGCCATGATCTTAAGCGTTCCCGAGGGAGACGATAAACCCCTCAAATACCCGCTGATGTTTTCGGTTGTTGATGTCCTATTAATTAATAAAATCGATGCGATGGAATTTTTTAATTTTGATCTAGCGGCTGCCAGCCAGCGTGTTAAGAAACTGAACCCAAACGTCAGTATAATCCCAATTTCTGCCAAAACAGGTGAGGGAATTGCCGAATGGGCCAAATGGATCCGCACCGAAGTAAAAAACTGGAAAGAAAAAGATAATGATTAGGATTGAAAGGAAATCATCATGGCTGTAAAACAAAAGGTCCTGGCGTTTGCCAACAAAGTCAGCAGAAAAAAAATGGGTTCAAAATCCGGAATTAAAGCGACAGACCCTGAATACATGATTCTCGAGCCCGTTGTTACGGAAGAAATGGCGGAAGTGGCTCTTTGCCTCAACATGCGCAAACCGCAGAGCGCGGAGGAGATTGCCGCCCGATGCGCTAAATCCATTGAAGAAACATCCAGGCTGTTGTGGGAGCTGTCGCTGGCCGGTGTTTGCTTCGTCAACAAAATAGACGGTGTAGACAAATATTGGTACGACACCTGGATTCCCGGCATCATGGAAATGATGACAAACAACAAGGAAAATGTCAAAAAATATCCGCAAATCGCCGAGGCTTTTGAAGCTTACGGCCGGGTACGCGGGCCGGCAACGGCGGGAAATTTCCCGGTTGGGATCGGTTTGATGCGCGTTATCCCTATCGAGAGCGCCATTGATGGAAATTCCCGAAAAGCATCTTATGAGGAAGTCTCGAAATATCTGAATGACAATTCTATTTTCTCGGTTTCTGATTGCTCCTGCCGCACGGCCCGGGAGGCTATGGGCGAGGGCTGCGGCCACTTAAAGGAAGATATGTGTATTCAGATGGGTCATGCTGCTGAATACTATATCCGCACCGGTAGAGGTCGCGAGATTACCCGTGCGGATGCTTTTGCTATTATCAAAAAAGCGGAAGAGAACGGTTTGGTTCATCAAATCCCCAATATCGACGGCCCCGGAAAAACCCACGCAATCTGCAACTGCTGCGGATGCTCCTGCCTATCCCTGAGAACCGCCGAGATGTTCATCAACACCGATATGGTTCGTTCAAATTATGTTTCTCATATTGATAAAGAAAAATGTGTTGCCTGTGGAGAGTGTGTTGAAGCCTGTCCCACGAACGCTTTAATGTTGGGGCAGAAAATTTGCGGTACCACGCCCGTTTTCCAGCCGGAGAGAGAAACGCCCCGCGATAACGATTGGGGTCCGGAAAAATGGAATGCGGAATATCGCTACAACCGGAAAGATGTTGTCGCAAGCGGTACCAGCCCCTGCAAAACGGAATGTCCCGCCCATATATCCATCCAGGGTTATATCAAACTGGCTGCTCAGGGAAAATATACCGAAGCGTTGGAGCTTATCAAGCACGAAAATCCTTTCCCTGCGGTATGCGGGCGTATCTGCCCGAGAAATTGCGAGACCGAATGTACCCGTGGCGACATAGACGATCCAATCGCTATCGATGAAATTAAAAAATTCATTGCAGAACAGGATTTGAACACGGAAAATCGCTACATTCCTAAGGTAAAACATGATTACGGCAAAAAAATAGCCGTGATCGGCGCCGGTCCCGCTGGGCTTTCCTGCGCTTTCTATCTGGCGATTGAAGGATACAAAGTTACAGTATTTGAAAAACAGAAAGCGCTCGGTGGTATGCTGACGCTCGGAATTCCGTCTTTCCGGCTCGAGAAAAATGTTGTCAATGCCGAAATCGAAATTCTGAAAGATTTAGGGGTTGAGTTTCAATTAGGCGTGGAAGTCGGCAATCAAATTAGCTTGGACGACTTGAGAAAGCAGGGCTACGAAGCCTTCTATCTTGCTATCGGCGCTCAGGCAGGCAGAAAACTGTGTATCCAGGGAGAAGATGCCGCGGGCGTTATCGCCGGAGTTGATTTATTGCGCAATAGTAACCTTGGTGAAAACGTTTCGCTTAAAGGAAAAGTAATTGTAATCGGCGGAGGCAATGTCGCCATCGATGTTGCCAGAAGTGCAGCACGTGTCGGTGCGGATCAGGTTGAACTGTTCTGCCTTGAGAGCCGTAATCAAATGCCGGCGTTGGAAGAAGAAATTGAAGAAGCGCTGTCGGAAGATATCAAGGTCAACAATTCCTGGGGGCCCAAACGGATCATTACACAAGATGGTCGTGTTACCGGTGTGGAATTTAAAAAATGCGTATCAGCGTTGGATGAAAATGGAAGATTTAATCCGTCATTCGAGGAGAGTACGATCAAACTGGTCGAAGCCGATTATGTATTGACTTCAATTGGTCAGGCAATAGATTGGGGCAGGTTATTGGATGGCTCAACCGCGCAATTAAACCCCAATCAAACCATAAAAGCCGATCCATTCACTTATCAGACCGGGCAGCCTGATGTATTTGCCGGTGGCGATGCGCTTACCGGCCCTAAGTTTGCCATTGACGCCATCGCTGCGGGCAAGCAAGCTGCAATTTCAATTCACCGTTTTGTCCATCCCGGACAGAGTCTCACCATCGGTCGCAGCAAGAGAGAGTATATTGCGCTCGATAAAACAGATCTTGACCTTGAGAGTTACGACCGTCTTCCACGCCAAAAAGCACTTCATGTTGACGGAGCGAAATCAAAAATAACATTTCAGGATTTACGTGTACCATTTTCACGGGAACAGGTCGAGAAAGAAACCCAGCGCTGCCTCGGCTGCGGTGTTACGGTTGTCGATAAAGAGTTATGCGTCGGCTGCGGCGTGTGCACGACAAAATGCAAGTTCGATGCGATATCCCTCGTTAGAGAATATGACGGCGAAGGCGCGGCGTATGAGGACCTCAAACCCATCGTCATCAAACAACTCCTTAAACGCAAGGTGAAAATTGCAGCAAAAAAGATGACCAGATCATTTAAATCAATCTTCAATAATTAAGACTGATAACGCCGCGCTGCCAATACCACAGCGCGGCGAAAATCTCTTTCAATTTTTGATCTTCCTCAGTTTCTTAAAAATGATCGCAATAAAGGATAGGATAGTCCCTTGCATGAATTAGGCATTATGTTTGGTGTCGTCAAAACCGTTGAGAATTTTGCCCAAAAAAACGGGGTAACCAAAATTGATACATTGGTTCTCCAGGTCGGCGAGCTCTCACCGGTGGTTCCACGCTATATTGAGGCGTGTTACCCGGCCGCAGTAGATGGCACCCTGCTCCAGGAGACAAAACTAAAAATCGAAATAACGCCTGGCAATGTTATCTGCCAAAAGTGCGGCAAAGTTTTTAATCTCCTGGAGAACGGCAAAAAATGTCCGAATTGTGAAGGTCACGATTGGGAAGTATTGAGCGGAAAAGAATTTATGATCAAAGAGATCATTGCTTGCTGAATAGGTTATTCATACCCTGCCCTCTGATTTTCAGCTCCCGGGTAACAGCGGATACAATATCTCTGTCTCAAGCTTTTCCGGAGCCGTTGTCTGGGGGTCATTCAGGTAGATTTCATAAGTCGCCCCGCATACTACATACCCATTGATGCTCAGCCATTGTTCCAGCGCGGTGCGTACTTCCGGCAGTTTTTCATAAGAGCCCACATGCCGGTAGCTGGCGGCTTTTCCACCGGGAATCTCGCTCAAATGTATATTTCCCCTTCCCTCTATTCCAGGCATGAAGGGAAAGCCTATTTCGATATCCAACCCTTGCCCGTCAAAACCGTGATAGGCAACAAACAACGCGCCGCTCGGTGTGGATCCATTATCCCTGGCGAATAGGAAAACAGTCGCTGCCGATTGACCGATGGTCGCGGCCAGTTCAGCCGGTGCTACCCGGGATCGGATGGTCAATGCGGGCTGGGCGCAGCGTTCAACAATACTGCACTGGTATTTTGGTCCGCGGGGTTCCGCTTCCGCAGTACCCTGTTTTGGTGTATATTGCTTGCCAATATGCCAGCCCGGCCCCAGGTCCTCACCCAAAGCGCGGTACCGGTTCTCAAGTCCGGAAAAATAAATCGGATTGACTTTTAATACGTCAATTTTCCCGTCGGCGCCTAGGACCTCTTCATTAATATACACCTGCATCACCTCGCCGAAATACACGGTGTCCATATCGAATTCCACCTTCTGCCCGGTGTACCGGCATTCGCAGGTGATCGGAAATTCCTCAATCATCGGCGCGCTCCCCAGTTCGCCATAAAACGTGGTGAAAATATTGGATTTATCAACATTTTTACCGCTGACCAACCCGCAGTAATCGGTCTCGATAACATAATCAGCCGAAGGGATATTGATGCTGAAGGTCCCGTTCTCAATAATCCCCGTTGGCGTATGGTGCCGCTTGTTCAGGCTGACATATACAATAGCCGGCTTGATGTTCACACCATTTACAAAACCCACTGCCATGTAATTCGGTTTTCCACTCACTGTGGCGCCCACCAGAACCATCGGCGCCACCGGCAGTGGGTTATACGCTCCCGTCTTGATCTTTCCCATCCCGTAATCTCCTTTTCTATAGCAAGGGAACACAAATATCAAAAATCCACTTACCCTCCGCATGTTCCGCTGCATTGTTGTGATATACCTCGTAACACGGGCTGTCATTGCAATCAAATCCGCTGTCGCAAACCCATGCAAAGGCATCTTCCCAAGCCGCTTGAATGCCGTCAGGTCTACATTCAAAATGGCATACAGCATAAGGCCCGCCCCTGATGGTTTGGATAGAAACCTCTCCTTCAGGCGTTGTCCCCTCAGGCACAATGATACACGCATCAAAACGGCATTTTTCTGCAGGGGTAACCTCCGGGTTATCCCAATAAATTCCAAGTACCTTCCCCGGGCCAACGAAATTCCTCGGGCCAGCCCACCGCATCAGCCTTTCGAATTCCGGTCCGCATGTTTCTTGGACAAAAGGACCAATCTTGCGCATAAAGGCAACTGTATACGCAGGCATTTCTCTGATTTCAGCATGGTTTGTGTTTCTCCTTTCAGTATTAGATAACTTCATCAATCCATAGTCAGAATCATACAATGCCTGGAGCGGCACGGCGTTTCCATTTTTGCTGTTCTTGTTTCCAATCTTGCTCTTGCGATACTCGGAAGGCGTCATCCCAAAATGCAGGCGAAATGCCTTGGCAAAATTTTGCGAGCTCGAGAAACCACAATCGATCGCGATCCTGGTGATATCAGCCAGTTGTGTGGAGATAAGCCGGTTGGCAGCCAGCTCAAGCCGCAGCCTCCTCGTAAAGTCCGCCACAGTCTCACCCACCACCGCCTTAAAAATCCTGTGGAAATGAAACTTGGATAAATAAGCTGTTTCAGCAATCTCATCCAGAGAGAGCTCCCGTTCAATATTCTGGCTGATAAAATTCATAGCCTGGCAAATCCGTTTTTTATAGTCAATCGTCGTGTACTGCATCCAATTCCCTTTTGATATATGTGTCGTTTGAATTTCTTTTGGATTTATACTTCAGCTCCATCGGTTTCGCCTGTAGGTTGGGAAAAAAAGTTATCGATCATATTAATGACATCTTTTCCATACAACACCCAAACGTCCGTAGGATTAAAAATTGGCAACATGAATATGCCGATCACCACCGATGATACCGCAAAACTGCCGAATTGCATCAGTTGGGATGCTGACCCAGGTGTTGCCGCGGAGGAGTATCAGGAAGTTCTGAATAGATTGTCATTACCCTCTGAATAGAAAAAGGGGGGAACGTGACGGGATCATTACCGTAGTAAAGAAGATATAGTGGTGTTGTCACGTTTGCCAAAATAGATTGTTACCATTTTGGTAACTCCGTGATATAATCCTGATATGAGAATCATCAGCCGGCGTATTTTGCGTGAATTCTGGGAGAAACACCCGGATGCAACCATTTCTTTGCAAACCTGGTTTCATGATGTGAAGCGTGCCGATTGGAAAAGCCCGGCAGATATCAAAGCAATCTATCGCAATGCCAGTTTTGTAGCGAATAACCGGATCGTTTTTAATATCAAAGGTAATCATTATCGGTTGGTGGTTGTGGTTGTTTTTCAGCACGGCTTGGTCTACATTCGATTCGTTGGAACCCATGAAGAATATGATCGAATTGATGTAACCACAATATAAGGAGTACAAAATGGAAATAAAACCTATTCGCAGCGAAGCTGATTATCAGGCGATGCTGCATGAAATTGAAAATCTGATCGAAGCCACACCCGCCACGCCTGAAGGTGACCGGCTGGATGTGCTGGTAACCCTGGTGGAAGCATACGAAGCCAATCATTTCCCTATACACGAACCGGATGATCCGGTAGCGGTTTTGGAATATTATATGGAAAGTCGTGGATTGAACCGCACAGATCTTATACCTTTCTTGGGAAGCAAAGAAAGGGTTTCAGAAATTTTAAATCGCAAACGCGGGTTTTCCCTGGAAATGATCCGGCGTTTACACTCAGGTTTGGGTATTCCGGCAGATCTCCTGGTAGGAGTCAGCCCTTCAACCCCAAACCCGCGATCCGAGGCGTCGACAGGCATAAATTCAGTTCAGAGATATGAGCTCAGGAACAAATAACTTTTAAATAAAAAGAACGCCCCACTCAGGGAAAGAATGGAGCGTTTATTGTAGAAAATTCAGAAATCTAGTAATGGTATCGCTCCTGCAAGAAATCAATCTGATTTTCCCGCACCAGGTAAACGATGCGATGTTCCTGTGTTAATCTTCTTGACCACGCCCCCGGAGTAAAATATTTTAGCGGTTCCGGTTTTCCAATGCCATTAAAGGGGTCGCGAAAAATAGCATCAATCAAATCAAACGCCTGCATCGCCAGTTTCCGGTCGGTTTCCACCTAGTACCGCAAGTCTTCAAAAAACTCCGGCTGAAATACAGCAACACGCTCTTTATTACTCAAGTCCAACATGGTGGCGCAAATCATCTACAGCCAGCGCTTGGGCTTCATTCTTCAATGCCTGCAACATCCACTATTCACCACCCTTACAATATGCCGTAAATTTTTCATTTACAGCTATAATCACCCATTGAAATTCAGCATAATCATCAAGCAGGTCACTAAAGAAATGCAGACAATTAACAAGGAAGATTCAAAAATACTGAGTAATAAACTGACAATGCATTACGCCATGATCCAGAGTGTGGATATCCTGGGCTACTGCACCATTTTCTCATTTGCCTCGGTCTACCTGCTCTCCCGCGGATTCACAAATTCACAGGTTGGCTTAACCCTCACTCTGTCCAGTGCAATTGCCTTGCTCTTTCAACCGCTTGTGGCTGCCTTCGCAGACAAAACAAAAAAATTGTCACTCAGAAGCATCGTGGTAATCATACTTGCAGCTTTTACCATTTTCTCAATTCTCCTGCTCGTCACGCCCGCCATCGTTCTTCCAACAGCAATTCTATATATTCTTCTGGCCATACTCTTTACCATTCAGGTACCGTTGATTACTTCAATGTCCATGGAGCATATCAATAACGGTGTGCCTGTTAATTTCAGCCTGGCAAGGGGTATTGGCTCTTTTGCCTTTGCTATCCTCTCATTTGGGTTGGGATTTCTTGTCGAAAGCTTTGGTACTCAAATTGTCATCCTGGTTAATATTGGCATTGGTTTGCTCACAATCCTGCTGGTTTCTACATTTAAAAAGGTAAAAACAACCCCAACAGCCGGCGCGCATCGGGAAACCAAAGCCTTAAGTTTCGTAGCATTTACAAGAAAGAATAAACGTTTTATGGCGGTAATCGCCAGCTTATCGCTTCTCTACTTTTCGCACGTCCTCATCAATACCTATTCCATTCAAATCCTCCAAAAAGTCGGCGGGGATAGTTCCGACATGGGCATAGCCATTGCGATCGCTGGATTTCTGGAGCTTCCAGCCATGGCTTTGTTCCCCTGGATTTATAAAAAGATCCGTAATGCCGGCACAATTATGAAATTTTCGGGATTATTCTTCGTCATAAAAGCGCTCATTACATTAATGGCGCCCAATGTATTCTGGATCATTATTGCCCAATGTTTCCAGTTTTTCGCCTATGCAATGATCACCCCCGCTTCTGTCTTTTATGTAAATCAGCAGATCAGCGAACTCGATAAAAATAAAGGCCAGACCTGGATGGGAATGACCATGGGCATCAGCAATTTAATTGGCAGCCTCTCTGGCGGGCTCATGCTCGATTCAAGCGGTGGAGTGTCACTCATGCTCACCGTAAGCATAGCAGTCTCAATGGTGGGGCTTCTCATGTTAATAGTCATTGACAACTCTCGTGCTCCTTCGGTTGGTGAAGCGGCAGGCGATTAACGCGCAGCACGCCTGGCGCAGTCCACCCACGCGCCTCAAGTCCCCGAACGCTATGAGTGGGAAGTGCTCCGAACTTCTTTTTGTAAGAGAAGAACCCGTAACACTCCCCTGAAGAGGACGCAAGTTACCACCCGCGATAGAATAAAAATTTATGAAATAAAACACTCTCCGGTAACGAAAGTTGTTTTTCTTACATTGTAAAATAGAAACAAGGTAGGGAATAAATTATATTGTCATTTGTACGCCAATGGCGTACTATTATTGCAGAGGAATACCCATTAAAGACGAGTTATTTAATGAGCTGGTAGCCAGCGTCAAAGAAGGTGGAACAATTTTACGCGGAGAAAGAGAAGCCGCGCGTAGCTTCCATCTGGATGCTATCGATATCAAACGTATCCGCAAAAGCTATCATCTCACGCAATTACAGTTTTCCGTCATGCTCGGGATTAGTATCCGTACGTTAAGAAATTGGGAACAAGGCCGGCGAGTCCCGGAAGGCTCGGCAATGATATTACTGCACGTGGCTGAAAAACACCCCCAGGCAATTCTGGATGTGGTGAAAAATACAAATTTATAAAGATATGCCAATCTGCAAGAATCTTATTTTTAGCAATACAATGTTTCATAATTTTGATTACTTTTCCCCCTCTTTTATCACTCTATGTTAATATTCAATCTTGCATTCAGATTTTTTTTGCTTGATACAAGATCAAACCCCCCAATATTACCACCTCACCAACCCTTAACGCTGTAGCTGCCTGATTGTTAGGTACCGTTCCCCTAATGGTACGGTCATTGATAAAAAACAAGGAGTTGAAAATGAGAAAATTGTTGCAGTTTCATGGTCTGGTCATCTCTATGTTGCTCAGTCTGATCTCGTTCATGGTCGTATCCAGTGTGCAAAGTAACACAACCAATGATGAAAAATTTTTCTTCATCCCAACTACAACTCCCACAATCTCCACAGATTTGGAAACATTTCAAGAGAATAACACGTATCAATTCGCTGGTTCCCCATATACTTCGCCAGCCAGAGGAAATGCAGGCGACTGGTGGGCTGATATCATTATTGGTCAACCCGATTTCTCCCAGATAACCCCAAACGAAGTAGTCGGAAACAAGTTGTTTAACCCCGGTGGTGTCTATGTGGATCGCTCCGTACAACCTGATCGGATATATATTTACGATGCTGGCAATAGCAGAATACTGGGATTATCCAATTTGGGTTTCTGCACTGAAGGACAAAACGCAAGCCAGGCATGTTCGGTGAATTCCGATTGTCCTGACTCAAGTTGTCAAATCGATTCAACGCGCTCAGCAGATATTGTTTTGGGTCAACCAGATTTTTCTTCCTCAACCTGCAACGGTGATAGTAATTTTCAGAATTACCCAGACCCACCACCCCCAACAGCGAATACATTATGCGGATTACGCTGGGAACAGGTGAGTATCACGGAAGGAGGCTCCATGGTTACAATGGACACAGACTCACTGGGAAATCTGTATTTACCCGATTTTTTCAATAATCGTATTCTCCGCTATGACGATCCCTTCAATACAGACAATACTGCTGACTATGTATGGGGCCAATCAAGTTTTAATGGTCAGGAATGTAACCTGGGGTCAAATATACCCAATGCCAGCAGCCTGTGTTTAGCGCCACCACCTGGTTTGGGAAAGCTTAAAACCGGAGTTGCTGTTGATGCGGGAGGTAATCTTTGGGTAGCAGACACACAAAATAACCGTGTCTTACGTTTTTCATTTTCTGTAAGGCTGGGTGTACCCGACACAACAGCAGACCTGGTGTTAGGCCAGCCTGATTTTTCATCAAATAACGCAGGAATGAAGCTAAATCAAATGTACACACCCACTTCTGTTCGTGTGGACGCGAATGGAATAGTATATGTAGCTCAGGGTAATCCCGATACTGGAACATCAGGGCAGATACTGGTATTCCATCCCCCATTCACAAATGGCATGGCTGCATCCATCCTGATTAGTGGGTTAAGAGAACCGACAGGCTTAGAGATAGCCCCTGATGGAAGTCTTTGGGTTAACGACAGTAACAACGAAAGATTCCTTAATTTTTCAAACGGAATACTGCAAAAGACAATAATCAATGTCCCCGATGGGTTAGAGGGAGGGCTGGGAGTCGATAGTGACGGTAATGTCCTGGCAACCGGATGGAATCCTCAACAGGTGTTGAGATTTTCTTCACCGGAATTTGATCAGGATGTGATTTTTCTGAGAGCAGATGAATGGGGTTCTTTCAATAAATTAAGTCCTCTTGGGTTTAAGGGGTTTTCTCTTGGGTTAGAGGTAACCTCCAATCAATTAATAGTCGGAGACTCTACAAGGTTATTATTTTGGAACGAATTAGGGAATCTTTCAAATCATCAACCTGCCGATGGTGTAATAGGACAGCCGGATTTCAGCACCAATCCACGCTGGGGTCCATCATTCGGTAGAATGCGATCCGATCAGCAAGGAAATCTTTGGGTTATCAAAGAGTCTTCAGCATCTGAAACGCAATTACCTCCCGAAATTCAGGCATACACGCTGCCCCTTTCAACAGGTCAAAATCCTCACATCATTATTACCTCACCAATTCCTCTCAAAGGTGGGGGATTTTTTACTTGGGATTGGTCGCTGGTATTGGCTGGTATTGATACTCAATCTAATTGTGACTGTCTCTGGCTATCTGATGAAGAAAACCATCGCGTTTTCCGAATAAGAGACGCAGCAACAAATCCAACGGTTGATATTATCCTGGGGCAGCTTAGCATATCAAGTATTGAGTGTAATCAAGGTAGAGGCCGCAAATTTCCTTCCCGGGATTCGTTATGTCATCCAGGAGCATTGACTATGGATAATAATGGTAATTTATTTGTAGCTGATCATAATCTTGAATTTGATGGAAACTTACGGTTATTAGTGTGGGACGCAAATTCACTACCATCCAATCCTTCTTCAGTGATTTATGGAATTCCAGCCTCTCGTGTTTTGGGTCGCAATAATAATTTCACGAGAGCAAATTGTTGGCCGGCAGATCCATTGTGTGCCCCCTGGGAACCTGCCTTCGATTCACTGGGGCATATGGTAGTCGGGTTTAATAGTTACCTCGGTCCTAGATTTCCCCGGGTTTATAATAACCCGTTATCCAATCCATTACCAGTTGGCAGGTTGAATGACTTTCATTCAATGCCACTCTCCGCCAGGTTTGACAGTGAAAACAACCTGTATGTCTTAGACCATAACCGTAACAGAGTACTGATTTATCTTCGTTTTGGCGTTAAGAATGTCTGGCTGCCAATCATCTCCCACTAAATAGGGTCACTTTATTAATCCGGTACGCTGGTACATCTTGGAATTAATATGGCTTCGCCGTAGGATAAGGCAAATTCTAGAAGCGCATGCCCTTCTACCTGAACCCATAGCGCCACGGTCTAGCCGGTGTTTAATTGCTTCTCTAAAACGGCAGCTGCCATTGTCATACCAGCCTCCATGCTATCAGAATAACGCTTGATAGGGGAATGATAGGATTTGATAGATGTTTAGACCGATGATGGGATGGCGTCACGCAGCCATCATCCATCCACCCCATGAGATACGGGGGTCATCCAACACATACTAATTTCTCTTCTGCCTTCTACATTGGCGTCGTGGTTCTGCTGATCATTGCCTTTGTTGTATTTACGCTGCCAAAACGCAAGGAAAATAAATCCCTCTCCCAGCCTCTAGCTGCGAAAGAATAAAAATTACAGTTATAAGCTCTCCCGCGCAAGCGTGGAAGATGCTTTTTAGGTGCGGTTTATAATAGAGACAGAAGACAATGAGATAAAGGAAAAGATAATCAAATGAAAGACACCTTCATCAAATGGTTCATGTCGATAAACGCCTTCCTTCTCCGGCTCAGCCATGGGCGTATTGGAAGCAAGCTTGGCAAGCAGACCATCCTCATTCTGCACACAATTGGACGCAAGTCAGGTCAGGACCGCGCGATTCCGATCGCATATTTCAATTATGAAAACCGCTATCTGATTGTGGCATCGAATTGGGGAAAAGACCGGCACGCCGATTGGTATTTCAATCTAAAAAAGGACCCGCGTGCCACATTGGAGATCAAAGGTAAAACTATCTCTGTGGAAGCCCATGAAGCCCAGGGGGAGGAATATGATCGCCTGTGGAAATTCGCCGCCGAGCATCATCCGCCTTATGTAGATTATCAAAAGATGACAACACGCCACATTCCAATCATGGTATTTAAGCAAGTTGACTAATATCAACCCAAAGACAAGGGTGGGGCTGTACTGGGCGGTGCCGCTATCCTGCAACACCAGGACCCACCCTGCACCCCCGTCATACCTCCAAGATCGCCAAAGCAAATTTGCTTTGGCGATCTTGTGTCAATTTACCCGGACAGGCTTATAATAACCAGCGATACCATCTCAATCCTGTCCACAGCAGCAAAGGAATTCTTCTAATGAATACCCCATCAAAGTCCAATCCACCATCACCATCCATTGCGGGAAACCTCCAGCACGTGCTGCGCCAATATCCCTTATTTTTCTATTTTCTCATCGCTTACGCAGTTTCCTGGATCCTGTCGATCCCATTCATTCTCTCGGAATGGGGCGTCCTGCACGGGGATTTCAGAATTATCTTCGTCCTTAAATCCTTCGGGCCTTTCCTGGCAGCCTACCTCATGACTGGCATCACCGAAGGCAGGGATGGCCTGCTCCGCCTGCGAAAACGCATCCGGCAAAGGCAGGCCGGCTGGCAGTGGTATCTGTTCATTCTTCTGGGCATTCCGGCGCTGATTCTGATTGGGATCATCGTCCAGCCGGGATCACTGGTGAACTTTCAAGGTCTGAAACCGCTTCTGTTGGTGAGCTATCCTCTCACCTATATCGCCGTAATGTTTGGGGGCGGGCCGCTGGGCGAAGAACCTGGCTGGCGTGGTTTTGCTCTGCCCCGCATGCAGCAGCGCCATGGGCCGCTTTGGGGTACACTGCTCCTGGGTGTCATGTGGACTTGCTGGCATTTACCGGACTTCCTCACATCAGCACAGGGGGGCGGGCCTGGCACCGGCCTGGCTGCTTTCCTCCAAAATTTCCCGATTTTTCTTGTGTTGGTTACAGCCATCGCCATCATCATGACCTGGATCTTCAATCATACCCGTGCAAGCATTTTCATCGCCATCCTGGCACACGCCAGCGTGAACACGCCTCAGGTCGTTCTGGTACCGCTTTTTCCCGCAGTGGACACCACCAGCCTGAACCTGGCCGCCCTGATCGGCTTTGGAGTCGCTGCCCTCTTAATCATCATCCTCACCCGCGGTCGGCTGGGCTATCCAACGAATCAGGAATAGTTGTTCCCGTTCTGAATGGGGTGCTAATACGTATACCTCGCTCGCTTCGGTCATTGATACGGCTGAATTATCCGGCATCCACCCTATTGATGCCATTCAATCCATTTTTAGCCCTCCTGCCTTGCCTGTTTCCGCATAAATTCCTTTAAGCTTATCCCGAATTCTGCTCCTATTTTCATATTTCCCTATCCCTTTTTTCTTTAATATTGTCTATACGACCTGCCTATTTGTGCAATTATTCATCTATACAACCTGCCTATTTAGGCAGGTTTTCAAACGCACCAAATGTTGTCATAATGATATTTATTGGCACAGAACATATATTGCAAACCCGTTGTATGGCTTGCCCCTGTCCAATCCTGGTAACCATCATATTGTCTGTCCGAGGCGAAAAAAGAATCCAGTTATATCCCTCACCCGGTTGCCTCACCCTTTTTAGAACCATCGAACTTTAAAAACTGCCTATGTATCTACCTGCAACACAATCCCATTGCCTTATTCCCGTTATTATCTATTTCTGGATGGGTCTCCCATTTCCCATTTCCTGGTATGTTTCCTGCCCTATCATTCGTTCCACATTCGTTCCAAAACGAATACCTGCCAAAAAAGCAGCAAATCTGGCTCTCTCGTCGCAGGCGCCCCCACCCATCCGGTCATTTTGTAAAAAGGCATTCGTTCCGATTGGAATTTTTTTTACGAATACACAACGCTTTCCGGGCATAGTAAGTAAAAAACGAAAAACGAATACCGCGCAGCTCACCAGCCTACCAATCCCCCGGAACTCGGCACTCATCACAACATCAGACAAGGGTGGGTCTATTCTTACCAACACACCAACGGGCCAACCACCAGACCCACCCAAGATAATGTCAATTTATGTGACAACCGCATGAATAACCATGAACAATGCTGCGTGGAAAAAAGCGTTCATTAATCCGGATCCTGGTTTAATATTGCCACCGGCGCCGCAGGTAGCAAAACCAAACAAACTCGGGTATGCTGCGAATACATCAGATTGACAGGAAGTGATCGCTGAAAACCAAATAGACTGGTCACACAGACAGGCGAATAAAGCCCTCTTGGACAGGTTATTTTTTTATTGATCGCCTTAGAATAAGAATAGGCAAATGTCAAAAAAGAAATGAAAAATAAAAACATCACCGATAACCTGGATTGGATTGAAGAAAGATGGAAAAGAATAGAAAAATAAAAAAGGCATTGGCAGTTCAACAGTATAAATGAAGAGGAAAAATGACCAATAGAATAAATAATCGCTTCTCAATTAATTCATCTTTCAGAAGGGTAACTCGCATGATTCTGCTTATACCTGCTGTCTTACTTGTTTGTGTATTGATCCTCTTGGGGGTGCTCTTGGCATATAGCCCCGGAAAGCCCGAACCATTTTTGGATGAAAACGGAAGTCCGCTGGCCGGCAGCATTTCAGAAAAAATTTACATCAACATCAACGGTGTGCAGCAAGGGATGTTTATCAAGAGCAAAGATGCAGCCCATCCGGTGCTGCTTTACCTTCATGGTGGTATGCCGGATTACTTCCTTACGCCCCGGTACCCTACAGGTCTGGAAGATTATTTTACCGTCGTGTGGTGGGAACAGCGTGGTTCGGGAATCTCCTATAGCTCTAACATTCCGCCAGAGACAATGACCCTCAAGCAAATGATATCTGACACCCTGGAGATAACAAATTACCTGCGTAACCGTTTTGGTAAAGAAAAAATATACCTTATGGGGCATTCCGGAGGAACCTTTATCGGCATTCAGGCGGCTGAGCAGGCGCCGGAGTTGTACTACGCCTACATTGGTGTGGCCCAGATGTCAAATCAGCTCAAATCCGAAAAACTGGCCTACGAGTATATGCTTAAGCGGTTCAAAGAAAGCGGAAACACAACAATGGTCCGGAAGCTGGAGGCAGCGCCGGTCACTTTAACAGACGGCACCCCCGATGCCTACCGTGCAATACGTGATACCGCCATGCACAGTCTGGGTATAGGCACAACCCGTGACATGCACTCGGTAGTTACTGGCATCTTTTTACCGTCGCTGGCAAGCCGGGAATACACATTCATGGAAAAGATCAATATGTGGCGCGGCAAATCCCGCTCCGGCATCAGCATTCTATGGAATGAGATGATTTCCACAGATCTTACCAGTAAAGTGCCAGAGCTTGAAATCCCCGTCTATTTCCTTGAAGGCATCTACGATTACACAGTCTCCTACACGGAGGCAAAATCCTATTTTGAAAATCTAAAAGCACCGATAAAAGGATTTTACACGTTTGACCAATCTGCCCACAGCCCAATATTTGAAGAACCTGAAAAAGTGCAGCAAATATTGCATAAGGATGTGCTGACAGGCATGAACACCCTCGCCGACAAATAGGATTTTTTCATCAATGCAAGATACCGCGCAATATATATAATGAAGACGATCTCACCTTGAGAGAGCAAAACATCAAAATCGGCGACGCTGAAAGCAGTGGGGGTCGGGAATGGCTTGCCCAGACTCGCATTTCAGCGTGCCGATGAGATGCATACAGTCGATAATCAGGTTGCTTTCCTCCGGAAAGTCAAACCAGGTAACCCTCGCATAACCCGTAATTAATCATTCATTCTCTTCCTTATGGTTGAAGGCCAGGTGTATCATACATTAGCTGCGATACGCAGGATAGCTTCCAGGCTGCGCTCCACATCGGTTTTGCTTGTCGCCCACGATGAAACACTGATACGTATTGCAGTATGCCCCTGCCAGATTGTTCCGCCGCACCAACAGGTGCCATCCCGCTGAACAGCTTCAATCACCTTTTGTGTTTTTATTGAATCACCAAAAGAGACCAAAACCTGATTCAGCTGCACCTCATTGAGAATTTTATAACCGGCTGCGCTCAATCCTTCAGCAAAACGCGTGGCATGCTGGCAGCACTGTTCCACTAATTCGGCCAGACCGGTCCGCCCCATCACACGCAGCGCAGCCCAGACTTCAATCCCCCGCGCCCGCCGCGACATCTCCGGAGTGTATTCCATCGGTTCGCGCTCTTCAAGACTCTCGGCCAGATAGGCAGCCTTGCTATGGGTTAAAGCCGCCCGCAAATCTTCCGCTCGCCGGCAAAAAACCAACCCGCAATCGTATGGCACATTGAGCCACTTATGAGCATCGGTTGCCCAAGAATCGGCCTCAGCAAAGCCTGCAGCCAGTTGGCTCCGGGTAGGAGCTGCCGCAGCCCACAAACCGAAAGCGCCATCCACATGCACCCAGGCGCCGGCCTCGTGAGCAATGGAACAGATATCAACAGCCGGATCAAATGCGCCAGTGTTGACATTGCCAGCTTGAATACACACAATCGTCGGACCAGAGATATTAGGAAGGGCATTCAATCTCATCCGCCCCTGGTTGTCAACCGGGACACGCACTACCCGTTCTCTTCCAAACCCCAGCAAGCTAAGCGCTTTGAGCAGACTGACATGCACTTCATCACCAACGATCACGGTGATAGGCGGCGCACCAAAAAGTCCTTGTGCTTCTACATCCCAGCCTGCTTTCTGTAGTATAGTGTGCCTGGCAGCGGCGAGGCCACTGAAGTTAGCCATCGTCGCGCCTGTAACAAATCCACCTCCGGCTTCTGCCGGCAATCCTAACACATCCAATAACCAGCTTAACGAGACCTGCTCCAATTTCACCGCGGTTGGTGAAGCTACTTTCAATCCGGCATTCTGATCCCAGGCACCTGCCAGCCAGTTTGCAGCCAGGGTAACAGGGAGTGTTCCACCGATGACAAAGCCAAAATAACGCCCGCCTGCCGAAGTAACGGTTGCTGGGGAACCTATATCGTCCAAAAACGCCAAAGTCTCGAACGGATCGCCAGGAGACTCCGGCATCGGTTCATCAAAGGAGGCTAACCCAGCCAGGGCCTCAGGTGTCGGAAAGGTCGGGCGGTTATTAATCTCTGTCAGATAATGTGAGGACCGTCGGGCGACCTCTTCTAACAAAAAATCCAAATTCTCCTGGGGAATAGGTGTTCCAGGTGAAAAAAGCGCAGATTGTGTTTTTATAGAGTATTGTTTTTCCATTTTTTATCCTGATTCAATCTCTGTTTTCTTCTGATGGCTGAATATTTTGGTTAACGCGGAACAAATTTTGCGGGTCGAATTTGGTTTTAACCTTTGCCAGACGAGGATAGTTATTACGGTATGCTGCTTTAACCCGATCCTGACCTTCATCCATCATCATGTTGACATATGCGCCGCCAGCCGAAAATGGATGTAACGTTCGCCAGTATTCCTTTGACCAGGCGATGGTACGCTGATTATTGGCCGGGTCTGGGTCTACACCAACAATCACCTGCACGAAATTGGCTTCACGGTAACTCCATGCCGTTTCATGATTTCCAACTCGCCGGGCTGCCCCGTTGATCGGATACAGGTGCATGGTCGAGTGTACGCTGGGCAACTGATTGGCATACCGAATGTGTTGGTCGATCACCTCATCGCTGAGATCGGTGACGTAATCAGCGTTCCAGTACCACTGCAAACCGGGTGGGTACAAACCATCAAACATACTCTGTAAAGTTGGAAGAGGAATAGGTCCGGCAAAATCCATTGCTGCCGGGGCAATTTCGCGAATCTGCTTAAATACCTGCTCCGCCTGGTCCATGTCACCTGTATAACACCATGTGATGACTGCCATTTTCTTAAGATGATGTTCTTGTGGGAACATATCAACCGGCGGTACAGTATGGAAACCAAACCACCCATTGAGTTCTTCCGGGCCTGTTA
The DNA here is from genome assembly GCA_002840755.1 of Chloroflexi bacterium HGW-Chloroflexi-10. Classification (GTDB taxonomy): domain Bacteria; phylum Chloroflexota; class Anaerolineae; order Anaerolineales; family Anaerolineaceae; genus UBA6170. The sequence goes on along the minus strand of PHBZ01000015.1, from coordinate 35,097 downwards.
AGATCAGGTCGCGCCAGAAACGCATCACTTTACTGGCATGTTCCAACGGCCAGAAGATTGGACCGCCGTAGACAATGGTACCAACCGGCGCGCCCTGGAACAGGAAAGATGTAACCACGCCAAAATTGCCCCCACCGCCGCGTATAGCCCAAAACAGATCGGGATTTTCCTCGGCACTGGCGCTGACAAAACTGCCGTTAGCCAGGACAATATCCACACTCAGCAAATTGTCTATGGTAAGACCGTACTTACGGGTAAGGTAACCAACACCGCCACCGAGTGTAAGGCCGCCTACACCAGTAGATGAAATGAAACCGGTAGGTACAGCCAGGCCAAATGGGTGAGTTGCATGGTCAACATCTCCCCAAACACAACCTCCCTCGACACGCACTTCATGACGTACAGGATCAACCCGTACGCTGCGCATCTCAGAGAGGTCAATCACCAACCCATCATCACAGGTTCCCAGTCCTGCTCCGTTGTGCCCGCCACCACGAACTGCCAAAAGCAGATTGTTTTCACGGGCAAAGTTCACCGCTGCAATAACGTCTGCCGTATTGGTGCAGCGGGCGATCAAACCTGGCCGCTTCTCGATCATTGCGTTGTAAACTTTCCGTGCCTCATTGTAAAGCTCGTCTCCAGGTTGGATTAGCTTGCCTCGCATCTGGCTGGCCAACTTTTCCACCACCATCTGATCTAATTCATTGGTTGAAATCATCTGTTGGATGCTCATTTTTTCTCCTTTTCACTAAGAACTTTTCAACACGAATAACATCATCCTAGCAGAGTCCCCTCTTATAGCCATCTGATAAGGGTTTATTTTTGGGTTTATTTCAGGTTTACTTTTACAATAAATGCAGTTCAAGTGCACGTGTTAATGCCTGGACTCGATTATTCACCCCTAATTTACTGTAAATATTTTCTGTATGGGCTTTGACCGTACCTACAGCAATCATTAACTTTTTCGCAATTTCGGGGTTGGACAACCCCTCAGCGATCAGACGCAGGATCTCCAACTCGCGAGGAGTCAGGTCACTCAGAAGATTTTGCCTTACGGATCTTGCCTGGCGAGGAATATTCTTAAATCCACTGGCCTGGAGTTTTTTTCTTAAAGCGTCCGCGGCGGGTCTCGCACCCAGCTGTTCAAAGATTGTCAGGGCATTTCGCTTGGCTAATTCATCACCTTCTGCCAATGCCAATGCCTGCTCAAACGGACAGCCTATTCGCTCCCACTCTACGGCAGCGGCTTGCCATTCTCCCTGGATCATTAATGCGTAAGGTAATCCCAGCCGATCCAAAGCTATATCCCGCCTGCCTGCCAACCACATCGAGTAAGCAAGCTGTCCCATAATCCATGCATCGTTCCGCTCCAATGCGAGTTCATAACCGGAAGATGCCTCGGCAGCAATCCTGGTTTTATCGTCCTGCCACCAGGCAGCTTCCGCTCTCGCAGCTGCTAACGGTCCAATCCGCTGGAGTTCACCTGTCGGCAGCGCCACAGAACGCGCCCGCTCCAGAAGTTCCATAGCACCTGGATCCCCCTGCCGCACCTTCAAATGCCCTAGGGTTATCAGCGCTGGCAATGTAGTAATAGGTACATTGCGGGACAGACGTATGGCTTCAAGCGCTTGTTCTTCTGCAACAGTCCAGTGGCCAGTCTCGAAGCTCATTTGTGCCTGCCAGCCAAGCAAATAAACGCTGTAATAATCTAAATCCCTGGCGAGCATGTATTCAAGCCCTTCTTCCAACCAGCGCCGCGCTTCCACATACTGGCGGGATTGGATGCAGTGTGAAGCCAGGTTTGCGTAACAACGAGATACATGATCATGCATAGCCTTTTCACGGGCAATCTGCAATGCCTGCTCAATTTTCTTTTTACCAAGCTCAAAATTCTCAAGGAGTTCAATCGATCCGACATTGATCAGTGCGTGAACAAAGATATCCACTGCATCCAATTTTTGAGCCAACTCAATAGCGCGTTTTCCCCACTCCACAGCCGGCCCTTCTTCCCAGGCAAGCATGTGAAGCTGAGATTTATTACTATATGCCATCGCTAACTCTGGGCCAGAAGGTTGTTTCATGAGAATGTCGATAGCCAGATCGGCAAATTTCTCCGCCTCCTTTTTGTTTCCTTCAGACCAGTGTAACCGTGAGAGCCAGCGTTTACAATCACCGGCACGCGTAAAGCGTTCCAGTTGCTCCCAGATGAGAGTCGCCTGCTCCCGGGCTTGCAGGGCTTCTTTTATATTATTAATTAGGTAATTTTCAAAAGATAAACCTTCAAAAAATTCAGCTTGAATTTCTGCTGGTAGGTGACTGGAAAAGGAAAGGGATGTCTTATAAAGTGTAGCAGCTTCTCGATGAGCACCTAAGGCACTCGCCTGCCTGGCAGCCGTTGGAGCATACCGGAGTGTAGCTTCTTCATCCCCTGCGCGCGCTGCGTGATGCACAAACCGAGCCTGGCTAATGGAACCGGTATTACTGCTTAACAATGCTTTAAGAATTTTGGTATGTAGATCTCTGGTTCGCCCAATGGGAAGCGAATCTTCAATTGACTGCCGCGCAAGTTCATGGCGAAATGCTAATGAATCACCTTCGGCATGCAAGACACCGCCCTCTATACATTCGTCAAGAATATCAGATTCCGGATGAAGGATGTCCTGAATCAACTTGATTTCTGCCGATCCTGGGCACATTGATGCCAGTTCAATGATCTCTTTTGCCCCTGAAGAAAGCCTTGCAACTCGTACCAAAACTGCATCCCGAACAGAATTGGGAATAACCTTTTCATAACCTGCTAAGATTTCTGAAACAAAAAATGGGTTACCACCCGTTGCTGAATATAAATCCTCACCCTTTCTCCCCGCCTGCTGCGCCATTAAATCCACTGCATTCTTGGATAGTCGGGGAATGGGAATCCGAAAGGTGAGATGAGCCGGAAAATCACCGAATAAAAAATGCAATAGATGCTTACTGCTTATTTCATCATCGCGATAAGACAAAACTAACAAGGTCTTTGTAAATCGAATCCGCCGCCCCAAGAATTTAACTACATCCAGGGTAGCCTCATCCGCCCAATGCAAATCCTCCAAAATAATGATGTTCGGGGCTGAGATTTTTTGCAAATATATGAATATTTGAACAGAGATTGTTAACCGATCTGCTCCGGACTGGATCAGTTGCATAAAATCGGTTTGAATCTGGATTGCAATGTCAAGAAACGGTCCAAGAGGTTGTGGACTAAAAAGGTCGTCACAAGTCCCCCATAGCACCTGTGTAGATTTACTTTGCACGGCAACGAAGTGCCCTATCAATGAAGTTTTTCCAATACCAGCTTCGCCGCTAACCAGCGCAATACATCCAACTCCAGTCTTAACCTGTTTCCATGCATTAGAGAGTTTCTTTAACTGTTGCTCACGTTCTACAAGATCCATTATTCTTTAGTTATAACAAAAATATCCATTTTGACTAATCTTTTGTCTATTTCTTTTCATGTTACTTCAATGCCAACCGTATTTTGTTTTCTGGTTACAATCCTTGTTAGGAAAAGATGTTGAGTATAATTATTAAAAAAGGTAGTAGTGTTCATTCTTATTCTCATCAACCCTTTGATTTAATAAAAATATCCATAGTTCTCAAAATACTCATCAGGAGCAGTCCATGACTCTGAACCCCGAAGACATCCTCAAAATCCTGTTGGCAGTGACTGCCGGTGGGCTGATCGGCATTGAGCGCGAATTCCGTGACAAAGCAGCCGGCTTTCGCACATTGATCTTCATATGTGCAGGAGCATGTTTATTCACCATCCTTTCAGCCAATCTTGCTCCAGATACCGACCCAAACCGGATAGCAGCCAATATCGTAACAGGCGTTGGATTCCTTGGGGCAGGAGTCATTCTGCGAGATGGTGGCAAAGTCATTGGCTTAACTACTGCTGCCACCATATGGTTAACGGCCGCGGTTGGTATGGGCATTGGTGGAGGAGAATATCTGATTTCCGGGGTAATGGTATTAGTAGCAATGATCATCCTTTGGCTGTTTCCTTTCGTTGAGAACAGAATTGACAACGCGCATGAAGTGCGTAAATACGAAGTCATTTGTCAAGCCGACTTTAGTAAGATCGAAAACCTTGAAAAAACCTTTCGTGAGTTTGGTTTGCTTATCCAGAATCACAGCCATATTAAATGCGGGGAGGAAATGACCTGCTCCTGGCACGCGTCAGGCTCTCCTTCAAAACATGAGCGTTTGATTCGAAAATTATTTGAGGACACTGAAATTAAAGAGCTCAGAAGCTAAAAAATCATTAGGTCACTACACTTTCAAAATTTATAGTAACATCACAAAAGTGAACCCTAATCATTATTTAAACCTATCCAGGGTGAGATAACATGCATAAAACACCACAACAAAAAATTTCACTTACAGTAATTGTAATATCTATAATCGTACCATTTTTGATTATGACTCAGAATCTCCTGGCTGGCGTTTCACTTCTTTTGTTAGGATTAATTATCGCACGACGTGCATTGATGGTTTTCAATGAAAATAACACGCAATCAATCAGCGATAAAGAAGTTATGAAACATGATCGCCAACAAAATGAAAGATCGCGAACTTTCTTCGTACAGGTCGTTGATGACAATGGATATGATCTGCCACCATCAGTAGTTGAACAAAAAATGAGAGAAGCCCAATTACATGCGGGACCTCGCGATACAGTAATACCAGTTCGACATAAAATAAATTAAGACTAATACTACAACCTGATTCTTGGACAAAGTGAATATCAGGAGTTTTTCTTAAACTCAACTTGCCGCCATTTCCTTTACCTATTAAACCCCCTAGCCCAGCATAATAAAATTTTCTGTAACAGGGTGATATATTAAATAATAGACTCATTTTCACCTAATATAATGGTATATACCATAGTTGTGATCCAGTCTAGAGCTTCTGTTTTCCAATGAAACTGGGATAACTTTGAGATAAAGTTCTTATATTACATTATTTAAACTCTTCATTAGAGCAAGTTATGTGAAGGAGAAAACTTGAATAACTCAGAAATACTCGCAATTTTTGATAAAGAAGTACGCCGTGAATGCGAATGGACGCGCATGCACCGCGAAGTACTGCCGAATATAGTCCGCTACACGTTGACCGGGGTTGGCAACGGCGGAGGTTTCATCAGTTGGTCTGACTTGACCGCAGATACAGCGGAAGCCGCCATTCAGGACCAGATCGAATACTTCAAAGGAATAAACTCCGATTTTGAATGGAAACACTATAGTCACGATCAACCCGGAGACCTGGCGGAACGATTATTAGCCCATGGTTTTGTCGGTGAAGAATCTGAAGCGCTGATGGTTGCCTCCATCAACGACTTGCCTGCAGAATACTGGACTATGAGTGTCTCAGACGTACAGTGCGTTACCACTTCCGAAGAAGTTGATGAAATTGTACGGATGGAAAGTGAAGTATGGGGCCAGGAAATCAGTGGATTTGCTCGTGGGATGAAATACGACCTGGAACACCACCCCGATCACATCAGTGTTTTTGCAATATGGAAGGATGGACGGGTGGTCAGCGCAGCCTGGACACACTATCTGATCTCGACTTCATTCGCTACCTTATGGGGAGGATCAACCCTAAGCCAATACCGCAAACGCGGCTACTATACAGCTTTACTGGCTGTACGTGCACGGGAAGCCCGCCAAAGAGGATACCGTTTCTTGCAGGTAGATGCCAGCCCTGAAAGCCAGCCGATCCTCACCAAAAACGGATTCAGGTGCTTGGCGTATTCAACACCGTATGAATGGACCCCAGAGTTAATTCTGAAAGGAAGTTTCACATGAAAATGGATTTCGTTCATCAAATCTGCATTGAGACTTTGCGGCAGGATGCTCGCAGTGCATACGACAACTTCCTTGTCGCTCCCCGCTTTTCTGGTTTGTGTTAGCTTCCTTTTTGATTGTGTAATTTTCAAATAACAGTATAAACATAACCAAGCTGGGTAAAATCAGATCGAATAATGCGAAAACGATACACCCGGGATATGGATCAATATAGAATATTTAAAAAATCTGAGTATTTTCACCAAAAATTGGGAGTAAAGTTATAAATTTGTTGATGACATCTTCTCAGAAGATTTTGAAAAGTGATAAAAAAAATAGGTTTTTGATAGTTTTTTTTAAGGACGCAGATAGCCCTTTTCGAATAGAATGTTAATTGATGTAAGTCCGGATAAAGAAAAAACAATCGCAATTATTATCCAGGACCATTTTGAATTCATACGAATCATTCGGTTAACTGGCTAACCACTGCATCCAGCAGCGATCCCAAACCTGTTGCAGCGTATTTATGCAAAAGAAATGTCAAAATAAGGATTTAAGAGATGAAGAAAAAATTAATCATTACCGTTTTCATTTTACTGACCATCATTCTCGTAATGATCATGGTCAATACCCCAGATACTGGTACCGCACAACCCAATAATTCGGCTCCGAATGCACAGGACATAACACCTACTCCCATCGGCGAAATCAACGTACCCGCTTTTAGTATAAAAATTTTTGCGCCTGGTCCAAACCCACTCACTAATACAGTCGATACATATAATCGTATTTCCGGTTTCCTGATAGGAATCTGGCATGGGATCACCTCACCCATAACACTTGTAATGTCATTATTTAATACAAATATGCAAATGTACGAAGTCCACAACGATGGGATCCCATACAACCTTGGATTTCTGATTGGTGTGGCAATTATATTTCTTATTCTGGGAATGTTTGTAGGTTTAAGGCGTCGACGCTATTAACCCGAATTATTGAACCTTGAGATTTGTGACAGTCCGCAAAACTCGTCATATACTCCTCAAGCCACCAGTCCTCAAATGGCGTTTATCCCGAGACAAAGCGAGGGATCCCTTTTCTTTGCTTAATTTTCCAGGTTTTGCGCCGATTATTACACAGCGATTCCTTTTCTCACAACTCCGTGTGGATTTACAAATCAAATGTAGAACAAAAATCCGCGCCGCAATCGCCCTTACTCGAATTCCATTATCAAGACTAACGGTTTCTTATTATGGCATAATTAAATCACATCAAGAACCCACATCACTTTAGATTGAAACAGTCATATTATAGGAGAAAAAAATTATGAAACAATCAATTGTACATATTGCCTTAGTTGTCGACGAATATGATGAAGCTATTGCTTTTTATACTGAAAAACTTCATTTTACACTGATAGAGGATACTTACCAGCCGGAGCAGGATAAACGTTGGGTTGTGGTTTCTCCTCCCGGTTCTGTTGGAACAACACTTCTTTTAGCCAGAGCATCTAAACCTGAACAGAAACCTTTTGTAGGAAACCAGGCTGGTGGGCGAGTTTTTTTATTTCTTAACACGGATGATTTTTGGAGAGACTATAACGAGATGGTTTCCAGGGGCATAAATTTTATCCGGCCACCAAAAGAAGAAGATTACGGATTGGTTGCTGTTTTTGAAGATTTATATGGAAATTTATGGGATTTATTACAATTGAATGCTAATCACCCTGTTTCCCTAAGAAACACCTGATGTGATTTCATTTAAAAATAAGCCTTATATCCTATCATCTCTTCAATTTCACCACCCCCTTTGGGGCTAATACTGCGCCTTCAATCTGCTTGACAAAGCAATAATTTACATTGCATAATAACCTTACTGCTGATAAATCAAAACCCAAACCCAATTTAATCAGCAAAGAGGATATTCACAATATCCTGATTATTCAATTCTTTGGAGGAGATAAATGGTAACAAAAAAAGTTAGTCTTTTGATGGTATTGGCTTTCATCGCGCTAGCAGTTCTTAGCGCCTGTCAGCCAGCTGCAGTAGCAACAGAAGCACCGGTAGTTGAAGATGCGCCCGCTACAATTACTGACACCGAGTTAAACGTACTTTGCACACCGCAAGAAGAGTGGTGCCAGGGAATGAAGCAAGAATTCGAAGCGAAATATGGAATCACTGTGAATTATGTTCGCATGTCCTCTGGTGAAGCATTAGCCCGTATTGAAGCCGAGAAAGATGCCCCCACTTTTGACATTTGGTGGGGAGGACCCATTGATAGTTTTGTTTCCGCAAAAGGCAAGGGGTTACTCGAAGCTTATGATTCCCCCAATTATGGCAATATCCGTGACCCACAAAAGATGAAAGATGTTGACAACCAGTGGGTTGGCGTTTATGTCGGATCGCTTGGTTTTGCCACAAATACCAACTGGCTTGCAGAGCACCCGGATGTCAAAGCTCCTACTTCATGGGATGATTTATTGAAACCCGAATTCACCGGGCAGGTAATGGTTGCTCACCCCTCTACTTCCGGTACATCCTACACAGCTCTTTCCACCATTCTCCAAATACGTGGTGAAGAAGCTGGGTGGGAATATATCACGAAGTATGCCGCCCAAATGGCTCAATTTACAAAAAGCGGTGCTGCACCAGCAAAATTCGTTGGTCAGGGTGAAGCCGCAGTCGCGATTGTTTTCTCTCATGATACTGTGAATGAGATCGAGAATAATCAGATGCCCCTGGTACTATCTTTCCCCGCTGAAGGAACCGGTTTTGAAATTGGTGGTCAGGCCATCCTGAAAGGCGCGAAAAACATGCAAGCTGCTAAGTTGTGGTTTGATTGGGCAATCTCTCCGGAAGGACAAGCATTAGGTCCCAAATACCATGCTTATCAGGCTCCAACGGTCAATGGCGTTGAGCTCTCTCATCCCGAATTACTTGATGTGAATCTGATCGATTATGATTTTATTTGGTCTGGCGAGAATAAAACAGCCATTGTTGATAAATTCACCAATGAGATCGTCAATGCAGAAAATTTGAAACAATAATTTACAACCATCTGAAAATTCTGGGCGGTTTACACCGCCCAGAATTTATAAAAGGAAGTTTATGCAGGCAACTTCATCTGGCCCAAAATTCCCCAATCCTAAAATTTCAAACATTACCAGGCGGATCCGCGAATTTTCTCTGATCGGTAGAGACCCTGTGCTCTTCATGAGCCTGTTGCTTTCTGGTATTTTTATATTTGTTTTTGTTATTTTTCCATTATATCGTTCGATAGTGGGCGGGTTCATATCCAAAGAAGGCGCATTTGATATTACTTATTTTGCGCGATATTTTGATGATTATTTTGGACCTGGATTGCGAAAAGCATTTTTTGATACGATGCTGATGGGTTTGCTGACTGCTACATCAGGAACGCTGGTTGGTTTTATCTTTGCCTATGCGGTAGTACGTTGTAGGATTCCCGGCAAGAATATTGTGCATTGGTTGGCCTTAGTTCCTACTGTTTCACCCCCTTTCGCTTTGGCACTCAGCGTGATCCTTTTATTTGGTCGAAACGGTTTGATAACCAATAAAGTTTTTGGGATCAAATTTATTCAAGGAATGAATGATATTTATGGGTTGGATGGTTTGGTACTCGTCCAAACCATCACCTTTTTTTCAGTTTCGTATTTAATTCTCAAAGCCATGCTGGAGCGGTTGAACCCGGCCCTGGAAGAAGCCGCCTCCAGTTTGGGAGCCGGTAGATTTCATTTATTCCGCACGGTGACCCTGCCTCTGCTGATCCCTGGAATTGCCGGGTCTTTCTTGCTCCTGTTTGTCGAGTCATTAGCAGACCTGGGTAATCCGTTATTCATTGCCGGTAACAAGACTGTATTATCATCGCAGATCTTTCTGGCGGTGATAGGTGAGTACAACTATCAAAAAGCTTCTGCTTTATCTCTGGTATTAATCATCCCAACATTGGTCATATTCCTGGTACAGCGGTATTATGTTAATCGCCGTACATATATTTCCGTTACCGGGAAACCAGCCGGTTCACAAATCATGGAAAAAGATCCTATCATCCGCTGGGTTGTCAATATCACAGCATATCTGATTATTGCATTTATTATCCTGTTATATACCACGATCATCTACGGGTCCTTTGCTACCGCCTGGGGAGTGAATTTTGCACCGACCTTAAAACATTGGTCCCTGACAGTCACACGCGGTATTGAAGCGATTCTGGATACTACATTTCTCAGCGCCATGGCGACTCCATTTGCCGCAATATTAGGTATGGTCATCGCCTGGTTGGTGGTGAGAAAAAAATTCACCGGCAAAGATGCTCTGGATTTTTCATCCAATCTCGGAGGAGCTGTTCCTGGCACTATCCTCGGTATTGGCTTTATCCTGGCATTCAATAAACCTCCGCTTGCCCTGGCAATTGCTGTTTATGCCATTCTGGCATTGTTCTACGCCCAGGTCATTGGAAAAAAGGGATCCGAAAGAATCGTTATTTTGATTCTTGGCACTGCAATAGGTGTGGGGCTTACGAAGATAGATCCAACCTCCATGTATTTTTATCTCGGTGGAATATACGCAGTGATCGCAATATTATTAATGATCACCCAGAAAAAATTCGTAAAACCATTAGCCGCCATTTTGTTAGGTGTTTACGTCATGTCAACCAACTGGGCGACGATTCTCACGAAACCTATTACTGATTTTAGCCGGGGTATGGAAAGAGGGTTTTGGAGTAACGGAATCTTCCAGATCTCTGACCACATTAAAGTGCTCATTCAACCCACGCCTGCTTTGCTGGCAATTGCTCTTGTATTTGCTGGGGTAATTCTTTTACAGGGTTTAAAAGGAAAAGGTTTCCGGATCGGTCTCGGAACTCTTGGGCTGGCAATTCCGTGTGCACTCTCATTTATTGACGTACCATTTGCAATGGTGGGTGGTGCGTACATTATTATGGCAGCATTTATCGTTCGCAGTTTACCGGCATCTGTTCGCTCTGGTGTGGCAGCACTGCAACAGATTGATCCGTCGATTGAAGAAGCCTCCAATATTCTGGGTGCGGATGCCCAATATACATTCATAAAAGTTACACTTCCGTTAATTCTCCCGGCGCTCCTAGCGGGTTTGATCTTCAGTTTTACAAGACATATGACCAGCCTTTCTGCGATCATTTTCCTGATCAGCGCCAAATGGAGAATCGTGACAGCTTCGATATTAAGCGAATGGGAGCAAGGCGGCGTAAGCATCGCAGCAGCATATTCAACGGTTATCATTGTATTTGTCATGATAGCTATTTTTGTATTGAACTTGATTGTCAATCGTCTGTTCAAAGGCAGGGGCTCAGTAGACATGAGTCAGGGATTCTAATCTTATAAATTGAGGCAAAACTAATGTACCTTACCTTAGAAAACATTACCAAGACCTTCCCCGCACGCGGTGGAACGGGCGAAGTTACAGCTGTTCATAATGTAAACCTGGAAATAAAAAAAGGAGAATTGGTCACTTTGCTTGGCCCAAGCGGGTGCGGAAAAACCACTACACTTAGAATGATTGCCGGATTTGAATTCCCTACTTCCGGAGAGATTATTCTGGATGGCAGCCCAATTAATTCATTGCCGCCGCATAAACGTGATATGTCCATGGTTTTTCAAAGTTATGCAATTTTTCCACATTTAACTGTATATGAAAACATTGCCTACGGACTTAATGTACAACGACTTTCAAAATCGATCATATCAGAACGCGTCAACCGCGCTCTCGCCCTTGTACATCTTGAGGGTTACGGGGATCGCGCTCCCACACAGCTTTCAGGCGGGCAACAGCAACGTGTGGCATTAGCCCGGGCCCTGATCATGGAACCAAAAGTACTTCTCATGGATGAGCCCTTATCCAATCTTGACGCCAAATTACGCGAAGAAATGCGCACTGAGATCCGCCGCATTCAGAAAGAAATGAATATCACCAGTGTATATGTCACCCATGACCAGATCGAAGCGATGACGCTTTCAGACCGAATTGTGGTCATGAATTTGGGGGTGATTGAACAAATTGGTACACCGGTTGAGATATACCGTTATCCGAACAGCAGGTTTGTAGCCGACTTTATCGGACGAGCCAATTTCATTTCTGGTGTGGTTCAAGAGCAAAGTGAACGGAATTTAACTGTAAAATCATTGGGCGAGGTCATCACACTTAAAAATGTACAACGCCAATTTAAAAAACAAGAAGCAGTTACTCTAATCATCCGTCCGGAAATGACCAGGGTAAAAAAAACCGGAGAGTTATTCAATGGAACTATCCGCAGAGCTGCGTATCTCGGTAATGTAATCGAATATGATATCGAGGTTGGCAACCAACTCATCACTGGATTGGAAATGGACCCCTATGTGATGGAGCTTTTCCCGGAAAACGAACAGGTTACTGTTGGCTTTGCAGAAGGATGCATTCAGGTTCTGCCCGACGAGAAAAATCATGACTGATTTTGATGTTATGATGATCGGCAATTTTGCCAAAGACAAGTTGATTGTGGATGGTGTTGAAGAAATTGCATCCGGTGGTGGTGTTTATTACGGTAGCGTGGTCGTCAAACGCCTGGGCTATAATGTGGTAGTGGTCACGCGGTTGCACCCGGATGATTTTCCCCGTCTCGTGGAATTGAAAGAAGAAGGCATTGAAGTATTCGCAACTTCAGCGGAAGGTACATCTGGTATTGCCAATTTTTATCAATCTTCCGACATGGAACGACGCATCTGTAAACCCCTCGGTTTTGGCGGAAAATACAATTTGAATGAAATCCCCGATCTGAAAACCAATGTGATCATGCTGTCCCCGCTTTTTTCCGGCGAAATTGATCTGGCATTGTTACAGGCATTATCCCACAGGGCACCGGTAGGAATGGATATCCAGGGTTTTGTACGCGTCCCCGTCGAAGATGGATTAATCTTCCAACCCTGGACTGAAATTGAAGAAGGTTTGCAATATGTAACTCTTCTTAAAGTAGATAAAGCCGAAGCGGAATTTCTTACAGGATTAACCAACCCGTATGAGGCCGCTAAAAAGCTGCATGCAATGGGACCAAAAGAAATTGTACTGACCCAATCTTCGGGAGTTACCGTATTCGCTGATGGGGTATTTTATGAAGCTCCATTCACCCCCAGGTCCCTGGCAGGACGCACTGGTAGAGGTGATACCTGCTTTTCCACATATATTGCGATGCGCCAGTCGGAGAATCCGGAAACAGCGTGCCGCTGGGCAGGTATAATAACATCGTTAAAACAGGAAGTGCCCGGCCCATGGAAAGGCACGAAACAGCAGGTAATTAAGATATTGGATCAATAGCGCTATATTCCCAGATAACTGAAACATTACCCCATCGACGAGATCAATGAAATCAAATACACTCCAGCCATCTACATTTCACCTCGGGTATCTGCCAGCTCTGGATGGGATACGCGGTATCGCCGTCCTTTGTGTGATCTTTTTCCACTTCAATCTGCCAATCGGCCGAAATGGTCTATTTGGCGTTGATATCTTTTTTGCATTAAGCGGTTTTTTAATTACAGTTCTGTTGATAGAGGAATGGGAACAAACTGGCAGGATTGGATTGAAAAATTTTTATATACGTCGCATCCTGAGACTTTATCCTGCACTGGTATTGATATTAATTGTTTTTTGCATGGTTGCCCCAAGACCATATATATTTTCTACGCTTTTTTATTTTACAAACTGGATAAAAGCGCTTCATTTACAACCTGACAGCTTATATCTGGATCATACCTGGTCGTTGTCCGTTGAAGAACAATACTATATTCTCTGGCCAATGATCCTGCTCTCTTTATTAAGAACGAATCTTCCGAAAAAAATTATCATCATTATTCCTCTCTTTCTTGGATTGGCCTCTACTCTGGCCCGCGTTTTAGTCTGGAATTCAACTGAGGATTGGTTTCGCGTTTATATGGGCACCGACCTTCATGCTGACGGACTGTTGATTGGATCCGCGTTTGGATTAATGACGGTATACGGATTTTTTCCTGATTTCTCGAAATATAAACGCATTATTTCATTGATTACTTTATTAACATTTCTTCTTGCTATCTGGCTCTTGATTGATAAACAACTCACACAATCATTCATACCGCTTTATGGAAATCTAGGTGTCTCTATAGGAACACTTATTATTATCAGCCGCCTGGTCAATTATCCATCCCCAATCATTTCCAAAATATTCAGTTTTACCCCATTGGTAAAAATCGGTGTGATTTCATATGGCCTTTATCTTTGGCATGCTCCCATTGGAGCCATCATTGAACAAGCTGAATTTGCCTTGGATCCATCCTTATTGATTACGATCAAGATATTGCTTACATTTTTTACTGCAGGTCTATCCTATTGGCTGGTTGAGAAACCATTTTTACGACTAAAAAACAGGTTCAACGCATATCTATCTGCCAAATCATAGCAAATGCAAATTGAGTGTTGAGGATAATTAATCAAAGGGTAATTCTCCATCTACCAAAACGGCTTCTCATAAATTGTCACGCTTAATTAAATGGGGCAATCAGGTATTTTTATCCGGCTAAACGGGTAAAAATTAACGACAATGCAAATAAGGGTGGAACCTTGGCAAAAAAAGATTTTCCAATAGGAATTGAGAACTTTGGTATGATCTAATAAAGCTGAAAGCGTCATTCGTTTACATCGTTATAATTAAAACATATCAATAACAATAGATTGAAAATGTGGTGTATAAGAAACTTTGTATAGATTGGTCTTTGCCAATAAAATCTGGAGCTTATATTGAATTCACATAATTCTATCCCATCCAAACAACCATCAACTTCCTGGATCACCCGAATAAGGAATAGGGTACGTGAATATTGGAAATCGTTTCGGAATACACCGGAAGCATTCCGCCTTGTATGGTTTGCCAGCCGTAAAGCTGCGATGATGGGAATTAGTCTGACGCTTATTTCAGCCTTACTGCCAGCGGCACAGGCTTGGGCTGGTAAACTGATTATCGATGCAATTGTGCTTGCTGCAAACCAGGGCATGGAACCAATCATTGGACTTCGCTATGTTGGGCCATATCTTGCTTTAGAGTTTGCACTCGTGCTGATTGGTTCAATGACAGGCCAGGTACGTTCACTGTTCGACCGCATCATCCAATCACAACTGACAAACCACGTTAACAGTCTGATCATTCGCAAGGCAATCAGCCTGGACCTGCAATTCTTCGAAAACCCCATCTTTTACGATACCTTGCAGAATGCACGGCGTCAGGCGGATGTCAGCGCGCTCAATATTGTGAATGCCACACTTCAATTGGTGCAGCAAGTGATTACACTTATTTCACTGGTGATCTTGCTCTTGCGCTTCAGTCCGTGGCTCGCAGTCATCATCTTTGTATCCGCTATCCCCTCTTTTCTTTCACAATCACAATATGCTGAAAAGGCGTTTCGGGCTGTCAGTCGTCGTGCGCCAGAATCCCGATTAATAAATTATTTGGAAACACTGCTTACCGGTAACGATACGGTCAAGGAGATCAAACTTTTTGGGCTTGGTGAACCGCTTCTAAAACGCTATCAAACATTGTTCTCCCAGTTTTTCCTGGAAGACCGCGCTATTGCTGAGAGGCGCACAATTGCCGGATTGGGCTGGGGCATGTTATCCACCCTTACCTATTATGGAAGCTATGCCTGGATTGTACTGCGGACAATTGCCGGTATCATTACACTGGGTGATATGACAATGTTCCTGGCAATCTTCCGCCAATCCCAAAGCTCAATCCGCTCCCTGCTTGATAGCTTAAACCGTCTATATGAAAGTAACCTGTTTCTTGACAATTTGATGACCTATCTAAAACTTCAACCGCAATTGGTCGCACCGGTCAATGGCCTTGTAGCACCCGCACCTATTAGACATGGGATCGAATTTAGGAACGTCTCGTTTCGTTATCCAGGTTCTGATGTTTACGTGTTGAAAGATATAAATCTGCACATAAAGCCTGGTGAGAGAATCGCTCTGGTTGGTCTCAACGGAGCAGGCAAGACGACATTAATAAAGCTGCTCACGCGGCTTTACGATCCGACGGATGGACAGGTGTTGCTTGATGGTAAAGACCTGCGCGAGTACAATCTGACTAGCCTTCATCAACGTTTTGGTGTCATTTTTCAGGATTTCGTCCGATACCAGTTCACAGTACGGGAAAATATTGGATTCGGCCAGGTGGATGCCCTCGAAGATTTGGACCGTATTAAGGAAGCAGCAAATCGCGGTGGTGCCAGCCCAATTATCGAGAAAATGCCCCAGGGATACGAGACAATGCTGGGGCGGCATTGGGAGAAAGGGCAGGAATTATCCGGTGGGCAGTGGCAAAAAATCGCTCTGGCTCGCGCGTTTATGCGGGAAGCTGAGGTATTGGTATTGGATGAACCTACTTCGGCATTGGACGCCGAGGCTGAGTATGAGGTATTTAAACGGTTCGGTGAACTGATTGAAAATCGTATTGCCGTTTTAATCTCACATCGTTTCTCAACAGTACGCATGGCAGACCGGATCGTGGTGTTGTCGACAGGTAAAATCCTTGAACTGGGCAGCCATACCGAGTTAATAAAACTGGATGGGGCTTACGCGCGATTGTTCAATTTGCAGGCAGAAGGGTATCGATAAGTATGTTCACCGGTTTACTGGTTATATACCGTGCATTTATATATTCAAACTAATCAAGGATTAGGTTAGTTATCTCCGCAACCATTCAACCTGTATTGTGTTGCTACCTGCATACGATTTCAATGTTCATCCGGTAACGGGAAGGAACAACATGACAGAAGAACAGAGTTACGATTTTATAGTAATTGGTTCCGGTTTCGGCGGAGCTGTTTCCGCTCTGCGCCTGACCCAAAAAGGATACCGGGTAGCCGTGTTGGAAAAAGGCCGACGCTACCGTGCGGCAGATTTTCCTGCGACCAATTGGAATCTGCGTAAATCAGTGTGGATGCCACGCCTCGGTCTTTTGGGCATCCAGGCACTCACCTTGCTGCGTCACGTACTTGTACTTCACGGCGTGGGGGTTGGAGGCGGCAGCCTGGTCTATGCCAACCAGTTGATCGTTCCGGATGATTCGATTTTTGAAAAACCGGAGTGGGGTCCCGGAAACTGGAAAGAGAAACTGGCTCCGCATTTCGTCGAAGCAAGGCGAATGCTGGGCGCTGTAGAAAGCCCCAGTGTTGGAAATGCTGACTTGATATTAAAGGAAGTGGGCATTGAATTACGCGGTGAAGACACCTTCCATATCAATCCGGTTGGCGTTTTCTTTGGGGAACCTGAAAAGACGGTACCCGACCCATATTTTAACGGGGAAGGCCCGGATAGAACCGGCTGCAAAAAATGCGGCGCTTGTATGATCGGCTGCCCGATTGGTGCAAAGAACACCCTGGACTTGAATTATCTCTACCTGGCAGAAAAATCAGGGGCTGTCATCATTCCGGAAACAGAAGCTATCGGTGTGCGCCCGCTGCCAGAGGGTGGATACGAGGTTCTGACAATTACTTCACATGGAATTCTGCGGCAGAAGAAAATGTTTCGGGCTGGTAGTGTGGTTTTCAGTGGTGGTGTGATGGGTACCGTTGATTTGTTGTTGCAATGCAAACAGAACGGCATGCTGCCCAATCTTTCCGACCGTCTGGGAGATTTCACGCGCACCAATTCGGAAGCTATTCTCGGTGTGGATTCACGTGACCGTACCCGGGATTGGAATGATCATATTGCCATAACTTCCGGTATTTACCCGGATTCCAACACCCACATTGAAGTGGTACGCTACAACAAAGGTTCCGACCTGATGTATACCATCGCAACGATTCTCACTGAAGGCGGCGGGAATATTCCGCGCATCCTGCGGTTTCTAGGGAATATCCTGAGACATCCTTATCAGTTCCTCCGTGCATTATGGATTCCCGGGCAAAGTGTACGGACATCCGTTATTCTGGTCATGCAATCCTCCGAAAACTACCTGAGATTGCGTAAAACCCGCTTTGGCCTGGCATCCGAACTACCCACAGACGGGAAACGTATCCCCTCCTATATTCCAATTGCCAATCAGGTTACCCGAAAAATGGCAGAGAAAATGAATGGGTATCCGAAAGGTAGCTGGTTTGAGGTGCTGATGGATGCACCCAGTACCGCACATATTCTGGGCGGTTGTGTTATGGGAGAAAGTCCTGCACAGGGTGTGGTCGATAAAAAAGGACAGGTTTTCGGTTACCCGGGTCTGTATATTGCCGATGGCTCGGTTGTCCCGGCCAATTTAAACGCCAACCCGGCACTGACCATTACCGCCCTGGCAGAATATATTATGGTAAATATCGAGACGAAAAGATAATGAGAATTACCATCCTTGCCCTCGGTTCACGCGGTGATGTTCAACCCTTTGTTCCCCTGGGCAAGGCCCTGCTAGTAGCCGGTCACTGCGTACGCGTCGCAACTTTTGTGGCTTTCGCCGGTATGATCAGGGAAGCGGGGTTAGATTTTGCACCCATTCATGGAGATGCCCAGGGATTACTGGAAACTGCAGTGGATAATAATCTGTTCACCAAACGCACCAATCCCTTCCAAACCATGCGTGCACTGCGGCAATCTTACGGAACACTGACAAACAGCCTGCCACAGGATCTCTCAGCTTTGTACGATACGGATTTACTGCTCAATCAATTGCCAGCCCATCTTTTTGGCGGGGACCTCGCCGATTATCTGAGTATCCCATGGGCGATTTTGACAGTGATACCTCTTGTGCGCAGCAAGTTTCAACCTTTAATCGGTTTCCCAAAATTATTTTCAAGCATTCCAGGCTATAACATGCTGACCTACCGTCTGGGAGAACAAATGGGGTGGCAGATCTTCCGCCATGCGGTCAACCGTCTGCGTACCAAAATATGGCACTTACCAGCTTTGCCTTTGCGGGGACCGTATGAGGCAATCCACCAACAACGCACACCCTTTCTCTGCGGATTCAGTAAACATGTCATTTCCAGACCACCCGATTGGGGCAGCCATATCCACACCACTGGCTGGTGGTATCCGGAAGATCCACACTGGCAGCCATCCGCCAATCTGCAACACTTCATAGATACCGGACCGGCACCGGTTTTTATCGGGTTTGGCAGTATGCCAGTCAGAGACCCAACCCAAACGACCACCATGATTGTTGAGGCTGTGCGGTTAAGCGGCCGGCGAGCCATCTTACACGCGGGATGGGCTGGATTGGGTGGTAATCTTCCCCCAGAAATCTTTCCAATCCAATATGCGCCCTATGCATGGTTATTTCCCCGTATGGCAGCAGTTGTTCATCATGGCGGGTCTGGAACCAGTGGCTTTGGTTTCCGCAGCGGTATTCCCTCTATTGTGGTGCCTTTCGGATTTGACCAGTTTTACTGGGGCAAACGTGCCACCGAAATGGGTATTGGCCCACAACCTATTCCCTATCGCAGCCTGACAGCTGAACGCCTGGCTGCATCTATCCATACAGCCGTAACAGATACAACAATACAACGGTGCGCTGCTGAACTTGGTCAAAAATTATCAGCTGAAAACGGTGTTCAATGCGCTGTTGAGCTCATCCAAAAATTATAAGAATTATGTATTCTGGTGGGTTATACAACCTTACCGGCAGGTACCAGGAAATACTATAATAACAATTACCGTTGTCGGACGATATTTTTCCAGACAAAGCTTAAGCAACTTCTGAACAATCAATTCACTTTTTTTCACCGGGCTATGAAATAGGAGATATAGGATAATGGACAAAACACCTGTCACTACCATTGATGAATTTATTGCTCAATACCCTGATGATATCCAGTTGATTTTGCAAAAAGTACGCCAGACCATCCGTGAAGTTGCACCGGATGCAGAAGAGGCAATCAAATACGGCATACCCACGTTTGTGTTAAACGGCAACCTGGTGCATTTTTCTGCATATAAAAACCACATAGGGTTTTACCCTGCACCCCAGGGACTTGAAAAATTTAAAGAAGAACTCTCCAAATATGAAGGCTCCAAAGGTACGGTCAAATTCTCGCTAAACCAGCCCATTCCCTATGATCTGATCCGAAAAATTACGATCTTCCGGGTCGAACAAAATCTTGAAAAAGCATCTGCTAAAGGCAAAAAGAAGAAAGATGGCTGAACCGGATACTCACATGCCAGGTAAACCCTGCCCTATCTGCTCCCAGTTGAAGGACGAAGAATACGCTTTTCAAAAATTTGGTCGGGAAGAAAACAATACCTCTTTACCAATTGCAACCAATCTACTCACTAAAGTTCATGATTTCCATCCCCTAAGCAACCGTAAATTTCAGCTTCACCAATGCCCCCAATGTGCATCCTGTTTTCTGTATCGAACGGATTATGAATATTTGGTCAATGGGAGCGAGGACGAAGAATTTCTGACCCGGTTGACAACAGAACAGACAGAAGTGTATCTCAATCATATCCTTTTAAACAACCCTTTATCCTGATACAAAAGTTAAGTACAACCGAATAACCAATTAAATTAGTATCAGGTTTGTTTACAGAATTGTAAGGAGTTCGAAAACACCTGTCGCGTATTAAAAAAATCATATAATAAGACATGGAGGGAATTTCCATCCCACATTTTTATAAGCCATCAATCAAGGAGGATTTTTATGGCATTTGCAACCGCTAGTCCCAATCAATATCTGGTCGTTGGAGAAAAAGGAAAAGTTGCCAACCGGGGAACCGGTATTCGGGTATTCTTGTGGCCGGGGTCAACCTACGTATTGATTCCCAGCACCAAGCAGGAGGCTTTTTTTGAAATGACTCAGGAGACGAGAGATGGTATACCTTTACGATTTAAAGGAATAGTCATCTATCGGATCATAGATCCGGTCACAGCTTCGATGAGTTTCAACTTTTCCGCTGGAAAAGGGATTAATGAAATTAATGCATTAATCAACAACATCTGCCTCGGAGAATTGCGTGCAGTCGTTGCAGGGATGACCATGCAGGAATGCATCGAGCAGCGAAAAACGGTCTTAACGGCCTCAATCGACCGATCTCTCCGGGAAGTTGTCGCTCTGCAGGAGAGTTCAACAGGATCCAAGTGGGGAATCGAATTGGAACTGGTTCAGGTTGCCCAGGTGTTTATTGTTGACAACGAATTGCGCAAACAACTTGAAGCAGAAGTGCGAAATGAAATCCGTTCCAAAAGTGAACAATCGGATATTCAAACGCACGAGAAAATCGAATTATCCCAAATCGCTTCAGATCGGCAAATCCGGGAACAAAAGATGGTGATTGAGAAAGAAGTCATCCAACAAAAAGAGGATTTAGAGCTTGCCAGGATTGCCTCCGACAGGCAAATCCGCGAGAAGAAACTGATCACCGAAAAAGATGCCATCCGTCAAAAAGAAGAAATCGATCAGGCCAATCTTCATGCCTTTCGTCGCCAACAGAAAGAAAACTTGGAAGTTGAAAAAGAAACCATTCTGCTGGCTTTAGAGAAATTCCGCCTGGAACAGGAAACCGCCAAAGAAAAAGTGGAAACCGAAACTCCCGTACGCTTACTTCAGATTAAGAACCAGTACGCCATTCTGAAACAGGATTTGGAGATGCGCCAGCTGGATAACCAGGTAAACGATCTGGAAGTTGAACACATCATCGCATTGGAGAAAGCTCGGCAGGAACTGCGCAAGGAAATTCTGCCGGTTGAACAGGTGCCTGAAATTGCGAATTCATTATCAAATATCTTCCAGGATACTAATCTCTCGATCATTGGCAGCGAAAACCAGATGCTGTCTTCCATTTTGCCGGTTCTGCAGGTGATCGCTGACAAAGTAAGAGATGCCATTCCTGGAAAAGAAAAAGTTTAAGCGGAAACAAAAAAATGCGTATGAATTTTGCATATTATTTCTGCTAAGAAAATATCACCACATCGTCATGGTTCCGGGGAAACTGATTTTTTGAGGAGTACCCGGATTTTTTGTTTCCTGCCACAAAAATTTTCTTAAATTGTTCTTTGTTGTTATGATTTTGTATAAATGGTATTAAGAAATTTTTTAAACCTTTACAACCCGTTAAACCGACCTTATCGGAACGTTAATTCTCCACCTGTATGATATAAGTACAGGAGGAACCTATGCTACTTGAAGAAATGAGTACCTTCGACAACAAATGGAATTTTGTCCAACGGCCAATTCATCCCGGTCAGGGAATGAATGATTCTTATTGGTCACTTCTGGCTGCCATTGACCAGGGTTGGCAGATTGATGAGCCGGTAAAAATATCCCAAAGTGTGCGGGCTAATTCCTGGAACTATCAATTTTCCTTGACTAACCAGATCTTTCATCAAATCCACCAGATTATCACCCCAGCCACACCTTCCATAGATTTTTTTATTAAGCGAAACAATTATTTGGTAGAAAAAGAATTTTTATGATTCACTTAGGAGTAATATGCGAATTTTAGTCAGTAACGATGATGGTATCTTCAGCCCGGGATTAACTGCTCTGGCAGAAGTTGCATCCCAATTTGGTGATGTGGTGATTTTTGCACCGGATTATGAACAATCGGCTGTGGGTCACGCCATCACCATTCAACGCCCTCTGAAATACCACCGGGTGAAAATGATGAAAGGCTTTGAGGCATATCGTGTAAACGGTACACCCGCAGATTGTGTAGCCATGGGGTTATACCATCTGGGTGGCGCTGATCTGGTACTCTCTGGGATCAACCTTGGCAGCAACCTTGGAAGCGATGTCTGGCATTCCGGTACTGTAGCTGCTGCAAAGCAAGGGGTGATTTTGGGTGTTCGGGCCATTGCGTTCAGCCAGGTCATCAACGGCGAAGAACCAAATTACGAAAAGCAAAAACCGTATATTAAAGAGGTGATTCGGTTACTTACAACCGGAAATCAGCCTAGATTGGTGAATGTAAACCTCCCCAAGGAACCTATCGGCCTGCGTTGGACTCATCAATCTGTGCGGCACTACAACGGCAAAGTTGTGGAAGGTCAGGATCCCAACGGACGCAAACATTTCTGGTTCTCTGCCACTCCGTTGACAAATCCGGATGAAAACAGCGACCGTTGGGCCATCGACAATGATTTGGTCTCGCTCACTCCGCTGCGTTTGAGTTTGACAGATGAAGATTGGCTCAACCGCCTGAATGCCGTACAGCAAGGCTCTCCCATTTGATATTAAGGCTGAGTTTGTGCCAACACAGTCTCAACCATCACCTGTACAAAGCTATCTGATTCTGAAACCCAAGGTGTATGCCCGGAATGCTCAAACCAGATGATTTGTTTGTGTGGCGCTTCAAGTACGGAAAAATATTGCTCTGTTAGAATTGTTGGGGCGTTAATATCATGTCGACCGATCAAAAAATAAACCGGGACGTTTAGCTTTGTGGCTTGTTTGCGAAAATCCACCTCCCATAACTGTGGATAAACCACGCCCAAAGTTTCAATAACCCCACGGAACCAACTGACTTTATCATACAGTCCATACTCAATTGCGGCCAAGTCACGAAAAGTGTTAGCCCCATTATCTGCAATTGCAGTATTGGCGTTCATGTAGGCAAAACCGTCCATTAGAAAAGCAGCTTCCTTCCAGGCCACATCCTTGCCATAATACGGTGGCGGACCCTGGCGTGTAAGAGATTCCATTTTTTGGGTATCGCCTTTTTCCTCCGCCAATTGGAGAGCAAAATCATAGAACATCACATCATTTTCCAGGAAAGCCACCATCTGGCCGGTGCCAATAAATGCATGGTATAAGTCTGGATACCGCTGAACAAGCATAATACCGAGAGCGCTGCCCCATGATTCACCCAATATATAAATCTTTTCCTGGTGAAAGCGTTCTTGCAGCAATACTGTCAGGGCGCGAGCATCCTCAATATACCGATCCGGAGTGAGAGTGGCCCGCTTAACCGCGTCAAAAGATTTTCCGGAACCGGGTTGTTCCCAGTTAACAACAACAAAGTGATTCTCAAGACCGGCAAGAGCAAAGCGGGCAGTAGCCAATTGACTTCCGCCAGGGCCACCCGCCAAAAATAAAAGTACAGGTTTCTTCATATCTTTTCCGCGAATCGAAATCCATTGGTGACTGCCATTGATATTTACTTTCTCAAGCGTCGCAATACTACCCGATAACGGATAGCCTTGTGAGTCCGTGATTAGTGGTGTCGTAGCGAAAATTTGTGATACAACCACAGCAAGTACAGCAGTGCAAAGCACGCCAGACAATGAAAGCAAAATTCCTCTCCTCGCGGGTTTCTTGCAGAAAGGCAAGCTGATTAGCGCCAAATCGGCAGCCGCGAGTATCACCCAAACCGGCGCAGGCACCGAGGTGGACAATGGTAATAAAATAACTGGCAAACATGCTAACAGGATAAGGATTAATGCCAGCAATAAACCACTAAATTTGATAATATTTTTACCTGCGGTAAATATAACCTTCGAAGTCATTATGAATCCTTTTTAATAATTTTTTTATTTTTCACAGTCACAACCATTTTTTTTCGAAATGGGTTCATCCAATAAATTCTGGAGGATTTTGCCTGATTTAATTTTACTGATATGGAAAGTGAAATTCCCCATCTGATAAGAGAGTTTGGGGTTAGTCGGTTGGATAGGTTCATGTATTTCATCTGACAAAGGTGCCTCTCAGTCCGAAATCTTTTTCTTCCAGTGTAGACAATTCTTTGTAATGAAACGTAAGAGATCCTAAAATCAATGGAAATTGCATTGCATGCTTCAGGAGTTAACCATGACCTCAAAAAATTCCAATGCCAGCACTTCAGGGAGTATAGAGAGTTATATTACAGCCTTGGACCATCCGCTTAAACAAGAAATCATTGCTATCAGAGAGATCATCCTCACAACCGACCCGCGGATTTCGGAAGACATCAAATGGAACGTACCCAGTTTTCGGACCACAGAATTCTTCGCTACCTTCCATCTTCGCTTCAATGAGTTTATTCAGGTCATCTTGCATTTTGGAGCGAAGCAGCGCGACATAACCACCACAGGTATCACAATTTCTGATCCTGAATCACTTCTTGTATGGCTTGCCAAAGACCGGGCTTCTGTAAAATTTCGCAATATGAATGAAGTTGAAATGAGGCAAACCGCATTCACAAATATCATCCGTCAGTGGATACAGTTTATCTGAACCAGACTCCGCAAATATATTTTCCACTATCATGAGACAAACTCCAGAGTAAAGTTCTGATATTGGTGATGTGGGTGTAAAATATCGATCGGATTCAATTCTTTTGAAAAACCCAAAGCGCAAAAATATCTTCACCAACAAAACATTTTTGCAGTTTCAAGCGCTTGAAAGAATATTGGTCCAATAGATCTTCAATATATTCCAATGTATGTGTACATATCTCAAACTCACCCATAATATCCCGTTCATATTTTTGTTGAGAATTTATCGCCGGTTTTATTTTTGTCGTAATTGCAGATACGCCACCTTTCCGCAGCACACGCGAAATTTCGCCAAATACGGTTTCCAAATCAGAGAGAAAGTGCAAAACCCCGCAACAGATCAGGTGATCAAATCCGTCTGATGGATACGGCCAGGGAATCTGTGCAACATCATGTTGAATTAAATCTGTTGCGAAACCTTTCGCCTGGCAGATTTCCAGCATGGTCGGGGAGAAATCCATGCCATGGATCTCTAGCCCCGCCCTGGCAAAAAGTGCTGAAGAAAGCCCGCTACCAATTCCTGCATCCAGCAAATGCTGACCCGGTTGTATATATTCATAACACAGCCCAAATAAAATATCTGTCATATAACAATCAAATACTTTTACCTGGTTATCATATTCTACGGCATATTCGTCATGCAAATCAGCTTTCTTCTTCCATACCATAAGGGTTGTTCCTTTAAAAATTTTATTAATCATCATTTTTGGTAGAAGTTCATTAATTGCTTATCTTTTCGGATTTCTGCATTTGCGCAGGGTGAATTATCAGCCAAACTAAGATTGCAGCCATAAACGCAACCCCGACATGAATAGCTGTCCACGTGATTTCTTCTTGTATGGTTGTATAAGTTTGTCCAAAAATCAAGGCGGTTGAAGAAATACCAGTGTGCATCAGAATGGAGATCAACAAACTGCCGTTTGTGTTTTGATAAACCCGGGTCATAATTAAAGACCAGGCCGTTAACACCCCGGGGCCCAATAGCAGCATCAACGGCCAAAAAGCAAGCCCTTTATCACCTAGTCCAAAGTAATCAGCATAACCATGCCACAAACCACCCCATACAAGCCCTACCAACAAGGTGGCAACCAACGGAGAATAGCGTTTTAGCAAATGTGGCAGCAAGAAACCACGCCAGCCGAATTCCTCTGCAAAACCTGAGACAATCCCCAGGATTAGACCAGGAACAAGCAATCCAATCATGGCCTGTGTATCTACCGGATACCCAGCCAACCGACGTAAAATTGGTGCGGTAGCTGAAACAGCGGGAATAATTAATAAAGCCAACCACCAATGACCAACACGCCAATTCCGGAACCGTTCACCAAGTGCTTGCATTCCTTTCTTTCCATACGCCAGGTAGGTTACCAACAAACCACACAAGGATGCCCAAAGCTGACCGATAAAAGCAAGCACAAAAGCGATAACAGGAGGATTATGCACAATTCCACCCGGTTCAATCACCAAAAACAGAAGTGACCACACACTCCATGACCCCGTAAGAACAAAAAAAAGAAAAGCAGATACAGGATGGGTTTTGACCCAGGTTTTCAAAGACGATTGAGGCATATTTGTCATTGAATTTTTATTCATGGTCTTCATACTTTATTCCTTTTTTGTGCTAATGATTATCTACCGTAAATAATACGCTATCAATACTAAAACTATCCCCGATTGTGGGAGAGTCCCAAACTAATCGGATGGATAGGATGTTGTACTTCGGGCAAAAAACCGTAACAACCAAAACCACTTGATCTCAGGGAGCGAAGCATCTATTTTTCCATGTTTTCCACATTGACTCAACAAGATCTTTGTCTATAATCATTTATATCTATAGTAAGATAGAACAACTTTAACGCTTATACATCCAATGACTATTCAGATTCAGCAAATCGAATCACATCAAATTGCAGAGGCAAAAAGGGTAATCTTGTCTGTGGCACGCAACATCTTTCAGTGGCAAGCACCCCTCGAAGAGATTATCTTACAGTTTGACGAACAAGGTGAATTAAAAGATATTGATGAACTGCAATCCCATTATTTTGACCGCCAGGGTATCTTCTTGGTAGCCATGGACCAGGGAAAAATTATCGGCACAGGTGCAATTCGTAAAGCAGATAGTGAAACGGCAGAACTTAAACGATTGTGGTTATTGGAGGAGTATCATGGACAGGGTATTGGGTACCAACTTATGCAAATGCTTTTGCAGTTTGCACAAACGGCGGGCTACCAGCACATCCATCTGCTGACTGACCGCAGACAAGATCGCGCAATAAGCTTTTATCAACGGCTTGGATTTAAACCCATCCAGTGTGACAATAACGATCCGGATGATATTTGCATGCAACTAGCGATTTGAATCCCTTTGTCAAATGCCAGGTAGCCCAAAGTGACGGGTATATCATTAGTCTGTTTGAAGGGTATAAGCTCAGGTCAATGATACGGATTATTTATTTGAATCACTTCCTCAGAACCGTTGAAGCAAAGCAGAGTTTCTCATTTCCGATGGCTGGCTGTTCGCAAGCGGAGAGGCATTTTTTGCTGATTTGGATCAAATCAGAATGAATAACCAGGGAGTTCGACTATGAAGTTTAAAAAAACGCTGTGGATTCTGACAATTGCAATTATTGGTGTGGTTGCACTATTCCTTGTAATGGCCATGTTGATCTACTCACCCGAATATGTCTATAGAGTTTTGGTTTGGCAAGAATCAGACGCCTTTGATTGGCAAAAATTTCCCGCACATGAGCTCAATGCTGCCCCTTCAACCTATCTGTTCGATGTAGCGCCGGATCCACGTGTAGAAACACTTTTCGCACAACTCTCGGCAACAGACAATTGGAACAGCTTTCTGGAAACACATGAAACGCAAGCATTTATTGTAATCCAGGATGGGAAAGTACTGTACGAAAATTACTTCAACAATACGCAGCGGGATTCAATCGTCACCTCATTTTCAGTTGCAAAATCTTATAATTCTGCATTGATCGGCATGGCCATTCAAGAAGGTTACATCAAAAGTGTGAACGATCCTATCACTACCTACCTTCCCGAACTCACCGAACGTGATCCACGTTTCAAAGATATTACCATCCAGCATTTGTTGTTGATGGCATCAGGTTTGGAATATAAAGAGTTCCGCCCCTTGCTCTTTAACAGCGATGACATCCTGACTACATATTACCCCAATCAACGCAAAATCGCTCTCGAGAACACGCACATTATCGACCCACCAAGGAAATATTTTAACTATAATAAGTATCACCCGCAATTGCTTGGAATGATTATTGAACGTGCTACAGGCATGCCGGTAAGCAATTACCTGCAAACCACAATCTGGGATACATTAGGGATGGAATTTGATGGCTCCTGGTCAATTGATAGTCAGGAAAGCAACTTTGAAAAAATGGAAACGGGAGTGAATGCCCGTGCTATCGATTTTGCCAAATTTGGTGTTCTATATCTAAACGAAGGTCGTTGGCAGGGCAAACAGATAATTTCCAAAACATGGATAAATGAATCAACCCGGCCCCTAATACCAGACAATTACACCGATTACTATTCTGATTGGATTGAATTATTACCTGGGCAAGCGTATTACAACTATATGTGGTGGGGAATCGCACGCGAAGATGGCACCTTCGATTTCACGGCATTAGGGGATAAGGGACAATTTATCTATGTATCCCCGCACAAGAATCTGGTCATCGTGCGTAATGGGATAGATTTTGGGATCGCTGCTGAACAATGGCTCGAATTATTTTATGAGTTTGCAAACCAGTTTTGAGTTGAAATAAAAGTGCAAATCAAATTTACACAGCAAATTACATACTAGCCCCATTGGTGAGAAACATAAGCGAGATATGAGAAAGAGATATACAATAATAATTGATTCAGGTTTGCGTGATACGATCAACCACCATAAAAAGATTGACAAAGCAATCATTCTCCAATTCTTCCTGATAAAAATCAGAAAAAGGTTATGATGATATTCCAGATTTTACTCAGAAAATCCTTGCGGGTAATCACAATTCTGGTAGGAACAACTTTAATAGCTTTTTTACTAATGCATACCATCCCAGGCAACCCGTGGAGCAATTATTCAAGTACGGCACGCATGATGCACAATCTGGGTATTGACCAATCCACCCAGAACGAGCTTAACCGTCATTTCGGGTTGGATTTGCCATTATGGCGTCAGTTTACCCGATATATCTTCGGTGATTTTAATAATGATGGTAATTTTTTCTGCGGAGCTATATGTGGTAATCTTGGCCCATCCATCCAACAGCGTGGGCGCAGTGTACAAAATATTCTATTCGAACCTCCCGAAGGGATGGGGTTCTGGAAAAGCCGTTTCGGGTATTCCATTCGATTGATTTTGTTTGCGTCATTATTTGCCGTTGGATTTGGGATTCCGCTGGGAATTTATACTGCCAGAAAATCAAGATCGGCGATAAGCCGCGCCATATCAGTTGGCCTGGCAGCGTTAATCTCGATCCCCAATTTTGTACTTGGTTTGCTGGCAATCATCGTTTTGGCTTCCTGGCTGAAACTCATCAAAGTTATTCCGGATTGGAATTATGCGAGTAGTTGGATCGTACCAACCATCGTATTGGCGATCATGCCGATGGCAAGCATTGCCAGAGTAACACGCACCACTTTGGTTAATACCTTGAACGAAGACTATGTTCGTACGGCTCGAGCGAAAGGTTTGGCAGAATCGCGTGTGATGCTCATTCATGTGTTGCGCAATGCGCTTGTCCCTATTGTCACTTTTCTGGGGCCAACATTAATGGAAATGTTTACCGGATTGTTTATAGTAGAAGTTATGTTTTCATTTCCTGGGTTTGGGCGACAGTACTGGGAATCTGTTCTCAAGTTGGATTATCCGATGATTATGGGCCTGACTTTAATCTATGCAACCGGAATAGTACTCATTAACGTTTTAATTGAATTCCTTTGCGAGATACTGGATCCACGCATTCGAGCGGTCAATCAACAAGGTGCCTCATGATAAAATTCTTCCCTTGGCGGCAAGCTTTTCACAAAAAAACTGTCTGGTTCAGCCTGGTTGTGATGCTGAGCCTCATAGTTGTGGCAATGCTCGCTCCCTGGATTTCTCCTCATGATCCGTTTCGCTGGGAAATAACCCGGTCCCGGATTCCTCCAATGTGGGTACAGGACCCACCTAAACCAGGGACAGCTGAGTACCCGCTTGGCACCGATCAGTTTGGTCGAGATATTCTCAGCAGATTGATTTATGGAACACGCACCGCCATTTTTTTAGCCCTGACAGCTGTTCCCCTGGCAGCACTCATCGGCACTTTGATTGGTCTGGTAGCGGGCTATGCTGGTGGCTGGCTTGATTCTTTGCTCACGCTGTTTACCGACATGATTCAATCCATCCCAGGCATCATGTTCATGGTAGTCATTGTACTCATCTTCCGCAGCATGTTATCCCCAACCTGGTTCCATGGATTAATCACGCTTATCATTGGGTTTGCAGCAGTCAGTTGGGTAAGTTTGGCGCGCCTCATCCGCATCAATACACGGATGATTAAATCCCAATTGTTCATAGAAGCAGCAATCTCTATTGGTTCATCTCCCTGGCATATAATCACACGCCATCTTTTACCCAATGTAATGCATGTAATTATAGTGTGGATCATCAACAACATTCCTGCAGTCATTTTGCTTGAAGCAACAATTGGTTATATTGGCATCAGCGTGACCAGTGCTGTCGGTGGCAGTGAATTTAGCGTTATCAGTTGGGGTGGACTATTTTTCTCTGGTCGCTCGATGTTGAGTCACAATCCGCTGATGTTGATTATTCCATCATTAGGTATCCTTTTGATATCGATGAGTTTTATTTTATTGGGGGACTTTCTCAGTGGAATTTCCCGACAGGAAGCGGAATAACTTTATAAATCAACAAAGGTTTTCCGGGGGGTATTCAAACTAAACCATTAAAATACCATATGAGGCGAGGGTGCACATCTGAAAGATTAACTTTAATGTTGGTTTTTTAATCTGGAATTGTAAAATCAACACAAGACTATTTTCATGGCATTCGCATTACAAATGGTAGTAGAACTTGAGGAAAACTGACCTGATGACCATGACAGACACGGAAATGACACGCCAGCGGCTTTATAACCAGCATATTGCCGGCAGCAAACTCAGCAAGCCAAGTGATATAGTCAAATGGTTGGTGGCTGTCCAGGCTCAGGATTATGCAGGTGCAAAATGGGCACTCGGACTGCGTTTGCAGGGCGTTTCTGACACAGATATAGATCAGGCTTTCGCGGATGGTTCCATCCTGCGCACCCATGTGCTGCGTCCGACCTGGCACTTTATCACCCCAGCTGATATTCGCTGGCTGCTTACTCTCACCGCGCCGCACGTACATGCGATAAATGCTTATATGTACCGTAAAGCGGAGTTGGACAGCGCCATTTTTAAGCGCACTAATGCCGCATTTGTCAAAGCATTACAGGGTGGCAAGCAACTTACCCGTGAAGAATTGCGGAATGTGCTTGAGGAAGTTGGGATCTCCACACAGCTTGAGTTTCGAATGGTCTACCTCCTGATGCAGGCTGAGTTGGACGGACTTATCTGCAGTGGTGCACGGCGCGGAAAACAATTCACTTATGCACTCCTGGATGAACGCGTCCCACAAACCCGGACTTTCGAACGCAATGAGGCTTTGGCAGAACTCACCAGACGTTACTTTTTGAGTCGTGGACCAGCCACAGCTCATGATTTTGCGAAATGGTCAGGGCTGACAATTGCCGATGCAAGGCAAGGTCTGGAATCGGTCAAATCACTCCTACAACAAGAATCGGTTGGCGGAACCATTTACTGGTTTTCGCCTTCTGAGCTCACTTACAGCGAAAATTCTCCAACAGCTTATATGTTATCGATTTATGATGAATACATTTCCGGTTATAAAGATCGCAGTGCGCTGGGTGAGGCCGAAGTTGGCGGTTTATTAAGCGCTCTCGGCAATGCTTTAAGTTATATCATAGTGATGGACGGTCAAATCGTCGGTACATGGAAACGCACGCTCAAGAAAAATGAGGTGATCATTGAAACTAATCTCTACAAACAACTGACAGAAGCGGAAAAACAGGCCATCATTGTGGCGGCCCAACAATACGGTCAATATCTACGTCTCCCGGTAATAATAGAATAGGTGTTTCCTTGATTCATAAACCGGTTTCGACTGGGGAGATTTCCTTGATTAACGTGCAGGCGGACAATACATATTCTATGTAGCACTTGTAGGCCAGGAACAAGAGCGCTCGGAGCGCTGCGCGTCGGGACAACGCCCTCGCTTTGCGTATTCGTGATAAAAATTCCAATCGGAACGAATGCCTTTTTTGGAAAATGACCGGCATGGATGGGGGTTCCTTCGGTGTAAGGGCAGATATTGTGTCTATTTTGTTGTAAAAGTGCTGGTATTCGTTTTGGAACGAATAGGAGACGAATAGGAAAGAACAGTAACGGGGAAGAGATGGAAACAGGCTAAGGGTGGGTGATTGTATGCGGTTGTTAATGTACTGATTGTGATGATGGCGGGATCAGACCCGACTTTAAATGCGATTGGGCAAGGCGATATTTTGATCCCAAGGGTAAATTGTTTTTCACCCTGCCCTTTTATGCTGCTATGGTATGCGACAGATCTATTATAGAATAAACGTTCTACTATGTCAACCCCCAATTTAGCCTAAAAATCCGGTATGCCGGCCGATTAATGCGCAGAGAAGGACGACAGGATAGCTGCTGAATTATCAGGTATCCATGTTTATTTATGCCGTTCCGTCCATTTTTAGCGATCCTTCCCTGACCTTTTCGGTTGGCGGTGAGCAGCAAATCTGTTTTGATGCCGTTACCCTGACATAAGATTTGGAAAATCACTTATTTTGGGGTATTATGAAACAAGAGATTTTTTTTGTTCCAGTCCATACAAGCATATTGTGAATTTCAGATTTTTCAATAGCGCATGCAACCGACGCGGGAGCTTCCAAACTTCATGTGTGAAATTCGATCCAGAAAGTTAATTCAGCAATTTGATTTTTTTGCAATTCATCTACCTGCCAAAAACACCCAATTCTGGATAACTCAATGGACTGGTGAAATTCCCTACAATTTTCAGAATACTCATTTTTCAATGATCTCTTAGACTGGTCACCAGACCACGGGGCCGGGAGAAAATTCTAGATTCATAAGATGAAGGAGAATAAGAATATGAAACTCAGCAAACCGAAAGTAATCACATGGTGGATTGCCGTGATCCTTGGTGTAATTGGTATTCTAGCTACTCTCACGCCTATCCCTGCAATCTCTGAATATGCATTTTGGTTCGTCGCGGCAGGATTTGTTTTATTAGCCCTGGCAACTGCGCTCAAGGATTTGTAGTCACTTACTTAGGGTGAGCTTGTCTCGCTGTTTGGTCGGTCCCGCTCCGGAGCAGTTCGCCCTTATTTTTCTCAAAACCCACAAACTAACCCTAAACTGCAAGTATAAATATTATTTTAAGACAATAAAAAACAGGTTTTATTCATACAATCTTAATAATACGGGGGGTGTTTTGGACGGGCAAATTACCCGTCCAAAACACCCTGACCCGCAATTAAAAGATACTTTTATTCTCTTGTTAAGCTACCTCTCAGAACGTGTACGATGCCGCTTTCTTGTTTGAGGTACAGGATGGCTATCCGCATCTTTATCCATGACAGGTGGAAAATGCTCCGGGTCTACACGTTCTTTAAACATCCGGTAATGTCGTTTGAGTCGTTCGATATAGGCCGGATCTTTTAGCAATCTATCGCTCACCAGTTTCAAAAGCGCGGGCGCCAAATCAGACTGTTGGCTGCCAAGATTGAGAGTGGGACCTTGTAACTCACGAATAATCTCAGGATCATTTTTTCGGTACCAGTGGGCATAAAACGCCTTGCTTTCCCAACCATACGCGATAACCGCCACAAATTCTCCGCGATTACGGGATGCAACATTAAACATCACCCTCCGGCAA
Organism: Chloroflexi bacterium HGW-Chloroflexi-10; assembly: GCA_002840755.1. GTDB lineage: Bacteria > Chloroflexota > Anaerolineae > Anaerolineales > Anaerolineaceae > UBA6170. Next base: position 990 of record PHBZ01000015.1, on the reverse strand, counting down.
TCACAATCTTCATCATCGCAATATGCTTCAAAAAATCCGAAATCATCGTTCGGTAATTCGGGATGGTTAGAAATCGATATGCTGCGTGTTTCCTTAAAAGCAATGTCATGAAATTTCTCGCCAAATAATTCGTAAGCCACAGTCAAACACCTTTCATAAATCTGTTAATATTTTTGTAAAATTAAGCTGCTGCTCATCGCTCCCATTTATTATTCTGAATTGCGTTGTCCCAGTACTTTTTTTCGGATGAAAAATTATACATAACGTTCTTCAAGAATACATATTAAACCAGGTGGGGGCACAAATTCAAATTCACTGTTAAGGTTACAAAGGCTTCTTCGTAAAGAATCTCACATCTTAATCCATCCGATTAGGTACCCTTGACATATTTTTACTAATTTATTATTATGATAAAAATTATCTTAATTATCAATGATTGTGCGCAAGTAAGTTATCAAGCATACCATTGAAATTTCTGACTTTCCGAAAGGATTTTACGAATGGAAACTTCTCTTTTATCCACTGACGCTATCTCTCAGGACCGAGACGATTTTGTCAACACTCTGTTTAATAGCGCAGTGGCTGCCTTCCAAGTCTTCTCCGTTTATATTGGCGATCAACTTGGATATTATCAGGAACTGGCGAAAAGTGATGGCCTGACTTCGGCAGAGTTAGCTTCACGAACAAACACCCAAGAACGCTACACCCGGGAATGGCTTGAACAACAAGCATCCGCCTGTATTTTGACTGTTAATGGAAACTCGAATGATCCAAAAAAGCGTCATTTTCACCTTTCACCCGCTAAAGCGGAGGTATTGGTAGATCGTAACAGCCTGAATTATATGACGCCAATGGCGCAACTGGTTGTTGGTTCGGTTTACCCATTGGAATCATTGTTGGATGTATATCGTAAGGGCGGCGGAGTGGAATTCAGTCAATATGGGATTAACTTGCGCGAAGGACAGGCAAAAATGAACCGGCCCATGTTTC
>PHBZ01000079.1 GCA_002840755.1 Chloroflexi bacterium HGW-Chloroflexi-10 | reverse complement strand
CCCCCATCACCATCATCGGCTTCGCCCTGATCATCGGCGTGCTGGTGATCGCCCTGCTGAACGGCACGATCCGGCCAACCTCGGTACTCGTGGCCAAAGTTGGCCTGCTGCCTGGCACGATGATCACCGCCAACCTGGTTGAGCTGCGCTCCGTGCCTGCGGGCGGGATCCCCGTGGACGCGCTGCGCAGCGTCGACGAACTGAACAGCCAGATGCTGACCGTGGGCCGCGCCGCTGGCGACTTCATTACCCAGGGCGTTCTGGGCGAGATGGCCGCATCCGGCATCCCTTCGCAACTGGAACCCGGTCACGTTGCCATGGCCGTCAAGGTCAACATGGCCTCCGGTGTGGCTGGCTTGCTGCGCGAAGGTCAGACCGTGAGCGTGATCGGCTTCCTGTCGCCTGACGTAGCCAACACGCTTGCCAGCCGCCTCGACTTGCAGCAACAAAACCAGGGCATCCCCACTCCTTATGTTGCCGCTGACCTGGGCGGCCCAACCGCCACCCCCCAGGCGACCCCGACCGCAGTTCCGCCCCAGGCAGTCCTGGGCAGGATCGCCATCAACGGCCTGCGCATTCTGCTCGTTCCCCAGCAATTCCGCTACCAGGAACTGCCTCCCGATTCTGACTCAACCGAAGAAGTCTTTGTTTCCGCCTCATCCGCCAGCACAACCTCGGTCATCGTTCTGGATGTCCCGACCTCGCCCGTAGAGATCGCGCCCGGCATGTTCATTAACCCGGCCACACTGCTGGCTGCGCTGGATGAATACGGCAAGCTGCACCTGGCACTCGAACCCAGCGATGGGCTGCAAACCGAAGGCGGCATTATCACCCTCAACCTGGGTGAGCTGTACGAAGCCCTCAACAATGACCGCTAACAGGAGCGCGTGATGGCTCAAAAACTTTCCGTACTCCTGGCTGGACCAGGTCACGAAGTAGTCAACTACCAGATGATGCCTGCCTTCCTCTCCGACAACCGCCTGGCAGTAGCCGGGCAGGCCATGAACTGGGATGTCCTGAAATCGCAGCTGCCGGTCTACAAGCCGGAAGTTCTGGTCGTCCAGGCCGGAGTTGCGCCCGGACCGGATGAACTGATCAACCTGGTCTCCGGCATGCAAGCCTGGAACGGCGTCACCCTGGTGCTGCTGCCGCCCGGCGCAACCGGCGCAAGAGGCGCGTTTGAGAACATGCCCGGCGTTGTCGCCGGAGTGCACTCAACCGAAGGACTGAACTTCGGCGAACTGCCCGCCCTGGCTTATTCAGCCGGGGAGACGGCCCGCGCCAGGCTGATGAAAGTCTCGGCTGCGCCAGTTATGGCTGCTGCCCCGGCAGGCGTGGGCTACATGCCGCCCGGCCTGCAGCCTGTCCTGACCGGCACCAAGCGCATCGCCGTCTTATCCCACGCAGGAGGGGCAGGGGTCTCAACGGTCGCTGAAGGGCTGGCCTACGAACTGGCCGTGCGCTTGTCGATCAGGACACTCCTGTTCTCCCTGGGAATGCCAGCCGCTGCCGCTTCACACCTGCGCCTGCGATACATCCCAAGCATGACCGAGTTCTTTGAACGCCCTGGCCGGGCCTCGATCCAATCCGCAATCCAGCGCCTGGAAGGCCTGGATGTGATCGTCGCCCCGGACAACAGCCTCGAGTATTTGCGCATGGGCCAGGTGGTGGACACTGCCGCCCCGAACAGCATCTACGCCGGCCTGACTGCCGCTGAAGATGGCTCATACGCGGCCATGATCATGGACTTGCCGGGCGCGGAAACGCCCTGGATGCTGCATCCGCTGTACTTCGCCAACCAGCTGCTGATCGTGGCCCGCCCAACCATGGCGGACCTGTTCGCCACGCGCCACACCCTGAGCGCCCTGAATATCCTGGGCAGCAAGCTGCCGCGCGAGTCGATCTACCTGGTCTTGAACCAGGTCTCCGAAGCCAGCGCGTTCACACCGCGTCAATTCCTGGAAGAACTGGCAAGCGCCCTGGACTGGTCGCCGCCGATCGCGGCAGTCATCGAACACGACCCCAACATCCTGGCCGCCCAGAACCAGCGCGTTCCGGCCGTGACACGCTCTGAAAAGCTGACGCGCGGTGTGCGCCAGATCATCTCGAACCTTTTCCCCGGCATGGAGAACACGCTCTCCCAGACCCAGGAAAACAACAACGGCAGCAAATCGGTTTTCCGCATGCCGAAATTCCGGTTGGGCTGAGGTGATCGATGGACATCCTGTCTCTCTATAACCAAACCAGCGGGTCAACAACCGGCGACCCGAACGCCGAGCGCGAAGCGGTGATGAACGAGGTCATCGACCAGGTCAACGCCGAATTTCCAGCAAAGAAGCTCTCTGCCCCAACCCAGGCCGAGCGGGCTGAGATCCAGGAGCGCGTCACGATCCTGGTCTCGGCTGGATATCGCCGCCGCAATCAGCGACCCGGCGCGCAGTACGAAGAAGCCCTAGCCCAGGAACTGACCCGCCGTCTGCTGGGTTTCGGCTTTCTCGATCTGCTCCTGCCGCCCGCCCGAACGGATATCTCCGAGATCGCGGTCTATTCCAGCGGCCTGGTACAGGTCATGCGCAAAGGCGCGGTGCGTTTCGAGGCAGTCGACCTGCGGCCTGAACCCGGCGAGATCTGGCGCGTGCTGGATCGCATCATCGGCCCGCAGAACCGCTCACTCAACGAAGCCAACCCGGTTGTGTACGCCAAGCTGCCGCCCAGCCCGGACAACCCAGGCGGCGGGCGCATCACGGCCCTGCATCCGGCGATTGCGCCACCCGGCAAGAACCCGGCCATCAACCTGCGCCTGTTCGAGCAGAAACCGGTCCTGCCGGAATGGCTGATCGAGCGCGGGGCAGCTTCTGCCGAAATGATGGCAGACCTCGGGCAGGCCATGCAGGCCGGAACCCGCATC
>PHBZ01000066.1 GCA_002840755.1 Chloroflexi bacterium HGW-Chloroflexi-10 | reverse complement strand
TCGGCGATATCGGGGGCGTCTCCACCTTCCACACGAATGGAGATGGATGCTTCAAATTCTTTTGAACCTTCGTATTGAATATCAATACCGGTTTTTTCTTCGAAGTCTGCGATTGAGTTGTTGAATTTTACGGCATCTTCATCGGTGAAGGGGCCAGCCATGGAAACGACAGTCCCTGTATATTCACCAGCGAAGGCGCGGTCCAGATAGGAACCTGCGGGGGTTTCTACTTCTTCTTGTACCGGCACAGCAGTCGGTTCTGCAACCGGTGTTGCTGCGGGTTGGCAGGCAGCTAGGGCCATTACTAAAACCATAGCAACTGCTAATATTTGCCAAACTTTTTGTTTCATTTCTCCTCCAAAAAAAATTGATCATTTGGTTAGTCGATAGACATGTATTAACTGTACATTTCTTTTCCTTGAATAACTTCACCTCCTTTCAAAAGGTAACATATTTTTCCCTGATATTATCATGTTGATTCCCGTTCAATAATCTGCAGAGGTAATTCCACATGACGGGGTAGCCGGTCGGGTTCAGCTAAATCCGCCAATAACAACTCTACGGCAATGCGTCCGGATTCATCCAGATGCTGCCGAATGGTCGTAAGTCCAAGGTAACTGGCCATGTCAAGATCGTCAAAGCCAATCACAGCCAAATCATTGGGAATGCTGATCTGCAGATCGCGGGCTGCTTTGAGCACAGCAAAGGCCTGCAAATCAGTAGCGGCAAAAATTGCGGTCGGTCGATTCGCCTGAGTGAGCAAATCCCGGGATAATGCGTAAGTGTCTTCCATTGTATAGGGAGCCTGGATCACCATCTCTTTGTTCAACGTCAGCCCAGCTTTTGTTATTGTTTCTCGAAAACCTTTATATCGCTGCGCAATCGGTTTGTGGGCGTAATCGGGGGAGCGATCCACGCCGATAAAAGCAAAATGCTGGTGGCCTTTGTCTAATAGGAGAGTGGCTGCCATTTCTCCGCCGGCCTCATCGTTAATGACGACGCCGCTGAGTGATTCCACAGGGTATTCCACCAGAACCGTTTTGAGATTGTGGTCTCTTAATCGGCAAACTGCTGCTTGGTCCACTTCCATAGATAGAATGATCAGGCCGTTCAGATTGCCGGTAAGCGGAAGGGACAGGAGAAAACTCTGTAAATGATCCAATGATTCCACAGTATAGATAATTAATTCATGTTGTGTATCAGAAAGTGCAGCAGATATGCCTCGCAGTCGCTGGACAAAGGAGGGTGCTGTAAAAAAGGGAGAGAGAACACCAATCCGGCCAGCTGCGCGCAGTGCGCGGGCTCGGGCTTCCGCTTTCGGAACAAAACCAAGAGTATCTATCGCTTCCATAATGCGCCGCCGGGTGACATCATTCACCTTCCCCGATGCGTTTAGCACTCGTGAGACGGTGGTTATGCTGACACCGGTTACCTTAGCGACATCATAAATTGTGATTTGGTTTTTGGGAGGCATGTGTTCCTCTTGTGAAAGTGCTTTCATGCAAATGCTTACATACAGAATAACAAATTTGAAAAGAAAAGTCAAGCCTGTTTGGGCGATTCTGCTTCATTTCTTCCTTTTTTAACCAGGAGCGCCAGGCAAATGGGCTCCACACGATTCGCGAATGACCAGGTGAGTATTCAGTAGAATATTCTTTTGATCCGGTTTTTTACCGTTGATTAATTGGATTAATGTTTCTCCGCCGGTTAATGCCAGATCGACAATCGGCAGGTGTATGCTGGTTAAGTGCGGTTGGTAAAAGGCAGATAGGGGTAAATCATCAAAACCTACAACGGCGATATCCTGGGGAATGCGCAGCCCGGCTTGCAGAATAGCTGAGATAGCCCCAAATGCCACCACATCACTGGCGACAAATACAGCCGTGGGTCGCGGTTGAACAGTGAGCAGTCCTTGCATAGCGCGATAGCCTGATTGAGGATCGAAATCACCAAAGCGCTCCAGACGGTCATCTGCTTGAAGCTGATTAGCGAGGAGGGCCATCCGGTAGCCTTTCAGACGATCGGCGGCGGCCGTAAAACTGGGTCTTGCGTTGGTGATGCAGGCAATCCGTTGATGCCCCAACTTGATTAAATGCTGGGTAGCCACTCTGGCTGCCAGAACATTATCGACATCGACGGAATAAAAATTATTGCCGGGCAGGCTGCCCATTAAGACAGTAGGGAAGCGAATATCCATCAACGTTTGCAATGCGTGATCATCTTCACGTGGACCGGATATGAGAATGCCATCTACCTGGCGTGCATGAATAAGGCGTTGGTAGGATTGCTGGTCGCCGGGGTCTTCAACGACGTCCAGCAGAACGCGCATATTGTTTTGGTGGGCTACCTGCATCAAGCCGTCGACGACCTGGGTTAGAAACATATCTGAAGTGATCTGATGATGATTGCGGGAAAGTATTAAACCAAGTACTCCGGCGCGTTTGCTGACCAGCGCTTGAGCGGCCGCATTGGGCACATAACCCAAATCCTGAGCGGCGCGCATCACGCGTTGAACGGTTTTCGTACTGATCTGGCTGACCTCGGATTTATTGTTAAGCACCAGAGAAACCGTCGTGCGTGAAACACCGGCGCGGCGGGCAACATCATGGCTGGTAATGCGTTTATGCTCCTCCATAGTCTCCTAACACGCGTCACTAACGCGTGTTAATAGAATAGCATGTTTACAAGGCGGAGTCAATAGGGTTGATTTACTAAAATGCGCGCAGATACCTACGAGGTTGTTTTTTCATAATCCTTTAAAGGTAAGGAGAGGTTTTACAAAAAATCTTAATCCGGAATTTATGATTTTCACCCCATTTTTTACTTTTTTTGATCAGGGTTTCGTGTGATAATGATAGGTGTAGGCAGTTATCCGGGAGTCGAATAAAAGGCATTTGTTTAATGAGTAAATTCGGGTTAATAAAATTCTTAAAGCGGATACGTAGCCTTTTACCGACTTTCGCTTTGCTGATTTTTTTTGGTGTCGGAATATTGTTTTTTATCCTGCCATATTATGAGGATGCACTGCTCAATACGAAAAAAGAATTGAGCCATGAACTGGTGAATTCCGCCATCAGTCTATTGGAAAATTACCAAAGCCGCGTGGAAATTGGTGAATTAACCCTGGAAGAGGCGCAATCCAGGGCAAAGGGACGCATCCGCGCCTTGCGTTACGGGGTTGGAAATAATGATTATTTTTGGATTAATGACCTCGATTATATTATGTTGGTACATCCTCATCGACCGGATTTGGAAGACACAAATGTGCAATATCTTCAGGATATAAATGGTGTTTTTCTTATTCAGGAATTTGTAAACTTGGCTCAAACGCAAGGCTCTGGATATGTACCTTATCACTGGCAGCGGGTGGATGATCCCAGTTTAATTTCTCCCAAGATTTCTTATGTGCGGCTCTATGAACCATGGGGTTGGGTCATTGGCACCGGTTTATATTTGGATGATGTTTTTGCTGAAATTCACAGTATCCGTCAGAAAACGATCGGTATTTTTTTGGCTTTGTTGTCTGGGCTGTCTGCCTGGGCTGCATTCATGTATATCTCCAAGGAACGCAGCGATGCGCGTTTGTTGACTGCTGAAAATCTATTGGAATCTTCAGAAGCGCAATTAAACAGCCTGTTCAATAGTTCATTTTCATTTATCGGTTTGCTTGATTCCAAAGGTCATTTACTCAATTCCAATCAAACATCGTTGAATTTTGTCGGAAAACAATTGGCGGATGTCCGTGGAAAACTATTTTGGGATACTGATTGGTGGACAGGTGACCCTCAAACTCAGGCACAAATCAAAGCAGGTATACAGCAGTGCGGTACTGGCCAACTGGTGCGCTTTGAATCATACAACTATGATCAATACCAGGGGAAAATCATCGTGGACTGCTCCATTAAACCAGTTTTTGGACGGGATGGCCAGGTAAATTACATGATTGTTGAAGGTCGGGATATCCAGGATCGTTATAATGCGGAACAAAAAAATAAACACCAGCTGACACAATTAGATATTTTACATCAGATTGATAATGCCATTAACCTTCGGAAATCGGTTGAAGAAATTGCATTATTATGCTTTACCCAATTAAAAAAAATATATTCTCTGGATACGCTGGCATTATGGCGCTATGAGTCTGGTGATCAGAAATTATTTAATATGGTTGTGCATGGCAGCTTAAAAACCCAACCTACGCCAATGATTTGTTTGGGGGAAAGTTTTGTGGGTATGGTCGCCCTGGAACGCAGAGTGATGACGGCCCAGGATGCGAAAAGATTATCCAATAATCATCTTGATTTTATCGAACAGGAAGAATTTTTAGATTTTGTCGGTTTTCCGCTGATTTCACATGGTGAGATTCAAGGTGTTATGGAAGTATTTAACCGCAGAGCTGATTCTCTGGATGAAGAAATGCGCAATTATCTGTATGTGGTTGCCGGCCAATTGGCGATTGCTTTTGACAATGCCACTCTGGTGAACAATTTACAAAGAAGCAACCTGGAACTGCGTAATGCCTATGATCGCACCTTGGAAGGTTGGGCGAAGGCTTTGGAGCTGCGCGACAAGGAAACGGAAGATCACAGTGAACGTGTTACTGAACTTACCATAAAACTGGCCCGTTCGATGGGGGTTGAAGAGGATAAGATCGTCCATTTACGCCGCGGCGCTATTCTGCATGATATAGGTAAGATGGGTATTCCCGATGAAATCCTCTTAAAAAAGGGACAATTGACCGAAGACGAATGGATTGTGATGCGTGATCACCCATTGTTTGCCTTTAATTTACTTTCCCCAATTCCCTATTTACAGCCTGCACTGGATATTCCCTACTGTCATCATGAATGGTGGAATGGCAGTGGTTATCCACGCGGTTTAAAAGGGGAGCAAATTCCCTTCGCTGCGCGGATTTTTGCAGTGATTGATGTTTGGGATGCCCTGACGCATGATCGTCCGTACCGGTCAGCCTGGCCGGAAGCCAAAGTGTTAAACTATATTGCCAGCCTTAATGGTCTTCAGTTTGACCCTTATGTGGTGGAATGTTTTTTTGATGTTCTGGACACGCCCTATCCACCGCCTTCTTATAATGAAGAATGACAGCTTTGATACGTTGAATTTTTGGATTGGATGATGAATAATTTTCAAAATTGGTGGAAGGATGCACGCAACCGCGTAGATTACAGCTTGCGCAACCTGTTGCGTTGGCAAAGGCGTGGTTTGAAATTTTCTGGGCAGCCCAAACAAGCCGTTTTTGACTATCTGGAACCGGATAAGCGCATTCAGGCTTGGGAATCAGAGGCGTTAATGCGACAAATGTACCACCTGGAACAGTTTCGCGATTGTGCTACAGCGATCAATTATCGCGAAAATTTGTTTTATCTTCACCTTTTGGAAGGTGCGTTTCAACGTGCACAGTTGGTCTTACCCCGGGAAATACAGGTAGTGGATATTGGCCCGGCTCACTGGTTTTATGTTCAGGCGCTCTATGCTGGGCTGACCTGGTACCAGACCACTCAAGCGCGTGATGTACGCTTGAGTGGTTATGAGGCAGACGCGTATCATTTATTTAGTAATCTGCATTCTCGCTTTGATTATGCCAGAGCCCATATTCGCAGTTTGCCAGTGGAATACATTCCCCACGAATTCATTGAACAACCAGGCGCTTATGACCTGGTGTGTATGTTCTTCCCATTTGTATTTCTCCGGGATCATCTGCTTTGGGGAATCCCACGCCGGAATTTTGACCCGTTGATGCTGCGAAAAATAGCCTGGAATTCTGTCAAACCGGGGGGCTGGTGGCTGTTGGTCAACCAGGGAGAGGCTGAACATCAGGCTGAGTTAGAACTGTTGGCCCAACTGGGAATTCATCCTCAAATTGCCTATCGCCATCAAAGCCTGTTATATCCATATCGGCTGGAACGCTTTGTCATTCTGGTGCAGCATGCATGAAGGTTATACTCCCGAAGTACAAACCATGTTGGATGTGTTGGAAGAACTGGTTGAGAAGATAGGCCCGCGTCCGGCAGGCGGTCCGGCAGAAGCCCAGGCAATGCAGTGTCTCAAGAATTGGTTTTCCGGCTGGGGATACCAGATCAGTGAATTTTCATTTTCGTTCGCGGGTTACCCAAAATTTAATGCGTATTATGCGCTTCCGGCATTTGTTTTTATGGTGGCGGCCTGGTTTCAAGCGCTTATACCCTGGTTGGCGTTATTGCTGCCAGTCCTTATTGCGGCATTACCGGAATTGTGGCAGGCCTGGAACCGGCGCAGAAGAAAGACCCGTTCCGCAAAAAATTTGTTTGCTTTGCCAAATGGTCTTTCAATGGATCAATTGGATTTAATTTTGTGTGCGCATGTGGATACTGCGCGTCACAATCCTGTGTTAGCCAGCCCCTGGCGTAAACTGCTGGAACAAGTGTTTGCCACTATGCTGCGGGTTGCCTGGCTGTTGATCATGCTCTCTATTTTTTACATCCTGGGTTTCGAAGTACCCCGGCCGGTGGCTTACGCGGTCGGAATTGTCTACAGTTTATTTGGTTTGTATCTGATTGTGATGGATATGCTCGAGCAGTTCGGCCATCACAATCTTTACGTGGCGGGTGCGCATGATAACGCTTCAGGTGTGGCGGTGCTGGCGGCGGTTGCCAGAGCCTTGGCGCAAAATGAATCCTCGGCTCGTAAAGTTGGTTTTTTGTTTACCAGTGCGGAGGAAACCGGGATGTGGGGTGCGCAGGCCTTTGCGGAGCACATGGCCGCAAACGGATTATCCATCCCCGTGATGGTTTTAGACCAGGTGGGGGCCGGTCAAACCTTACGGGTTGTCACTGGTGTTGGGCGTTTTCGTCCAATGCGCAGTGATGATATAATCCTCCAGGCGTTACGCAGAGCTGATCCGGCCGCCGAAGACTTGTTTTATATTTACCGGAACGGGGATTTTTCTGAGTTTTTGCGGGTTGGAATTCCGGCTGTATCGCTCGAAACCAGCGGCTCGCTGCGCGCAAAAGAAGCCTACCATACCACCAGGGACACACTGCGCGTGATTGACCCCAAAACGCTGGAGCATGTTTACCGCACTGTGATGAAATATTTGCAAATATAATTTGGATAGGAGTGATATTGGATGGATTGGATAGCATTATGGCGGCATCTGGTTGAGCTGGGGGAAGAGCGTCGGCAGTACGAGCAGCAGGATAAAGCGTATGATTACTGGCAGGGGCGCGCTGAGGATTTTAATCAGCGCGTGCAGCACCGCTGGCGGGAACGTGATTCCAGCCGTGATTTTCTTTTACAGACATTAAACACCTATCCGGATTCTACGGTGTTGGATATTGGCGCAGGTACCGGGGATTGGGCGATCTGGATGGCGCGCCACGCAAAATCCGTTACTGCCCTGGACCCTTCGCCCAGTATGCTGGACTTGTGCCGGAAAAATGTTCAATTGGCCGGCTTATCCAATATTTCTTTTATAGATGGCGCCTGGCCGTATGCGCAGGCTGGAGTTTATGATATCTGCATCTGTTCCCATGCGATGTATGGCGTGGCTGATTTCCCGGGCTTTATTGTTGCCATGCAGAAAGCTGCGCGTAAACGCTGCATATTACTGATTCGTGCTCCGCACCCGCAAGGCATAATGGGTAAGGCGTCTCGCTTGGTGCACGGGCACCCCTACGATAGCCCAAATTTTCAGATTGCCTATCAAATCCTGCTGGAGATGGGTATCTTTGCCAATGTCCTCTTTGAAGAAGGCCGGCTGTGGAAACCGTGGCGCAGTCCCGATCTTGATGCCGCCCTGCAAGACCTGAAATCCCGCCTGGGAATCATGCATGATCCCAGTTGGGATGCGGAATTAACCGATATATTAAAACAAAATATCCAATGGGAAGACGGAATGCTGGTGTGGCCGCGAGCCGTGCGCACAGCCCTGATTTGGTGGAACATTGATTCGTAAAACCTCTAAAGGAACCCCAAACTCAAAAAGCTGCCCACGAAACTGTGTTCCGTGGTGAATATTGGTGCGAATTCCGCCTCCACACCATTAAAAATTGATTATTTACAGTATAATCTGGTCAGATGTACTGTTCGGGAGTTTTGGCATGCGTATAAATATGAGTAATTGGCGAAGGTATCTATATTTCATCATAGGGGTTATTTTTGGTCTGGAATGGAGCAATATTTTTCGCCCCAGTCTGCGCAGCCGCCTGATCTACGCGTTAATCCGCGTTTTGCATAAACAAAACGTCCCGGACGAGATTGAAAAACAGCGTGGTTACCTGGATAAATTGCAGCAGCTCGTACCGCCGCCTTTAAAATTGGAAGCCCACCCGGTGAATGCCAATGGCGTTCCCTGTGAGTGGGTATTGCCCTCCGAAGAAATTTCCACACAGGTAGTATTCTATCTGCACGGCGGGGCGTATGTCACCCGCATGCCGGTCTTGCACCGCAATTTTCTGCACCACATGGCACAAAGCAGTCAGGCCCAATTTTTGATGGTCGATTACCGTCTCGCGCCTGAGTTTCCTTTTCCTGCCGCGCTGGCGGATGCTATTACGGCGTATGAGTGGCTCTTGGAGCAGGGTTGGCAGACGGATCAGATCCTGTTTGCCGGCGATTCTGCCGGCGGCGGCCTGACCATGGCGACTCTCCTCGCCCTACGCGACCTGGGAAAACCTTTACCGGCGGGCGTGATTCTGATTTCGCCGTGGACCGATCTGGCCGGAACTGGAGAATCGCTAATCAGCCTGAAAGATGAAGATGTACTCCTGGATTGGAATAACCTGCAGGAATGTGCTGCCGATTATGCCGCTGGTGAAAGCCTGAGCCATCCATGGGTCTCCCCATTGTACGCCGATTTCCATGGTCTGCCGGATACGCTGATTGTGGTCGGTGGAAATGAAATCCTGATGGACGACTCAACCCGGCTGGCTGTCCGCATGGCTGAGGATGGCGTCGAAGTGGAAATGAAGATTGAGCCATACATGGGGCATGTTTACCCTGCTTTAGGCCCAGCCAACCCGGAAGCCCAGCGCGCGCTTAATCTGATTGCCGATTTTATCCGAAAGTGTTAATCAATTGTATTGCAGAGGCGTTGGCTTCCACCTGCGCCGGGTCCTTGCAGCCTGGAATAACACCACTTACAACCGGCAGCCGTAAACACCACGCTAGTGCCCAGGCGGCCATATCCACACCCGCAGGCACTTCGTTTTGCTGAATGTGAGCGACTTCCTTAAGCTGCTCGTCAATATTGTTTTGCTCGCGTCTTGAACGCACATCATCCGGGTTGCTGAATTGTGTCCCCGGTTTATATTTGCCGCTTAAGAAACCCGAAGCAAGCGGAACCCTCGCCAGAATGCCAAGATCGTTCTTCTGGCAATTGGGGAATATTTCAGCTTCCGGGGCGCGGTCCAGCCGGTTGTATACAATCTGAATGACACTGATCCCATACTCCACAGCTTTACGTACTTGAAACTCGTTCGTATTTGGGCTCACCGAGAGCCCCAGGTGACGGATTTTCCCCGCCGCTACCTGGCGGTTAAGCATTTCCCACAGTTCCGCATTATCAAAAGATTCATTGGATCCGGAGTGGAACTGGTACAAATCAATGCTTTCAGTTTGCAGTGAGCGCAAAGACTCCTCCAACTGAGTGAGTACGCTGTTGGCATCAAACCGATCAGTTCGTGAAAAATTGGCGTGGAACTGGTGACCAAACTTGGAAGCAATCAGCCATTCGTCGCGGTTGTGTTTTATCGATTGCCCGACCAACCGTTCAGAGGTATGGTCGCCATAGCATTCTGCCGTGTCGATCAGGTTGATGCCCAAATCTTTTCCGCGCTGCAGAATAGCATCCACTTCATTTTGCGTGTAGCTGCGTCCCCATTCACCGCCATACTGCCAGGTGCCTATCCCCACGACAGAAATATTCAAACCGGACTTTCCCAATCTGCGATAAATCATATCAACCTCCAATTCTTGTTTGTATTATAAACACTTCTACCGGATTTTTCATACTTTGCATACTGGCTTTCCACTTTGAGCTGCCGTCTAATTTCCCCATTCGCTATCCATCACCCTGATAACACCTGCGAGCTTTAACATCCTTTGCAATTAATCCGAATTTCCCAAAATTATCGTAGAACAAGCACAACTCAAAAGGAGAGATGCACTTTACCGGCCCGCCCGTCCGCTCGCTTCTTAGCCAACTCACATTGTGCCCGAAAACAAATTATCAGGCGAGCAAGTGCGTTTCTCCTGAATACCCGAAGTTTACCTGCAAAGGCGGAATCATCCACGCTCAGTACGGATATAGTTAGTTAAAAGTAGGTTTTAAAGTACTTTTCACCCCTTTCATTACATAAAAAGGTGTTAAATCCACAGTGGGAATGTGAATTTCTACAGATTTTAGCGAATAAATTAGTTATTCTATTTTGAGAAAACATATATGAACTGATCATCTACTGAGAATACAAATAAATCATCTTGGAATACTTGACTATTATTTATAAAGTATCTATATTTATAGTCCTTGTAATCAATCTTTGTGTCCTGAGAATAATAATATTTTTCATTCCCGGTATCTAAATCAATAACACGTAACACCCCATCAATCGTATAAAACAACCCATGATTCCCATCTGCAAAAAAAGACTTCACAATCTTAATAGGTTCCCCATTTTCAGAGAAAAAATATTTTTCCCATTTTATTTGCTTATTTATCAAATCATAAGCATAAAATCTAAAGTCTTTTCCAAGATAATAGATTATATTGTTATTCCGAAAAACAATTCTATCCTCATTACCTTGTTCACTTATCAATTTTCCATCTTCCAAATCCATTATAGAAGAATCACAGTATAGTTTATCGTCCCAAAGGAATATTGAATCTATTTGTGAGTATTTACATGGATTTGAAAAATTTCCTTCTTCTATTCCGGTTATGGCGTTAAGAACCAAAATATTGGACCCAACCAAAGAATATATTAATTTTTTATTTTCGGATGGCAATATCAAAAAGGGAATTTTTTCTGTTTCATATTCCCAATTGAAATTTCCATTTGATTTATTTAATGAGAAGATTCTATATTTATCTCCAACAATTAATTGATCGTTCACTATTGTCAACCATTGGATTGCATTAATATTACTTTTCCATATAATTCTCCCGGATTCTAAATCAAGAGCACGTAATTTTGCCGTATTGCCTGAATACAAGAATTCCTCATCGAATACCACTTGTCCATAATAATCTGAGATAAAACCACCTGGAAGTTCCCATAACATTTGGCCATTATCTATATCGTACGTCTTCCAGTTAATGACAAAAGGAAATGGGTATTTCGCAACGTATTCAACCAATACTATTTCTTCATTTATTGTTTTTATATTTCCGATGTAACCAAAAGGATTACTGTACGTATTACTCCATTGTTGAAGAACTTGGAATTTTTCTTCAAATTCTTCTTGATTAAACATATTTTGTTGACTTACACACCCAAATAGCATTATGCAAATTATGATAAATATTGTTATTTGAAGAATTTTTTTTAGTAAAAATTTTCCCATTTTTCTATCCCTCGAACCGCATCTGATATTAAAACCGGTGAAAAAGCAGGTATTAAATATAACGGCCAGGCATGTAAAACGTCTTCTATCATCAGTTTAGAAGCTTTTCTTCTCATGCCCGCCTGGGGTGCGCCATCGGTATCCACAACCGTAACAAACAGAGTGGTATTTCAGGCTTTATAACACGCGCCAGCTTGACGGCGGATTGCTGATCCGCTTTAATAACGCTGTCCGTCTGCTCCATCACCGGCAGGTTAGTGCCTTCCACAGTATTATTCTTCTGGAATGGAACTAAACCACGAGCTTTCCTCAGCCACCCAGCCTTCCACATTAGATTCATCTAATGCAACTTTCCACCAGATATACCCATCAACTTTTTCAGGGCCATCTTTAATACTTAGTCTGACTCCGGGTTGTAGCTTACGGATAATCTCCCCATTTATCGAGGCTGTTTCACGCAGTCGCAAATCCTCACCAGCTATGGTAATCACCAAATGACTTCCAACTTGAAATACCGCAGGTTTTAAATCACTCTGCCAATCATCCTGAAAATAATCCATGGTCTCCGGAATCCAACCCTGCCGATTATCCGATTCTACCAACCACCACCGCTCTTCTCCCACATCCTTATACTGTTCCAAAATGGTAATCATATCTTTTTCATGCAGTTGATGTATGGGTTCACCGCCTTCTCCATAAGTGGAGAGTAAATATAATTCATCTTCTCTGGGTAATACAACATAATTGCCACCTGGATGAAAATCTGAATGGATATTTAACCAGCCTGCAAGCTGATAACTGCTTTCAGATTGTTCATCAAATATCTGGGTAACACCAGTTCGAACAGAATACAGATATAAATACATCCGATATGCTGATGGGTCTTTTTGATCAAGACACATACCATCAAATACCACCCAATTTCCATCAGGAGACCAGGCTATATCTTGCTCGAGATTACACGGAACGTCCTCTTGAATGATTTTCATTTCACCCGTAACCAGCGAAAGAATATACGCTCTTTTATATTTTTCCACACCAGCGATCCATTCACCATTTGGATGCCAGGCCACACCATTCTGTGTATCAAAAGGCAAAGTTATCTCCATGGTCTGGCAGGAAGACGTCTTATAGCAGGAGGCTATTTTAGAAAACTTCGTCTTGCTACCATCATCCCAATGACAATATGAAACAAAAGAACCCTGATTGGATATCGATGGTTGCATAGGTTGTGAAATTGATAAAAAAGGTAAAAAAATTGGTGTCCAACCCATAGATTCATCGTAAATGGATATTCCATCCTGGCCGCAATTGTCCGATACTATTAGACCATTTCCAGATACATGATCTACAATACATTCCGACAAATCCTGTGTTGAAGCAAATACAATTTTCTGATCGAAAATATTAATAACTTTTTGATCTGAACTACTTATCAAAAAACGGGTATTTTGCGAATATCCAAATTCAAATTTGCGGTCTGATTTAAATATCGGATAACGCTGTCCTTGAAATGACATTGCCATTAAGGATGAATCTGCATAACTATAATAAGTGATGTATTGACCGGGTGGTAAACTTTTTAAATCTATTAAATCCGAAAAATAATTATTGGTTATAGCAACAGATGGTGATGTTTGATTGGTACGAACAAATGCTGGTGTAAGCGTTATTGTTGGTATTGGGGATTTTAATTGAAAAAGCGTAGGAACAATTGTCGTTTCTGCTTGAACTTGTGTTTTCAAATTCGTATTCACTCGATTTGAGGAAGTCTGATTTGTAACAATTTTCGAGTTAAAATCACAATTGCTAATGAGCAACGCCACAAGGATAAAAGAAAGTAACAAGATTATTTTTTTTGATCTCATTTCATTTTCACACCCATAATTTGTTTATTATCGGCAAAATATATCGCTAACATTTGATTCTCTCTATCGGCTGCCAAAAAATAGCCATTATAATATTGATCTAAATCAAATGGTTCGGTAAATCCAATTTTAGAAATTTCTTCTCCAGTTGATCTATCTAAAGCAATAAGGTATCCATCACTATCAATAAAATGGACAGTATCCTTCAAAACCACGAAATTACTTATTAGTTGAAAAGACTTCTTCCAATTTAACTCACCAGTAATTTGGTCAATTGAATATAACCAATCTTTACCCGATGATGTTTCCAAAAAAATTGTTCCATTGTCAAAAACGGGCGAACCTACAATCGCCGATTCTAAATCGACAGACCAAATTTCATTATTTGTATTTAAATCTTTTGCATTAATAGTAAAATCCGTCTCTTTATAAGCCAAATTATCTTCAGCGAGAAAAGTCCGAAATGACACATAGTATCTTCTCTTAATTACTTTCCCTTGTAAATCTACAACATAAAATTGACTGTTATTGGTATAAACATATACCTCATCTTCATTGAGATAAATATCTGTTGCACTATGACCGGTAATAAAATGAGTTTTCCACATACGTTTTCCGGTTTCAGGATCATACATAGAAACCGATGCTGTTCCACCTGTTCCTCGGAATATTCGATCTTCATGGGCAGCGATCATCCCATATTCAAAAAAACCAAGATCAGATTCCCAGAGCTTTTCCCCATTCAAACTATCATAAGCTATTAACGATTGAGTAAATAATGCTTTGGGTGTTTGGATGATTATCTTACCTGGCACGCCAATCAACGATGGATTATTTCTATTATTGGGAATATAAATATTTTCAATGTTCCAAATAACTTCATATTCATCGTTTTCTTCAAGAGAATGCATAGGTGGTTTTAATAAATCAAATCCTCTCAAAATAGACACGAAACTACATGAAGTTGAGACAAAACCGCAGCACATTAAAAGCAAAAGTATTATTTTCATTCTAATCATTCTTCAAATCCTCATAAATTGCTACTCCTACCCGGATTAATCACCGCCACCAACACGGCAGGAAAGCTTTGCTGGTCATAAGTGTTTTTAGGGCAACTCCACAATTTCGTATCCACGAACAGACTCAATGTGTAATATTTTAGGATTAGTTCGGATTTAATATTTTTAACCCCAGTAGTTGGTCGTTATCTCCAAAAACGATCACTATAATTTGTTTTTCTTTATCTCCTGCAATGAAATAATCATATTGATCAGTTTTCAGCGAACGATCAAATTTAACCTTCGACTTTTCTACACCGGTCGTTTTATCGATTGAAATTAAATAATCATCGTATGTTATGAAATATACGCTGTCATTCATGACGCACAAATTTGTTAAAACATCATAAGTCACTTTCCAGTTAATTTCTCCATCTCTTTTATCAATAGAATAAATATCGGAAGGTATATACTTTGTTCGCACAAAAATGTTTTCTTCATCCAGAATAGGCGATTTTTGTATTCTTTCTTCTTTTAAATCAACTGTCCAAATAAGATCATTATCGGAAAAATCTATCGCATTAAGTTGGTAATTAAGATATTGAAGTAACATACTATCTGAAATTAAAAAGGATGTAATTCCTTCTATATAACGCTCAATAACCTCTCCGGTATTATTCATAACATAAACTTCATTGTCATTCGTTTGTATAAATAGCTTATTTTCAGAAAAACTAATATCAGAAACACTGTGACCGCTGATAAAATATTTTTTCCACAGTTGGGATCCGGTCTTGGCATCAAAATACTGCACATTGGAAACCCCTATTGTTCCACGTATAATCGCTTCATGATTGGCTGTCAGGAAACCACCCATGTCCGGCTTTAACCGCGTTTTCCAGCTTTCTTCCCCAGTCTCACTGTCTATAGAGACCAGATATCTTCTCTGAAAAATACCATTTGGACGCAATTCAAGAATCTGGTAATAAAAATTGTTCTCCCAATTAATAACGTTTGGATGAGAAACTGCCCCGGCGATTCTTTCATCCTGAAAGGCCCACAGAATATCATATTCTTCATTCGGTTCTAATGCGTAATTTGCTTGTTCAGTTTTTGGAAATTTGCCAAAAAACAAACACGATACTGAAATAACCGCGTAACATATGAGTATTATTATTAGTATTCTTTTTGTTTTCAATTTCGTAATTCCTTCCGGGGTGCAATATGCGAAGAGTAGCAGCAGAATATTCCATTGAAAAAGCACTATACCTATGGCAGGGCGAAGATTTATTGATCACTTGCCAGGTCGAAAAGCGGAAACAACAGTGCATATCCAAAGGAATCCCCCAAACGGTGTTTATTTAATCTGTCAAAAAAACATATTTCAGTATCTATCATTAATTCGTGATAGCATCACCATAATTGCTTAAGAGTCATCTTGGGTGAAGATCCTTGGCTCATTCTGGGTGATTGTCCCTGGTACGGTATAGGGTATTTAAAGACGTAACCCTGAACAAAAAAAGTATTAATGATTTACCAAACATCTAATGGCGATTCAAAACAATTCAAAGATGAGGGATCAGAAAATATTTCATAAAAATCATCCTTTGTTAAACTTGTAGCTTCCTCCAATCTTTGAAGTTTTCTTTCAGATTCAGGACCTAAAATGAGGTTTTTAAATTGATCATCGATATCAAAATCGTGTGACCAGGTTGCTAATAATAATCCCTCTTGTGGTAAACATATTTTTACAATACCATTTTCTTTATAGGCATCAATATTTATTTGAAAATAAACCCTTTGATCCGGATAAAATAAAACCAAAATTACCGGAATTTCGCTCCAACTTCGTTTCACTAACAAATAAATTTCGGACGGTTTTCCCATCTTTTGTAGTATTTGTGATATTTTCCAACGATAAGACATTGTGCTTGAATCAACACTCAAAAACGTAACAACCCCATTCCAGGAAACAATATACATGCTCCCCAAATCCTGTCGGCCAGGTAAGGCATAGTCAAAACTAGACCCAACGCTTTCATATTGGATTCCTTTTACAGTAATTTTTGAAGGTCCATAACTTTCTAATTTTTTTGTAATTGGAGTGAGAAATACCGTCACCTGTTCCAAAGTCGTTTTTCCCGGTTCTATACCCCACCAGCAGGGCAGTTCGCAGCCACCATTTGTGTCGATCAATCCTTGTATGCCAAACCGATCAATAGTGGGTAATGGTGTGTAGGTTTCGGTTGGGGTAAAATGAACGGTTTTTGTTGGTGTTTTAGATAAATGGATCACTGGTGATGAGGGCGAATTTTCAACTGCAGCCGGATTGGTTATGGTTTGCGCAGGCAGTTCCGGTGTTTGATCGGATAATACATTACTGGTTTTGGATATTTTAACAGAACCGGCAAAGTCGTTGTTATTCCGGGTCCCGCATCCCTGTATGCAGATTGCAAAAATGAAAAAGCAAAGAATTAAGTTTTTTCTTTTCATAATTTACTACCTATTGATAAGCACAAACTATTTGGTTATTCACAATTTTAGGTATCGATATATTCCCAATTCTTACCTGAAAAGTATCATAAACCCACGCATCCATATTTTCATCCATGTAACCCTTTCTTTTACGATCAGGATCCTGAGATATATCAACAAGCATGACGGGAAACATACGCCGGGTAAACCAATTCCTTAATAATCCTCTTATTGAGCCTTACCTGCTATTCCGTCTGGCTGCTTGTAATTTGTGCTACCGATTAAACCCATACAAATTTCTGCTTCTTTTGAGTATCATTCTTCCGATGCCACACAAGAAGCCGCTTTTTCGTCAGTTAGTTCCATGATTTGAAAAAAATCGACATTTTTGATGATAATCATGTGGGCTTAAAATAAAATTACATCATTTCCATAACGAGCAGCATACCAACATGATTGAACGTCATTATTTGGTCTGACGCTGCAATGTACATGATACTCATCAGAACCATTAAATAACCTCAGTGTAAAATCTATCCATCACTTCGAATAATCAAGCAATCGAAAGGGAATGTTTTTAACTCATATCAGTTCATTGAATCCAAAGACTCTCAAGGGTATTGATGCAATACGTACTCTCTAAATTTGTAAACATATTATAAAATTCATCATTAGTCAAATTTGTTGCTTCTTCTATCGATTTATAATAAGGAAAAGACAACTCATTTACCCCAACACCAGATTTTTTTTCCAGCAAATGGGGCAATGAAAGTTCTTTTTCAAGGGACCATGCCACAATATATAGATAACCAGTTTGGCTGGGACAACCTGCAAAGTGATCACCTTCGGCTTTTTTGGGAAAAATGTACTCTACGAAAAAACCTTGTTCCGAATAGAGCAGCACCAGGCTAATATAATCATTTACAGAATAAGGTGGATCATATAAAGTTGGCAGGATAAGAATCTGGGTTGGTTTTCCATAATCTAGCTACCTGACAGTTTGTCATAAGACTGGGTAAAAATCGAGAACAAAGTTTTTATCATTGGCCAATTGCCTTTCACG